>CAVOMI010000007.1:0-82207 GCA_963696975.1 uncultured Actinomycetes bacterium | reverse complement strand
TCGTGTGCGTAGAGCCGGGCGCCGCTCGCCCGCACGAGCGCCGCCATCCCGCCGAGGTGCGAGCGGTGCCCGTGCGTGATCGCAATCCGCTTCACGTCCTCCGGGCGTTTCCCCAGCTTCCGGATCGCCTCGAGGACGAGCCGCCCGTCGCTCTCGAAGAGTGTGTCGACGAGCGAGAGCTCGCCACCGTCGTCGATCAGGAACGCATGGACGTGCCCGCCCTTCCCGTGGCCGAGGCTATGGATGCCGGGCGCGATCTCGGTCATGTCGCGGCGCTCGTGCGCCTCCAGGGCGCGAACGGGTTCGCAACACCCTCGAGCGCCGGCTCGAGCTCGGGGAAGTGCCGCAGGAGCAGCGACCGCATCGTGGTGTTCTCGACCCAGTCGATCCCCTCCTGCGTGTACACCTCGGGCCGAAAGTCGTTCGTGAAGAAGCGGTCGGACTCGAGCCGCCGTGACGCCATGAGGATGAAGATCCGGAAGGCGGTGTCGCTGAAGCCGAACCCCTTCGGTTTCGGCTCCGCATACATCCCGATCATCGCATCGACGTCCTCCGGGTCCTTGTAGATCCGGCGCAGGTCCTCGGCATGCTCCGGCGTGTCCGTCATCTCCTCGAACGTGTCGTACGCCTCGAGGTGGAGAAGCCGGCGGAACTCGTTGTAGCGGGGCACGCCGCGCTCGCGTACGCGCAGGACGTCGATCGAGGCGAGGTCGATGCGCTCGCCGTCCGCGCGGTGGAAGTCCTGGAGGTAGCGCGGGAAGTTGTGGAGGGTCAGCGCACCCGGGTGCATGGTCCCGAACGAGTAGAAGACGTCGCTCATCGACATCTCGGTCAGCCGCTGACGCACCTGGAGCACCTCGAGGTCCGGCAGCGTGAGCTGCCGGAGCGGCTTGTCGTCCGCCAGAGCGCGGAAGTCGAAGTCGTCGGGGATCAGCGGGTGCATCCGGTAGACGGCGACGAACTCCTCGGTCAGCTGGTACGGGACACCGTGCAGGTCCGTCTTCGTCCCGGGGATGCCGCGGATCACCTCGTTCCCCGTGATCCGGCCGAGCCGCTTGTCGAGCGTCTGCCCTTCCACGCCCCACCAGTTGGCGTGGAGGGCCTTCACGGTGGTCGGGTGCGCGATGATCGCCGGCGTCCAGTCGACGGTGTGGATCTTCGCCATCAGCGCCGCGACGACGAGGCGCGCGTTGTCGTAGAGCTCGTCGTCCGTCTTCTCGGGATGCGTCGCGTGCAGGTGGTCGCAGACCGCGTTGTGCTCGCGCATGAAGAGCGAGTGGAGGAGCGCAAGTCCGACCCAGAAGTTTCCGGCGACACCGACCAGGTCGACGTGCGCCTCGACCTCCTCCGGGATCAGCCCGCGGTCGTCGAGCTTCAGCTTGCCGTTCTCGCCCGTCCGCAGCGCCTGCGCGAAGGTGGGTTCATTGCCGTAGACCTGCGAGCCGTCCCACCAGTGCGTGTCGGCGGTGACGAAGGTGGGCGGGCCGTCGGCGTCGGCGCTCGGGTCGCGGCGCGTCCGCTGGATCTCCATCGGGTGCTGCGGCCACGGATCGTCGTCCGCAAGCTCGACCTTCCACGGATTCTGCTCCTCGTTCTGACCGTGGCTGAACCAGTCGTGCACCTCGAACTGGATCCACGCGCCGGCGAGCAGGTTGAGCGTCGTCGCCGGGATGAACTCCTTGCGCGTCAGCAGTTCGCGGCTGACGGTGCGCGGGTTCGGCTCGAGCGGGTCCTTCTCCCGGACCGTGTACTCGAGCGGGACGTTGCGGCCGAAGCGGCTCCCGAGGCTGCCCATCAACGGGTCCTCGAGGTTGTTGAAGGTGCCGTCGAGCGTGCGCGCGGTCAGGTAGCGCGGGTGGTCGTCGATGCTCGGCTTGTCGAGCGGCCCGCGACCGGTGTCGTAGAGGTTCTTTGCGCGCAGGATGTTGCGCAGTCCGATGAGGACGAGCATCGCGACAGGCAGCGGCAGCTTGTCCCAACCCCACTTCCGGTCCAGCCTCTCGGCGAGGTCGTCGTACCACGTGATCGGCCAGCGAGACACAGCTCCCTCCCGGGCTTCGTGGCTCCTGGCACGCCCTCGCAACCTGCCGCGACGGCGGACGACGCACCCCTTCGGTGCAGACTCAACCACTCGCGGCCCGGCAAGTCAAAGCGGCCCACGACTTGACCTACGGCGGCTGCGGCTCTAGCGTCGGCTCGTTGGCGCTGCGGCGGCTCGCGTAATCGATCGGGATCGTGAGGAGGGTGACGCCGTGGTCTTGGATGCTGCGTATCGGAAGCTGTCGGGGGCGCGTGGCAGGTTGTTCGCCGACCCGCACCCCGCAGCGGACGAGATCTCGTTCGAGGTGGACAACACGAGCGCCGCCTACTACGAGAGCGCCTACTACAAGCTGCACAAGCGAGACCTGCAGCCCGTCCCCGAGCCGCGGACGCCGCAGCCACGAGTCGATCTCGCCGACGTCCTCCATCCGGAGTTCGTCGACGCGATCACCGCGACCCAGCAGATCAGCTTTCACGCGGTCGGCGACACCGGGGCCGCCAAGGTGAACAACTTCCAGACCGCGAGGCAGGCGCTGGAGAACGAGGCGAGCGTGGCCGACGCGATGGCGCGGGACGTCCAGGACGGCGGCGCCACCGGTCCCGCGTTCTTCTTCCACCTGGGGGACGTCGTCTACAACTTCGGCGAGGGCCAGTACTACTACGACCAGTTCTACGAGCCCTTCCACGCCTACGACCGGCCGATCTTCGCGATCCCCGGCAACCACGACGGCATGGTCTTCGGCGACGAGCCCGACCTGCCCCGTGTCCCGACGCTAACCGCCTTCCTGCGCAACTTCTGCGCCGAGGAGCCGGACTCGTCCCCCGATGCGGGCCCGATCGTCCGTTCCACCATGAACCAGCCGGGGGTCTACTTCACCCTCGAGGCGCCCTTCGTTTCGATCATCGGCCTCTACACCAACGTCCTCGAGAGCCCCGGCGTCATCTCGAGTCAAGACGGCGCCTACCCGACACTCGCCGGCGACGAGCAGCTCCACTTTCTCAGCGCCGAACTCGCCCGGCTCGCTCCGGCGCGCAAGGCGGGCGAACGCGCCGTGCTCATCGCCTGCCATCACCCACCCGCCTCGATCGACTCGAACCACGGCGGCAGCAAAGGACTCGCCCGGGACATCGACACCGCGTCGCGGGCGGCCGGTTTCTGGCCTGACGCCCTCCTGTCCGGGCACGCCCACCTCTACCAGCGCTTCACGAGACGCGTCGACGGGCGCGAGATCCCCTACGTCGTCGCCGGTTCAGGCGGCTTCGCCGCAACTCGGCCGGTCGGAGGGCTCCCGCAGACCCCCGTTACCGTCGGCGAGTACACCCTCGACAAGCCACCGATCGTCGAGTTCGGCTACCTCACGGTGACCGTCGACATGACCGGCCGCGACCATCACCTCACCATCGACTTCCACGATCGCACCAACACGCACATCCACGACACCACCCACCTCAACCTCAGGACGGGCAAGATCCTCCGCCGCTGAGCCGAGAGGGTTGACAGAACCCCGCGCCGGTGGGACGGTGAGCGCAGAACGCCGGTCTCCGGGATGACGGTTTCGCGACACGTCTCTGCGGCCCTTCGGCCGGTCGACTCGCTGGAGAGCGACGGTAAGGAGGGCTTTCGATGCAGAACGGGCGGTTGGCTCCGAGAGAGCTGGCGTCGATCTACCACCCCAAGCTCGGGCTGTTCCTCGCAGCCCGGGAGGCGGCGGCCTCGTGGAACACGATGCGCATGTTCCTGGTCCAGCGCTACGGCTCGCACGGTGACATCTATCCCGAGGGGCCGCTCGGTGCGTACCGCGACTACGCCGGCCAGGTCCGGTGCAGGGAGCTGTACGGCAGCAATGCCGCCGTGCCCGGCACCAGCAACCACGGGCTCGGCCACGCCGTCGACGTCGCGGACCACTTCATGGCGGGACTGGTCGACAAGCACGGCGGCCTCTTCGGCTGGCATCACTGGGACGCGAAGTGGGAGTGGTGGCACCGCGAGTACGACGGCGGCTTCGACCGGCCCGACCCCGGTATCGACCGGCGAAATCCCGTACTGCGCAAAGGGTCCGGCGGCGTCGGACAGGCGCCCGACGTCGACCGCCTGCAGCGACGACTGAACGCGCTCGGCGAGAACCTGACCGTCGACGGCGACTTCGGCGCCGCGACGGACAAAGCCGTCCGTGCCTTCCAGCGGTCCCAGCGCCTCCGTGCCGACGGCGTGGTCGGCGCCACGACGTGGCTGGCGTTGGGCACGGCGAAGCCCGGACCGACGCCGAAGCCCAAGCCCAAGCCGAAACCGACGCCGACGCCGACGCCGACGATGCTGCCCGGCTTCGACGTCTCCGACGTCCAGGGCGACATCGACTTCACGAAGTCGCACGGCGCCGGGAAGGCCTTCGCGATCGTCCGCGTCGCCGACGGCGACGTCCGCGACACGCGGTACGGGCCCGGCCGGGTCGCTGCGCTCCGCGCCAGCGGCCTCGCCTGGTTCCCCTACTACTTCGGGCGCGTCGCCTCGCAACAGAACAACCAGCGAGACGGCGCCGCCGAGGCGGCGATGGCCATCCAGCTCGCCCGCAAGGCCGGTTGGGGCAGGAAGAGCGACCTGCCGCTCGCGTACGACTTCGAGACCGCGAACGGCCAGACGGCGCCGAAATGCGCCCGCCATCTCCTCCAGTTCGTCGACGCCTACCGCAAAGACCGCGGGCACTACCCCATCGTCTACACCGGTCCGAGCTTTTGGAAGTGCATCCTCCCCCAGCTCAGCTCGAGCCAGCGCGACCGCGTGCGGCGCTGCCCGCTGTGGCTCGCGCACTGGGACGTGCCGCAGCCGCAGGCCATCGAGCCGTGGGGCGACACGTGGCTGCTCTGGCAGTACTCCGACCGCGGGACGATCGCCGGCGTCTCGACCAAGTGCGACACCGACTATTTCCGGGGGACCGCGAGCGACTTTCCGAACCTGATCGTCAGCTGACCCTGGCGGCGCCCTCCGTGGCCGCAGGTTGCGGCGGCTGGTCGTTGCTCGGCGTCGGCGCCTCGAGCGCCTTGCCGAACGAGTTGATGTACGCCTGCTGGTCGGGCGCCGTGAAGAACTCGTGCGCAGCGTCCACGCCCCACCCGTAGAGCGAGTCGGCGTCGGCCTTCGTGAGGCCGAAGTCGGTGGTGCTGATCTGGTGGGTGGGGATCGAGACCGTCCGCGTCGAAGTGGCGTGCGACAGCTGCTCGCGATCCCAGGCCTCGGTGGCCGCCGAGAACATCGCCTTCAGCAGCGGTACCTCCCACAAGGGGCGCGGGATCTTCCGGTATGGCAAGCCCTCGTCGACACTCGTCCCCCCGTGCAGCCGGAAGCCCCACGTCGGCCGCGTCGGGTGCGGACCGTCGAACAGCCAGATCGGAAAGTTCGACAGCAGCCCGCCGTCGACGACGTAGACCGGCTTGCCCTGGCGGTGCAGCACGACCGGGGTGAAGAGGAACGGGTAGCTCATGCTCATCCGCACCGCCTCGACGAGCGGGAACGTGTCCTTGTCGAACGGCTTGCCAGCCTCGTCGGTGTAGTCGGGCAGGTCGTCCGGCATGATGATCATGCGGCCGGTCGTGATGTCCGAGCCGATCACGTGTAGCCGGTACAGGGTGCGCTCGTACTGCTCGTCCGTGATGTCGGCGAGGTCCGCCTTGGCCGGCAGGTCGCGGCGTTTGACGTCGCCGAAGGTGAGCTCGCTCTTGCCCAGCTCCTTCGCGAGCGGCGACGCCGCCAGTTGCTCCCCCATCCAGTCGAGGAAGTAGCGCCCCGGAGCCATTCCGCGTTGGCGGAAAACCGCGTTCGACAGCCCGCCTATCCACTTCCCTCCCGCGCCGGTGTCGGCGAAGCGGGCGTACTTCGCCTCCGCGAGGAGCCTCTGAAGCCCGGCGGCGTCGTAGCCCGCGACCAGGAGCGCCGCGACGATCGAGCCGGCCGAGGTGCCTGCGACGTTCACCCACTCCTTTACGCCGGCATCGCGCTCCGCGGCCGCGACCGCCCCGGCGAACGCGATTCCCTTCACGCCGCCGCCCTCGAAGACGGCGTCGGCGCGAGGTGTCTTCACTGCTGCCACTGCACCCACCTCCCCTACTCGACCTGCTCGATCGCCCAGAAGTCCTGGGCGAGGTTACGGCTGGTCACGTAGCTCGCCGGCAGCCAGAAGTAGCCGTGGTCGGCCCACTTCGGCCCCCAGGAGTTGCGGCATTCGAAGTACAACTGGCCCCGGATCTGCTTGTACCCGATTGCGACCACCGCGTGGCCGCCGAGCACCTTCTCGTCGGGCTCGGGCATCGGGACGATCCCGTCCGGGCCTACGTCGCTCTCGAACGACTCGTACACCGTGAACCCGAACGAGATCGGATACCCGGCGGCGAGCACGTTCTGGAGCCCCATGTCCGTCTGCGGCACCCGCGCGTACCGGATCGCCTCGTGCTTGAGAGCGTCTTTGTACGCCTTCGCGCTCGGCTTCGCCGCGAACTTCGTGATCACGTACGGCCAGTCGGTCTCCGGCGGCGCTCCCAGCTGCGCGACCGACTTGATCCCGTCCCGGATCTCGGCGCCGGAGTCCTGGGAGATCGTCCCCTCCATCGCGCGCTCGTTGTAGTAGATGAACAACCGCGAGGGCGTCGTGGCGTCGCTCTCGGCCTGCTTCATCTCGTTGAACTCGAGGATCGCGCCGATGCTGTTCGCAGTGCACGAGCCGAGCTGCCCCTGGTCGTAGACGGGCGGCATCTGCGCCCGCAGGCTCACCTTCTTCGGCAGGGTCTTGGCCGGTTCGACCGCCAGGAGGAAGTCGCGGATGTCGGGATGGTCCGGCCTCCAGCCGTAGTGCTTCTGGGTCCGTACGGCGAGACCCGCCGGTGCGTCGCTCACGTGGTGCTCCTTTCTGCTGATGTGTCCGGGGAAGGGGAAGAAGCCGTCCCGGACGAGGGCGAAGCCGCAGGGGCCTGCGCCGGCGCGCTCTTGGTTTCGGGCAGAGCCGCGGTCAGCGTGTCCTGCGCAAACCGCTCGCTGAAGCCGGCGAGGAAACTGATCACGAGCAAGGCCAGGCGGCGGTGGTCGGCGTTCTCGGTCGCGGCGACCGGGGCGTGGAGCAACCCGCCGTCGAACGCGAACGAGACCGCCACCGCAAAGGCGCCGCCGATCAGGGGCCGCAGCCCCCCGAGAAAGAAGATGTACGGCCCGCCGACGTCGTAGTCGAGCTCGAAGCTCCCGCTGTTGATCCGTTGGACGACGCTCACGACCGCGCCGATGGCGCCGGCGATGAGCGCAGCAATCGGGGTCGCCCAGGTGAGCGACAGCCAGAGGGTGCAGATTGCAGCGAGGGCGACCATGACCGTGGCAATCCCGCCGAAGTAGATGAGCTGCGCCTGTCCGTTGGCCGCCTCGCAGTAGTACTCCTTCACCTTCTTCATCTGGGCGCGCTCGGCCTCGACGGCCGCCGCGGTCTTCGCTTCGTCGCCCGCGCCTGCGCGTGTGTCGACCAGGCTGAGCAGGTGCGCGGCGCACGAGACCACGAGCTCGAGGCAGATCCGCTGCCGCACCCCGGTCAACACGGCGTTGGCCCGTACTGCGAGCTCGTCGCAGCGGTGCAGCTCGGCGGCGACCTCGGGAGCGGTCTGCGTCGCCCAGTCGCTCTCGCGGTGGAAGCCGAACACGGGCGAGCGCAGGCCACCGAACCGCTTTCGTTCGGTCAGAGCGACCGCGCTCTCGATCTCGGAGCACCAGTAGACCCGGGTGATCTGGCCGTGCCGTGCCTCGAACGCGGTGAGGACGGAGTCGAAGGCGGCCTCGGCCGCGGGGTCGGGCTGACCGGCCTGACGCGCTCGCCACCAGTCGTGATGGGCGTAGACGAGCTCGGCGAAGGTCGGCGGATGGCCCTGGTTTCGCCTGGATTGCGCCTCCACCTGCCGCACGGGTGAGACGTCGCTCATGGGCTCGATCAGCTCGGTCACCCGAACCTCCGATCCGTGACGGCAGTCTCTCCTGCGCTGACCATAGGCGCTCCGACGGAAGCGCACAAGGGGCGGGTCAGGGCGCGCCGCCTCCGGCAGCCGGCGGGTTGGCGGCGGCCAGGAAATCCCGATACTCCGTCAAGCTCATGACGCGTCCGTCGACGAGCCGGTAAGCCATCGAGGAGGCGTTTGCAGACGCGCCTTATCCCGGCGACGAGAACATCGTCCCCGACACGAGCGGTACGCCATCTCGAGGCGGAGCGGATCAAGTCGGCGTTCGCCGGGCTTCATTGGGCGCGACGTTCCGAGCGAGACCCCGAAGCAGAATCGCTCGGCTCTCGCGTTCCTCACTGCGGCCGGCTATGCGTTCTATCTTCCGGCGTTCATGCGTCTCGCGGTCGAGGAGTTCGAAGACGCGGACGTGATCCCCGGCGAGCTGATCTTCACGCTGACCCGGGCGGAGGAGCTCGACCTCGCAGCACTCGAGACGGCCGCGGATCAGCACTCCGAGCTACAGCCGTTCGACAGCGCCGAATGGGCGGGGGTCCTCGGCGCGCTCCGCGGCGGCTACGCGAACGACCTCTACGAGCGTTTCTTCACCGACCGTGTCGGACAGCTCGACGAGCGCCAGAAGCGGTCCGTCAAGAGCTCCCTCGAGTTCATGCGTGACGAGCATGCCGCCGACTTACCGGACTCCGCGCCGCAGCGAGCGCTGGAGCGCTACTGGGAACACGTCTGACTACGCGGTCTAGCTCGATCTCTCGGGTGCGGCCGTCACCCAGTTTCGTGGTCGCCAACGCCGATCCGTCGTGCAATGACCCCGAAGGAGACGCAGCCGCAGATTCTGGGTGCCCGCTTCGAGGGGAGCATCTTGAAACCTGCGGCCGTTACTCACACGAGCCGCCGAACCGTCGAGGAGCAACGGACGCCGGCCGCTTCCTGAGCGCCAGTGATGGGCGACCCGCTGCTAGCCTGATCACAGGGACAGCATCAGGCAGTCCCGTGAGGTCCAGTTTCTCGTTCCCTCTTTCGATGGTTTCGGGTCTGCATCTCGAATCTGAATCGAAGGAGAGTCGAACCCGTATGTCACAGTCGTTTGGTGCGCTCGGCGTGAGCGCGGAGGTGGAGCAGGCGCTCGCCGCCCGCGGCATTGTCGAGCCGTTTCATATTCAGTCCCTTGTCGTCCCGGACGCGCTCCGGGGCCGCGACATCCTCGGCAAGGCGCCGACGGGCTCGGGGAAGACCTTGGCCTTCGGGCTGCCCATCGTCGAGCTCGTCGCGGCCGGCGATCCGGCCCCCGCGGCGCTCGTGCTGGCTCCCACCCGCGAACTCGCGCTGCAGGTGACCGAGGAGCTCGTGCTGCTCGGCAAGCCGAAGGGCATTCGTGCGGCGGCCGCCTACGGCGGCGCTCCGGTCGGGGCGCAGGTGAAGCGCCTACGCGGGGCGCACGTCGTCGTCGCCACCCCGGGCCGGCTCAACGATCTGGTCCAGCGGCGCCTGATCTCGCTCGAGTCCGTCAGGATCCTCATCCTCGACGAGGCCGACCGGATGCTCGACATGGGGTTCCAGCCCCAGGTCGACCGGATCGTCCGGCGCTTGCCGGCCAGACGTCAGACGATGCTCTTTTCGGCCACGCTCGACGGGCCTGTCGCCGGGCTCGCCCAGGCCTACACGATCAATCCGTCGCGGTTCGAGGCCGAGCTGCCCTCACGCCATGCCGACGGCCCCGTCGAGCACGAGTTCGTGGCTGTGACGAGCGCGGACAAGCTCGACCGGCTGATCGACGTACTCGGCGAGGAGCGGGGGCTCGCCCTCGTCTTCGTGCGCACGAAGCTCGGCGCCGACCGGCTCGCCGACAAGCTGCGCGCTCGGGGAGTCGAGGCGGCCGCGATGCACGGCGACATGTCCCAGGGCGCGCGCGAGCGAGCGCTCGAGCGCTTCCGCGGCGGGAAGGTGACGACGCTCGTCGCCACCGACGTCGCCGCCCGGGGCCTCGACCTCGACGCGATCAGCCACGTGATCAACTACGACCCGCCGGAGGACGGCAAGGGCTACGTCCACCGCGTCGGCCGCACCGGCCGCGCCGGGCGCTCCGGCCAAGGGATCACGCTCGTCCTGCCCGAGCAACAGGCAGAGGTCAGCCGGGTCGCGAAAATGCTCGGACACCACGAGCAGTTCGAGGCCACAGGCATGAAGACCGCGCGCGCGAAGCTCATGTACACGAGCCGTCGCGGACGCCGCTCGAAGTGGTAGCGCGGTAGAGCTCGCCACTGCCCAACCCCGGGGCTCGTCGAGTTTCTGTCCAATGTGTGTAGAGTGATCGTGTGGCCTCTCCCTCCGGAGCCCTTCGGATCGGCGAGTTCGCGCGGCGGGTCGGGGTAAATCCGGAGCTCCTCCGAGCCTGGGAGCGCCGCTACGGCCTCCTCCAGCCGATCCGTACCGAGGGAGGCTTTCGCCTCTACACCTCTGAGGACGCCGAGCGCGTCGGGCAGATGAAGGCCGCTCTCGCGGAAGGTCTCTCCGCTGCCGAGGCAGCGCGCCGCACCCTCGAGCCGGTGCGCACGGAAGAGGTTGGCCTCGAACACGCGCGCGAGCGCCTACTCGCCGCCGCGCATGCCTACGACGAGAGCGCCATCCACTCGATCCTCGACGAAGCGCTCGGCGGGTTCGCGCTCGAGACCGTCCTACGGGGGCTGGTCCTCCCGGCGCTGCGCGAGATCGGGGACGAATGGGAGCGTGGCGAGCTCGAGGTCGGGGAGGAGCACTTCGCCACCACGGTCATCCGCGAGCGGCTGCTCGCGCTGTCCCGCTTCTGGAGCCGCGGCGGCGGCCCGCTCGCGATCCTTGCCTGCGCCCCCGGCGAGCTGCACGACATCGGACTGATCGCGTTCGGCCTCGTCCTCCGCTCGCACAGCTGGCGGATCTTCTTCCTCGGCGCCAGCACGCCGGTCGAGTCCGTCGCGAAGGCAGCGGCTGCGTTCCGACCGAAGCTGGTCGTGGTCTCGAGCATGCAGGGTGCACTGCTCGAAGACGTGGGCGATGAGCTGCGCCGGCTGGCCCGCACGGCGCCACTCGTTCTCTCGGGCCACGGAGCGTCCGAGGAGCTCTGCGGGCGGCTGAGCGTCGACCGTCTCGACGGCGATCTGGTGGCCGCGGCCGAGACGGCCGCCCGGGCATGAGCTCCGGACGGACGGTCCTCGTCACCGGTGCGACCGGCTACGTCGGCGGACGCCTCCTCCCCGCGCTGCTCGGGCGAGGCGAGCATGTCCGCTGCCTGGCCCGCCGCCCGGAGGCGGTCGCACCGCGAGAGGGCCTCGAGGTCGTCGCCGGCGACGCGCTCGACGCCGCATCCGTCCGTCGCGCGCTCGAAGGCGTCGAGGTCGCCTACTACCTCATCCACGCGATGGGCACGACCGACGCCTTCGAGGAACGCGACCGGGCGGCGGCAGCGATCTTCGCCGAGGCGGCCTCCGACGCCGGCGTGCAGCGCATCGTGTACCTCGGCGGCCTCGGGTCCGGCCCCGAGCTCTCCTCGCATCTCGCGAGCCGCCAGGAGGTCGGTCGCCTGCTCGCATCGACCGGTGTGGAGACGGTCGAGTTCCGGGCCTCGATAGTGATCGGATCCGGCAGCCTCTCCTTCGAGCTCGTCCGCTCGCTCACCGAACGGCTCCCCGCGATGATCACTCCTCGCTGGGTGCGCACCCGGACTCAGCCGATCGCCGTCGAGGACCTCATCGCCTATCTCGTCGCGGCGCTCGACCTCGAGCCGGGCGCGAGCGGAGTGTTCGAGATCGGAGGAGCCGATGTCGCCACCTACGGGGAGCTGATGGAGGAGTACGCGCGGCAGCGCGGGCTGCGCCGGCTGCTCGTCCCGGTTCCGGTCCTCACTCCCCGGCTCTCGAGCCTCTGGCTCGCGCTGGTCACCCCGGTCTACGCGCAGGTTGGCCGCAAGCTCGTGGAGAGCCTGCCCCACGAGACGATCGTCCACGACCCGCGCGCGCTCGAACAGTTCCCGATCAGTCCGCTCGGCTACCGGGCGGCGATCGCGCGAGCGCTGCTGAACGAGGACCGCGCCTTCGCCGAGACCCGCTGGTCGGACGCGCTCGGCACGGGCGGACGGGCGGAGCCGCTGGATCCGGAGCGCATGCGCGGGAGGCTGGTCGACTCGCGCTCTCGGCAGGTGCCCGTCCCGCAGGCGCGTGCGTTCGCGCCGATCCGCCGAATCGGGGGGCAGAGCGGCTGGTACTACGGCAATGCCCTCTGGCATCTGCGCGGTCTGGTCGATCTGGCCGCGGGCGGCGTCGGAGTCCGCCGCGGCCGCCGCGATCCCGAGACCCCGACGGTCGGCTCGACGCTCGACTTCTGGCGTGTCGAGGCGTACGAGCCGGACAAGCTCCTTCGTCTGCGCGCCGAGATGCGGCTACCGGGACGCGCCTGGCTCCAGTTCGAGGTGGACGGCGACGAGAACGGCTCCACCATCGGCCAGACCGCGATCTTCGACCCCTCGGGCCTCGCCGGCCTCCTCTACTGGTACGCGCTGCTGCCGGTTCACGGCCTCGTCTTTCGCGGGATGCTCGCGGGCATCGCGGCCGAGGCCGCCGGTGGAGACACGCGCTCCTTCGAGTATCGCCACGTCGTGCGCCGCGGCATCGGGGAAACGTTCGACTTCTTCTCCGATCCGGCAAACCTCCCCCGGCTCACCCCGCGCCTGCTGGGTTTCCGCATCGTCGAGAGGCCGGCGCAGGTCGAGCAAGGCTCCCGCTTCCGCTACCGGGTGGGGTTGATCGACTGGGTCGCGGAGATCGCCGACTGGAATCCACCTGCCGGCTTTGCGGACGTGCAGGTGCGCGGCCCGTACCGCGTCTGGCGGCACCGGCACGAGCTGAGCGAGGTCGCGGCCGGCACCGAGGTGCGAGACCACGTCGAGTACCGGCTGCGCGGCGGCCCGGTAGGCCGTCTGCTCGAACCGCTGCACGGCGCGTTCCTACGCGCGCTGTTCTCGTACCGGTCGCGGCGGCTCGACGAGCTGTTCGGATGACCGGCACCGGGGTCGTCCTCTTCACGCGCGACCTGCGCGCCCACGACCATCCGGCCCTCGCCGCCGCGCAGCGCGAGTGCCGCGACGTCGTGCCGCTCTTCGTGCTCGACGACCGGCTGCTCTCGGTCTCCCGCCGACGGACGGCGCTCCTGCTGCGACGGCTCGATCAGCTGCGGCAGGCGATCGGGCTCGTCGTCGTCGAGGGCGACCCGGTGGAAGAGGTCGCCCGCTTCGCGCCGAAGGTCGTCCATCTGAGCGAGGACGTCAGCGCCCACGCGCAACGGCGCGAGCGCCGGCTGCGGGAGCGGTTCGAGCTCCGCACGTTCTTGGGCATCGCGGTCGTGCCCCCGGGCGAGCTCACGCCCGCAGCGCGCAGCCACTACCGCGTCTTCACCCCGTACTGGCGCGCGTGGCGCGGGCGTCCGCTGCCCGCGGCCGTGAGCTCCGGACCGCGGCTGCCCGAGCCGCACGCGCCGCTCTCGGCGCTTCTCCACCTCGGCATCGCCTCACCGGCAGAGATCGCGCGGAGCGCCGACGAGGAGCTGCTGCGCAAGCTCTGCTGGCGCGACTTCTTCGCCCAGATCCTGGCCGCCGAGCCAGAGCTCGAGTGGCGCGACCTGCACCCGGGCCGCCGCGCGTGGCGCGACGACCCGGAGGCGGTCGCGGCCTGGAAGCAGGGCCGGACCGGTGTCGAGTTCGTCGACGCGGCGATGCGCCAGCTGCTCGCGGACGGCTACGTGCCGAACCGGCAGCGGATGGTCGCCGCCGCCTATCTGACGAAGCAGCTCGGCATCGACTGGCGCATCGGCGCGGCGCACTTCCAGGAGCATCTGGTCGACGGGGACGTCGCCTCCAACAGCGGCAACTGGCAGTGGGTCGCGGGAACCGGTGCCGACACGCGCCCGAACCGCCGCTTCAACCCCGAGCGGCAGGCGCGGCTCCACGACCCCGACGGCGCCTACGTCGCACGCTGGCTGCCGGAGCGGCTGGCGAAGAGGTAGTGGGAGACGAGCCACTCGCGGCCGCCGCGGTAGCCCCACAGCCCGGCGCAGGCGAGGAAGAAGGCGCGCCACTCGGCAACACCGGCGCGGCCGACGATCCGCTCGGCCTCGCTGCGGTTCGCGTCCAGACGCTCCAGCCACGCCTCGGCGGTGCGCGCGTAGTGGCGGCCGGAGACGCGCCAGTGCCGATCGAGCACGAGATCGCGGTCGAACCGTGGCAGCAGGTCGTCGGAGGGCATCGTCCCGGCGGTGAAGAACCGCCGCGTCATCCAGCCCTCCTCGTAGGCGTACGCGAACCGGTCGTGCGAGAAGACATGGCAGAAGAAGCGGCCGTCCGGCTCGAGCCAGGACGCGATGCGCGCCAGCAGCGCCTCGTAGTTCCGCATGTGCTCGAGCATCTCGACCGAGACGATCCGGTCGAAGCGCCCGTCGAGCTCGAGCCGGTTGACGTCAGCGGTGAGCACGCGGACGTTGGGGAGCCGCAGCGACTCGATCCACTCCCGCTGTGGCCGCGAGTTGGAGACGGCCAGGATCCGCGAGCCCGGGTAGCGCTCCGAGAGCCAGCCGGTCAGCGATCCCCAGCCGCAGCCCAGGTCGAGCAGCGTCATTCCGTCCTCCACGCCGGCCCGCTCGCAGGTCAGCGCGAGCATCGCCTCCTCCGCGGCGACGAGCGTCTCGACCTCGTCGGGCCAGAGGCAGGAGCTGTACTTGAGGCGCGGCCCGAGGACGAGCCGGAAGAACTCGGGCGGCACCTCGTAGTGCTGCTCGTTCGGCTTCTCGACCTGCTCGGCGATCGGCGAGAAGCGCAGGCGCTCGACGAACGCCTCCTTCGCGGCCGGCCCGCGGCGGCGCTCGCGGCGCAGCCGCGTCGCGCAGGTGGCGCGAACGCCCGCGCGCAGGAGCGGGTCGGGCACGCGGCCCGACGCGATCAGGCGGTCGACGAGTGCTTCGGCGGCCATGGCACGAAGGACGACGTCCGCGCCTGGTAGCGGCGGTAGGCGTCGCCACGAGAGCGCAGCGAGGACTCCTCCGCCGGCGGCACGCCGGTCACGAAGAGGACGAGGTAGAGGATGAGCGCCGGTGCGACGAAGGCGAGCCAGCCCCACGGCGCCGGGACGGCGATGAGCGCGTACGCAACCCAGGTCAGCGTCTGGAAGAAGTAGTTCGGATGTCGCGTGTAGCGCCAGAGGCCGCGGTCCATCACGGCGCCGCGATTCGCGGGGACGCGGCGGAACGCCGCGAGCTGCCGGTCGGCGGTCGCCTCGAGCCCGGCGGCCGCGACCCAGAGGGTGATGCCGATCCACTGGACGGGCGCGAGCGTGCTGTTGCGGTTGAAGCTCGCGAGCAGGGCCGGGACGGAGAGGATCGCGGCCAGCAGCGCCTGCGCCTCGTAGAAGATCCCGAACGTGAGCTGCTCGCGCCCCTTCTCGCGCCAGCGGCGGCGGAGCTCCCGGTAACGCGAGTCCTCCCCCTTCCCGAGCCGGTTGCGGACGAGCGAGGCGATGCGGAGATTCTCCAGTCCGACCGGCAGCGCAATCGCGAGTCGCTGCGGGAGCGACCCCGGGGCAAGCGTCGCGTAGAGGACCGCGCAGAGGACGAGGGAGGCGCCCCAGCCGGCGTCGACGGCGGTCGCGTCGCGCGTGCGGCGCTGCCAGAGGTAGAGGACGGCGAGGAGCGTGGCCGAGGCGGCCCAGCCGAGCAGCCAGAGCTGCCAGCGATGCTCGATCACGCCGCAGTCACCGCCTGCTCCATCTGCTCGGTCAGCGCGCGCGCCGCAGCGATGGTGGGACGGCGGACCGGCACGGTGATCGGCTCGCCGACGTCGATCCGGATCCGCGTCCGGCGCGGCAGCGGCTGTGTCCCGCTCAGCCGGACGGGCACGAGCGGCGCCCCGGTCACGAGCGCGAGCCGCGCGGCGCCCCGGTGCCAGCCGTTCTGTCGCTCCGGCTTCGACGTGCCCTGCGGGAACATCCCGAGCAGCGCTCCGCGATCGAGCAGGCGGCCCGCCTCCGAGATCGCCGCCCGGTCGCCGCCGCCGCGCTCCACCGGAAACGCGTTCAAGGAGCGGAGGACGGCAGCGACCGGCCGGCGGCGGAAGAGCTCTGCCTTCGCCATGTAGTGGATCTCGCGCCGGGTCGCGACGCCGAGCACGAACGGGTCCCAGATCGACTCGTGGTTCGCGACGAGAATCGCCGCCCCGCTCGTCGGGATCCGCTCGGCACCCACGACCTCGATCCGGTAGAGACGCCGGACGAGCCCACGGAAACCGAGCCGGTCCAGGAGCCCGTACGCGTTCACGCCGCGTTCCCCGGCCGGGCGAGCAGGAGCTGCGCGTCGCGGAGCGCCCCCATCCGGAACGCGGCTTCGCAGAAGGCGAGGTAGAAGTCCCAGGTCCGCTCGAAGCGGCGGTCGTAGCCGAGCCGGCGCACCTCTTGGATCCGTCGGTGGAAGCTCGCGCGCCAGTGGCCGAGCGTCTCGGCGTAGTGATCGCCGATCTCGTCCACGCCGTAGACGCCGAGCCGCGAATGGCATGCGGCCGCGTTCGTGAGCGCTTCGAGCGAGGGGATCAGGCAGCCGGGGAAGACGTAGCGCTCGATCCAGTCGGGCGTCCGGCGGTAGCGGTCCCAGCGCTGTTCGGGGACGAGGATCGTCTGCACGGCCGCGCGGCCGCCAGGGCCGAGAACGCGGTCGATCGTCGCGAAGAAGGTGCCGAACTGGTCGGCGCCGATCGCCTCGATCATCTCGATCGAGACGACCTTCGTGAAGCTGCCCTCGACGGTGCGGTAGTCCTGCTCGAGGATCTCGACCGGCAGGCCGAGTGTACGCTCGCGCGCGAAAGCGGCCTGCTCGTGCGAGATCGTGATGCCGGTGACGCGGCAGCCGTGCCGCTCGGCTGCGTGGCGCGCGAAGCCTCCCCAGCCGCAGCCGATCTCGAGCACGTGGTCGTCCGGGCCGAGGTCGAGCAGCCGGCAAAGGCGCTCGTACTTCGCCCGCTGCGCCTCCGCGAGCGACATGTCGGGGCGCTCGAAGACGGCACAGGAGTAGGTCATCGTCTCGTCCAGCATGAGGGAGAAGAGGTCGTTGCCGAGGTCGTAGTGGTACGCGATGTTGCGGCGCGAGCGCAGGAGGCCGTTGCGGCGGTGCAGGCGCGGGCGCAACTCGAGCAGCTTGCGCACGCGGGCATGGCGCAAGCCGGCGGCCTCCGCGTTCCGGAGCAGAAGCTCGAAGAGCGCGACGAGGTCATCGGAGTCCCACTCGCCGGCGGTGTACGACTCGCCGAGGCCGAGTTTCCCTCGCGTCGCGAGCCTCCTGAAGAACGCAGCATCGTGGATCGTGAGCCGGACCGGCGCGCCCGCGCCGTAGCGGCGAACGGTGTCCCCGGGGAGCTCGACCTCGAGGGTGCCGCCCTCGAGCCGGGCGAGCGCGCGCTCGAGTACCGCGCTCGCGGCGCGCTCGAGCGGGCGGCCTCGCCGGGCGACGGGCTCGGCGCGGACGCTCACGTGCGCACGCTCCCCTCGCCCGGCACGAACGGCGGCTTGTGGTGGAACGGCACCCGCTTGCGCCAGAGCCGCAGCGCCTCGAGGTGGATGAGCGCGGTGACCTGCAGCGGCTGAAGTGGATAGCGGAGCAGGGCCGCGGCGAGCGACCGGTTGGTCAGCTCCTGCCGGCGCCCGTGCAGGACGGCGGTGAGCGGCCGGGCGCCGTCGTCGTCGCGGACGTGGATGCGCGCCCACACCTCCTCCCCGGGCTGCGAGAAGGCGTACTCGTAGCTCTGGTCGAGCCCGAAGAACGGAGAGACGTGGAGCCGCTTCCGCTGCTCGTAGCGAAGCTCGGGTCCCCGCAGGACTTCCGGCAGCCGCTCCCCGAAGGTGTTGTTCAGCTCGGAGACGACACAGGCGAGCGAGCCGTCGCCGCGGTAGCACCAGTAGAAGCTGACCGGGTTGAAGACGTAGCCGAGCACGCGCGGCTGAGTGAGCATGAGGACGCTCTCGATCGACGGGTCGCCGGCGAGCCCGAGGACCGCCTGCTTCAGCGGGGCAGCTCCCTCGAAGTGGTCGCCGTCACGCAGCGAGACGACGTTGCGCCGGTTGACCGAGAAGAGCCGCAACCGCCTCTCCAGCTCGGCCAGTTCGTCGAGGTCGAACAGCCAGTACGAGACCGGGTAGCGGAAGACGTGCCGGGTCGGAGTCCGCCGTGCGTGCACGAGCGTCCCGGTGTAGAGCGCCGACCTCACCACTCCACCCCCAGCGCACGGACGGCCGCGACGCCGCTTGCGAGGCCGTCCTCGTGGAAGCCGTTGCCGAAGTAGGCGCCCGCGTAGTGCGTGCGCCCGCCGCCGAGCCGCGGCAGTTCCGCCTGCGCGCGCAGCGTCTCGACCGTGTAGAGCGGGTGCTCGTATGTGAACCGCTCGAGGACGTGCTCGTCCGGCACCTGCTCGTTCAGGGTCAGGCAGTAGTCGCGCTCGGCCGTGAGCGCCTGCAGCCGGTTGAGGTGGTAGGTGATCGTCGGCCGGCCGTCGTCCCCGAGGCGGTAGTTCCAGGAGGCGCGGGCCCGCGGCGTTCGCGGCAGGTAGGACGCGTCGGTGTGCAGGATCGCCTCATTCGTCGTGTAGGCAAAGCCGCCGAGAACCCGCCGCTCGCGGGGAGTCGGGTCCTCGAGCAGCCCGAGCGCCTGGTCGGCGTGCGTCGCGAGCACGACGTGGTCGAAGCGCTCGACCCCGTCGCCGACCCGCAACTCGACACCGTCGGGCAAGCGGCGGACCGAGCGGACGCCGCTCTGGAGCCTGAGACGCTCGCCGAGCCCCGCCGCAATCGCGTCGACGTACCGGCGGCTGCCGCCGGTCACGGTGCGCCAGCGGAAGCGGCCGACGCCGAGCATGCCGTGGTTGTCGAAGAAGCGGATCGCGTACGCCGCCGGAAACTCGAGCGCGCGCCCGGGCGCCGTCGACCAGAGCGCCGAGGTGAGCGGGACGAGAAAGTGGCGGCGGAAACGCCTCGAGAAGCCGTGCTCGTCGAGGTACTCGGCCAGCGACTGCGTCTCGTCCCCGGGCCGCGCCGTCCGCAGCCAGCGCCCGATCTCCCACATGAGCCCGACGAACCCCGGCCTGGCAAGGTTCGCGGGCTGCGCGAACGGGCGCCGGCCGGAATACTCGAGGCCGCAGCCGGAGCAACTGACCGAGAACGACATGTCGGACTCGTGTGTGGCAACACCCAACTCGCGGAAGAGACGCCCGAGCAGGGGATAGTTGCGCTCATTGTGGACAAGGAATCCGGTATCGAGAGCGAGGCCGTCGTGAACGACGGTGTTCGCGTGCCCACCGGCGCGCCCGTCGCGCTCGAACACGTGCACGTCGTGCGCCCGCGCGAGGAGATACGCAGCACCGAGCCCGGAGACCCCGCTGCCGACGACCGCGATCTTCATCAACCGCTCTTCGCCCGGCGGCGAATATCGGTTGACTGCTTGCCGGTAGGGCACTGATAGTCTGGACACACCTTGGACGAACCTTATACCACATACCCTCGGGTCGCCACCGTCCGGTCAGGAACCAGCCGGATCAGCCAGGCCGTCACGCTCGTGGCGGTCGTGATCCCGCCCCTCGCCCTGCTCTCGGCGATGGGACTGCTCTGGGGCGTGCACTTCGACTGGCTCGACCTCGCGCTGTTCGCCGGCTTCTACGTCCTCTGCGCCTTCGGAACGACGATCGGCTTCCACCGCTACTTCACCCACCGCGGCTTCGAGACGAGCACGCCGCTCAAGGCGACACTCGCGATCCTCGGCTGCATGACGATGCAGGGACCGCTCACCCAGTGGGTCACCGACCACCGCAAGCATCACGCAATGTCCGACAAGCCCGGCGATCCTCACTCGCCGCACGTCGGCCACGGCGACGGCGCGCTCGGCGCGCTGCGCGGCTTCGCCCACGCGCACGTCGGCTGGCTCTTCTCGAACCTCGGCATGGAGCAGGGCCGCGACTACGGCCGGGACATCTACGACGACCGTCTGCTCCGTCTGATCGACCGGGCCTACCTGCTGTGGGTGGCGCTCACCCTCGGGCTTCCGTTCGCGATCGGCTACCTCGTCGGCGGCACCGTCGAGGCAGGCCTCGCGGGCCTCGTCTGGGGTGGTCTGATCCGCATCTTCGCGTACCAGCATGCAACGTTCAGCGTCAACTCGATCTGCCACATGTTCGGCCGCCAGGACTACCGGTCACGGGACGAGGCCCGGAACAACCGCCTCGTTGCGCTGCTCGTCTTCGGCGAGGGCTGGCACAACAACCACCACGCCTTCCCCGCCTCCGCACGCCACGGCCTCGACCGCGGTCAGATCGACGTCTCCTGGTGGATCATCCGGGGTCTCGAGCGGCTCGGGCTCGTCTGGAACGTCAGGGTGCCCGACGAAGCCCAGCGCGAGCGGCGCCGGCTTCAGAGCTCCGCGAGCTGAGCCGCCACGCGCCGCTCCCACGCTGCGGCGCGGGGAAGCGGCAGCGGCCGCCCCCAGCGCGCGCGCAAGGCGATCCCGTGCAGCGCGCCCGGGATCAGCTGATAGTGGCCCGCAGCGCCGACGGCGCGGGCACGCTCGAACCCGCGCCGCGAGGAGGCCGGCGACACGCCCGGGATGCCCGGCAGCCAGCGGTCGAGCGACCCGTGCAGGACGTCGAGCCGCTTGCCGCGCAGCGGCTCCAGCGAGAGCCGGTCGGGAATCCAGGGAGCGAGCCCGAGCACCCGCTCCACCGACGGCTCGTCCGCGGCCGAGATCGCCACCGCGCCACCCATCGAGAAGCCGAGCAGCAGCGTCCGCCCCGCCCCAACGGCATCCACCGCCGCCCGCGCGTCCTCGACGCATGTCTCGAGACGCCGCCACGACTTCACGCGGTAGCGCACCTCGGCGAAGACAAGCTGCCGGAAGTGCGGCGCGAGCCGCCGCACCAGCCACTCGAGCGAGGCGCTCCAGGTTCCCTCCACCTCGCCCGATTGGCCGCCGTTGACGCAGACGACTGCGGTCGCGCCCTCGCCGGTGAGCCGCATCTCGGCACCGGTCGCCAGCGGGACGACCTCGGCTGGAGGCGTCGTCATTCGGGCGCGCGTGAAAGTCGCGCAGCGAGGCCGTCGAGCGCGGCGTCGCCCATGCGCCCGACCGTCGAGCCGAGGAACGGCTCGGCGAGGCGGTAGATGCCCTTGAGCCGCAGGTCGGCCTCGTAGACGATGCGCGTCCACTGCTCGCCCGCAGCCACCGTGATCACGTCGTCCGAGAGCGCCTTCGTCCCCTCGCCGCGCAGAGCGACCCGCTTCCCCTCCTGAAACTCGGTGACGACGTACTCGAACCGCTGCCGCCTGCCGCGGAAGAGCGCGATCACCTCGAACCGGCTCCCGACCGCGGTCGGCGCCGGAGTCAGCCGCTTGGCCTCGACGATGCCGGGATCCCACTCCGCCGCATTGGCGAAATCGGACAGGTAGGCGAACGTCGCATCAGCATCTGTGGCGACCTCGATCTCCCGGCGGTAGCGCACAGCGCCATCGTAGGTCTCGTCGGACGGCTCGGCTCGTCCGGTTGCTCCGCCACGGTCAACCGTCGCTCCCGGGTGTCGTGGAGCGGGCCTAGTGCAACTCCAGTGAGCGCCTCAACGACTTGACAGTTCGCCCCCGCTCGCTCCGCGCCAGTAGGGCCGCGACCGGCTTCATCAGCCGCATCACGCCGAAAAGCTCACCCTCCGCGACGTGGTGCACGATCGTCTTGTCCCGGTCCGCCTCGAGGATGTAGTTCGGTCGCGCTTCCATCAGGTCGGAACCGAACCAGCGGAGCGTCTCGCGGAAGCCGATCCTGGCCGGTGCCTCGTAGTCGGTCACTTCACCGCGGAAGGTGCCCATCCTCGTGGCGTCGAGATAGACCGTCCCCTGGCCGAGAGGGCCGTCGGAGGTTTGCTCGGAGCGGCGGAACAAGCCCGTGTGGCGCATCCACGTCCTGTAGCCATCCAGGTCGGCCAGACGCTCGAACACGTCGCTGATGGGGCTGTCGATCGTCGTGCGCGTCTCGTACCGAACGGTGGTACTGGCTCTCTTCGTCATGTCAGGCCGCCTCCTCGAGTGCGGGTGTCAGTTCGCCGCTGGTTTCCTCGCTCGAGGTGGTCGCGGCCGCGCCCGGCTCGATCATGATCGCGCTGACCACCGCCGCGAGCGCTGCAAGGGCGGCAAGGACGTAGAAGGCGATCTGGAAGCCGTGCGTGAGCGCGGCTCCGTCGAGCGGGCCGACGCCGGGGTGTCCTTGGAGGTAGTGGCTCGTGTAGGTGGTGGCGATCGTCGTGGCGATGGCGACTCCGATCGCTCCCCCGATCTGCTGGTTCGTGTTCAGGAGCCCGGAGGCCACGCCGGCGTCATCCGGTCGAACGCCGGTGAGCGCGCCGATCGACATCGGCACGAAGGCGAAGGCGAGACCGATCCCGCTGAGGATGAAGGCCGGGAACAGGTTCGAGAAGTAGGTTCCGTGTACCGGTAGCTGTGCGTACAGGACGAGGCCGGCCGCCGAGAGAGCCATGCCCACCGGCAGCACGAGGCGGATGCCGACGCGGGTGACGAGCGCCTGCGAGACGGCCGAGAAGCCGACGATCGAGAGCGTGAGTGCGATGTAGGCGACTCCCGTCTTCAGGGCGGAGTAGTGCAGCACCTGCTGCATGTACAGGGTGAGCAGGAAGAACTGCGAGAAGACCGCCGCTCCCATCAGCAGGGCGGTGATGTTCGAGGCCGTCAGCGTGCGCAGGCGGAAGATGCGGAGCGGCAGCAACGGCGCCGGAGAGCGCATCTCGATCACGAGGAACCCGACGATGAGCGCAGCGGAGGCGGCGAGGAGCCCGACCGTCTCGGTCGTGGCCCAGCCGTGCTGGCTCGCGTGCGTGAGCGCGTAGACGAGGAGCATCAGCCCGCCGGTGATGGACGCGGCGCCGGCCGTGTCGAAGTGGCGGTGGTCGAGGTCGGCGCGGCTCTCCCTCAAGAGCAGCGGGCTGAGCGCGAGCACGAGCACGCCGACGGGGACGTTGATGAAGAAGATCCAGGACCAGCTGAACGCGCTGGTCAGCGCGCCGCCGAGCAGGACGCCGGCTGCGCCCCCGCTGCCGGAGGCTGCACCCCAGATTCCGAGGGCGACGTTGCGATCGCGTCCCTCCCTGAACGTGGTGGTCAGGATCGACAGCGCCGCCGGCGCGAGCAGCGCGGCGCCGAGGCCCTGCAGGCCACGGAAAGCGATCAGCGAAGCCGAGGACCAGGCCAGGCCGTCGAGCAGGGAGAAGATCGTGAACACGGCCATGCCGGCCATGAAGATCCGCCTGCGACCGAGCAGGTCGGCCATCCGGCCGCCGAGCAGGAGCACACCACCGAACACGATCGCGTAGGCGGTGATCACCCACTGCAGGCCGTCTTCGCTGAAGTGCAGGTCGTTCTTGATCGTCGGCAGCGCCACGTTCACGATCGCGACGTCGAGCACGACCATGAACTGCGCCACGACGAGCACCGACAGGATCAGCCAGCGGCGCCTGTCGCCTTCCCGGACATCCGAGGCAGTTGCCATGCTTTGTGCGCTCATTCGTGTTCTCCTCATATCGTGGACTTAGTCCACTGTTTAGCACATCCACGATGGTCTGCGCTACTCTTCGTCTGTTGCGATATGGAGACACCGCCCACCGATAGCGTTGACGCGCAGAACCCGTGCTTTCCGCGCGAGCTCGTCGAGAGTCCGGCTTTCCTGCTGGCGCGGCTGGGCGTCGGGCTCAAGGCCCGCGCCTTCAAGGAGTTCGAGCAGGTCGGCTTCAGCCCGTACCACTACAGCGTCCTGGCGCTCCTCGACGAAGGCGCGCGCGAGACGCAGGCCACCATCGCCGACGCGCTCCAGCTCGACCGGAGCATGCTGGTCGGCATCCTCGACGCCCTCGAGGAGAAGCAGCTGATCGAGCGCCGGCGGGACGTCACCGATCGTCGCCGCCACCTCGTCAGCCTCACCCCCGCCGGCAAGCGCCAGCTAGCTCGCTTCCGCACCATCGTCCAGAAGGTCGAGGACGAGTTCCTCGCGCCGCTCGACGCCGACACACGCGCCGGCCTCCACGCGACCCTGCTCACGCTCGCCGAGAACACCGACACCCGCTTCGTGCTCGAAGAGGCCGTCGACCGCGGAGCCATACTGCCTGCAGCCGCCCGCTAAGACGCCAGAGACGGCTCGTCCCTGGCCGACACGCGACGGCGGGTGTACGTTCGGGACATGGACATGCTCTCGAGTCGCACAATCGAGGGACGCAAGACGGTCACGGTCCTCTTCTGCGACCTCGTCGCATTCACCGAGCTCGCGGGCAGGCTCGACCCGGAGGCCCTCCGCCATCTCATGCTCCGCTTCTTCGAGCGGGCCGCGGCCGTGATCGAGGCGCACGGCGGCACCGTCGAGAAGTTCGTCGGAGACGAGGTCATGGCCGTCTTCGGGGTGCCCGTGGTGCACGAGGACGATGCCCTGCGCGGCGTGCGTGCGGCGCTCGACGTCAAGGAGTGCGTCGCCGAGCTCGATCACGCCGACGAGATCCACCTCGAGGTGCGGATCGGGATCAACACCGGCGAGGTGGTGACCGGTGATCCGTCCGCCGGCCACGGCTTCGTCAGCGGCGACGCGGTCAACGTCGGCAAGCGGCTCGAACAGGCGGCGGCGCCCGGGGAGATCGTCCTCGGCGAGTCGACCTACCGCCTCGTCGAGCACGCGGTGCGCGCGACGCCGCTGGAGCCGCTCGAGCTGAAGGGCAAGGCCGGCCTGACGGTCGCGTTCCGGCTCGAGTCGGTCGATCCCGCCGCGACGGCCATCCCGCGCCGCGACGACACGCCGCTCGTCGGCCAGGAGTGGGAGCTCGAGCGTCTGCACGCCGCCTACGCCGAGGCCGCCTCGTCGGGCGCCCGCCTCGTCACCATCGTCGGCGACTCCGGCATCGGCAAATCCCGGCTCGCACGCGAGCTCGTCCGCCGGCTCGAAGGAGAGGCGAGCGTCGTCGTCGCGAGCTGTCCGCCGTACGGCGAGGGGACGACGTTCTCGCCGATCCGGGCGGCCTTCCAGCAGGCGGGCAGGGACGAGAGCGTGCTCGAAGGCTCGAGCTACGAGGTGTTCGCCGCGACGCGGAGCCTGTTCGAGGAGCTCGCGGGCGAGCGGCCGCTGCTCGCGGTCTTCGACGACGTCCACTGGGCCGAGGAGACCCTGCTCGACCTGATCGAGCACCTGTGCGCCCGGCTCGGCTCCGCGCCGGTGCTGCTTCTCTGTCTCGCCCGTCCGGAGCTCGCGGAACGGCGGCCGCAGTGGGTCTCGCGGCCGGAGACGACGCTGACGCTCGAGGGCCTCTCCGACCTGGAGACGCATGGACTGCTCGGCGCGCTCGACGCGCCGGCCGCGGTGCGCGAGCGCATCGCCGAGCTGGCAGATGGCAACCCGCTCTTCATCGAGCAGCTCGCGGCATTCGCCGGCGAGGGAGGCGAGGACGTCACGCTGAGCGGCTCGATCCGCGGTGTCCTCCACGCACGGCTCGACCGGCTGGATCCCGAGGAGCGCGCGGTGCTCGAGCGTGCCTCCGTGATCGGCCGGAGCTTCTCGCTGGAAGCCGTCCTCCGCCTGATGCCCGCGGACGAGCAGGAGCAGGCACAGGCGAGCGCGTTCGGGCTCGTGCGGCGCGGGCTGATCCAGCCCGCCATCTCGATCCCGGACGACGGCTTTCGCTTCCGGCATGCCTTGATCCGCGAGGCCGTGTACGAGGCGATGCCGAAGACGGTCCGTGCCGATCTGCATGAGACGGTTGCCGCGCTGCTCGACGGCGCGGACGCCGAGCCCGCCGTCGTGGGCTACCACCTCGAGCACACGAGCCTCCTGCGCCGGGAGCTCGGCCAGCGAGACCCCGAGCTGGCCGCGCGCGCCGGCCGTCTCCTCCGCCTCGCGGCCGAGGAGACGCTCAGCCGCACCGACGCGCCGGCGACGGTCTCGCTGCTCGAGCGCGCGCGCACCCTCCTTCCGGCCGACGACCGCGAGCTGCCCGCCGTCCTCACCGGTCTCGGCACCGCGCGCCTGAACGGAGGCGACGTCCCCGGTGCGGAGTCCGCGCTCGTCGAGGCCGTGGACGCAGCCGCGGCACTCGGCCAGCGAGCCACCGAGCTGCACGCCCGCATCGAGCTCCAGTTCGTACGCGCCTTCGCCGGCGACACGGCGGTCGAGGAGAGCGTCGCCCTCGCCGAAGAGGCGATCGTCGAGCTCGAGCCGCTCGGGGACGAGCTCGCGCTCGCCCGCGCGTGGTGGCTGCGGAGCAGCGGCGACCTCGCCGCCTGCCGCTGGCGGGCGCGGGGCGAAGCGATCGAGCGCGCGCTCGAGCACGCGCGACGGGCGCAGGCGGGCACAGATACGGTCGGGACGCTCGCCGGGCTGCTCGGACAGGCGCTGCTGCACGGACCGACTCCCGTCGACGAGGCGATCTCCCGACTCGAGGGCCTGCCGGACGAGCTCGACCTCGACAGGCCGCTGCGGAGCTCGATCCAGACGAGCCTGTCCGGCCTGGTAGCCATGCGCGGCGAGTTCGACGAGGCGCGCCGGATGTTCAGGGACGCCGCCGCGACCACCGAGGAGTTCGGCCTGCGCTTCCGCCGCGCGGCCCAGTCGTTCGTCGGGGCGCAGATCGAGTTGCTCGCCGGGGATCCTGCTGCCGCCGAGCGCGAGCTGCGCGCCTCCTCCGGGGCGTTCGACGAGATCGGTGCCGCCACGTCGGCGACGACGCACCGGGCACTCCTCGCCGAGGCCCTGGCGAGGCTCGGACGCCTCGACGAAGCAGAGGAGCTGGCCCGGCGGGTCGCGTCCGATGCGGCCTCCCACGACGTAATCGCGCACGTGCTCTGGCGCTCGGCGCTCGCACGCGTGCGAGCGCGCCAAGGCTCCGCGCCGGAGGCGGTGGAGCTGGCAACCGAGGCGTGCCGGCGGCTCGGCGACTCGGAGTTCCCGCAGCTCGCCATCGTCGCGCTCCTCGCCGCCGCCGAAGCCGCCACCGCGGCGGACGAGACCGGCGAGGCCGAGCGGCTGCTCGCCGAAGCGCGCCGGATCGCCGAGGCGAAGGGTGCGGTCGCGAGCATCGCCCAGCTTGCTGCCGTTCGGGTAGCGGGGTAGATTCGCTCTTCAAGCTGCGGAAGGAGTCCCGGTATGAGCGAGGAGACGCACGGCGACCACGAGCACGAGCCGGACGAACACGGTCTCGAGGAGCGCGGTCTCGAAGAGCGCGGGCTCGAGGAGCGCGGCGCTCGAGGAGCGCGGGCTCGAGGAGCGCGACGAGGAGGAGCCCTCCGGCGGCGACGACAAGTAGAACGAGGGTCGGCGGCAGCGCGCGCAAGCCGCTGCCGGGAGCGCGCCGGACCGGCGCGGTCCCGTCCGACGAGCCGGTCGAGGTGACCGTGCTCGTGCGTCCGCGCGCGCTGCTGCCCGAACCGGAAGAGCTGGGCCGGCAACCGCTCGGCGAGCGCCGTCACCTCACACGCCGCGAGTACGCGGCCCGCTACGGGGCCGCCCCGAAGGATCTCGCAGCGGTGGTCGACTTCGCGACCGAGCACGGACTCCGCGTCCGGCAGGCGAGCGCCGGCCGCCGCAGCGTCGTCCTCACCGGACCTGCCGCACGGATGGAAGCGGCGTTCCGCACCCGGCTCTCGCACTACCGCTCGCCCGAGGGCGCCTACCGGGGCCGCTCGGGACACCTGCACGTTCCGGCCTCGGTCGCGCCGGCGATCGAAGCCGTCCTCGGCCTCGACGACCGGCCGCAGGCGACGACCTCGTATCGCGTCGTCCCGCACGAGCGCGTCGAACAGGCGCAGCACACCTCGTTCACGCCCTCACGGATCGCCGAGCTCTACGACTTCCCGCACGACCTCGACGGGAGCGGCCAGCGCATCGCCGTGATCGAGCTCGGCGGAGGCTTTCTCCGCTCCAAGCTCCGCCGCTACTTCGAGAAGCTCGGCAAACCGATGCCGAGGCTGACTGCCGTCTCGGTGGACGGCGTCCGCAACTCCCCCGGACGTAGCCACGCCGCCGACGGCGAGGTCGTGCTCGATATCGAAGTGATCGGAGCGATCGCGCCTGGCGCCGAGCAACTCGTCTACTTCGCGCCCGCGAGCGATCGCGGCTTCGTCGACGCCGTGACGACCGCGCTGTTCGATCCGCGCAAGCCGTCCATCCTCTCGATCAGCTGGGGTCAGGCCGAGGAGCAGTGGACGGAGCAGGGCCGGCGTGCGATGGACCACGCGTTTCGGACCGCCGCCGCGCTCGGCGTCACGGTCTGCGCCGCAGCCGGTGACAACGGCTGGCGGGACGGCGTCGGCGGTCGTGTCGCCCACGTCGACTACCCGGCGTCGAGCCCCCACGTCCTCGCCTGCGGCGGCACGCACCTCGAGGAGATCGACGGCGGGATCGCCGAGGTCGTGTGGAACGACCACGACGGCAACTCGACGGGCGGCGGCGTGAGCGCGCACTACGACGTCCCGTCGTGGCAGGCCAACGTGCGTGTCCCCGCCTCGATCAACGAGGGCGCCGGTCCCGGGCGCGGCGTGCCGGACGTCTCGGGAAACGCCGATCCGCAGACCGGCTACCTCGTGGGCGACGGCCTGACCGACCATCCCTTCGGAGGCACGAGCGCCGTCGCTCCGCTGTGGGCAGCGCTCGTCGCCCAGCTGAACCAGCGCCTCGGCTCGCCGGCGGGCTTCATCAACCCGCTGCTCTACGAGAACCCCGACCGCGCGGTCTTCAACGACGTGGCGAGAGGCTCGAACGGCGCCTATCGCGCCCGGCGGCACGCCTGGGATGCGTGCACCGGCCACGGCACGCCGCGCGGCCGCGCGCTGCTCGAGGCTCTCAGCGGGCCGCGAGCGTCAGCGACTTCTTGAGCCTGAACCTCCCAAGGCCGATCACCACGTGTCCCGCCACCGCGTGCTGCGCCGTCGACGAGACGTGGAGCGTGACCGCTCGACCGCGCGGGATCGCGCTCAGAGCGCACGCCGATCGACTTCCGTCGACGCGGCAGCGCGCGGCGGCTCCGGCGATGATCGGCTGCGCGTGCCCCGGCAGCTTCACCACGAGCGAGAGGTCCGAGAGAGTGCTACTCCGATTGAAGAGTCTGAGCGATGTCGGTTTGCCGTACTCCGGGGCAGCCTCGGTGGCGACGAGCGGTCCGAGTGACGCGCGCCAGTAGGGCCCGGTCACCGGCGGCGTGAATACCTGCGGGGTTTCGCCGGTCGCTCCCTGTGCCACGAACGAGCCCGACGGACGGCTGGTCGGGGGAATGAACTCGAGCTGCGTCGTGGACGACTGGGGGACCGGGAAGAGACTCCCGTGTCCGCGCCGCCAACCGTCCGGTAAGAGGAACATCGTCCCGTTGCCGACTGCGAGCAGCCGCAGGTGGCTATAGCCGTACGCCGATGCAGAGATCGGTACGGCTCCGGGCAACGCGAGTCTGGAGCCGGTCGAGAACGTCACGCCGGGCAGCTCGTCGAGGTGGCCCGCGACGCTCGCCGCCTCGTCGCGCCCGAGTTTCTGTGCGTAGAGGCCTGCGGCCCAGAAGAGGCAGACCGCGACGAACAGGCCGACGAAGACGCGTGCGGCCGTCGACAGCGGCGGATCGCCGCGGAGCCGCTCGCGCTGGTGGACGGCGTGCGCGATGAGCAGCACGCCCGCGGCGGGAAACAGCGTCGCGACCAGGTACGGCGTGTTGAACGGGAAGACGGCGAACGCGGCGAGACCGCCGACGATCAGGAGCAGTCCGCCTAGGATCAGCGCGACCTGGCTGAGCAGGTGCAGCGTCTTGGGCGACCTCCGGCCTGAGCTGTGGGCATCGATGATGTAGGCATGGCCGAGCGCCAGCCCGATCAGCACCAAGAGGACGACGATCACCGGCAGGAACAGCGCGTTGAGGCTGTTGAGGATGTAGTCGTGCGTCGAGTAGCCGAGCGCGCCCGAGTCTAGGCCGAAGTACCCGTCGAACGCGTTGACGCGCCGCCAGCCGAAGTAGAAGGCGATTCCGGTCAGCAGCGTGGCAGGCGCTATGACGGCCGAGACGTTCTGGAGCGCCTGGCCGTAGCGGAGCGACGGCTGCGGCCCCGCGCCGTGCTCGCCTGATCCGGCAGCGTGCGCGTCCACGCGCCGATCGTACGCCGAGGACCTCCGCCTTCCAAGTCGACGTGCCGAGGTCGCCGAGGCCGAGCCCGGACTGCGGTCAGGTGAGGGGCGGCGGTTCGCCTTCCATGCTCGCCAGGAGTGCGGGGTTCCAGTTGCAGACCCGGCAACCGTGTTCAACGGCCGAGCGGGCGAAGCCCAGTGCGGTCTCGTGGGGGTCGGGGGAGGTCCGGACGTCGTCCCAGTCGAGGATGAACTCGCCGAGCGTCTCGTCCCAGCGTGCGCTCGGGGGTGAGAGCTTCCCTTCGGCAAAGCCTTCCGGCGGCGGGTACGCATAGGCGTAAAACGCGGCGCTTGGGTAGCGGTGATCGCCCGGCCACCAGCCGACCTCGATCTGTTGTGCGTCACCCGAGTTGCGGACGATGAAGTCCTGGGATGGCGGTTTCGCCGGTTCGCCGGAAAAGAGGCTGACGGCGAGGTCGAACGATCCCCACCACGCATTGACCGGGGTCGAGCGGCCGCGGTACGGAGCTCGCAGGGCCGCGAGCACGAGCCCAGCCTGGGTGGCTGCGGCTAAGTAGTCGGCGACCTGGACTGGATCGTAGGTCGCGTGCTCGCTGTCCTCGTCGAGCGGCGTCGTCCACGGCGTTTCCTGCGGGGTGGTGCTGATCTCGACGGGACCGACGAGGGCACGGACCGCGGCGAGCAGCTCGCGCGTGACCTCGCCGACCGGCCGATCCGGCGCGAGCGCGACCCGCCGGAAACGCCCGTCGCTGTGCTCGACGACCGCTTCGTGGCTGCGCAGGTCGAGCGCGACCACAAACGCGCCCGAGCCGTCGGGCGCCGGCAGCGGCAGCGTCTCCCAGCCGCGCGCGCTCAACCGCAGAGCCGCATGCTGAAGCTGGGGCTCGGGCGGAGCGAGCGCCACCGCAAGCTTGCCCAGCACCTGCGTGTGCGCGTGCAGCGTGTCACACGTCGCACGCCAGTCCTCGAAAGGAAGCACAGGCCAGCTCATCGCACCACCGCGACAGCCATCGGCTCACCGTACCCGTCTCGGGTCCCACGCATCGACACCACTCGCCGCTTCCAGCCGTCGTTAGCATCGAGCAGTGCCTCGTACCGACACGGCGTCCCGGGTCATTCGCGCTCCACACGAAAGGGTCTACGCCGCCCTCGTCGATGCCGACGCCCTCATGGTCTGGCTTCCCCCGCGAGGGATGACAGGCAGGTTCGAACGATTCGATCTGCGCCCCGGCGGCTCATATCGACTGGTGTTGACCTACGCCGATGCGTCTCCCTCGCAGGGGAAGGCGACGGCCGACACGGATATCGTCGAAGCGCGCGTCGTCGACCTCGTCCCCGGTGTTCGTGTCGTGCAGGAGGTCGACTTCGTCTCTGACGATCCCGCCTACGCCGGCACGATGACGATGACCTGGGAGGTAACCGCCATCGATGGATCAGCGCGCGTCGACATCACTGCCGACAACGTCCCCGACGGCATCTCTGCAGAGGATCACGCCGCGGGCATGGCGTCCTCGCTGATGAACCTAGCCGGATATCTCAAGTCATAGCCAAGTCGAGACCTCGGCAGGACGATCACCTGCTACGACCGCTGGTGCGAGTCGATGCTGTCGAGGAAGGCGCGTGGGGATAGTACGGGGATCGAGTCTTCGAGTTCCAGCAGGTGCGCGTCTCCGGTTACGAGCGTGGCGTGCGCGGACGCCGCCGCCGCGATCAGATAGTCGTCCCTGGGGTCTCTCGAGGTGACGCGGGGCCCCGCTTGCGGATCCGCGACCCATTCGGCAAGACCGCGCAAGAGCTCCAGGAATCCGCTGATCTCCGCCTCGTCGAGGTGACGCCGCAGTTTCGGGCGCGCGAGCGTGGACTCGAGCTCTGCGAGCAAGCGCTCCGTGACGACAAGCTCGAACTCCCCCTCGAGCCATTTAGCGAGCAGACGCGCGGGGGCTCCGGTACGCGAGAGCAGCCCGGAGATGAGGAAGTTGGCGTCGAAGAGCGCGCGCACTAGCCGCGGCGGGCCTTGTGCTGCTCCTCGACCGCGAGGGTCAATGCCTCGGCCTCACCGAGGTTCGCCTTGGCCCAGATCTGTTCGAGCAGCTCGAGGCCGAGATCGCGCCGCAGCGCTTGCTCGATCACCTCGCTGTCGCGCCGGCCGGTACGAGCTGCCTTGACCCGCACGGCGCGCAGGACCCCCTCGTCGAGGGTCACCGTCGTCCGCTGCTTCGGCATCACGGCATCATAGCATCACAGCGCATGCTGTCTTGCCTGGTCGAGGACGGCCCACGCAATGAAAAATGCCGCGCAGCCGTGAAGGAGACCTACCGTGCGGCGCCGACACAGGCCCCAGTCGCGAAACGCGGTGGCAAGCTGACCCAACCCAGCTTCCGACCCTCGTGGTCCCTCGCGATCTCCTGAGGCGGTCTGGTGAAGGAAGCTCGCACAGGCGCGCCGCCGCTGGGCTACGACGACGTTGCGCGCTGCGCCCGCTCGACGGCGCGGGCGAGTTCGACCCGCGAAGTCACGCCCACCTTGCGGAAGATGTTCCGCAGGTGCGTCTCGACGGTTTTCTGGCTGAGGAACAGCTCCCTCGCGATCTCCGGATTCGTCTTGCGGTCGAACACGAGCATGGTGAGCTGGAGCTCGCGTCCGGTCAACGACTCGAGCGTCGTTCCGGCCGGCCCGCCCGGCCGCGTGCGCTGCTGGATTCGATGGCCGAGCTTGCGAAGCTCCCGCTCCGCCTCCCCGCAGTAGCGGAGGGCGCCAGCGTCCCTGAAGTCTTCGGCCGCTCGCCGAAGCTCGGCTGTCGCCCTCTCACGATTGCCCGCTCGCACGAGCGCGCGTCCGGCGAGCAGGCGCGAGAGAGCGGCCTCCACCGGCGCTCCGGCTTCGTCTGCGACGGCCGCGGACGCGAGTGCGTGCCCTGCTGCACGCGCGGGGTCGCCGCCGTCCAGCTCAACGGCCGCCGCTGCTCTCTCGGCCCAGGCGGCGGCCATCGGCAGCTGCACGGTCGAGGCCCAGGCCTCCGCGACGGCGGCTGCTCGTTCCGCCTCTGCGTGGCGACCTAGCGCGAGCCACGAGCGCGTCAGCACCTCGAGGTACCGCGCTCTCGGGCTCCCGGCGATAAGAGTCAGCTCTTCGCCACCGGATGACTCGAGGAGCAACTCGACCGCACGCTCAGGCTCGCCTGTCTCGAGCAGGGCTGCGGCGAGATCCGCAGCTCCCTCTGACGAGTGGAAGCTGCTTTCGCCCTGGCTAAGGTCGACGCTTTCCTGTGCAGTGGCGAGTGCGAGGTCCATGTCCCCGCTGCGCAGCGCGGCGGCGGAGCGGCCGAGCAGGGTCCAGCACAGCGCGTGCGAGTTGCCCAGCAACCGAGCCGCCTCGATTCCGGCGTCGAGCAGCTCCGCCGACTCGGCCAACTTCCCCCGCTGGCGCAACAGGCCGCCGAGCGTCGCAATCAGGAGGAGATAGAGCTCCCCCTGGCCGGTGGCGCGGACCACGGCCAGGGCGCGGCTGGCGTGGGCCTCGCCGGCGGCATACCGGTCCAGGTAGAGCTCGACGCCGGCCAGCCAGGCCGCGGCCACGAGATGACCGCCGAGCTCGTCGTCCGACAGGGAATCGACAAGCCTCGCCGCCTCCGCATGATTCGCCTCTGCACCGCCGGGGGCCCCCACGAGCGAATCCGCCATCGCAAGCTGGGCAAGAGGCGCCGCGATCATGGGGACGTCGCCCAGTCGCCTCGACGCCTCGACCGCGCGCTCGGCTGCCTCGTGCATCTCCCCGAAACTCGTACGCCAGAACGCGTTGGCGGTGAGCTCGATCATGATCGCCACGGCCTCGCGGGAGCCCTGATCCGGGAGCTCCTCGAGCGCGCGCACGAGACGCTCATGGGCTTGTTCCTGCAGCCCGAGATTCGTCTCCACTCCTGCGCACGCGCGGGCGAGCGTGGCTCGCAGCACGTCGGCGCCGTCGGGCACGAGATCGAGGGCCTCGAGCAACGTACTGCGGCTGTCGTCGAGGCGCCCCACCGCCGTCAACGCACGCGCGCGGGCGAAGAGAAGCTCGATCCGCTCCTCTGGCGGCGCGTTGGCAGGTTCCAGGCGAAGAGCCTCTCCGAACCAGTGCGCCGCGCTTGCCGGCGCAAGCCGGGCCGCTTCCTCGCCGGCCTCGCGAAGGGCGGAGGCGGCGTCGGCGTCGCCCTCGCGCGCCGAGCGCTCGATGTGGTGGGCGCGCGCGATGGCGGGAGCGCCCCGCGCCGCGAGCGCCTCGGCGCCCCGCTCGTGTGCGCCGAGGCGCCAGCCGGGAGCCGCCGCCTCGTAGACGGCGCGGCGTACGAGCGGATGGCGGAAGCGGAACCGTCGCGGGACGTCGGTCGTGCGGAGGAGATCGGTCCTAAGCAGCTCGTCGAGCGCCTCCATGACGGTCGGCACCGTCAGCGCGGCCGCCGCCGCCGCGAGCTCCGGCTCGAACGGGTCACCGGCCACCGCCGCCCCGTCGAGCACGAGACGCTGCGTGTCGGACACCAGGGCGAGCTCTTCCGCAAGAGCCGCGGCGACGGGCGCCGGAACGCCGATCCCGGGCAGCGACACCTCGTCTTGCACTGCCGTTGCCCCACCTGCGCGGGCAAGCTGCTCGAGATAGAAGGGGTTGCCACCGCTCTCGGCATAGAGGACGTCCGCATCGACGCGCTCTCCCACGTCGCCGAGTAGCTCGCGGGCCTCCTCGACACTGAGCGCCCCGAGCTCGATGCGCGTGATCTGGTCGGCGCGCGTGGCTCGCTCGAGCGCCGTGGACAGTCGCTCGGGCACATGGAGCGGGCGACTCGCGAGCGCCAGTATGACCGGCGCCGACGGCGGCCGGCGCAGGAGCGCTCCGAGCAGCTCGACCGAGGCCGGATCGGCCCAGTGCAGATCGTCGAGCACGAGCACGAGCGGCTGCGTGGACGCGAGCTGCTCGAGCAAGGCACGCACGGCCCGGTGGCTGCGATACCGCTCGTGCTGGAGCGCCGACGGGCGGTCGCCGCCGAGCGTCGTCAACGCCGGGAAGACGTGAGCGAGCTCCGTCCTGACGTCGTCCTCGAGCGGCGCGAAGAACTCCGGGTCGAGTCCTCGCACGTACTCGTCGAGCGCGTCGACGAAGAGCGAGAACGGGAGATCGCGCTCCAGCTCGGATGCAGCGCCCGAGAGGACGAGATCTCCCTCGGCGTCCGCCCGTGCGCCGAACTCGGTGAGGAGCCGTGTCTTGCCGATGCCCGCCTCGCCGATGAGCAGAACAGCGACGGAGCGCCCTCGATCGAGCTCGGCCCTGACTCGACCCAGAGAGCCGAGCTCCTCAGCACGGCCGACGAGGTGGCCGGTTTGTGCGCCCATTTTCTCTCCTCAGCACCATAGATCAGGGTCTCGGAACCTCAAAGTCAGGGGTGCGGGATCAGGGTGCTGCCCTGATGAACGCGCGGCCCGGCAGCGGCAGGGTCGTTGCATGACCCAGTACCTGCTCCATCACCAGCACGAGCCGGACGAGTGCGGCGCCGTCTTCGCGTCCTTCAAAGGGCACCGAAGCCGGCTTCGCCACCTTCCGACGCTCGCCTCCTGCCGCTCAGGCGGGCACGCGATCTGGTGGACGGTCGAGGCAGCGAACGAGCAAGACGCGCTCGCGCTGCTGCCCTCCTTCGTCGCCGATCGCACGACCGCCACGAGCGTGAGCGAGGTGCAGATCCCATGACGCGCTTGAAGAAATCCGCCCCTGCACGACCAACAGGAAAGGACGAGCCATGCATCCCTCGACCAGACGCTTCAGTCTCGGCCGGATCACCGGCCTGACCCTGATCGCCCTCCTCACGCTCGCGCTCGGCTATCTCCACTTCTCCGGCGCCTCTACGTCCGTCTCCGTGCCTGCCGGCGCGCATGCAGGCCAGCTGACGCTCAAGAAATGCACCTACAGCACCGAAAAGGGCGCCTACGCCGCCGACTGCGGAACGCTCGTGGTGCCCGAGAACCGCCATGATCCGAAGTCGCGCCTGATCGCACTTCCGGTCACAGTGATTCACGCCCATTCGGCCCATCCGGGTGTCCCGATCTTCCGCCTCCAGGGCGGCCCCGGCATCAGCAACATGACGTTCCCGGACGCGAGCCGCTTCACCGCCAAGCACGACCTCGTGCTCGTCGGCTATCGCGGCGTCGACGGATCGAGCCGGCTCGACTGCCCCGGGGTGAGCTCGGCAATGGAGCACTCGCGTGACCTCCTCAGCCAGCAGACGTACCGCGCCGTCGCCGCGGCGTACCGGTCGTGTGCCAACCGGCTCCGCAGCGATGGTGTCGATCTGGCCGGCTATTCGATCCCCGAAGAAGTCGACGACCTGGAGGCGGCCCGCCGCGCCCTCGGCTACCACCAGATCGACCTGGTGAGCGAAAGCGCGGGCACCCGCGTCGCGATGATCTATGCCTGGCGCTACCCGAAGAGCATCCATCGCTCGGTGATGATCGGCGTCAATCCACCCGGCAACTTCCTCTGGAACGCAAAGACGACCGACGAGCAGATCGGCCGCTATGCGGCGCTCTGCGCCCAGGCGACGAGCTGTCGCAGCCAAACGCCGGATCTGGCCGCGTCGGTGAAGTCCTCGTTCGCTCACGTTCCCAGTCACTGGCTGTTCCTGCCGATCAAGAAGGGCGACTTCAGAACCGCCGCGTTCTTCGGCCTGATGAACGAGACCTCCGCCGGCGGCGGCCCGATCGCCTCGCCACTAACAATCAACACACTGCTCTCCGCCGACAAGGGCGACGCAAGCGGCGCGTGGTTCCTGTCCGTGATGGCACAGATCGCCTTTCCGCACTCGTTCGCCTGGGGCGACCTGGCGGCGATCGGCCGCAGCGACGCGACGTACGCGAAGCACTTCTACGCGTCGGGAGCAAACCGCGGATCGCTGATCAGTGCTGCCGGCAACAACCTGATCTGGGCCGGCGGCCACGTCCTCGACGCCTGGCCGGCGAACCCGGACGAGAACGAGTACACCCACGTGCAAAACTCGAACGTTCCGACGTTGCTGATCGGCGGCGCCCTCGACGGCGCAACGCCGCCCGAGAATGCGACCCGCGAGCTTCTGCCTCACCTCGCGAACGGCCGCGAGGTCGTGCTCCCGAACATCGGCCACGCCGACGACTTCTGGCCCTACGAACCGGAAGCCGGCAGCCGTCTGATCAACACCTACTTCGACACCGGCAAGGTCGACACGTCCCTCTACACCCACAACAAGGTCGACTTCAACCCAAGCTCCAGCCAAGGCGGGTACGCCAAGGACATCCTCGGCGTCCTGCTCGGCCTCGCAGCACTGACGGTTCTCTCGCTGCTCTGGATGACCGTCCGCACGCTCAAGCAGGCGAGCTTCGGACGCAAGGGAAGCGCAGCCGTCCGGTCGCTCTACGCCGTCCTTCTCGGACTCGGCGGCTGGTGCCTCGGCCTGCTCGTCGCCCTGACCACCCTGCCAACCGTCCCCCTCGACGATCAGGTACTCGTCGTCATCTCGATCGGCCTGCCCGTGGCACTCGCCGTCTACTGCGGTTGGCTGAAGCGCGACTCGAGCCCAAGAATCAAGCTCGTCGGGCTCGGGACAGTTCTCAGCGCCGCACTTCTCGGCGCGTGGTTCGGCTACCACGTCCCACCACTGGGTCCGGTGAGCGGAACACTCGCGGCAGTTGCCGCCGCGAACCTCGGACTGATCGTCCTCGATGTCGTAGGAATCGGCGAACGGCCGGTGGCAGTTCCCTCCACCGCCATCGCAGTGGTCGAACACTGACCCCCTGAATCCGTTCGCGCAGAGCATGTGGCGGTGTGCTGATTGCCGCCACATGCTCTGCGGACGTACGTGCGCCCGTGCGCTGTCGCCTCGCTAGACGCCGCTGAATGCATCGAACCCGCCGTCGACCGGCAACACGACGCCGGTGACGAACGACGCTGCGGCACTTGAAAGCCAGACGACTGCGTCGCCCACCTCGCTCGGCTCCCCGAAACGGCCGGCCGGCGTGCGCGCAAGCACCGTCTCACCACGTGCGGTCGGGGTGCCGTCGGATTCGAGCAGGAGATCCCGATTCTGCTCGCCGAGGAAGAATCCCGGTGCCACGGCGTTCACACGAACACGTCCGCCGCTCTCCCGACCGAGCTCGACCGCGAGCCACCGCGTCAGATTGTCCACTGCGGCTTTGGCGACGCCGTAGCCGACGACGCGTGTCATCGCGCGCCGCGCCGCCATCGAGGAGAGATTGACGATCGACCTCCCACCGTCCGGGAACGGCTCGGCAAGCATCACGGCACCGAACACACGACTGGGCAACAGCGTCCCGTGCAGGTTCAGGGCGATCACCCCCTCTAGCGCACCGAGCGGCAGCTCGAAGAACGACTTCTCGCCGACGGTCGCGGCGCCCACGTTCCCGCCCGCAGCGTTGACGAGGATGTCGACGCGTCCCCAACGCTCGAGCACCTCGTCGCGGACGGACTCCAGCTGCGCAACGTCGATCACGTCGGCGCTGAACGCCCGGGCGTCCGAGCCGCCGACGCGAAGCTCGGCGGCCGCCGCCTCGGTCCTGTCGACCGACCGGGCGACCAGACCGACGGCAGCGCCTGCAGAGGCGAGCGAATCCGCCACCGCGCGTCCGAGCGAGCCGGTCGCGCCGGTGACGACGGCGACCCGTCCTTCAAGCGCCACGTTGGAAATCGCGCCCATGCGGCCTCATGACGTGTCCTGCACCCACGCGTGCGTCGGGTCGAAGTACGGAGCGAGCATGCGCCCCTCGCCGGCCATCACCCAGAGGTAGTAGAGCGAGTAACCGGGAGCTGCGACGACCGGGTGATAGCCCGACGGGATTGCGACGACGTCGCCGTCGCGCACGATCTGGGCAGACTCATCGCGGTCGTTGTAGATCAGCTGCACGCCGAAGCCGGTCTCCGGCTTGAAGCGGTAGTAGTACAGCTCCTCGAGGGCGACCTCCTCCGGCGGAGCGTGACGGTCGTGCTTGTGGGGCGGATACGACGACCAGTTGCCCGGCGGGTTGATCGTCTCGCCGACCACGAGACGTCCGGCGTCGTCGTCAGGACCGAGAACGGTGCGGATGCTTCGCGACCAGTTCCCGGCTCCTGCGGTGCGCACGCTTTGCTCGCTCGACCCGATCAGCCGCGCGCGGCCCGCAGGCCGGTCGGCGAGCGGCGCCGCGGCCACGGCGACCAGAGCGTCGCTGCGCGAAACGAGCTCGAGCGCCTGACTGGGCGGCACATATGCGGCGTCCGCGGCGCTCTCGAACACGTCGCCGGCGCGCATGGCGGTCCCGAGCTTCATCCCGTCGATCGCTACGTCAACGGCGCCCGACAGAACTACCGCGCACATCTCCGCCTCGTCGCGCAGAGTCTCGCGATCCCCCGCTGACAACTTCACGAGGCTGAGCGAGATGAGGCCGGTCTCCCGGCCGCGAGCAGCAAGGGGCGACAGCACTCGCCAACCCTAACCAGCCCCGATCCCGGCGAGTGGCGGCCCGCCGTGTTCGACGGAGTAGGATCGCGATGCCGATGCTCGATGCGATCAGGCAATGGCTACGCCGAAGTACCACTGAGGTCGAGGAGACCGTTGAAGGCGGACTCCCCGCGACGAGACTCGAAGGCGGCGTCGAGACCGAGACATCGACGAACGCGCAAGTCGAGGGAGCGAGCGGCGAGCCCTACCCCGCCCGAGACTCCGAACCCTAGACCGCCGACCTCGTTCAGCAGAAGAATCGAGGTGGCCGGTCGCGCTCGCTGCGATCCGTCCCCACGCTCGCAGCGGAGTCGTGCCCGGACACCTAGGCGTTCTCGCTGACCCACACCCTTACGACCCTGGTGATCCCGCCATCTGGACGGTCGTCAGGTGAGAGGACGGTCGGCCTCGCTTGTTGCTAGCGGCAGAACCTTCCCAGGCCGCGCTACCTCTCGCCGGCTGTCCGATCGTCAGCGAGGCGAGGCCCCCTATCAACCCGTGCCGGCGAATCGGACCTCACGGGCTGACTAGCACCCTCGATCGGGGATCCCGTGCACGCTGATCGCTGCCGATGCTCTCACGCGTGGCCGGTGTCGCCGTGTGGCGAGGGACGTTCGGAGCCGCCCAGGCCGAGCGGCTGCTTTGGCGCGCAGGCTTCGGGCCGCGGCCCGGTGAGGCGCAGAAGCTCGCCCGACTCGGGCTCGAGGGCGCAGTGCACAAGCTCACGCATCCGGGCCGGGAGCACTTCGTGGGGCACAAGCCGCATGACGAGCACGGCCGGCCGCTCGCCCCCTTCGACGCCTGGGGCCAAGACCACGTCTGGTGGCTCGACCGAATGGTGCGGACCTCGCGCCCTCTCGTCGAGCGGATGACGCTGATCTGGCACGACTGGTTTGCGACCTCGAACAACGGCGTCGGCTCGCAGCGCCTCATGCTGAACCAGAACGAGCTCTTCCGCCACCACGGCCTCGGCTCCTTCCACGAGCTGCTGCTCGACGTGACGAAGGACCCGGCGATGCTGCTCTGGCTGAACGGAAGCGACAACTCGAAGGACTCGCCCAACGAGAACTACGCGCGCGAGATGATGGAACTCTTCACGCTCGGCGCCGCCCGCGGCTACACCGAAAACGACGTCCGCCAGCAGGCCCGGGCACTCACCGGCTTCCGGAACAGCTGGAGCCAGAACAAAGGACCGGTGAACTTCCGCTACGACCCCCAGTACCACGATCCGGGCCGCAAGACGATCTTCCACCACCACGGCCGGTTCACGTGGAAGGACTCGTGCCGCCTCTGCGTCACCCATCCCGATCATGCCTCCTTCTTCGTCCAGAAGCTCTGGAGCTACTTCGTCCCCGAGGCGCCGGATCACGCCACGCAGCGGGCGCTCGAGCGGCTCTACAAGACGTCGAAGTACGAGGTGGGGCCCGTGGTCGCCGCGATCCTGCGCCACCCTGCGCTCTACCGAGGGCCCCGACTTGTGAAGCCGCCCGTCGTCTACAACGCCGGTCTGCTGCGCCGAATCCGGCGCGGAATCGACACCACCGCCTGGACGTGGCTCGACTCGATGGCCGGGCAGCAGCTCTTCTACCCGCCCAACGTCGGCGGCTGGGACGACACCCGCTGGCTCGACACGGCGACCTGGCGCGGACGCTGGTGGATCGCCCAGTACGTGCTCGATCGCCAGGCGCTCGACCCCGGACACGCCCACGAGCCCGACGATGCGAAGGAGCTCCTCGACCGCGCCTGCCAGTTCTGGCACAACCCTCCGCTCGGACGTGACACGCGGCACGCGCTCCACACGTTCACACACCGCGCTCTCGGCGACGCCAAGGGCGCTTCCTGGAAGCGCCAGCAGTACCCGGTGATGGTCCAGAACGCGCTCCGCCAGCTGATCGCCGTCTCGCCGGAGCTGCAGGCGGCATGACGAGGCCGTGCAACCACTGCGACGGGCTCTCACGCTCGCGGCTTCTCCACCGCGCACTGGCGGAGGCCGGTCGCGGGCTGCCGGCAATCGAGACCGGAATGCCGCTCCCGGCCGGGACGGGGCTCAGTCGGCGCCGCTTCCTCGCCGGCAGCCTCAGCGCTGCGATCGCCGTGTACGGCGGCTCGCGGCTCGGATTGCGTGCCTTCGAGGAAGGTATCGCCGCTGCAGCTTCCGGGCCCGCCGCACCGATCCTGGTCTCCGTGTTCCTCGAGGGCGGGGCAGACGGCCTCTCCGTGCTGTCACCGCAGGGAGATCCGCTCTACAAGAAGCTGCGCCCGCAGCTCGCGATCGCCGGAGGAACAGCACTCGCGGAAGACGACCGTCTCTACTGGCATCCGGCGCTCGGCGGGCTCCAGCAGCTCTACTCGGAGAAGAAGGTGACGGTGCTGCCGGCCGTCGGCTACACCCACGCCGACCAGTCGCACTTCACGTCCCGCCACTACTGGGAGGTCGGAGCGACAGAGGCCAACCTCCGGACGGGCTGGCTCGGAAGGTACCTCGACCGGGTCGGGAAGAAGGACAACCCGCTCCAGGGACTCTCGCTCGACGACACCCTCGCGCCCGCCCTCGCCACCGCCAAGGTTCCGGTCGCCTCGATCTCAGGCGCCGACCAGTACAACTTCTACAGCGAGCGCGTCTGGGGCCAGGTCGAGGAGCGGATGCTCGAGGCAATCGGTCTCATGGGGCACCAGCCTGCGGACGCCGGGCTGCGGACCGCCGGTAACGTCGCGATTCAGGTGGACCGCCTGCGCCGGCAGCTGATCCCTTTCCAGTCCTCGAACGGCTTCTCGAGCCCCGTGCCCTATCCGCAGTCGGACGACCCGTTCCCACAGAGGCTCGCAGGGCTTGCCGCCATGCTTGCCGCCGGCCTACCGCTCCACTGCGTCGCGCTCACCGCACCGGGCGAGTACGACACGCATGCCGGCGAGCCGAGCGCCCTGACCCAGGGACTGCAGCTGACCTCGGACTCGCTGCTCGCGTTCCAGCGCGACCTCGAGGCGCGCGGCCTCGCCAACCGGGTGCTCGTGCACGTCTGGTCGGAGTTCGGACGCCGCGCCGCCGAGAACGGCGACAGCGGCACCGACCACGGCGCCGCCGGAGTCGGCTTCCTCCTCGGCACACGCGTCGCCGGAAAGATGGTCGGCGAGTTCCCCGGACTCCAGAAAGGGCTGGACACAGACGGCAACGTTTCGGCCACCTCAGACTTCCGAGGTGTCTACTCCGCCCTCCTCGAGCAGTGGTTCGGGGTCGACGCCGCCGCAGTGATCCCGCAAGCCGCCTCCTTCTCCCGGCCGAAACTCGTCGCATGATCCTCGCTCCGCAAGCACAACGCCCACCCGCGCGTGTCCAGGTCGTCGCGCAGGAGTTCAGCTACAGCCTCTCCCGCACCAAGGTGAGAGCCGGTCGCGTGATCGTCGAGCTCGTCAACCGCGGCCAGGACACGCACGACCTCGACATCCTGCGCATCGGAGGCACGCGGATCATCCGTTTCCCCAGCCTGCAGCCCGGCCAGGTCGTCGACCGCGAGCTGAAGCTCGTGCCGGGCAGATACCAGCTCTGGTGCGCGATCGCAGACCACCGCGAGCAAGGCATGCACGCGGTGCTGCGCGTTGTCCGCCCGAAGTAGCTCTCCCTTCCACACATAGGCGTCCTTCGAGAGGATCGAAGCCCGTCGTCGCGTGCGTGAGCTTTGCCTTGACGCACCGCGCCGCGCGATACGGGGGCCGACCAATGCGGGTTCGGCTAGCCGAATTCGCGGTTCAGGGGTCATTCCAACACTGGCCCAGGCGAGTCAGCTCTCGTCAGGCCCCCTGAAACCTGCGGAGTCCTCAGGGACCGCGCCTCAGAACCGTCGTCGCCACCTTGACCCGAACCGACCCGGAACCAGGACTACATCCCACATCTGGCTGACGACGCTGCCGCCGGGAAGGTCCTCTGCGATCGCGTCGACGATCCCCTCGGATATCTCCCGCATGTCCTCGCCGGCCTCGAGGACGTTGCCCGCCGCATCGCCGGCCGCCGCGACCGAAGCCGATGCGATCTCGACCGTGATCGCAGACGCCAACCGTGCGAGGCTTTCGCGTACCGCCTGCTCGGCGTCCGCGCGCGCCCGCTCGAGGTCGTCGAGGCTCTCCTACGAGCCGTTCCCGGAATACGCGCCACCATCGCAAGCCCGTTACATGCCCGGCGCGAGCCATCAGGGCGAGCACAAGAGCGGACCCCAGCGCGAGCCAAACGGCACACAGGACGAGAGCCGCGAGCCACGTCGACACGACCGCCGTAAGCCCGTGCAGCGCGGCCACCTTCGCGAACGCGAACGTGGCGTCAGGAACGCGAGCCCGGCAAGGAGCGCGCCAGCGACGTCTCGGGCCGCCCGCCGAACCTCGGGCAGATTGCGGGACGCCGCGAGCTGCGCTTCGCAAAAAACAAGAACGCTGAGGTCCCGGCCTAACCCAAGAAGCAGCTCCGTGATCGGCGGAGCCGCCTCCTCTCTTTCGCCTCCTCGTCCTCAGCCGAAGACACGGAGACTCCATCGACCGTATCGGCCACGACCCTTCTTCACGTCGCAGGTCTCGAGGCTCCTTCGCGCGGCGAGCCTAGCGCGCGGCTGCTTCTTAGCTGCGAAGTCATTCGATTGTGATGGTATGCCGGTCTGTCACCTGTGGCGACGTGTGGCGGGACGCCAACAACGGCTTGATCAAGCCGTTTCTACGCGCTTAGGGAAAGCCAGAGCCCGTTGTCACCGTATTCAGCAAGGGCCGTCACCGCGCGGTCGCTCACTCTTCTCGATCCTTGACAGTAGGACGCATGGGCTCGTACGGTCTCGTCGAGGTGACAACCGACGACCTCGGGCCTCCGAGAGGCGGACGGGAGCGAGTTCACGCGTGACGTTTTCCGCGACGCGCACAGCCGGGAAGATCGCAGAACGTCGCTCGGCCCCTCCGCTGCAAGCGAGGGGTGGCGCCAACGCGACGAATGCGGTGCGGCCGTCGGTGGCGCCTGGCATGCACGAACTGGACGCGCTGATGGCCAGGCGCGAGATCCCGCTCGGGCTTGGCCAGAACGAGGTGACGGTGAGAAAGCCGGAATCCAAGACCGGCACGCTGGATTCGAGTGCGCCACCGCCTGTTACGCAAACGACTCCTCCAGTTCCACCGGCCGACGCCTCTGCGGCGCCGTGTCTCATCAACCACCGCGCGACCGTGCACGCTCCCGACGGCACACCCGACAGCCGCACGACCATCGGAGTCTGCGAGACGATCGTCTTCGATGTCGGCGGCCGCGCGGTCGACTGGTCTGCGGACTCCGGTTGGCCGAGCGCCCGCAGCGGACGGTCAACCTTCGAATGGGCCGCCCCCGAAAGAGCTCGAACGTCCACGATCACCGCGACCGATCCCGCGACCGGCGACGCCTGTCACCTCGACATGGACGTGATTGCTCCAACAGGCACGCACCTGCACAACGCATTCGAACTCGATTACCCCGTCGGCATCGCCGGAGCCGGTATGGAGCTCACCGTCGCGCTACGACCCCGCAATGTGAACTTCGGATGGATCGCCACCCAAGAGGATGACGTGCCGGCCACCCACGTCACCGGCTATTTCACTGCGCGCTCAGCAGCCGAGCTGAGACATGCCGCAACGCCCGTCTTCGCCAGGATCGGATGGAACAACATGCTGGCGCCGAACGCCGCCGGTGAGCCACAAGGCGACACCGCGGCGACCCGCCCTGGAACGCTTCCTCCGCCGTGGTCGAACGGTTCCTATCACTGGAGCATCCCGACGCGCTATCGCTGTTCCAATTCGACGCATGCCGGCTACGTCTTCACATACGTACAGCAGCACTTCGCGATCGAGAGTGACGGGACCGTCATCGTCACCAAGGGCACCGAGCGGGTCGAAAGAACTCCCTAGCCGCGCCAAGGTTTGACAAGCCCATCGGTGTGGCGTACGGTCGCAGCTTCGACCGACATCAGCGTGTGGTAGCGCCGAGCGTGTACAGGCTGACAGTCTTCTACGTCGGATCCACGTTCAGAGGTTCTTCAATGTTCTTCTGTTCGTTCCGTCGCTTTGACTTCGGTTGCTCGAAGGGTTCGACTCCCGATGTACGGTCTTCTCCGTTCCAGGGCGAGGCGCTCCAGCTCCGCCTGGATGAACCGACGCTTGGCCTCCGAGTAGCTTCCGGGGCTGGCGTCGGCGAGTCGGCACTTCAAAGCCGCATAACGCCCTCGTGCGTCGTCGTTACTCAGTAGCACCCGGCGAAAGTCGATCATCCGGCACCAGCGCGGGCTTCCCCATTGCGCGAAGTGCACCGTCACCGCTCGGGGCGCGCCCTTGCAGACGTAGAGACGATCCTCCCGCAGACGCACCCGCTTGTAGCCGAGATCCTTCAGAGCCTCGAGCTTCTCCGGTGGCGGTGCCGGACCGCGCAGACCCACGAGGATGTCCACGATCGGGCGTGAAGCCAGGGCCGGCACCGACGTCGAGCCGACGTGCTCGATCGCGACCGCTTGCTCGCCGAACACGTCCGCCAAGAGCCGCTCCTCGTGCCGGAAACGGCTGACCCATTCGCCCCGCCTTGCGCGCCGCAACGCCATCACGCCAATTTTGGGCCATGTGACGCATCCGGTGACGTCTCGGTGACGGTGCGGCGACGGGTGTAGTTCGACACTGCGGAGGAGCGAACGAGGCCGCCCGGCCGGAGTCCGGCGGCCGAGGAGGTGACCGCTTGCCGGTCCAGACCACATATCCAGGCGTCTACGTCCAGGAGGCGCCGTCCGGAGTGCACACGATCGTCGGCGTCTCGACCTCGGTGACCGCCTTCGTCGGAGCGGCGGGCCAAGGGCCCGTCGACGACCCGACCCGCATCTTCAGCTTCGCCGACTACGAGCGCACGTTCGGACCGCCACTCGACGCGGCCCGGCCGATGGCACACGTCGTCTCGCAGTTCTTCGCCAACGGCGGCTCGCAGGCGATCGTCGTCCGCGCGGCCCACGGCGATGCGTTGGCGGCCGCCCTCACGCTGCAGGACGACGGCGCGACGGATGCGCTCGTCCTGACCGCCAACGGACGCGGAGCGTGGGCGAACCGCACGGGCGGAATCGGGATGGAGGTCGTGATCGCCCGCGACAACGTCTCGAACCCGAACGACCTCTTCCGCATGACGATCACTTACTGGACCGTCGATCCGCGGACGAACCAGCCGGTGAAGGGCGCCGAGGAGACCTACCTCAACCTCTCGATGTCGCCGTCGCACCCCCGATATGCCCTCGCGGCGCTCGCCTCCTCGCAACTCGTGGTTCCTTCGCTCCCCTCGGTCGCCCTCGTTCCCGGCCCCCCTGGGACGTCGACCGCAGCGGCGGCAATCGCCACGTCCGTGACCATCGGGCCGACCAACAACACCCTCCAGGTCTCGGTCGACTTCGGGCCGTCGGTCACCGTGGAGCTGTTTCCTGCGGTGACCTCGCCCACTTCGCAGAACCGCGCTGCCGTCCTTCAGGCCATGACGGATGCTCTCGCAACGGCCGGCCTCTCCGGCGCGGTCGCGGCGAGTTACCCATCTGCGGGCCAGATGCAGCTCGCGTCGGTTTCCACCGATATGGACTCGTCGATGGTCGTGACTCCGGGGCCGACGAACGACATCTCGAACCTGCTCGGCCTTGGCCTCGTCTGGGGAGGCACCGAGGTCTCGGGATCCGCACCGCGGCGCCCCGCGATCGTGGCGGCGAGCACACCGCAGGGTGCGTTCACCGGAGGCAGCGACGGCAGTCCCGTCACGGTCGACGACATCGTCCCGACCGGCGGCAGTACAGGGATCTTCGCCCTCGACCAGCTGAACTTCCCGCGCTTCAACATCCTCTGCCTCCCGGGGGTCACCGCGACGGACGAGGTCGAAGTCGGGGAGGCGCTCTCCTATTGCGCCGACCAGCGCGCCTTCCTCGTCGTTGACAGCCCGGCTGCCGCGTACGCCTCGCTGCCACCCTCCCTCGGCCTCGCCGCCTACGGTGCACACGGTGCGCTGTACTACCCGCGTCTCCAGACGACCGAGCCGGTCCCGGGCGGCACGAAAACGCTGAACATGCCTGCTTGCGGCGCCGTCGCCGGGGTGATGGCACGCACAGACGCCGCGCGCGGGGTGTGGAAGGCTCCCGCCGGCCTGCAAGCCGGGATCGTCGGCATCACCGGCGTCGTCAGCCCGACCGGACAGCCGCCTGTCGACGACAACCTCTCGGGCGTCCTGAACCCCGCCGGGATCAACGTGATCCGCACCTTCCCTGCCGCGGGCACGGTGATCTGGGGCGCGCGCACGCTCAACGGCGACGACTCGCTCTCGTCGGAGTTCAAATACATCCCGATCCGGAGGCTCACCGACCACATCGCCTCGTCGCTCTATCTCGGGACGCAGTTCGCGGTGTTCGAGCCCAACGATCCGATTCTCTGGGGGCAACTACGGCTCGCGGTCGGCACGTTCATGCGTGGCCTCTTCCGCCAAGGCGCGTTCCAGCAGAGCGAGGCCCGAACGGAATCCGACAGCTTCTTCGTGATCTGCGACGCCAGTGTGAATCCGCAGTCGGAGGTCGATCTCGGGAGGGTCAACGTCGTCGTCGGCTTCGCGCCGCTGAAGCCTGCGGAATTCGTGGTCATCACGATCACCCAGATCTCACAGTTGGAGGCATGAGATGGCCGAGTTCACCGTCAACGCCCAGCGCCACGACCCATACAAGGCGTTCGCATTCCGCGTGAAGTGGGACGGCAACTACGTCGCGGGCGTCTCCAAGATGAGCGCCCTCAAGCGCACGACCGCTCCTGTCGTGCATCGTGAGGGCGGCGATCCGAGCCACGAGCGGACGAGCCCGGGGATGACGAAGTTCGACGCTGTGACGCTCGAGCGAGGCGTCACGCACGACTTGGAGTTCGAGAAGTGGGCGAACCTCGTCCACTCGCTGGAGTCGCCGATCTCGCTGAAGAACTTCCGCAAGGACATCGTCGTCGACTTCTTCAACGAGGCCGGGCAATTGGCCTTGACATACAAGATCTTCCGCTGCTGGCCCTCGGAATACCAGGCGCTGCCCGCGCTCGATGCCGGGACGGCAGCCGTCGCGATCCAGACGCTGAAGCTCGAGCACGAAGGCTGGGAACGGGACACGGCGGTGCCCGAGCCGACCGAGCAGTAGCGCATGGACGTCGCCGCACTGCTCCCCTCGCTCGACGAGACCTCGAGCGAGGTCGCTCAGGTCATCGCGCTCCTCGGTGCGGCGGGCTTCGATGAGCCGGAGCACCTGAGCGTCGGTGACGGCGACCGGCATCTACTCGCGCTCTACCGATCGGTGACCGGTGGGGCCCTGGAGGTCCTCGTGTCGTGCCCCGCGTGCGGCGAACTTTGCGAGGCCCAGGTCGACCCCGGGCAGCTGCCACCTTCCAGACCGCGGCTGGCGGTGCTCGGCCGCGGGGGCGGCCTGCGCGAGCCGACGTATGCCGACCTGCTCGATCTCGCCGGTGAGCCGGCGCAGGCGATAGGCGAGCTCTGCACACGCTGCGTCGTCGGCTCGCCTGCCCGCGCGCCAGCCGCGAACGATCTCGACCTCGTGGACGACTCGCTCGCCGGCCCGATCCTCATCGCTTGCTCCAGCTGCGGCGACCCAATCGCCGTCGATGTCGACGTCCAGCAGATGGTCGTCGAGCGGCTCGCTCGGCGGGCCTACGAGATCGACCTCGAGACCCATGCGCTTGCGAGCGCCTATCACTGGAGCCTCGGGGAGATCGAGTCGCTCGGCGACGACCGCCGGCACGCGCTGGCCGACCTGATCGCGGAGACGCAATGAGTGCGCGTCGTCTGGTCGATCGCGGTGCCCGTCCGGCGGCCCGACGTCGAACGAGCGGACTCGTCGAGATCGCGCTCCCACCTGCGCGGGCCTCTTCGTCTCCCGACGAATCGCGGCCCGTTTCCGTTCAGCGCTCCGACGAGACTCCGCCGCTTCGGCGTCGAGCAGCCGAGGTCGAGCCGGCTCTCGAGCCGTCTTCTCTGCGGCCGAGCCTAAGCGGCCGCGCACCACTCCCGGCCCCCGCGGCACCGCCTTCCCACGGTGACCGGCTACGCCGACCACTGCGAGACCCCGTGCGAGAGCCCTTGGAGGAAGCGATCCCATCGCTCGCCCCGGCTTCGGCCCCGGCTGGCAAGCCGCTCCGCGCGCGTGCCGCACCGGTTTCGGAGGAGTCGGTCGAGGCCGGCCTCCTGCCCCACATCGACCGCGTCGCCGACGAGCAGCCGGTCGCCGTCGTGGCTGCTGCCCAGCCCGCGACGGTTGTCACCCCGGCGACGGTCCATCCCCCGCCTCCGTCTTCGTCTCCGCGACCCGACGCTCACGGCCCCGTCGCTCCCACGCCCGCGTCCGCTCCGGTTCCGGTCTCCCCTTCGCCGCCCTCGGTCGTGATCGAGCGCATCGAGGTCGTGACGCCGGCCGCGCGGCCGTTGCCGATCGATCCGTTCGCGTCCATGGCCGAACGGCGAGCAGGCCGGTCACGGCACGGAGCAGCTCACTGATGTCGACCATCACTGCGATCCAGGGGGTTGACGAGATCCTCTACGCAGTGTCGAACGCGGCGGTCGCGAGCCTCAACCCGAAGCCCGACGTCACGGTCGGCCCGCTCGACGGCGACGAGACCGGGCTCCGCCTGAACTGGTTCCTCTATCGCGTCAGCCCCGACCCCGCCTACCGCAACATGGAGCCGCCGAACAGCGGGTGGCGGACGGCGCGAGGCAACCCGCCGCTCGCGCTCAGACTGTCGTACCTCCTATCCGCGTTTCCGGCCATGCCTACGGCAGGCGGCGACCAGGAGCAATTCGCGCACGTCGGTCTCGCCGCAGTGATGCAGGCGGTGTACGAGAACGCGGTCGTGGGCGACGGGTCGCCGATCTTGACGCCCGCGCTCGCGACGTTCGTCGACCCGTTGATCGAGCCGATCCGAATCGTGCTGGAGGACCTCGATCTCGAAGCGGTGACGAAGATCTGGACAGCGGCGTCGAAGCCGATCCGCCTGTCTGTGGGCTACGGGGTCAGTGTCGTCATGATCGATCCCGAGACCAAGTACGTAGCCGGACCCCCGGTGAAGACCCGGCGCATCGGACTCGCACCCTCGCTCGGACCGCGATTCATCGGGGTGACCCCTTCCCGCGCGGCGTTCGGCGACGACCTCGACGTCGAGGTGGAGGGGCTCACCAACGGGTCGGTCTTCACGCTCGCGCACGAACCCGCGGAGCCGCCCGGGCCCGATTGGGCGATGACGCTCGTGCCGGGCGCGCCTCCCGGTCACGTCATCTTGACCCTGCCGGCCGCGAACATCGACCCCGGCCTACGCGAGCTCCGCGTCGTCGCGACCGAGAACGGCCTTCCCTTCGGTCACGACTCGATCGGCCTCACAGTCGTGCCGAAGCTGACCGGCGCTCCGAACCCGGTACCGAAGAACGTCGGAGTCAGCTTCCAGACCGCGCATGCCGCGCCGGACGTCGAGGTGTTCGTGGGCGGCAAGCGCCTCCAGGACGTCACATGCGTGTCGCCTACACAGGTGGACGTCGTGGTCCCGACCGCCACGCCGTCCGGCCCGGCCGACGTCGTGCTCCGCGCCGGCAAGGTCGCCGGCCCAGCGGGGAGCGTGACGATCGCATGACCGATGCGCGGCTCCGGCTGCACCTCGCCGTCCTGTCCATGGCGGTCGAGAGCTATCTCGTGCAGCTCCGGCGTCGCTGGAACACGCCCGCCGGTAGCGAGGTCGACGCCGAGCTCACACGCCTGCTCGGCGGAGTCGGGGCGGCCCCGGCGCCGAGCGACCAGGAAGTCGAACGCGTCGCCGAGCTCCTCGAGACCCCCGCGAGCGGCCCGCTTCCGCGGATCTCGGCCGCACTCGGGCTCTCGACCGGCGAGGAGGCGCTCGTCGCCTCCGCCTGGTGGTGGGAGGCGGATCCTCAGCTCGCGATCGTCCTCGGGTGCGCCCACGACGACGCGGCGAAACGGTATGCCACGGCCGCGCTCGTCCACCTCTTGCTCGCGCCGTACGGCATCGAGTGCCCCGCCGCGGTCGAGGACACTTCCGAGCTCGTCGTAAACGGCCTGCTCGAGCCCGGTGCCGGGGCGAACACGGCGCTTCGTCTCACACCCACGGCGCGACTTCTGCTCGCGGGTGAGCATCCCGCTCGACTCGAGGACGCGTTGCCGGTGCCGGCGCGATTCGAGAGTACGATCGACGCGCTCACGCGTCGACTGAACGCGGGAGTCGGCGGCGTGATCACGCTCCGCGGTGCCTCCGGCGTAGGGAGGCACGCCGTCGCGGCAGCAGCGGCCGCTCGAGCGGGCCTGGTCCCGGTCGACGGCGAAAGACAAGAAGCCGAGCTCCGCCTGCTCACGCGCACCGCGACGGCCCTTCCGATCCTCGACGCGGCGGTCTGCTCGGAGTTGCGCTGGCGGGAAAGCGACGGTCCCCTCATCGCGATCGCCGGTCCCGGCGAGTCCGTGGCGGGCGCGTACCTCGTGGAGCTCGCCTCGCCCGACTTCGGTGAGCGGCGACGTCTCTGGACCAGGGCGCTCGAACGCGCGGAGCTGCCGGGCGAGTCCCTGGTCGACCTGCTAGCGGCGAGGTTCTCCTTCACGGATTCCGACGTCGCGCAGACCTTCGCGCGCGCCCGCGCGGACGCAGACTGGCGAGGACGGCAACTCGAGCCCGGCGATGTCTGGGAGGCTGCCCGCCGGCAGCCGGAACACACGCTCGAACGGCTGGCGGCGCTCGTGCCCCCCGCGTTCACGCTCGACGATCTCGTCCTGCCGACGGAACGACTCGCCCAGCTGCAAGAGCTCATCGCGCACGTCGAGCTGCAGCACGTCGTGCTCGACGAGTGGGGCTTCCGCCGCCGGATGCCGCGTGGGCGGGGCGTCATCGGGCTCTTCGCCGGTCCTCCCGGCACGGGGAAAACGACAGCTGCGGAAGCCGTCGCGCACGCGCTCCGGCAGGACCTCTATCGCGTCGACCTTTCGGCGGTCGTCTCGAAGTACATCGGCGAGACAGAGAAGAATCTCGCGGCCGCCTTCGACGAGGCCGAGCGCGCAAGCGCGGTCCTGTTCTTCGACGAAGCCGACTCGCTTTTCGGCAAGCGCACCGAGGTGAAGGATGCGCACGACCGCTACGCGAACCTCGAGGTCAACTACCTCCTGCAGCGGGTCGAGACCTTCACCGGGCTCGTCCTGCTCGCGACCAACCGCCAGTCCGCGTTAGACGACGCGTTCTCGCGCCGCCTGCGGTTCGTGATCCGCTTCGAGCATCCCGACCGGACCCTGCGCGCCGACCTCTGGCGACGCTCCTTCCCGAAAGAGACACCGGTCGACGGACTCGAGTGGGACGTACTCGCCGGACCCGAACTCACAGGAGGGAGCATCCAGAACGCCGCACTCGCCGCCGCGTACCTCGCCGCCGCCAACGGCATGACCGTGCACACCGGACACGTCGAGCACGCATTGCGTCGAGAGCACGAGAAGCTCGGCAAGTCGTTCGCAGGTCTCTTCATGGAGGTTGCGCGATGAGCAACGGCAACCCGCTTCGCGTGCGTGTCGAGGTCGCGGCTGCCCCGACGCCCGGTCTGCTTCGCCCGGCGATCGAGCGGCGGCTCAGGGGCAGCGCGTTCCCGACCGGCCCCGAGGACGCGATCGGCAAGGCCGTCGCCGATGCGGTTGCGGCGAACGCGAGGAGGTCGAAGCCGTGACGCTCGTCAAGGGGCTGCTGATGTCGTACTCGGATCCCCTCCTCGGCCTGGCACCGACAATCGTCGCCTTCCAGTACAACCCGAGCGAGATCACGCGCGTGCTGCAGGTCGACAGCACCGCTGGGCAGGAGCAGCCGGGCAGCCAGCCCACGGGCGCGGCGCTGAACGTGGCGCGTCCTGCCGTCGAGGACTACACCGTCAAGCTGGAGTTCGACGCGACCGACGGGCTCGAGCGCGGCGGCCCGATCACGACCGCAATGGGCATCTCGCCGCGCCTCGCCGCGCTCGAGATGCTCGTTCAACCAGTCGGAACCTCCCTGCTCAGCGGGCTCGCGTCCAGAGTCACCGGCGGCCTGCTCGGCGGCGGTGGCGCGAGCGTTCCCCCCGGACGCCTTCCACTCTGCCTGTTCGTCTGGGGGCCGGAGCGGATCACGCCGGTGCGACTGAAGACACTCACGATCCACGAGGAGGCATTCGACGAGCTGCTGAACCCGATCCTCGCCACCGCGGACCTCAGCTTCACCGTGCTCAGGGTGCAGGACTTGTCCTCCAACCAGACGGTCGCGATTGCCGCGGCCAAGTACTACCAGGGCGCCCGCGAGGTCAAAGCCGTCCTGCAACTCGCTCAAATCCCGGAGCTCCTCTGATGGCAGTCGACCCCAGCTCGCGCTACGTCGGGCTACCGACGATCTCGGTTCCGGCCCCGGACGGTTCGACGCGCTTGCTCGGAGCACCCCGGGTCGCAGCCGGGCCAGCACTGCAGGGCACGTATCAAATCGTCGCCGGAGACCGCCTGGACCTCCTCGGCCGCGCTGCCACCGGTGACACGACGCGCTGGTGGGTGCTCGCCGACGCGAACCCGTGGCCCGATGCGACGCGCCTCGAAGTGCCGGGCCAGACGATCGGACTACCGCGTGCCTGACAGCCGCCTTCTCGTGCAGATCGACGGCGAGACGCTCAGTGCCGACGACCTGTCCGCAATCGGCGAGATTCAGGTGGAGGAAGCCTCCGACCTTGCGGACGCAGCGACGCTGGTTGCCAACCTGACGCCGGACGAGACCGGCGAGTGGACCTCCGTTCTCGACCCGCTGCTCGATCGGTCGACGCCACTCGTGATCCAGGTCACGCGCGGCGAGGCGAGCTATCGCTTTGAGGGGAAGCCGATGCAGGCGTCCTGGACCATCGACCCTGAGGGTTCCTCGCAGATCTCTGTCCAGGCCCAGGACCGCACTCTCGAGCTCGACGCCGAGGAGAAAATCGTCGCCTGGCCAGGCGCCCAGGACAGCGCCATCGCCGACGCGATCCTCTCCTCATATGGGTTCGAGCCCAAGGTGGAGACGACGAGCGACTCGCCCGACCCCGACGTCCACGTCGTCCTGCAGCGCGAAAGCGACCTCGCCTTTCTGCGCGCGCTCGCGGCGAAGTGGGGGTTCGCGGTCTTCCTCGAGGCGACCGAGGCCGGCATCGTCGGCCACTTCGAGCCGATCGATCCACTCGCCGATCCGCAGGGAGAGCTGGCGCTCGGCTTCGGGGACGACTCGCAGCACGTCGATGCCTCCGTGAGGCTCACGGAAGGGGAACGCGTGAAGCTGTCGCGGATCCCGGCGCTCTCTGACTCGGCCCAGGATGCGGACGAGAGCGGCGACGACCAGGTGCAAGGCGCGCATTCCCTTGCCGCGCAGACGACCGTCCTGCTCGCACCGAACGACGTGTCCGGCGAGCTCGACCCGACCTCCACGGCACAGGCGATCGCGCGGCAGTCCGCGTTCGCAGCGGAGTTGCACGTCGAGGTCGACACCGACCGCTCCGACCTGCTCCTGCGCGCACGCAAGCCCGTGCTCGTGAAGGGGCTCGGCTCGCAACTCTCGGGCGGCTACCTCGTTCAGCGCGTCCGCCACATCATCACCGTCGAGCGTCACCGCCAGCAGATCACGCTCGTCCGCAACGCGCTCGGCCTGACGGGCAGCGAGCCGTTCGGCTCGACATCCGGGCTGGGAGGCTTGTTATGACAGAGCGGCTCACCGGCAAGTACGCGGCGACCGTGGTCGACAACCAAGATCCGCGGGGGCTTGCGCGCCTGAAGGTGCAGGTACCGGAGGTGTTCGGCGACGAGACGACCGGCTGGGCGGTCGCCTGCAGCCCGTTCACGGCCCAGAACGCAGGCCTCGCCGCAGTCCCTCCTGTCGGCAGTCTCGTCTACGTCGAATGGCCCGCCGGCGACACGACCCGGGTGCCGATCTGGTCCGGCGGGTCGTGGGCAGACGGCGAGGGCGTGCCCGACGCGGGGCCAGACGTGCTGGTCCTCGTGACCCCCGCCGGGCACAAGATCGAGCTCAAGGACACGAGCGGCAGCGAGTCGATCGAGGTGACCGCCGCTTCCGGCGCGCAGATCCAGCTCGACTCGAACGGAATCGCGATCTCGTTCGGCGCACAGAAGATCGCGCTCACGAGCAGCTCGGTCTCGATCAACGACGGCGCGCTCGAGGTGATGTGATGGCGTTCCTGCTCGACGCGGCAACGCAGGTCATCTGTCCGCACGGTGGGCAGGGTGTCGCGACCCCGTCGCAACAAAAGGTGCTGCTCGGCGGCAGCCCAGCGCTCATCTCGTCCGACCAGGTGACGATCGCGGGTTGCTCGTTCAACGTCTCCGGTTCCCCGTCGCCCTGCCTTTCCGTGCAGTGGCTGGCACCGGCGCTTCGCGTGACGGTGAACGGAACGTCCGCGCTGCTCTCGACCTCGGTCGCACTCTGCACGAACGCCGCGGCTGTGCCGCAAGGGCCGGGAACGCTCAGCGGTTTCCAGACGAAGGTGCAGGGCCAGTGAGCGAGGCGCGTCATCCCTTCCGCCTCACCGCGGGGCGCCGGCTCGGCCTTGCGGCCGACGAACGCCACATCGCCGACCTCGTGCGGCTCGTGGTCCTGACCGGCGCCGGCGAGCGGCTGCACCGGCCCGACTTCGGCGCCGGTCTCGGCAGCGCACTGTTCGAGCCGCTCGACCTCGCGGTCGCGAGTGTCGTGGAGATGCGACTGCGCGGCTCGCTCGACCAGGCGCTCGGCGACCGGCTCGAAGTGACTGCCGTCGACGTCGATGTCGTCGGCGAGTCGGAGATCGAGACAACCCTCACCTACAGGCTGCTGCCCGCCGGCGAGCCGCAGCAGCTGGAGGTCCGGACGAGTGTCTGATCCGTCGACGCTACAGCCGACGTGCCCGCCGCTGCATCGGCCGGAGGCCCTGTTCGCCACCTCTGCCACTGTTCAGGGCTTGCGGGCCGCACAGGTGCGAACGTCCGGCGGCGATCTGTTCCTCGACGTCTGGCTCTACCAGGACCCACCGGCCGCGCTCGCGCACGCCGCCTTGTGGACGCTCAAAGCGCGCCGCGGCACGAGCCCTGTCTCGATCGTCGACCCGGTGACGATCGTGGCGTCCCCGACGCCGCACCTCGAGCTTCCACTCGACGGCAACCCAGACGCGACGCTTTACCGGCTAGAGGTCGTCGATCCCCCACCCGTCGACTTCGACCCGCTGCGGAGCTTCCTACCCGTTCGGCTCAGGCCCGAGTGCACAGCGCTCGGATCGTGCTTCCCGGTGGCACCGGCCCCGGCTCCACCGCCGCCATCACCCGTGCACGACTATCTCGCGCGCGACTGGCGCTCGCTGCGGCAGGCGCTCGCCGAGTACCTACTGCGCGAGCATCCCGACGCCGACCTGTCGAGCGCCGACCCGACGGTGACGGTGCTCGAGCTGTTCGCGCACGTCGGCGACCTGCTCAACTACCGCCTCGACCGCGTCGCAACCGAGGCCTACCTCGAGACCGCGCGCCTGCGCACATCGGTACGACGCCACGGACGTCTTGTCGACTATCAACTCGGCGAAGCGGTTTCCGCCCGCACATTCGTCCACGTCGCGGTCGCGCCCACGGACGGAAGCGCGGCTGTATCCGTCGGCGACGTCGCCCGCGATGCCGACAACTCGGCGCTCACCTTCACGGCCGACGAGGCCCGCACGGCATGGGACTCGCTCGGCGAGATCCCGATCTACGACTGGGGCGAAGACGCCTGCTGTCTGCCGGCGGGGGCGACCGAATGCGTGCTCGTACGCCCGAAGCCCGCCGACCCCCTCGGCGACACGTGGCTGTCCCCGGGCGACCGGATCGCGTTCGAGGTCGTCTACCCGGGCGACCTCACCGCTCACGCGCAGTGGACGACCCGCCAACAGGACTGGCCCATCGTCGCGCCCGGCCCTACGTTCCGCGACCCGGTCGCCAGCCGAACCGCACAGGTCGTCCAGCTCACTGCTGTCGACCCGATCAGCGACCCGCTGCTCGGCGCCGGCCTCCCGCTCTACCGCGTCGCCTGGTCGCAAGACGACGCGCTCGCCGACTCATACGAGGTGGGTGTAGACGACGACCGCGGCAGCGACGAGGTGACGATTGTGCGGGCAAACCTCGTGGCCGCGCACCAGGGCCTCTACATCGATCCCGGCGGGTTCACCCTTCGGGACGGCGGCGGCTACTCGCTCGTCTCGGCAGGGGCTCCGTCGAGCGGCGGGCCCGGCCTGGCGCTCGACGAGACAGGCCGGCCGCATCGGCTCGACGTGACCGTGACAATCCCGTCCGGCGCCGCCGTCGGAGCGCTGTGGGTCGACACGTTGCTCGACCCGCAGGTCTCGGTCACCGACTTTCCGTACGTCGTCGACGTCGAGGAACAGGAGCCGCCGATCCTCAGGTTCCGCACCGGCAGCGTGGGACTCGAGCCGCCGACCGGAAGCACCGTCTCCGCCTCCTACGAGGTCGGCGGCGGTGCGATCGGAAACGTGCCCGCGAACGCGCTCGACCACATCGATCTCGGCGCCGGGGGAAGCGTTCCCGCCCGAAACCCGGCCGCGGCAACCGGCGGTGCCGATCCGGTTGTGCTCGCCGACGCGCGGCGCGACGCACCTGAGGCATTCGCGGCCGAGCTCCTCCGTGCGGTGATCCCGGCTGACTACGCGGCCGCGGCCGACAAGGACCCCGCCGTTCAGCGCGCGGTCGCGCTGCGCGCGTGGACGGGATCCTGGCCGCTCGTGACAACGGTCGTCGACCTCGACGTCGACGAGGACGAGGTCGCGGAGGAGGCGCTGACGCGACTTGGCACCACCCTCGACGGCCTTCGGATGCTCGGCGTGGAGTCGGCCGCGGTCGGAGGAACCCCGATCGGCCTTGCGATCGCCCTCGAGGTCTGCCCGAGCCCCGGCTTCGACCCTGCCGCGCTCCAGATGCAGATTCTCCAGCTGCTCCGGCCGGGGACGGACGCCTCGCCGGGACTGTTCCATCACTCCCGGATGCTCCTAGGCGCGTCCGTCTACCTGTCGTCGGTGCTCGCAGCGGTCGCCGACCTTCCCGGCGTCGACGCCGTCGAGCCGACCGATGCTCGCCGGCTCTCCGAACCACAGGGAACGGTGCACGACGTGATCGCGGTCGCAGCGGACGAGATCGCCGTTCTCGACGACGACCCGTCGCGGCCGGAGCGAGGCCGACTCGACGTCACGGTCAAGGGAGTCGAATGAGCTGCAGCCCGGTCTGCTCGTGTGGCTGCGGGGCGCCGGTCCTCGCTCTCGCTCCTCCCCCTCCCGGCGAGACGCACCTGCGCCGCCGGGTCGGCGAGTTCCACGCCTTCGTGGCGGACCTCGTCGACTTCGTCGAACAGCAGGAGGTGGACGGGACGACACTCGGCACGACGTGGGACATCGCGGCGGATCCCGCGGCGCTGCGTCTCGTCGAGCTTTGGGCCTACGTCGCCGAGACGATCGCCGCCTACAGCGAACTGACGGCGGGCGAGGCGTATCTCCCGACGGCCCAGGACTGGACCGACCTGCGGCGCGTCGCCGCGCTCGTCGGGTTCAAGCCGCGGCCGCCGATCGCGGCGCAGGGCTGGGTCGTTGCCGACATCGAGAGCACCGCGAATCCCGTCGTCCCGGCGGGCACGCGCGTCCAGGCTCCGGCCAAGCCGGACGGCTCGGCGGAGACGTTCGAGGTGATCGCCGACACCGCGCTCCGCTCGGAGTGGGCGGGACTAACGGCCACCTGGGTGCCGCAGCCTGCGATTCCCACGGACCGCAGCATCCGCTTCATCGGCGACCCGGGTTTCCGCGTCGCCGATCGCGTCTTCTTCGTGCTCGAGCAGGAGGCCCCGTTGCCGACGGGTACCGGCTGGATCGATTTCTGGGGCTACCTGTTCGAGCTGGTCTCGTTCTACTGGGACTACTTCGCGCTGCCAGCAAGCGCGCAGCCCATCGCGCTCACCACGATCGCCGCAACATCGGCCGAGCTCGGCACGAGCGTCGTCGAGTTCGACCGCGACCTCGACAAGCTGCTCGGCGACTCGACGACGGCTCCCTACGCGGCCTACCGCGTTCTAGGCACGGCGTCGGTCGCGCGGCAGGTCAACGAGGTGCTGAGCGTGACGTCCGCCTCGGCCTCACCCGTGCCGATTTCGGGCGGGCTTTCGAACCCGATTCCCGACGGCGCGACGATCGTGCTCGACCGCCCGCTCGAAGATCTCTCGATGAACAAGCTCGTCGCCGTCGTCGACTGGAACAACGGCAATTGCGACGTCGTCGAGGTAAGCAAGCACTGGTTCACGCACTGGGAGATCGTCCCCGGCACGCCGACGCGCGTCTCGGCACTCGCGTTCGCAAGCCCGGTCCCGACGCTCAACCAGCAACCGCCCAAGCAGCCAGGGCCGATCACGGTGTACGTGCTCGACCGCCGCGTCGTGGCGCAGCACTATGTCCTGCCGGAGCACGACCCGGGCACTTCACCGCCGCAGGTCCGCCTTTATCCGCGGCCGAGGGACGCGCCCGATCGCATCGCCGTCGCGTCCTCGCCGCAGCCCGACGCCGACTGGCAAGTCTTCGACTGCAGCGCAGCCGCTCTGCAGGAGACCGACGACGAGGGTGAGCCGAGCGGCCTCATCGTCGACCTGCCGAACGGTGCGCCCGAAGAACTCACCGGACTGCTTCCGGCGAGCGCGAACCTGCTGCGCGTCCACCACGGCAAGACGGCGAGCGTCGTGCTGGGAAGTGGCGACGCCTCGCAGGCCGGGCAGGAGTTCACGACGCCGGACTCGCCGATCGCCTACGACCTAGACGTCGCCGGGAAGCCCGTGCCGAGCATGCTGCTCCGTGTCGACGGCCTGCGGTGGGACGAAGTGCCGACGCTGTTCGACACCGGGCCTGCCGACGTCTTCGCCGTCGAGCGCGAACCGAACGGCGCCGAGATCCTGATCTTCGGCGACGGCTTGCAGGGCGCGCGACTCTCGACCGGCCGCGGCAACGTGAGCGCGACATACCGGGTCGGCGGCGGGCGGGAGGGCGAGGTCGACTCCGGAGCGATCACGAACCTGCTGGGCAGCATCCGTGGCGTCAAGAAGGTAAGGGGCGCCGGACCGACGGAGGGCGGCGCCGACCAGGACGCCGAAAGCGATCTCCGCCGTCTCGCTCCGACCCGTGCGCGCGCGTTCGGCCGCGCCGTCTCGGCGGAGGATCTGGTCGATTTGGCGCTCGCCTATCCCGGCGTCACGCACGCATCGTCGTGGAACGGTCAGGGCCCACCGGGATGCGCGTGCGGCGGAAGCGGCCTCCACCTTGCGCTGATCCGCAGCGGGACGAGCGGGCCGCGTCCTCCGCTTCCCGCCGAGATCGACCAGCTCTCCGGCTATCTCGATTCCGTCCGTGACGCGACGATCCCGCTCTGCGTCTGCGCGGGGATCGTGACCACGCCCACCCTGTCGATCGTCCTGGCGACCGACCCGCGGCGCGACGCCGTTGCCGTCGTCGCTGGGGTGACGGCCGCGCTCATCGACCCCGACGGACCGCTAGGCCCCGGGCAGCGGATGCTCGGTCAGCCCCTTGACCGCTCCGACGTCTTCGCCGTCATTCACGAGGCCGTCGGCGTCGTCGGCGTAACGAGCCTCGACCTGCCGGGAGCCGACACGGAACTCGGCCGACTCGCAGCCTCGGCGTACGAGCTGCTCATTCCTTCGACGACCCCCGTCGTGACGGGAACCGCGGCATGACGGTGATGCCTCCGGTCGCCAACTGGCTGCCGCGCGCTGTGCGAGACACGCCGTGGGACGTCGACGGTGTCCCACGGTTGCTCGACCTGCTCCTCGCCGGGGTGGACGAGCAGGTCGAGCTGCTCGCGTCGGACGTCGACACCGTCTGGGAAGACCTCTTCATCGAAAGCTGCGCCGACTGGGCAGTCCCGTACATCGGCGCACTCGTCGGTCTGCCCCCAGATGCGGGCCGGCTCGAGGTCGCGTACGCCGTCGCCCTGCGCCGGCGCAAGGGCACGCCGGCCGCGCTAGAGGACTTCGCCGAGATCCTCACCGGACTGACCGCCCGGGTCGCGGAGGGATGGCAGTCGACGCTATGGGCGCAGCGCCTCGGCCATCCGCCGCCACTGCGCATCGCATCGATGTCACTGGCGGACGGCTCGCGCTTTCGCATCGGGACGCCGTTCGACCGCGTCCGGCACAGCGTGACTCCCTCGGGACCGTACAACCCGCTGGCGGCGACCGCCGTCGTCTGGCCGTGGCAGGTCGGGACGTTCGTTGCCGCCGAGGCCGAGCGGACAGCCGAGCCGCGGCGGTACTCCCTTCACCCGCTCGGCGCCGAGGCGCCCCCGTACGTCACTCCGCAGACCGGCAGGAGCGCCGCCGACCAAGCGTCCGGCGCGCTGCGCGCGCGCACCCGCGACGAGCTCGACGCACCCGTCCGCGCGACCTACCGCGTGTTCGAGGCGCTTGCCGCGCCGGGACAGATCACCTACGGCACGAACTGGACGATCGATCCGGCACACCCGCTGGCACAGATCCCGGCTCCGCTCCAGCCCGTCCTCCTCGAGCTCACGCTCGATGGAGCGGACATCCCGTGGTCGAGCCTGCGCTTCGGCAGCCTTCCGCCGGGCGCGCCGGCACCCGCCCCGCCGACGGCGACACAGGCAGTTGTCGACGTCGCACGCGGCCGAGTCGAGCTCGGGAGCAGCCTCTCCGGCACGCTCCGCGCAACCTGGCACCGCCCGTTGACGGGCGACCTCGGCCCACTCGCAAGCGACCTCGATGGAGACCCGTCGGCGCGGGTGGTCGTCGTCGTCGATCCGAGCGCCACCCCCGACGCCGTCACCGCTACGACGCTAGCGGACGGGATCTCGAAGGCGGAGGCCCAGTCGGCCGGCCTCGACCCCGCCGAGTCGGAATACGGACGGCCGGACGTCGAGATCCGCCTGCGCACGTCCGATCGCCTCGCCGCGCCGCCCCCGCAGTCGTTTGCACCAACGCTGCCGGGCTGGCGGATCATCGCCGAGCGCACGATGACGCCGACGATCGTCGGCGATCTCGACCTTGACCTCGACGCCTGCTGTCTCGAGCTCGAAGGCTTCTACCTGACCGGAGACCTGATCGTCGGCAAGGGCTTCGACGGCGTGTCGCTCGCGTTCGTGACCATGGACCCGACCGCGGGCAGCACCGTCGAACTCGCGCACGATGCCTGGGGCACCTCCTTCTCTGCCCGGCGCTCAATCCTCAGCGCCGTTCGCGCCGAGCTCTCGAGCCAGCCGCTGACCCTGCAGGACTCGATCGTCGACGGGCTGGGCAGCCGCCTTCGTAACTGCGGCGAGCCCGCCGGCGGAACCATGCGCGATGCGGTCGCGGCCCAGGTCAGGTTCGCGCCGGCACTCGTCTGCTCGGGCGTCACGTTTGTCGGCGCGGTACATACCGAGTCGATTGACGCCGCGGACTGTCTCTTCGTCGATGGCGTGGACGCCGTGCAGCAGCAGGAGGGCTGCGTACGGCATTGCTATCTCGGGCCGAAAGCCCCGACGCCACCACCTTTGCCGCCGCAGTACCGCTGCGGGCCGTACCCCGCACCGATCTTCGCCTCGACAGGCTTCGAGGCCGCCGGCTACTACGCCCTTGACCTCGACCGTCTCCAGCCGCTGCTCTCCGCTGCCAGCGACGGCGGCGAGGTCGGGGCCTACAACCACCTTGGTCGCGGCGCCCGCATCGAGCGTCTGCGCCGGCGTGTCCACGAGTTCGTCCCGCTCGGGCTCCGTGCCGGGCTCACGCTCGCTCCCTGGGAGGAATAGATGACTGGCGACTACACAAAGGTTCCGCTTCGGCCGAGTGACCGCTGGACGGGGGCGCGCATGCAGCAGGGGCGGGTGCTGCTCGACCACGACTGGAACCTGAATCTCGACGCGGCCGCCCGCCGCGCGCGGGACGCCGTACGCGATGCGATCGGCTGGGCGGGAGTCGTCGCAGGAAGCACCGCCTTCCATGTCTCCGTCACGACGACAGGCGATCTCGACCTCGATCTCCAGCCAGGCCGTTTCTGGGTCGACGGCCTCGAGGCCTATGCACCGGCCGCCTTCACCTACTCCGGCCAGGACGCGATCGCCGCGTTGCCGGCGACCGGCACCGTCCTCGTCTACCTCGACGTCTTCGAAGAGCACGTCCAGCCCGCCGAGGATCCGTCCGAACTCGTCGACCCCGCGCTCGGGACGATCGACACGACCGGCCGCACCCGGGTCGGCTTCCGGGTACGCATCGCCCCGACCGACGCAGCGACCTGCTCCGCGGCCTGGGCCGCGCTCGCGACCGTCTCCGGCTCGACGGGCCCGCTCGACGTCGCGCGCGGCAGCACCGGCACACCCGACCCCTGCGCGCCACCCGGTGACCCCCTGGCACAGATTCCCGACGGGCTCCTCCGCGTCGAAGTCTTCGACGGCGGTACGGAGGCCACTGCCCGTTTCGCCTGGTCGTTCGAGGACGGCTCGTGCGCAGTGCCGGTCATCCAGATGCCGTCCGGCAACACCGTCCAGCTCGCCCCGTCGAACCTGCACTTCGGCCAAGGCGACCTCGTCGAGATCTCCTACCTGGTACGACGCGCGGACCGCGTCGACAACGGCGCCCTCTATGTCGTGGACGACGTGACGGCGGGAGCCGGCGGCGACACCCTCACGCTGCACACCGCAGTGACGCTTCCACCGCCGACACCGCCGGCGACCGTCCTCGACGGGCTCTGCGCACGGCGCTGGAACGGCGAGACCGTAGGCGCCGCCGCCCCGACGAACGCGTTGTGGGCCGGACAGGACATGGGCGTCACCTTCACCGCCGGTCCGGGCGACTACGCCGTCGGCGACTGGTGGGGCGCGCGGCTCCGCTCGGAGTCCGGCACCGGCATCGAGGAACACTCCGCCGCAAGTCCGGATGGCATCCGTCATTCCTTCGCACCGCTGGCGCTCGTCGACCTCGACGCACGCACGGTCCTCTCCGACTGCCGACCGACCTTCATCTCGCTCGTCGATCTCGACTTCTCCGTCGGCGCGTGCACCGTGTCGGTGAAGCCCGGCGACGACCTCCAGGCGGCGATCGACTCCCTGCCGCCGGGCGGCGGCGAACTCTGCCTCGCCGCAGGCGTCTACGCGCTCGACACGCCCGTCCGCGTCACCGGCCGGGAGCGAATCGTGATCAACGGTGCAGGCCCGGCGTCGATTATCGTCGCCCAACAGAACGAGGCGGCGGTCGTCTTCGACACCTGCGACGACGTCGAGGTGCGCGACGTCACCGTCCAGGGCGGCACCAACCCGGACGGCACGGGCGATCCGAATCTCGACGGCGCGCTGACCTTCCTCTCCTGCATCGGCGTCCTCGTCAAGGACTGTGCGCTCAGCTGCCCAGACCTCGCCGCAAGAACACAGACCTGCTTGACGGTCCGCTCCGCGGAGAGCGGCCGAGCTTCGGACTCGATCCGGATCGAGCGCAACCAGCTCGCGGTGGGCGCATGGCAGACCGGAATCCTCGTCGTCGATACGGGGACGCAGACGATCTCCGATAACGCGGTGCAGCTCTCGCGCGCGGTTGGAAAAGGCCCGGTCGGCTTCAGCAACCCGACGGTCGGGACGGAGCTAACCAAGCGCCTGCGCGCGGGCCTACGCGCCAAGGCCGGTGCGGGCGTGACGCGCGTCACCGCGAGCGGCTCGGAGGAGCACCTGTACGTCGTGAAGGGATCCTACGCGGAGACCATTGCGCGCGAGTTCGCCGACAAGACGACCGCCGCGAAGATCAGACGCGCGGGCGGCGCCGAGAAGGCTGTCCTGCGATTCGCGCGCACCGTCGGCCAGGGCAAAGCAACTCGCCCAGGCCTCCGACGCCGTGCGCGCAATGGTCGGCGAAGTGGTCGCAACGATGCGCGCGGTCGGTCAGGGGATCGTCGTCGCAGGGACGAACGTCGGGACGGTGCGCATCGACTCGAACCTCGTCGAGAACGCGGTGCAGGGCATCCACCTCGGCGTGTCCGACGCCACCCTGAAGCTGCAGCAGAGCATGGACACCGTGCTGGTGACCGGCAACATCGTCCATTCACTCGTCCCTGCCGAGTACGCCCAGGACCGGCACGGCGTGTTCGTCGGCAACAGCCGCTCGACGCACATCCTCGACACCGTCGCGACGCTTCGTCGCCTCGGCTCGGTCCCGGCCGGCGCGACACCGACGTCCGTCGAAGGCATCCGGGTCTACGGAGTACTCGGCCCGTACCTATGTATCCGTGAGTCGAGTCTCGCCGCCTTCGACGTCGGCGTGCGCGTGGTGGCGCTCCCCGCGGTGCCGCAGTCGCGGATGTGGCTCGTCGCCGAGACGTTCGCGGACGGCGCGTCGATCGTGGTCGACGCCCCCGCCGCCGCCGTCGCCCAGCAGAGGAACCCGACATGAGCGGGTTAACCATCACACCGACGGCCTCCGACCCGCTGCATGCGCAGGTTCGCCCACTCCGCAGTGTCAATCCAATCTGGCCGCCCAGAGGAGAAAGCTGCTATCCAGGCCTCAACTGTGGCATTTGGTGCACTGTGTACAGAGGGATGTGGAGAACCATCGCCATCATCTCGTCATCGGTGTCGCTCGCGCTCAGTCCTGCGCACCATGCGATTCGCCGGCGCGTGGCCTGCGAAAGGCCGCCGGGAACCCTCAGCTCAGGCTCACTCGGCGGCGAATGGCCGCCCGTGCCCATGACCGAGTCGATGACCGTTTGCACGTAACTCCCCTCCGCCTTGTACTTCATGCGGTAGAGCTCGAGCTCGTAGTGCTTCGTGAACGGTTCGACCCACTTCTCGTCGACGACGGGGATCGGCCCGAGCCGCTCCTCCACCGCCGCGAGCATCCGACCGCGCAAGCGCTTCTTCTCGCCGGCGCGCTTAATCCATTCGGTGACCGAGATCTGTTCACGCTGGGCCCGTCCCGTCGCCTTCGACCAGTCCGCGATCCGCTCCTGGCCGAGGTGAGCGGACTCGAGCGCTTCGGACTCCGCCTTGGCTGCTTCGACTCGCTTCTCGAGCGTTTCCTTGACGGCCTCGTAAACCTTTTCTCCAGTCTCCCAGCCCACCTTCACACGCTCAGCCCCCTTCGCCGCCTTTTCCATCGTTTCGGCGCTCGGACCTCTCCGCCGCTCGTCCTCGATCGTGACGCCGGGAATCGGGTCCTCTTCAAGCTCGAGCTTGAGCCTGCCGAGCTCGGAAGCGAAGATGCCGAACTCGAGACCCGCGGCAATGATCTTGCCGCCTGGAATTAGTGCCAACGCCGACGAGAAAAGCGCTTTGACGATCGCGTAGCTCAAGGACGGGGGGTCCTTGAGCTTCCCGAAATCCTCGTAATTCTTCTGCGCCCGGTCGCGCACCTTGTCCACTTGCTCGATCGAAAGGTGCACCCCTTGGTAGAACTGCTCGATGTAGTCGAGAGCGTAGGACACGTCTAGGCCAGCGGCTCGGTCGTCGACGGACGGTCCGGCCGGCGCCCGGATTCCGTGGCCCTGTGGCGCGCGCTGGAGCGTCGCGAGGGTATGCGGTTCTCTCGGCATCGAGTCCCTCCCGCGACGCTGCTGCACTACATGGGCGAGCTCGTGAGCAAGGAGCGACCGGTCACCAGAGCGGTCGTGTGCGAAGGCGACGTGGTTGCCGACGGTGAACGCGTCGGCGCCCACGGCATTCGCGGACATCGCAGCCTGGGTGTCGTCGTGTATGCGAACGTCAGACAGGTCCGTGCGAAGCCACGACTCGAAGTACGTCCAGCTCACGGGGTCGAGTGGTCGGCCCACTGTTCCGACGACATCGTGGACGGCCGGCGGAGCGTCGCCACTCGCCCCGTCGGCGGCGTTGTGTCGAACGTCAACTGTCTGCATGCGTAGGACCTGTGCAGCCACGCGATCAGCTTCATGCTCGGCGGGATCATCGATGCGTCCAATTTCGATCGGCCGCTTCATACCTGCCGGGCGTTGCGGCCCATCGGCCGACGACGACCTCACAGACTCGAGGGTCACGCCCATGCGACCCAACTTATCCGCGCCGCGATGAGCTGGCGTCACGGCGCCGTAGTAACGGGCGTCACCGCAGCGTCACGATCCGGTGGCTTCCGTTGACCTCCTCGGAAAGGTGCGCTACGGTCGGGTCGTTCGAGGCAGGGGGAGTCGATGCAGGGAATGCTCCACTGCTGCGGCGAGAGGGTGACTTGCGCGCAGGTGCCGGAGCCGGCGGGGTGAGCGGTCCGGCAGCGACCAGGGTTGCGCAACAGCACCGCCGAGCGCGCCCGTCCGGGGCACCGCTCAGGCTCCAGCTCCTCAACTCGTTCGCGCTCCTCGACGGCAAGGAGACGGTTGCGTTGCCGCCGAGCGTGCAGCGGCTTGTCGCGTTCGTGACCGTCCATGACCGGTTGCTGCTGCGGAGCTACGTGGCGGGAGCCATCTGGCCCGAGACGAGCGAGCAATCCGCCGGAGCCAACCTTCGCACGGCGCTGTGGCGGCTGAACCATCTCGGCCTCCCTGTCGTCGAGGCGGCGGATTCCACGCTCAGGCTAGGGCCCACGGTCCGGGTCGACCTGCGCGAGCGGCTGCTCGAGGGAAAGCGGCTGCTCGAGACCGACCAGCCCGAGGTCAACGCCCTCGACGACTCGGTCTTCCGCCTCGACCTGCTGCCCGACTGGTACGACGACTGGCTTGTGATCGAGCGCGAGCGTTTCCACCAGCTGCGGCTGCGCGTGCTCGAGAGCGTCTGCGAGCGGCTGACCGCTCAGGGCGAGTACGCGCGTGCTCTCGACGCTGGGCTCGCCGCGGTCGCGGGCGAGCCGCTGCGCGAGAGCGCGCACCGTGCCCTCGTTAAGGTGCACCTGGCCGAGGGGAACCAGGCCGAGGCCGTTCGCCAATACCGCCTGTATCGAAGGCTCCTCGAGGAACACCTCGGCCTGACCCCGTCGCTGCAGATGCTCGAGCTTCTCGCCCCTGAGCGCGCCGGCCCTGGGTGACGGTCCGGTGACGAGTCGGCTTCAGCATTGTTCGTCGTGTCCGAGAGGACGGGAGTCCTGGTGATCCGAGTTTGGGCTGAGGGAGATCAGGCACCGAGCCTGCGGGCGAGGATCACGAAGACGTTGAATTTGACGCAGCTGGAGGAGACGTCGACGGTCGTATCGTCGGTGGAGGAGGTCGAGGCCCTCGTGCGCGCCTGGCTCTCTGACTTCGAGCACTCGCTCCACACCGAGCGTTGAGGATGAGCCCAGCGTTCGCACCGCCCCAGGCCGTTCGCGACAGTCGCACCCCTCGCCCCAGCTCAGCCGTGCGGCGAAGCCCGCCCACGCCTCGCGCATCCGCAGCCTCGCCGACCCAACGAGGCATCCGGCCGCTGCCGGCTTCAGCCGCAGCTGCCCTCGAGCAGCCCGGGCGAGCGCTGTCGTCCGCCGAGCGGGCTACGGCGCGCGGCCTGGGCACCGTCGACCCAGCACCTCTACGTATCCTCGATGGCCCGCTGGCGTCGCTCGCAGCCAACGACCTCGACGCAGACGCCTTCACCTTCGCCGGCAAGATCGGCTTTGCCGCCGACCGCTACCGCCCTGGAAGCGAGCGGGGGAACGACCTCTTGCAGCACGAACTCATCCACGTGGCGCAACAGCGCAGCGCGGCTAGCCCGCCGCGCGGCGTGGCAGCGTACGACTCTGCTGCCGAGCGAGAAGCACGAGGTACAGGCCCGCTCTGCGCGACGGCCGCGAGCGACCTCGTGTACTGCCAGGCACGCGGGGTGCCCGCGACGCAGAACGTGACCCCTCCCGCACCGCGCTCGACCGACGAGGTTCGGAATCCCGCGGCTACGAGGGCGCCCGATCAGAACCAGCCGGCCTCTGCGCCCGATCTGCGCACCCGGGTACGCAACTGGCTCGATCAGGAACACTTCGACGTGCCACTGGTGATAGACACGACACCGCCCTATCACGCTGCCTACATCGGGCTGCGTTGGACGCTCGACCAGATCACCGACGACACCTACGAAGTGCTGCACCAGACGGACGCAGGAGTGCAGCGAAGCAACGTCTGGATGCAGGTATGGCAGTACTACCAGGAGAAGGTCGCCGCGATACGACCCACCTCGTGGAACACGTCGGTCCAGCTGCTCTGGACGCCCACGGTGGCGCTCGCATCCAACCAGCCGATCGCGAGCCGCTTGACGAATCCACTCTCACTCTCGATCGGCCGGACATACCAGGCCCACCGCCAGGGCTTCGGCGGAGTCGAGCATCAACTCTCGTTGAACGGCTCGTTCTTCGACCTGGGCAGCGGGAACACCGACTGGTTCCAAAACGCGCTCGTGCAATACCAGATCGCGGCGGTGACCCCACTCGGGCGGGACTTCCGCCTGTTGGGCGGCCCCTGGGCCAGCGCGCAGGCGAGCGTCTACGCGCAGATCGGTCTCGGCCTCGGCGCCACCTGGGCCACCGCACCCGGCGCCAACCGACAGGCTTTCCTCGGCTTCGCCGCGCAAGGGGGAGCCGGCGGCCAGATCCTCGTCACGGTCAGCTGGTTCAGCCTCGTGGTGAACGGCACGGTCGTCTACCAGTACCTCGGCACACCCGGGTCGAACCTGCCAGCAGACGTCCACCCACATACCCACACGTTAGGCCTGCAGGGAGGCGTGGGAGTCCAGGCCCAGTTCTAACCGAGCGCTGTGGCGGCTGGACGAGCGGACATCTGTGCGACCACCGCTTACGGCAGCCCGATTCCCGGCCTTTGCTGATGGCCTCTCCCCACCCGCCGTTCAGTTATGGGGGTGAGCGATTCTAGGGAGGGAACATGGCCGTTCGCGAACGGCCGAGGCGCTTCGAGCTGTCATCCGACATCGAGCCCAACTCGTTCCCACGATCAGCACCTCTCCGCCGTCGATCCGGTCGAGGCCACCTACCCGCAGAGTAGGCGCTGCCTCAGCGACTTGCAGCCCGAAGAAGCGACGCCGTGTAGTCCGGGACGTAGTGGAAGAGCTCGCGCGGTGGCCGCTCGTAGTCGGTCTCCGGCGGACGCTGCGGCAGCTCGAGCGGAACCTCGACGACATCCTCGTACGGGACGATCGAGAGCAGGTGGTGGATGCAGTTGAGGCGGGCGCGTCGCTTGTCATCGCCCTCCACGACAAACCAGGGCGCCTCCGGGATATCCGTGTGGACAAACATCTCGTCCTTGGCCTTCGAGTACTCGACCCAACGCTCGCGGGACTCGAGGTCGATCGGCGAGAGCTTCCATCTCCGGAGGGGATCCTCGAGGCGCGAGCGAAAACGGCGCTCCTGCTCCTCGTCGGAGACCGAGAACCAGTACTTCACAAGGCGGATCCCGTCGTCGACCAGCAAACGCTCGAAGATCGGGCACTGCTGGAGGAAGCGCCGGTACTCCTCAGGCGTGCAAAACCCCATCACATGCTCGATACCGGCGCGGTTGTACCAGCTGCGGTCGAAGAGGACGATCTCGCCGGCGGCTGGCATATGCGCGATGTAGCGCTGGAAATACCACTGGCTGCGCTCGCGCTCGGTCGGGGCCGGCAAGGCGACGATGCGGGTGGTGCGTGGATTGAGGTACTCGCTGATCCTCTTGATCGCGCCACCCTTACCCGCTGCATCGCGGCCCTCGAAGAGGACGAGGAGACGCTCACCGCTCGCGCGGACCCACTCCTTCATCGTGACCAACTCGGCTTGAAGGCGCGCCAACTCCTCTTCGTAGAGCCTGCGCGAAACCTTCGTCGCCTTGTCGTGCTTCACACAACAAGCGTAAGCGCGATGAACCTCCACAACAAATCGTGGTCGTCCCGGATGCAGCCCCGACGAGGCCTCGGTGTCTCCTCTCCCTATAGGGCTATCGGACCTCGACGACCCCCAGTTGCGACCTATGGCGTCGGCTGCCGCACGAGCAGCGCTCGGGCGGTCCAGGCCGGCAGGTACCAGTTCCAACGGCCGACGAGCGCCATGGTCGACGGTAGGAGCAGGCCGCGGACGAGGGTGATGTCGATGATGATCGCGACGGCAAGCCCGAAGCCGAGCTGCTGCATCGTCGGGATTGCGCCGATGACAAGGCCGCTGAACGCAGCGGCCATGATGAGCCCGGCAGCCGTGACGATCCGGCCAGTGTTCGCCAACCCATGGGCGATTGCGCCCGAGTTCGACTTCGTCTTGTCCCACGTCTCGCGCATGCTGGTGACGAGGAACACCTCGTAGTCCATCGAGAGCCCGAAGAGCAGCGTGAACATGAAGACGGGGATCCAGGCCTCGATCTCCGGCACCCGCACGAGGCCGAACCGGCTTCCCCAGCCCCACTGGAAGACTGCGATCATCAGCCCGGTCGCGGCGGAGACGGTGAACAGGTTGAGAACGATCGCCTTCAGCGGTAGTAGGAGCGAGCGGAACGCGCGCACGAGGAGCAGGTACGTGAGTGCGAGCACGCCGAGAATCAGGTATGGGAACGACCCGAGCGTCCGCGAGACGAAGTCTGCCGCATAGGCGGCGCCGCCCCCGGCGAGGACACGCACGCCCGAGGCAAAGTGCGCGGCGGGGATGATCCTGTGGCGCAGCCGGCCTGCGAAGGCCTGCGCCTGCGCCCCGTATGGATCGTGGCGCGTGACGACGTTCACCTCGAAGTAGCGTCCCGTCGGGTCGGGCAGCACGGCCGCGACGGTGACGACCTCGGGGTCACGGCGGAGCAAGGTGGTGAGCCGCGCCGTCGCAGCCGCAGTCGCGGCACGCTGGTGCGCCTTGCCCGCGTCGACCACGATCGTCGTCGGGTCGAGCGCGTTGGACGGGCTGCCGTGCTGGAGGAGAGCCAGCCCCTGCATCGCCGGCATCGACTTCGGCAAGCCGTTGGGCGACCCCGGGCCGAGCTGCATGCCGAGCAGCGGCATCGCGGCGAGCGTCAGAAGCGCGGCGATCAGCGGCGCGACGACTTTCGCCCGACGCATCACCCAGCCGGCGTGCCAGTGCCAGAGGCGCAGCTCGCCGTGATGGCGGCGCTCCATCAGGCGGAGCGGCACCAGGCGGATACCCTCGAGCCGGTCGCCGACGAGCGAGAGCAGCACCGGCAGCAGTGTCAGCGCGCAGACCACGCTCACCGCCGGCACGAGGAGGCCGCCCAAGCCGAAGCCCCTGAGGAACGGGACCGGGAGCAGCAGCATCAGTGCAAGTCCGAGCGACACCGCGAGACCGCTGAAGAGAATCGTGCGCCCGGCATGCATCATCGTCTCGAGGATCGCCTCGTCCTGGCCGCGGCCGCGCCGCCGCTCGTCGCGGTACCGGTGCACCACGAGCAGCGAGTAGTCGATCGCGATGGCGAGCCCGATCATCGAAGTCATGTTCAGCAGGTAGTTCGTGAGCTGCAGGTAGTGCGCGACGATCCAGGCCAGCCCGAGCGAGGTCGGGATCGTCGCGGCCGCGACCAGGAACGGCAGCAGCGCTGAACCGCTCGCGAAGACGAGCAAGAGAATCATGAGCGCGACCGGGACGGCGAGATACAGCTCGCCGACCTTCAGAGCGCGCGCCAGAACCGGGCTGATCTCAGCCCCGAGTGCAGCGTCGCCGGTGACGAGGATCCGCGATCCGACCAGCCTGCGCAGCGGCCCGATCGCATTCGTTTGCCCGCTATCGGAGAGAGCGGTCTGCACGAAGGCGGCGGTATCGCCGGAGGGGAGCGGCTCCACGTCCGTGACGCGCCCGGCGGGCAGCGCCCGCGCCGCGATATGAGCCGCCGCGTTGGCGCGCGTGTGGGCGTGACCACCTTGTGCGATGAGGACGATCAGGGAGTTCGCACTGCTGCCGTAACGGGTCGTGAGGATCTGCTGGACGCGCGTCGAGTCGCTGCCCGGGAGCGTGAAGCCGCTCGCGAGGAGCGGCATCAGCCGCAGCGTCCCAGCGACGCCGAGCACGACGACGCACAGCCACGTCGCGACGACGAGCAGGCGGTGGCGGAGACAGAAAGTGGTCAGGCGGGCGATGAGGTTCCTGGCTGCTCGTACCTCATCGGCCTCACGGCCTCAGAGCACGAGCGCCAACATGGTCGCATGCCGTCCGTAAGGGCCGGGTTAAGGTGGCCGTAGGCGACTCTCGACCCCGCAACGAAAGCACAACTATGGAAGCGCCGACCGTCCAGCCGACGCACGCACTCGAGGGGGAAATCATGATGCCGGTGCTCGGCCTCGGCGTATGGCAGATGGCCGCCGGCCGCGAAACCGAGCAGGCGGTCGAGTGGGCGCTCGAGGCTGGCTACCGCCACATCGACACCGCCTCGATGTACCGCAACGAGCGGAGCGTCGGCACGGCTCTCAAGCGCTCCGGCCTGCCGCGCGAGGACGTGTTCATCACGACGAAGCTGATGCCCGGACCGCTGAGCGCTGCTCGCGAGCTCGACAAGAGCCTCAGGCGGCTGGGTCTCGACTACGTCGATCTCTATTTGATCCACTGGCCGCTCCCCCTCGCGAACGCCCGCGTGTGGCGGCAACTCGAGTCGCTGCAGGACCGCGGACGAGCGCGAGCGATCGGGGTGAGCAACTTCGGTCGGGAACGGCTCGCGAATCTTGTCAGGTCTGACTCGCGCACACCCGCGGTCAACCAGGTGCAGTTCAGCCCCTTCCACTACCGGCGCGGGCTCCTCGAGTACTGCCTCGCACACGGAATCGTGTTCGAGGCATACAGCCCGCTCGCACGCGGACAAGGCCTGCACGATCCGACGATCGCCGCCATTGCCGAGCGGCTCGCGCGCACACCGGCCCAAGTCATGCTCCGCTGGGCGATCCAACACCAAGTCGTGGTCATCCCCAAATCCAGTCACGAAGACCGGATCCGCTCGAACGCCGCCGTGTTTGACTTCGAGCTCGCCGACGCCGACATGCAGGCTCTCGACGCGCTCGACCGCACGAACCACAGCGCCCGTGCACGCGGATGACTCTCAACCTTCGCGGACGACAGCCGACCGCTCGTCGTCGCGGCCGGCGTCCTTGGCTCGACGACTGCGGCTCGTCCGACGAGGAGTAGCTCGATGAAGCCGCAGCACGCGTTTCAGCCTCCGATGCTGCGCTCGAACCAGTGACCCCCAGCTACGCAAGCTTGACGAACGGACATCTGCGGGGCCACCGCTTACGAAGCTGGCGGTGAAGTAGCCCGCTTCCCTGTCTCTACGGGACTGGGCTACTCGCGAGCGTTCAGCAAGTCCCTCGCCGGAATAAACAAATCGCCCCTTGGGAGGATCATGCTCTGTAGATGGACGAGGCGGATGTGTGGTCGCGGATCGAGTCGCTCTATCGAGGGCAGTTCGGTCAGTTCGAGCGTGTCGCGAGGGCGATTGCGGGCGACCGCGAGTCGGCGCTTGAGGCGGTTCAGGAGGGTTTTGCCGATGCGCTTCGCCACTCCGGTCAGTGGGCCGGTCGCGGTCAGCTTGAGGGCTGGGTGTGGCGGTGTGTTGTCAACCGGGCGCGCAAGGCGCGGCCTCGCCCGGTCGTGGAGCTGCCGGCCGACGAGCACGAGGCCATCGTCGGTCGCGGCGACGGCGAGCTGGCTGTTCGCCTTGCCGCGCTGCCCGAGCGGCAGCGGCTGGTCGTCTTTCTCCGCTACTTCGCTGATCTGGGGTACCAGGAGATCGCGGCCGCGCTCGACATCGAGACCGGGACCGTGTCGGCGACCCTGCACGCCGCGCACGCCAACCTGCGGGCGGGATACGAGGAGGCGCTGGCATGAGCAGCATCGACTGGGTGCCTGAACTCGCTGCCGCGCTCGACCAGCTCGTCCCGCCCGACGAGGCTTCACGCGCGGATTGGGGCGACGTTGTTGCCCGCGCCGGCAGGCGCCGTCAGCTGTGGCGCCTGCCCACTCGGCCGCGCCGCGGCCTTCGCTTGGCGATCGTGGTCGCGCTGCTCTTCCTGCTGCTCGCCGGCGTGGCGACGGCGACGTACGTGCTCGTCCGCGATAACGGTATGCGGAATCCGCTCACACTTTTCTCTCCTGCGGGCATCGTGACCATCGGTGGCCCCAGGCCGACCAGCAGGCCGAAAACGGTCTGGCACTGCCCGCACTATCGATGGTGCGGCGAGGTGGTTAGTTTCGCGTGGGCTCCGGACGGGCGACGAGTGGCCTTCACTCTCGACGAGATCGGCGGAACCAGTACGTATGTCGGACTCCACGTCGTGAACGTCGTCTCGGGGCGAGACAGGCGAGTTCCGGGCGGCGCGCCCCAAACCGCAACCATCACCGATTGGGCCGCGTGGGGCGCGTACGTCATGAAGGTGAGGCATCATGTCGGCTGCTTCCCGGCCGCCGAGCTTGCCTGGTCCGCCGACGGCTCCAGCCTTGCCTATAGCTGCGGGCCTATTCCAGATCCAAGCGGTATTGCCCCTGAAACTCGAATTGACGTGCTCAGGCTGAGGGGGTCGGGCCACACAACCATTCCGACTGGCTCGGATGCCGTCTGGCCGTCCTGGTCGCCGAGCGGGACCCGGATTGCGTATTCGACGCAGCTGAAGCCGACCGAGCAGAGCGGGATCTACACGGTCGCGCTCGACGGGTCGCACAAGCGGCTGTTGGCAAGCGGTGGAGCCGCGCCGGCGTGGTCTCCCGACGGGCGCACGATCGCCTACCAGACGAAGTGTGGGCTCCGCCTCGTCACCCCCTCCGGCAGGAACGTGACGCCGCGCGCAAGAGCGAATGCATGCGGTGCCATCGGTCTCTCCGGGCCCCCCGTCTGGTCACCAGATGGAACCAAGCTCGCCGTCGAGACGAACACCGGGATCTACGTGATGGAGAAGAGCGGAAAAGCGCTTCATCGCGTCAGCCGTCGAGGCACGACGACCTGGTACGGGGATCTACCCGGACGCCCGTCGTGGCGGACCGGGCCGTGACGGTAGATCGCGGTCTCGGGCTCAGGATGGCCAGGCGCGCGGGGTGCGCTGCGGTCCTTGCGTCCTTCCTGACGCTGGTGGGCGGGTGCGGCAGCAGCGGCCGCGCCGTGAGCACTTCTGCCTCGGGTAGCCCTTCAACCAATACATCCCGGGCGGCCGCCAAGTTCGCGATCGTGTCCCGTGTAGCGGTCGGCGACACGCCGGTGTTCTCCGCCCCAGAGCGCACCACCCAGACCTTGTATGTCAGCAACGCCGGCGCAGACAGTGTGTCAGTCGTAAACATGGCCAGGTGTAACGGTCTCAACACGTCCAGGTGTGCGGGGCAGCACTGGCCCGTAGTCCCCGTTGGCCATCTCCCGCTCGGGCTGGCGGTAGCCCAGGCGACCGACACCGTTTATGTAGCGAACGCCAAGGATGGGACACTGTCGGTGATCAACGGCGCGACGTGCAACGGAAGTGACGCGTTGGGGTGCGGCCAGAAGCCGGCGACCGTTTCGGTTGGAGCATTTGCGGATGCGGTCGCCGTGGACCCGGTCACGAACATGGTGTTCGTAACCAATCAGGACGCCAGGCCAGGAACGGTGTCGGTGATCGACGGGAACTCCTGCAACGGAAGCCATCCATCGGGCTGCGCGCACCAGCCATTCATCACCGTGGACGTCGGGAGTGGCCCAAGCGGAATAGCCGTCAACCCGGTAACCAACACCATTTACGTAGCGAACACAGCCGAGGACAGCAACAACACGCCACTACCGAATGGCAGCACGCTCTCGGTTATCGATGGAGCCACCTGCAAACCCACGAACAAATCTGGATGTACCCCGGTCGGAACGGTGAGAGTCGGCACCGACCCGGCCAACGTCGCAGTTGATCCGGCCACGAACAGTCGTGTACGTGGCCAACACCTTCGACAACACGAACTCCAGCACGGGCACCGTGTCGGTCGTCAACGGAGCCAACTGCGATGCGAGCGACCCGTCCGGCTGCGCGTCGCAAACTCCACCCGAGGTGCCCGTCGGTGCGGACCCCGTCAGCACCGCCTTCGACGCGACAACCAACACCGTGTTCGTGACCAACGCCAAGGACAAGACCGTGTCCATCATCGACGCGGCACACTGCAACGCGACGCGCCTCTCAGGCTGCAACGCCCGCCCACCGACGGTCACGATCGGGGGCGTCCCAACCTTCGCAACGGTCGACACCGATCTGCACACGGTGTACGTCGTGAACCAGGCGGACAACACTCTCGCAGTGCTCAGCCTCAAGTAAACACCTACCCTCCGCTTGGCCACGACCCTTTTCGAACACTGGCGACCCAGGCGAGTGCCCTGCCTTCAGGCGAGAGGCTCAGCGCGACTTGTGGGGGTGGCGCCCTGACCTACCGGTCCTCGTCAAAAGTGGTAGTAGAGCCACCCGAGGACAAAGAGGGGCCAAAGCTGAGGAGCGGGACGACGAGCGCCCACAGCGCCCATACCTAGCCGCCCCCCACCCCCTTAGAACGACCGGGGGAGCCCGAACTGTCCCGGGTGCCCCGCGCGACCGCCGCGGGCCGCCACGCCAAGTGTCCCGCCGGGGGGATCCGGGGGCGCCGCGAGTCGTCTCGGCGCCTAGGGATGCCGCCCGGAGCCGCCGTGGGAAGCGCCCCTCAGGTGTCCCGTCCGCGGGGCGCCGCGCGAGACACTTTGGTGTCTTCCGCACTGTCCGTACCGGAGCTCAGGTCAGGTGAGAGGACACTGGCCCAGGCGACCGCGTTAATTGCCGGCCGCCAAGCTTCTTGATCTCTTAGGTGAGCGCCGCTTTTACGGCAGCGGCTGCCAGGCGAGCGTCCTTGCAAACGGTGCGATGCCGTGGAGACCGCTCCCGTCCGCGTTCATGACCATTAGCCCGGACTCTGCGTTGGTGAATATTGAGAACGCGATCTGTTTTCCGTTTGGCGACCACACGGGCGCGGAGTAGTCGTCGAGGGGCTGGTCGGAGCGGTAGAGGCGATGTTTCTGCGTGCCTTGCGCGTTCATCACCCAGACCTCGGAAATGAAGTCGCTCGGTGCACCCGGGGTAAAGGCGTAGAGGATGCGTGTTCCATCGGGTGACCAGGAGGGAAATCCTGGACCGTTCCCGGGTTGTCCTTCCACCAAGGTCGTCAAGTGGGAGCCGTCGGCGCCGACGGTGTAGATCGAATTAGGGTCGTCGAACGCGATCGTCTTTCCGTCCGGCGACCAGGCGAGATCGCCGATCTGAGCCTGGCTTAGCACTCTTGCGATCACGTGCGCATGCCCTCCTGTGCGGGTGGCGACATAGAGCGAAGCCCCACATCCAAAGGCGATCTTGGAACCGCTCGGAGACCATGCGGGACTCCACGGGTCGTACCCCGACCCCTGCGCGCATCTTGCGACCAGCCTGTGCCTGCGAGTCTTGACGTTGACCAGCGCCAGCCGGTGGCCGGCGGTCGCTGCAATCGTCGAACCATTAGGTGACCAGGAGATCGACGAGCCCAAGCAGTAGCCGCGGCATCCCAGAAGGCGACGTAGGTGGGCTCCGTTCGCGTTGCTCTCGAACAGAGCGAGCTTGTCCGGTTTAGGCAGTCCCCCATGCACCGTGCCGCGGACGAACGCGAGCTTCCTGCCGCCCGGCGACCAGGCGAGCTCCCCCGCGTCGTTACAGCTCGAACAGGCGGGGAGCGTTCCCACGGGTGCGCCCGACGGGGTAATCAGACCTACTGTGGAGCCCTCCGAGTAGGCGATATTGTCGTTGTGGCGAACCGCGGTCACACCGTTCCTTTGAGATGCGGTCGCCTGCGATAGTGTCGGCAAGAGCAGTGCTGCAAACACGGCTGCGAGCACGGCGAGGCCAAGGATTGGGCGCCAGTTCATTCTTCGCGCTCCCTTTCTTTCAGGTTCGGTTTGCCCATCTAGAGAACATGATCCTCCACGAAGCCGTTTTGTTTATTCGCTTACAAGGCGACGTTGGTGCTGCCAGCATTTCTCTGTCGTTCCGGGGGCGCTGCTCGACTTCGCGTTCCAGCTCGGAATGTCTGGTCATGTATCCCGGCGCCTTGAAGAAGCCGCTTCGAGAGAGCGGCCGACTCTCGCGGGGGATGATGGAACGCGTCGCACGGCGGCTCGACCTGAGTGTCCCATCGGCTCGATAGTCGCCCCGGCTACGGCGATGGACCCCCAGCAGCCCCCGCTGGTGACAGCTCAGACCAGGCCAGGTCGCCCTAGAACGGAAGCAGCGGTCATCGTGGATACGTGTCCCGGCCGAGGCGCTTGTCCCAGCGGAGGCGTCTACGCAGCGACCGCCAGCTCGCGCCGAAGGCTCGACACCTCGGCCGGGCGATTCGCTCCGAGCGCGGCGACGAGCCGCCCTTCGTCATCGTGGTACCGGGCGATGAAACCCTCCTGGCCACCCTCGAGCTCGACCGCGGCTGTCGCGGTTGGATGACCTACGAGCTGGAGCCGTAAGTCGAACTGGTCGGACCAGAAGAAGGCGGGCTGCACGGGATGCGGTGGCAGGCCGAGGATCCGCCGAGCGGCGGTTGCAGCCTCAGCGGCGGCGCTCGTCCAGTGGCCGAGCCCGCCGGTGACGTCACCGCAGGCGAAGACCGGGGCGCCGGAGACCGGGATCGGCAAGAGATCGGCGGCGGGCTCGACGCCTATGCCGACGAGCCCGACATCGCAGCGGATCTCGCTTCCGTCAGTGAGCCGGACTGAGCGCAGGGCGCCGTCTTGGCCGGCGCCGAAACCGCTGGCGCCGGTGCGCACTCTGAGGTCGACGCCGTAGGAGCGGTAGCGATCGGCGAGTAGCTTGCCGAGAGCCGAGCCTAGAGTCCGCTCGAACGGGGTGGCGAGTGCCTCCAGCATCGTTACGCGGACGCCGAGGGCAATCGCGGTCGATGCGACCTCGGCCCCGACGAAGCCTCCTCCCACGACCACCAGGTGGGCACCCGGGACGAGGGCCGCGCGGAGCATCCTTGCGTCGACAACCGTCCGCAGCGTGTGGACACCCTTGGGCGCCGGGAACGGCAGCAGTCGCGGCCGGGCGCCGGTCGCCAGGACGAGGACATCCCAGCCGAGCTCCTCCCCGCCCGCAGTTGTCGCGCTCCGCTGGAGCGTGTCGACCTGGACGACCCGCTCTCCGAGCCTAAGCTCGATCTCCCGTTCAGTCCACGACGAGGGCGCGCGCGGCGGGAGCTCCTCTCCTGCTTCGTCCCCGCGAGGTACTCCTTCGAGAGCGCGGGCCGCTCGTACGGCGCGAGGAGCTCGTCGCCGACGAGCACGAGCTTGCCGTCGTAGCCTTCGGCGCGCAGCGTCTCGGCACATCGAGTGCCGGCCAGGCCGGCGCCGACGATCAGCACGGAGGACGGGGCCATCAGGCCGCCTCCTCCTCGAAGATGGTGATCGCGGCCATCGGACACCCCGCGGCCGCCTCGAGCACCAGCGGGTCGGCGGTCGAACCGACGCGAACAGACGCAAGGCCGTCCTCGTCGAGCGCGATCAGGTTCGGTGCGAGCTCAGCGCACGCACCAAAGCCACTGCACAACGAGCGGTCGATCTCGATCTTGTACATGTCCTGCTCCTTCTGACTTGACGCGCTGACGGTGCGATGGGCGGGATCGAGCGGAGCGCAGGGTTCGGGCCGAGCGGGTCGCGACCGCATTGCGGAGGGCGCGCAGGGGGCGACCCGCCGTCGCCTTAGTGACCTATTGGTCGCGCGCTTTGCCCCGGCGAAGCTTGTGCCTCTTGTGCTCCTTCTTCGCCGTGGGACTCACCTCCTTCGGGTTGATGTCGGCTCGGTCGGGGGTGCGGTGCGGGGGCTGTTCGGGTTGCAACGAGGCTCGGCGGATCAGAGCGCTTGCCGGGGTGTCCGCGAGTTGTGAGGTAGGCGTAGGGGTGTTGGTAGAGCTCGAGGGGGTTCTCTCGTTCATGGATGTCGAGTTCGAAGAGCTCGCCGGTCGCGTCCTCCTCGAGGACGACAGCGGCGCGGTGCCGGTGGCGGCTCCAGAGAAGGGCGACGTGGGTGCCGGCTGAGTCGCGGCGGGCGAGCTCTTTCGCGTTCGGGTCGAAGGTAAGGCGGTAGCGATGCATCTCGACCTCCTTTGCGGAGGAGGTGTGGGTGAGCCTCTGGGACTGCCCGATGCGGTCTTCGGTTCCATTCGCTGCAGTTGTACGCCCAGGCGCGAAAGAGCCGGGACACGATTTGGCAACCGTTTCTGTGATCTCCGCCAAGGGTTGGTTAAGGCGGGGCGCCCGAGCTCATGCGTCCTCTCGGAATCCGCCGTGGTGCAGCGACACTCGCCTGGCAATACGGACACACCGGCCAGCCCGGCAGCCAACCCGGTTACAGTCGCGGGGTCGGCGACAGTCATGCTTGTATGGCCGACTACGCCACCGCCATCAAGAACTGGCGGGCGCTCGCCGGCTACCACGAACGGGTGGCGCGACTGCGCGAGGTTGTCGACCGCTTCGAGCCGCGGACGCTCGAGATCACCGCTCGCGTATGGCGCCACCCCAACCAACTATCTCGTCGAGCCGGTGCGCTACCGGCGTCCCCCTTGCCTGTCTCTATGGGACATTCTTGACCCCCAACTTACGACGGTGGTACC
>CAVOMI010000006.1:0-76773 GCA_963696975.1 uncultured Actinomycetes bacterium | reverse complement strand
TGCTCGGCTACTGCCATCAGCGCTTCACCTTCGCGGTCCGATCGCCGGCGTGGCCACGGAACGTCCGCGTCGGCGCGAACTCGCCGAGCTTGTGCCCGACCATCTGCTCGGAGATGAAGACCGGCACGTGCTTGCGGCCGTCGTGGACGGCGATCGTGTGTCCGACCATCTCCGGGAAGATCGTCGAGGCGCGCGACCAGGTGCGGATCATGTTCTTGTTTCCGGACTCGTTCATCGCCTCGATCCGGCCCATCAGCCGGTCCTCCACGAATGGCCCCTTCTTCGACGACCTGCTCACTAGCGGCGACCCTCCTTGCCGCGGCGGCGGCCGCGGACGATCAGCTTGTTCGATTCCTTGTGCTTGCGCCGGGTGCGCTTGCCGAGCGTCGGCACGCCCCACGGCGTGACCGGGTGGCGACCGCCCTTCGACTTTCCCTCGCCGCCGCCGTGCGGGTGGTCGACGGGGTTCATCGCGGAGCCGCGCACCGACGGGCGCTTGCCGCGCCAGCGGCTGCGGCCGGCCTTGCCGACCGTGATGTTCTGATGGTCGAGGTTCCCGACCTGCCCGATCGTCGCGCGGCAGGTGAGCGGGACGCGGCGCATCTCCCCGGAGGGGAGGCGCAGGACCGCGAAGGCACCGTCCTTGGCCACGAGCTGGATTCCTGAGCCGGCCGAGCGCGCCATCTTCGCGCCCTGACCGGGCTTCAGCTCGACGGCGTGGACGAGCGTGCCCGTCGGGATGTTCTCGAGCGGCAGCGCGTTGCCGACGCGGATGTCCGCATTCGGCCCCGACTCGACGTTCGCACCGACGCGAAGCTGCGCGGGCGCGAGGATGTAGCTCTTGGCCCCGTCGGCGTAATGGAGCAGCGCGATGCGGGCCGACCGGTTCGGGTCGTACTCGATCGCTGCGACCTTGGCCGGGATGCCGTCCTTGCGCCGCTTGAAGTCGATGATGCGGTAGCGGCGCTTGTGCCCGCCGCCCTGGTGGCGGGTCGTGATCCGGCCGTTCACGTTGCGGCCGCCCTTCTTGGAGAGCGGCGCGAGCAGGCTCTTCTCCGGCTCTGACTTCGTGACCTCCTCGAACGTGGAGACGGACATGAAGCGGCGCCCGGCGCTCGTCGGCTTGTAACGGCGGATCGGCATCAGAGCTGCGCTCCTTCGAAGATCTCGATCTTGTCGCCGGGCTTGAGCTCGACGATTGCCTTCTTCCAGCCCGACTTCTCGCCCTTGATCAGCCCGCGCCGCTTCGGCTTCGGCGGCATCTTGACGATGTTCACCGAGAGCACCTTGACGTCGAAGAGCTCCTCGACGGCCTGGCGAACCTGCGTCTTGTGCGCGTCGGAGTGGACGCGGAACGTGTAGCGGTTCTCCGTGATCTGGTGGTAGCTCTTCTCGCTGACCACCGGCCTGATCAGGATCTGCCCGGGATGAAGGCTCACGAGGCCCTCCCCTGAATCAGCGGCAGCGCGACTTCGCTCACGACGAGCGAGCGCGCCCACACGACGTGCGCGACCTCGAGCTCGGCCGGAACCGTCACCAGCACGCGAGGGAGGTTGCGGAACGACTTGATCAGCATCTCTTCGTCCTCGCCCACGACGATGACGGTCGGCGTCGCCTGGCCCCAGCCTTCGAGGAGCTCGACGGCCCGCTTCGTGGAAGGCACGTCGAACGAGTCGGCTGCGACGAGGCCGAGCGTGCCGGCCTGCGCATGGTCGCTGAGCGCGGCGCGCAGCGCGGCGCGCGCGGCCTTCTTGTTGACCTTGAGCGAGAAGTCGCGCGGCGTCGGCGGGAAGGCGACGCCGCCGCCCGTGAACTGCGGGGCGCGGATCGTGCCCTGGCGGGCACGGCCGGTGCCCTTCTGGCGCCACGGCTTGGCGCGGCCGCCGGCCACGAGGCCGCGGCTCTTCGCCGCCCGGGTGCCTTGCCGGCGGGCATTCAGCTCCGCCCGCACGGCCTCGTGCACGAGGTGCGGCCTGATCTCGGCAGCGAAGACGGCCTCGTCGAGCGAGACCTCCTTCTTCGCGTCTCCGCCGAGCACGGGTGCCTTCGGCGCTGCCATCAGCGAACGTCCTCTCTGATCTCGACGAAGCCGTTCTTCGGACCGGGCACGGCGCCCTTGACGAGCAGGAGGTTCCGCTCGGGGTCGACCGAGTGCACGGTGAGCCCGACCTGGGTGGCGCGCTTGCCGCCCATCCGGCCGGCCATCTTCATTCCCTTGAAGACGCGCGACGGCGTGGCCGACGCGCCGATCGAGCCCGGCTTGCGGACGTTGTGCGAGCCGTGCGTGACCGGGCCGCGACTGAAGTTGTGCCGCTTGATCGTGCCCTGGAATCCCTTGCCGATGCCGGTGCCCGAGACCTTCACCTTGTCGCCGGGCTGGAAGATCTCCACCGTGACGTTCTCGCCCTGCACCGCGTCCGCGAAGTGACCGCGGAACTCGACGAGATGGCGGTAGGCGCCGTCGACGCCCGCCTTGGCCAGGTGGCCGAGCTCGCCCTTCGAGATCTTGCGCTCGGCGACCGGCTCCCAGGCGAGCTGGACGGCCTCGTAGCCGTCGGCGTCCGGCGTGCGGACGGCGACGACGGGACACGGGCCCGCCTCGATCACCGTGACGGGAGTCACGGAGCCGCTCTCCTCGTCGAAGAGCTGCGTCATGCCGAGCTTCTTGCCGAGGATCCCGCGCATCTACAGCTTGATCTCGATGTCGACGCCGGCCGGGAGGTCGAGCCGCATCAGCGAGTCGACGGTCTTCGGGGTCGGCGAGTGGATGTCGATCAGGCGCTTGTGCGTGCGCACCTCGAAGTGCTCCCGCGAGTCCTTGTCCTTGAACGGAGAGCGGATCACGCAGTAGACGTTCTTCTCGGTGGGCAGGGGCACAGGACCGGTGATGGTGGCGCCGGTGCGCTGGGCCGTGTCCACGATGTCGCGCGCAGACTTGTCCACCTGCTGGTGGTCGTAGCCCTTCAGACGGATACGGATCTTCTGTTGCGGCACCGGCGCCTCCTCGACCTTCCTACTTGATGATCTCCGTCACGACGCCCGCACCCACGGTGCGGCCGCCTTCGCGAATCGCGAAGCGGAGGCCCTGATCCATGGCGATCGGCTGGATCATCTCGATCTCCATGTTGGTGTTGTCGCCCGGCATGACCATCTCCTGGCCGTCCGGGAGCTTGATCGAGCCTGTCACGTCTGTCGTGCGGAAATAGAACTGCGGCCGGTAGCCGTTGAAGAACGGCGTATGGCGCCCGCCCTCGTCCTTCGAGAGCACGTAGACCTCGGCCTTGTAGTGCGTATGCGGGGTGATCGAGCCCGGCTTCGCGAGCACCTGCCCACGCTCGACCTCCTCGCGCTTGGTGCCGCGGAGCAGCGCACCGGCGTTGTCGCCGGCCTGCGCGGTGTCGAGGGTCTTGTTGAACATCTCGACGCCCGTGACGACCGTCTTCGCCGTCTCGGGGTGGATGCCGACGATCTCGACCTCCTCGCCGATCTTGATCTCCCCCTGCTCGACGCGGCCGGTGACGACCGTGCCGCGCCCCGTGATCGTGAACACGTCCTCGATCGGCATCAGGAACGGCTTGTCGAGCGCGCGCGTCGGCTCGGGGATGTAGGTGTCGACGGCCTCCATGAGCTCGAGGATCTTCGGCGTCCACTCCGCATCGCCCTCGAGCGCCTTCAGCGCAGAGACCTGGATGATCGGGATGTCGTCGCCCGGGAACTCGTAGCGGGACAGGAGCTCACGCACCTCCATCTCGACGAGCTCGATCAGCTCCGGGTCGTCGACCATGTCCGCCTTGTTGAGCGCGACGACGATGGCCGGCACCTCGACCTGGCGGGCGAGCAGGATGTGCTCGCGCGTCTGGGGCATCGGCCCGTCGGCCGCCGAGACCACGAGGATGGCGCCGTCCATCTGGGCGGCGCCCGTGATCATGTTCTTGATGTAGTCGGCGTGACCCGGGCAGTCGACATGCGCGTAGTGGCGGTTGTCGGTCTCGTACTCGACGTGGGCCGTGTTGATCGTGATGCCGCGCTGACGCTCCTCGGGCGCCGCGTCGATCGACGCGAAGTCACGCACGGCGGTGTTGGTGCCCTTTTCGGACAGCACCTTCGTGATCGCCGCGGTCAGGGTCGTCTTGCCGTGGTCGATATGACCGATGGTGCCGACGTTGACGTGCGGCTTAGTCCGCTCGAACTTCTGCTTTGCCATTGGGGGCTCTCCCTGTCTCCCTTTCGCTAGTTGCTTGCGCCGGACTCGGTGATCTCGGCGGCGATTGACTGCGGAACTTCCTCGTACCGGTCGAAGTCCATGTGGTAGTCGGCCCGGCCCTGCGACATCGAACGAAGGTCGGTCGAGTAGCCGAACATCTCGGACAGCGGCACGAGAGCTTTGACGACCTGGGCGTTGCCGACCGGCTGCATCGACTCGATGCGGCCGCGGCGGCTGCTGAGGTTCCCGATCACGTCGCCGAGGTAGTCCTCCGGCGTCGTCACCTCGACGGCCATCATCGGCTCGAGCAGCTTCGGCTTGGAGCGCTTGAGCGCCTCCTTGAACGCCATCGAGCCGGCGATCTTGAATGCGCGCTCGCTCGAGTCGACGTCGTGGTACGAGCCGTCGACGAGCTCGATGGCGATGTCGACGACGGGGTAGCCCGCGACCACGCCCGACTGCATCGCCTCCTTGATCCCGGCGTCCACCGCGGGGATGTACTCGCGCGGGATCTTGCCGCCGACGATCTTGTCGCTGAACTCGTAGCCCACGCCGGGCTCCTGCGCGCGGAGGTTGATGACCACGTCCGCGTACTGGCCCGAGCCGCCGGTCTGGCGCACGAACTTCTCGCGGATGTTCTCGACGTCCCGGCCCGCCGTCTCGCGGTACGCAACCTGCGGACGGCCGACGTTCGCGTCGACGTTGAACTCGCGCTTGAGGCGGTCGACGATGATCTCGAGGTGCAGCTCGCCCATCCCGGAGATGAGCGTCTGCCCCGTCTCCTCGTCGGTCGCGACCCGGAAGGTCGGATCTTCCTCGGCGAGGCGCTGGAGCCCTGCCCCGAGCTTGTCCTGGTCGCCCTTCGACTTCGGCTCCACGGCCACGGAGATGACCGGATCGGGGAAAGTCATCGACTCGAGTACGATCGGCGCGTTCTCGGCGGAGAGCGTATCGCCCGTCGTAGTGTCCTTCAGGCCGACGCCGGCGGCGATCTCGCCGGCCATGATCGACTCGCGCTCCTCGCGGTGATTCGCGTGCATCTGGAGGATGCGGCTGACCCGCTCGGTCTTGCCGGTGATCGTGTTGAGGACGCGGTCGCCGGCCTTGAGCGTGCCGGAGTAGGCGCGGAAGTACGTGAGCTTGCCGACGAACGGGTCGGACATGACCTTGAAGGCGAGCGCCGAGAACGGAGCATTCGGATCGGCCGCGCGCTCGTCCTCGCTCTCGGTCTTCGGATCGAAGCCCTGCACCGCCGGGACGTCGAGTGGGCTCGGCAGGTAGTCGATGACCGCGTCGAGGAGCGGCTGCACGCCCTTGTTCTTGAAGGCGGAGCCGAGCAGCACCGGCGTGATCTCGTCGGCGAGCGTTCCGATGCGGACGGCGCGCCTGATCATCTCCGGCGTGACCGAGGACTCGTCCTCGATGTACGCCTCGAGCACCTCGTCGTCGAAGTGCGAGATCGTGTCGATCAGCTGGTGGTGGTACTCGTGCGCCTGCTCGGTCAGCTCTGCCGGGATCTCGGTTGTCTCGAACTCCTGGCCGAGGTCGTCCTTGTAGATGATCGCCTGCATCTCGACGAGGTCGACGACGCCGGTGAACGAGTCCTCCTGGCCGATCGGGATCTGCACGGGCACGGGGTTCGCGCCGAGGCGTTCGCGCATCGACTGCACGGCGGCGAAGAAGTTCGCGCCGGTGCGGTCCATCTTGTTGATGAACGCGATGCGCGGAACCTTGTACTTGTCCGCCTGCCGCCAGACGGTCTCGGACTGCGGCTGGACGCCGGCGACCGAGTCGAAGACGGCGACCGCGCCGTCGAGAACGCGGAGGCTCCGCTCGACCTCGACCGTAAAGTCCACGTGGCCGGGCGTGTCGATGATGTTGATCCGATGGTCGCGCCAGAACGCCGTCGTGGCAGCCGACGTGATCGTGATGCCACGCTCCTGCTCCTGGGCCATCCAGTCCATCGTCGCGGCGCCCTCGTGCACCTCGCCCATCTTGTGGGTGCGACCGGTGTAGTAGAGGATCCGCTCGGTCGTCGTCGTCTTGCCCGCGTCGATGTGGGCCATGATCCCGATGTTCCGGACGCGGTCGAGCGCGACGGCCCGTTCTGTCATCTTCGTGCTCACGTAAGTCTTCCTTCCCCCTCCGTCTACCAGCGGTAGTGCGCGAAGGCCTTGTTGGCCTGCGCCATCCGGTAGACGTCGTCCTTTCGCTTGAACGCGCCGCCTTGCTGGTTCAGCGCGTCGAGAATCTCGTTGGCGAGCTTTTCCGGCATGCCCTTCTCGCGCCGTTCGCGCGCGAAGTTGACGATCCAGCGTACCGCGAGCGTGCGGGCGCGTCGCTGCGGGACCTCGACCGGAACTTGGTAATTCGCGCCGCCGACGCGGCGGCTGCGCACTTCCAGCACCGGAGTGACCGTCTTGACCGCCTGCTCGAGCACCTCGACCGGCGGACGGCCGGTCTTCGTCCCGACGGTTTCGAGTGCCCCGTAGACGATCTGCTCGGCAGTCGACTTCTTGCCGTCGAGCATGATCTTGTTGATCACCTGCGTCACGAGCGCGGAGCCGTAGACGGCGTCGGGCTGGACTTCGCGAACCTGGACCTCGCCACGACGCGGCATCAAGAGCCTCGCTTGGCGCCGTACTTCGAGCGGCCCTGCTTGCGGTCCGCGACGCCGCCCGTATCGAGCGCCGCGCGGATGATCTTGTAGCGGTAGCCGGCGAGGTCCTTGGTGGAGCCCCCGCGGACGAGCACGACGGAGTGCTCCTGCAGGTTGTGACCCTCGCCCGGGATGTAGGCACCGACCTCCGCGCCGTTCGTGAGCCGGACGCGGGCGACCTTGCGCAGAGCCGAATTCGGCTTTCTCGGGGTCTGCGTCATGACGCGCGTGCACACGCCGCGCTTCTGCGGCGCGCCGGCGAGCGCTGGCGTCTTCGTCTTCGCCTTCGCGGCCTTCCGGCCTTTGCGCACGAGTTGATTGACAGTCGGCAAATACGTCCTTTCGTGAAGAGACGGTCGGCGGGGGCAAAACACCCCGGCCAACCGGCCCGCGGCATGGTAGCGAAGACGCGCCAACCCCGCCAATCAGCGAGAAATCCACCGATTCGGCTAGTAGCTCGTATCCCGACGCGAGCCTAGAGTACGCCCACCAAAAATTCGGGCACTGCGGCGTGGGGACTGCGATGGATTGGCTACTCATAGGGCTGGCTGTGGCGCTTGCCGTCTGTCTCGTCGCGGTCGTCGAACTGGTCCGTCGGCTACGCAGTCGGAAGGCCCGTGACGCCGAGGCCCAGGTGACGGCGACGGTCGAGACGCTCGAAGCGCGTCTCGACGAGCTCGCGCGCGAGCTGTCGAGCGCCGTCAGGCGTGCGGAGGAGGAGTCCCAGCGGAGCCGCTTCCTCGGCCAGATCGCCACCACGATCGACCTCGACGACGCGATCGGCTCCACCCTCCAGGCCGTCGCCGCACTCCCGAAGGTCGACGCGGCGGTCGTCGAGCTCGATCCGACTGCACTGGGCGACCAGCGCCTCCTCGGCTCGATCGGGCTCGACCGGGGAGCCGACGGCGAGGACGAAGAGGACGAAGGTATCCGGATCTTCACGGGCGCTCCAGACCGGCGGGAGGCGCGCGCAATCGAGCTCTCGTACCTCTACGCGGAGGAGCAGGCCGCCGGCGCGGTTCACGAGGCGCTCGGCGTGCCGCTGATGGGCAAGGCCGGCAGGATCGGTTGGCTCGGCGTCTTCTCGCGCGATCCCGACGTGCGCTTCGGCGACAAGGACGTCCGCCGGCTCGAGGAGCTCGCGGAGCGAGTCGCGCCCGCGATCGAGAACGCGCGCCGCTTCCGCGAAGCGCGGCAGCTCGCAGACCTCGACTCGCTGACCGGCCTCCACAACCGCCGCTACTTCTACGAGACCCTCGGCCGCGAGGTCGACCGCGCGCAGCGCTATCAGCGGCTCCTGTCGCTCGTGATCGTCGACGTCGACGGCTTCAAGGAGATCAACGACCGCATCGGACACCTTGCCGGCGACGCGGTTCTCGCCGAGATCGCAGACCGGATCCGGCAGGTCGTGCGCTCGGCCGACATCCCCTGCCGGGTCGGCGGCGACGAGTTCGCGGTGATCGTGCCGGAGGTCGAAGTCGGTCAGGCCCGCCAGCTCGTCGGACGCATCCAGCGGGCGGTCTCGTCACAGCCGATCGCGCGTGCCGGCCGAGTGCGCGTCTCGGCCGGAGTGGCCGACCTGCAGCCGAGCGACAGCCCGACGACCATGTTCGAGCGCGGGGACGAGTCGCTCTACTCCGCGAAGCACGGCGGCAAGGGCGGCCTCGCCGCCGCCGACTAGGAGGGTTTGGCGGAAGGCCGCTCGCCGTCGGCGTGCGATGGTCGTTCGCTGACAAGGACGCAGGGAGCTCGAATAGCAGCGCTATTCGAGCGACCGAGGACGCAGCTCAGCGGGCGAGCAGCGTGTGCCGCCGACATAGCCTGGCTTTCGTCAAACCCTCCTAGCTCGACTGAGCGCTCAAGCAAGCGGCCCGCACCGCCGATAGGCGTCGCATGGTTCTCACCGCGAGAGCGCGCCTGTCGCGCCGCGCCCGCGCGCGCTTGCTCGACGAGCGCGGCTTCACGCTCCCCGAGCTCCTCGTCACGATGGCGATCCTGCTCATCGTCGTCGCCTCCCTCGCGTCCGTGCTCGTCTCGGCGACGAGCTCCGAGATGGACGCCAACAAGCGCTTCCAGGCGCAGGGTCAGGCACGCGCCGCCTTCGACGAGATGCGCCGGGAGGTGCACTGCGCGAGCGCGGTCACCCAGGCAGCGTCGGGCGGACCCGCCATGGCGGCCGGCACGGCTTACGGCGCGTTCACGGTGACGCTCGCCGCCACCTGCCCGGGCACCGGCGGCACAGCGCAGCTCGCCACCTGGTGCACGACGACGACAGGCTCTCTCGTGACAGGCGACTACGCCCTCTACCGTGCGAGCTCCACGACGAGCACCCCGGCGACGTGTAGCTCGTCGACCAAGGTGAAGTGGGCCGACTACATCCAGCCGACGACGCTTTCGCCGTCGGCGTCGACGCCTTTCTGTGTCCCAAGTACCACTGCCTCGTGCGGCACCAATCCCGCGGTGCTCAAGCCTGCGACAAGCCTGCCGCTGCTGCACGTCGTCCTGCCCGTGAACCTCAACGGGCCGAGCTCGACCATCGACCGCTACAACCTCGTCGACGATATCGCCCTGCGGAACGGGACTCGGTCGTGAGCGCTCTGCGTCGGAGAGTTCGCCCGCGCAGCGAGGAGGGCTTCACGCTCGTCGAGCTGCTGATCGCGATGATCGTCCTCACCGTCGGAATCCTCGCGCTCGTCGCCGCGTACACCTCGAGCTACGTCTCGATCAACCGCGCGACCCGCGTCTCGAGCGTGGAGTTGCTCGCGGATCAGCAGATGGAACGCTTCCGGGCGGTCAGCTACGGCAGCATCGCGCTCGACCTGACCTGCGGCACGAACTGTGCCCAGGACACGACTTACACGGGCAACAGCGCGTACAGCTCTACGGCACAGGTGAGCGGCAGCTCGGGTACCGACTCGACCAACCTCTCGACCCAGACCAAGACGGGCCCCGACGGCCGGTCGTACCGCCTCGACACCTTCATCAACTACGCCTGCGTTGCGCCCCCGTCCTCCCAGGGAAGCCTGACTCTGAGCATCTCGCCGCTGGGCTGTAACTACAGCGGCGGAGTAGCCGGGCCTTCCCCGGTCAAGAAGGTGACCGTCATCGTGACGAGCATCGGCGGCACGGGCCTCGGGGCGAACGGAGCGGTCTCCACCAGCGAGACGTCGACCTTCACCTCCCTCACCGGAAGCTGAGGACGGCGCGCTGCATATCCCTCGTTCGGTCGGGCGAATCCCCCCTTTAAGGGGCGACAGCCTCGACCGCCCCACCGACAGTGAGACCGATGAGTGTTCTGCAGCGGTCGTCCGCGCTCCCTCGTCCGGTTCCCCAGCCGGCTCCTCTATGCCTGGTGCGGCGCCTCGCCGACGAGAGCGGAATCGCGCTGGTCATGGCGATCGCCGTAATGCTCGTCCTCGCGGTCCTCGTCACCTCCGCGGTTGCCTACACGAGCTCCGACTCGCGCCAGGCGAGCCGCAGCAACGCCACCCAGAAGGCGTACGCCGAGGCAGAAGCCGGACTCAACGACGCGCTGGCCTATGTGCAGACAATCGGCGCCGACTCGACCAAGATGTATGCGCCGCCCACGACGACGTCCGTCGCGAACGGCTGCGGCACGTCGACGCCCGCCACGTGCGGCGTAACAGGATCCGCGACCCGCGGCACCTTCGCGGCCTGGGGCGGAAGCTTCAACAGCACCGGTCAGATCTGGACGCTGACGTCGATCGGCACGGTGCCCAACCCCACCGGCGGAGGCGGAGCCGCCGTCACCCGTACGCTCACCCAGACGGCGACCCTCACGCCGCCGCCGTACAACTTCGTCGCCCTCGACACGGGCTGCGACGTGCACACGCTGATCGTCGACTCGAGCGGCCAGCTCAACGTGACGAACAAGGTGTTCATCAACTCGTGCAACGGAGTGCAGGTCGGTGTGAAGCCCGACGCGTTCGACATCTTCGGCACGTCCGGGCACGGCAACATCTCCGCGCCGTGGATCGGGGTCGTCGGCGGCTGGGAGACGGACGGCGGCGTCACGCCCAACACGCACACGGTGACGGTGAACGGCATCCAGTGCCCGTTGGCCAAGGGCAATAATCCGGTCACGAGCTACCAGCCCACGGGCTGCCCGCTCACCGGGCAAGCCGCGATCGGCGACCCGCTCGCAGGGAAGGTGACGCCTCCGACGCTCGGCTCACCTGCCTGCACCAGCACCGGCTACGGCACCCCGGTCAACTACACCCCCTCGCAGACCGTCAGTACCAGCATGACCGCGTCCCAGACGACGCTCAAGTCCAGCGGGACGGCGCTTCAGAACGGCGATGTCATCCAGATCGGCAGCGAGGACTTGCTCGTCACGGCAGGCGGCGGGACGAGGAATCTCACCGTCCAGCGCGCCTACCTTGGCACGACGGCCGCCACTCACAGCTTCGCCGTGACGATCCAGAAGGTTCCGACAGTGACCATGGGAACCGCTACGAATCCGGCCGCCTGCACGATCGCGTCGGGGACGGTGACGCTCCAGCCCGGCACCTACTACGGAGGCATCTGCATCGGGGCCTGGAGCGGAAGCAGTTGCGGCAGCAACATCGGCGGCAACTGCCAGGCAGGAAACGCCCCGGTCGCGTACAGCCCGGCCGTGCAGGTGAATGCCAGCTCGGGTGTCTCCGCGACGACGACGAGCATTCCCGTCGACTGGTCGGGCTCCGGAACCGCGGATCCGGTGGCGACTGGAGACGTGATCCTCATCGGCAGCGAGCAGATGCTGGTGACCAACGCCCCGGCCACGAACGGCTCTGCGACGTTGACCGTCACCCGCCACTACAACGGCACCACGGCGGCGACGCACAGCAACAACGCCGCGGTGACGCAGGAGCCTCCGGTCGGCACCGCCAACGTGACCTTCGCGCCGGGGACCTACATCATGGCCGGCGGTGGTCTCTTCCTCTGCGGCCTGTCGGCTCTCTCGGCGCCTAACGTGCTCATTTACAACACGCAGGACGCTTCACACACCTCGGGAAGCGGTGCGATCGACCAGGTCGAGATCAACACGACAGGCAGCGTCTCGCTCGGTCCTCAGACCTCAGGCGCGTACGAAGGACTGACGTACTTCCAGGACCCGAACCTCGCCGTGGCGCCGAGCGACACCTGCGAGAACAGAACGTACTTCGATAACAACCCCAATCCGAACGCGCCGACCCAGGCGCAGATCAACGAGTACGACCTCGCGCTGATGTCGATGGCGAGCAGCGGCTCCAACGGACCGCTCGGCTCGGTCTCCGGGTCGTTCTACGCGCCTGCGCACACGGCGGAATTCGCCGATGCCGTCGGCGGAACCGCGAATCTCGCCGTGCTCACCTCGTGCATCTTGATCGACGGCGGGGCCTCCACGTTTGCCTTCCAGCCCGCGGGCCTCTTTGGGTCGAACTGGGTCCTCGGTCCACAGAGTGGCTAGGCCCTCCTCGCCGGACATAGCCCGTTCGAGGGAATCACTCCTTCGGGGGGCGCCGAGATGGCTCGACCCGCCGACAGTACGAGCGATGTGCGTCCTGCGGTGGTCACCCACACCCGCTCGTCCGGTCCAGCAGCCGACTCCACGAAGCCTGGCCCGGCGGCTCGGCGACGAGAGTGGGATTGCGTTGGTGATGGCGCTTGCCGTGATGCTGTCCCTCACGGTGCTCGTCACATCTGCGGTCGCGTACACGAGCTCCGACTCGCGTGACGCCAGCCGCAGCAACGCCACCCAGAAGGCGTACGCCGCGGCCGAGGCCGGGCTCAACGACGCGCTGGCCTACGTCCAGACGATCGGCGGCGACTCCACCAAGATGTACGTCCAGCCGTCGTCCACGTCGTGCGGCTCGGCGTCGCCCGCCACCTGCGGCGTGACGACCCTCACGGGCGGAGCGTCAGCGTACTGGGGCGGAAGCTTCAACGGCGCGAGCCAGGTGTGGACGCTGAAGTCGATCGGCGCTGTGCCCGATCCGACCGGCGGCCCCTTGAACTCCGTCACGCGCACGCTCACGCAGACGGCGACCATCACCCCGCCGCCGTACAGCTTCGTCGCCCTCAACACGACCTGTGACAACCACACCCTGCTCGTCGAGACCGGCGGGCAGCTGACCGTGACGAACGCGATGTACATCGACTCGTGCAACTCGCCGAACGACGCCTTCGACATCTTCGGCACCGGCGGCAACATCACCGATGCGGCGGGAATCAAGGTCGTCGGCGGCTGGGAGACCCACAACGCGAGCACGGTCACGGTGAACGGAATGCAGTGTCCTCTCAGCAACAGCGTCACCCCGCTCACGAGCTCGACAGCCAACGACTGGAACAGCGGCTGCCCCATGACCGGACAACCCGTCCTCGCCGACCCGCTCGCCAGCAAGCTGTCCACCCCACCAACGCTCAACCCCACGGGGGCATGCACGGGTGGGATGACGACGACCGGCCAGGCCTACAGCCCGGCGGTGACGCTCAACACCGGCCCGCCCGGGCTCACCGCGGCCGCCACCAGCGTGCCGGTCAAGTGGACGGGCCCCGCCGTGCCCGATCCGGTCAAGACCGGGGACGTGATCATCGTCGACAGCGAGCAGATGCTCGTCACGAACGCTCCGGCGACGAACGGCTCGGCCACGTTGACGGTCACGCGCGCGTACAACAGCACTACGGCCGCGACGCACGCCAACGGAGCTTCCGTGAGCAAAGCCGTGACCGGGCTCTCCGGCACGGCGGCGAGTCCGGCACCGTGCGTCTACACGTCGGGCTCGGCCACGCTCAGCCCCGGCACGTACTACGGCGGCATCTGCATCGGTTCTTTGAGCACGACGGGCTGCGACAACGGCAACTGCTCGACCGCGGGGACGGTCGGGGCGTACAACCCGACCGTCACGCTAAGCATGGCGGGAACGGCATATAGCCCGGCGGTCACGCTGAACACTGGGCCCGGCGGGCTCACGGCGGCCGCCACGAGCGTGCCAATCAAATGGGCTTCGGGAAGCGATCCAATCGCCGTCGGAGACGCGATCCTGGTCGACACTGAACAGATGCACGTGACCGCCGTCACGCCGGTGAACGCCACGAGCGCGACCTTGACGGTGACGCGTGGCTACAACGGCACGACGGCCGCGACTCACGCCAAGACCGCCTCGGTGACGAAGGCGACGCTCGGCGCGACAGGCGGGGCTCTCACGGCGGCGGCCACGACCGTGCCGGTGCAGTGGACTTCGGGAAGCGACCCGATCGCGGTCGGAGACGCGATTCTGATCGACAGCGAGCAGATGCACGTGACCGCCATCACGGCGATCACCGCCACCAGCGCGGCCTTGACGGTGACGCGCGCGTATCTCGGTACGACGGCCGCGACGCACAACAACGGCGCCGCCGTCAGCCAGGATGTCGCGCCTTCGAGCGTCAGCGCGACCATGTCGCCAGGCGTCTACATCATTGCCGGCGGCGGCTTGCGCGTCTGCGGTGCCTCGACTCTCTCGGCGCCGAACGTGCTGATCTACAACACACAGGATCCCTCGAACACCAGTGGCTACGGCGCCTTCGACCAGCTCGAGCTGAACACCACCGGCAGCGTCTCGCTCGGCCCTCAGACGTCGGGCGCCTACGACGGGTTGACGTATTGGCAGGACAAGAACCTCGCCCTCGACACCGCCGACGACTGCAATCACAAGAACAACCACCAGCAGTCGAGCCAAGCCCAGATCAACAACTACGACATCGCGCTCGAGTCGGCTGCGAGTACCGGAGCCAACGGGTCCCTCGGATCGATCTCGGGCTCGATCTACGCCCCGGCGAACCGCGCGGACTTCGTCGACGAGCTCAGCGGCACCGCGAACCTCGCGATACTCACCTCCTGCATCCTCATCGACGGCGGAGACTCCACCTTCGCCTTCAACCCGAGCGGCCTGTTCGGCACCACCTATGCACTCGGCCCGCAGGCCGGCTAGCCGCGGCGGATCACTGGATCCGCAGGAACGGCAGGTACTCGGTGAGGTCGATCGCGGCCGGCTGCGGCAGCTGATCGCGGAGGCAGATCGTCTTGTTCAGCGCGCGATCCTGCTGCGCGATCGTCCAGTTCTCGAAGGACTGCGCGCGCTCGAAACCGCGGAGCGTGGCGACGATCGACGGCCGCGCGGTCGAGAGCGGCAAGGCGCCGAGAGGCTGCGCCGCCGCGAGCGGCTTGACAGTGAACGTCCCGAGCAGCGTCGCGATCTGGGACTTCTTCCCCGTCGGCACCGAGAAGACGCGCTGCGGAGCCGCCTCGGCGAGCGCGAAACCCGTCCCCTTCGCGAGCCAGGACGGCGTCGGCGAGACGCGAACCCGCCGGACGAGCAGGTCCGGATAGGCGGAGTAGAACGCGGACACCTCGGCTCCCGTGGGCTGCGGCGCGTACCGCGGCTGCTCGAGCCGAGCGCGCCGGATCTCGTCGGCGAGGATCGCGCGCGCGAGCCCGAGCGTCGCGTGCGACTGGCGTAACCCGGCGAGGTAGGCGCTACGACTGCCGTGGAACGACTCCAGGATGACCTCGCGCTCTGCCGCGAGCACCGCCTTCGGCGGCACCTTCTGCTCGGTCGACTCGACGAGCCGCTCGAACAGGGCGCTGAGCGCCGCGCTGCGGTCGCCCGTCAGCGCCTGGAGCGGCCCGACTCCCCCGGCACCGAGCGAGCCGTAGCCCTCGGCGCTGCAGACCGTCCCGTGCGACAGCTGGATCTGCCCGTCGGTGAGCGAGCGGTTGAAGGTCTTGCCGAGCGTCTTGGGCGCGTCGCAGAGCTTCTGGGTCCGTGCCCAGAGCCAGACGCAGGCCGCCTTGGGCTTGTCCGGATCCATCTCCTTCGCGTTCCACTCCTGCCAGCCCCAGGAGAAGATCGAGCCGAGCCCGAGCTCCTTTGCGACCTGCTTGGCTGCGAGAGCCTCCCACTTGACGACCTGGTACCAGGCGGAGGCCGGTTCGAGAGCGTTGCGGCCGCCGACTCCTTTCGCGCTGAGGAAGCTGATCATGACGCCGAGCCGGTTGGCCGGAATCCCGATCGACGTGAACGTCGTGACCGCGTTCCGGTAGCTCACGCGTAGCAGCCGGTTGCCGAGGATCGGCCCGAGCGGCCAGACCTTGGTCGCAGGGAGATAGACCTCGCGGACGATGTCGGAGACCTTCGCCACCGCTTGCCACCAGGCGACGGCGTCGGTCGAGCCGAGGTACGGCGACTTGCTGACGAGGAGAACCGGGTGCGCGCCTGTGGCCGCGAGGTCGGTGAGGAACTGCAGCACGTTGGCGCGGTACTGGGCGGTCGACGCAGTCCAGGGAGTCGGGGTCACGGCGCCGAACAGCTCGTTCTCGACGACGAGCGGCGTCGCGCAGCCGCCCGTGCGCGCGACGGCCTTCTGGTACTGGGTCTCGGCCGCGGCTACGAGCGTGGAGGGATCGGCCGGCGCGCTCGGCGTGCCTACCTGCGTCCCCAGCTTCAGGTTGAAGGCGTAGGTCGCGGCGCCGCGCGCCCTCGCCTTGACCGAGTAGTCGGTTCCCGAGTGCGTCGAGGCGGCGAGCAGCGTCCCCGGCTTGGCGAGGATCGGGAGCAGGGTCGGCCAGCCGTACTCGCCCCAGACCGTCTCCTGCGACGCTGATGCCGCACTGCCCGGCGAAGACGGGATCGGACGCGGCTCGTCCGGCCGCGAACAGGCAGGCAAAAACGGCGACGAGCGCGACAACTAGGAAGACCCTCTTCACGACCGGGTCCTGTGTAGCAAAGAGGGCGGCTCTTCGCCGCCCTCTTTGCGAACTGCTGACGCTCGGGACCTAGTCGTCGAGCGGCGTCTCGACCTCGGGAACCTCTTCGGCCTCGAGGTCGGAGCGCGGCTCGGCATCGCCGTCCGCCTGGACCTCGCCGCCGAAGTCGAGCCCGAGCCCGGCGAGTGCGTCCGAGCCGTCGGTACCGATCTCCTCGAGCGCGGCCAGGAGCTGCTCCTCGGTCTGCGGGCGCGTGAGCGCGCTCGCCGGCACCTTGTCGGAGGGGCTGATCTCGATCGTCCGGTACCGCTTCAGGCCCGTGGCCGCCGGGATCAGCTTCCCGATGATCACGTTCTCCTTCAACCCGAGCAGCCGGTCGACCTTGCCCTCGATCGAGGCGTCGGTCAGCACCTTGGTCGTCTCCTGGAAGGAGGCGGCGGAGAGGAACGACTCGGTCGCGAGCGACGCCTTCGTGATCCCGAGGATCAGCGGCTCCGACGTCGCCTGCTCCTTCTTCTCCTTCTTGATGCGAACGTTCTCCCGCTCGAGCACGATCTTGTCCACGAGCTGGCCGGGCAGAAGGTCGGTGCCGCCGTTGTTCTCGACGCGCACCTTCTTCAGCATCTGCCGGACGATCAGCTCGATGTGCTTGTCGTGGATCTCGACGCCCTGCGACTTGTAGACCTTCTGCACCTCGCCCACGAGGTACAGCTCGGTCTCGGTGTAGCCCTTCAGCCGCAGGAGGTCGCCCGGGCTGATCGAGCCCTCGTGGAGGGCGTCGCCGGCCTCGACGTGCTCGCCGTGCACGACGCTGAGCCGCGTCCGCCGCGGCACGAGGATCGAGAAGTCGTCCTCCTCGTTGCCGGTGTCGGCGACGACCGTGATGCGGAGCTGGCGCTCGGTCTCCTCCAGCGCGACCGTGCCCGCCACCTCGGCGAGCGAAGCGGCGCCCTTCGGGTTGCGCGCCTCGAAGATCTCGACGACGCGCGGCAGGCCGTGCGTGATGTCCGCGCCGGCGACACCGCCGGTGTGGAACGTCCGCATCGTGAGCTGCGTGCCCGGCTCGCCGATCGACTGCGCGGCGATGATCCCGACCGCGTCGCCGATCTCCGACAGCTCGCCGGTGGCGAGGAACGTGCCGTAGCACTGCCGGCAGACGCCGGTCTCCGCCTTGCACTTGAGCACCGACCGGACCGGGATCGAGAAGCCTTCGGCGATCTCGCCGAGCTCCTCGACCATCTCCCGCAGCCGGGGCACCGTGATCTCCTCGCCCTTCGTGGCGACGACCGTCTTGCCCGGCTTGCCCGAAGCGAGCGGCTTGTGGACGTCCTCGGCGACGATCCGGCCGGCCACGGACTTGTTCAGCCCGTCCGGCAGGAAGAGCGGCAGCTCGACGAACTCCTTCGTCTTGCAGTTCTCCTCGCGGATGATCACGTCCTGCGAGACGTCGACGAGACGGCGCGTCAGGTAGCCCGAGTCGGCGGTGCGCAGCGCCGTGTCGGCGAGACCCTTGCGGGCACCGTGGGTCGAGATGAAGTACTCGAGCACCGACAGGCCTTCCATGAAGTTCGCCTTGATCGGCCGCTCGATGATCTCGCCCTTCGGATTCGCCATCAGGCCGCGCATGCCGGCGAGCTGGCGCAGCTGCGCGAACGAGCCGCGGGCACCGGAGTTGGCCATCATGTAGATCGGATTCAGCTCGTTGAGGTTGTCGACCATCGCCTTCGCGACTTCGTCGGTCGCCTCCGTCCAGATCGACGTGATCTGCTCGTGCCGCTCCGACTCGGTGATGAGCCCCTGGTCGTACGCGTCCTCGACGCGTGCCACCCGCTCCTCGTAGCCCGCGAGGATCTGCTCCTTGTTCGGCGGGATGACGATGTCGTTCTTCGAGATCGTCACGCCGGCGAGCGTGCCGTACTTGAAGCCGAGGTCCTTGATCGTGTCGAGGACGTGAGCCACCGCGTGAGCGCCGTGCCCGTCGACGAGCACCGAGATGAAGTCGCCGAGCTCCTTCTTCGACATCGTCCGGTTGATGTACGCGTGGTACGGGCCGCCGTCGCCGTTGCTCAAGACGGCCTCCTGCAGGGAACGGTCGATCTCCGCGTTGAAGATGACCCGGCCCGCCGTGGTGACGACGAGCTCGTCCTTCCAGAGGTACTCGATCGGCTGCTGGAGCCCGATCTGCTTCGCGTCGACGGCGAACTCGACCTCCTCCTCCGTGCGGAAGCGGGGCGGCCGCGGATCCATCTTCTCGACCGTGGCGTTGTCGAGGTCCTTGTCCGAGTACGTGAGGTAGTAGGCGCCGAGCACCATGTCCTGCGTCGGCGTCGTGAGCGCGTTTCCGTGCGCCGGCGAGAGGATGTTGTTCGCCGAGAGCATCAGGATCCGCGCCTCTGCCTGGGCCTCCGACGACAGCGGCACGTGCACCGCCATCTGGTCGCCGTCGAAGTCCGCGTTGAACGCGTGACAGACGAGCGGATGCACCTGGATCGCCTTGCCCTCGACGAGCGTCGGCTCGAACGCCTGGATTCCGAGCCTGTGCAGCGTCGGGGCGCGGTTGAGCAGCACCGGGTGCTCCTGGATGACCTCCTCGAGGATGTCCCACACCTCGGCGTGCATCTGGTCGACGTGCCGCTTGGCCGCCTTGATGTTCTGGACGATCTTCCGCTCGACGAGCCGGCTCATGATGAACGGCTTGAAGAGCTCGAGCGCCATCAGCTTCGGCAGGCCGCACTGGTGCAGCCGCAGGTGCGGGCCGGAGACGATCACCGAACGGCCGGAGTAGTCGACGCGCTTGCCGAGCAGGTTCTGGCGGAAACGGCCCTGCTTGCCCTTGAGCATGTCAGACAGGGACTTGAGCGGCCGGTTGCCCGGGCCGGTCACGGCACGGCCGCGGCGGCCGTTGTCGAAGAGGGCGTCGACGGCCTCCTGCAGCATCCGCTTCTCGTTGTTGACGATGATCTCCGGCGCGCCGAGGTCCAACAGCCTCTTGAGGCGGTTGTTCCGGTTGATCACGCGGCGGTAGAGGTCGTTGAGATCCGACGTGGCGAACCGGCCACCGTCGAGCTGCACCATCGGGCGCAGCTCCGGCGGGATGACCGGAACGGCCTCGAGGATCATCCACTCGGGCTTGTTCTCGCTGGTGATGAAGGCGTTGACGACCTTGAGCCGCTTGATCGCCCGCTGCTGCTTCTGACCCTTGCCGGTGCGGATGGTCTCGCGCAGCACGGCGACCTCGGCGGTGAGGTCGAGGTCCTTGAGCAGCTCGCGGATCGCCTCCGCTCCCATGCCGCCGTTGAAGTAGACGCCGAACCCGTACGGCGAGCCGAAGCGGTCCTTGAGCTCGCGGAAGATCTGCTCGTCGTTGACGATCAGCTTCGGCTCGAGCTCGCGGAACAGCCGCCAGGTCTCCTCGAGCCGGTTCACGGCGTCGACGGCGGCCTCGCGTGCGTCCTCGCGGCGCGACTCGATGTCGAGATACATCTCGCGCACCTTCAGCGCCCACTGGACGATCGCGTCCAGATCCTCCTTCTGGATCCGGCCGTCGGTCTTCAGGCAGAGGTCGTTCGCGAGCTCACGCAGGTCGCTTTCGTCGTCGGCGGTCTCGAGCACCTCCCGCAGGAGCCCGTTGCCGAGCTCGCGCGCCTTCTCGAGGTTCTTCCGGTCGACGCCCTCGGTGAGCGTCGCGTCCTCCTCGTTGAGCTCGCCGCCCGTGAGGAGACCCTCGACGATGCGGTGGATGTGCTTGGTGACCGCGCCCTTCTTCGAGCCGGTCGCCTTCTCGGCGTCCTTCTCGAGCGCCGCGATCGAGGCCCTGATCTGCTCGGCGGCGGCCGCGACCAGCTCGACCTCGCGCGGAGTCAGGCGCCGGTCGTCGCGGATCGCCGAGTTGCGGACGAGCTCGCGAATCTTCTTCGAGTCCTCCGTCGTGATCTTCGGGACGAGCTCGACGAAGAGGCCGCCGACGAGGCCCCTGGCCTCCTCGAGCGGCGGCAGCACCTGCTCCTCCGCCCAGTTCGAGAGCCCGCGACCCCAGAAGTCGTCGTCCTCGTCGAAGTTCCGCTCCTTGCCCTTCGCGAAGTAGTCGCGACGGCGGGCAAGCCGGTCTTCGAGCGCGGCGAGTGCCTCGTCGCGGTCGACGTCGATCCGCTCGGCCTCTGCCCGCACCTGGTCCTCGAGCCCGTTCAGGTCGGATGCGCGCTTCTCGACGTCGACGGCCGTGACGATCGAGGCGGCGAAGTAGAGCACCTTCTCGAGCTCGCGCGGCGCGATGTCGAGGAGGTAGCCGATGCGGCTGGGCACGCCCTTGAAGAACCAGATGTGCGAGACCGGCGCCGCGAGGTCGATGTGGCCCATCCGCTCGCGCCGCACCTTCTGCCGCGTCACCTCGACGCCGCAGCGCTCGCAGATGATGCCCTTGTAGCGGACGCGCTTGTACTTGCCGCAGTAGCACTCCCAGTCGCGCGTCGGCCCGAAGATGCGCTCGCAGAACAGGCCGTCGCGCTCGGGCTTGAGCGTGCGGTAGTTGATCGTCTCAGGCTTCGTTACCTCGCCCGACGACCAGTCGCGGATCTGCTTCGACGAGGCGAGGCCGATCCGAATTGCGTCGAAATCATTGATGTCGATCAAGTTGTCTCCCCAGTCCCTTCTTAGTCTTCGATCTCGACATCGACGAGGTCCGGCTCGCCGAGCGGCCCGACCTCCTCTTCAACTTCCTCCGCGGCCTCCTGCTTCTCGGACACTTCGACATCCTCGAGGTCGCCGAGCGACTCGTCGGCCGGCAGGACGAGGTCCTGGTCGACGCGTTCCTGCCCTTCCTCGACCTCTTCCGTCGTCGGCTGCTGCCCGACAGCGCGGAGCGAGCCGGGCGAGAGGTCGATTCCGAGCTCCTCCGCCGCGCGCAGCAGCTCGTCCTCCTCCTCGCGCACCTCGACCTCGCGGCCCTCGTCCGAGAGGACGTGGACGTCGAGAGCGAGCGACTGCATCTCCTTGAGGAGCACCTTGAAGGACTCGGGGATCGACGGCTCGGCGATGTTCTCGCCCTTGACGATCGCCTCGTAGGCCTTCACGCGTCCAACGGTGTCGTCGGACTTGATGGTCAGCATCTCCTGCAGCGTGTACGCGGCGCCGTAGGCCTCGAGCGCCCACACCTCCATCTCGCCGAAGCGCTGGCCGCCGAACTGGGCCTTGCCGCCCAGCGGCTGCTGCGTGACGAGCGAGTACGGGCCGGTGCTCCGCGCGTGGATCTTGTCGTCCACGAGGTGGAGCAGCTTCAGGATGTACATGTAGCCGACGGTGACCTTCTGCTCGAACGGCTCGCCGCTGCGGCCGTTGTAGAGCTGCACCTTGCCCGAGCACTGGCGCCCCTTCGGCCGCTTCGGATCGACGAGGAACTTGATCGGCGAGTCGGGGTTCTGCTTCGCCCACTGGATCAGAGCCTCGTCGACGTCGTCCGGCGTCGCTCCGTCGAAGACGGGCGTCGCAACGGCGCTCGGGTTGCCACCGTTGATCACCTGGCGCCGGTGCCGCCAGTCGACGTCGCCGTTCTGCTTGCCGTTGCCGGAGCCGTTTTCCTCGCCGAACACGCCGTGCGCGGCAGCCCAGCCGAGATGCGTCTCGAGCACCTGGCCGATGTTCATCCGGCTCGGTACGCCGAGCGGGTTGAGCACGATGTCGACGGGACGGCCGTCCGGCAGGAACGGCATGTCCTCCTCGGGGACGATCTTCGAGATGACGCCCTTGTTGCCGTGGCGTCCGGCGAGCTTGTCGCCCTCGGCGATCTTGCGCTTCGTGGCGACGTAGACGCGGACGAGCTCGTTGACGCCCGGCGACAGGTCGTCGCCGCCGTCGCGCGAGAACGTCTTGACGTCGATCACGACGCCGCCCTCGCCGTGCGGCACCTTGAGGCTCGTGTCGCGGACCTCGCGCGCCTTCTCCTTGAAGATCGCGCGGATCAGCTTCTCCTCGGCCGTCAGCTCGGTCTCGCCCTTCGGCGTGACCTTGCCGACGAGCAGGTCGCCGGCACCGACCTCGGCTCCGATCCGCACGACGCCGCGCTCGTCGAGCTGCGACAGCGACTCCTCCGAGCGGTTCGGGATGTCACGCGTGATCTCCTCGTCGCCGAGCTTCGTCGAGCGCGCGTCGATCTCGTATTCGTGGATGTGGATCGACGTGAGGATGTCGTCCTTCACGATCCGCTCCGAGATCACGATCGCGTCCTCGAAGTTGAAGCCCTCGAACGGCATGAACGCGACGAGCAGGTTCGCTCCGAGCGCGAGCTCGCCGTTGTCGGTCGAGCTGCCGTCGGCGAGCACGTCGCCGGCCTTGAGCTTGTCGCCCAGGCGCACGATCGGCTTGTGGTGGATGAGCGTGCCCTGGTTCGAGCGCATGAACTTCGTCAGCGTGTAGTCGTCCTTGCCTTCCTTCGTCTCGATCACGACGCGCTCGGCGTCGACGTCGACGACCGTGCCGGGCCGTGACGTGATGACGACGTCGCCGGAGTCGACGGCCGCGCGGTACTCGAGGCCGGTGCCGACGAGCGGCGCCTGGCGCACGAGCAGCGGCACGGCCTGGCGCTGCATGTTCGCGCCCATCAGGGCGCGGTTCGCGTCGTTGTGCTCGAGGAACGGGATCAGCGCCGTCGAGACCGAGACGATCTGCGCCGGCGAGACGTCCATCAGGTCGACGTCCTTCGCTGCGGCCATCACGGCCTCGCCCTCGGACGAGCGGCAGAGGACGGTGTCCGTGACGAACTTGCCGTTCTTGTCGAGTTGCGCGCTCGCCTGAGCGATCACGTAGCGCGACTCCTCGACGGCGTCGAGGTAGACGATCTCCTCGCTCACCTTGCCGCTCGCGACCTTGCGGTACGGCGTCTGGACGAAGCCGAACTCCGAGACGGTCGCGTACGACGCGAGGTAGCCGATCAGGCCGATGTTCGGGCCTTCCGGGGTCTCGATCGGACACATCCGGCCGTAGTGGGTCGGGTGGACGTCGCGCACCTCGATCGGCGCGCGCTCGCGGGTCAGGCCGCCGGCGCCGAGCGCCGACAGTCGCCGACGGTGCGTGAGGCCGGCGAGCGAGTTCGTCTGGTCCATGAACTGCGAGAGCTGTGAGGAGCCGAAGAACTCCTTCAGCGCCGCCACGACAGGCCGGATGTTGATGATCGTCTGCGGCGTGATCGTGTCGACGTCCTCCGTCGTCATCCGCTCCCGGACGACGCGCTCCATCCGGTAGAGGCCGACGCGGAACGCCTCCTGGATCAGCTCGCCGACCGTGCGCAGGCGCCGGTTGCCGAAATGCTCGTACTCGTCGAGATCGTTGATGATCGGCGCGCGAGAGAGCTGAGCCGCCTCGGCGGCGAAGTCCTTCGAGTCCTCGGGAACGCCGATCTTGACCGGCAGCTCGAGGAGCTTGCGCACGAGCGCCACGATGTCCTCCGTCGTGAGCACGCGCGTGTCCTCGGGAACCTCGACGCCGAGCCGCTGGTTGAGCTTGTAGCGGCCGACCTTCGTCAGGTCGTAGCGCTTGGGGTCGAAGAACAGCGAGCGCAGGAGGTTCCGCGCGTTGTCGAGCGTCGGCGGCTCGCCCGGCCGCTGCTTCTTGAACACCTCGATCAGGGCCTCTTCCTCGCGCGTCGAGGGGTCCTTGTCGAGCGTGTTGACGATGTAGTGCGAGTTGTCGAAGAGGGCGAGAATCGCCTCGTTCGTCGACGTGTCGAGCGCGAAGCCCGTGGACGGATCCTCGGCCGGCAGTGCACGGAGCAGCGTCGTGATCGGCAGCTTCCGCTTGCGGTCGATGCGCGCGTAGACGATGCCCTTCTTGTCGATCTCGAGCTCGAGCCACGAACCGCGGCTCGGCATGAGGTTGGCCGTGAAGACCTGCTTCGTGGGGTCCTTCGGCTCCATGAGGTAGGCGCCCGGCGAGCGGACGAGCTGCGTCACGATCACGCGCTCCGTCCCGTTGATGATGAACGTGCCGAACTCCGTCATCATCGGGAAGTCGCCCATGAAGACGCCCTGCTCGCGGATCTCGCCCGTGTCCTTGTTCACGAAGCGGACCTTCATGTTGAGCGAGGCCTGGTAGGTCAGATCCTTTTCGCGGCACTCCTTGATGGAGAACTGCGGCTCACCGAACTCGAACTCGCCGAACTCGACGGCGAGCGTGCCGGTGTAGTCCTCGATCGGCGAGATGTCGTCGATCGTCTCCCGTAGACCCTCGTTCTTGAACCAGTCGAACGAGGACTTCTGAATGTCGATGAGATTGGGCAGGTCGAGAACGTGCTCGAGTCGACTGAACGTCGTACGAGCGCGGGGCGAAGAGACCATGGTGGTCAAGAAGAACAGCCTCCCTTGAAGCGAACGAAAACAGGCAAGAAATCGGCGTCAGAGCTGCGAGCGGCCGTGCGTCGGCGCAACCAGCCAGGGTACCGGAACGACCCCCCTCACCGCAAGCCTAAGCCGCGGCGATCGCCGGTATCGGCCCGAACTGTAGCTCCGGCGCCTCCAATCGGCAAGAAGGGGCGCCTGAGCACCCCTTCGGCAAGCCTCGGCTCGCAGCCGTGTTACTTGAGCTCGACGGTGGCGCCGGCCTCTTCGAGCTGGCCCTTGATCTGGTCGGCCTCCTCCTGGGCGACGCCCTCCTTGACCGGCTTCGGAGCCGAGTCGACGAGGTCCTTCGCTTCCTTGAGGCCCAGGCCGGTCACGGCGCGCACGACCTTGATCACCTGGATCTTCTGGCCGCCGGCCGCAGTGAGGACGACGTCGAACGACGTCTTCTCCTCCGCAGCCGCGCCGTCGCCGGCGCCTCCGCTGGGTGCCGCGACCGCCACGGGAGCGGCGGCGGTGACGCCCCACTCCTCCTCGATCTTGTTCTTCAGCTCGACCAGCTCGAGGACGGACATCTTCCCGAGCTCGTCGAAGACTTTGTCGACCGCCATCTAACTCTCCTCTTCTTCTTCGGCGGCGGACGCTGTGGCGTCCGCCTGTGTGGTGTCTTCCGCCGACTCGTCCTCGGCGGCAGGCTCTTGCTGGGTCGGCGCATCCTCTGCCGCGGGCTCCGGGGCGGCTTCTGCTTCCGGTGCTTCCTCCTCCTCAGCGCCGCCAGAGGCGGCGCGGTCTTCCGGCCGGGCGTCGGCGGCTTCGCCGCCGGCGCTTCCAGCCTCGCCGAGCTGCTCGATGCGTGCGTCGATCAGGCCGACGAGGTTCTGCAGCGGCGCGTTGAGCAGGCCGGCGAGCGCGGTGAGCGGGGCAACGATCGCGCCGAGCACCTGGCCGCGCAGCACGTCCTCCGGCGGCAGCTTCGCGAGGCTCTCGACCTCGGCGGCGGTCAGCGTGCGTCCCTGCATGATCCCGCCGCGGATCTCGAGCACGTTCGTCTCGCGCGCCGAGTCTGCGAGCGCCTTCGCCGCGGCGACCATGTCGCCGTCGGTCTCGAGGAAGGCGATCGCGCTCGGCCCGTCGAGCAGCGCGAGCAGCGCATCGGCGCCGGCGGCCTCGGCCGCTCGGCGGGTCAGCGTGTTCTTGACGACGGTGAAGCGCGCGCCGGTCTCGAGCAGGCGCGAGCGGAGCTCGTCGATCTGCGGCATGGTCAGCCCGCGATAGTCCGCGACGAGCAACGTCTCCGCAGCCTTGAGGCGCTGCGTCAGCTCGTCGACAACGTGTTCTTTCTGTTCTCTCTTCATCTCACCTCGACTGGTCTTCCGCCCACGCAAGGAGGGCTGCCAGTGGTCTTAGGCGGGTCAGCTGCTAGGCCGGAACTGTAGCGGCCTCCTGCGGCTGCTCGTCCAGCTCTTCGACAATGCCGCGGATCCGCGCCGGATCGACGTGGATGCCGGGGCCCATCGTGCTCGTCAGCGTGATCTGCCGGATGTAGCGGCCCTTCGCCGCCGACGGCTTCGCGCGCACGATCTCGTCGAGCACCGTGGCGTAGTTCTCGACCAGGGCGCGCTCCGTGAAGCTCTTCTTGCCGATCACGACGTGGACGTTCGCGCCGCGGTCGGTGCGGTACTCGAGCTTGCCGGCCTTCGCCTCGGAGACGGCCTTGGCGACGTCCATCGTCACCGTGCCGGTCTTCGGATTCGGCATCAGGCCACGCGGACCGAGGATGCGGCCGAGCTTGCCGACGTTGCCCATCTGGTCGGGCGTCGCGATCGCGACGTCGAACTCCGTGAAGCCTTCCTCGATCTGCTTCGCGAGGTCGGCCGAGCCGACGACGTCCGCGCCGGCCTGCTCGGCCTCGCGCGCCTTGTCGCCCTCGGCGAACACGGCGATCCGAACCTCCCGGCCGCTCCCGTGCGGAAGCATCAGGGTGCCGCGCAGCTGCTCGTCGGCGTGGCGAACGTTCAGTCCCAGGCGAAAGTGGAGCTCGACCGTCTCGTCGAACTTCGTCGCGCCCATCGCCTTGAGCAGCCTGACCGCCTCGACCGGCGAGTAGACCTGCTCGCGGTCGAACGCCGCGCGCGCGTCGCGGTAGCGCTTGCCGTGCTGTGCCATTACCAGTCCACCTCCACTCCCATGCTGCGCGCCGTGCCGGCGATGATCTTTGCCGCCTGGTCGACGTCGCGCGCGTTGAGGTCGGGCATCTTCGTCTCGGCGATCCGGTTGACCTGCTCGCGGGAGAGGCGGCCGACCTTCAGCCGGTTCGGCTCGCCCGAGCCCTTGTCCAGCCGCAGCGCCTCCTTGATCAGGACGGCGGCCGGCGGCGTCTTCGTGATGAACGAGAACGAGCGATCCTCGAAGACCGTGATCTCGACCGGGGTGATGCGGCCGTTCTGGTCGGCCGTCTGCGCGTTGAACGCCTTGCAGAACTCCATGATGTTGACGCCGTGCTGGCCGAGCGCAGGACCGACCGGCGGGGCCGGGTTCGCCTGGCCGCCGGGAATCTGGAGCTTGATCAGAGTGAGAACCTTCTTCGCCATCTACTTCCCCATCCAGTCGCTCAGTCGAGTTTCTTCACGTTGTCGAATCCGACTTCGACCGGCACCTGCCGCTCGAAGATGTTCACCATCACCTGCAGCTTCTGCCCGTCCGGGTTGACATCGGTGATCTCGCCGTCGAAGTCCGCGAGCGGGCCGGAGGTGATCTTGACCGACTCGCCGAGCTGGAACTCGACCTGGGAGCGCGTCTGCAGCGCGGTTCCCCCGTCGCCCGTGTGGAGGATCCGGTCGACCTCGGGCTGCGAGAGCGGCACCGGCTTCGCGCCGGCGCCGACGAAGCCCGTCACGCCGGGCGTGTTCTTCACGACCGTCCAGGCATCGTCGTTGAGATCCATGTTCACGAGCACGTAGCCCGGCAGCGTGCGCTTCTCGGCCTGCACCTTCTGGCCGTCCTTCGTCTCGATCACCTGCTCGGTCGGGACGACGACGCGCCGAAAGCGCGTGCGTTGGTTCATCGACTCGATCCGGTGCTCGAGATTGGTCTTCACCTTGTTCTCGTGCCCGGAGTAGGTGTTGATCACGTACCAGCGGAACATTTCTCTCCTACCTCAGCAGCAGGTGTTTGACGACGTACTCCCACAGGCGGTCGTTCGCGTACAGGTAGACGCCGGTGATGAGACACGCCACGAGGACGACGGCGGTGCCACTGATCAGCTGCTGCTGGTTCGGCCATTCGACCTTGTTCAGCTCGGCCCAGGACTCTCGGAGGAAGCGGATGCCGGGAATGCCCGGCCGGACGTCGTCGCTCCGCTCGGGCTTCGCCACGGCGGCGGGCTGCTTCGGCGGCTCCTCCTCGGTGGTCGGCCGAGCCCGCGGGGCCGGCCGAAGGGGCGGAGTACCCGCGGCCTGCGCGCGGCGCTGCCGGCGCTGCTGGCGCGTCGAGCGGGCCATCGCCTACCGCGTCTCCCGGTGCAGTGTATGACCGCCGCACCAGCGGCAGTACTTGCGGAACTCGACGCGGTCGGGCGAGTTGCGCTTCGACTTCTGCGTCTGGTAGTTCCGGCGCCTGCACTCGGTGCAGGCGAGCGTGATTGCGACTCTGACTCCGGTTGCCATCTCTGTCTTTCGTTCCGACTTTGTACGCGCTCCAGTAGCGCCGGGTGGGCTCGAACCACCGACCTCTGCATTATGAGTGCAGCGCTCTAACCAGCTGAGCTACGGCGCCTAGCGCCGGCGCATAGTAGCGGAGACGAAGGCAACCGTCCCTGCCGCCGCGACGACGAGCATGGCAGCCTTGGCGGCCTTCCGCGAGACGCGACGAACGCGGGCGCACCTCGTAATAGAGGCGCTCCGGCTTCGGCCCCTCCGGGCCGGAAGGACCGTGCTCGCGCGCGAGCTTCAGGACCTGCGCGACGTGCAGCGCTCTGCGCCCTGTGCCTCCTTGCTCGATCTGCGTCTTGCAGGAGAACCCGTCGGCCACGACGATCGTCTCGTCGTCGAGTTCCCGCACTCTCGGCAGGAGGCCTTGCTCGCCGACCTGCATCGAGATCTCGTGGTGGCCGGCCTCGAAGCCCCACGAACCGGCGAGCCCGCAGCAGCCTGCCTTCAGCGTCTCGACCTCGACGCCCATCCTCTGCAGCAGCTGGACCTCCGGATCGATTCCGCCGGTCGCCTTGTGGTGGCAGTGGCCCCAGACGAACGCGCTGCGCTCGAGGCGCGGCGGCTCGACGTCGAAGCGCTCGAAGAACTCCGCGAAGTGGTACGTGCTTTCGGCGAGCCGCTTCGCGTCCTCGTCGTGCGGCAGCAGCTTGCCGAGCTCGTCCTTGAAGACGGCAACGCAGCTCGGCTCGAGCCCGACGATCGGGATTCCCTCGCGGTACCACTCGCGCAGCTGGTCGAGACTGCGTCGGAGGTAGCGCTCAGCCAGGTCGAGGAAGCCGTAGTCGTAGAGCGGCCGGCCGCAGCAGACGTGTCCCTCGGGGACGATGACCTGCCAGCCCGCGGCCTCCAGCGCCTCGACCGCGGCGACGCCCACGTCGGTGTGCATGTGGTTGTTGAACGTGTCGGGGAAGAGCACGACCTTGCGGCCGTTCGGGTTCGTCGTGCCGCCGCGCCGGGCGAACCACTGCTGGAGCGTGAGCGGCGCGAACTCCGGCACCTCGCGCTCCTGCGTCATCCCGGCGGCGAGCTTGAACGCCTGCGCGAACGGGGGCGTGTGGGTGAGGAAGTTGACGACGCCGGGCGCCCGCGACGCGACCCGCGAGACCTGGTCGATCAGCCCGAACGCGTACGCATGCCGCGGGCGGAGCCTGCGCTTCCAGCGGTGGTGGAGGAACTCGGCCTTGTAGGTGGGCATGTCGACTCCGACCGGGCAGTCGTTCGTGCAGCCCTTGCACGCGAGGCAGAGGTCGAGCGCCTCCATCACCTCGTCCGACTGCCAGCCGTCGGTGATGACCTCTCCCTCGAGCATCTCGAACAGGAGCCGCGTGCGGCCGCGCGTCGAGTGCATCTCCTCGCGGGTCGCCATGAAGGACGGGCACATCACGTCGACGCCGCCAGGCGTGCGGCACTTGCCGACGCCGACGCAGCGGACGGTCGCGTGCGCGAAGTCGCCGTGGTCGCGCGGGTAGCCGAACTTGACCTGCGGCCGCCACGGCTCGTAGTCGGCGCCGAGGCGGAGGTTCTCGTCGACGCGGTAGGGCTTGACGACCTTGCCCGGGTTCATCTTCCAGTCCGGGTCCCAGATCGACTTGAACTCCTCGAAGGCGCCGACGAGCTGGTCGCCGAACATCTTCGGCAGCAGCTCGGCACGCGACTGGCCGTCGCCGTGCTCGCCCGAGATCGAGCCGCCGAGCTCGATCACGAGGTCGCTCGCCTCCTCGAGCCAGCGCCGGAACTTCGCGATCCCGGGCTTGGTGACGAGGTCGAAGTTCCAGCGGGCGTGGACGCAGCCCTGGCCGTAGTGGCCGTAGAGCGAGCTCTCGTAGCCGTACCGGTCGGCGAGCTTGGAGAGGCGGCGGAGGTATTCGCCGAGCCGCTCGGGCGGCACGGCCGAGTCCTCCCAGCCCTCGTGGGTGTCCTCCTTGCCCGGCACGAACGCCGTTGCGCCGAGCCCTGCCTCGCGCACCTCCCAGATGTGCTGCTCGGAGCTCGGGTCGTCGTAGAGCTTCATCCCCGAGGGCGGCTGGCCGTCCTTCTCGAGGTCGTGCATCAGCGCGCGTGCCTTCGCGTCCGACTCGTCCTTGGTCTCCCCGCCGAACTCGACGAGGAGCCAGCCGCGGCCGTCCGGGAGCATCGAGCGCTCGTGCTGGTGGATGCCGAGCAGCGTCATGTCGTCGATCAGCGTGTCGTCCATTCCCTCGATCGAGATCGGCTCGTGCTCGCGTGCGATCGTGACGTGGTCGGCGGTGCGGAACTTGTCCGGGTAGCCGACGGCGAGCAGCGACACGCACGCCGGCTTCGGGATCAGCTCGAGCGTCGCCTCGAGGATCGTCACGCAGGTCGACTCGGTGCCGACGAGCGAGCGCGCGACCTCGAACCCGTTCTCGGGCAGGAGCTCGTCGAGGTTGTAGCCCGAGACGCGGCGCGGGATCTGCGGATAGCGCGCACGGATCTCGTCGGCGTTCGCCTCGGCGAGCGCGCGCAGCCGCTCGGCGATCGGCTCGGGAGTCCCGACCCCGCCTGGGCCGATCCGCAGCCGCTCGCCACGGTACGTCAGCACCTCGAGCTCGACGAGGTTGTCCGCGACGCGCGGACCGGGGCCGTGGAACTCCGACTGCACCGAGTGGCGGCCGCAGGAGTTGTTGCCGAGCATGCCGCCGAGCGTGCAGTAGGCGTGCGTGGATGGATCGGGCCCGAAGGTGAGGCCGTACCTCTCGCTCGCGGTTCCGCGCAGGTCGTCGAGCACGCACCCCGGCTGCACGCGGGCGAGGCGCCGGTCCGGGTCGATCTCGAGGATGTGATGGAGGTACTTGGAGAAGTCGATCAGCACCGCCGTGTTGCAGCCCTGGCCGGCGAGGCTCGTGCCGCCACCGCGCAGGACGATCGGCGCGCCGTGCTCGCGGCAGACCCGGTGGATCTCGACGAGCTCGTCGACGTGACGGGGCACGACGACACCGATCGGCGGCATCCGGTAGTTCGAGGCGTCGGTGGCGTAGAGGGCGCGGCTGCCGGCGTCGAAGCGGACCTCGCCCTCGATCGCAGCGCGGAGGTCGGCTGCTAGGCTCGGCGGTCGACGTCCCGTGTTCCTCGCATCGCGAAGCTCAGCGTGTCATCTCGGCGAGCTGCACGCTGTACCGAGCCGCGTCGCGATGGTTGAGCGCGAGGCCGTTGCCCGGGCGCGAGCGGTCGGGACGTAGCGCGCCGCCCTCGGGCTCGGGAACGCCTTCGAACACGATCGCCTCGATGCGAACGTGGTCGTGGAAGTACTCGAGATGGCGCCGGCGTTCGACCGCGCAAAACGCGTGCGCCGAGATCGCGGGCGCGCAGTGGGCGGAGACATCGATCGAGTGCGCGTTCGCCAGCCCGGAAGCGGAGAGCAGCCCGGTGATCCCGCCGCAACGCGTGACGTCCGCCTGCAGGCAGTCGACGCGAACCGACGAGGTTCCGAAAGTCGGCCGGCACGTAGGCGTACTCGCCGGCCGCGATCTCGAGGCCGGCCGGACCCGAGTTGCGGATGAGCCTCAGACCCTCGAGGTCGTCGGAGGACACCGGCTCCTCGAACCAGGTGACGTTCCACGAGTCGGCGTAGCGCGCCGCCCACGCGAGCGCCTCCTTGCGCGCGAAGGCGCCGTTCGCGTCGACAAGAGCTCGACGCGGTCGCCGATCGCCTCGCGGGCCGCGTCGAGCCGGACCGGGTCGCGCTCGGGCTCGCGCCCGACCTTCATCTTGACGCGCGAGATCCCGGCTTCGACCCAGCCGCCGAGCTGCTCGCACAGCCGCTCCTCGGAGTACGAGCAGAAACCGCCGCTGCCGTAGATCGGGACGTCGTCGTGGGCCGCCCCGAGGAGGACGACGAGCGGAACCTCGAGCAGGCGCGCCTTCAGATCCCAGAGCGCCTGGTCGACGGCCGACACGGCGCAGAAGCCGATTCCGGGCTGGCCGGCGTTGCGGACCTGGGCGCACATGCGGAGCCACGCAGCGCGAACGTCCATCGCGTCTTCGCCCTCGACCACGCCGGCGAGCTGACCGGAGATGACCTCGGCGGCGGCCGCGTCGCAGTACGTGTAGCCGAGGCCGATCCTGTCGTCGACGTGCGCTTCGACGACGACGATCGTCGTCGACTCCCATTCCAGCGTCCCGTCCGACTCCGGCTCGTCGGTGGGGATCGTGAACGCGCTGACTTCGAGCCGCTCGACCGGCGCTGCGGAAACCACTACGGCTTCAGGTGCTCGGTGAACTCGACGAGCTTCCCGCGCAGCGACTTCTCCATCACGCCCATCCGCTCGGGATCGCCCTTGACCATCGCCTTCGCCATCTCCTCGGCCTGCTCCACGCGGATGTGCGGCGGCAGCGGCGGGATCTCCGGGTCGGTCTTGACCTCGAGCACGACGGGGCGGTCGGCGGCGAGCGCCTCCTCCCAGGCCGAGCCCACCCGGTCGCCGTCATCGCAGAAGATCCCCTTCAGCCCGCAGAGCTCGGCGTAGGCCGCGTAGTCGAAATTCGGAAGCCACTGCGTGCCCATGAACTTCGGGTCGCCCTCCATCACGCGCTGCTCCCAGGTGACCTGGTTCAGGTCCTGATTGTTGAAGACGCAGAAGATGAGGCGCTTGTCGCGCCAACGTTCCATGTAGCGCTTGACCGTCAGCATCTCGTTCATGCCGAGCATCTGGAAGGCGCCGTCGCCGACGAAGCAGATCACCGGCCGTCCTGGATGCGCGAACTTGGCTGCGATCGCGTACGGAACGCCCGGCACCATCGTCGCGAGCGTCCCCGAGAGCGAGGCGAGGTTGCCCTTGCGCAGCTTCAGCTGCCGGGCGTACCAGTTGGTCGAGGAGCCGGAGTCGGCCGTCACGATCGCGTCCTCCGGCAGCACCTGCGAGAGCTCGTGGACGACCCGCTGCGGGTTGATGGGGTCGGCGTCCATCATCGCGCGACGCTCGACGATGTCCCACCAGTCGGCGACGCTCGCCTCGATCTTCTCGCGCCAGGCTCGGTCCTCCTTGCGCACCAGGTGCGGCTCGAGCGAGCGCAGCGTCTCCTTCGCGTCGCCGATCAGCAGCACGTCGGCCGGGTAGCGGATGCCGATCATGTCGGCCCTGATGTCGATCTCGACGCAGCGCGCCTGCCCCTCCTTCGGCAGGAACTCCGCGTACGGGAAGCTCGTCCCGACCATGAGCAGCGTGTCGCAGTCCTCGATCATGTCGTAGCTCGGAATCGTCCCCAGCAAGCCGATCGACCCGGTCACGTACGGAAGGTCGTCGGCGAGGACGTCCTTGCCGAGCAGGGCCTTGGCGACGCCGGCGCCGAGCAGCTCGGCGACCCGCTCGATCTCCGCGGCAGCGCCGCGGGCGCCCTGCCCGATCAAGATCGCGACCTTCTCCCCCTCGTTCAGGATCTCGGCGGCGTGCTGGATCTCGGACTCCTGCGGGAGGACGCGCGGCCGCTTGTAGCCGACACTCGAGTAGACGGAGCCGTGCGTGCGCGGCGGCGAGGCGACGGCCTCCAGCTCGGCGACGTCGTTCGGGACGATGATCGTGCAGACACCACGGTGGTCGAGCGCGATTCGGCACGCGCGGTCGACGAGCTGGCGAGCCTGTTCCGGGACCATGCAGACCTGGACGTACTCCGAGACGTCCTTGAACAGAACCTGGAGGTCGACCTCCTGCTGGTAGTGGGCGCCGAGCGAGGAGCGCTTCTGCTGGCCGACGATCGCCACGACGGGGACGTGGTCGAGCTTCGCGTCGTAGAGGCCGTTGAGGAGGTGGATCGCGCCGGGGCCGGAGGTCGCCATGCAGACACCGAGCGCGTCCGGACCGGCGAACTTCCCGTGGCCACACGCCATGAACGCGGCCATCTCCTCGTGGCGGGTCTGGATGAAGTCGGGGTCGCCGTCGGCGCGGTCGAGCGCGCCGAGAAAGGCGTTGATCCCGTCGCCGGGATAGCCGTAGATGCGGTGGACGCCCCACTCGCGCAGGCGCTTCAGGAAAAAGTCGGCGACGAGCTCGCCCATCTCGGTCCTCCTCGGATTTGCCTTCCGAGGTTGTGGACGCTTGGCTCGAACGGGAAACGCGATGCCGTCGCTCTCCGGCGAGAGGACGCTGGCCCAGACGACGGAACATAAACTCGAGCGGTGGGCCACGACGTAGTCCGTCCCGACGAGTTCGAGTGGATCACGCGCCCGCACGAGCCCGGCGAGCCTGCCCGGCAGGTCGCGGAGCTGAGCGACCGCGCCGGCTTCGCGCACGTACGCGGCAACGTCTGGCGCTATGCGCCCGGCGCGCAGGGACGCCGTCACCGCCATCAGACGCAGGAGGAGACGTTCGTCGTCCTCGCCGGCACGCTCTCGCTGTACGTCGGTGAGCCGCCCGAGCGGGTCGACGTGCCCACCGGCGGCCTCGTCCGCGTCGACCCAGGGACCACGCTCCAGTCCGCGAACCACGGTGACGAGGACCTGCTCGTCTACGCGTACGGCTACCCGCCCGAGAGCGAGCATGCGGAGCTGCTCGACTCCGCGCTCTGACTACGACGAGTAGCGCTCGATGAACTCGAGCGTGCGCTGCCACGCGTCGTCGGAGGCGGCCTGGAACTCCTCCTGCTTGCGGTCGAAGAAGCTGTGCGGCGCGCCGTCGAACTCGATCAGCTCGTAGTCCTTGCCGGCCTCGGTCAGCGCCTGCTCGAACGCGACGTTGTCGGAGTGAGGGATGCCCTGGTCGGCGCCGCCCTGCAGAGCGAGGATCGGCGCGTCGAGCTGCGGCACGAGCTCGATCATCCGGCTCGGCCGGCCGTAGAAGCCGACGGCGCCGGCGAGCCCGTGTCCCGACGCGGCCGCCGCCCACGAGCCGCTGCCGCCGAAGCAGAAGCCGACGGTGAAGATCGCGCTGCAGCCGAGCGCGCGCAGGTCGCCGACGCAGGCTCCGACGTCGGCCTGCACCTGCTCCTGCGTGAGCTGCTGCACGAGTGGCATGTAGTCCCAGTTGTCGGGTCGCTTCTCGACGCCAGCGGTGCGGCCGAAGTAGTCGAACGCGATCGCGGCGTGACCGCGCTCGGCGAAGCGCAAGGCGAGCTCCTCGTAGAACCGGTAGAGGCCGCGGACGTCCGGCAGGATCACGACGGCGGTCGCGGGCTCGCCCTCGGGGGTCGCCCGGAACGCCGCGAAGCGGTTGCCGTCCTCGCTCTCGCCCACGACGTCCTCGTGCGACACGGAGGCGCCGGAGATCCTCGGGATCGGCGGCTCGGAATCGACGTCGAAGCACATGACCGCGAGCCTACGAAAGGAGGTGCAGCCCCTGCGGCGTACCCTGATTGCGGTGGACGACGAGTCGCAGCGCGAGGAGATGAACGCGGCGATCCGGGCCCAGCGCGAGCGGGGTGCGGTTCCGCGCTCCATGCTCCCGCCGGAGGACGAGCTGCCCGAACGGCCGGCTCCGGCCCCGGTCGAGGCGCCGCCACCGCCGAAGCGCAGCCTCCTCGACCGCCTGCTCGGACGCTGAGCCCGTAACCAGAACCCGCCTACGACGTTTACCGAACGTCGTATGGGAGACGGCAACGCGCGCACGGGACGGCTGAACTGGAAACGGGGGCTGCAGATTGCAGCCGCCTGCCTCGTCGTGTTCGTCGGCGCGTATGCAGTGGGCTCCGCCGTCGCCGGACCCTTCTTCTGGTACTCGTGCAGCCTCAACGGCCTCGAGGCGCAGGGTCCGTCCCAGGCGAGCGTCCTCCTCGCGAGCGACGGCACGCGGCTCGGGCTGCTCGGCGCGACCGGCAACCGACGGCCCGTCTCGCTGCAGGGGATCAGTCCCGTGATGCGCAAGGCGATCGTCGACACCGAGGACCGGCGCTTCTACGAGAACAACGGGATCGACTACGTCGGGATCATGCGCGCGCTGAAGAGCGACGTCTCGGCGGGCGGCATCGCGCAGGGGGCTTCCACGATCGAGCAGCAGCTCGTCCGCAACCTCTACCTCTCGCCGCAGCAGACGCTCAGCCGAAAGCTCACCGAGGCGTGCCTCGCGGTTCAGCTCGACAAGCAATGGAGCAAGGACCGCATCCTCACGGCGTACCTGAACGACATCTACTTCGGGCAGGAGGCGTACGGGATCGACGCCGCGGCCGAGGCGTACTTCGGGGTGCACGCAAAGGATCTCTCGCTCGACCAGGCGGCGCTCCTCGCAGGGCTGCCGCAGGCGCCCTCGGCGTACGACCCGGTCACACAGCCGCAGGCGGCAAAGGCACGACGAACAGAGGTGTTGCAGGCGATGCTCACGGCGGACGACATATCCCACGCCAGCTACGAGAAAGCGGTGCACAGCCCACTCGGCCTGCATCCGCGAGCGGCGCCGGGGCTCTCGGGTCAGACGTACCTGACCGACTACATCACGAACCAGCTCCTGAACGAGTACGGCCCCGAGCGCGTGCGCCGCGGCGGCCTCAAGATCTACACGACGCTCGACGCGAAGGCGCAGACCGACGCGACGCACGCGATCCTGGGCACGCTCGATCGCAAGGGCGATCCCGCCGGCTCCGTCGTCTCGATCGACCCGGCGACCGGCGATATTCGGGCGATGGCCCTCGCGCAGACCGGAAAACATCTGGCCTACGACCTACCGGCCGACGGCCGCCGACAGGCGGGCTCCACCTTCAAGATGTTCGTCCTCACGGACGCAGTCGAGCGGGAGATCAACCCGTACACGACGCAGTACCTCTCGGCGCCGTTCGTCGGGCCCGACAACTGGCACGTCCACACGTTCGAGAACACGTACTCCGGCCGTATCCCACTGAGCCAGGCGACCCTGCTCTCGGACAACACCGTCTTCGCGCGACTCACGCTCGACCTCGGGCCGAAACCGATCGCCGGGCTCGCCCGCCAGATGGGAATCCAGACGAAGCTCAAGCCGGTTCCGTCGATCGTGCTCGGAGTCAATGCGGTGAGCCCGCTCGACCTCGCCAGCGCGTACGCCACCCTCGCCGACGGCGGCGTCGCGCACGATCCGACGATCCTCGGCAAGGTCGTCTTCCCCGGAGGCGACACCGAGCAGGCCTCCAAGTCGAAGGGCAAGCGGGTCGTCGACCCCAAGGTCGCCGCCGTCGTCACACGCGTCCTCACCGCTAACGTGCAGAGCGGGACGGGGACGGCCGCGGCGCTCTCGGGACGGCCCGCCGCCGGCAAGACGGGCACGACCGACAGCTTCGCCGACGCATGGTTCGCAGGCTTCGTGCCACAGCTGACCACCGTCACGTGGGTCGGCTATCCGACGCGCGAGCGTCCGATGCGAGGAGTGCACGGAATCGCAGGCGTCACGGGCGGCACGCTGCCTGCCCAGATCTGGCACACGTACATGACGGAAGCGCTGCAGGGTCAACCGGTCGAGCAGTTCGCGAGCCCGGGAGCCCCGCCCTTCAAGCCGTGGTGCGGGCGGTACCAGTTCGCGCGCACCTGGCGCGACGCCCGCAAGCAGAGCGGCTGCAAGCAGAAGCAGTCGCACAAGAAGAAGAAAACGAAGAAGAAGACCAAGACCACGACCGGGCGGAAGACCACGACCGCCAGGACGACGACCGCGCGCACGACGACGACGGTTCAGACGGTTCCGGCCACCGAACCCGGTACGACGACCGAGCCGCCCGCGACCACGACGACGCCACCGCCGACCACCACGGAGCCGACGACGACCACCGAGCCGACGACCACAGACACGACCACGACGAGCGGGCCTCCCTGATCCACCGCGGAGCCCGGATTGCCCGGGCTCCGCGCTGCGGCTACTACTGGGCGCCTAAGCGGCCTTCTTCTTCCCGAGCATCTTCGACCACCACTCGCCCTCGTCGACGAGGCTGGCACTCACCTTCGGCCCACTCGGCCACCGCGGCATCGCGACGCGCCGCTGCTTCGTGAGCTCCTCGAGCACGATCGCTCGCAGGGTGTGCAGCCGCTCGTGCTGCGCCTCCACGTCGCGGGCGAGCTCACGACGCTCGGCCTCCCGCCTGGCCATGTCGTACTCGACCTCGAGCAGGCCGTCCCCCCGGCTGCGCTCCTCGATGGTGCTGGACATCTGGGCTCCCTCCTCCACTCGGTGTTACCCCGGACGTCGTATTTCTCCTGACTCAATGGTCGTCCCCCGGGCGAGGCCCGACGATCCCTCGAACCAGCGCTTGTGCGTCGCAGTCCGCTCCTATTCAAGATCGACGCATTCTGCGCCGATAAAAACGGCGTGACCGGCCTGCGGCAGGCAGAAATGCGGCAATGAGCGCCTTCTCCGAAAGAGACGGCGCGCCTCAGCGCCAGCTCGGTGAGCTCATGACCGAGTTCGGCCTCATCACCGCGGACCAGCTCGCGACGGTCCTCGAAGTTCAGCAGCAGTCGAAGCGGCCCCTCGGACAGATCATCGTGGAGCTCGGCTTCGCGTCAGGCGCTGCGGTCGCGCATGCGCTCGCGATGCAGAGCGGCGGCGCCCTCAAAACCGAGTACGGCTTCGCACTCGGCGCCGCTCCCGATGAGACGGCCAAGAGCCCGGAAACGCCTGCCGGAATTCCGAGGCTCCGGTTGGCGGCGTCGGCCGTCGCGCCGGTAGTGCCGGAGTATGCCGCGCCGGTCGAGTCTCCGGAGACGGACAACGGCGCGGAGCCGGATGTCGCCGAGGAACACGACGAAGAGACCACGAATGCCGAGCCCGAGGCGATCGTCGAGGCCAAGGCCGTCGAGGAAGTTCAGGAGATCGCGGACACTCCGGCCGGGTGGCTCGACGCGCGCCGTGTGGGCGACGAGACACCCGAGCGTGAGGCGAGCGCGGAGACGCAGCGCCTCGAGGCCCACCTCGCGGAGCTCGAGCAGCTCCACGCCGAGGTCGAGAGCCTCAAAGGTGCTCTTGCCGATGCGCGTACCAGCTCGGGCGAGCAGGAGCGGCTGTTGGTCGACGTCGAGAAGCTCGAAGGCGCCCTCGCCGAGACCCAGACCGAGCACGAGCAGATGCTGGCCGAGCTGCGCGAGGACCACGAGCGGGCGACCGCGGAGCTCGAGCGCCTCCGGACGACCGCGGCCGACAAAGAGCGGCTCGCCGCCGACGTCGAGAGGCTCGAAGCAGCTCTCACCGAGACGCAGGCAGAGCACGAGCAGAACCTGAGTCGCTTGCACGAAGAGCACGCAGTCGCAACGGCCGAGGTCGAGCGCCTGCAGACCACCCTCGCCGAGACCGGTGACGAGCGCGAACGGGAGCTCGCTCGGCTGCAGGAGGAGCGCGGAGATCTCGCGGCCGAGCTCGAGCGTCTTCAGAGCGTTCTCACCGAGGCCCAGGCCACGGTCGCCGAGCGCGAGCGCGAGCTCGCGGAACGCGACGAGCAGCGTGCCGGTCGAAACGACGAGCTCACCGCCGAGCAGGAGCGCGTCCAGCAGGAGCTCGACGCGGCCCGCGAGCAGCTCGCAGTTCTCGGCTCCGCTGCCGAGGAGCGCGACGGGCTGCGTGCCGAGGTCGAGCAGCTCAGGTCCGCACTCGCCGAAACGGAGAACTCGACCACCACCGAGCAGGAGCGCCTGCAAAGCGACGTCACCCGGCTCGAGAACACTCTTGCCGAAGCGCGGGCCTCTCACGAGCAGGCACTCGCCGAAGCGCAAACCGCAGCCGTCCAGGAGCTGGAATGGCACGCCGGCGAGCGCAACGAGCTCCGCACCGAGATCACGCAACTCCAGGCCACGCTCGCCGAAACGCAAACTGCCGCCACCGACGTGCAGGAGCGCCTGCTAGGCGACCTGGCACAGCTCGAGATCGCCCTCGCAGAGGCAAAGGGCTCGCAGGAGCACGCACTCGGCCGGCTGCGCACCGAACACGAGCGCGCCACCGAAGAGCGCGACATGCTGCGCGCCGAGGTCGAGCAGCTCAGGTCCGCAATCGCCGAAGCGCAGACCTCAGCCGTCCAGGAGCAGGAACGGCACGCCGGCGAGCGCGACGAGCTGCGCACCGAGATCGAGCAACTCCAGGCCACGCTCGCCGAAACGCCCACTGCCGCCATCGACGTGCAGGAGCGCCTGCAGGGCGAGCTGGCACAGCTCGAGATCGACCTCGCAGAGGCAAAGGGCTCGCAGGAGCACGCACTCGACCAGCTGCGCACCGAGCACGAACGCGCGGCGGAAGAGCGCGACGCACTGAGCGCCGAGATCAAGCAGCTCCAGGCTGCGCTCGCCGAGACGCAGACCGCCGCCGCCACCGAGCAAGAGCGCCTGCGAAGCGACGTCAGCCGGCTCGAGACCACGCTCGCCGAAGCACAGGCCTCACACGAGCAGACACAGAGCCGGCTCCGCACCGAGCACAACGCCGTGCGCGACGAGCGCGACAACCTGCAGACAGCCCTTACCGAGGCAAAGGACGCAACCGCCGGGCTGCGCGGCGAGGTCGAGCAGCTCCAGACCACCCTCGCCGAGACCCAATCCACCGCCGCCACCGAGCGCGAGCGCTTGCTGAGCGACGCGAGCCGGCTCGAAGAGACGGTCGCCCGGCTGCGCACCAAGCAGGAGCGCACCCGCAAGGAGCGCGACGGCCTCAAGACGGCGCTCGAGGAGGCACGGGCCGCGGCCGACGAGCAGCAGCGCAAGCTGGCCGAGGAGCAAGAGAGACACGCCGGCGAGCTCACCGAGCTCACAGACGAGCGCGACCGCATCCGGCAGGAGCTCGGCGACTCGCTCGAACGCTCCGCTTTCGCCCTGACCTCCGCCACCGAGGAGCGCGAAGAGCTGCGCGCCGAGGTCCAGCAACTCAAGTCCACGCTCGCCGAGACGCAGGCTGCCGCCACCGCCGAGCAGGAGCGCCTGCAAAGCGACCTGACCCGGCTCGAGAACACGATCGCCGAAACGCAGGCCTCACACGAGCAGGCACTCTGCGAGATACAGGCCTCGCACGACGAGGCGTTCAGCCGGCTGGACGCGAAGCTCGAGAGCGCCTCCGAGGAGTGCCACGGCCTGCAGGCCGCGCTCACCGAGGCACAGATCGCCATCGCCGAGCAGGAGCGGAAACTGGCCGAGGAGCAGGAAAGACACGCCGGCGAGCGGGACGAGCTCAGCGCGGAGCGCGACCGGATCCAGCAGGAGCTCGACGGCCTGCAGGCGGCGCTTGCCGAGGCACAGGCTGCGACCGCCGAGCAGGAGCGCACGCTGGCCGAGGAGCGGGAACGGCACGTGGGCGAGCTCGTCACCGAGCGCGATCGCGTCCGGCAGGAGCTCGCCGAGTCGCTCGAGAGCCTCGCCGCCGCCCTCGCGTCCGCCGCGGATGAGCGCGACGGGCTCCGAGCCGAGGTCGGGCGACTGGAGAAGACACTCGGCGTGGTTCGGGAAAGCTCCGAGGCCGAGCTGAGCAAGGTCGCCGCCGAACGCGACGGCGTGACGGCCGAGCTCGAGGAGGCGCGCGAGCTACTGCGCCTCGCCGAGGTCGTGCGGGAGTCGCAGATCGCCCTCGAGGGAGAGCGCGACCGCCTGGTCGCCAAGCTCGAGCGCATCGAGGCCGTCGCCACCGCAGCTCAAGCCGAGGCCGACGAACAGGCGAGGCTTCTCGCCGAGGAACAGGATCGCCACCTTGCCGAACGGGAAATGCTCGCCGCCAGGAAAACGGAGCTCGAAGAGGAGCTCAGCTCCGCCATCACGCAGCTCGCCGCCGCATCTGCCGCCGCTGAGTCCCGCGAGACGGAGCTCCAGCTCGGTTCACAGAAGCTGGCCGAGGCTCTCGAGGCAGTCCGAAGTGCCACGAGCGGGCTCGTTTCCGGCAACGAGCTTCCGCAGGTCCTATCGACCCACGACGCAATGCCCAAGGACCAGAGCGTGGAGCCTGCGAGCGAGGCCACCGAAGACGAGCCCGCCGCAGAGCCGGCGGAGGCCCGAACCGACCCGGTCGACTACTCGCTGTTCGTCCCTGGGCCGAACGGCTACGAGCTCGTCCCTCGGTCGGGCGTGCCGCCGCAGGCAGGCGTCATCATCGAGCTCGTCCTCGCCGACCAGGAGGAGCCGGCCCGGTTCGAAGTCTTGCGCAGCAGCCGCACTCTCCCCGCCGGCGACATCTGCGTCTATCTCGCGCCGGTCTGAGGAAACGGCGCCTAAAGAACCGGGCGGCGGACGCCGATAAGTGCGTCTAAACGCGAACTGGAGGCCTGAGGTGGACTACTACATCGAGAGCGATACGACGTTCGACTACGAGCAGCCCGTCGAGCCCGGCGATGAGCCCAGCGATGAGCACAGCGCAGCGATGGAGACGGCTCGCAGCTGGGAGCTCCGCTACCTCGACGATGCGCCGCTCGTGCTCGACAGCGAGTCCGCTGAGCGCGTGGGGGGCAACGAGCTTGCGCGCATCGGCGCAGCTCCCATCCGCTGCGACGACGGCGCTGTCCGCATCGTCATCGCCGAAGCCACGCCCGAGCGCTTTGCTGCCGTGCGCGAGCACTTCTCCGCCACCGTCGAGATCGGCGTCGTCAAGGCTTCGACGCTCGCCTCCTTGCTCGACGCCGCGTCGGAATCCGCCGTGTCTTCGACCAACGACGCAGACATGACCGCCGCACCCGCCGCACCCGTGTGGGGACGCTCCCTCGAGCGTGTCCTGACCGCCTTCGACGACGAGGCCACGCGGCTTCACGAGTTGCGTGGACAGCTGCAGCAGGTGGGCGGCGAGATGGCTGCGCGCGAGACGCGGGTGCAGGAGCTCGAGACGGAACTCCAGCGAATGCAGGTCGAGCGCTTGCGCGACCAGGAGGCGGTCGACCGCCTTCGGCACGAGCTGTCCGATCGGGACAACCGCCTCGATCGCGCCCTCGCGAAGACGCAGGAGCTTGCAGCTGTGATCCAAGGCGGCCGCCTGCAATGAGAAAGGCCCCGGCACGCACGCTTGCGGCCGTCTGCGTCGCCGGGCTCGGCGCGGCAGCGGCAGCCGCGGCGTACCTCGCCGTGCGCGGCGTCCCGGGCGTCCTCTACGCGGCGGGGCTCTGCGTCGCCGCAGTCTTCGGCGCGATCGCCATCGTCGGCGGCAGGCCCGAGCCGAAGCAGGCCGTCATCGAGCTGACCGGAGACGGCGAGACGCCGACGGTGCGCCGGAAGGTCCCGCGCTGGACGCGCAAGTCGCGCATCATCGCCGACCTCCAGCTCGAGCTCGCGGCAAGAGGCGGCGAGCTCGAGGAACATCGCCACGCGCTCGCGAATCTCGCGACCCAGCTCTCACGCGAGTCGGAGGAGGCCCGTCAGACCAAGGAGCAGCTCGAGGAGCAGATCCGTGAGCTCGTCTCCGAACGGGACGGCCTGCTGCTGATCGTCACCGAGGAGCGGGAGCGGTTCGAGCGCACCCTCGACGAGCTCGGTGGCGGCATCGGCCGACACGGCGACGAGATCTCCGAGCTCAAGCGGGAGCTCGAGGCGCTGATCGCGCGCTAGCGGAGAGACCAATGCTGCTGAAGATCATCGTTATCGGTGCCTTGCTGGTCGGAACGATGGCCGTGATCAGAGACGGCCGCGTCCTCAAGGACGCCGGCCTGCTCAGCAGCTGCAACACCGTCACCGTCGACGGCAAGCAGGATCCCACCGTTCTCAGCTGCTCGAAGGGCCGCCTCGACGGCTGGCCCGACATGACGAACCAGTCGTGCAACCTGATCGCGGTGCACCCGAACCGCCAGTACTGGCGCTGCGCGGCGCCGGTCGTGTCGTCGCAGACCCCGAAGGGATGACCATGGCCCTGCGAGCTTCTGCCCGTCCGGGGGATACGGGCTAAAGGCGGCCCTCCCGCCCGCCGATTTGAAAGGTTGCCGATGGATCTCGAACTCGTGCTCAGACGCGCCGTCGAACAAGGCGCCAGCGACGTCCACCTCAAGGTGGAGCGGCCTCCGATTCTGCGCTGCGACGGAAATCTCGGTGAGCTCGACGGCGAAGCGGAACTGAGCGAACGCGATCTCGAGCTTGCCCTCGAGCAGGTCTGCGCGGAGACGCCGAAGCGGCTGCAGACGTTCCTCGAGACGGGAGAGCTCGACAGCGCCTACTCGCCGCCCGGCCTGCCGCGATTCCGCGTCAACGGCTTCCGTCAGCGCGGCTCGATCTCGATCGCCTTCCGCGTCATCCCGCGCGAGGTGCCGAACTTCGAGGCCCTCTCGCTGCCTCCGGGCGTCCGTCGCCTCGCCGAGGAGCACCGCGGTCTCGTCCTCGTCACCGGCGCCACCGGCTCGGGAAAGACGACGACGCTCGCGGCGATCATCGACCACATGAACCACTCGCGCCGCCAGCACATCGTCACGATCGAGGACCCGATCGAGATCGTCCACCCCGACCACGGCTGCATCGTCAACCAGCGCGAGGTCGGGCTCGACACCGCCTCGTTCGCCCAGGCCCTGCGCCGCGGTCTGCGCCAGGACCCCGACGTGATCCTGATCGGCGAGCTCCGCGACGCCGAGACGGCCGAGACGGCGCTGGCAGCCGCCGAGTCGGGCCACCTCGTCCTCTCGACCATGCACACGGTCGACGCCTCCGAGACGATCGGCCGGATGGTCGAGTTCTTCCCGGCCGTCAAGCAGCAGCTGATCCGCTCGATCCTCGCCGGCGTCCTCCGCGGCGTGATCAGCCAGCGTCTGCTCCCGCAGATCACCGGCGGACGCGTCCCGGCCGTCGAGGTCATGATCGCGAACGCCCGCATCGCCGACCTGATCCGCGAGAACCGGCCGGAGGAGATCACCGAGGCGATCGCCGAGGGCGACTTCTTCCAGATGCAGACGTTCAGCAAGGCGCTGATCGAGCTCGTCGTCGGGGAGAAGGTCGACCGCGAGATCGCGGCCAACGCGGCCCCCAACCGTCACGACTTTCTCATCGCGCTCGACCGCACCATCAAGGAACAGACCGCCGCGGCGCATCTCGACTCCGTGGCGGACGAGGAGCTCGAGGAGCCCGACCCCGATGACGTCGCGGACGAGACGGCCGACGAAGATCTGCCGAGACTCCGGGTCGCAGGCCAATAAGAGCAATGAGACGTCTTCTCCCCCTCCTCGGGGCCGTGCTCGTTCTCGCCCTGGCCCTCTCGAGCGCCGCGGGCGCCGACACGTTCCGCGTCGAGCGGCCGCACACAAGCGGCGGCGCCGGCGCCGTGGCGTTCGCGCCGAGCTCGACCACGGCCGCGATTCCCTTCACCACCTCGCAGACGGGGCCGATGTCCTTCGCCGCGCTGCAGAGCATCTGGCAGGCGGCCGGCAGCGCGTACGGGATCCCGTGGCAAGTCCTCGCCGCGATCAACAAGGTCGAGACGAACTTCGGCCAGAACCTTGGGCCGAGCTCGGCCGGAGCCGTCGGCTGGATGCAGTTCTTGCCGTCGACCTGGGCGCGCTGGGGCATCGACGCGAACGGCGACGGCGTCGCCGACCCCGACAACCCGACCGACGCGATCTTCAGCGCCGCCCGCTATCTCGCCGCCTGCGGCGGACAGCTCGACATCAAGCGCGCGGTCTATTGCTACAACCACGCGAGCTGGTACGTCAACGAGGTCATGGGCCTTGCCGCCCTGTACGGCCAGGGCGCCGGCAACGCGGACTTCTCGACGGGCTCGCTCGTCTCGTCCAGCGTCAACTTGAAGCCGCAGCTGCAGAAGGTTCGCGGCCAGATCGCGGACTCGAAGACGCAGGTCGCCGCCGCGAGCGCGAAGGTCCGAAGGCTCACCCAGGCCGAGCGGCGGCTCCTCCACGTCGCGTCGACCGCCCACGTTCTCTCCGCCCAGCTCGAGGCACGCAAGCGCGCGATCCTGCTCGGCGTCCGGAGAAGCGCCGCCGTGCACCGGGTCGCCCAGCTGCGCAACCGTCTCCGCTCCGCGACCACCCGGCTCGGCCGGCTGCGCGACCAGGCATCCACCGGCCAACTTCTCTCGACGCAGCTGTATGGGGGCCAGGGAGGAACCGGCCAGTACGGCGGCGTCGTCTCGATCGCGGCGCAGTATCTCGGCATCCCCTACAAGTGGGCCGGCGCGACCCCGGAGACCGGCTTCGACTGCTCCGGCCTCGTCCAGTACGTGTTCGCGCAGCTCGGCGTCTCGCTGCCGCACAACACGGTGGCTCAGTGGAACTCGCCGAACGCGGTCCCGGTGCCGCGCAACCAGCTTCAGCCCGGCGACCTCGTCTTCTTCGCCAAGCTCGACCACGTCGGGATCTACATCGGCAGCGGAGACTTCATCGACGCCCCGCACACCGGTGCCTTCGTGCGCATCGACAGCCTCAACGGTGCGTGGGAGCGCGCGAACTACACCGGCGCGAGGCGGATCGTCGGCGCCTCGCTCGACGGGTTCCAGCCCGCCACGGGCGCCACGAATTTCTCCTCCGACATCGTCTACTTCACCCATTAGGGGGTCGTGAGGGTGCTGCAACGTTCCGATGCACCAGCCGTGTCCAGGCGCATCCTCACGCTTCCCCGGGTCTTGGCCGTCGCCACGGCGGGCCTGCTCGTCAGCGCGACGATCAGCCTCGCAGCCGACAAGCCGACGACGGCGACGACGCCGAAGACGCACAGCACGAAGCAGCAGCAGGTGATGGTCGTGCCGAACGTGACCGGCCAGCTCTTCGTCTTCGCCTCGGGCTCGCTCGAGGACGCCGGCTTCGGCTGGAAGGTCCGTGGCTCCGTCGGGGGCTATCAGTCGAACCTGGTCGTCTCGCAGTCGCCGAAGGCCGGCACGCACGTGGTCGACACGGGCGAGCCGACGATCACGCTCGAGCTCGTGCGCAAGGGCGCACAGGTCGGAACGCCGGAGAATCGCTCCCCGTACGGAGCGAGCCTGATCAAGCGGCCTTCCGCCTCCTCGAAGTAGCGGTCGCGGCCGGCTCGTCCGCCGGCGACGACGCCTTCAGACAGCGGCTGAAAGCTCGCTCTCAAGCGACGCCGCGAAGATGTCGATAACAAACGAGATGATCCTCGTCCTCCCGCTCGTGTTCGTGCCCGGGCTGGCTCTCGGCAGCTTCCTCGGCGTCGTCGCCGCACGCGTTCCGCTGCGCCGCTCGATCGTGAAGCCGGGCTCGGCCTGCATGAGCTGCGAGACGCCGATCAGCTGGTACGACAACGTGCCCGTTCTCTCCTACGCGCTTCTGCGCGGCCGCTGCCGGCGCTGCGGCGTGCGCATCCCGCCGCGGGATCTCGCCATCGAGCTCTCGACCGCGCTGCTGCTCGTCGCCTGCGTACTCGCGTTCGGGGTCACGCTGAAGACTGCCGCGGCAGGGATCGCGTGCGCAGCGCTCGTCGTCGCGACCGCAACCGACCTCGAGCGCCGCATCGTCCCGAACAACGTCGTGCTGCCGGCAGCGGCGGCCGTGCTCGTGCTGATGACGGCGTACGACCCGTCGCCTGAATGGGCGCTCGGCGCCGTCGGCCTGGCCGGCTTCCTCTTCCTCGCGGCGCTGGCCTACCCGGGCGGGATGGGGATGGGAGACGTGAAGCTCGCGCTCATGATCGGCGCGCTGCTCGGCCGCACCGCGCCGGTGGCGATGATGATCGCGCTGTTCGCGGCCCTCATGCCGAGCCTCGTCATGATCGCCCGCAACGGCCGCGGCGCCCGGAAGCTCGCAATCCCGTTCGCTCCCTTCCTGGCCCTCGGCGCAGTCGTGGCCCTGTTCGCCGGCGAGTTCATCCTCAATGGCTACCTCCACCACTTCACGTGACGAACCTGCGGTGTCAGCTCAGCCGTCCGTGACCCCTGACGGAAGCCCGGCGCCGAAGACGCCGGCGACTCCGGCACCGATCTCGCAGCTCATGGGCGAGCTCGTCGTCGACCTGCTCGAGACGACCGGCCTGATTCCGGACGCGAAGTTCGAGGTCCTGCGCGAAGCGGCGAAGACCACCCCGGTCGTGCAGGTGCTGATCGACGAGGGCCTTGCATCGAGCGAGGCGATCGCGCGCATCGTCGCGGCCCAGTACGGGCTCCAGGTGATCGAGCTCGGCTCGACCGCCATCGACCCGATCGCGGCCAACTCGGTGCCGCTGCACGTGCTCGAGCAGGTCAACGCCCTCCCCTATGCGTTCGAGGACGACTCGCTCTGCGTCGCGATCTCGGACCCGCAGAACATCCACGGCATCGACTCGCTGCGCCTCGCCAGCCGCCGCCCGATCGCGCTCCGCGTAGCCGCGAGCGAGGAGATCGCGACCGAGCTCGGCCGACTCGCGCGTACCGCCGAGGCGTTCGGCGGCACCCGCTCGGCCTTCAGCGAGCAAGACGTCGTCGAACTCGAGGTCATCGCCGACGGCGACGACCTGGACGATCTGGAGATGGAGGACGGGATCTCCGACGCGCCGCTCGTGCGCCTCGTCAACTCGATCATCTTCGAGGCCGCCGAAGACGGCGCCAGCGACGTCCACTTCGAGCCGCAGGCCGACTCGCTCGTCGTGCGTTTCCGCATCGACGGCGTGCTGCACGAGACCCAGCGAATCCCCAAGCGGAGCGCGATCGGCGTCACGACGCGCCTGAAGGTGCTGTCGAAGCTCGACATCGCCGAGCGCAGGAAGCCGCAGGACGGCCGCATCTCGCTCTCCGCGTCCGCGGCCGGCCGCATGCTCGACGTCCGCGTCGCCACCCTGCCGACGGTCGAGGGCGAGTCGGTCGTGATGCGCCTCCTCGACAAGTCGAAGAAGCCGCCGACGATGGAGCAGGTCGGGCTCAGTGCCGGCATGCAGGAGCAGCTGGCAACCGTCGTCCACCGGCCGACCGGCGCCCTGCTCGTCACCGGGCCGACAGGCTCCGGCAAGTCGACCACCCTCTTCGCCGCCCTTGCCGAGATCAACCGCCCGGAGATCAACGTCATCACGGTCGAGGATCCCGTCGAGTACCGCCTCCCCGGCCTCAACCAGGTGCAGGTCAACCCGCGGGCCGGTCTGACGTTCGCCACGGTGCTGCGCTCGATCCTCCGCTCGGACCCCGACGTGGTGATGGTCGGCGAGATCCGCGACGTCGAGACGGCGAAGATCTCGATCGAGGCCGCCCTGACAGGCCACTTCGTCCTCTCGACGATGCACACGAACGACGCGCCCAGCGCACTGACGCGCCTGAACGAGATGGGCGTCGAGCCGTTCCTCACCGGCGCGGCGGTCACCGGCGTCCTCGCACAGCGGCTCGCGCGCCGGCTCTGCGAGCACTGCAAGGAGCTGTACACGCCGAGCAAGGACGAGCTCGCGGCGGCACGCATCCCCGACGAGCTGCGGCAGGGCAAGACCCAGCTCTTCCGCCGCAACGGCTGCGTCCGCTGCCGGCAGACCGGCTACAAAGGTCGCGTCGGAGTCTTCCAGCTCCTGCGAATGAACGAGGAGCTGTCGACGCTCGCCGCACGCAAGGCGAGCCATGAAGAACTGGAACGCGCGGCGATAGACGGCGGGATGAGCGGCATGTGGGCCGACGGGATCGAGAAGGTCGTCGGCGGCCTGACGTCGCTCGAAGAGCTCGCCCGCGTCACCACGCTCTGAGTCCGACCAAGACGGTGCAACCATCCGCCTGTGGCGAAGGTCGGCTGGGACGACGTTCGGGCGCGCCGCCTGGCGCGCTCCTCTCTGACCGAGCGAGCGGGCAGCGACCGGCTGGTCGAGGTCGTCGGCGACCTCTGCGGCGTGCACGCGCAGGTTCAGGCGGCGGCCGAGCTGCAGCTCGCCGTGCGAGTCGACGGAATCGCTCAGGCCGACGTCCGGGCGGCGCTGTGGGAGCGGCGGTCACTCGTCAAGGCCTGGACGCTCCGCGGAACCCTTCACCTCCACCCCGCCTCCGAGCTGCCGCTCTGGCACGCCGCGCGGCGCGCGGTCCTGCGCTCGGCCGACCAGGGGCTGCCCGCGTGGCGCGACCCGGCCGGCGACGTGCATCCGGCGCTCGGCGCACGCGAGGTCGAAAAGGTCCGGGCGACGGTCTGGGAGGTGCTGGACGGGCGCTGCCTGCTGCGCGAGGAGCTCGCGGAGGCGGTCGTGAAGAGAGTCGGAGCGACGGCGCGCGAGCGTCTCCGCTCGGGCTTCGCGTTCTTCCTCGCCGATCTCTGCCAGGGACCGCCACAGGGCACGCGAATCACGCTCGCGCGGCCCGACCAGTGGATCGAGGGCTGGCAGGAGGTGGACCCCGACCATGCCCTGCGCGAGGTGTGCCGCCGGTTCCTGCGTACCTACGGCCCGAGCCGGCCCGGCGAGCTCTGCCAGTGGCTCGCCTCGCCTGCGTTCAAGGTTCCCGACGCGCGGCTTCTCTTCGAGGACCTCGGCCCGGAGCTCGAAGAGGTCGACGTCGAGGGTCGCCGGTGCTTCGTCCTCGCCGGCGACCGTTCGTTCCCGGAGCCGAGCCATCAGGTGCGGCTCCTGCCCGAGTACGACGTCTACGTGATGGGATTCCGCGAACGTGACCAGCTGGTGCCCGAGCCGGTGCGGGAGCTGATCGCCGGCCACGGCCGCGGCCGCTACGAAGGACCGGCCGGTGTCCGCCTGGTACTCGTCGACGGCGTGGCTGCGGGACTCTGGCAGCGCCGGCGGCGCGGCAAGCGGATCGAGCTCGACGTCCGGCTCGCCGGGCGTCTCGGGAAAACCGCCCGCGCGGAGCTCGAGCAGGAGGCGGAGAGGATCGGCTCCTTCCTCGGGCTCGAGCCGGTGCTCAGCGTGGCCGGCTGACGGCTAGCCGCTCTTGTCGGAGCGGCCCATGCTGAACTTCGTCGGCCGGCTGGCTGCCGCGAGGTCCTCGAGCGAGCTCGGCGGCAGTGTGAAGCCCGCCGCGGGGCGCGGCGTCGGCTCCGGCTGCGGCGCGGGAGCTTCTGCCTCGGCCTCGATCGGAGCTGCGGGCTCCGGCTCCGGCCCGGCTCGGCCTCGGCCTCCGGCGGGGGCTCCGGCTCGACCACCGGCTGGGGCTCCGGCTCGGTCCTGGCGGCATTCGCCGCCGCGAGCAGCTGCTCGGCTTCGCGACGTGCGTTGTCCGAGACCTCGCCGGCCTCGATGCGGGCCTGCGCCAGCAGCTCTTCGGCGGCGGCGCGGGCCGCTTCGGCCTGCGCCGCGACGCTCTCCGCCTCCGAGCGGGCGCTTCCCAAAACGGTCTCTGCCTCCGAGCGTGCCGTTCCGACGACCGTCTCCGCTTCGGAGCGCGCGGCGCCGAGCAACGACTCGGCCTCCGAGCCCGCCTGGCCGAGCAACGACTCGGCCTCCGAGCGCGCAGCGTTCAGCGCGGTCTCTGCCTCCGACCGCAGGCCTTCCGTCGCGGATTCGGCCTCGGTGCGAGCGGCGGCGAGGAGCGCGTCGGCCTCGGAGCGGGCCGCCTCGACGGTCGCGTCCGCTTCCGAACGCGCTGTGCCCGTCACTCCCTCGGCCTCGCTCCGGGCGGCGGCGAGAATGCCGTCGGCCTCGGCCTGCGCCTCTTGCAGCAGAGCCTGGGCGCGCTCGCTCGCGGCGGCAATCGTCGCGGCGGCCTCCTGTTCGACGTTGCCCAACCGGGACTGCGTCTCGCGCAACGCCTCGGCTGCCTGCCCGCGCTGCTCCTCGAGCTCCTGCTGAACCCGTATTGCCTCCTCGCGCGCCGCTTCGAGGTCGCGCTTGAGGTGGTCGAGCTCCTTTTCGCGCTCGTCGAGGGCGAGCCGCCGCAGCCGGACCTCCTCCTCGGTGCGTGCGAGCCGATCCTTTGCCGTCTCCTGCGCGTCGCGCTCGATGCGGTCGGCGAGCTCGACCGCCGCCCGAACGAGCTCGAGCGCCTCGAGCCGCGCGGAGCGGCTGTCCGCAGTGAAGCTCGAGGCGACGTCGGGAGCGTCGGGGTTCGGAGGCAGGCGCTCGAGCTGAGGGAGCGCGATCACGTCGGCGACCGACTCTGCCTCCTGAGGAAGCTCGCCTTCTCCTCGTTGCACGGGATCCACCTCCCTCCCGCTCGCTTCTCTCAGGCGTGGATCTCGCAGCCCAGATAGACGAGCGCCTCGACGGCCTCGGTCACGAACGTGCTCGCCTGCTGCGCGTCGGCGAAGCTGTACGACCGCGGCTCGGCTCCTTCCTCACGCCCGTCGACCTCGACGTCGACGACGCAGGCGTCGCCGAGGTCACGCGCTCGCATGGTCACCACCTGGCGCCCGTGCCGGCTCGCGCTGCGGACGAAGAGCTCGCGCGGTTCCGGCTCGGCGGCCGGAGGTGCGGCCTCTGCCTGAGGGCGTCCGCCCCGTCTCATCAGCGAGCGTCGGCTACGGCCTGAGAGACCACGGCGCGGTCGACGAAGCCCTTGAATTCCGAGTAGATCCTGCCCGGCCGCGTGACCACGAGGATCGCGGGCGCGTCCACGACTCCGAGCTTGCGCAGGATCGCCGTGCCGGGCTTCTGATGGAAGGCGTCGATGGAGACGTACGCCGCGCCCGCACTGGCCGCGCCCGCCTGCGCCTCGGCCCGATCGACCTGGTCGCCGGTGCCGCGCGGATCCGTGACGGAGACGACGACGACAGCATGCTTCTGCAGCGCCCGGGCGACGGGGACCGGCAGCCCATGGGTATCGAGCGGCGCCGGCGTCGCCGTGTGCGAGTGCGAAGTGCCGGGCGTCGCCGTCGTCTGTGCGGGAGTGCTCGTCGCGGGTGTGGTCACCGCCGGCGCGGTGGTCGACGTGCTCGACTTGTGAGTCGTGACCAGGTAGCCGCCGATGGCGACGATGATCACTGCGAGCAGGCCGAACAGCCGGATCTGGCGCGTGCTCAACGTCGTGTTCATGGCCCTCCTATCGGCAACCCCGCCGGTGCGGGTCTCCCTGAAAAGGGGGATACGTGCCCCGGGAAGGCCTGCAAAGGAAGAGGGCGCGGTTTCCCGCGCCCTCGACAGTGCACGTGCTAGGGGACGTTCTACAGGCCGGCGCAGGGATCCGCGCTGACCGTAGACGGGTCTTCGATGGTCGTACCGCCCGGGCCGACGTAGTGCGCCCAGTGGCCGGCGTCGACGGCCGAGATGCAGTAGCCCTGGGGGTTGCCGGTGAGGGCCTTGGCCGTCGCGATGCCGGTCGAGCCGGAGACCGAGACGATCATGCCGGAGTCGTACGTGGTGTGCAGACCCGCAGCGGTCATCCCGGTGTAGTTGCTGTTGTCCGAGTAGTACGCCTCGGCGTCAGGAATTGCCGAGCGGACGTCCGATGCCGCAGCCGTCGTCTGCGCCTTCTTCTGGAAGCCGAGGTACGACGGAATGGCGATGGCGAGCAGGACGCCGATGATGATCAGGACGACCAAGAGCTCGATCAGCGTGAACGCGCTCTCGTCCTGAACGTTGAGCCTCTTCTTGAGGGAGTGCATGCAGTTCTCCTTTGCTAGGACGGGTAACCCAGACCCGCCCTGTATCGGCACCGCCCGCCCGGGCTGTTCCCCCCAGATGAGTGATTCGCATCACTGCCGCTCACCCGCGGCGGGGGATGCGTTTCCGTGTGCAGCACCTGCCCGTCCCTCGATCGAGTGATTCCCGGGGGGCTCCCTAAAGCGGGCGACAGGGTCCGCCGATAGCTCGGTCGCATGACGCCGCAGCCTTTCTCCATTGACACGCTTCTCGAGCGCGTAGCCGCCGAGGACGCGTCCGACCTCCACATCACTGCGGGGTCGGCGCCTCTGCTGCGCATCCGCGGCAAGCTGGCGCCTCTCGAGGATTTCGAGCCCTTCGCACCGGAGGAGACGCGCGACCTTCTCTATCGCGTGCTCTCGACCGAGCAGCAGAAGCGGCTCGAGATCGACCGCCAGATCGACTTCTCCTATTCGGTCCCGGGCGTCGCCCGCTTCCGCGTCAACATCTACTTCCAGCGCGACACGCTCGCCGCCGCCTTCCGCCTCGTGCCGAGACTGATCAAGTCGGCCCAGGAGCTCGGCCTGCCCGACGTTCTCCTTCAGCTCGCGCGGGAGCCGCGCGGACTCGTCCTCGTGACCGGGCCGACCGGCTCCGGTAAGTCGACGACGCTCGCGACGATGATCGACTCGATCAACGAGAGCCGGCCTCTGCACATCGTCACGATCGAGGACCCGATCGAGTTCCTGCACCACCACAAGATGTCGGTCGTGAACCAGCGCGAGGTCGGCGCCGACGCCAAGGGATTCGCCGAGGCGCTGCGCGGAGCGCTGCGCCAGGACCCCGACGTGATTCTCGTGGGCGAAATGCGCGACCTCGAGACGATCTCGACCGCCCTGACGGCGTCCGAGACCGGCCACCTCGTGCTCGCGACGCTGCACACACAGAGCGCGCCGAGCACGATCGACCGCATCATCGACGTCTTCCCGGCCTCCCAGCAGGGGCAGGTGCGGATGCAGCTCGCCGCCGGCCTCCAGGGGATCGTCACGCAGACGCTCCTCCCGAGCGCCGACGGACGGAAGCGCGTGCCCGCGCTCGAGATCCTGCTGCCCGACGACGCAGTCCGGAACCTCGTCCGCCAGGGCAAGACAGAGCAGATCTACTCCGTGATGCAGACGAACACCGGGCGCGGGATGCAGACAATGGAGCAGTCCCTCGCCGACCTCGTGGTGCGTAAGCACATCAGCCAGGAGACCGCGCTCGCCGTCACGAGCAGGCGAGATGAGTTCGAGGCGCTGCTCGCACGCGCCGGCGTCGCACCGCGTTCCGATGACCACCTCCCCGAGGCCCTCCGCGGCCTCCGAGTAGCAGGAGCCTGACAGTGAGCGGATTCTCCGAAGTTCTGAAGAAGGACATCTCCTTCAAGCGCAAGCCGAAGGAGAAGACCGAGGACAAGGCCCTCCAGGCCGAGACCACGGCGACCGTGACCGAGCCCCAGCTCGACAAGAAGGCGACGAACGCCAAGACCCCGTCCTCGCAGGCCGAGGCCCCGTCCCCGACGGCCGAGACCGCCGGCATGACCGAGGAGAAGGCGCCGCAGAAGGCCTCGCCGAAGCGCGGCCGCTCGCTGTCGCTGCCGAAGCCCAGCCTCTCGAAGCCCAACCTCTCGCTGCCGAAGCGCACGCCGAAGGAGCCGCAGGATCCCAACGAGCCGAAGGCGGAGAAGGCGCCGAAGCAGCCGAAGGCACCGAAGCAGCGCAAGACTTCGACTCCCCTCTCGGGCGGCCGGCACAAGCAGGTCGTCGGGCTGAGCATCGGCGCGTCGCAACTCTCCGCCGCCGTCGTCGTGAACAACGGCCGGCCGAAGCTCGTCAAGACCGCGCAGCACGCGCTTCCGCCCGACGTCGTCGCGAGCGGTGAGGTGCGCGACTCCGAGGCTCTCTCGAACGAGATCGCCGCCTTCTTCACCGAGGCCGACCTTCCGCGCAAGAACGTGCGCCTCGGCATCGGCTCGAGCCGGACCGGCGTCCGCGTCTTCGAGCGCCCCGCGGTCGACGATCCGCGGCAGCTCGCCAATGCAATCCGCTTCCGCGCCTACGAGACCCTGCCGATCCCGATCGAAGAGGCGATGCTCGACTACCACGTGGTCGAGGAGCAGAACATGCCCGACCGCGTCCTGCTCACCGTCGCCTATCGCGACCTCGTCGACCGCTTCGCGGAGACGTGCGCCGCGGCAAAGATCGAGCTCCTCGGCATCGACATCGAGGCTTTCGCCCTGCTCCGCGCAGTCGGCGGCGAGCCGCTGGCAGCAGGCCAGCGCGCCGAGGCTGCCCGGGTCGCGGTCTCGATCGGCCACGATCGCACGACGGTCGCCGTCTCCGACGGACGCCTCTGCGAGTTCACGAGAGTCCTCGACTGGGGCGGAGCACGGGTCACGGCCGCCGTCGAGCGCGCCCTCGACGTCGACGCCGCGGAGGCCGAGCAGGTCAAGCGTTCGCTCGACCTCTCCAACCAGCCGACGGGGGAGGCGGGTGACGAGCGGACGACCCGCGCAGCCGAGGCCGCGCGCCGCGAGGTCAACGGCCTCGCCCGCGAGCTCGCGTCCTCGCTCCACTTCTACCAGGATCAGCCTGACTCGCTGGGCTTCGCCGAGATCACGATCACCGGCGGCGGCGCCCACCTTCAGGGGCTCGCCGAGCAGCTCGAGGAGCTGATCGGCATCAGCGTCCGCGTCGCCGACCCGTTTGCACGCGTCGGTTCCGCAAATGACGCCGGCTCCAACGGCCAGGACGGCGCCCTCGCCGTCGCAATCGGACTGGGAATCGAGGACTGATGCGCGCCGTCAACCTTCTCCCGCGCCAGCAGGCCGTACGCACGCGCGAGCGGCCGAACGCGGTCATCCTCGTCGCCTCGATCGGCGGCGCGGCCGTGGTGCTCGCGCTCGTCGCCGGCTTCCTCGTCGCCAACCGCAGCGTCGACCGCCAGCGCCAAAACCTCGCCACCGCGCACGCCGTGCTCGCGGTGACCCCGGCGCACCACCTCTCGGCCAGCACCCAGTCGTTCCGCTCGACCGTGCTGACCGACCGTGAGCAGCGTTCGCTCGCTCTCGACTCGGCGCTGGGCAAGCGCGTGGCGTGGGACCGCATCCTCCGCCGCTTCGCGCTCGTCCTGCCGGACGACGTCTGGCTCACGAGCCTCCAGGGCACGGTTCCGCTGGATACGGCGACCGCTGCCACAGCCCTGGCGACGACGCCGAGCGCGCTGCCGTCCACGCCGACCGCACTGACGATCTCGGGCTACACGTACACCCAGGACGGCGTCGCCCGGCTCCTCGAGCGGCTCTCGGTGATCCCGGATCTCAAGAACGTCCAGCTCCAGAACAGCCAGGTCACCCTGGTCGGGGGCCAGAAGGTAATCCAGTTCACGATCGTCTCGGACATCCGCCAAGGAAGGGGTGCCTCGTGACCGCCCGCCTCGCGAGCCTGCCGAAGGCCGCCCAGATCGCGCTCGTCGCGAGCGTGCTCGTGCTCGTCCTCGGTATCGGCTACTTCGCCCTGATCGCGCCGAAGCGCTCGACGGCGGCGAGCTTGAAGAAGCAGACCGCCGCCGTGCAGGCGCAGATCACCGCCAACCGCTCGACCGCGTTCCAGCAGGCGCTGCCTGCCGTGCGCTCCGCGAGCGTCTTCGCCCTCACGCAGGCGATGCCGACCAAGCTCGACACGCCCGACGTGATCCTCACCCTGAACCAGCTCGCACACGAGTCGGGACTCAGCTTCGACCAGATCTCGCCTCAGGGTGCGGCGGCTGCGGCCACCGGATCGACGGATCCGTTCGCGGTGGAGCCGATCACGGTCCGGTTCAGCGGCAGCTACTACAGCCTCCTCACCTTCCTGCAGCGGATGCGCAATCTCGTCCGGGTGCAGAACGGCAAGCTCTTCACCGCCGGGCGCCTGTTCGACGTCAGCGACGTCAGCTTCGGGCAGGGCCAGAAGGGTTGGCCGCAGGTCGGCGCGACGCTCACCATCAACGAGTTCGTGCCGCAGGCGGCGGCCACTACCGCTCCGGCCACGACGGGCGCTTCGACTACCACGTCGACCACCACACCGGCCACGACGACGCCGTCCACCTCGGCCGCCCCGAGCACCAGCGGAGGAACCTCATGAGAAGCCGTAAGAAGAGAATGGAAGACATCCGGGCGGCCAAGGACAAGAAAACGAAGAAGGTGGCCATCGGACTGTCGGTCGTGTTCGTCGCGGTGCTCGCCTACGAGGTGATGCCCCACGTCCTCCACGGCGGTGGCAGCAGTGCCGCCGCGGCTCCCGCGGCCACGACCGCGACGTCCGCGCCTACCACGGCGACTCCCGCGCCCACCACGGCGACTGGCACGCCTGCTCCGGCGACGACGCCCGCGGGCACCGCAGCCGCTGCAATTACGCCGACGGCGACGAGCACGAAGCTCACGAACTCGGACCAGACGCCGAATGTCGGCAAGGCGCAGCTCTACTCGTTCAGCCAGTTCAGCGGCAGGGACCCGTTCACGCAGCAGATCATCGATGTGGCGGCGGGACAGCCGGACGGCTCGGGTCAGGATGCCCAGGGCAACCCGACCCAGACGGGCAGCACCACCAGCGGTAGCAGCACAACCGCTTCCACCGGGACGACCGCTGCCGTGACCCACCACCGGCCGACGCGCACGCTCGCGGTGACCGGTGCGGCGAGGATCGCGGTCAACGGCCGGGTGCAGGTCGTGCGGGTCGGCGCGAGCTTCCCGAGCGGGAACCCGCTCTTCCGCCTCGTCTCCGTCACGAACGGCGTCGCCAAGATCGGCATCGCCACCGGCTCGTACTCCAGTGGCGCGAAGACCGTTTCGCTCCGCACCGGCCGGTCGCTGACGCTCGTCGACACGGCCGACGGGATCCGCTACCAGATTCGCCTGGCCTCGTAGTCCGAGATGGCCGGCTTCGCCTACAGCGCGATCAGCATCGACGGTCTCGAGACCGTCGGCGAGGTCCATGCGCCCGACATCGAGACGGCGCGCGAGCAGCTCCGCATCCGCGGCCTGCTCGCCCACACGCTCCGTGAGCTTCCCGCCTCCGGCGAGGAGGGGATGCGCACGACGTTCAGGAAGATCAAGCCCCGCTCGATGCAGATCTTCTCGCGCCAGTTCGCGACGATGATCGAAGCGGGCCTGAACATCGTCGCTTCGCTCGTCATCCTCGAGGAGCAGACCGACGACACCTATCTCGCCGAGATCATCGCCGAGCTCCGCGCAGACGTCGAGGGTGGCCTTCTCCTCTCGCAGGCGATGGCTCGGCACCCGAAGGTGTTCAACGAGCTCTACGTCTCGATGGTGCAGGCGGGCGAGGCCTCGGGAATGCTCGACCAGGTCCTCGACCGCGTCGCGGAGCAGATCGAGAAGGAGACGAAGCTCAAGCGCCGCGTGAAGGGCGCGATGGTCTATCCGACCGTCGTCTTCACCTTCGCCAGCCTCGTGCTCGCCGCGATGCTCATGTTCATCGTGCCGATCTTCGCCAGGATCTTCACCTCGCTGAACGGCCAGCTGCCGCTGCTGACGCGGGTCGTGCTCAAAGCCTCAGATGTTCTCCGCCAAGACTGGTTCATCGTCTTCCCGCTGATCGCCCTCATCGTCTGGGGCGCGCTCCGCTACAAGAAAACCGAGTCGGGCCGGCAGAAGTGGGACCAGTTCAAGCTGCGGGTCCCGCTCAAGATCGGCGAGGTCGTGCTCAAGGTGACGATGGCGCGCCTCTTGCGGACGCTTGCCACGCTCGTCGCCGCCGGCGTCGACATCATCAAGGCACTCGACATCGCCGGCTCGACCGCAGGCAACTGGGTCGTCGAGCGGGCGCTGACCGAGGCGCGGATCAAGGTGCAGGAGGGCGTCCCGATCGCGGATCCGCTCACCGCCGACCCGATCTTCCCGCCGATGGTCAGTCAGATGGTGCGGATCGGCGAGGAGACGGGAGAGCTCGAGCAGATGCTGAGCAAGATCGCCGACTTCTACGAGGACGAGGTCGACGCTGCGATCGCGTCCCTGACCTCGATCATCGAGCCGCTCATGATGATCGGCGTCGGCTTCATGGTCGGCATCATCATCATCTCGATGTACCTGCCGATGTTCAAGCTCATGCAGCTGATCGGGAACCAGCAGTAGCGCTTTCCCCGGCGGCACGCGACAGGACATAGATCGCACGGATCGCGGCGAGCTCACCGCCGCGGGCCGCGCCCGGCTCGGGTAGATCTCCCTGCAGCAGCTTCTCGAGCGCACGGAAGGTGATCGGCAGGCGCGCCACCGCGTACGTCGCGCGCGGGAAGCGCTCGAAGGCGCGCTTCGCTCCCCAGCCGGCGCGCGTGAGCGGCGCGATCCGGCGCTCCACGGCAGCCTGATACGGCAGGAGGTCGTGCGCGCGCCCGGCCAGCACGTCGAGGGCCGCGCTCGCGACGAGCTTCGCGGAATAGAACGCCTCGTACATCCCGTCGCCGGACAGCGGATCGACGAGCCCGGCCGCGTCCCCGATCACGGCTGTGTTCCCCCTGGCGAGGCGGGTGCCCGACAGCCGCATCGGCAGCCGGTAGCCACGCGTGTCCTCGGCGGACTCCGGGTCGATCCCGTACGCCTCGCACATGCGCTGCAGCTCGGCGCGCAGCTTCGGCCCCTCCGCCGCGTTCCCGCCGACGCCGACGTTGATGTGGTCGCCCTTGGGGAAGATCCAGCCGTAGCCGCCGCGGATGACCGCGATCTCGAGCACCATCGCGCCGGCGAAGCGCCTGTCGTACGGGTAGTTCGCCTCGAGCGCAACACCGTGCGCGACGCGGTCGGCGAGGCCGAGCTGTTTCGCCGACGAGCCGTTGCAGCCGTCGGCTCCGATCACGATCCGCGCGTCGAGCTCCCGCACGTCGGCCGTCTCGCGTTCCCGCACCTCGGCGCCGGCCTCGGCCGCCTTCTGGAGCAGAAAGTGGTCGAGCCGCCGCCGCTGCGTCATGTACGCAAGCGGCGCGCGGGCCCGGCGCGTGATGTGCTGCCCGTAACGAAGGCCGCAGTCCAGCCGGTCGACGACGTCCTCCACCACCGGCTCGATCGAGAACGGCAGGAGGCGAGCCGCGCGGCCGGTCACACCGCCGCCGCAGGGCTTGTCGCGCGGGAAGCTCGCCTTGTCGAGAAGCAGGACGCTCGCACCTGCGTCGGCAAGCCGGTATGCGGCAGCTGAGCCCGCCGGCCCGGCTCCGACTATCGCGACGTCATAGCTCACGACTCAAACGCTACGTGACGACGCGCCTCCTGAACGTCTGCAGCGAAAAGATCCCAAGCCCGATCGATCCCCCGACGAGCGCAAACATGAACGCCCAGACGGGCATGTGAGGCAGCTCGGGAGTCAGCGAGGTGCGCAGCCCCTCGCTCATGTAGACCATCGGATTGACGAGGACGAGCACCTTGAGCCACAGGATCGGGGTCAGCGTCGCCCACGGGTAGTAGATGCAGCCCAGGAACGTGAGCGGCAGGACGACCACGGCAAAGAGGAGCGTCACCCTGCGCGGGTCGAGCACCGTGCCGATGAAGAGTCCCATCGCGGCGGCGAGGAACGAGGCGAAGACCAGCACGACCGCGAACAGCGCCGGATCGGACACGTGCACGACCGGCGCTTCGCCCTCGGCGTGCACGAGGAAGACGATCGGAAAGACGACGCCCGCCGCCATCAGCGACTGGATGGCGCCGGCGAAGATCTTCTCGAAGCCCACCACCCAGACGGGCACGGGCGCGAGCACGCGATCCTCGATCTCCTTGCTGACGCTGAACTCCTGCACGAGGGGCAGCGCGACGGCCGAGATCCCCTGGAAGTTGATGGCGACGGCGATCAGGCCGGGGACGAGGACGGTCGAGAACGTCACGCCGTTCGGCAGGCCGTGGAAGCCCTGTCCGATCTTCGGGAAGACGTAGGCGAAGACGAACACGAACAGCAGCGGCTGCATGACCGTGCGGATCAGGAACTGGCCGAAGTTGCGGCGGAGCACGCGGATGTCGCGGGCGAGCAGCGCCCCGAAGGTCTGCAGCCACGGCCTCATTCCCGGTACTCGCGGCCCGTGAGGTTGAGGAAGACCGTCTCGAGGCTCGGCGGCAGGCTCGAGGCGTCGCGCACCGACAAGCCCAGGTCGGCGGCCGCCTGCACGAGCTGCACGAGCACGCCTTCGGAACGGGCGGCGCGCACGCGGACGATCTGCTCGTCCCGCTCGACCGAGCGGACGGCCTCGATCCGTTCCGCCCGCTCGGCGAGCGGCGCGGGGTCGCCCTCCAAGGTCAGGGTGATCACGGTCTCGGCGCCGTGACGCCGCTTCAGCTCCGCCGGCGTGTCGACGGCGAGCGCCTTGCCGTGGTCGATGATCGCGATCCGCTCGCAGAGCTCGTCGGCCTCCTCCATGTAGTGCGTGGTGAGAAGCGTCGTCTGGCCGGCGCGGTTGAGGTCCTGGAGGATCCGCCAGAGGTTGATGCGCGTCTGCGGGTCGATGCCCGAGGTGGGCTCGTCGAGGAAGAGCACCTGCGGCTCGTGCACGAGCGCGCGCGCGAGCATCAGCCGCTGCGCGAGACCGCCGGAGAGCTGGAAGACCATCGAGTCGGCGCGCTCGGTGAGCGAGAACTGCTCGAGCAGCTCGCTCGCCCTGGCTCGCGCCTGCGGACGAGGAACGCCGAAGAAGCGGCCGTGGTAGTAGAGGTTCTCCCAGACGGTGAGGGCACGGTCGAGCGTGTTCGCCTGCGAGACCACCCCGATCTGCCGTTTCACATCGGCCGCGTGCCGGCTGACGTCGAGGCCGGAGACGAGCGCGCGTCCGCCGGTCGGGAACACGGTCGTGGTGAGCATCCCGATCGTCGTCGACTTGCCTGCGCCGTTCGGGCCGAGCAGCCCGAAGAACTCGCCGGGCCGCACCTCGAGGTCGAGGCCGTCGACCGCGACGAGCGTTCCGTAGACCTTGCGCAGCTGCTCGGTCCGGATCGGCGCCTCCCCCACTCCGAGAACGTATCCGCAGCTGCCGGACTACAATGCGGCTCCCCCAGGGGGTGTGCCCGAGCGGCCAAAGGGAACGGGCTGTAAACCCGTCGGCTCAGCCTACGGAGGTTCGAATCCTCCCGCCCCCATCCTGATGGCGCAGCGCGGCGGGATGCCCCGTCTCTCGCCGTTCGTTAGAAAGATCCTGATGGGAATGTTCTTCCACGACCGAGGCGAGACGCCGCCCGAGCGGCCGGTCGACCCCGAGGTGCGCCGGGCCAACACGCGGCGCATCTGGCCGCTGTTCAGGCCGTACTGGCGGCGGCTGTCCGTCCTGCTCGGCCTGATCCTCGTGACCGCCGGACTCGGGGTCCTGCCGGCGCTGCTGCTCCGGCGCCTCATCGTGGCGATCGAGGCACAGGACAGGCACGGGGTCTCCGTGAACGCCGCAGGGATGATCGTGATCGCGATCGTCGCGGGAATCCTCGGCGTCGTTCAGACGCTTCTCTCCAACCAGGTCGGCCAGCGCGTGATGCACGACCTGCGCGCCAAGGTCTTCCGTCACCTGCAGCAGCTCTCGCTCGCCTTCTTCACGCGCACGCGCACGGGGGAGGTGCAGTCGCGGATCAACAACGACATCGGCGGCGTGCAGAACGTCGTCACGAACACCGCCACGAACATCACGTCGAGCGTCGCGACGGTCGTCGCGACGATGATCGCGATGCTGTTTCTGAGCTGGCAGCTCGCTCTCTTCGCCTTCGCTCTGATCCCGATCTTCACGGTGCTGACCCGGCGGGTCGGCAACGAGCGGCGGCGGATCGCGAAGTCGACGCAGGAGTCGCTCGCCGACATCTCGAGCATCGTCCAGGAGTCGCTGTCGGTCAGCGGGATCCTGCTCGGCAAGACGATGGGACGGGGCGAGGAGCTCGCCGACCGCTTCGAGGGCGAGTCGCTGCGGCTCGCCGACCTCGAGGTGCGCCAGCGGATGGCCGGCCGCTGGGTGATGGCGTCGATCCAGACGAGCTTCGCGGTCATGCCGGCCGCCGTCTACTGGCTCGGCGGGACCGTCCTGAGCAGCACTATCTCGGTCGCGACGATCATCGCCTTCACCACGCTGCAGGCGCGTCTCTTCTTCCCGGTCGGCTCGCTCCTGGGCGTCGGCCTGGACATCCAGACCTCGCTCGCGCTCTTCGACCGGATCTTCGAGTACCTCGACGAGCCGGTCGACATCGAGGAGGGCACGATCGCTGCCGCACAGGCGGGCGACGTCGTCTTCGACCATGCCTGGTTCCGGTATGCGGACGACGCGTGGACGCTGGAAGACGTGAGCTTCGTGACGCCGGCCGGGACCACCACCGCGCTCGTCGGCGAGACGGGCGCCGGCAAGACGACGCTGGGCTACCTCGCGGCGCGGCTCTACGACGTCGAACGCGGCTCCGTCTCGATCGGCGGCGTCGACGTCCGCGACCTGACCTTCTCCGCACTCTCGAGCTTGGTGGGCGTGGTCTCGCAGGAGACGTATCTCTTCCACGCCTCGGTGCGCGAGAACCTCCGCTTCGCGAAGTCCGAGGCGACCGACGAGGAGCTCTACGCGGCTGCCGAGGCGGCGCGGATCCATCACGTGATCGCGGCGCTCCCCGAGGGCTACGACACGGTGGTGGGCGAGCGCGGCTACCGCTTCTCGGGAGGCGAGAAGCAGCGGATCGCGATCGCGCGAACCATCCTGCGCAACCCGCCGATCCTCGTCCTCGACGAGGCGACGTCCTCGCTCGACACCGAGACGGAGCGGCTCGTGCAGGAGGCGCTCGACCGGCTGTCGGAGGGACGGACGACGATCGCGATCGCGCACAGGCTCTCGACCGTGAGAGACGCCGACCAGATCGTCGTGCTCGACCACGGCCGCGTCGTCGAGCGCGGCCGGCACGAGGAGCTGCTCGCCACGGGCGGCCGTTACGCCGCGCTCGTCAGCCGCGACGCAGAGCTCGGGTCCCCGGCGCTCGTCTAGGGTCTGGCGAGCGTCGGCGACTCCCCGAGGTCCTGGGAAGGCGCGAGCACGCGGCGCACGTCCACGCATCGAGGCTCGGGCTGCGTCGGCGGGCGGCGGCTCGAGACGGGGCTACAATCCAGCTTCCAGCCCTCTTAGCTCAGCTGGTAGAGCACCTCCATGGTAAGGAGGGGGTCGACGGTTCGAGTCCGTCAGAGGGCTTGAAGAAGTCGCTGCAAAATGAGCGGTTTGCTGCACCGCGCGTTGCCTCGGCTGGCGACAAAGGTCGCACCGCTTTCGGCGGACTTCACTTGTCGACCGCGCAGGCCCTCCGCCCTGACGAAAACGCCTGCAAACACCGTGTTTACGTTGGAGAGACGACGACCCCAACTACAGGTACGGAGGGGGTCAGACGACATTCCGGCGCACCGTGTGTTCGCGCCTCCGCGCCCGGTGGTCAGTCTGACTGCGCCTGATTGAAGCGCCGGAATTGATGCCGTCGAACTCAGCCTGCGCCACGGTGCTCGACGCGTCGAAGGGTGGTGATCAGCTGCGACCTGGAACCGGATACGGCCTGATCTCCCTCTCAGTCGCTCTCGGGGGCGAGCGCGGTGATCGCGTCGATCTCGTCCTCGGCGAGGCTCATGCTGGCGGCGTCGAGGTTCTCGTGCAGGTGCGCGACGCTGGTGGTTCCGGGTACCGGGAGCGAGGTGGCGGTGTGGTGCAGCTGCCAGGCCAGGGCGATCTGCTGCGGCGTGACGTCGTGCTTGGCGGCGATGGGGTCGATCAGGGCGTGGAAGGGCTCGCCGTCGGCGCCACTGGGGATGGCGCCGGGGTGCCAGGGTGAGAACACGATCCCGGTCTCCTCGGCGACCGTGCGGACCCCCGCGCCGAGGCGGACGGCAACGTTGTAGTGGGCGGTGACGGCGGCGATGTCGGTGATGCTCATCGCGGTGCTGAGCTGCTCGGCGCTGAGGTTGGACAGGCCGATGTGTCGGATGAGCCCGTCGGCCTTCATCCCGGCGAGGGTGTCGATGGCCTGCTCGAAGGGGACGTCGGTGAATGTGGACTGGTGCAGGTAGTAGAGGTCGATGTGGTCCAGGCCGAGGCGTCGCATGCTCATGTAGGCGGCTTGGCGCAGGTACCACTTGTTGCCGAGCGAGGTCATGTCGCTGTATTCCGGACCGCCGCGCAGGTTGCCGCCCTTGGTGGCGATTACCAGATCGTCCGGATACGGGTACAGCGCCTCCCTGATGAGTTCCTCGTTGGAGTGCGGGCCGTAGACGTCGGCCGTGTCGAGGAAGGTCACGCCCGCCCGCACTACCTCCTGCAGAACCGCGATGCCGTTGTCATGGTCGGGGTACTCGCCCCAGACCTTCGGGCCGGTGAGCTGCATCGCGCCATAACCGATCCTCGCGACGGTGAGGTCGCCGCCGATGGTGACGGTGCCGGGGATGTTCTCTTCTGTGCTCATGATCCTTCTTAAAGGTTCGAGTGGTTGAGCGCCTTCTCGCGGGGCCTCACTGCGTGAGGGGTCCACTCACGGTCACTCGCAGCGCGCACGGGACGCATCCCTGCAGCCCGGAAACGCTTTTAATCCCAAGGTCGCAGGTTCGATCCCCACCCAGCCCATTAAGAGCTGTCCCCGAGTTCTCCAACCACTCGGTTGTCGGGGCTGAGACGTCTTCTTCTCCTTAATCCGCCACCCCCTCGGCTGAGCAGCGCCCAGCCCGACGACGCTACCCCGAGCGCGACCGCGGTACCGAAACCGAGGACCGTGGTGGCCGCGGACACGCCTTGGGAAAGCGCTACCCCGGCTCCGATGACGGGAATCGAAAGCCCGAAGAGTGCCGTCATGATCAGCGTGGACGTCATCGCGACCCGCTCCTCGGGGGCGGCAGCCTCGAGCACGATTCCGGTCGTACCCTTGAAGACGAGACCTGCGCCGGCGCCGATCAGCGCGCCACCGGCCAGAAACAGCACGGGGCTCGGCGTCGAGAGACGAACGGCCGTCACGAGCAGTGCAAGACCGGCCAGCATCGACGTCATGCCGAGTGCGAGCACGCGCGACGCTCGCAGCTTCCCCGTTGCGAGCTGGGACACCACCCCCGCCGAAAAGACGAGGAACAGTGTCGCTCCCGCGAGCGCGTGCGACGGCCGGTCGAACGTCTTGGCCAGGATGATTCCGGACAGGCCGGCGAAGAGCCCTGTCGCCGCGAAGGCTGCAGTCGTCGCAACGGCTGCGGTGCCCGGAATGCCGGCAACGACCAGTGACGCCTTCGCGTTAGGGTTCGGCGTACCGGTCTCCGGAGCGGTCGCCAGGCCCACGAGCGCGAGCGCGCCGAGCCCGATGAAGAGCACGTAGGGCAGGGTCAGCGGCAGGCTCGTCCACTCGGCCAGCACGCCGGCGACGAGCGGGCCGACTCCCAGGGCGCCGATGTTCACCGACGTTCCGATCGTCCGAGCGCGCACGACGGACGCGTTCGGATCGTCTCGAAGTCGTAGCTCGATGAGGTACGTGACGGCGGTACCGGCTGCGAGCCCGACGGAGACCCCTGAGAGCACGCGCCCCACGAGCAACCCCGGTAGGGCCTTCCAAATGGCGATCACGGCCGCCGCCGCCATCATCGTCGTCACCCCGCCGAGCATCGCTCCGCGACGGCCGATGCGCGCGACGACCACGGGCTCACAGAGCAGAGCGGCGATCGCGCCGCATGCAAATACCGCGTACACCACCGTCACCGTCAAGGTCGAGAGGTCGTCGCGCGTTCGGTATAGGCCGTAGAGCGGGCTCGGCAAGGTGGCAAATGCCATAACGACGAGAAAGGCGAACGCCGCTGCCCAGAAGGCGGTGCCAGCCCGCTGGCCGACTGCGGCCGACACCGCGTACGCCATTCTGCGGCCCATGGTCAGGTCGCCTCGAGGAACGCGTGGACGTCGCGGGCGAACCGACCGTGGTGTTGGAAGAGAAAGCCATGAGCCGAGTCGGGGTAGATCGTGACCTGCGCGTTCGGGAGTAGCCCCGCCAGCAGGTGCGAGTAGCGCGGCTGGATCATCGGGTCGCTGTCGCCGTTCGCGACGAAGACCGGGAGCCCGATTGCGGTGAGCCGCTGGAGCAACGAGTGGTTCGGGACGCCCCACGCGCAGACGGCGTCGTACTGCGCCTGGCGGGTCTGCCACGTCGTCGGTTCGTCTCGGCCGGCTGTCCTGGCACCGAAGATACGGCCTGCTGCTTGCTGGCCCGCTTCGCCGCTCGTCTCCGTCGGGGCAAAGAACACGGAGAGGTATCCCTGCGGAGTCACCTCCGGCACACCGACCGCCCCGATGACCTCAGCCGCCCACCCGTGCATCCCGGCTGCGCCCTGTGGCGCGGAAGAGGCGAGCACGACGCGCCGCAGCAAATCCGGGCGGATGAGCGCGATCTCCTGCGCGACGAAGCTGCCGAGCGAGAAGCCGAGCAGATCGACGCGCTGAAAGTCCATGGCCTCGAGAAACGCGATGGCTCCGTGGGCCATCGCCTCCACGGTGTTCGGGGTACTGCCGGTCGTGGCGCCGACCCCGACGTTGTCGAACGTGACCACGCGTCGATCCGCCGCGAGCGCGTCGACGAGTGCCGGGTCCCAGTTGTCGAGGTTGCCCCGGAAGTGCTGCAGCAGGACGAGTGGCACGTCGCTCTCGCCGAGGTCGCGGTACGCGTACTCGATAGCGTTGTCGGCCGTCACGCTCCGAGTCGGCGCCTCGGCGTACCCGAGCAGCGTGTCCGTGGCGCTCACGCGGTCACCCGAGTCGTCGCGCCGATGAACTCGAGCAGCGCCTCGTTGACCTCGTCGGGATGCGTCCAGGCGATGTTGTGCGGACCCCCGTCGACGGGCACCAGCTTGACGTCGTCGATCAGGTCCGGCAGGCGTGCTGCGGTCGCTTCGAACGGCAGAATCCGGTCGTCGGTGCCGTGGACGACGAGGACAGGGACGTCGATCTTGGGCAGGTCGGCGCGGAAGTCGGTCAACCAGGTGTCGACACACGCGTAGGACGCGTACGGCGACGCGCCGGCGGCGACGTTGAAACTCGCCTGCCAGGCCTGTTCGCTGATCCGCTCCGGCATGAGCTTGTCGACGTTGTAGAAGTTGTCGAAGAAGTCCTTGAACCAGGCGTAGCGGTCCTTGGCGATCGCAGCCTTGATCTGCTCGAACACCGCTCCGTCGACGCCCTGCGGATTGTCGTCTGTCTTGCGCAGGAACGGTGGGATCGCGCCGAGAAGGGCCGCCTTGCGCACCCGTGCCGATCCGTAGGTGCCCAGGTATCGCGTCACCTCGCCGCTCCCCATCGAGAAGCCGACAAGGGCGACGTCGTTCAGGTCGAGGTGCTCGAGCAGCGCGTTGAGGTCTGCCGCGAAGGTGTCGTAGTCGTAGCCGACGGTCGGCTGGCTCGACCGGCCGAAGCCGCGTCGGTCATAGCTGATAACGCGGAAGCCGCTCATGAGCAGCTCGCGCTCTTGGCGCTCCCACGAGTTTCCGTTCAGCGGGTAGCCGTGGATCAAGACGACGGGATCGCCGGCTCCGTGATCCTCGTAATGGATCTCGATCGGCGCGCCGTTCTCGGTCCCGACTGTCAGGCGGGGCATGCTGATCTCCTTCCGTGTGGTTGCGGTCTGGAGCTCCTCGGTTCATCGACTCAGAACTCCGTATGTCTGCCCGGCAGCGTCGCTGGGAGGCTCAGCGCAACGCATCGCGGCAAGCCGCAAGTCGCTATCACGGCTTCCCCCTAGCCCCGCTTCCGGGTAGCCGCAATCTGCTCGGTCCGCGGCGTTAACCTGCCCGCGACCCTCAGCGGACGATGTCGAGCGCAAGGCTCAGCGCGCACCCGCGCTCTACGAGGTCCGCGACCGCGTGCCAGTCGACCTGATCGGCGAGGCTCTCGGCCAGAATGGAAGGCAGGCCGAGGCGCAGAAGCTGTTCTGCTCGCCAGTCGTGAACCGCGAGCGTCTCCGCGCCGCCATGGTCGAGGCCCTCGGTCGGTGTTGCGATCGAGTCCATCGTCTCTCCTCCAGTTGGCTGTCTTCCGACCACCATCGCGCGCCGCGATAGCTGCGGCATCGAAGCCCGCGGTGATCTGCGCGTCCCGGTAGCTCGCCTCTTTCGATTGCGGCTAGCCGGAATGCGCGCGGGCGAGGTAGCTGCGACGCTGCGGAGGTGTCGCTTGACTCCTCCTTGATCGTCGACGACAACGAGTCGTTCCTGCGGGTCGCGCGCGGCCTTCTCGAGCAGGAGGGTCTACGCGTCGTCGGTGTCGCGTCGACGTCTGCCGACGCGGTTCGCCTGGTCGGGAGCCTCGATCCAGACGTCGTCCTCGTGGACGTCTTCCTCGGCGACGAAAGCGGTCTCGAGCTCGCGCGTCGGCTGGCCGACGATGGCGAGGCGGTGATCTTGATCTCGACGCATCCCGAGGAGGGTCTCGCGGGCTTGATCGCGGAAAGCCCAGCGGTCGGCTACCTGCAAAAGGATGAGCTCTCGGCAGCGGCGATTCGCCGGATCAGCGACGGTGGCGCCCGTTGACCGCGCTAGCGGGCGTCGAGATAGGTGATCACGGCGAGCACCCGTCGCTGGTCGTCTTGGGTCGCCGGCAGACGAAGCTTCATGAGAATGCTGCGGACGTGCTTCTCGACCGTTCCCTCGGTGATCCAGAGCTGATGGGCGATGCCGGCGTTGGAGCGCCCCTCGGCCATGAGACCGAGTACCTCGCGCTCGCGCGGCGACAGCACATCCAACGGGTCCTCCGCGCGCTGCGCGGCGACGAGCTCCTGGACGAGCGCGGGATCGACAACCGAAGCTCCCTTCACGATCCGCTCGAGCGTCTGGATGAACTCGTCCACGTCCGTGACCCGGCTCTTCAGCAAATAGCCACTGCGCTCGCCGCTGGCCAGGAGCTCGGTCGCCCTCTCGATCTGAACGTGCGCGGTCAGAACCACGATCGCCGTCTCCGGAGACTCCTCGCGGATCGACGCGGCCGCGTCGAGACCTTCGCTCGTGTGGGTGGGCGGCATCCGGATGTCGATGATCGCGAGGTCTGGACGAAGCTCGCGGACGAGGCGAATCAGCTCGGAGGGCGTGCCCGACTGGCCGACGACCTCGAAGCCGGAGCGCTCGAGCAGGCCCGCCAGCCCCTCGCGCAGGAGAACGTCGTCGTCAGCCAGAACAACCCTGGTCTGGCTCGTGCTCACGCAGCCGATTATGGAGTAGGTTGAGACAATGGGCACGTCCGCCCGGCTCGCGGCACCGCACGCGAAGCATCGCGGCGAACCAGGACGGCTCGGAGAGGAACAGGCGGCGCTTCGGCGTGTCGCAACGCTCGTGGCCTCCGGTGCGCCCTCGTCGGAGGTGTTCTCGGCGGTCGCGCGCGAGGTCGCTCGTGTGATGCACCTGCCGGCGGTCGTCGTCTGTCGCTACGACAGCGACGGACTGGCAACGGTCATCGCGACCTGCAGCGACCGTCGCTACGTGTTCGAACCTGGGACGCGCTGGCCGCTCGACGGCCAAACGGTGGTCGCGCAGGTGAAACGGACGGGGCGCCCGGCTCGCGTCGAGGACTACACAGACCTTGTCGGCCCGTTAGCCGCCCGAGCTTGCGAATCCGGCCTCAACGCGACAGCCGGAGCCCCGATCATCGTCAACAGCTCCGTCTGGGGAGCGATCAGCGCCGCCTCGCCCGACGCGCCGCTCCCCGAGCACCTCGAGGACCGCCTCGCGGAGTTCACCGATTTGGTCGCCACGGCGATCGCAAATAGTCAGGCCAACGAGGAGCTCACACGGCTCGCGGAGGAGCAGGCGGCATTGCGGCGGGTGGCGACGCTGGTGGCGGCCGGCGCGCCGACGGCAGAGGTGTTCGAGGCCGTAAGCGCGGAGGTCGCTGCTTTGATGGGCGCGGACGGCTCCGCTCTCACGCGCTACCACGAAGACGGAACCGTCACCGCGGTGAGCGGCTGGACGACTGAGGGCGGATACACCTATGTCGGGAGGCGCTACCAACTGGAAGGCACAGTGTCGGGCCTGATCTTCGAGACCGGCGCGCCCGCACGCGTCGACAACTACGCAGACGCACCAGGCGAGGCGCCCGTGGCCGCCCGCGAGATGGGATGGCGTTCGTCCGTGGGCGCTCCGATCACCGTCGACGGCCACCTCTGGGGCGTCTTGGCCGTCACCTCGAAGAGCGAGACGCAACTGGCCCCCGGGACCGAGCTCCGCCTTTCCGAGTTCGCCGAGCTCTTCGCGACGGCGATCGCAAACAGCGAGGCACACGAGCAGCTTGCGCAGCTCGCCGACGAGCAAGCGGCATTGCGACGCGTGGCTACTCTCGTCGCCGAGGGGGCGGCCCCGCATCGCGTGTTCGATGCCGTGCGAGACGAGGTGGCGCGGATGTTCGACGCCCCGCTCAGCTGGCTGATGCGCTACGACGACGCGAGCGGAACCGTGAGCTTGCTCGCAACCTCCGACGGTTTCCTCGGCCCAACCGGGAGGAGCTGGACGGTGGAGGGTGACAACAGTGCGACTGCGCAGGTTTGCCGGACCGGCCGCCCCGTGCGCGTTGACTACACGAAACCTGTGCAGGGCGCCATTGCGGACGCCGCTCGCGCCGAAGACGGGCAATCGGCCGTCGGCGTGCCGGTCGTAGTCGACGGCACCCTTTGGGGCGTCATGGCCGTCGGCACCCGCGCTCCGGAGCAGCTGCCTGCTGACCTCGAAGACCGCCTCGCGAAGTTCACGCAGCTCCTCGCGACCGCGATCGCCAACAGCCAGGCCCATGAGCACCTCGCCCGGCTTGCCGACGAACAGGCGGCGCTGCGGCGAGTGGCCACGCTCGTCGCCGAAGGGGCGACCCCGCACTGTGTGTTCGACGCCGTCCGCCATGAGGTGGCACGGATGTTCAACGCTCCCCTCAGCGGGCTCTTGCGCTACGACGGAAACGGCACCGTGACTCAGCTTGCAGCGTCCGACGACGACCCCGGTCCCATCGAAAGGAGCTGGTCGGTCGAGGGTGATAGCAGCGCGGTCGCGCAGGTCTGCCGAACCGGCCTCCCGGCGCGCGCCGACTACACACAGCCCTCACAGGGTTCGATCGCGGCCGCTGCGCGGGATGGATGCACGCGCTCAGCGGTCGGCGTGCCGGTTGTCGTCGACGGAGCTTTCTGGGGCGTCATGGCCGTCGGCACGCGCGAAACAGAGCCGTTCCCGGCGGACTTCGAAAGCCGCCTGGCGAAATTCACGGAACTTCTCGCGACGGCAATCGCGAACGCCGAGGGTCGCGCCGCGCTCGACGCCTCCCGCGCCCGAATCGTCGCCACCGCGGACGCGACGCGGCGTCGGATCGAGCGTGACCTGCATGACGGCGCGCAGCAACGGCTCGTCTCGCTGGCGCTCGAGGTGCGGGCGGCGCAGGCGGACGCGCCGAAGGAGATGAGCAGGCATCGTGATGACCTGTCCCATGTCGCGGAGGGGCTCACGACGGTTCTCGACGACCTTCGGGAGATCGCCCTCGGGATCCATCCCGCGATCCTCGCCGAGGGCGGGCTCGGGCCGGCGGTCAAAACGCTCGCTCACCGGTCACCGATTCCGGTCGAGCTCGACGTGCGAGATGACCGGAGACTGGCGGAATCGGTTGAGGTCGCGGCCTACTACGTCGTCTCGGAGGCGTTGACGAACGCGGCCAAGCATTCGGGCGCGTCCAAGGTGACGGTCGAGGTGGAGGTGCACAGCCGCGCCCTTCGCGTCACTGTCCGCGACGACGGGGTCGGTGGAGCGGATCCCGCCCGAGGTTCCGGCTTGCTCGGCCTCAGGGACCGCGCCGAGGCGATCGGGGGGACGCTCGCGCTCGAGAGTCGGCAGGGCATCGGGACGTGCCTGATCGCCGAGGTGCCGCTTCCCGGCAGCACCTAGCTCGCAGACGTTACGCGGCCTGTTGCTCGATCGTCGTCCCGCCGGCGGCCAGCGTGACATCGACGTTCCCGCGCGTGGCTCTTGAATAGGGGCAGGTTTCGTGAGCCCGTCTCATGAGCTCGACGGCCACCTCGCGTGGGAGTCGAGGGGCGTCGAGGTCAAGGGCCGCGACGAGCCCGAAGCCGCCGCTGGGAACCGGGCCGATTCCCACGCGGGCAGTGACACGCGAGTCGCTCAGATCGAGCTCCCTGCCCACGGCGAACCGCAACAGCGCAGATTGGAAGCAGGCCGCCCAGCCGGTGGCGAAGAGCTGCTCCGGGTTCGTTCCCGGGCCGCCTGGCCCGCCCATCTCGGCCGGGACGTCGAGGTCGACATCGATCCGGCCGTCGCTGGTGCGCGCCTGCCCCTCGCGACCACCGGTGGCGGTCGCCTCGGCCGTGTAAAGAACGCTGGGATATTCGAGCATCGCGGGTTCCTTTCCTAACGGGCTCGTTGGTTCGCCCACCATCGCGCAACCGGAGCCCCTCGTCTGCGCGGCGAGCGCCCAACGCTGGTGCCCGCCAGCAGGGGTTCGAGGTCGGAGGTCAGCGGCAACGGCCAACGGCCGGTACCGGCGATGCCCGCTAGCGGCCGGGCGACCACGCTGTTCGTCACCAAGGCGGACTCGAAAGGAGCCAGATCGATGAAACACGGGAGATCCATGACCTTCGCGGCAGCCGGAGCTTTGCTGCTCCTGGCCGCGCTTGCGGTGGCCGGCTGTGGCGGCGGCTCGAACGCGTCGTCTGGGCCACCGAAGACGGCAAGCGGACGGGACCGCGACCGTCGGCGTCTCCAACGCCAGCCTCGGCAGCATCCTTGTCAATTCCCAGGGCCGCACGCTCTACCTCTTCACGCGGGACTCAGGAGCCACGAGCAACGTGCAGCGGCGCTTGCGCCGTCAACTGGCCGCCGCTCCGAGCATCCGGCAAGCCGACTATCGGTAGCGGAGCAAAGCATCACTCGTCTCCACGAGCACCCGCTCGGATCGGAGCGCAGCAGCTGACCTACAACGGCCACCCGCTCTACGTCTTCAAAGGGGACAAGGCCCCGGGCGACACCAACGGCCAAGGCCTGACCGCGTTCGGCGGCAGCTGGTACGCGCTCTCCTCGGCCGGCAACCGGGTCTCCAGTCAATCCTCGAGCTCTGGCGGCGGAGGCGGCGGCTACTAACCGGCGGTGCTCCACGGGCATACCACTCCCGACGAAGGGCTCGATTCAGGCACTAAGAACGGATTCGTCCGATCTGCCCTTAGCGGCGACCCACAGCCGGACCGCCACGCGAAACCTCGAGCGCACGACTCGCAGCAAGGTAGCGCTCGAGGTTCGCGGGCCCAGGATCGGCCGCGAAGGCAATGACGACCTCGTGAACTGCCGAAGTTCCTTTGGCTGTGACGGACGGTGCGGCATGACCTTGACGATCGCGCGCATCGCCAGTCGTGTCTTCGACGCCAGCCCCCGAAGCGTCTACCGGGCAGCAGGGAACTGCGGTTTGCGGTCAGCAGGCGGTACGGATGGCGGCTCGCCACGAAGGCGCGAGCATGACAGCGAGCCATCCTCGTCTGCACATCGTCCCGGCACCGAAAGGAGTGGCAAATGGAATTGAATCGCATACGAAGAGGGCGTAACCGAAATCTGGTCACGTGCTCGCTCTGCCTGCGGGTGTGCCGCGGTTCGGCCTGGGTCAAGCCTGAGAGCGTCATCACCGAGCTTCGTTCCTACGAGCTCGATACCCCGCCGACACTACTTCCCGCCCTCTGCGACGCCTGCATCGACGACGATTCTCGGCCGGAGAGCGCAACGGGAAGAGACGCTCGCGGCCTGACGTCAAGCTCACGAGCAATTGCCGCTTACGGCCAACTCATGTTCCCGGTTAGCCGGAACAACGCTTTCGCGGTGGCAGCGATGCTCGGCGACCTCGAGAAGGCGATGGTGTCCGCGCCAACGAGAAATCCACCAGAGAGGTAGGACACCATGCAAGAGAGTCAACGCTCCAGCGTCGCGCTGAGGCACCCATGGCCAATCGCGGCCGTGATGCCCTCGCCGCGCTCGCAGCCGGCATCTTTCTGCTGCACACACCGACGAGCCACGCCGCCCGCGCTGGCCATACCCTCGTCTCGACGGCGAAGACGAGCCTCGGGCGGGTTCTCGTCAACTCGCGCGGACACACGCTCTACCTGTTCGGGAAGGACCGTAACGGACAAGAGCGCATGCTCCGGGCAGTGCGCGTCGTTTTGGCCGCCGCTGATTGCGAGCGGCAAGCCGGTGCGTCGCGGGCGGCGCGAAGGCGTCGCTGCTCGGGACGATCAAGCGTGCCGACGGACGCCGCCAGGTGACCTACGACCATCACCCGCTCTACACCTTCGTCAAGGACAAGCAGAAGGGCCAGACGAAAGGCGAGGGCGTGAATGCCTTCGGGGCGAAGTGGTACGCGGTCTCGCCGGCCGGAGCCAAAGTCGTACACAAGCCTGCGGGGAACGGGATTCCGCAGAACAACGGAGGCGACCATGACTCCGACAACAACGGCGGTCCCAGCGACGGCGATGGAAATATCTGATCGGATCATCGACGGGTTGCGGCGGCTCCTTCTGGTCGCCGCAACCATCGCTGCGCTCCTCGCTGTCTGGGCCGGCGCGGCGGCCGGACGCGGGTCGGTCAACGGGCAAGCGTCGGCCTTGCGCTGGCTGCATCCGAGCCCTCCTCGCCGCGCGGGCTGGAAGCTCGCCCGGCTTCCGTCCGGCGCAGCAACATTCGCCTACCCGAGAACCTGGAGGCCGATCCGTACCGACCCGGGAACGGCCTCGGTTGCACTGATCGGCCACGCGCAGCAGCATCCGCGGCTACCTCAACGCAACCCCCCGCCAGGGAACGGAGACGCTTGCGAACTGGCCGACCTTCCGGATCCAGCACCTGCGTGAGGAGGAGCACTCGAGAGATGTTCGTCTGATCGCCGAGCGCGCACGGGCTCACGTTTCGCTCCGGCCGAGGCTCGTGCGTGATCGACAGCTACCGCACCTCGCGAA
>CAVOMI010000005.1:0-316020 GCA_963696975.1 uncultured Actinomycetes bacterium | reverse complement strand
GCGGCGGGAATCGAACCCGCGTAGGAGCCCGCTCGTGCAACGCGGGGAGCTCATCCAACTTCGAGCCGCGTCGGGCTCGATTCTGCCAGCCGGAAATGCGACCCCTCTCCCAACCCTTCACTCCTAAGCACGGACTCGGCACCTGAACCTCTCGCTACGAGGGCTGATCAGACGTCGTCCGAGGAACACGTCCAGTCACGCTAGGCCGCATGGTTGCGAGGGATCCACACCCTTGCGGTGGCGGCCGAAGAGCCCAAATGCCAGAGGCGTAGACCCCGGAGCCGCGCGCAGCGTTTCGCGGCAGGGTCGCTGAAGGCCGAGGGCCGGCTGGGTCCCGTAGCCGCAGCGGGAGTTGTCTTTCGGCCCGAGCAAGACGCGTCTTGCGCTGGGTGGGCATTCGTCGTAGAGTCGTCCGCGTGGGTCGGGGGAGGGGTTTGAGGGGTTGGTCACGGTTGGTGCGCCTTGCCGTTGTTGCCGGAGCGCTCCTCGTGGTCCTGGGCGTCACGATGCTGCCACGTCATGCGGCCGCCTCGACTTGTCCCACCCCATCGGTTCAGCTCTCTGCGTCTCAAACGGTCGTTGATGCGAACGCTCCGTCGAGTCTGCTGACCGCCTCGATTGACTCGACCCTCTGTTCGCCCTACATGGTGACGGTCTACGACGACCTTGGAAACCGGGTGCTCGTCTTCTATCCGGGTCAAGGACAGTCGCGTGGAGTGAACGTGACTCCCGCGAATAACCAGACACGCACCTATACGGCCTACGTGTCGCAGGACAGCCCGAATCCGGGTCCGCCAACCCTGATTGCGAGCACTTCGAACGCCGTTACTGTCCAGAATGTTGGCTGGGATGGCACGGTCACGCTGACCACGAATACGACGCAGACCGACGCGAACTCACCCACGGCCGCGCTTTCGATCTCGCTCAGTAAGCCGATCGTGGCGCCCTACATCCTGAGCGTCTATGACGACCAGGGCAACCGGATCGCCGACTGGTATCCCGGCCAACAAGCCACCGGGCTCAATGTCACTCCGGGGAACAATCAAACGCGCACCTACACGGCCGAGGTCTCTCAAGATGTGCCGTCGCCCGGGCCTCCGCACGTCGATGTCCGCAGTCCGCAGAGCGTGACGATCCAGAATGTTGGCTGGGATGGCACGGTCACGCTGACCACGAATACGACGCAGACCGACGCGAACTCACCGACGGCCGCGCTTTCGATCTCGCTCAGTAAGCCGATCGTGGCGCCCTACGTTCTCAGTGTCTATGACGACCGGGGCAACCGGATCGCCGACTGGTATCCCGGCCAACAGGCGACCGGACTGAATGTGACTCCCGGGAACAACCAGACGCGCACCTACACGGCGGAAGTATCTCAGGACGTTCCCTCGCCTGGGCCGCCGTCCGTAGATGTGCGCAGTCCCCAGAGCGTGACGATCAGCGATCAAGGCTGGACCGGAAGTCTCGAGCTTACGGCAAGCCCATCCACAGTCACGCCTTCGAATCCGAATGCCCTGCTGACTATGACGCTCAGCAAGCCGCTCGCAGGTCCGTACATCTTGAGCCTCTACGACGATCAAGGCAACCGGATCGCCGACTGGTATCCAGGCCAACAAGCCACCAGCGTGTACGTAACACCGAATCGCTCTTCAACGGTGACGTACACCGCATACGTGTCGCAGGACGTCCCCTCGCCCGGCCCACCGATCGTCGATGTTCGCGACACGGCTTCGGTCACCTACACAAACGGCACGAACAGCGACGAGTCCATGCAGGATGTCGACCTCGGTTTCCTAACCGGCTTGTTCGCTTCTGAAAGTGATGAGCAGATCGTGCTGGACTTCTGCGCGAGCCCGGAGGCAACTCACTTCGAGGAGAGCACGGTCTGTGATGAGGGACTGGACTATGAGGCGGCGATCGCGGCCGGAGAAGATCGAGAACAGGCTTTCAAAGATGCGATGAAGAAACTTGGGCAAGCCACTGCCGGATTCATCGGGTCGCTGATCATGAGCCACATGGTTCAGCCCTCCCCGCCCCAGGCTGTGCCACAAACACCACCGCCACCCCCGCCGGCCCCTTCCGACCCTACGCCGCCCGAGGTGATTGCCGGACCGACGCTTAGCTACAACGAGTGGCTGGCTGAGCTCTATCAGGATCGTGCGGCAGAGGCCGGATACCAGGTTTCACCGGCCGCAGCTCAAACCGGTGCCCGCGATTGCGTCAAGCAGGCAACCTGGGCGATTCAGAGTGGTGCCGATATTCAGGACGACGCGTGCGCGACACTTCCGATCTTCTTCCCCGGTCGCAACTCTCTCAGCGGCTCAGGCACCGCTCCCACGACGCAACACGACTGGGACGCCATAACGGGTTCCGGAGGGGTCGATCATTCCTCACCCTCCTGGATACAGCTCAACTATGTCAGCGCGAACGATCGCATAGCCTCTGGCCTCAATCGACAGTGGTACAACCCTTCGATCTGCCAAGGGACACAGGGCCAAGAAGACTGTGACGAGTATCCGTTCTTTGCGACTGCGCAGAGCGGACCGGCTTCGTTTGCTGGGCCACCGGGAGCAAGCGTGCGGCTTCTTGACTTCTCTGACAACCGCAGCCAAGGATCTCGCTACAGATGGTTCGCTCAACGGTGCACGCTCGTCAGCGGGGGTACAGACAAGAACACCGCCGCCAGCGAAGGCACCCCGTTCCTGGTGATCCCGATACCGTCGCCCGCTGCACCGATTACCTTCGGGGTCTGCGGCGGCTCGTGAAACCCCCCGGACGATAGCTCGCTTCAGCAAAGGTGCCGGAATCCGCGAGTTGCCAGTTCCGTAAGAGTCGTCCGGCTCCCCCGATGGGGGTTCCACTCGAGTTCGATAGGCGCCGACCAAAGGAGACAGGGCAGTCGCGGGCCAGATCGTTTCCTAAGAAGGGGTTCAGATTTGAGCATTGACTCTGTACCGGTGTTTGACGGCGTTGTCGGCGTCCTTGACGGACAGCTCTGGATAGCGAGTGCTGCCGAGGACATCGGGCCTGACATGTACACGTCGTTTGACGGACAACGGAACGGTCTGCTCGGCGCAGCTGAAGCCGGAGCGCTCCGTTTCATGACGGGCAAAGCCGACGGCGACATCGGCTTGAGTGTGCGCGTTGCCGAGAACGAGCCTCACCTCGATGAGTCATGGGAAGAGTGCGTCGAGGCCAGCTTCTCGCCGGCCACACCCGTGGTTGCCTTGTTCGACTGGGATGGCAACGCCTTGACCGAGATACCTCTGGGTGAGCCGACGTATCGGGTGCGATACACCGCGCGCGGCATGGACGAGGCGGACTGTGGCACGGAGATGGACGTGTATGGCCTCTGGTTCTGGCCCGCACCCGCAGCCACTGACGCGATCATCAAGCAGACCTCGAAGTCAGCCGGTTACTGGCACACGACAATGGCGCGAGAGAACGCGATCAGATCAGAACTGCCCGAGGAATAGGAATCGCCCGAGGCTAACGGCAAAGCTGGCTGGATCGCCAGCGGTTCGCCTGAGCTAGTCCTGCGGAATGACCGGTTCCGGTCGCCCCGCGGCTTCGAAGGCTTGTGTGGCATTCCCGCGCTGCCGATGACTCCACTGTGGCTGCCGCGCTGCAGGCATTCAGCAATTGGATGAATGGGATCAGCCCCGAACTTCTGATCGTGGCGTTCTTCGTGGCCGCTCTACTAACTCCGGTGCTCACGCTTATCCATGAGTTTGGGCACGCGGCGGTGGCGCTCGCTCGAACGGAAGGCCTGGTGACCGTCCGTTTGGGGCGTTCACCAGCTGCGTGGCAGAAGAGGTTTGGCCGGCTTCGCTTCCAGCTCAGCCTGCGGCCAGCGCGCCATGAGCCCGCGGGCCTTGCGACTGCCCACGCGAGACTCAGCTTCGGCGGCCGGATCGCCTTTCTCATGGCTGGCCCCGTCGCTGACGCCGCCGCGGCGTCGGCGATCCTGGCGCTCGCGATCTACGCACGGTCGACCCTCTTTCAGATCGTCGGCGTGCTCCTGCTCGCAGCGGCCCTGATCAGCTTTGTTCCGAGCGAGTACCGGGGATTCCGAAGTGACGGGAGACGCCTCCTCGACGAATTGCGCGGTCGAAATGCACCCCAGCCGCCGCGCTCGGCACTCGAGTCCTCACTCGAGGACACACACACTCGCTGGGTGGTTCTCTTCAGCCACATGAAGCAGGTTCCCGAGTGGAAGCGGCTCGCACGACTGCTCGCGGCGGCGCCCACCGCGCTCGGCTACGAACAAGACGAGCGCGGTGACGCTCACCAAGCCCTTTGCAAGGTCGCGTATGGCGGATGGTCCTGGCGTGAATCAGAACAAGGACATCCGGAACGGCTTCGGGAACCAGTTCTTGACGCATTACACGAGGCCACAAAGTCGGGCGCCGTGGAACCTCTCCTCACTGCGCGAGCTGCAACCGCACTTGCAGCAAGCGACGTCGACCTGTCGCCGGCGTGTCCCGGAAGCTCGGTGGCCGAGCGGCAGGCGTTCCTCTCCGCTGCCTTCGAGCGACTGCCGAAACGGCTCGTGGACAACACCTCGACTGGCCAGCGGTCGTTCGCGTGGCGCTACGGGATTGCGCTCCACGACATAGAACGTCTGCGGGGCCTGAGGGGCCTGAGCCGGGCGTCCGGCGATCGAACCCTCAGCTGAACCCAGCGGATTCAGCCGGTATCTCGGGTTCCCAGCGGACTCGTCTAGCTGTGCCGGAGGCCTGACTGTCGCGCACCTTGTCGCGAAAGCGTCCGCCTGCGCCTAACCCAGCCAAACGAACAAGCGCTCGAAAACGTTTCGGACCCTTGGGGTCGACGAAGGTTCAAATCCCTCGCTTCTGCGGCCGCGCTCGGAGGGCGATCGGGATAGTTCGACGCGGGTCTCTCGAATCGTTTCGCTCGCTGGTCAGCCGAACCCCGTTCGTGCCGCGTCTCGGCACTTCTCGCAGAAGTGCATCTGTGTCTCGCTGGTCATGTTGTCGGAGTCGGCGAACCGAGCGAGGCTAGAGATCGATCCCGAGGCCGAGCTCGTGCTCGAGTTCGATCAGTCGGCGGAGCTGGCGGAGCTTCTCGGCGTCCTCCTCGCGACCGAGCGCGGAGAGCATCCGCGCGAGATCGCCTTTCGAGGCGACGGCAGGCCGGAGTCCCTGACCGAGAGGTTCTCGAACTGCCCCGCGGCGGAGGTCGTCGTAGCCGCGCGTGCCGGCCGGCATCGGAACAACGCGCAGCTCGCCGTAGGGGGTCGCCACAGTCGTGGGCTGCTCGGCGCCGACTTCCGTCTCCCCCACGCCGAGCTCGCCGAGAGCTCCCTCGAGACGCCTGAGATTCTCCGGCCTCGTCGACGGCGTGATGTCGACGCCCGTGGTGATCTCGTCGGCTCCCTCGATGACGCGGGCGAGGCCTCCGATCACGATGAACGACACGCGATGCCGATCGAGCACGCTCAGGACCACTCGCGGGTCGAACGTCGACGACCGACGAGCCGGACTCACGCCTTCGAGGCCTTCAGGAGCTCCTGGAGGCGCTCCTGCGGCGACATGCGGAGCTTCCGGCGCAGAACCTTCTCCCCCGTCTCGTCGACGTCAGCAGGGCCGATGGAGACGTCGAGCTCGAAGCCGCAGGCCCGCACGAGCTGACGCAGCGTCTCGAAGCTCGGCTCGACGGCGCCGCGCTCCCACCGCGCGATCTGCGCGCGGTCTTTGCCGACACGGGCGCCAAGCTCGCCCTGCGAGAGCCCTGCCAAGAGCCGCGCCTCCCTGATCAGCAGTCCGCTCGTCACGACGAGCTGATTCTACCTCTCGGGCTGATTTCCTCTCTAGGAACATTTTTGTTACTCTGGGTCTCGATGCCTCAAGCGGGCCTCGCCCAGCTCAGTCTCGAGCTGCCGACGATCGAGCCGGTCGAGGCACCGCCGCGCGCGCCGAAGCCGCCACCGGGAGCGCCTCGCTTGACTCTCGCCGAGGCCGCACGGATCATGCGCGAGGCTGAGCGCATGAAGGACAAGTCGTACCGGGCAACGCCGATCGGCCTCGAGGTCGCCCATTTCGTGCGCTGGTTCCGGAACGAGTACGGGGCGACGCTGGAGACGCTGCGCGATTACGAGGCGATCCTGGCCAAGCTGGCGCTCGACCACGCCGACCTCGAGTTGAGGGACTTCGAGCCGCCCGTCGGCACGACCTGCCTCCGCGAGTTCATCGATGAGCGCTGGGGCGATGCCGCCCCGCGGACGCGCAAAAAGGTCCGAGCCGTGCTCATGTCCTTCTTCCGCTGGGCACAGGGCGAGTTCAAACTCCAGGGCAACCCCGTTGTCCCGATCCGGAGCCCGCGGCTGCGCGACATCGAGCGCCCTCTGTTCGATCGCGACGTCGTCGACCGCGTCGTCGCGGCTCAGCCCGAGCTCCGCGATCGCGTCGCGGTCAAGCTCCTTTTCCTGATCGGCATCCGCAAGGGATCGCTCGCTCAGCTCCGCCTCAAGGACTTCGATCTTGGTCGGCGCCGCGTGCGCGTCCACTCCAAGGGCGGGAAGATCCGGAACCTGCCCCTCCCCACCGAGGAGCTCCGGCAGGAGCTCGAGCTGCTCATCCTCGGCCGGGATCCAAACGAGTACCTGCTCTTCCCCGAGGTCAAGGCGCCGCGCTGGCAGAAGGGCCAAGTCTCGGGCGAGGACACGGCAGAGATCGCGGTCGTCCACGCGAACCGCCTCAAGCCGCTGAGCTCGACCGCCCTCCATCGCTGGTGGTACCGCTGCCTGCAGCGCGCCGGCGTCGTCGAGCCCGGACAGACCAGCGGGATGAAGATGCACTCGGCCCGCTACACGGCCGGCACGGAGTTCTATCTCGCGACAGGCGACATCCGGGCCACGCAGCAGCTGCTCGGTCACGAGGACATCGGGACGACGGCGAACATTTACGTCCAGCCGAACGAGGCGAGCCTCGAGCGCAAGCTCGCCGAGATCTATGAGTCAGGCGATGCGGACAACGATTCCGCTGGCCCCCGCTAAATCGCAATCGTTCCTCTCGCCAAATTGCGATTAGCAGGGAGAATGGAGGCGGCGGGAATCGAACCCGCGTCCGCAGCCGCACCGGCTGAGCGTCTACAAGCGTAGGCTGCCCTTTCGATTCGCCCGCCGGCCGGGGTGCAGCCGCCCTACCGACGCGCTAGCCGATCCTTTCGTGTCGCGCTTTGGGCGATCAGCTCTCCCTCCACGCCGAGCCCGCTCGTTGGCGCCGCCTCCGAGCCGCGGGCAATCCCGGGGCGGCGTCGCCACGCTAGGTCTCCCTAGGCAGCGAGTGCGAGATCGTTCTTCGCACTTGCGTTTTGCCGGTGGATTTACGAGGCCAACCGGCGACCTCGGCTTGCAGCTCATCCGGATGGATCGACCACGTCGAAGCCAGGTCGCCCCCGTATGTTTGTGCGCCAATTGTAGCCGCGGCTACGCCCGGGGCGGTTTGCGCCAGTACGACGGCCTCGCGCGGCGCCTCGGCCATGCCGCGGGTCTGGTAACGCGCAGACCGGGCAGCCCTGGCTATCGTCGGCTGCAGAGTGACGGACTGGAACGAGAAGATCATCGACGAGTTCCGCGGCAACGACGGGCGCGTCGGCGGAAACTTCGAAGGCCGCAATCTCCTGCTCCTGCACCACCGTGGGGCCAAGACCGGCACGGAGCGCATCAACCCGGTCGCCTATCAGCGACTATCGCCCGATTCGGTCGCCATCTTCGCGTCGAAAAGCGGCGCGCCGACCAACCCTGACTGGTTCCACAATCTCGTCGCCTACCCCGACGCGAGCGTCGAGATCGGCACCGACTCCTTCCCGGTGCACGCGCGGGTCGCCACCGGCGAGGAGCGCGAGCAGATCTGGGAGCGGCAGAAGCGCGACTGGCCCGGCTTCGCCGAGTACGAGGAGAAGACGCAAGGGATCCGCGAGATCCCTGTCGTCATCCTCGACAAGGCCTAGCGGCGCAGGCTCTTCAGCTCGCGCTCGATCTCGCGCCGTGCGTCGCGGGTCGCGACGTCGCGCCGCTTGTCGCGCAGCTCCTTGCCGCGGGCGAGCGCGAGCTCGACCTTGACGCGGCCGTCCCGGAAGTAGAGCTTGGTCGGCACGAGCGTGAAGCCCTTCTCCGCGACCGAGGATGCGAGCCGCTCGATCTCCCGCCGATGGAGTAGGAGCTTGCGCGGCCGGTCGGGATCGTGGTTGGCGCGGTTTCCCTCGGTGTACTCGGGCACGTGCAGGCCGACGAGCCACGCCTCGCCGTCACGTACCTCGCCGTACGCCTGCTGGAAGGTCGCCTCCCCGCCGCGCAGCGACTTCACCTCGGTGCCTGTGAGCACGACGCCCGCCTCGACGCGGTCCGAGAGGTGGTAGTCGTGCCGCGCGCGGCGGTTGTCGACGATCAGCTTTTCTCCGCTTGGCTTGGCCATGGAGGCGCAAGTGTAGGCTCGGCCGCGTGGAGCTCACGCTCGCGCAGCTGGAGGAGATGGGCTCCTCGGGGTTCCCTGGACTGCTCGGGCTCGAGTTCGACGAGGTCGGCGACGGGTTCTCGCGGGCACGTCTCGCGCTCGAGGAGAAGCACATGGCGCCGAACGGCTTTCTGCACGCCGGCGCCGTCGTCGGGTTCGCCGACTCGGCGTGCGGCTACGGCTGCATCCTCAACCTGCCGGACGGAGCCATCGGCTTCACGACCATCGAGCTGAAGACGAACTTCCTGCGCACCGCTCAACCCGGCGCGACGATCGACTGCGAGGCGAAGCTGATCCACGGCGGGCGAACGACGCAGCTCTGGGACGCGACCGTCTCCGACCACGAGGGCCGCCCCATGGCGCTGTTCCGCGCCACCCAGCTGGTGCTGCGCTAGCGCCGCCCGCGATAGCCGCGTGCCATGAAGCAGCGGTCGCAGAGCGCCGCCCACGGCGCCGTCCGCGCGCCGCAGACGCGGCAACGGCCGATCGTCGGATCCTCGATCTCGGCGCGCAGCTCGCGCACGACTCGACTTGCCGCAGCTTCCTCGAGCGCGGCGGCCCGCTCGATCGTGACGCCGGCGACGCCCGGGTACTGGAGCGCGAACCAACGCAGGATCGACGCTTCGCGCGCGGCCTGCTCCGCCTCCTGGAGCCCGGCGGCGTCGAGGCGGTGCGGATCGAGAATCCAGCCGAGGACCGTCCGCTGGGGCTTGTCACCCGCGAGCGCCGTCGCGAGCATGCCGAGCAGCGGCGCACCGTCCTCGTCGACGGGCGCCTGCACGAGCTTCCAGACGTCGGCGAGCTCGAGCGTGCGGCGCGCATGGTGCAGCGCCTCGCGCACCGCGTCGAGCCGCGTGAGCAGCGGCTGGATCGACTCGACCTCGAGCCAGCCGTCGACGCTCCAGTAGCGCAGCGCGGCCTGCCGCCACGCGTGCAGCGCCGGCTCGAGCTGGTCGACTCGCGTCACGTTGAGGTCCGAGAGCTGCGGACGCAGACGTCCCGAGTCGACGACGCGGTAACCCAGCTGCCCGTCCTCGATCGGGACGTGCGGGACGAGCGCCGCGCGCACGAGCTCCGGATCGGGATCCGCCCACAGCACTCCGGTGAGAACGCCGACGTGACCGCGCTCGTGAAAGCCGAAGCGGCCCGCGCGGCCGGCGATCTGGGCGATCTCCCACGGCTCGAGGTCGCGCCGCTCCTTGCCGTCGAACTTCGTCGTCTCGGCGAAGAGCAGCGTCTCGCACGGCAGGTTGACACCGTGGCCGAGCACGTCGGTCGCGGCGCACACCTCCGCCTGGCCGGCGATGAAGCGGTCGATCTCCTCCCGCCGCGAGGCGAGCGGCATCGCGCCGTAGAGGCACGCGACGCGCCCGGGATGGAGCTGGTTCAGCTCGCCCGCGAGCCCGATCACGGCGCGGCGGGAGAAGGCGACGACCACCGTGCCCGGGCCGAGGCCGTTGATCCCCCGGCGGCCGACCCAGTCGAGCGGCGCCTTGCGCTCGAAGAACCGGATCTCGGCCTGCGGGAACGCGTGGCGCACGAGCGGCAGCGCCTCGACCGCGCCGAGTAGCAGGATGTGGCGGTATTCGCCGCCGAGCAGGAGCCGTGTCCACGCAGAGCCGCGCTCTTCGTCCTCCGCCCACTGCACCTCGTCGAGCACGAGCGTCTCGCCGCTCGCCGGAGCCATCTCGGCCGTGCAGCACACGATCGGCGCGCCGGGATTGACGCGCTCCTCACCGGTCACGAGGCCGACCCGCTCCTCGCCGATCTCGGCCGCCAGCCGCCGGTGCGCCTCCTGCGCGAGCATGCGGAGCGGCGCCGCGTAGACGCCGTTGCCGTTCTCGACCAGGAAGCGAAGCGCGTCGTGCGTCTTGCCGGAGTTGGTCGGCCCGAGGTGGGCGATCACGGTCTCGGGCTCGACACGCCGTTCGGGCAGCCGCACGGTCAGCTCGGAGATCGGCCGTCGCGTAGGCGCGTGCCGCCGCCGATGCCGCTCGCTGCGGCTTGGTCGCTTCTGCCGCCGCTCGTGTCTGCCCCGGGCCACGGGGCGACGGTAGCTAGACCTGCAGGAAGCGGCGGAGCGTGACCGCGGACCCCGTCGCTCCGAGCAGCAGGCCCGTGGCGAGCAACAGGATCGCGTTGAGCGTGAAGTTCAGCGCGTGGACGTCGGAGCCGCTGCCGCCGTCGATGTGCGGCAGGATCGACGGCAGGGCCACCGCCTTCCCGAGCGTGAGCAGGATCACGGCGAGCAGCGAGCCGACGAACCCGCAGACGAGCCCCTCGAGCATGAACGGCCCGCGGATGAACCAGTTCGTCGCGCCGACGAGCTTCATCACCTCGATCTCCCGTCGTCGCGCGAAGATCGAGAGCCGGATCGTGTTCGCGATCAGCAACGTCGAGGCGGTCACGAGCAGGATGACCGCGATCAGGAACACGAGCGAGATGACCTTGGCGATCGTGAGGACACGCTTTGCGACCGTGCTGCCCCAGGTGACTCCGCCGCTGTTCCCGATCCCCGTTGCCGGGCACGGTACGACGCCCGGCAACTTCGCCCCGCAGAGCTGCTTGCCGATGATCGGCGTGTAGCTCGCCTGGACCGGCACCACCGTCCACGAGTCGGGGAACGGATTCGTCGGGAGGATCCCGTCCTTGAACATGTCGGGGTTCTGCTTCTTCTCCTGCTCCTCAGCCTGCTGCTTCGAGACGAACGTCACCGACTTGACGTCGGGGTTGCTCCGGAGGCGGGCAGCCACCGCCTGCTCCTGTGCGTGCGTCGCGCCCGTCTGGCAGCCGGCCTGCGGCACGACCGAGGTGCAGAAGTAGACCTTGACCTCGAGCTCGTTCTGCACGTGGTTGCTCCACGAGAGCACCCAGGTGCCGAGCGCGATGAAGAGACCGAGGAGGCACATCCCGATCAGCACCGTCATCGTGGCCGCGACGGTCGTCGAGAGGTTCATCCGGATCGAGGACCATGCCTCGGAGAACAGCAACCGAACGCGACTCATTCGGAGGTGTAGCCCCCGCGGCGCTCGTCGCGCGCGAGGCGCCCGCCCTCGAGCGCGATCACGCGTTTGCGCATCTTGTCGACCATCTCGCGGTCGTGGGTGACCATCAGGATCGTCGTGCCTGCGCGGTTGATGCGGTAGAGAAGCTGCATGATCCCGACGCTCGTGTCGGGGTCGAGGTTCCCGGTCGGCTCGTCGCAGACGAGCAGCGGCGGGTGGTTGACGACGGCGCGCGCGATCGAGACGCGCTGCTGCTCGCCGCCGGAGAGCTCGTCGGGGAGCGAGTTCATCTTGCTCGCGAGCCCGACCAGCGTCATCACCTCGGGCACCTTGCGCCGGATCGAGGCGCGGCTCTCGCCCTGCACCTTGAGCGCGTAGGCGACGTTCTCGGCCGCGGTCCGGCTCGGCAGGAGCTTGAAGTCCTGGAAGACGCAGCCGATGTTGCGGCGCAGGCGCGGCACGTTGGAGTGCTTGAGCCGGCCGAGATCGCGGCCGCCCATGATGATCCGGCCGTCGCTCGGCTCGAGCTCCTTCAGCAGGAGCCGCACGAGCGTCGTCTTACCGGAGCCCGAGGCGCCGACGATGAAGACGAACTCGCCCTTGTCGATCGCGAAGTTGACCCTGTCCAGCGCCGCGACGTCGGGCTCGTAGACCTTCGTCACGTTCTCGAACACGATCATCGAGCCCGCTGCCGGCTTCGCCTGCTCGGGCGCGACGTGGCCGTTCGTCGAAGGCTGAGCCGAAATCGGGGCCGAGGCTGTCGGCTGTTCTATCTGTACGTCTGTCACGTCTACCGGTTACGAGTTGGCACGGGCCGTGGTGCCCGGCGCCGGTGGAGTGCGTGCGAGGACTCCACTCTAGCGCAGCCTCCGGCGCTTTACTGCGGATTGCCCGCGGTTTGCAGCAGATAGGCGCGAATGAACCCATCCAGGTCGCCGTCGAGGACGCTCTGCGTGTTGCCGACTTCGTAGCCGGTCCGCGCGTCCTTGACCCGCTGGTACGGGTGGAGGACGTAGCTGCGGATCGCGTCGCCGCCGAAGCCCATCGAGACTCCGCCGCGCTCGCGGGCGAGCTCGGCCTCGCGCTCCTCCTCGGCCCTCTCGGCGAGACGCGAGCGCAGGATCTTCATCGCGGTGTCCTTGTTCGCCGACTGGCTGCGCTCGTTCTGGACGGCGACGACGATGCCGCTCGGCATGTGCGTGATCCGCACGGCCGAGTCGGTCTTGTTCACGTGCTGGCCACCGGCGCCGGACGAGCGATAGGTGTCGATCCTGATGTCGTCGTCGGCGATCTCGGTGTCCCCCGCCTCCTCGAGCAGCGGCGCGACGATGACCTGGGCGAAGCTCGTGTGGCGACGATGCGCCTGGTCGAACGGGCTGAGGCGCACGAGCCGGTGCTTGCCGCGCTCGGCCTTGAGGATCCCGTACGCGTTCTCGCCGCGGACGGTGAAGGTGGCCGACTTGAGCCCGTACTCCTCCCCCGGGCTCGACTCGATCACCTCCGTCTTGAGGCCGCGCTGCTCGGCCCAGCGGAGATACATGCGCAGCAGGATCTCGGTCCAGTCCTGCGCGTCGGTGCCGCCGGCATCCGACTGGATCGTGACGACCGCGTCGCCGGCGTCGTACTCGCCCGAGAAGAGCGCGTCCTCTTGCAGCCGGGCCAGCTCGCCGCGAACGTCTCGCAGCACGGGCTCGAGCTCGGAGTCCGGGAACGTGCCCGCGCCTTCGCGCAGGAAATCGACGTTCGAGACGAGCTCCTCGTAGCGCCGCAGCTTCTCCTGCGACCGCTGGTGCTCGGCCGAGAGTCGCGCGGCGCGTTGCTGGTCCGACCAGAAGTCGGGTTGCGCGAGCTCCTGCTCGAGCTCGGCGAGACGGGTCTTCAGCGCAGCGGGGTCAAAGGTAACCACGGACCCAGTCGAGCTGGGCCCCGATCTCCTCGAGCTGCTCGTCGAGCGGAACGTGTGTCTCGTCGGCCGCCATGGCGCTCCATCCTAGGCGTCTCGGCCGTCCGTCGGACTCAGGGCGATCTTGAGGTCGAGGATCGGCGTGCCGTCGATCGCCTCGAGAGCGGCGACGTGCACCCGGGTCGGCGGCTCGACGGCGGTGACCGTGACGCGGTGGAGGCCGATCGGATTCGGCCTGTCGGGGGAGCGCGTCGCGAACACTCCCGTCAGTGCTCGAGTGCGGTCGCGGCCCGGGCGAACCTGGAGCACGTCGCGAAGCCCTTCGTGGAGCCAGGTGACGAGAACCAGGTCCAGCCCGGGGCGCACGCCTTCGAGGGCCGCTGCGAATCGCTCCTCGAGCTCGAGGATTGCGGCAGGCGCTCCGTCGCGGGCCTGCCGTGGTGCGTTCTTGCGGCTCCGCAGCGGCGAGCGCACCACGCCGATGGGTTCGAAGGAGGGCTGCACGTGAACTCCGACGTTACGTTGTCGAGCTGCCGGGGCTGGCTAGCGAACGCCGTCGCGCTTCCCACCTCACCCCGGCACACTGACGCTAACCGTTCGCTTACTTTTCCTTAGGACTCATTTAGGTCATCTTCGCCTGCCGGGCGGCGGCTAGACTCGCCTCGTCCCGCGCTACCTGATCATCCGCATCTTCGACGTCGAAGAGGATCAGATGCCGGCTCTCGGCCGGCGCTCCCGTGCGATCACCAAGAACGAATTACCCGAGGTCAGGTGGGAGCACAGCCACGTGGTCGTCGGCGACGAGGGGTTCGTGCGCACGTACTGCGTCTACCTGGCGCCGAGCGAGGAGGCCCTCCGCGCCCACGCGGGCAAGCTCGGCCACCACACAATCGAAGGGCTGCACGAGATCGCCGGCGACATGACTCCGGCGGACTTCCCGCCCCTCTAGACCGATCCCGCGTCCCAGAGAGCGTGTGCTCAGAGCGAAGTGAGCTTCGCACCCGGTGTGGCGGCTTTCGGCGCTGCGAAGTACTACGAGTTGATTTTCGAGCGCGAGTTGCCTCTCAGCGACCAGGACGTCGAGGATGCGCGGAACTCCGATGCCGAGCTGGCTCGGGCGTGACGGTCGTTGGGCTGATCGGCGCACGCTGACCCGGGCAGGCGGGGGTTACTCGTCCGTCCGTTTCTCTGAATCCTCTTCGAGGATCTTTCGTGCAGCCTCGCCGACCTTCTCCACCATGACGTAGTTCGGCGTCCGGAACACGACCTTCTCGACCTCCGGATCCTCATGCCCCGGCAGAACGAAGAACTGGAGCGGACTCGACCGTGCATCGGCGTAGGCGGCCAAGTCGATCTTGAGCCCGTCGTGGCACTCGACTCGCTCGCACTCACAGATCAACTCGAGCATCGGCTTACTCCCGAACTGCTCCTCGAGCCGGGCGATGTTGCTGTTGACCTCGCGGAACAGCTCCTCGTTCTCTGCTGCGCGATCAGCCGAGCGCGACATGCGCCCAGGCTAGCCGGGAAAGAAGTATCCGGAGTAGAGGCCGCTCGGCTGGGCCAGTGTTCCGGAATGACCCCTGACGCTCAGGGCGTCAGGGACACAGTGAGCTCCGTCTGAAAGTCCGAGGATGAGACGTGCTCGTGGCGATCCGGCGACGGATCGGACAGGAGAGATTCGAGTGCGTCTCGAAGTTCACGGGCCTCGGCCTCGGTCAGCCGAAGCCCAACGTGACGCAGCTTCCGACTGCCGACGGTGTCATCGATTTCCATCTCAGGAGTGTGCCCGCTCGCCTGGACCAGTGTTCCGGAATGACCCCCGAGTTTCTGAGCTGTCGGCGACAGGCAAGATCGAGGTGGTGCGGGGGGTCTGGTTCATACTGGCGTTTGGGTTGCTGACCCTTGGGGCGGCGAGCTGCGGAGCCGGCAGCCACAACGGCTACGGAGCCTCTCGGGCCGTGTTCATGGTCACCGGAAGCGCTTCGAAGGGGGTGAGCGTCACCTGGGGAGACAATCGGGCGACCTATTACGACCGCTTCCCGCTGCACAAGACAGTGCCTGTGAATGAGCGGCTCGCCTACTACTTCGTCTCGGCGCAGCTTACGAACGGCGGCAACGTCACCTGCAAACTGATCATCGGGAGTGCGTCAAGCGTCCGGCACGCGCGCGGGAAGCAAAACGCCTGCACGGCCCGTTTGCAGAGCGACTTCGGGGGCGGCTGGAGGCACTGACACTCGCCTGGGCCAGTGATGCTTCTATGTCTGTCAAGTCGCGATTGGCGGTCCGTGTTCGAGTAGTCGGTAGAGGTTGCGGGCGAGGTAGCGCTTGAGGCAGCGGTTTGCTTCGCGTCGGGTCTTGCCTTCTTGGAGGCGTCGTTCGATGTAGGCGATCGTCGGCGGATGTGTGCGTTTGCGTGTGACGAGGATCATGTGCAGTGCGCGGTTGAGTTTTCGGTCGCCTGATCGGTCGAGGCGGTAGCGGATTGTCTGGCCGGAGGAGGCCGGGATCGGTGCGGCGCCGGCGAGCCGGGCGAAGGCGGCTTCGGAGCTGATTCGGCCCCGATGTGACCAGGAGAGCACGAGTTGCGCGGCGGCGTGTGGTCCGACACCGGGCTGGTCGAGCAGCTGCGGTGCGAGTCGCCGGGTGAGCGCTTCGATCTCGCGTGCGAGCTCACGCTCCTCGGTGGTCAGCTGCAGGACGCGGCGGGCGATCGAGCGGAGCGCGAGCAGGCTGCCGCGCAACTCGGCGTCGTCTCGGCCGTGCGGGCGGGTGGCGGCGAGGCGTTGCAGCAGGCGTGCGCGTGGCAGCGGCCGCAGCTCGCTGCGTAGCGGCTCCGGGGTCGTGATCAGCAGGTCGGCCAGTTGGCAGAGCCCAGCTCGCTTGGCGTTGACGGCCCCTTCGCGTGCGGCCACCAACGCCTGCAGCGCCTGCCGCTCACCACCCGCCCGCGGCGTCACGGGCCGCTGCTGCGCGAGTGCGCTGCGGGCAGCACGGACCGCGTCGAGCGCGTCCGTCTTGCCGCCCGAGCGGCGCTCCCGGCGCAGCCTGCCGATCTCGAGCACACGCTCGTCACGGCCGGTCAGAAAGCGGGTGAGACCGGCACCGAACGAGCCCGTACCTTCGATAGCGAAGGCTCGGCGACCGCATGCGTGCTCGTCGGCGAGTCGCAACGCCTGCGCGTAGCCGCTGCTGTTGGCGGCGATCGTCGACTCGAACACGACCACGCCGCTGACGACCTGAACGACCGCGAGCGAGTGCGAGTCGCGGTGTGGGTCGACACCGATGATGTAGTCCAGCTGATCTGCGAGCATCCGACGGCCTCCAGCCGAGCGTTGGGGGACACAAACCGGTGTCGGTCTGGGGATGGAAACCGCGGGCGGCAGAACTGTGACGGGTCACGCGCTCAACGCGCGGACAGGCTTCTGATCAGGCCAGCAAGCGGCCGCCAGGCCGACGCCGGGCTCTCCGGTCGGACGCATCACTGGAAAGACACCGCAGCTGCGGGTCATTCGAGAATCGAGTCACAACCAAAGAGCACCAGCGCCAACCTGACAAGCACCCCAGACGGGACCGCTCACACACTCACAGTTCTGGAATGACCCCCGAGCGCGAGAGCGCTAGTGCCGCTTTCCAGCTGCTGCTGTTTGGATGTCTAGGTAGCCGCGGCCCGGCGGGCTGAGCGTGTCGCGCGAATCACAAGGATCGCGACAACTAGCCCGGCAATGCGACGGCGGCGAACGCGAACATGCTGATCCAGTCACCGACCGTCTCTCTCGGCTAGGAGGGAGCATTGGCGATCTCAAACAGCAGACCACTGCAATGAGGATTGGCCCACCTATCCCACCACCTCGCCGTGTCCAAAGCGCGCCAACCAGAAGGAGGACCGCGAAGACCGCGGGCCAGCGGGGAAACTCACAAAGAACGCGTCCACGATCTCGGCAACCGCGAGGACCACCGCAATCAGAACCAGTGATCGACGGTCAAAGTACACCTGCCCTCCGCGCTCCGCCAGCCGGTCAACGGAACCGTTATCGGGTTATCAGCGCGATCGGTTTGTCCGATGATCCCGGCGAGAGCGCTGCCCGCCCGATCGACGACCGGGTGAGCCAAAGCTCCGGACCCGTGTGGGCTCGGAGGGGGTGCGGGGCATCTCCTGCACCCCCTCCAGCGTGTTGGTCACCCGGTTACCGGCGGGGTGAAGACGTTGGTCACGCCGACGCGCTTCGTGTTGCAGGCCTTGCTGGCGATTGGCGTGAAGATCAGGACCCCCGCCTTCTTCATCTTTACGACGTGCTTGATGATGCCCTTGCTGTCGGAGGCCTTGGTCTTGACTTTGACCTTGGGGCCTTTGATCCGGACGTGGATCCCCTTGATTGCCTTGCCCTTCTGGGTGACGTGGATTGTCAGCGTGGTTTTGCGGCCGACGAAGAGCTGCTTCGGAGTCACCTTGCTGACCGCGACGCAGAACACCGGCGGCGGGACGACGTTCGCGTTCACCTGAACCGTGGCGGTCGCGGTGTTGTTGGCGGTGTTCGTCTCCGGCCGGTTGCCGACCGCCTGCGCGGTGTTGGTCTGCGCGCCGGCCGCGCTCGGCGTGGTGACGAGGCTGATCGTCACCGTGGCGCCGGCGGCCATGTCGCCGATCGTGCAGGTGAGGATCGCTCCGCCAGTGCAGGTGCCCTGCGTGGTCGTCGAGGAGACGTAGGTGTTGCCGGCAGGCATCGGATCGGTGACCGTGACGCCGGTGTCGTCGCTCGGGCCGTGGTTGGTGACCACCATCGTCCAGGTGATGTTGCCGCTCCCCAGGATCTGGGTGGCCGGCAAGCCGGACTTGGTGATCGAGAGGTCGACCAGCGCCTGCACACAGGTCGAGGCGCTGGACTGACCCGAGCCGTCGTTGGTGGTGGTCACCGAACCGGTGTTGTCGATCACACCGGTCTGCGGGCAATCACCACCGGTCGCGCCCGTCGTTCCGGACACGATATGCACCGTGAACGACGACGCCGCCTGCGTCGTCCCCGCCGGCACCGTCACCGGCCCGCAGGTCAGAGCACCGGCAGCGATATTGCAGCTGCCCGCCCAACCTGCGCCCTGCGTGTCGATCGTCCAGGACAGGCCCGGATTGGTTGGCAGGACGTCGTTCAGCGTCACGTCGTGGGCGTCACCGATGCCGTCGTTCCAGACGGTTATCGTGAACCCGATCGAATCACCCGCACTGACCTGCGCAGCATCCGCCGTCTTCAAGATATGGATCTCGGCGGCGTTGACGACCACCGGCTCGTCGTTGCAGCCGCTGGTGAACGAGTTGTTGTTCGAGTCGCCGCTGAACGACGCAACCCAGTAATAGGTGCCCGTGTTGTTCAACTGCACCCCGTTCGGCGTCTCGACGGTGCCATCCGCGCTGATGTTGTTCACCGTCTCGGCGTCCAGCACCGTGCCACCGCAGTCAGCAGCGCTGTACAGCTTGAACGTGATCGAACCCCTACCGTCCTGGTTCACCGTTCCCGACAGCGTCGCCTTGTCCTTATACGTGTCACCAACCGAACCCGACGCCGGATCCTGCGTCGTCACGATCGACGGCTGATTCGGAGCCACCACCACCGGCTCGTCGTTGCAGCCGCTGGTGAACGAGTTGTTGTTCGAGTCGCCGCTGAACGACGCAACCCAGTAATAGGTGCCCGCGTTGTTCAACTGCACCCCGTTCGGCGTCTCGACGGTGCCATCCGCGCTGATGTTGTTCACCGTCTCGGCGTCCAGCACCGTGCCACCGCAGTCAGCAGCGCTGTACAGCTTGAACGTGATCGAACCCCTACCGTCCTGGTTCACCGTTCCCGACAGCGTCGCCTTGTCCTTATACGTGTCACCAACCGAACCCGACGCCGGATCCTGCGTCGTCACGATCGACGGGGACGGCTTCTGACAGATGATCGTGGCTGAGGCGGAGGGGCTGCCGGCGTTGTTGCTGCTGGCGGTGGCCGTGTTCGGGTAGGTCGCGCAGTCGGCCAGGTTGGTCGTTGAGGTGATATGGACGCTGAAGCTGGCGCCCGCAGCCAGGCTGACACCCGAGCACGACAACGTGTCCGAGCTGATCGAGCACTGGCCCGAGTTGGTCTGGGAGGCGATCACCCAGTTCGACGCCGTCCCGCTCGGCAGCGGATCCGACAAGCCGACGCTGGTGGCCGTACCCGGCCCCGCGTTCGCAACCTTGATCGTGAACCCAATCGCGTCACCCGCATTGACCGGCGATTTGTCAGGCGTCTTGGTCACGGACAGCGACGGCTTCTGGCAGGTCTCTTTGGCGGTGGCTGGACCTGCCGACAAGGCGTTGCTCGCGGTGAGCGTCGCGCTGTTCTCATAGACCGAGCACTCCGTTGCCGAGGTCATGGCGGTGATGTGAGCCGTGTAGTCGGCGCCCGCTGGGAGGATGGACGACTTGAGCTCCAGTTTCTGCTTTCCGGCGCTGGTCCCGAGCTGGAAAGCATGGTGCGGATCGGAGCCGATCGCCCAGGTTACGCCCGAGCCGGAGCCGGTCGGAAGGGTGTCGTTCAGGCTCACACCCGTGGCGGCAGCGTCGCCGGTGTTCTCGACCTCGACCGTAAAGCCGATCTGGTCGCCGGCGTTCACCGGCAATGTGTGATCGGCCTTCTTGATGATCACGAGGTGAGGCTTCTCCGGGGGCGGCGGATTCCAGCATGCAAGAGCGGTCGTCGTCGCGACCGTGGGGAGCACTGCCATGGTGATCAGCGCTGTAGACAGCTTGCGCCGCAGAGTGAACCGAAGCATCCTTTGTCTGTCCTCTCCTGGTCTCTTCACGGGCGGGAACACCCTTCCTGACCCAGCCCGCCGACTGTTCAAGCACCTCGTAGGGCCGGTCGGGCCGTGGGGATTCCTTCGATGGTCTAGTTCGTGGCCGTCCCAAGGCCTAGACCCGTTCAGGGTTCTGAACGGCTGCCGGCGAGGAGACCGGCTTCCCGCACCTTCTCCGAAGGCCGCTCAGTCTGTGACCGGTGGCGTGAGGATTCGCCGAGACAGTGGACGTGGTTGCGACCAACGGCGGCACCTGCCTCGTCGTCCCTCACACGTCGCACGAGACGGACGAGGTGGTGGGCTTCACAGGCGACAGCAAGGGAGTCGTTGTCCGGCGCCGACGGTTCATCCCGAACAACTTCGCCAGAGGTCCGACGCGCCTCCTCCAATTCACTATCGCCTCCCTCAAGGCGGGCACAGCGAAAACCGGCTGCTGACCTTTCATGGCCACGGAACGTCGCCTGGGCCAGTGTCCTCTCGCCCGGCCGCTTGCGTCAGGCCCGCGCTAGGCGCCGTGGCACTTCTTGAACTTCTTGCCCGAGCCGCACCAGCACGGGTCGTTGCGGCCGAGCTTCTCGTGCTCGCTCGCGCGCACGGTCTGCGTCACCACGCCCGCTGACGACGGGACGCCGGTCGCGACCGCTTCTCCCCCGCCCGCGACCGCCATCGCCGCGGCTCCGGCCGATGTCTCGTGCTCGTACTGCAGATTCCCGTTGGTCGTCTGCGACTGCTGCGAGAGCTGCTGCTGCGCCTCGTCCGGAGTGAGCTCGGCGTGGAAGAGATGGAGCACGACCTCGCCGCGGATGATGCGTCCGAGCTCGGTGAACATCGTCTCGCCGTCGGCCGTGTACTCGACGAGCGGATCCTTCTGCGCCATCGAGCGCAGATGCACGCCCTCGCGCAGCGCCTCCATGTTCTCGAGGTGCTCGCGCCACCGCATGTCGACGACCTGGAGGACGATAAAGCGCTCCAGCTCGCGCATCAGGTCGGAACCGAACTCCTCTTCCTTCGCCTCGTACTCGTCGCGCGCGTCGGTCTGGAACTCCTCGATCAGGGTCTCGCGGGTGATCTCGCCGAGGTCCTGTCGCAGCTCGTCGGCCGTGATCTCGGTCTGGTAGAGCTGCGCCATCGCCTGGGTGAGCGCCTCGAGGTCCCATTGCTCGGGGTAGTCCTCCTCGGTGAAGGCGAGGACCGTGTCCTCGACGACCTCCTCGATCCAGAGCTTGACCTGCTCGGAGAGGTCGTCGCCGTCGAGAACCTGCCGGCGCTGCTCGTAGATCCGCTGGCGGTGCCGGTTGAGGACGTCGTCGTATTTGAGCGTGTTCTTGCGGATGACGAAGTTCTGCTCCTCGACCTTCTTCTGCGCGCCCTCGATCTGCCGGGAGAGGATCTTCGCCTCCATGGGCTGGTCCTCCGGGATCTTGAAGCGCTCCATGATCCCCTTGATCCGGTCGCCGGCGAAGAGGCGTACGAGATCGTCCTCGCCGGAGAGGTAGAAGCGCGTCTCGCCCGGATCACCCTGGCGGCCCGAGCGGCCGCGAAGCTGGTTGTCGATGCGCCGCGACTCGTGGCGCTCGGTGCCGAGCACGTAAAGCCCGCCCGCCTCGAGCACGCCTTCGCCGAGCTTGATGTCGACGCCGCGGCCCGCCATGTTGGTCGCGATCGTGACCGCGCCCTTCTGGCCGGCGTCCTTGATGATCTCGGCCTCGCGCGCGTGCTCCTTCGCGTTGAGGACGTTGTGCTTGATCCCCTTGCGCGTGAGGAGCTGGGAGAGGTACTCGGACGTCTCGACGGCGATCGTGCCGACGAGGACCGGCTGCCCGCTGCCCGATCGCTCTTCGATGTCGCGCGCGACGGCTGCGAACTTCCCTTCCTTCGTCTTGAAGACCATGTCGTTCTCGTCGTTGCGGGCGACGTCGACGTTGGTGGGGATCTCGACGACCTCGAGGTTGTAGATCTCGACGAACTCCTTCTCCTCGGTCTTGGCGGTACCGGTCATGCCGGCGAGCTTCTCGTAGAGGCGGAAGTAGTTCTGGAGCGTGATCGTGGCGAGCGTCTGGTGCTCCTCCTGGATCTTCACGCCCTCCTTGGCCTCGACCGCCTGGTGCAGGCCCTCGCTCCAGCGGCGCCCTTCCATGATCCGGCCGGTGAACTCGTCGACGATCTTCACCTCGCCGTCCTGGATCACGTACTCGATGTCGAGGTGGTAGAGCGACTCGGCCTTGAGCGCCTGGTAGAGGTGGTTGACGAGCTGGGTGTTCTCGGGCGCGTAGAGGTTCTCGATCCGGAGCGCGCGCTCGACCTTCTCCACGCCCTGCGGCGTCACGCCGACCGTCTTGTGCTTCTCGTCGAACTCGAAGTCGGCGCCGGCGTCCTCGGCCGCACCCTTCGGGTCGCCGGGCGAGGCGCGGAACGGAACCAACTGTTTCGCGATGCGCGCGAAGTCGTAGTAGAGCTGGGCGGCGGTCTCGGGCTCGCCGGAGATGATGAGCGGCGTCCTGGCCTCGTCGATCAGGATCGAGTCGACCTCGTCGACGATCCCGTAGGCGTGACCGCGCTGGACGAGACCGTCGAGCGAGACGGCCATGTTGTCGCGCAGGTAGTCGAAGCCGAACTCGGAGTTGGTGCCGTATGTGATGTCGGCGGCGTACGCGGCCTTGCGCGCGTCGAACGGCATCATCGTCTCGATGTAGGAGACGGTCATCCCGAGCGACTCGAACACGGGCCGGTTCCACTCGGCGTCGCGCTGGGCGAGGTAGTCGTTGACCGTGATGAGATGCGCGCCGCGCCCGGCGAGGCCGTTGAGGTAGAGCGCGAGGCTCGCGACGAACGTCTTGCCCTCGCCGGTCTTCATCTCGGCGATGTCGCCTTCGTGCAGCACGATTCCGCCCATCAGCTGCACGTCGAACATGCGCTGACCCGAGGCGCGCTTACGGGCCTCGCGGACGGCCGCGAACGCCTCGAAGACGAGCTCGTCGAGGCTCTCGCCGTTCTCGAGCCGCTGCCGGAAGTCGGCGGTCTTGCCCTCGAGGTCGGCAGCGGACAGCTGCTCGAAGTCGGGCTCGAGCGACGTGATGTACGCGGCCTGCTCCTGCAGCCGCTTGAGCCGGCGGCCCTCGCCGACGCGAAGGACCTTCTCGAGGTTGCCGATCTCCATGGGTCAAGGGTAGCGGCCTACAAGGCCGACACCCTGACCTCCCAGAAGTCCCCGTCGATGCGCTTGCCCTCGACGCAGTAGTTGGTGCTCACCTGCTCGCCGAGCTTGGAGAGCTCGGGGATCTCGGCGTCGCTCGGCTCGCCGTCGACGCGTAGCTCCTGGCTGCCGTCGTGCTCGCTCAGCTCGACCGTGTCACCCTCCGGCAGCTGGAATTGCGCGACCTGGATCCGCTTCGCGCCGACGCCCCAGAGGTCGCCGTCCTGCCGCGCGCCGACCGCGCGATACGGCGGGTCGATCTTCTGCTCGACCGCGTCGGCGAGCGGCGTGAGGTCGCCGTCGCCCTTCTCCCGCTCGACGATGACGTCGCCGTTCGGGAGCGTCGTGAACGCGATCTGGTTTCCGGCCACTCCGGCAAGCCGTGCCGTCACGACCGCGTCCCACTCGTCGGGACCGCTCGCGAGGTTGTTCCTTCGCCAGCCGAGACTGATGTCGCCGGTCGGGAACGGCGGCGGCACCGGCGGTTCCAGCTGTGCGGTGGGTGACGATTCCGGCGCCGGCCCCGGATCGCCGAGCGCCTGCGCCGGGTCGAGCCCCGCCTCGCGCAGGAGCTGCTCGTTCAGCGTCTCCTGCCGGCGGCGGAAGAACCCCACTAGCTCTCGGAGATCTCCGCTTCGAGCGCGTCCGCGAGCTCGGGCTCCTCGAAGTGCTTGCGTCCGCCGACTCGCTTGTCGTGCAGGTCCTTGACCTGACGCACGAGCTTGTCGACGAGCTCGTCGACTGCGGCCTTCATGTCGCGCGCCGTCTCGCGCGCGCGCAGCGTGTGACCCTTGAGGTGCACGGTCGCCTCCGCCACCTGCGACTCGGCGATCGACGGGTTTCTCTCGACCGCGAGCTCGATCTCGACCTGCGTCAACTCGTGCACGCGACGGTCGAGCTTCTGGAGCTTCCGCTCGATGTAGGTCCGCATGGAGTCGGTCACGTCGAGGTTCTTGCCCTTGACCTGAAGCTGCATCGAGGCCTCCCCTGTCGCTCTTTTCGTGACTCGGGTCTAACCCTACTGCGGGCGACGTGACTATCCGCGGCGAAGGGCGCGCGCGAAGGCGATCGCCTCGACTCGGCGTGCTCCCGCTGGCGCGGAGCGCAGTTGCGGCGGCCGCCGCGGTCGAGCCCGTCGTGTAGACGTCGTCGATCAGCGCAACCCTGCGCGGCGCGGCGCCGGTCGCGCGGAACGCCCCGCGCACGGAGCGCCGCTCGGCCGCCGAGCTGCCGCGCTGGCGTCCGCTCCGCGTGCGCTCGAGCAGGGGCAGGCACGGCAGCTCCCAGAGCACGGCGAGCTCGCGGGCGAGCCGCTCGGCCGGGTTGTGCCCGCGCTCGAGCCGCCGCCCGTGGTCGGCCGGGACGAACGCGAGCCCCTCGACCTCCGGCGCGGGAACCCGCTCGGCGACGAGCTGCGCGGTCTCGACGGCGAGACGCCGCAGCCCGCGCTCCTTCCACGCGTGGACGAGCCTGCGCGCTGCGGCGTCGTAGCCGACTGCGGCGCGGGCGCTCGCGAACGCGAGGCGGCGGCCGGCGCATTCGCGGCACCGCTCGACCGGCCACGCCGTCGGGGCGCCGCAGCGCGCGCAGAGCGGCGGCTCGATCCGCTGCAGCTCCTCGCGGCAGCCGGCGCAAAGCTGTTTCCCGCCCCTGCCGCAGACGACGCAGCGCTGCGGCAGAAGCAGGTCGAGCACATCCGCCACGCTAGAGCGCGGGGTGTGCCGAGATCGTGTCGACTCAGTCGAGGCTGTAGGACTCGCGCTCCGGAAGCCCGGCGAGCCGCCGCATCCGGTTGTCCGCCTCGAGCAGCTGCGCGTGGTTCCCGATGTCGAACCAGCTGCCTGTGAAGCGGTAGCCGTAGACGGCCTCGCGCGCGGCAAGCCAGCCGAGAAAGCTCCCGGCGTTGTCCGGGCTCTGTCCCTCGTCGAGGTAGGTGCGGACGAGGCGCACGTGCTCGGGCGGCAGGACGTAGATGAGTGTCGAGGCGAGGGTCGACGGCGGGTCGCTCGGCTTCTCGACGAACCGCACGATCCGGTCGTCTGCGTCCGTGTCGGCGATTCCGTAGTGCGTCGCCAGCTCCAGGTCGCCGACGTCGTGCAGCGGCACGGCGCTCGCCGGCTGCGGCCTCGCGCGCCACCACTCGACGAAGCGCGGCAGCGAGAGCTCGAACAGGTTGTCGCCGGCCAGAATGAGCAGCTCGTCGTCCTCGAGCGCGGCCCGCTCGATCACGAGTTGCAGGTCGCCCACCGCACCGAGCCGATCGTCGTTCGAGGTCGTCCCGTCGTCATGGACGGAGACGCCCTGAGGCGCCGCCCAGCCCTCGAAGGCCGGAGCGAAGCGGTGATTCGTGACGAGGTGGATCTCCTCCACGTCCTCGACCTCGCGGACGCTGTCGAGCACCCAGTCGAGCATCGGCCGGCCCCCGACCGGGAGCAGATGCTTCGGGACGTCATCGGTCAGCGGGCGCAGCCGCGTGGCGTAGCCCGCCGCAAGGATCACGCTCTTCACCAGAGGGACTCCCCGAACGGTGCGCGATGGACACCGGACTCGGTGACGATCGCGCTGATCAGCGCGGCCGGCGTCACGTCGAAGGCCGGATTGCAGGCCGGGAAACGGCTCGTCAGCTCGGCCGGGTCGCGCTCCTCGATCGGGATCCGCGAGCCGTCGGGCGTCTCGCGGTCGAGCGTCGAGGTCGGTGCGACGACGTAGAACGGAATCTCGTGGTGGGCGGCGAGCACGGCGAGCGAGTATGTCCCGATCTTGTTGGCCGTGTCCCCGTTGGCGGCGATCCGGTCCGCGCCCGTGACCACGAGGTCGACCTCGCCCCGGGCCATGAACGAGCCGGCCGCGGAGTCGGCGACGACGGCGTGTGGGATGCCGGCCCGCTCGAGCTCCCACGCGGTGAGACGAGCACCCTGGAGGAGCGGCCTGGTCTCGTCGACGAGGACACGGTCGAGCAGGCCACGCTCGGCTGCGGCGCGGAGCGCTCCGACCGCGGAGCCGTAGCCGCCGGTCGCGAGGCCGCCGGCGTTGCAGTGGGTCAGCGCCCGCGTTCCCGGCTGGAAGAGCTCGGCCGCGTGCGCGGCCATCCGGCGGCAACGATCGACTTCTTCGTCATGGAGGGTGCGAGCTCGCTCGGGCGTCGGGTCGTCGCGCATCGCCGCGAGCGCCCACGGGAGATTGACCGCAGTCGGTCGCGACTCCGCGAGCACCCGTTCCGCCTCCGCGAGGTCGTCTCCAAGGAGCGCAGCGAGCGCCAGGCCGTAGGCGGCCGCGATCCCGATCGCCGGCGCCCCGCGCACAGCCATGGTGCGGATCGCCTCCGCGACCTCCGCCGCAGTCGAGCAGCGAACCTCGGCGACTTCCTCCGGCAACCGTCGCTGGTCGAGGAGGACGACCGCCGGGCCGTCCTCCTCCAACCGAACGATTTCCTCTCGGGTCTAGGTCCCCTCGTCCCACGAGGCGAGGTAGTGCGCCTGCTCCTCCGTGAGCGTGTCGATCTCGACGCCCATCGTCTCGAGCTTGAGACGGGCGATCTCACGGTCGATCTCGGCCGGCACCGGATAGACCTTGCGGTCGAGCTCGCTCGCGTGCCGCGCGGCGTACTCCAGCGCGAGGGCCTGGTTCGCGAAAGACATGTCCATCACGAGCGCCGGATGCCCCTCGGCGGCGGAGAGGTTGACGAGCCGGCCGTCGGCGATGAGGTACAGACGCCGGCCGTCGGCGAGCGTGAACTCCTCGACGAACTCGCGCGCCTTCTTCGTCTCGACCGCCATGTCGCGCAACGCCGGGATCTCGATCTCGACGTTGAAGTGGCCCGTGTTGGCGAGGATCGCGCCGTCCTTCATGCGCTCCATGTGCTCGCGTGCGATCACATGCTTGTCGCCGGTCGCCGTGCAGAAGATGTCGCCGATCTCGGCCGCTCGCTCGATCGGCAGCACCTCGAAGCCGTCCATCGTCGCCTCGAGCGCCTTCATCGGATCGACCTCGGTGATGATCACGTGCGCGCCCATGCCGCGGGCCCGCGACGCGACGCCGCGCCCGACCCAGCCGTAACCGCACACCACGAACCGCTTGCCGGCGATGAGGACGTTCGTCGCACGGATGATCCCGTCGAGCGTCGACTGGCCGGTGCCGTAGCGGTTGTCGAACATGTGCTTCGTCTGCGCCGCGTTCACGGCGATGATCGGGAAGCCGAGCTTGCCCTCCGCCTCGAGCGCCTTGAGCCGGATCACGCCGGTCGTCGTCTCCTCGGTGCCGGCGATGATCTCGCCGAGCTGCTCGCGCCGCGCCGAGTGGAGGACGCCGATCACGTCGGCCCCGTCGTCCATCGTGAAGTGCGGCTTGTGGTCGACGGCCGCCTCGATGTGAGCGTAGTACGTGTCGTTGTCCTCGCCCTTGATCGCGAAGACAGGAGATGTCGTACTCCGAGACGAGCGCCGCTGCGACGTCGTCCTGCGTCGAGAGCGGATTCGAGGCGCAGAGGACGACGTCCGCTCCGCCCGCCTGCAGCGTCCGCATCAGGTTCGCCGTCTCGGTCGTCACGTGGAGGCACGCGGAGATGCGATGGCCGGCGAGCGGCTGGTCGCGCTCGAACCGCTCCCGGATCGCGGCGAGCACCGGCATCTGCCGGTCGGCCCACTCGATCCGCCGCTTGCCCTCCTCCGCGAGCGCGAGGTCTTTCACGTCGTAGCGCTGCGTTGCTGCCATCGGTTCCTTTCGTTATGCGGCGAGAAGTCGTTCGTGCTTGCGTTGCTCCCACTCCACCCAGGACGCGTCCTCGACGTCGGCGAGCCAGCCGTCGATCGCGGTCCGCAGCTCGGGCTCGCGACGCAACCTCGCCGCGAACGCGATGTCGCCGATGCCGAGGCCGAAACGGCTCCGCAGCTCGGCGAGCGCGCGAAGCTGGTTCAGCTCACGCAGGCCGTAGAGCCGGTAGCCGGCCGGCGTCCGCGACGGGACGACCAGGCCGGCCCGCTCCAGATAACGAAGCATCCTGGCCGACCAGCCCGTGCGTTCGGCGGCATGGGAGACGTGGAGCGAATCCATCCACGGCGACCTTAACAAAGCCGTGTCAAGGCTGCGCGGTTCAGACCTCGCCGCGGAGGCGAGCGACGAGCCGGTCGAGTGCGGCCTCGTCGGCGCCGGCGCCGAGCAGCCGTTCGCGGATGCCCTCGCTGCGCTCGATCTCCTCGAGCACCTCCACGAGCGTGCGCCCGGCCGGCTGCGAGACCCGACGCCGCCGCTCGCGCTCCTCGTCGTCAGCCGCCCCTGCGAGCCACTCCTCGTTGAACGGCGCCCAACTCTCGTCGCTCAGGGCGTGATCGGCGGCGATTGCGTCCGGCTCGGCGCCCGCGAGCCAGAGAGCCATCCCGCACGCGATGCCGGTGCGATCGCGGCCACCCGCACAGTGGACCGCGGCCGGCGGCTCGGCGTCGCCAAGCAGGGTCAGCGCCTGCGCCAGCTCGCCCCGGTAGCGGTCGGCAAGCGCGAGGTACGCCTCCCGCATCGACGGCCAGTCCCACGCGTCGGGAACGGGACGGGGATCCATGCTCTGACGCACGACCGGGACCGGCAGCGGGTTGATCCCGTCGTCCTCGTGCTCGCGGTCCGGCCGGAGGTCGATGACGAGCGTGACGCCGTAGTCCACGAGCGCCTGGCGACCGGCGTCGCTCAGCCCGGGCAGCCAGTCGGCCCGCACGACTGCGCGGTACGCCGTCTCGCCGCCGCCGGCGAGCGGCAGCCCGCCGAGGTCGCGGACGTTGATGCAACCGTCCCAGCGAAGAATGCGTTCAGGCGTCGCTGGTGCCTTCGCGTCCGTACCGGTCTTCCAGCCGGACGACGTCGTCGAGTTGCGGCGTCGAGACCTCGAGGATCGTCGTGTCCTCGAGTGCCGTGACGCGGTGCACCGTGCCGGGCCGGAACCGGAAGCACGCGCCCGCTGCCACGATCTCCTCGTCGAGCGCCTCCTGGCCGGCGTCGCCGAGCTCGAGCCGCGCGCGCCCGCTCTCGACGAACCAGCTCTCGTCCTTCTCCCGGTGGAACTGGAGCGAGAGCGACTCGCCCGCGCGCACGAACAGGGTCTTCCCGACATACGCGTCGGCGACGGCCCAGATCAGCTCCCAGCCCCACGGCTTCTCGACCCGGCGCGCCTCGAAGGCGAAGCGGTCGAGGGAGCCGTAGTTCGGCGAGTCGAGCATCACGCAAGCTGCCTCTGCGGCCGCCACTCGGGATGCGCCTCGATGAACTCGGCGGCGCGGCGAAGGTCCTTCGGCGTGTTGACGGTGAGCCACACACCCTCGTGGCGGTGCGCATGCAGCCTCCGCTCGGCGGCGAGCTGCGGGAACGTCGACTGCTCGTGGTCGCCCCGCTGGGGCAGGAGCGCGAGTGCGTCGTCGCCGAGCACGTAGACGCCTGAGTTGACCCAGTGCTCGAGCACGGGCGCCTCGCGGAAGCCGGTGACCGTCCCGTCCTCCGCGACCTCGACGACCCCGAACGGCGAGCGAACCTGCGCGACCACGATCGTCCCGGCGGCGCCGCTCGCCTCGTGCTCGGCCATGAGCGCACCGAAGTCGACGTCGAGCAGCTCGTCACCGTTGAGCGCGAGCACCGGCCCTTGTTCCCGGCGGCGCGAGGCCGCGAGACGAAGACCGCCGCCGCGGCCCAGCGGTTCGTCCTCCCCCACCGCCTCGATCTCGGCGCCGAGCCCCGAGAGCGCGGTGAGGAACGCGTCCTCGTCACCGGCACGGCACGCCACGATGACGCGCGTCACGCCGCAGTCGACGAGCCGCGCGACTCCATAGGCCGCGAGCGGAAGACCTCCCACCGGCACGAGCGGCTTGGGCAGTCCCTGCGCGGCCTCGCCCAGCCGCTCCGCCTTGCCGCCGGCGAGCAGGAGCGCTTCCACTACTCGCTCGTCTCCAGCTCGCGCTCGGCGGCCTCGGGCAGGACGTCCGTCGCCGAGATCCGGCGGCCCGTCCCCTCGTAGGCGAACCCGAGGGCGCGCACGGCGTCCGGGTCGAGGAGGTTGCGGCCGTCGACGATCAGCGGATGCCGCATCGCGCGGCGAGTCTCCTCGCTCGGGAAGTCGAGCAGCTGCGGCCACTCGGTCACGATCACGGCCGCGTCGGCGTCGGTGACGGCCTCGAGCGGCGTGGCGCAGAACGTGACTCCCTGCAGGTCGGGCCGCGCGACCGGATCCCACCCGCGCACCTCTGCTCCCTCGGCGATGAGCCGCGAGGCGAGCACGAGGGACGGCGCCTCTCGCATGTCGTCGGTGTTCGGCTTGAACGCGAGACCGAGCAGCGCGACGGACTTGCCGCGCAGCCGGCCGAGATGGCGCTGCAGCTTCTGCAGGACGCGGCGCTTCTGCAGCTCGTTCACCTCGATCACGGCGTTCATGAGGTGGAAGTGGTAGCCCGAGTTCGCGGCGAGCTGCTTCAGCGCGAGCGAGTCCTTGGGGAAGCACGAGCCGCCCCAGCCGATGCCCGCGCGCAGGAAGTGCGGCCCGAGCCGGTGGTCGAGGCCGATCCCCTCGGCGACGTGCTTGACGTCGGCGCCGACGAGCTCGCAGACGTTGGCGATCTCGTTGATGAAGCTGATGCGCGTGACGAGGAAGGCGTTCGCCGCGAGCTTGATCATCTCCGCCGAGTTGACGTCGGCGCGCACGACCGGCGCGTCGATGCCGCTGTGGAGCGCCTCGACAGCGTCGCCGTCCTCTTCGGCGAACGCGCCGATCACGATCCGGTCGGGCTTCATGAAGTCCCGTACCGCCGTGCCCTCCGCTGTGAACTCGGGATTCGAGGCGTAGCCGACGGCTTCGAGGCCGCGCGCGTCGAGCGCGGCGCGCACCTTCTCCCCGGTGCCCACCGGCACGGTCGACTTCATGACGATCGTCACGCGCGCGTCGTCGGGCAGCTCGTCGACCACCGTCCAGACGGCGGACAGGTCGGCGTCGCCCGCGTACGTCGGCGGCGTCCCGACCGCGACGTAGAGGAAGTCGGCTCCGTCGACCGCCTCGCGCACGTCCAGCGTGAACGAGAGCCGGTCGCGGCAGCGCTCGAGCACCTCGTCGAGACCGGGCTCGTAGATCGGCACCTCGCCGGCCTGCAGCCGCTCGATGCGCTCGGGCAGCACGTCGCGTACGACGACCTCGTGACCGAGATCCGCGAAGCACGCGCCGGTGACGAGGCCGACATAACCGGCCCCGAAGATCGCGATCCGTGACACGGCGCTAGGGTAGTCCGCCGCTCAGCTCAGTGGTGCAGCGGGCGGAGGCTCTTCGCGATGGCAATCATCGTCGAGTTCGAGAGCTGGTTGAGGATCGTGTTCACGACCCAGTAGGTCGCGCCACCAGTGCGGAGGGCGACCATCTGGAGGTTGCCGGCGGTCGAATAGAGCAGCAGCTTGCCGCCGCGGTACGGGATGGTCCCGGTCGGCTTCTGCAGGATCGGCGCGGAATTCCAGGTGCTCTCCTCGATCTGCCAGTACTCGTCGCCGCCGTTGACGTTGAAGGTCATGGCGACCTCGTGCTGGTTCTTGAGGGGCTTGAAGCCGCGCACGCCGTCGTCGGTGGAGAGCGTCGAGCCCTGCGCCACCAGGTGCGGCACCATCAGAGGGAAGTGCACCTGGTCGTAGACCTTGCGCAGCGCGGGCGCCGTCATCGTGGCTCCTGCGCTCACCTGCGGCGGCTGCTTCGGGAGCACCTTCGGCGGCTTCGGGATGGTGAGCGTGCCGCCGAAGCTCGTCCCGACCGCGACCACCGTGAGCGGATTGCCGGCGCGGCTCGCAAAGTCCGAGATCACGGTCGTCATCTGCTTGACCACGGTGTTCGAGCCGAACAGAGGCGCCAGCTGCTGGGCTGCCTCCTTCGCGTCCGGCTGGACCGGGTCGTAGTAGACGACCGTGTTGCTCTGCACCTTCGGGGCGTTCGCCTGGTCGCCTGAGGGGAGCGTCTTCGTGGTGTAGCCGTGCGTCATCAGGCGGTACGACGTGTTCTCGGCCTCGCCCGGAGTCCTGCCCGCGTTGAGGACGAGCACCGAGATCTTCGACTTCGCCAGCTTGTGCTGTTTCGACGTCTTCTTGGGCGTCTGCTTCTTCCCGCCGAACTGGGCGTCGACCGCCGCCGCGACGCGGAGGTCCGGGTGCAGGAAGCTGTGCACGGCAGCCGCGATGTTGCTCTGGGAGGTCGTAAGCACGTCGGCCCCGCCGATCACGGGATACTGGAAGTCGTTGAGCGGGATCGAGTTGCGGAAGAGGTGGCCGGCCGGCAGGCCGTAGAGGAGACCGAGGTACGACTTGAGCTCGTCTGCGGTCACGGAGCCGCCGCCGCCCTTGGCAATCTCGACGTTGTGCTTCAGGTCTCCGACCACCTTCAATGCGTCGATGATCGAAACCGTCTTGGCCCGGCTCTTCAGCGCGTCGAGGAAGAGCTGCTGTCTGCCGGTGCGGTAGATGTCGCTGTCGGTGTGGCGATAGCGGACATACGAAAGCGCCTCGGCGCCGTCGAGCTTCTGGTAACCCGGGAGGAGATTGATGGCCGACGTGCCCGTGTTGGGGGGGATGTAGTACCGCCGGTCGACGTTCATATAGATGCCGTGGAGATGGTCGACGATCTGCGTGAAGGCGTGGAAGTCGAGCGTGATCAGGTAGTTGATGTGGAGCCCCGTCAGGTGCTCCATGGTGTCGAGTGTGGCGTCGGGGCCGTTGTTGCCGCAACTCGACCACGCGGAGTTGATCCGGTCCTGGGTGTCGACCACGTTGCCGTGGCAGTAGATGTTCACCCAGAGGTCGCGCGGGAACGAGAGCAGCGACAGCGTGTTGTTCTTCGGGTCGGCCCGCAGCAGCATCAGCGTGTCGGAGTTCGAGCCGGCGTAAGGATTGGCGCCGCCGGGCGCGCCCCGAACGTCGTAGCCTGCGACGAGAGCGATCGCCGGTTGGGACGGCGGCGGGACCGTCGTCCCCAGATCGCCATTCTTCTCGGCAGACACGAGTGGCTTGCTCGTCGCCGACACCGCGTTGAGAGTCTCGTGACCGTAGAGGTAGGCACCCCCCGCAACTCCGGCGCCCACCACCGCGAGGGCGAGCACGAGCCAGCCGAAGCCGCGCAGGATCCAACCCACGACGGACCGGTGCGGCGGATCCGGTTGCCGGTAGCGGGCGATCGGGCCGAACAGCGGCACCGTGGCCGAATGGCCGTTGCCGTTCTGCCCGGCGGCTTGCCCGATTCCGCGTTTAAGAGTCGTCCGCATGCGAGATCGGCGCCCACCGCGGCGCCGGCTCCGAGGATAGCTCAGCTTCCGGAAGAGGCGGAACAACTCTCATGTCGTCCTCACGTTCCGCCGGCTCGTAGCCGAGATTCGGTCGTAGCCAGGGTTCGACTTCGGCCGGCGCGACCCTCTTCCGCGCCGCGTAGTCGTCGACCTGGTCGCGGCCTAGCCGGCCCACCGAGAAGTAGCGCGCCTCGGGATGCGCGAGGTAGATGCCGCTCACGCTCGCGGCCGGCGTCATCGCATACGACTCGGTGAGCGCGAGGCCGGCCTCCTCGGCGCCGAGCAGCGCGAAGAGCTCCGACTTCTCGCTGTGATCCGGACAGGCCGGATAGCCGAACGCGGGCCGGATGCCGCGGAAGCGCTCGGCGAGCAGTTGCTCGGCCGGGAGCTGCGGCCCCGTCTCGTACCACGCGCGGCGTGCGACCTCGTGCAGGTACTCGGCGAACGCCTCGGCGAGGCGGTCGGCGAGCGCCTTGACCATGATCGCGTGGTAGTCGTCGAGCTCCGCCGCGAACTCCGCGGCGAGCTCGTCGGCGCCGAGCCCGGCGGTGACGGCGAACGCGCCCAGGTGGTCGCCGGCCGGCGCGACGTAGTCCGCGAGGCACCGGTTCGGGCGCGAGTCCCCGTAGTCCGACTGCTGGCGGAGGAAGCAGAAGCGCATCCCGTCGTCGAGGAGCACGTCGTCGCCCTCGGCCTTCGCCGGCCAGAAGCCGAAGACTCCACGGGCGGAGAGCAGCCGCTCGTCGACGATCCGGTCGAGCAGGCGCTGCGCGTCGTCGAAGAGATCACGCGCGGCCGGCTGCTCGAGGATCGCCGGGAACTTCCCTTTCAGCTCCCACGCGTGGAAGAAGAACTGCCAGTCGATGTACTCCCGGAGGGTCGCGAGCTCCGGCTCGACGAGCCGGCGGCCCGTGAACTCCGGCACCGGCAGGTCGTCGAACGAGACGCGCTGCCGGTTCTCGCGTGCGCGCGCGAGCGGCAGCAGCGGCTTGCGCTCCTTCTCGGCGTGGAGGTCGCGGAGCCGGTCCTGGTCGGCGCGGTTCTCGCTGTCGAGCCGCACGCGCCGCTCGGGATCGAGCAGGTCGGAGACGACGCCCACCACGCGCGAGGCATCGAGGACGTGCACGACCGGCTGCGAGTACGCCGGAGCGATCCGCACGGCGGTGTGCTGGCGCGACGTCGTGGCGCCGCCGATCAAGAGCGGCAACCCCATCCCCCGCCGCTCCATCTCCCGCGCGACGTCGACCATCTGGTCGAGCGACGGCGTGATCAGACCGGACAGCCCGACGATGTCCGCCTCCTCCTCGACCGCGACGTCGAGGATCCGCTCGGCCGGGACCATCACGCCGAGGTCGACCACCGCGTAGTCGTTGCAGCCGAGTACGACTCCGACGATGTTCTTGCCGATGTCGTGGACGTCGCCCTTGACCGTCGCCAGCACTACCTTGCCGCGAGCTCGCGGCGGTCCGCCCGCGGCTTGCTCGGCCTCCATATAGGGCTCGAGGTAGGAGACCGCTCGCTTCATCGCGCGCGCGCTCTTCACCACCTGCGGCAGGAACATCTTCCCCTCTCCGAAGAGATCGCCCACCACCTGCATGCCGGCCATCAGCGGCCCCTCGATCACGTCGAGCGGCCGGTCGGCTCGCTGCCGCGCCTCTTCCGTGTCCTCCTCTATGAAGTCGACGATGCCGTGCACGAGCGCGTGCTCGAGCCGCTTCTCGACGGGCGCCTCGCGCCACGAGAGGTCGACCTCGCGCCGCGTCGCCTCGCCGTGCACGCGCCCGGCATATTCGACCAGCCGCTCGGTCGCGTCCGGATGGCGGTCGAAGATCACGTCCTCGACGAGCCCATGCAGCTCCGGCTCGATGTCCTCGTACACGACCAGCTGGCCGGCGTTGACGATCCCCATGTCGAGACCGGCGCGGATCGCGTGGTAGAGGAACGCGGAGTGCATTGCCTCGCGCACCGCGTCGTTGCCGCGGAACGCGAAGCTGAGGTTCGAGATCCCGCCGCTCGTCCGCGCGCCGGGGCAACTTGCCTTGATCAGCGGCAGCGCCTCGAGGAAGGACTTCGCGAAGCCGCGATGCTCCTCGATGCCGGTCGCCACGGCGAGGACGTTCGGGTCGAAGATCAGATCCTCGGGCGGGAAGCCGACCTGCTCCACCAGAAGCCTGTACGCGCGCTCGCAGATCGCGACCTTGCGCTCGGCCGTCTCGGCCTGGCCCTCCTCGTCGAAGGCCATCACGACGACGCCCGCGCCGTAGCGCCGCACCGCGCGCGCCTGCTCGAGGAACGGCTCCTCGCCCTCCTTCAGCGAGAGCGAATTGACGACGCCCTTTCCCTGTACGCACTTGAGCCCGGCTTCGAGCACCGACCAGCGCGAGCTGTCGATCACGATCGGGATCCGCGCGACCTCGGGCTCGGTCGCGACGAGGTTGAGGAAGGTCGTCATCGCCCGCTCGCCGTCGAGCAGGTCGGCGTCCATGTTCACGTCGAGGAGGTTCGCCCCGCCTCGCACCTGCTCGAGTGCGACGTCGAGCGCCGCCTGGAAGTCGCCCCCCTCGACGAGCCGCCGGAAGCGCGCCGAGCCGGTGATGTTCGTGCGCTCGCCGATCAGCGTGAAGTTGGAGTCCGCTCTCAGCTCCAGCGGCTCGAGGCCGCTGAACCGGGTGGCCGAGCGCCGCTCGGGGACGCTCCGCGGAGCCACGCCGTCGACCGCCGCCGCGATCTGGCGGACGTGCTCGGGCGTCGTGCCGCAACAGCCGCCGACGATGTTGACGAGGCCGTCGCGCGCGAACTCGCCGAGGAACCGGCTCGTGTCCTCGGGTTGCTCGTCGTGCTCGCCGAGCGCGTTCGGCAATCCGGCATTCGGATGGCAGGCGACCCAGGTCGGTGCGAGCTGGGCGAGGTCCTCGACGTAGGGCCGCAGCTGAGCTGCACCGAGCGAGCAGTTGACACCCACCACGAGCGGCTGTGCGTGCTCCACGGAGATCCAGAACGCCTCGACTGTCTGGCCGGAGAGGTTGCGACCGCTCTTGTCGACGGCCGTGAACGAGAGCCAGAGCGGCAGGTCGGGCGCAGCGTCCTGCGCGGCGACGATCGCAGCCTTCGCGTTCAGCGTGTCGAAGACCGTCTCGATCAGGAGCAGGTCGACGCCGCCCTCGCGCAGCGCTCGCATCTGCTCGGCGTACGCCTCGGCGACCTCGTCGAAGGTGGCGGAGCGGAACGACGGATCGTCCACCCGCGGGGACAGCGAGAGCGAGACGTTGAGCGGCCCGACCGAGCCGGCCACGAAACCGTCGAACTCGTCGGCCACCTCCCGCGCGAGCCTCGCTCCCTCGAGCGACATCTCGGCGGCGACGTCCTGGAGCGCATAGTCGGCCTGGCCGATTCTCGTCGCCGTGAAGGTGTTGGTGGTGGCGATGTCGGCGCCGGCCTCGAAGTACGAGCGATGGATCTCGCGGACGATCTCGGGCCGCGTCAGATTGAGGATGTCCGGGTTGCCCGCCACGTCGCGCGAGTGGTCGCGGAAGCGTTCTCCCCGGTACGCCTCCTCGCCGCGCACGCGCTTCTGGATCAGCACGCCCCACGAGCCGTCGAGGACGGCGATGCGCTGCCGGAGGATGGATTCGAGCCGTTCCCGCGTGTCCTGCACCTGCGCTCCTTATCAAGGCCCGGGAGGCGGCGCTCTCGGGCGCTTTAGGCGTTTGTTGACCCGGTCGCCAAGCTGCCTGTCAAAGCTCTCCGGGTAGCCGAAACGCTAGCAGCCACCCTCCGCGCGAAGGGTGAAGCGGACGCTAGGGTGCCGCCTCGTGAATCAGGTTCACGACGGCGCGACGCTGCGTGCGGCACTCAGCGAGATCGCGAGTGATTTCTCCTTCTCCTGGATCGCGGAGGCGCGGCGCCTCTTCACCGAGCTCGACCCGCGGCGGTTCGCCGAGCTGCACCACAACCCGACTGCGCTGCTGTCCGAGCTGACCGACGAGGACCTCGCCCGCTTCCTGACGCCGGCGTATCTCGAGCAGCTCGCGCGAGTCGACGGACGGCGCATCCGCGACCGCGGCGAGGAGACGTGGTGGCAGAGCCGGGGCGGGCCGGACGACCTCCTCGTCGCGTACTTCTCGGCGGAGTTCGGCCTCGACGAGAGCCTCCCCGTCTACTCCGGCGGCCTCGGTGTGCTGGCGGGCGACAACCTCAAGGCCGCGTCGGAGCTCGGCGTGCCGCTCGTCGGGATCGGCCTCTTCTACCGCCGCGGCTACTTCCGCCAGCGGCTCGACGAGAAGGACAGGCAGGTCGAGCGGTATCCGCGCAACGACACGAGCCGCCTGCCGCTCGAGCTCGTCCCGATGGCTCCGGTGGTGGAGCTCGCCGACGACAGCGGCAGCCTCGTCCCCGTGCGGCTCGGCGTCTGGCGCGCCCGCGTCGGCCGCATCTCCCTCTACCTCCTCGACACGAAGGTGGAAGGGAACTCCGACTGGGCGCGAGACGTGACCGACCGACTCTACGGCGGCGACCGCGAGAACCGGCTGCGGCAGGAGCTCGTGCTCGGCGTCGGCGGCGTCCGCGTGCTGCGCCGGCTCGGGCTCGACCCGTCGGTGTTCCACATGAACGAAGGGCACTCCGTCTTTCTCCAGCTCGAGCGGATGCGCGAGCTCGTCGAGGAGCAGGGCCTGTCGGCGGACGAGGCGCTCGAGCGGCTGCGCGCGTCGACCGTCTTCACGACCCACACGCCCGTCCCGGCCGGGAACGAGGTGTTCGAGCCCGAGCTCGTGCGGCGCAATCTCGAAGCGCTCGTCGAGCGCTGCGGCCTCGCGTGGGACGACTTCGCCGCGCTCGGCAAGGTAGATCCGACCGATACGCGATTCGGGCTGACACCGTTCGCGCTGCGCACGTCGAAGTACGCGAACGCCGTCTCCGAGCTCCACGGTGCCGTCTCGCGCGAGATGTGGCACGGCCTGTGGCCCGAGCGGCGCAGCGACGAGGTGCCGATCACGTCGATCACGAACGGCGTCCACCAGCGGACGTGGATCTCGCCCGAGCTCGAGGTGCTGCTCGGCGACACGGATCCGCAATTCGAGCTGGCGCGAGAGCTGCCGGCGGAAGACCTGTGGGTCGCACACCGCACCGGAAAGCAGCGGCTGCTCGGCTTCGTCACCGAGACGCGCGGCGCACGCGAGCTCGACCCGGACGTCCTCACCATCGGCTTCGCCCGCCGCTTCGCCACCTACAAGCGCGCGAGCCTCCTCTTCAGCAACCCCGGACGCCTCGCGAAGCTCCTCGCCGACTCCGAACGGCCGATCCAGGTGCTCGTGGCCGGCAAGGCGCATCCGGCCGACGAGGGCGGCAAGGACGTGATCCAGCTCGTGGTCGACTTCGCGCGCGAGCCCACGTCGGCGGGGCGCGTCGTCTTCCTCGAGGACTACGAGATGACGCTCGCGCGACGGCTCGTCCAGGGCGTCGACGTCTGGCTCAACACGCCGCGGCGGCCGCTCGAGGCGTCCGGTACGTCCGGGATGAAGGCCGCGCTGAACGGCGTGCTCAACTGCTCCATCCTCGACGGCTGGTGGGCCGAGGCCCATTCGCCCACGTGCGGATTCGCAATTGAGGGCCTGGCAGGGGAGGACGCGGACGAGGCGGAGCAGGACGAAGCGGACGCGGAGGCGCTCTACGCCGTGCTCGAGCAGCAGGTGCTGCCGGCGTACTACGAGCGCGACGAGGACGGCCTGCCGCAGAGATGGATCGCGCTCATGCGGGAATCGATCGCCGAGCTGGGGCCGCGCTACGGCACCGCGCGGATGGTGACGGAATACGTCGAGCGGCTCTACCTGCCGGCGCATGAAGGCGCTTCGAAGATCGCGAGCCGCGTGGGCTGAGGTAGGGCCGCGGAGGCGCGCCGACCCCGAAGCGCGCCTCCTCTCCCACTCGCGCCTCAGGCGGCCGCTGCGGCGGTCCGCATCGGTGCGCGAGACCTCAGCAGGACGAACAGGCTCGTGCCGAGCGTCCAGATCGGCAGTCCGAAGATCAGGCCGATCCAGCCGACCGGGCCGATGAGCAGCACGATCACGAGCAGCCCGCTGAAGACGGCCCACCAGCGCGGAAGGACGCGCGTGCGCCAGGCGACCAGCGCGACCACTCCGATCGGCAGCATGGCCGCGAGCTCGGCGCAGACGAAGAACACGTCGCCGAGGTGATGGAATGCGGCGGCCGTCGCCGGGCCGATGTCGGTCTTGTCGACCGCGCCGCCGACGTCGGTCGCCGCGAAGATCATCCCGAAGACGCCCGTCATCACCGCGCCGGCGAACGCGAGCCCCGGCAGCTGCGACCTCTCCCCCACAGCGTCGGCAAGACGCAGGCGCAGCCCGGAGACGAAGGTCACGAATCCGAGACAGCCGAGCATGAAGAGCCAGCCGCCGAAGAGAATCGTGTTCGTATTGGACTTGTAGAAGGCGAGGATGTCGCTGCCCGTTGCGTGGTCGCCAGGCTGGTTCTGGGTGACGAGGAAGACGCCGGCGATCCAAAGCGCGACGGTGATCAGGCCGGCGAGCGCCCACCGGCGGTTGTCCGAATTGTTCATGCGAGGCTCCTTTCGAAGGCGAGTGAGGATGGGTTGGCGGTGCGTGCGCGCCTCGGACGCGCACGCACCTTCGAGCGGACGGAACGGGCCAGCGAGATCGACGCCCCGAGGCCTGCAAGCAGCAGCAGGGCGACCGCGAGCCCGGAAATGAAGACGACGCGCCGCATCAGGCTGCTGCCGTCGCGGCGGGCACGCCGACCGGTGCCGGCGCGGGGACGTAGACGGGCTGATAGCCGAGCATCCGGCCGAGCGGGCTGCCGAGAGCCAGCCCCAGCCGCTGGAGAATCGCCGGCGGGAACGGCAGCTGCACGGTGTCGAAGTGGGCCTGGGCGATGACCGCGAGATGCAGCGGGTTCGGCATTCCCTTCCGGTTCGTCTTGCCGTCGGCGGCGAGCGAGAACATCGTCTCGATCAGCGACTCGAACTGCAGTGCAGGACGGATCTCGCAGACGAAGTGCGCGACCTCATCGCCCGCATTCCAGAACTTGTGCGGCGTGCCGGCCGGCACTGTGAGGCGCTTGCCGGGCCCGGCGACGAGTTTCTCACGGCCGAGCTTGAAGCCGACGGTGCCGCGGAGGACCTCGAAGCGCTCCTCCTGGCTCGGGTGGACGTGTGCCGCGGCGACGAAGCCGTTCGGCTGGACGTAGGTCTCGATCACGACGGCTGCGCCGTTCGTCTCGCGGCTCGTCTGGCGGAAGACGAGGCGCTCGCCGGTGACCGGGTTCTCGATCGAATCTCCTGCGCGGATCATGCGTGCCTCCTTCTCGGTTGGGCCGCCTTTCGCGGCTGCCTATGCAGCGTCGGAGGTGCCGCTTAAGATCCGCTTGGTCAGGACTTAAGGGGGACAGGGGATTTCGGTGCAATTCCGCATCCTGGGGCCGATCGAGGCCCTGGTGGACGGCGATTCGGCTGCGCTCGGCGCGCCGAAGCAGCGGGCGCTGCTCGCACTTCTGCTCGTCAACCGCAGGCGAGTGGTGACGGCCGAGCAGCTGATCGACGGCCTGTGGGGAGAGGTACCGCCCTCATCCGCCGTGCAGTCGTTGCAGGTCTACGTCCACGGGCTCCGGCGCGCGCTCGGCGCAGAGCGGATCGAGACCGCCGGCAAGGGGTATCGCGCCGCCGTCGACGCGGACGAACTCGATCTCGACCGCTTCGAGCGCCTGCTCGAACGCGGTCGGGCGGCGCTCGAAGCGGGTCGCGCCGACGATGCGGCCGACGACCTGCGAGAGGCGCTCGCGGTCTGGCGCGGGCCGGCGCTCGCCGACCTGTCCGAGGAGGCGCGGCGCGCCGCCGAGTCGGAGCATCTCGACGAGCTACGGCTCACCGCGCTCGAGCTTCGCCTCGACGCGGAGCTCGCCTGCGGGCGGCACGACGCCGTCGTGGCCGAGCTCGAGAAGCTCACCGCCGAGCATCCGTACCGCGAGAAGTTCCTGCAGCAGCGGCTGCTCGCCCTCTACCGCTGCGGCCGCCAGGCGGAGGCGCTCGAGGTCTACCGCAACGCCCGTGACCTCCTCGCGGAGGACCTGGGCCTCGACCCCAGCCCGGCGCTGCAGGAGCTCGAGCGCGCAATCCTCAAGCAGGACTCGAGCCTTGCAGCTCCCGAGCCCCCTAGCCGCTCGACCCGACCGCTGCCGGTACCCCCCACGCCGTTGGTCGGCCGCAGGCTGGAGCTGGCGGCGGTCAGCGCGCTCTATCGCGACGAGGGGGCACGACTCGTCACGCTCACCGGGCCCGGCGGAACGGGAAAGACACGTCTCGCCCTCGCGCTCGCGCACATGCTCGAGCCCGAGCTCCGCGACGGTGCGATCTTCGTCGGCCTCGCCCCCGTGTCGGATCCCGAGCTGCTCGTGTCCACGATCGCGGAGTCGCTCGACGTCCAAGAGGGAGAGCTTCCCCTCGCCGAGCGGGTCGCCGACCATCTCCGCGAACGGCGCGTGCTGCTCGTACTGGACAACTTCGAGCAGCTGCTCGCCGCGGCGCCGTTCGTGGGCGACCTGCTCGCGGCGGCGCCCCGTCTCTGGATCGTCGCCACCAGCCGAGCGCCGCTGAGGCTCGCAGGAGAGCGGGAGTATCCGGTGCCGCCGTTCGAGACGCCGAACGCCGATCTGCCGTTCGAGGAGCTCGTCAAGACCGACGCGCTGCGGCTTTTCGCGGCGCGTGCACGTGCGGTCGAGCCGGGCTTCGAGCTCGACGCCGCGAGCGCGCCCGAGATCGCGCGCGTCTGCGGGCGCCTCGACGGGCTGCCGCTTGCGATCGAGCTCGCCGCGGCACGCGCGAAGCTGCTCGCCCCTGCGGAGATCCTGGAGCGGCTCGAGCGCGAGCCGAACCTTCTCCCGTCCGGCCCGCGCGACGCGCCGGCGCGGCAGCAGACACTCGCGGCGACGATCCGCTGGAGCTACGACCTGCTCGGCCCCGCGGAGCGCCTGACGTTCGCCCGACTCGGCGTCTTCGTCGGCGGCTGCACGCTGGAGGCCGCGGAGCAGGTCTGCCAGTCGACGCTCGAGACGCTCGGCACGCTCGTCGACAACAACCTGCTGCGGCGGCGCGACTCGCGCTTCGTAATGCTCGAGACGGTCCGCCACTTCGCGGTCGAGCGTCTCGAGGAAACCGGAGCCGCGGAGGTGCGGCGGCGGCACGCGGAGTGGCTGACCGAGCTGGCCGAGACGATGTCCGAGCGCACGGTGGCGGGCGAGGACGCGACGGTCTGGCTCGACCGGATCCAGCCCGAGCACGACAACATCCGAGCGGCTCTGGCCTGGTCGGTCGAGCACGCGCCCGAGCTCGCGCTCCGCACCTCGAGCTCCTTGCGGCTCTTCTGGGAGGTTCGCGGCCACTTCAGAGAAGGAGCGCGATGGCTCGACGAGGCGCTCGCCCGCTCGGTCGACGCGGCGCCGGAGCTGCGGATGAAGGCTCTCTCGGTCAGCGGAACCGTCTGGTTCCGCCTCGGCAACCTCTCGCTCGCCCGCGAGCGCTTCGAGGCAGCTCTTGCGCTCGCACGAGACGTCGGCGACGACGTCTGGGTCGCGCGCCTGCTTTGCGACGTCGGCACCGTCGCGGCGGCGCGACAGGAGTTCGCCGAAGCGAGCGCACTGCTCGACGAGAGCGCAGCGCTGTTTCGCCGGCTCGACGTGCCGGCCAGGCTCGCCACCGTCCTCGCCAACATCGGGCACATCGAAGCGGAGCGGGGCGACTACGCGCGCGCGATCGAGGTCACGGAGGAGGCGCTGTCGCTCCAGTGGAGCCACAAGCCGAACGCGGCGATCGCTCTCTACAACCTCGGAAGCCACAACCTCCAGGCGGGCCGGCTCGAACCGGCGCGCGACTGGCTCAGCCAGGCGGTTGCACTGACGCTCGAGCTCGGCTTCAAGGAGGTGATGGCGTACACGCTCGCTGCGTTCGTCCGGCTCTGCCTGCTCGAGAACGACGCAGCCCGCGCCGCATATCTGGCCGGGATCGCCGACCGGTTGCTCGCCGATGCGGGGATCCTGCTCCAGGCCCACGAGCAGGCACGCTTCGACGAGGCGAAAGCGACAGCGAAGGAAGAGCTCGGCGATGTGTACGCGGCTGTGCACGACGCGGCGATGGCCGCTCCCCTGGAAGACGCCCTCCGGGAGGGCGCCGTGCTCACTGAGGCCTCCGCCTCGCCCTAGGATCGGGGCGATGAGCCACGAATCCGAGACGGACTTCGACCAGCTCGTGGCCGACGCGCTCGACGAGCTGCCGGACGACATCCGCAATCTGATGACGAACGTCGCCGTGACGGTCGAGGACGAGCCGCCGCCCGGACAGAACCTGCTCGGCCTCTACGAGGGCATCCCGTGGGGGAAGCGCGGCCCGTACTACTCGGGAGCGCTGCCGGACAAGATCACGATCTACCGCGGCCCGATGGAGCGGATGAGCGGCGGCGACCCGGAGCGTCTACGGAGTCAGGTACGGCGTACCGTCTTCCACGAGATCGCCCACCACTTCGGCATCAGCGACCAGCGCCTGGTCGACATCGACCGCTACTGACGGCGCTAGCTCGCGCCGCGAACCGTGAGCTGGTTCTCGGCGTGCTTGATCCGCTGTTCGAGCTGCCAGCGGTCGGCGGTGGAGTCGCCTGCCTCGACGCGCTCGAGCTCGGCCTGCGCCTCCTCGAGTTGCCCCCGCGCCCGCGCCTCGTCGATGTCCCCCGCCGCGACCGCGTCGTCGACGAGTGCGATCGCCCGGTTGTCGAGCACCTGGAAGAAGCCGGGGCCGGTCGCGAACTCACGCACCTCGCCGTCGCCCAGGTGAACCCTGGTCGAGCCGGCCTGCAGCATCGCGACGAGCGGAGCGTGCCGCGCGAGCACGCCGATCTCGCCCGCTGCACCCGGCACGATCAGCATCTCGGCCTCTCCTTCGAACGCCGGCCCCTCGGGCGTCACGACCGAGACCGGGAAGAGCGGATGATCCGCCATCGCCTACGCGGCCTGCTCGTCGGCCTCGCGCTCGGCGGCGTCGTCCGGCTCGTCGCCGCCGAGCTGCTTCCCGCGCTCCGCGGCCTGCTCGATCGTCCCGACCATGTAGAACGCCTGCTCGGGCAGCTCGTCGTGCTTGCCGTCGAGGATCTCGGTGAAGCCGCGGATCGTGTCCTCGAGCTTCACGAACTCGCCCGGCGTGCCCGTGAACTGCGCCGCGGTGAAGAACGGCTGCGAGAGGAAGCGCTCGATCTTGCGCGCGCGTGCGACGACGAGCTTGTCCTCGTCGGAGAGCTCGTCGATGCCGAGGATGGCGATGATGTCCTGCAGGTCGGCGTAGCGCTGCAAGACCTCCTGCACGCGCGTCGCCGTCGTGTAGTGCTCTGCGGAGACGATTCCCGGCTGCAGCGCCCGCGAGGTCGACTGCAGCGGGTTCACGGCCGGATAGATCCCCTTTTCGACGATGGCGCGGTCGAGTACCGTCGTCGAGTCGAGGTGCGCGAACGTATTCGCGGGGGCCGGATCCGTGAGGTCGTCGGCCGGCACGTAGATCGCCTGCACCGACGTGACCGAGCCGGTGCGCGTCGAGGTGATGCGCTCCTGCAGCTGCCCCATCTCGGTCGCGAGCGTCGGCTGGTAGCCGACGTTGCCCGGCATGCGGCCGAGCAGCGCCGATACCTCCGAGCCCGCCTGGACGAAGCGGAAGATGTTGTCGATGAAGAGGAGCGTGTCCTGGCCCTCGTCGCGAAAGTACTCCGCCATCGTCAGGCCCGAAAGACCGACGCGCAGGCGCGCGCCCGGCGGCTCGTTCATCTGGCCGTAGCACATCGCGACCTTGTCCATGACGCCCGACTCCTGCATCTCGAGCATCAGGTCGTTCCCCTCGCGCGTCCGCTCGCCGACACCGGAGAAGACCGAGACGCCGCCGTGCTGGAGAGCGACGTTGTGGATCAGCTCCGTGATGGTCACGGTCTTGCCGACTCCCGCTCCGCCGAAGAGGCCGACCTTGCCGCCGCGGACGAACGGCGCGATCAGGTCGACGACCTTGATGCCGGTCTCGAAGATCTCCACCGCCGGCGAGAGGTCGCTGAAGGCGGGTGGGTCGCGGTGGATCGGCCAGCGGTCGCCCTTCGCGGCTTCCTTGCCGTCGACGGGCTCGCCGATCACGTTCCAGATGCGGCCGAGGGTCTGTTCGCCCACGGGCACGGAGATCGGCCCCCCGGTGTCGACGACCTCGACCCCACGCGCGAGCCCGTCGGTCGAGTCCATGGCGACGGCCCGCACGCGATCGTCGCCGAGGTGCTGCTGCACCTCCGCGATCAGCTCGCGCGGGCCCTCTTCCCCGGGAGCCTGGATACGGAGTGCGTGATAGATCTCGGGTAGCCGGTCCGGGAAGACGGCGTCGAGCACGACGCCTTTGATCTCGACGATCTTCCCCGTGTTCTCACCGTTGCTCTGATCGGCCACTGAGTCTCCCCTGATGCTCGAGGTCGGCGCGGCTCGCGGGCGGCCGCAGGCAGGGGAACTTTAGCCGAGCGGCGTTCGCGCCCTCGGTCGAACCGACGCCGTTTGCGAAGCTTGCCCTCATGGCCGAGGCCGACGTGTCCGTAACTCCGTTCAGCGGCCGCACGGCCTGGACTCGAAACCTCCAGACGCCGCTCCGGGCCTACCTCAACACGGAGACGGGGAGCGCCGCGGTCCTGCTCGGCGCCATCCTGGTCGCGCTCGTCTGGGCGAATGTCGACCACGCGTCGTACGAGCGCGTCTGGACGACGACTCTCTCGATCCGGTTCGGCGCACACGGGATCTCGATGGATCTGCGCGGCTGGATCAACAGCGGCCTCATGACCTTCTTCTTCTTCGTGATCGGGCTCGAAGCCCGCCGGGAGTTCGACCTCGGCGAGCTCCGCGAACGGCGCCGGGTCGCGCTGCCGCTGCTTGCCGGACTCGGCGGGATGGTCGTCCCCATCCTGATCTACCTCGCGATCAACGCCGGCCACAGCTCGATCCACGGTTGGGGAACCGCGATGTCGACGGACACCGCATTCGCGCTCGGGCTGCTCGCGCTCGTCGGAAGCGGCCTGCCCGACCGGCTGCGCGCGTATCTCCTCACGGTCGCGGTCGTCGACGACATCGTCGCGCTGCTCGTGATCGCGATCGCGTACAGCGGCTCGATCTCGGTCGTCCCGCTGCTCGTCGCGTTAGCGCTCTTCGGCTGCATCCTCGGAGTCCGCGCTGCGGACATCCACTACGGCCTCGTCTACTTCGTGCTCGGCACGGCGGTGTGGATCGCGTTCTACGAGTCGGGCGTCGATCCGGTGGTCGCGGGCCTGATGGGCGGCGTGATCGCCCTCGCGTATCCCGCTCAGCGCGTCGACCTCGAGCGCGCGAGCGATCTCTTCCGCCTCTTCCGGGAGCAGCCGACGGGCGAGCTCTCGCGGTCGGCACGGTCGGCGCTGCGATCGGCGGTCTCGCCGAACGAGCGGCTCCAGTCGCTCTGGCACCCCTGGACGAGCTACGTGATCGTGCCGCTCTTCGCCCTCGCGAACGCCGGCGTCCACCTGAGCGCCGGGTTCCTCTCGACTGCGTACTCGTCGCCCGTGACGCTCGGGATCATCTTCGGCTACGTGCTCGGCAAGCCGATCGGAATCGTCGGGGCCAGCTGGCTTGCGACCAAGATCAGCCGCGGCCGGCTGCGCCCGCCGGTCGGCTGGGCCTCGGTGGCGGCGGCGGGGACGCTCGCGGGGATCGGGTTCACCGTCTCCATCCTGATCGCCGATCTCGCGTTCCAGGGAGCCGAGCTCGACGAGGCGAAGGTCGGACGTCCTCAGCGCGGCAGTGCTCGCCGCGGCGCTCACGTGGCTCTTCGCCTTTGCGACGAACCGCCTGCCACGGCGGCTGCGGATCAGGATGCTGCTCGGCACTCCGGACCTGATCGTCGACCTCGCCGAACCGGTCGACCCCGAGCGCGACCACATCCGCGGCCCGGTCGACGCGCCGGTCACGGTGCTCGAGTACGGCGACTTCGAATGCCCGTTCTGCGGGCAGGCGGAGCCGGTCGTGCGCGAGCTGCTGCGCGAGCACGGCGACGTGGCCTACGCCTGGCGGCATCTGCCGCTCAACGACGTCCACCCGAGCGCCCAGCAAGCGGCCGAGGCAGCGGAAGCCGCGGCGAACCAGGGCGCGTTCTGGGAGATGCACGACCTGCTCCTCGAGCACCAGGATGCGCTCACCTTCCGCGATCTCCTGGGCTACGCGCGCGAGCTCGGGCTCGACGTCGAGCGTTTCGAGGAGGACCTGCGTACGAGAGACGGCTCGGGACGGATCGCGTGGGACGTCGATTCGGCCGATCTCTCGGCGGTTTCGGGCACGCCCACCTTCTTCATCAACGGCCTGCGGCACTACGGCGCGTACGACATCGCGACGCTTTCCGCCGCCGTCAAAGCCGCTCGCGCGCGGGAGCTGGTCCGGCCCTCAACCTGAACGAAAGGCTTGGGACGCACCTCTGGCTGCGGCGTATCTTCCGCGCCATGAAAGCGCTGGCAGGCGGGAGTGTGCTGGTTGCGCTCATCCTCGGGCTCTCGGCGTGGCTCGGCACGCGGAGCGCGAACGCCGCCGTGATCTTGCCCTGGCCCACCGAGACGTCGAGCGGCCATGTTCTCGGCGGCCGAGCGCTCTGTACCGCGAGCGTCCGCTCGGACGTGCAGGCAGGCCGGTCGTCAGCGTGAAGTTCACGCTCCGCAACCTCTCCAGGCACTCGATCAGGTTCTCCGAAGGCGTCTCCGGCCCCTCGCTCGTCCTGAAAGCCGGGGACGGAACCACCTACGACTCGGGCGCGCTTCTCCGGGGCATTCCTGTCCCGCCCCCGATCCTGCGGAAGCTTCGGGCCGGCAAGACCCTCCACTTCGGGACCGAGAAGGTGCCCGTGCGGTGGCGAGGCCCGCTCCGGGTCACACCGGAGTGCGAAGGCCGGGCGCTGCCGACGCTCAACGTGAGCGTGACCGCGCCGTGGTCCGGCCCCGCGTCGAGCACCGCGGTCAGCGAGGTCGCCGCGGCCGCCGGACATCTCCTCGACCACTGCCTCCCGCAGACCCCGGGACTTCCGGTCGACGGTCAGATCGACGCGCCGAGCGGGAGCGCGGCGCCGATGGACGCGCAGTGTTCGATCTCCCTCACCTCGCAGGGAGGATTCCTGGATGCGCAGGTCCTCGTGCTCGTCCCGGTCGGTCTGCCGGGCGTCCAGATCTTCCAGCCGTACGAGTTGCTCTGGCCGAACGGCAGTCCGCTTTCCGCGGTCAGTCTGACCGCCGCCCCGCCGTACGAAGCGATCGCCTGGGAGTTCGTGGTGACGCGGGACAAGGCGACCCCGGTGGCCGCGTCGACGTTGACGGCAAGCAGTGCAAACGGAAAGTCGGCTCCGTCGTTCGCCTGGAGCAGCAGGGGCTGGAAGTCCCAAGGAGCTGAGTCCTGCGGCGGCACCGGCTTTGCCTACGGCGGAACCGGCCCGGACCTCGAGTTCATCTCGGCCTGCAGCGGCTGAGGCCGCAGGTCTAGGTACGCACCGCCCAGCCTGCGGCGGCGTATGTATGGCAGAGGTCGGTGCCGATCCGCCTGCCGAGGTCGTCGTAGACCGCCGCGACGAGCGGGCCGCGAGCCAGGCCGCAGATACGGGTGAGGTTGGTCGGGTTTCCGCTGTCCGGCGCCTGCAGCCTCGTGTTGTCGCGATACGACCAGGCGTCGCTCTGGGTTGACAGCGTCTCGGCCTGCGAGCGGCAGAAACGGATTGCGCCGACGCCGGAGACGACGAGGTTCGCGTCGGCTCCGAAGGGTTGCACCGCGCACCGCGTCACGATCTCGCGAGACTGCTGCGACGCCCCCAGGGTTTGGGTTCGAGCGTATTTTCGGCCGAGGAAGACTCCTCCCGCAGTCGCCGGGACAGCCAGGGCGACGGCGACGAGGAGGAACACGGCGACCCGCCAGGAGCGTGACCGCTGCCTGTGCCGAGCCGGCGCCGGAGCCGGACGAGCGCCGGGAGTCGTCCGCGGCGGAAGGAGCCTCGTCCGGGTTCGCGCGACCGCGGTCGGCGCGGGACCGGCTGCATCAGCCACGCGGAGCGCATCGACGAACGCGGTGGCGGTCGGAAAGCGACGATCCGGCTCGTCGGCGAGCGCGCGGTCGAAGAGTGCTTCGATCGGCGCCTCCAGTTCGACGCGCGTCGCGGCAGGGAGCTTGCCCGTCAGGAGCTGATAGGCGACGACGCCCAGCGCAAACCGGTCGCTGGCCGCGGTCGCGCCTCGATCGTCGAGCTGCTCGGGGGCGAGGTAACCGGCCGTGCCCACGACCTCGCCCTGCGCCGTGAGCGTCGTCTGGCCGTCGTGCCGAGAGACGCCGAAGTCCGCGACGTTGACGGCCCCAGCCGCGTCGAGGAGCAGGTTCGCCGGCTTGATGTCGCGATGCACGACCTTCGCGGCGTGCGCGTAGTCCAGCGCATCGGCCGCCTGCGCGAGCCACTCCATCGCCTGCAACCCTGGTGGTACGCCGTGCTCCCGGAGCTGGTCCGCGAGGCTCCCGCCCGGCATGTACTCGAATACGACGTACGGCCGCTGTTGCCACTCGCCCGCCTCGTGAGCCGTGACGATGTGCGGATGCGTCCCGAGCCGGCCCGCGAGCGCTGCTTCGCGGGCGAACCGCTCGCGCATGACCGCGTCGCCGGCGAGCTCCTGCGCCAGGATCTTGACCGCCACCTGCCGGCAGAGCACGGGATCCCAGGCGAGGAACACCGCGCCCATCCCGCCGCGACCGAGTAGCCGCACAGACTCGAACCGGCCCGGGAGCACCGTCCCGGTCAGACGATCATCGTTTTCCACGGCGAGCGCAAGGGTACGGCAACGACCGCATCGGGCCGGCGTTTTTCCGGCTCAGCCGGTGAGCGCGTCTGCGCCGGCGACGACTTCGAGGATCTCCTGCGTGATCTCGGCCTGCCGGGCGCGGTTCAGCGAGAGCGTGAGGTTGTCGATCAGCTCGCCGGCGTTCTTCGACGCGTTCCGCATCGCGGTCATCTGCGACGCCAGGAACGCGGCCGCCGACTCCAGCAGCGCGCGGTAGATCTCCGTCTCGAGGTAGACGGGAAGAAGTCGCTGCAAGATCTCCTCCGGCTCAGGCTCGTAGATGAAGTCGGGCCTCGGACCCTCGGGCTCCTCTCCGGACGTCTCGCCCTCGAGAACGTCCTCGCCGATCGGCAGCAGCTCGGTCGTGGTCACCCGCTGGACGAGTGCCGACTCGAACGTGTTGTAGATCAGGACGACGCGGTCGACCTCCTCCGCCTCGTAGAGCTCCGCGAGCTTGTGGCCGACCGCCTGCGCGTCGTGGTAGGTCGGCTTGTCGGCAAACCCGGCCCACTGAGCCGTGAGCTCGTACCGGCGGAAGCGGAGCGTCGAAGCGCCCTTGCGCCCGACCGCGAGCCACGTCACGTCCTGCCCCTCGGCCCGGGCCTGCCGCTCGAGCTCGAAGGCCCGGCGCAGCACCTGCCCGTTGAACGGGCCGGCCAGACCGCGGTCGCCCGTCACGACGACGAAGGCGACCCGCCGCACCTGCTCGCGCTGCTGCAGAAGAGCGAGGTTCCGGAGGGACGAAGCCGCGCGCGCGGTGCCGATCATCAGCTCCTGCATCCGGTCGGCGTACGGCCGCATCTCCTCGATGCGGTTTTGGGCGCGGCGGAGCCTCGCGCCGGCGACCAGCTCGAGCGCCTTCGTAATCTTGCGCGTGTTGCGGACGGACGAGATCCGGCGCCGGAGGTCTTGGAGAGAGGCCATCTAGCTAGGTGACGGCGTCTTCGCCCTCGACGTTGAACCCGTTCTTGAACTTCTCGATCTCGCCGTTCAGCTGCTGGGCCAGCTCGTCGGGCAGGTCGCCGGTCTCGCGGATCTGCTTGTAGACCTCGCCCTCGGCGCGAAGGTGTTCGCGGAGCTCGTCCTGGAACCGCGAGACCTGCGGCGTCGGGATCTCGTCGAGGTAGCCCTCGTTGCCCGCGTAGATCGCAGCCACCTGCTCCTCCATCGGCCACGGCTGGTACTGCGGCTGGTTCAGCGTCGCGACCATCTTCTCGCCGCGCGTCAGTGCCTGCTGCGTCGCCTTGTCGAGCTCCGAGCCGAACTGCGCGAACGCCTCGAGCTCGCGGTACTGCGCGAGGTCGAGCCGCAGCCGGCCGGCGACCTTCTTCATCGCCTTCGTCTGCGCCGACGCACCGACGCGTGAGACGGAGATGCCGACGTTCACCGCCGGGCGGACGCCCGAGTAGAAGAGCTCCGACTGCAGGAAGATCTGCCCGTCGGTGATCGAGATCACGTTGGTGGGGATGTACGCCGACACGTCGCCCGCCTGCGTCTCGATCACCGGCAGCGCCGTCAGCGAGCCGCCACCGAGCTCGTCGTTGAGCTTGCACGCACGCTCCAGCAGCCGTGAGTGGAGATAGAAGACGTCGCCGGGGAACGCCTCGCGGCCCGGCGGCCGGCGCAGCAACAGCGACAACTGCCGGTACGCGTCGGCGTGCTTCGAGAGGTCGTCGTACATCACGAGCGCGTGCTGGCCGTTGAAGAGGAAGTGCTCGCCCATCGCGCAGCCGGCGAACGGCGCCATCCACTTGATCGGCGCGGCCTCGTGCGCGGCGGCGGTGACGATCGTCGTGTACTCCATCGCACCCGCCTCGCGCAGCCGCTCGTAGATGCCGGCGACGGTCGAGGCCTTCTGGCCGATCGCGACGTAGATGCAGTGCACGTCGGTTTCGCGCTGGTTGAGGATCGTGTCGACCAGGATCGCCGTCTTGCCGGTCGAGCGGTCGCCGATGATCAGCTCGCGCTGGCCGCGACCGACGTTCGTCATCGAGTCGATCGACTTGATGCCGGTCATCAGCGGCTGCTTCACGGGCTGCCGCTCGACGACTCCCGGCGCCTTGAACTCGAGCGGGCGGGTCTCCTTCGCGTCGATCGGACCCCGGCCGTCGAGCGGGTTGCCGAGCGGGTCGACGACGCGGCCGAGCAGCGCCTCGCCGACGGGAACGCTCGCGACGTGTCCGGTGCGGCGGGCCGGCTCGCCCTCGCTCACCTTCTCCCACTCGCCGAACAGCGCGGCGCCGACGTCGTCCTCCTCGAGGTTGAAGGCGAGGCCGGTGACGCCGTGCTCGAGCTCGAGCATCTCGAGCGAGCCGGCGTTCTCGAGGCCGTAGATGCGGGCGATGCCGTCGCCGATCTGAAGGACGGTGCCGACTTCCGCGAGGTCGGTCTCGACGTCGTACTGCTCGATCCGCTGGCGCAGGATCGACGTGATCTCTTCGGGGCGCAGCTTCAAGGCTCTCTCCTCACGTCTTCACGAGTTCGTTTCTCAGTCGTTCCAGTCGTCCGCGCACGCTCGCGTCGACGCGAAGCGAGCCCGCCTGCAGGACGATGCCGCCTACGAGGTCGGGGTCGACCTTCTGCGTCGCCTCGACCTTGCGGCCCGCCGCTTTCTCGATCTGCTTCAGGATCGCCTCCGTCTCGGCGTCGCTGAGCTCGCGCGCCGTCGTCAGCTCCACGGTAATGCGCCGCTCCTCGCGCGCGATCAGGCGCTCGAACTCCTTCGCGATCTCCTCGAGCTCGCCCGCGCGCCCCTTCTCCGCCACCACCTGGAGGAAGTGTGTGAAGAGCGGCTCCTCGTCGCCTGCGAGGTCGGCGAGGATCGCGCCCTTGGCGCTCGGCTCGAGCTGCGGGTTGCGCAGAACGGCGTGCAGCTCCGGCGACGCGGCTACAGCCGCAGCGAAGTCGGCCAGCGCCTCGTGCACGTCGGCGAGCTTGCCCGCGTCCTTCGCGGCGCCGAACAGCGCCTCGGCGTAGATGCGGTGGGCAACCGCCACTAGGCGGAGTCCTCCAGGCGCGAGAAGTCGAGGCCGGCGATGGCCTCGGAGATGAGCTCGCGATCGCGGTCGGCGTCGAGCGTGCGCCCGACGACCCGCGACGCGGCCTCGAGCGTGAGCTCGCCGACTTCGGCGCGGATCTGCTGGAGGGCGCGCGCCGTCTCGGCGGCGATCTCCTTCCGCGTCTCCTCGAGCCGGCGCTGCCGCTCGGCCTCCGTCTCGTCGCGCATCCGCTGCTCCATCGACTCGCGCGTCTTGCGCGCCTCGGCGAGGATCGCCTCGCCCTGGCTGCGTGCCTCGGCGATCAGCTTGCGGTGCTCCTCGAGCAGCCGCTGGGCCTCGTCGCGTGCCTCATCGGCTGCCTCGATCGAGCGCTGGATCGACTGCTGACGCGCGTCGAGCGCCTCCTGGATCCTGCTGAAGGCGAACTTCTTCAGGACGAAGAACACGATCAGGAAGAAGATGATCGTCCAGATCATCAGCCCCGGGATGACCTTGGTCAGCGGACTGGAGGCGGCGACGACGAGCATCTACTTGACGAGGACGAAGCCGAGGAAGCCGCCGACGAGGCCGTAGAAGACGACCGCCTCGGTCAGTGCGAAGCCGAGCCACATGATCCCCTGCAGCTCGCCGCGCAGCTCGGGCTGGCGGGCGACCGACTGGATCATCGACCCGAATACGTATCCGATTCCGATGCCGGCGCCGAGCGAGCCGAGACCCATGCCGAGCCCGAAACCAAGCGCCTGCGCGGCCTTGATGGTGTCTGAGGTTGCAACCAGCAGGTGGAGCACCGTTCCCTCCTTTTAGTGGTCCGGCTCGATGGCCGTGCCGATGTAGATGGCGGACAGGGCCGCGAAGATGAACGCCTGAATAGTGACGACGATCGCGACTTCGAAGATGTAGAAGGCGATCCCGATCGGCAATGCAAAGACTGCGACGATCCAGAACGTAAGGCCGCTGAGGATGAAGAGCAGCCCGATCGAGACGAGGATCAGGATGTGTCCGGCGAGCATGTTCGCGTAGAGCCTGACGCTGAGGCTGATGATGCGGAAGATCTGGGAGATCAGCTCGAGCAGATACATGAGCGCGAGCGGGATGGCGGTCTTCACCGACCACGGCGGGAGACCCGAGGGCAAGAAGTTGAAGTGCTTCCAGCCGTTGTAACGAACCCCCTCGATGTGGCTGAAGACGACGCTCAGGAGCGCGAGCACCAACGTGACCGACAGCTGTGAGGTGACCGCATAGATCCCCCACGTCGGCACGCCGTGCCACTTGTCCCCGGTCAGGGGAAGCGGGATGAAGCCGAGAAGGTTCATCGTGAGGATGAAGAGGAACAGCGAGGCGACGTACGGGAACCAGCGGTTGATGGCTTTCGTCGGCAACCCCTGCGCGGCGATCTGCGTCTGCGCGAGCTCGTAGATCACCTCGCCCACCGTTTGCCGCTTGCTCGGGAGCAGCGCGACCCGGCTGCGCATGGTGAAGATCCCAATGAAGATCGTCACGAGCGCCGAGATCGCGAGGTAGACGACGGCCTTGTTGATCGACATGTCGATCGGGCCGAGGTGGATCCCGACCCACTGCTTCAGCTCGAACTCGTTCGCAGGATTGAACGAAGCGGCGAGGGTGAGGATCCCGGTCATCCGAGCTTCTCCCCGCCGAAGTACTCGACGAGCGACACGCAGAGCGAGAGGGAGTACGCGAATGCGTAGACGACGAGGGCCGCGAGGCCGACGTCACGGTTGGCCACGGTGACGGCGGCCAGGACGATGATCACGCCGATCCCGCGGAACGAGTGCGCAAGCGCGACGAGACCGGACGAGCCGAGGTGCTCGGCGCCGGTCGGCAGCCGATTGAGCCAGACCTCGAGCAGCTCACCGGCGATCCACAGCACCGCAGCGAGCGCCCAGCCGCCGAGCGGAAAGCCGGCGACGATGAAGACCGGCAGCGCGAGCACGACGACTCCGGCTCCCGCGAGCAAGGGCGCCCGGCGGCCGGGAACCGGCCGCGGCGTGGACAGGAGCCCGCCCGTCACGAGAAGTAGCCCTTGAACCTGCGGTAGACGGCGAAGACTCCGGCGGGAAGCCCGATGACCACGCCGGCGAGCACGCCGTAACCCGTGTCTCCGGCCGCCCAGCCGACGAGCGCGCCGGCGCCGCCGCACATGCCGACGGTGCCAGCCAAAACTGCGCCCGCCTCCGCGGGCTGGAAGGACGGGCGTGGGTTCCCCTGCATCCGGGGCGAGAATAGCAGCGTCGAAGGGTGCGCGAGGGGGTACTTTGTGACACCCGAAACCCGCATGGATAGCCAACCTCGCCTCTTGTTCGTTCACGGTTCCGTCGTCAATGCGGAGCTGACCTGGAGCGCGCAGAAACCGCTCGGCGACCGATTCGAGATCGTGGCGCCGAACCGGCGCGGCTTCCCGCCCGGACCAGACGTCGAGCAGGTCGATTTCGAGGACGAGGCCGTCTGGCTGGAGCCGTTCCTCGAGCCGCGGACGCACCTGATCGGGCACTCGTACGGCGGCGTGATCGCGTTGCTCGCGGCGGCGCGGCGCCCGGAGCTCCTGCGCTCCCTGACCGTGGTCGAGCCGCCCGCCTTCGGCGTCGCACGCGGGATTCCGGCCGCCGACGAGTTCATGGCACGGATCGAGGCGCACTGGACGAGCGGCTCCCGCGATCCGGCCGAGTTCCTGCGCGGCTTCCTCGGGCTCGTGGGCTCGTCCACTCCTCCGGGCCAGCTCACACCCGAGCTCCTGCAGGGTGCGCGAACCCTGATGATCGAGCGTCCGCCGTCGGAGTCGGTGATTCCCTTCGACGAGCTGGCGCGCGCGCCGTTCCCGAAGCTCGTCGTCTCGGGCGGGCACAGCCCGGCGTTCGAGGCGCTCTGCGACGTGCTCGAGGAGCGGCTCGGTGCGGAGCGAGCCGTTCTCCCCGGCGCAGGCCACTCGGTGCAGCGGCTCGGAGAGCCGTTCAACGAGCTCCTGGCGAGCTTCGTCGAACGCGCCGACTCGGGCTAGGTCGGCTCGGGCTGGTTCCGGAGCTGCTCACCGGCGAGAACGCCCGGGACGAGCAGGAACGAGAGCACGAGCAGCGCCCCGCCGAACCCGATTACCGCGAGCAGTGCGCGCGCGCCGAACGCGTCGGCGAGAGGCCCGACGACCACCAGCGCGATCGGCATCAGGCTCGTCGAGACGAGCCAGTCGATGCTGTTGACCCGGCCGAGGAGGTCGCCCTGAACCCGTTCGTGGATCAGGGTCATCCAGATCACGAGACCGACGGTCGAGAGCGAGCCCATGAGGAAGCTGGCCAGCATCGCCGTCGCCGCACTCGTCGCAAACGCGAAGAGACCGACGGCTGCGACCTTCCCGGCCAGAACGAGGAAGAGAACGACCACCGGACGGCGCAGGCTCCCGCGTGAGCCTGTCAGGAGCGCCGCCATCACGGCGCCGACCCCGCCGGCCGCGTAGACGAACCCGAGCGTCGCGGCACTCCCGCCGAGGTCGTCGCGCACCACGATCGGAACGAGCGCCTGCACGCAACCCCAGGTCGCGAGCGTGCCGATCGCGTCCGCTCCCATCCCCGCCCAGAGCCACGGCACGCGCCGGACGGCTGCGAGACCCTCGCCCACCTCGCGCAGAACCGCGCGGACGCTCGTCTCCATCCCGTCGAAGACGGTCCGGGGCACGCGCATCCGGGAGAGAATCGCGGCCGAGACGGCGAACGTGAGAGCGTCGAACGCGAAGGCTGTGCCCGCTCCGAGCGCCCCCACGAGGAGCCCGCCGAGCACGGGCCCGACGAGGCGGAGGGCGAGCGGCCGGTTCAACTGGTTGAGCGAGTTCGCCTGCTGCAGGATCTCGCGGTCGACGAGCTCCGGGACGATCGCTCCGTACGCAGGCCCGAAGACGGCCTCGGAGGCGCCGTAGCCCGCCACGAGGATGACGAGCTTCCAGATGCTGAGCGTGCCGGTGAGCGAGAGGACGGCCATCGCGCCGACGAACACTCCCGACACGACGTTCGCGGCGAGCAGGACCCTCCGCCGCGGGAGCCGATCCGAGATCACGCCGCCGAAGAGCAACATCGCGAGGTGCGGCAAGGTGAAGGCGAGCCACACCACGGCGAGCGCGGTCGCGCTGTTCGACAGCGCGAGCGTCTGCCAGCCGATCGCAACGAACCAGATTCCGTCTCCCAGCAGCGAGATCGTGCTCGCCGACCACAGAAGCCTGAAGTCGCGACTTGCGAATGGCGCGAGAAAGCGCCTCATTCCGTGGCGCGCCGGGTCGTTCGCTCGGCACCCGTTGGAGCCGCCGGAAGGACGGCCGCCGTCGTCAGGCGGCTCCACCACCGGATGCATACCGCAGTTGCAGTGCTGGAGCTAGCCGCCCCAAGCTGCGAGCCGAACGTCCATCTGCGCGACCTCCTCTCCCTCCAACCAGTCCCCCCTATGGGGTACCCCTTTTGGGGGATGTGTCCCGGACAGGGTCGCATACGCGCTGACTCAGGTCAACCGTCCGAACAACTGGATCAGTTCGTCAGGCGATCTTGCGCAGCGGGTCGTCAGCCTTCCGCCGCCGCTGGATCCGGTTGCCGAGCTTCACGATCTCGAGCACGTAGACCACGTAGACGGAGAACAGAACGGCTATGAGGCCGATGGCCGCGGCGAGGAGCGTCCACCAGGGATGCCACACGCCGTGGGCCCGGAACGGGACGAACCGCGTCGCGAACGCGGCTGCCGCGAGGGCGATGCACCAGGCCCAGATCGTCAGGGCGGCCCGCCGCTGCGAGAAGCCGCGTCGCAAGAAGCGGTGATGCAGGTGCGCCTGGTCGGCCTCGAAGACCGGCTCGCCGTGCTTGAGCCTCCGCACGACGACGAACGTCGTGTCGACGATCGGCACGGCAAGGACCAGCAACGGGAAGAACAGGGCCACGGTCGCGGCCGTCTTCAAGAGGCCCTGCACGGAGACCGCCGCGAGCACGTATCCGAGCAGCAGCGCTCCGGAGTCACCCATGAAGATCCGGGCCGGGTAGAAGTTGTGGCGCAGGAAGCCGACGCAGGCGCCGAACACGATGGCCGACAGCACCGCGGCGTCGACCTTCCCGAGCGAAAGTGCGATCACGCTGAACGTCAGACCCGCGATCGCCGCGACGCCTGCCGCGAGGCCGTCGAGACCGTCGAGGAAGTTGAACATGTTCATGATCGCGACGATCCAGATGATCGTGAGCGGAACCCCGACGCCTGACGGCAGCGTGTGGACGCCGAGGAAGGGGAACGTGAACCGATCGACCCAGACGCCGAAGCCGGTCAGGACGGCGGCGGCAGCCACCTGGCCTCCGAGCTTCGCGAACCAGGGCAGGCCGCGGAAGTCGTCGATGATCCCGACGGTGACGGCGACCGCCGCACCGAGCAGCAGCCCGCGGGTTTGCGGGCCGAGGTGCAGGAAGGCGAGCGACGGCACGAGCACGCCGAAGAAGAGCGCGAGCCCGCCGAGGCGGGGCACCGGCAGCTGGTTCACGCGCCTGCCGCCCGGCACGTCGACGACGCCCAGCCGGCGCGCCATCCCACCCACCGCCGGTGTCAGCAACACGACGACGGCGAACGCAACGAGGGCTCCCCACAGGACTTCGAGGTGATCCGAGAGCTCGTCGAGGACGCTGAGGTGCGGGCTGATCGCCGCAAGCACGTCGTCAGCGTACTTCGCCGCCGGGACGCGCTCGCCTGCGGGCGACTCACTCGTTCCAGCGCACGTCGATCTCGCTGTCGATTCCCGGCAGCGGAAGCGAGTGCGCCTCCGCCTCGACCGCGTCACGTTCGGCCCGCGTGAGCCGGCGCCAGGCTTGGACGCTCAGCTCGTGCCTGGCTCGCCTCCACGTCCCGGCGATCTGGCCTCCGACCAGAAGTGCTCCCGGCCACACGCGCGACGTCCAGAGCTCGGCGCGCTGCGCTGCGTCGGGCACGAGGAGCTCGCGGTCGCTTCCCCAGAAGAGGAAGTACGTGTCGCCGCTCGGCAAGAGGCGCGCCGCGGCCGCCGACCCAGCCGGCTCGCGCATCACGAGCTCGTCGCGCGCGAGGATCCACGCGTCGCCGATCGGAGTCCGGACCGGCGTGAGCGAGGTGCGGAGCGCGTCGAAGGTCGCGCGGGCCGCTGCTTCCGGGACACCGGCCCAGAGGGCGAAGCCCCCCGGTGTCACCGGACCGCAGCTGTGGAGGTAGCGGCGCGCCAGCTCGCGGCGTGCGTCCAGCGGATCGACCTCCGGCGCGGGAGCCGTCCAGATGAGTGGCGCCCGCGCGCCGTCCCAACGGATCAGGACGGTGCCGGTCGTGGCCGCGTACTTGATCGCGTTGCCGACCCCGAGCGCGTGTTGTGCCTCGTTGTCCTTCATCTGCCGGTCCCCGAGCAAGGCCTGCACACGCGCGGCCATGTCCTCGGCTCTCTCGCGGCGACGCGGAGCGTCGGGCAACCGGCCGAGCGTGAAGACGGCCCGGTCGCGGGCCGGCACGACGTAGACGCTGTAGCGCGGCCCCCAGACCTGGACCAGCGACTGGATCGTCCCAGCTCGACGGCTGCGTCCCCTCCACTCGCGCGTGGATCGAGAGAAGGGCCGCCCGCGGCACGCTGTCCGTCAGTCCCGGCCAGGCTGCCTGCCGCAGCGAGCCGGCACCGCGCGGAAGTCGTTCGTCGAGCGCACCGACCCGCCGGCGGAACGCGAGAATCTGCGCACGCGTGAGCTCGAGAAGCGACCGGTGCACCGGGCTAGTGTCCCCGAAGTGAAGGTCAGCGCCGAGGCAGCCCGCCGCTTTCTCGTCGCCCGGCATTTCCTCGCGCCCGCGCGCTCGCTCGAGGGCGGCTCCGGCGCGGTGCTGGGAGTGATCCGGAAGCTCGGCTCGATCCAGTTCGACCCGATCGCAGTCGCAGGCCGGAACCACGACCTGATGCTGCATGCCCGGGTCGCCGGCTACCAGCCGTCCTGGTGCAGCGAGCTCTACGAGCGCCGCGAGATCTTCGAGACGACCAACAAGGCGCTGTCGTTCATCCCGGCGGACGAGTTCCCCTGGTACCGGGTGAATGCCGGACGCAAGGGCCCGCGGTTTCACGCCGCCGCACTGGCCGACAACGCTGCCACAGCCCGGCACGTGCTGGAACGGCTCCGGGCGGACGGGCCGCTCTCCTCGGCCGACTTCGAGCGCGAGAGCGGCAAGACGAAGAACTGGTTCGGGCTACCCGAGAACGCGGTGCGCTCGGTGCTCGAGGCGTACACCGTCGCCGGCGTGATCGGCCTCGCGCGGCGCGAGGGCAACGTTCGCTACTACGACGTGATCGAGCGGCTGCTGCCGGCCGAGCTCCTCGCGAAGAAGGTGCCCGCGCGGGAACAGCTCCGCCACAAGCTCCTGTCTCGACACCGCGCACACGGCCTGCTCGGCGCGGGCGGCGCAGGCGGCACGTTCGCCCGCATCGCGAATCCGGATGTCCGGCGGGAGCTGCACCGGGAGGCAGTCGAGCGCGGCGAGCTCGTGCCGGTCGAGATCGAGGGCTTGCGCGGGAAGCGCTTCGTCGTCGCCGCGGAGGTCGCCGAGCTCGAGACGCCGCCGGAGCCGCCGCCGTCGGTCGCGTTCATCGCTCCGTTCGACTCGCTGCTCTGGGACACCGCCCTCCTCGCGAAGCTGTTCGGCTTCGAGTTCGTCTGGGAGGGGTTCTTCAAGCCCGAGCAGCGCCGCTGGGGCTACTACGTCCTCCCCATCCTCTTCGGCGACCGGTTCGTCGGCCGGATCGAGCCTCGAATCGACCGCGACGCGAAGCGCGTCGAGGTGATCGGCGCGTGGTGGGAGGACGGGTTCGCGCCGCGCCGCGCCGACGGCTTCGTCGAGGCGATGCGCGACGCACTGAGCGCGTACCTCCGCTTCGCGGGCGCCGACCGCGTCGACTGGGCACCGCACCTGGCCGCCCAGCGGCGATTATTCGCGCCATGAGCTCGCAAGGCGACAAGGTCGACGTCTTCCACCGGCTGCACGCCGAGGGCTGCTTCGTGATGCCGAATCCCTGGGATCTCGGCAGCGCAGTGGCTCTCGCGGGGATGGGATTCGAGGCCCTCGCGACGACGAGCGCCGGTCACGCTTGGGCGGTCGGACGTCCCGACGGCCGCGTGCCGCTCGACGACGAGCTCCGGCATCTCCGGGAGCTTGCGGCTGCGGTGGAGGTTCCGCTGAACGCGGACTTCCAGGGCGGCTTCGCGGACGACCCCGACGGCGTGGCCGTGAACGTCAAGCTCGCCGCGGCGACCGGCATCGCCGGACTGTCGATCGAGGACTCGACCGGCGATCCCGACGCGCCGCTCTACCCGTTCGACCTCGCCGTCGAGCGGATTCGGGCTGCGCGACGGGCCATCGACGAGAGTGGGACCGGCGTCCTTCTCACGGGTCGCTCCGAGGGCTTCGTCGTCGGCCGTCCCGATCTCGAGGAGACGACCCGGCGGCTGCAGGCGTATGCCGACGGCGGCGCCGACTGCCTCTACGCGCCGTTCATCTCGACACCGGGGCACGTCGCGGCGGTCGTCACGGCCGTTGCGCCGAAGCCCGTGAACCTGCTCGTCCATGCGCCGTTCATCACCGTCGCGGAAGCGGACTCCCTCGGCGTTCGGCGGATCAGCCTCGGCGGCAGTCTCGCGCGCGCGGCCTGGGCCGGCGCACTCGCGGCGGCGCAGGAGATCGCGACCGAGGGCACGTTCACGCGGCTCGGCGACCTGCCTTCGAACCCCAACCTGAACGGCCTCTTCGACGCTCGATAGCTCCGTGCCGGCGCTACTTCGTGCCGTAGAGACGGTCGCCCGCGTCTCCGAGCCCCGGCACGATGAAGCCGCGCTCGTTGAGGCCGCGATCGACGGCCGCACACACGATGTGCACCTCGGGATGCTGCCGGTGCACCTCGTCGACCCCGGGCGGCGCGGCGACGATGCACACGAGCGTCACCGACTGAGCGCCCGCATCCTTGACGGCCGCGATCGCCGCGCAGCTCGAATGGCCGGTCGCGAGCATCGGGTCGAGGACGATCGCGTCGCGCTCGGCCAGGTCGTCGGGCAGCTTGAGGTAGTACTGCACGGGCTCGAGCGTCTCCTCGTCGCGGTACATCCCGACGAAGCCGACCCGCGCACTCGAGACGAGCGAGAGGAACCCGTCGAGCATCCCCACTCCCGCCCGTAGCACCGGGCAGACCGCCACCTTCTTGCCGGAGATGCGCTGAGCGATCATCGGCTCGAGAGGCGTCTGGATCTCGGTCGACTCGGTCGGCATGTCCTTTGTCGCCTCGTAGGTGAGCAGCAGCGTGATCTCGTTCGCGAGCTTGCGGAAGTGGACGGTCGGCGTGTCCTTGTCGCGTAGGTAGCTGAGCTTGTGCTGGACGAGCGGGTGCTCGACCACTGTGAGGCGGCCCGCGCTCAAGCGACGTAGGTCGTGTAGCCGCGGAAGCCTTCGTACAGCGGCCGCTTCGCGCACAGCGCCGCGACCCGGCCGCGCAGCCCGTCGAGATCCGGCGCGTCGGTGAGCGCCTCGCAGATGATCCGTCCCACCTCGCGGAAGTCGTCCTCGTCGAAGCCGCGCATCGTCATCGCCGGCGAGCCGAGCCGGATTCCCGAGGTGACGAACGGCGAGCGCTCGTCGAACGGGATCGTGTTGCGGTTGACGGTGACGTCGATCTCGTGCAGCCGCTCCTCGGCCGCCTTGCCCGTCCACTCCCCCGCGCTCAGGTCGACGAGCAGGAGGTGCGTGTCGGTACCGCCCGTCACGAGCGCCAGCCCACCCTCGAGCAGCGACTCGCCGAGCGCGTCGGCGTTGCGGCGAACCTGAGCCTGGTACTCGCGGAACGCGTCGGTCATCGCGATGCGGAAGCACGTCGCCTTCGCCGCGATGGTGTGCTCGAGCGGCCCGCCCTGCATCCCCGGCATCACGGCCGAGTCGACAGCCTTCGCGTGCTCCTCGCGGCACAGGATGAAGCCGGCGCGCGGGCCTGCGAGCGTCTTGTGCGTGGTCGAGGTGACGAAGTCGCAGTGCTCGACCGGGTTCGGCTGGAGGCCGGCGGCGACGAGCCCCGCGAAATGGGCCATGTCGCAGAGGAGCAGCGCCCCGACCTCGTCTGCGATCGCGCGGAAGCGTTCGGCGTCCACCGTGCGCGGATAGGCGGAGCCGCCGCAGACGATCACCTTCGGCCGCGCCTCCTTGGCCTTCGCGAGCACCTCGTCGTAGTCGACGGTCATGGTCGCGCGCGAGACCTCGTAGTGCGCGACGTTGTAGAGGCGGCCCGAGAAGTTGACCTTGTGCCCGTGCGTGAGATGGCCGCCCTGGTTCAGTGCGAGCGCCATCAGCGTGTCGCCGGGCTCCATCACGGCGGCGTAGACGGCCATGTTCGTCTGCGCTCCCGCGTGCGGCTGGACGTTCGCGTGTTCAGCCCCGAAGAGCTCCTTCGCGCGATCGATCGCGAGCTGCTCGATCTCGTCGATCACCTCGCAGCCGCCGTAGTAGCGGCGTCCGGGGTAGCCCTCCGCGTACTTGTTCGTCGCCACCGAGCCGACGGCCTCGAGGACGGCGGGCCAGGTGAAGTTCTCGGATGCGATCAGCTCGATCTGTCCGCGCTGCCGCTCGAGCTCGTCGCCGAGCAAGCGTGCGATCTCGGGGTCGATCTCGTCGAGGCCCGCGTGTTTCAGCTCCTGGAACGTCGCCTGCTTCGTCGCCATGGCGAGGATGCTACTCGGGGACGGGGCCGGCGCCCGGCCGCAGGACTCGCGGCTCGGCTCCCGTGAGGTCGATCACGGTGGACGGCACGCCCGGCAGCTCTCCAACGTCGATGACCGCGCCGCACGCGGCACGGATCTCCGCCGGCACGTCCTCGACTCGTCTCGGGTCCGGCCCGCCCGACACGTTGGCGCTCGTTGCGGCGACGACGCCGACGGCGCGGACGACCTCGGCCGCGGCCGGCGGGAGGTCCGGGACGCGGACTCCGACCCGGCCGACGACGAGCGTGTACGGCCCAGGCAGGTAGCGCTCGAGCGCGGCTCGGTCGAGGCCGGGCACCGCTTCGACCAGCGCGCCGACGTCGGCGGCGAGCAGCGCGACGGGCTTAGAGCGCTCGCGGCCCTTGAGCTGATAGAGCATGTCCGCGTGCTCGCGCAGCGCGCAGAGCCCGTAGACCGTGTCGGTCGGGAGGATCACGGCGCGGCCCGCGCGCAGAGCGGCGACCGCTGCTTCGCTCACAGCAGGAACTCGGCCAGGGCGGCGCGGAACGCCTCGGGCTGCTCGACGTAGACGAAGTGCCCGGAGTCCGGGATCGTGACGAGCCGCGCCTCGGGTAGCGCGCCGACGATCGCGTCGGCACAGGCCGGCCCGCAGATGAAGTCGTCGTCGCCGACCACCACGAGCGTCGGGGCCCCGACATTGCGCAACTCGGCCCGGAGGTCGAAGGTCGGGAACTCGACGGTGTTGAACTGGTGCAGGGGCTCGGCGTGCGCGAAGTCCATGGCGAGACGGCCGCCGGCCGGCTCGTTGCCCTGCCAGCGATGGAAGTAGAGCGGGATCTGCCGCTTCAGGTTCGCGATGAGCTCGTCGACGGACGAGAACGCGCCCGACTGCTCCTCCTCGATCGCCTGCGCGGCGTCCTCGAACCACGGCTCGCTGCGACGCCTCTCGATCGCCGCGAGCATCGCCGCCTCGGCGTCGTCGCCCCAGACCGCGAGCGTGTCGACGAGCAGGAGCCGGCGGACGCGAGCCGGGTGCGCGGCGGCGTAGGCCATCGCGACACAGCCGCCGTGCGAGAAGCCGAGCAGATTGAGCTGCTCGACGCCGAGGCGCTGCCGCAGCGCCTCGACGTCCGCGACGTAGGACCGGAGCGAGTAGTCGTCGGCGGGATCCGATCCGTGCGAGCCTCGCGGGCTGAAGAGCACGAGCTCGAACAGGTCGTCGAGCCCGGCGAAGTCCTCGAACTCGGCCGCCGACCCGCCCGGGCCGCCCGGATGGCAAACAAGGAGCGGACCGCTCCCGCGCCGCTCGTACGAAAGCGTCAAACCGTCCGGCGTGGTGAAGATCTCGATCACGGCAGCCTTCCCTCGACGACCCTATCGCGGCCGGTCAGGTCGGCCGTGATCGCCACCTCGGAGCAGCCAAGACGTTCGAGCAGCTGCGCCACCTCGCGCGCCTGGCCGTCTCCGACCTCGAAGACGACGAAGCGAGCTCGGGCGGCGCGCGCGAGCCGCTCGTGCTCGCCGGAGCCCAGCAGCGCGACCTCCGGCTCCCAACGGAGCTCCGGCTGGAGGTCTTCGAGGCTCTCGACGTAGGGCGGGTTCGCGACCACGACGTCCCAGCCCTCGGCCGCGACGGCCGCCCCGTCGGCGTGGCGGAGCTCGACGTCGAGACCCAGCCGCTCGGCGTTCTCGCGCGCCAGCTCCAACGCGTCGTCCGACACGTCGACGCCGGTCACGCGGGCTTCCGGCCGCTCGACCTTGAGGGCGAGCGCGATCGCTCCCGAGCCGACGCCGACGTCGAGGATCCGCGGCTGTTCGATTCCCTCCGCGAGGGCGAGCGCGCGCTCGACGAGCGTCTCGGTCTCGGGCCGTGGCACGAGCGCGCGCGCGTCGGTCTTCAGCGTCAGCCGCCGGAAGCCCCACTCGCCGAGCACGTACGCGAGCGGCTCCCGAGCCTCCCGGCGGCGGAGCAACGGTTCGAGACCGTCCACCTCATCGTCGAGCTGCGCGGCGAGACCGGAACGCGTGGTGCCGAGAACGTGCGCAACGAGCCACTCGGCGTCGACTCGCGGTGTTTCGACGCCTGCCGCGGCGAGCCTCCGCTCGGCCTCGGCAAGCGCTTCCCGCGCGGTCACTCTCCGAGCGCTCGGCGCCGGTCGTCGGTCTCGAGCGCCTCGGTGAAGTCGTCGAGCTCGCCCTGCAAGATCCGGTCGAGCTGGTGCACGGTCAGCTTGACCCGATGGTCGGTGAGCCGGTTCTCGGGGAAGTTGTAGGTGCGGATCTTCTCGGCCCGCTGGCCCGAGCCGATCTGAGCGTTGCGCGTCGCGTCGAGCTCGGCCCGCTGCCGCTCGAGCTCGCGTTCGTACAGGCGAGCGCGCAGGACGCGCATCGCCTTCTCCCGGTTCTGGAGCTGCGATTTCTCGTCCTGCATCGAGACGACGACGCCGGTCGGAAGGTGCGTGATGCGGACGGCTGAGTCGGTCGTGTTGACGGACTGGCCGCCCGGCCCGGTCGAGCGGTAGACGTCGATCTTGAGGTCGTTCGGGTCGATCTGCACCTCGACCTCCTCGGCCTCCGGCATCACCGCGACCGTTGCCGTGGACGTGTGGATGCGGCCCTGGCTCTCGGTCTCGGGAACCCGCTGCACTCGGTGCGTTCCGCCCTCCCACTTGAAGACGGAGTAGGCGCCGTCGCCCTTGACCGCGAAGGTCGCTTCCTTGTAGCCGCCGCCGTCGTTGGGGCTCGCCTCGAGCTCCTCCACCTTGAAGCCGCGCCGCTCGGCGTAGCGCGCCAGCATCCGGTAGACGTCGCCGGCCCAGAGCGCGGCCTCGTCGCCGCCGACGCCCTGCCGCACCTCGAGGATCACGTCCTTGCTGTCGGCCGGGTCGGTGGGGACGAGCGCGAGGCGCAGCTCCTTCTCCAGGCTGCTCGTGCGCTCCTCGAGCTCGGGGACGAGCTCTCGGAGGTCGGCGTCGTCGCGCGCCGCGGCGAGGTCGTCCCGTGCGGCTTCCCACTCCTGGGCGAGCTTGTGCGGCCGCTCGAGCTCCTTCAGGCGCCGGCCGATGTCCGCCGCTTCGCGGTGGTCGTTGTAGACGGCCGGATCGGCCATTCGCGTCTGGAGCTCCTCGTACGAGCGCTCGAGATCCGCGACGCGGTTTGAGAAGTCCGTTGCCACGGCAGGTCAGCGTACTGCTTGCCCAGCCCGTTTCTGCCTCGATAGGTTCTCACTTCAGTTCGTAAAGCATCGACCAGGGAGGTCGCCAGTGTCCGTTGTCGACGAGGTCACCGAAGCAAACGAGCGCTACGCCTCCGGCTTCGCCAAGAGCGACCTGCCCATGCCGCCGGGCCGGAAGTTCGCCGTGGTCACGTGCATGGACGCACGCCTCGATCCGGCACGCTTCCTCGGTCTCGAGGAGGGCGACGCGCACGTGATCCGCAACGCGGGCGGGATCGTGAACGACGAGACGATCCGCTCGCTCGTCCTCTCCCACCACCTGCTCGGGACGGAGGAGGCCGTCGTGATCGGGCATACGGACTGCGGGATGCTCACGTTCACGAACGCGGACGTGCACGAGAAGCTCGGCCCCGAGTCGGAGAGCATCGACTTCCAGCCGTTTCCGGACGCGGCCGAGCGCGTACGCCAGAGCGTCGCGACGATCCGCGATCATCCGCTGCTGCAGGATGGGTTCGGCGCGACCGGCTTCGTCTACGACGTCAAGAGCGGGCGGATCGAGCCGGTCTAGGCCGACAGCTGCGCATCCAGTGTGATCTCGGGGACGCCGGCGAGCGCCTTCGAGACCGGGCAGTTCTCCTTCGCGCCCAGAGCTGCCTCCTCGAACGCAACGCCGTCGATGCCGGGAACGCGTCCCTCCACCGTCAGCGCGATGCGCGTGATGCCCTCGCCCGGCTGAAACGTCACGGTCGCCGTCGTGTGGAGCTCGTCGGCAGGCGTCTCGGCTCTTGCCAGGGCCGCGGAGAGCGCCATCGAGAAGCAGGCGGCGTGCGCTGCGGCGATCAGCTCCTCCGGGCTCGTGAGGCCGCCGGTCTCGTCCTCGGAGCGCGCCTTCCACGTCACGCCGAGGCCGCCGAACGCCCCGCTCGTCGTCGAGCCGATCTCGCCTGAGCCTTCCAGCAGGCTCCCACGCCACGTCACTTCTGCCCGGCGGTCCGTCGCCATGTCGCTCCCTTCGTCGTCGGAAGCGGTCAACGTATCGCGGCGCGCCGCCGCTACGCGTCAGGCCATCACTTCGACGCGTTGCGCGTCGGGCGTTCCGGCACCTTCGAGGTCGAGCACCTCGCGGAGGGCGCGGATCGAGACCTCGAGCTGGTCGAGGCTCGGCTCGCGCGTCGTCAGCCGCTGCAGCCAGAGCCCGGGCGCGAGCACCTTCATCAGGAGGCGGTTGTCCTGGTGCTTGCCCGCGAAGCGGATGAGCTCGTAGGCGAGACCCGCGATCACCGGCAGCAGCAGGATCCGCGTCGCAATCAGCCAGTACCAGGTCGGCCGGCCGAAGAAGGCGAACACGAAGACCGCGATCACCATCACCCAGAGGAGAAACGCCGTGCCGCAGCGGGGGTGGATGAGCGAGTAGCGCTGCGCGATTTCCGGCTCCAGGGCCTCGCCGGCCTCGTAGGCGTTGATCGCCTTGTGCTCGGCGGCGTGGTACTGGAAGACGCGGCGCAGGTCGGGCAGGAGCGAGATGAGTGCGAGGTAGGCGACGAACATCGACACGCGAATCAGGCCTTCGACGACGACGAAGTACTCGCCGGTCCGGATGGGCAGCTGGTCGGTGATCAGCGCCGGGCCCACCTTGAACACGGCGACGGCGAAGCCGATCGCGATCAGGAAGGCGAAGATGATGGCGCCGCGGGAGATCTCGGTGTCGACCTCGCCGTCGTCACCTTCCTGCTGCTGCGCGTAGTTCGCGGAGATGGCGAGCGCGCGAAACCCGATGGCGAGCGACTCGCCGAGCGCCATCACTCCGCGCACGATCGGCAGCCTGAAGACGAAATGGCGCGCCATCGCCGAGTCGATCGGACGCGAGACCTGAGCGATCTCGCCCGACGGAGTGCGAACCGCGACAGCCCAGTTCCCCGGGCCACGCATCATCACGCCCTCGAGGACCGCCTGTCCGCCGACGTTGGCCATGACTCGAGAGTGCTAGCCGCGGCGTGCCTGGCCGCCGGCGCGCTCCAGGCGGCGCTGGAAGCGCTCGACGCGGCCGCCCGTGTCCATGAGCTTCTGCTTGCCCGTGTAGAACGGGTGGCACTGCGAGCAGATCTCGACGTGGAGCTCGGGCTTCGTCGAGCGGGTCTGGAACGTGTTCCCACAGGAGCACGTCACCGTAGAGAGGACGTACTCGGGATGGATGCCAGCTTTCATTGCCCTCTCAAGATAGCAGCGGCCTCTGTGGGCTCCACGTTGCCGCCCGAGACGATCACCGCGACTCCGCGGCCTGCCTCGACCTTGCCCGCGAGGACGGCTCCTGCCGCCGCGGCTCCGGCCGGTTCGCAGGCGAGCTTGGCGCTCGCGTAGAGGAAGCGCATTCCCTCGGCGATCTCGTCCTCCGTCACGAGCACGGTCTCGACGCGCCCACGGCAGATCTCGAGCGGGAGCTCGCCGGCGAACGGCGGCGCCAGCCCGTCGGCGATCGTGTCCGTCTCGACGCGAACGCTGTGGCCGGCAGCGAGACCGGCTGGGAAGGCCTGCGCTCGCTCGGGCGCAACCCCGACGACGCGCACCTGTCCCTCGAGCGCCGTCACGATGCCCGAGATCAGCCCGCCGCCACCGGTGCCGACGACGACGGTCTCCAGATCCGGAACGTCCTCCAGCAGCTCGAGCGCCAGAGTCCCGTGTCCGGCGACCACGAGCGGATCCGAGTGCGGGTGGACGAAGACGCGACCCTCGTCCTCGACGATCGCGAGCACGCGCTCGTAGGCAGCCGCAGGGTCGGCCGCCGAAAGGTCGACGGTCGCGCCGTGAGCACGCGTCGCCTGGACCTTGAGCGGGCTCACGCCCTCCCACATCTGCACCAGGCAGTCGACGCCGGCCTGGGCAGCGGCCCACGCGACGGCGTGCGCGTGGTTCCCGGCCGACCAGGTGACGACTCCCCGCTCCCGCTCCTCCGGCGTGAGCGCAGCGAGCCGGTTGAGCGCGCCGCGCGCCTTGAACGAGCCCGTCTCCTGGAACAGCTCCGCCTTGAGCGAGACGCCGAGGGCGCGCGAGTCGAGAGTCGGCGTGCGGCGGACCCGTCCGGCAAGGATGGTGCGCGCGTGCTCGACGTCCTCCCGCGTTGGGGCGCTCACGCAGGAAGTGTCTCGCGGGCGGCGACCTTGGGCACGGGGAGGCGCACGGTGAACACCGTGAGCTTGCCGGGGCGGCTCTCGACGTCGACGTTGCCGCCCATCGCGAGCATCAGCTCTTTCACGATCGCGAGGCCGAGACCGGTGCCGACCTGCCGCTCGAGCCCGTAGCGCTCATGAAGGTAGAAGCGGTCGAACGCGCGCTCGGTGTCAGCCTCCGCGAGGCCCGGCCCCGTGTCCTCGACCCGGAGGACGCCGGGCGTCGCGACGACGCGCACCTCCCCGCCCGGCGGCGTCAGCCGTAGCGCGTTCTCGACGAGGTTCGACACGACCTGGAGGACGCGGTCGGCGTCCGCGATGGCCGGCGCCGAACCGTCGGCGACGACGTGGAGCTCCACACCGAAGCTCTCGGCCTGCTGCTCGTAGCGATGGACCGCGTCGGCGGCGACCTCGGCGAGGTCGATCTCGGTGTTGTGGACACTGAAGTCGGTCTTGTTCATCCGGGCGAGGTCGAGCAGGTCGCGGACGAGCCTCTCGAGCCGTCGCGCTTCGGAGGCGACGGTCGCCGCCGCCTCGCGCGGGTCGACCGCGCCGTCCTCGACCGCCTCCGCATAGCCGCGAATCGCCGTGAGAGGTGTCTTGAGCTCGTGGCTGACCGAGAGCAGGAAGTTCCGCTCCGCCTCCTGTGCCTGCCGGAGCTGCGCGGCGAGGTCGTTGAAGGCGACCGCGAGGGTCGCGATCTCGGCGGCTCCCTCGACCGGCACCGGCTCGGGATGGGTACCGCGCGCGAGACTCCGCGCGGCGGCGGAGACACGGTCGACCGGCCGCGCGATGCGCCGCGCGAGCAAGAACGCCGCCGCGGCGGCGAGCACGCCTCCGACCGCCGCCGCGATGAGGAGGCCCCAGACGTATGGCGACAGCAGGGAGCCGACCGCGCTCTCGCGCCGCAGCAGGATCAGCGTCCCCGGATTGGCCGAACGTGCAGCGAAGAAATACGCCCTGCCGTCCATCGTGAGCGTCCCCTGCACCGGCGCGCCGCGAGCGAGCGATCTCTGCGCCGATGCCGAAAGGATGTGCTTGTCGATCGAGATCCTCTCGTGCTGATCCTTGAGAGACGAGGTAAGGGGTTGCGGCAGGTGGCGGACTCCGCCGACGCTGCCCCCACCGAACGCGGCGATCAGGTGGGCCTGGTGGGCAAGGTTCTGCAACGTCGTGTGCTGGACCGCCCGGCGAGTGAGGACGAGACCGACCCCGATCGTGAGCGCGACACAGATGAGGACGACGAGCCCGATCGCCCGGAACAGCCGCGAGCGGAGGCCGTTGCCCCTCATCTCAGGCCGGAACGAGCTTGTAGCCGGCGCCGCGCACCGTGCGGATCCCCTCGGGGTCTCCGAGCTTGCGCCGCAGCTGGGCGACATGCACGTCGACCGTGCGCGTGCCGCCGGGGTACGTCATCCCCCAGACGAGATCGAGCAGACGCTCGCGCGACAGGACGATGCCGGGGTGCTCGAGGAAGCAGGCGAGGAGGTCGAATTCCTTGCTCGTGAGCTCGACCTGAGCGCCGGCGACCGTCACCTCGTGGGAGTCGCGGCGCAAGACGACCTCGCGCGCGGCGAGCACCTCGTCCTCGGTTCGCTGTTCGACGCGCCGGAGGATCGCCTTGATCCGGGCGGACAGCTCGCGTGGCGAGAACGGCTTCGAGACGTAGTCGTCCGCACCGAGCTCGAGCCCCGCGACGCGGTCGGGTTCCTCGTCGCGAGCGGTGAGCATCACGATCGGCACCTTCGACCCGGCCCGGATGCGGCGGCAGACCTCGAAACCGTCGAGGCCCGGCAACCCGATGTCGAGAACCACGAACCGCACCGGCTGGGCGCGCAGCTCGGTCAGCGCCTCCTCGCCGGTCCGGTGCCAGGCGACACGCCAGCCGTCCTGCTGCTCGAGGTACTGCTTGACGAGGCGCCCGATCGAGTCGTCGTCCTCCACGAGAAGGAGGACACCGCCCGTGGCCCTCGTGCTCACGGCCTCAGGATAGTCCGGCGCCGCGACGACGTTGCCCGGCGCGGCGGCTCAACCGTATCCCTGGGTGTGCCGCGGAGGAATCTTCTCCACGTCGACCGACGCTGCGGGCGAGCCGTCCGCCGGCCAGGTGACGAGCACGTGCCAGCGCGGCGCGAGTGCACTCTCCGAGATCTGATGGCCGAAGCGAAGGACGTCGGTCGTGCTGTCCAGCGGGATCTGCTGGATGCGGCCGTCCGCTTCCCGCAGCGTGACCTGGGAGCCGCTGATCTGGGTGATCACACCGCGGTCGAGGTTCCACTCCTGGCCGCTCCGTTCGAACACCTGGGCCCGAACCATCTTCGGCCCGAAGAGCTGCGAGACGATCTCGCTGCGCAGCGCGAGACCAGGCCCCGCGAAGAAGAGCACCACGTTGAGCGTCACGAGCACGCCCGCGAGAAAAACGAAGCGGCGAGTCACGTCTCTATCTTCACCTCTCTTCCTGGGTCGTCGTCGTAAGGCCTCTGTAAAACGCCTGCGGAGCCGCGGGAGGGCGGCTCCGCAGGATCCGGAGGAAGGGGGTTCTCTACGAGGTGGGGGCCTCGTGCTCGGCGACACGCTTCGCCGCGCTCAGCTCGAGCTGGGCGAGTGTCGAGTCCTTCGTGGCGCGGTCGCGGATCACGACGCGGCTGCCGACCGTCAGCTGCGTGGAATCGATCACGGTCGGGACCTTCCCCTGCCAGAGCAGGAAGATCGTCGATCCGCCCGTGGCGAACGTCTGCGTCGACGACTGGCCGAGGAGGAGCCGCTCCGCGGCCCGGTTGCCGCCGGTGACGTTCACCGTGACGCTCGAGCCGTCGACCGAGGCGATCGTGCCCCGGAAGAGGTAGAGCTTCAGGCTCGGCTTGAAGAGCTGCGTCCCGTGATCGCCGACGATCGAGGCGTCCTTTGCCTCGAGAGTTGCGAGCGAGGAGCCGTGCGGGGCGCGGATGTCGACCCGGACGTAGTCGCCCACGGAGAGCTGGCTGGGCTGGACGACTGCGGGCTTGCCCTTCGACCACTGCAGGAACTCGGTCGACCCGTCGTACGCGAACGTCTGCGTGACCGGTGCGCCGAGCATGGCCCGCAACGCAGGCCGGTTGCCGCCCGCGACGACGATCGAGACTCCGCCGTTCGCCGGCACCGCTGTGAGCTGACCGACGAACGAGTAGCGGATGCCGCCGCGCGGGACGTGCCTCTGGTAGTGCCTGCCGGCCGACGCAGCTCCGGCCAGGGTGAGTGCTGTCACCGCTACCAACGCGGCGGCAAGGATGGACTTCGTACGCATCTCGTCGACCTCCCGATTGGTTGATGCCTCGACCGCAGCCTGACCGGCTGTGGTCAACCTGGAGTACGGCGCGCGTAAAAGAGCGGTAAGCCGATCAGGCCACGGTGTACTCGGGCCCCGAGCCGCCCTCGGGTGGCGTCAGCCGGCCGCCCTTCGCCGTGATCGCGCCGCACTGGACGCAGTTCGACGGAGCGAGCTCGACCAAGACCGTCCCGTCGTCGTCCGCCGGTCCCACCTCGTAGACCTGGGCCGGGCACATGTGCGCCCACAGCTGTGCGACCTCGAGCGGCACGCGGCGTTCGATCCGGATGTGGTTGGGCTGGTCGTCGCGCGTCTTGTTGCCGGAGGCGAAGACCGACGAGAGCTTGTCGAACGTGAGCTTGCCGTCGGGAGCCGGGTAGCTCTTGTCACGGTCGGTGACGAGGAGCGGCTGGTCGGCGTCCGGCTCGGCCGGCATCTTGCCCATCTCGACGCGTCCCTTCGAGATCGTCATCGCACTCGCGAGCGCTCCGCCGACGAAGAAGCCTCGCCCGAAGACCTGGCGCATGTTCCGTACTTCGTGGAGGTCGCTCCAGATGAAGCTGTCGCGAACCGCGTCGTCGTAGGACGAGAGCGCGCTCGACGGCGTCTCGCCACGCTGCAGAGCGCGGAACGCGGCCTCGGCGGCGAGCCGTCCCGACTCGATCGCGTAGTGGATGCCCTTGAGGCGCGGCACGTTGACCATGCCGACGCCGTCGCCGCAGAGGAGCAGACCGGGGGCGTGCAGCCGCTGCGGCAGGGCGTGGAAGCCGCCGCTCGGGATCGTCTTCGCGCCCCACTGCACCCGCTCGCCGCCGGCGAGGATCTTCCTGATCTTGGGATGCGTCTTCAGCTCCTGCAGCAGGTCGTGCACCGAGAGGGACGCATCCCGGTAGTCGAGGCCGACGACAAGGCCGATCGTGACCATGTCGTCGCCCATCGGGTAGATGAACGAGCCGCCGAACTCCCGATAGCGCTTGCCGGTGCGAAGCGGCCAACCCATCGTGTGGACGATGCGGTCGAGCGGCTTCGCAACCTTCCAGACCTCCTTCACCGCGAGCTCCCACACCTGCGGCTCCGAGCCGCGGAGGTCGAAGCGGTCGAGCGCGACGCCGGTGAGGTGGCCCTGGGTTCCCTCGGCGAGCACCGTGACCTTCGCGACGAGGTCGGAGCCGGGCTCGAAGTTCCCTAGCTCTCCGCCTTCACGGCTGCGTCCCTTGTCGCCGGTGCGGACGCCCACCACGCGCCCATGCGAGACGAGGAGCTTCTGGGCGGCGGTCTCGGGCAGGATCATCGCTCCGCCGGCTTCCGCCTGCTCGCCGAGGAAGCGGCCGAGCTGGGAGAGCGAGAAGATCCAGTTGCCGTGGTTCCGCATCGGCGGCGGCGGCGGGATCGGCAGCGCGGCGCGGCGCGTGAGGACGTAGACGGACTCGCCGGGAACCTGGCCGTACGACGGCAGCTCGTCCATCCGCACGCGATTGCGGAAGAGACGCTGGAGCGCTCGGGGGTTCACGACTGCACCCGACAGAAGGTGCGACCCGGGCTGCTTGCCCTTCTCGAGGACGGCGACCGGAACGTCGCCGAGCCTCTCGGCCAGCTGCGGGCTCTCTTCGAGGAGCTGGCCGAGGCGGATCGCGCACGCCAGACCCGCCGGCCCCGCGCCGACGATCAGTACGCCGACCTCGATCCGCTCGTCCGCCGGGTCGGTCGGCTCGGCGACGTAGTCGCGCGCCGAGAACGGCGGCGGGAAGTTCGACGCGCGGCTCATCCGCGACGCTGGCGGATGAGCTCGGTCAGCTTCGGCACGATCGCGTGCACGTCGCCGACCACGCCGAGGTCGCTGAACTCGAAGATCGGCGCGTTCGCGTCCTTGTTGATCGCCACGATCGTCCCGGAGCTCTGCATGCCGACCTTGTGCTGGATCGCGCCCGAGATGCCGAGAGCGACGTAGAGCTTCGGCGAGACGGTCTTGCCCGTCTGGCCGATCTGGGCCGAGTACGGATACCAGCCCGCGTCGACGACCGCGCGCGTCGCACCGACCGCTCCACCGAGAGCCTTCGCGAGCTCCTCGGCGAGGGTGAAGTTGTCGGGCGCGCCGAGGCCGCGGCCGCCGGCGACGATCACGTCGGCGTCCTCGATCGACGGGCCGCTCGACTCCTCCGCGTCCTGGCCCACGAGCTTCACCGCCGTCGAGTGATCGCTATACGACGGCGAGACGTCGACGATCTCGGGCTCGCCGCCGCCGGCCGGAGTCGCGTCGAACGAGCCGGCGCGGAAGAGCGCGAGCCGCGGCGTGCTCGTCCAGCCGACCTCGGCGTAGACGGAGTCCTGCAGCGCCGGCCGCTTGCCCACGACCTCTCCGTCCCGAAGCTCGATGTCCGCCAGATCCCAGTTGAGCCCGGCGTCGAGCCGCGCCGCCAGGCCGGCGGCGACGTCCGCGGCGAGGACCGAGTTCGCGAAGAGGACGGTGTCGTAACCGCCGTCGGCGACGACCTGCGCGAGCACGTCGACGCGCGGCTGAGGCAGCGGCTGAGCGACCTCCGCGTCTTCGCAGACCCAGACCTTGGTGGCTCCGAAGCGGCCTGCCTCGCCCGCGAGCGCCTTCGCTCCCTCGCCGGCGACGACGGCCGAAACGTCACCGAACGAGGCGGCCTTGGCGAGCACGCCGAGCGAGCCCTTCTGCAGCTCACCTGCGTGATGCTCGAGGAAGACCAGCGTCGCCATCACACGAGCCTCTTCTCGGCGAGAAAGTCGACGATCGCCTGCGCCGCGTTGCCGTCGTCGTCGATCTTGCGCGCGTCACCGCGCGCGGGCGGGTCGCCGAGCGCGAGCACCGTCGTGCGGGAGCCGGCGTCGCCCGCCTCGCCGGCGTCGACTCCGAGGTCGGCGAGCGAGAGGACGTCCTGCGGCTTCTTCTTGGCGCCCATGATCCCCTTGAGCGACGGATAGCGCGGCTCGTTGATCGCGTCGCTCACGGCGACGACGGCGGGCAGCGGCGCCTCGAGCGTGTCGTAGCCGAACTCGGTTTGCCGCTTGACGCGGACCGAGCCGCCGTCGACCGCGAGCTCCATCGCCTGCGACACGACCGGGCCGGCCGAGCCGCTCTGCGACTGCAGCCCAGAGCACGGCACCGTCGGCGTCGGAGGCCTGCTGGCCGAAGAGGACGAGATCGGGGCTCTCCTTCTCGAGCGCTGCGGCGAGAAGCCGGCTCGTCGCGACGAGGTCGGAGCCGGCAGCCGCGTCGTCGGAGACGAGCACGGCGCGGTCGGCGCCCATCGCGAGCGCCTTCCGCAGCGAGTCGAGTGCCTTCTGCGGACCGAGCGAGACGACGACGACTTCGGTGTCGGACTCGCCCTTGAGCCGCAGCGCCTCCTCGACCGCGTTCGCGTCGAAATGGTTGAGCGCGCCCTCGCCGGACCGATCGAGCCGCATCGACGACGGGTCGAGGTGACCGTGCCCCTCGGGCACGTGCTTGACGCAGACTGCGATTCTCATCCCGGCGGGATGCTAGTCCGGCCGGGCGGCGCGCTGGCTCACATGCGCAGCTGGAGCGCGCGGACGTCCTTCACGAAGGTCTTGCTCACCTTGTAGACACCGTGCTTGCGGACCGCGTCCTCACCCTGGTACCAGCCGGCGAGCGCGAGCTTCTCGTCGCCGTGGAAGTCGTGCAGCAGGTGCGCGAGGTAGGCGACGCCGGCGCGGACGTTGCCGCTCGCGTCGTGGCGCAGGTGATGCCCGATCAGGACGTTCTCGGCGAAGCTGAAGGTCGTCGGCAGAAGCTGCATGATCCCGCGCGCTCCGACCGACGAGACGAGGTTGTTGTTGTAGCCGGACTCCATCCACGCGAGCGCGCGGACGAGGTGGACGCTGACCCCGTAGTGCTCCGCCCACTGGTCGAGCAGAGCCTGGATCGACGCGACGCTCTGGGTGCGGACCGCCGTCTGGGTCGTCTTGACCACGTGTGTCGCGTGTGTCACGTGCGGGACTCGCAGGCGCGTCCCGATCAGGAGGAAGTGGCTCGGATCGAGATGGTTCAGGCGCGCGAGCTTCGCGACCGTCGTGTGGTACTTGCGCGCGAGCCCCGACAGCGTGTCTCCCGCGCGCACGACGTGGACGGAGGTCACTGTGCGCGTCTTCTTCGCCCTCTGCTGGTGGGGCTTGACGGTGGCGACCTCGTGGCCTGCGAGCGGGGTCGGCTCGCGCTTGACGAGCGCGGTGAACGTGTTCGGCCCGACGACGCCGTCGCGACGCACGCCGAGGCGGCGTTGCATGAGCCGCACGCCGCGCAGCGTCGGCCCGTCGAAGTACGCGTTCACGGGCACGTTGATCCCCTGGCGGACGAGCAGGAACTGGAGCACCGCGACGTCCCAGCCGAAGGCGCCGCGATGGAGCGTCCGCGCGCCGAAGAGCGGGCGCCCGAGCGGACCGAGTGCCTTGCGCGTGCGTGCGTTCGCAAGCCCGGTGACCGGGAGTCCCTCCCGCCGCTGGAAGTCACGGACGGCAGCGACCGTCCCCGGCCCGGAGATCGCGTCGATCGCGCCGCGGTAGAGCCCCTGAGCCCGCAGCGCCACCTGCAGGCCGGCGACCTGCGGATTCCGGCTCGAGGCGAAGGCCGACGGTGCAACGGCGAGGACGGCGGCAGCGACGGCTGCGAGAAGGAGGAGACGGAGACGCACGGGTTCCCGTCTACGCGCCGGCCGCCTCGAATCCTGCTGTGTGCTCTTTAGTACTAGCGGCCGACGAACGTCGGCGCGCGCTTCTCGGCGAAGGCGGCCAGGCCCTCTTTGGCGTCCTCGCTCGCGAACAGGTCGCCGAACTCCTCGGCTTCGCGGTCGAGCGCGCCGGGCGAGAGGTTGAGCAGGCGCTTCGCGACCCGCAGCGCGACCGGGCTCTTGGCCGCGAGCTTCCCGGCGACCTCGAGCGCGTGGTCGAGGACGGGATCGGCGATGCCGTTGACGAGACCCATCCGAAGAGCCTCCTCCGCGTCGACCGGCCGCCCGGTGAGGACGAGCTCCTTCGCGACGCCGAGGCCGCAGACGCGCGCGAGCCGCTGCGTGCCGCCCCAGCCGGGCACGATGCCCAGGTCGATCTCGGGCTGCCCCAGCCGCGCGTTCGACGATGCGTAACGGAGGTCGCAGCCGAGGGCGAGCTCGCAGCCGCCGCCGAGCGCGAAGCCGTTGATCGCCGCGATCGTCGGCTTCGGCATCTCCTCGAGCAAGCGTGCCGCCTCGTGGCCGAGCGCACCCCACTCCTTCGCCTCGTCCGGGCCGAGACCGCCCATGTACTTGATGTCCGCGCCGGCGACGAACGCTCGCTCGCCCGCGCCGGTGAGGACGACCACGCGCGTGGAATCGTCGTCGGCGAGCTCCCGCAGCCGGTCGCGGAGCTCGGTCAGCGTCTCGACGTTGAGCGCGTTGAGCGCCTCCTGCCGGTCGATGGTGGCGACCGCGACCGCCTCGCGGCGGTCGACGACGACGCTCACGCGGGAACCGCGCCGCGGATGAAGTCGACGATCTCGGCGGTAGGGGCACCGGGGCCGAAGACGCCGGCGACTCCGAGCTTGCGCAGCTCGTCCGCGTCGTCGTCCGGAATCGTGCCGCCCACCACCACGACGACGTCCTCGACGCCGTTCTCGCGCAGCAACTCGAGGATGCGCGGCACGAGCGTCATGTGTGCGCCCGAGAGGATCGAGATGCCGACGGCGTCGGCGTCCTCTTGAATCGCGGTCTCGACGATCTGCTCGGGCGTCTGGTGGAGGCCCGTGTAGATCACCTCCATGCCGGCGTCGCGAAGTGCGCGGGCGATGATCTTGGCGCCGCGGTCGTGCCCGTCGAGCCCCGGCTTGGCAACGACGACTCTGATCTTCCCGGCCACGGCGGCAGTATAGGAACGGACTGGCCTTCGGCCTGCTCGAGCGCGCAGCCGGCGTCTGCGGGCGGCCGGCTAGAAGACGGGCGTCTCGCGCCAGGTCCCCCAGACCTCGCGCAGCGCGTCGCACATCTCGCCCATCGTCACGTACGCCCGCGAGGCGTCCATGATCGGCTCCATCAGGTTGCGGCCGTCGTGCGCCGCGTCCTCCTTCAGGCGTGCGAGCGCCGCCTCGGCGGCGGCTGAGTCGCGCCGCGCCCGCACCGCCTGCACCCGTTCGATTTGCTGCTGCTCGAGCGCCGGGTCGATGCGGAGGATCTCGAGCGGCTGCTCCTCCTCCAGCTCGTAGCGGTTCACGCCGACCACGACGCGCTGGCCGCGCTCGACCTCGGACTGGTAGCGGAAGCTCGCCTCGGCGATCTCGCGTTGCATGAAGTTCTGCTCGATCGCCGGGATCACGCCGCCGAGCTCGTCGATCTGCCCGAAGTACTCGTAGGCCTGGCGCTCGAGCTCGTTCGTGAGCTGCTCGAGGTAGTAGGAGCCGCCGAGCGGGTCGATCGAGTTGACGACGCCCGTCTCGTGCGCGATCACCTGCTGCGTGCGCAGCGCGAGGCGGACGGCGTGCTCGGTCGGCAGCGCGAGCGCCTCGTCGAACGAGTTCGTGTGCAGCGACTGCGTCCCGCCCAGCACGGCGGCGAGCGCCTCGATCGCCGTGCGGATCAGGTTCACCTCCGGCTGCTGCGCCGTGAGCGAGACGCCGGCCGTCTGCGTGTGGAAGCGCATCAGCCACGACCGCGGATCCTGCGCGCCGTACTTGTCGCGCATCTGCCGCGCCCAGATCCGGCGGGCCGCGCGGTACTTCGCGATCTCCTCGAAGAAGTCGAGGTGGGCGTTGAAGAAGAAGGAGAGCCGCGGCGCGAACGAGTCGACGCCGAGCCCGCGCTCGAGGCACGCCTCGACGTACGCGAATCCGTCGGCGAGCGTGAACGCAAGCTCCTGCGCGGCGTTCGAGCCCGCCTCGCGGATGTGGTAGCCCGAGATCGAGACCGGGTGCATCAGCGGCAGCCGCTCGGAGCACCACTCGATCATGTCCACGACGAGCCGCATCGACGGCGCGGGCGGGAAGATCCACTCCTTCTGCGCGATGTACTCCTTCAGGATGTCCGTCTGGACGGTGCCGCGCAGCTGCTCGAGCGCGACGCCCTGTTCCTCGCCGACGCAGGCGTAGAAGCCGAGCAGCATCGCCGCCGGGCCGTTGATCGTCATCGAGGTCGAGACCTCGCCGAGCGGGATGCCGTCGAACAGCGTCTCCATGTCGGCGAGCGAGTCGATCGCCACGCCCTCGCGCCCCACCTCGCCGAGCGAGCGCGGATGGTCGGAGTCGTAGCCCATCAGCGTCGGCATGTCGAACGCCGTCGAGAGTCCCGTCTGCCCGTGCTCGAGCAGGTAGCGGAAGCGGGCATTCGTCTCCGCCGCCGTGCCGAAGCCTGCGAACTGGCGCATCGTCCAGACCCGGCCGCGGTACATCGACGGGTAGACGCCGCGCGTGAAGGGGTACGCGCCCGGCCAGCCGAGGTCGCGCTCGTAGTCGATCTCGACGTCTTCAGGCGAGTAGAGCGGCTCGTTCTCGACGCCCGAGATCGTCGAGAAGAGCTCTCCCTCGCGCTCCGGCGTCGCGTCGTAGCGGCTCCGCCACTCCTCCGCGCCGCCCGTCTGCTCGTCGCGGTCGGTCGTTGCCATTCAGCCCGAAGTCTAGAGCGGGTCCTGCGCGCGTCTCCGAACGCAGGACCCACAGCCGAGCTCGTGGTCTGCCTCTACCGCGTGGCGATGCCGTCCAGGGTCGGAGTCGCCGACGCTCCGTGACCGGACTTCGGTGCGCTTGCTACTGCCGTCGTCGGCACGAGCGTGAAGCCGCTCTGACCGACGAAGAGCGTGCTGTTGGTGCCCGTGTAGGTGATCGTGAGCGTCATGCCGAGGTCGTCGAGAGACGACAGCGCGATCGGGGTGCTGAAGGTGTACGTCCGGCACGCCGAGTCGGTGCGGTGCGTCATGTCGTCGGCGAGGGTCGTCACCGTCCCGACGCCGCTGGTCGAGTAGCGCGCGTCGCTCACGTCGACGTCGACGAGGGTTGCGCTCGCCGAAGCCGAGTAGCAGAGCCGCGCCGCAGTCGCTTCCAGGTTCCTTCCGTATGCAGCCGTCGGGACCGACGGGTGCGCGACGATGGTGAAGCTTCCTGCCCCTGGGGAAGTCGCCCACGTCGCGTTGGTCGTGTAGATCCACGTGGTCGGGTCGGTCGACTCGAACGAGTGCCAGTTGGACGATCCGATGGAGACGAAGGTATTTCCAGCGTTCTGCACATAGCCCGAGGCGGCGACGCCGCCGAGGTCGGCCGAATTGCTCGCGTTGGTCGCGTTGGTTGCGTTGGTCGCGTTGGTCGCATTCGTGGCGTTGGTCGCATTGGTCGCGTCCGTCGCCTGAACCGCATTCGGAACGGTGAGGCCGCTGGTGTTGATCTTTGCCGCCGTAACCGCCTGGTTCTTGATCTTCGACGACGTCACGGCGTTCTTCTTGAGCTGTTTCGCGCCGACGCTGTTCTTTGGCAGATGGATCGCGGCATAACTGGTCCCGCCGAGGGCGACGAACAGCGCGATCAGCGAGATCGCCAGGGCCGGACTCGGCAGACGGAGCCTGTGCTTGAACATGGGAAACCTCCTGGGTCGTCGTATCGCCGGCGGGCAGCGCTGCAGGCCTAGAAGACGGCGCCGCACAAAGTGAGCCGGCTCGGGCCGGCCGTTGTCATCCTCCGGGACCTGACGGATGCCCTACGGCTGAGCATCGTCCTTTGTCTCAAACGCGTCAAGGGTCGACGAGCCAGGAATGAGCCGCGGCACCCTCGGCCGCGGCTCAGGCTGCGTCTACGAGGCGCCGTCGCCGGGGCGCCAGAGCGGCCCCTGGACGCCCGCTTCGGCGTTCGCGGCTCGCGCGAGGACGAACAGGAGATCCGACAACCGGTTCAGGTACATGGCCGCAAGCGGGTTCGTGTCGGGGACGGCGAGCACCGTCCGCTCTGCCCTACGGCAGACCGCCCGCGCGAGGAAGAGCTGCGCCGCTCGCTCGCTCCCGCCCGGCAACACGAAGCTCTTCAGCTCCGGCAGCGCCGCGTTCGCGGCGTCGATCTCCTCTTCGAGCCGCTCGACCGCATCCTGCGTGATTCGGAGGCGATCCTCGTGCCCGGCGAACGGGACAGCGACGTCGGCGCCGAGGTCGAAGAGCTCGTTCTGGACGCGGTCGAGGCCGCCCGCCAGGCCGAGGAGCGAGTTGAGCTCGTCGACGTCCCCCAGCGCGGCCACGCGCGGGTCGAGCTTCGAGACCCGCGAGCCGTCGCCGAGGCTCGTCTCGCCCTTGTCGCCGCCGCGCGTGTAGATGCGCGTCAGGCGCACGGGCTCGTCGCGCTTCCGCATCCCCGTAGCCTACGGCGGTGATCCGACGCGCGACCGCGGACGACGTCGAGGAGATCGCCCGCCTCTATGAGCGAATCTTCGCGACCCTCGACTATCTGCCTGTACTCCACACACTCGACGAGCACCGGTACTGGTTCGGGAGGCAGCTGGAGGAGCACGAGGGCTGGGTGTGGGACGAAGGTGGCATCCGCGGCTTCAGCGTGCTGACCGAGGACGAGCTGATGTACCTCTACCTCGACGTCGGCTGGACCGGCCGCGGCATCGGCTCGGCGCTGCTCGACCACGCGAAGCAGCGCCGTCCGGTCGGGTTCACGCTCTGGACCTTCCAGCAGAACAAAGGTGCTCGTCGCTTTTACGAGCGGCACGGGCTCGTGCCAATCGAGTTCACGGACGGCGAGCACAACGAGGAGAAGACCCCCGACGTGCGGTATCGATGGACGTCGAGCGGCTAGCCGACGGGCTCTGGCGCTGGACCATGGCCGGGGCCGGCAGCGTCTACTACGAGGCTCCGGACGCCGTCGTCCTGTTCGATCCGCTCCTGCCCGCCGGCGAGGAGGAGAAGTTCCTCGCGTATCTCGACCGCGACGTCGAGCGGCTCGGCATTCCCGTCTCGATCCTGCTCACCACAGCGCGCCACGAGCGCAGCGCGCCGATCCTGCGCGAGCGGTACGGAGCCGACGACCGGGTGCCGGCGACGGTCGACGCCTTTCCCGTCGAGAACGAAGACGCGTACTACATCCGCCCGCACCGGGCGCTCGTCGTCGCCTCGCCCGGCGTCCTTCCCGCAGCAGTCGCCGAGCTCCCGGTCGAGCTAGTGCTCGCCTCCGAGCTAGCCGGCTAGCGCGCGTTCCTGCAGCCCGAGGATCGAGCGCGCGATGACGAGCCGCTGGATCTCGCTCGTCCCCTCGTAGATCTCGGTGATCTTCGCGTCGCGGTAGTAGCGCTCGACGGGGAACTCCTTCGTGTAGCCGTAGCCGCCGAGGATCTGGATCGCCTCGCCGGTCTGGCGTCGTGCCATCTCCGAGGCGAAGAGCTTCGCCTTCGCACCGGCCTCCGTGTGCGGCAGGTCGTTCTGCTTCAGCCACGCTGCACGGTGGACGAGGAGCCGCGCCGCGTCGATCTCCATGGACATGTCCGCGAGCTTGTGCTGGATCGCCTGGAAGCTGCCGATCGGCTGCCCGAACGCGTGCCTCTCCTTCGCGTACTCGCGAGCGACGTCGTAGGCGGCCTGTGCGATCCCGACCGCCTGGGCGGCGATCCCGATCCGGCCGCCGTCGAGCGTCGCCATCGCAATGTGGAAGCCCTTGCCTTCCTCGTGCAGCAGCCGGTCGGCGTCGACGCGGACATCGACGGCGATCGAGTTGGTGGTCGAGGAATTGAGCCCGAGCTTCTCCTCGCGGCCGGTGACGCGGATGTGGTCGGCGTCGAGCACGAACGCCGAGATGCCACGGGAACCGGGCGTGTCGGGATCGGTGCGGGCGAAGAGCAGGAACGTGCCCGCGTACTCGGCCGTCGAGATGAACTGCTTCGCGCCGGCGATCCGCCAGCCGCCGTCCTCTCGGGTCGCCGAGGTTCGCAGGGAACCGGCATCCGATCCCGCCTCCGCTTCGGTCAGCGCGAAGGCTCCGATCAGCTCGCCGCGCGCGAGCGGGGGCACAAAGCGCGCTCGCTGCTCGTCGGTGCCGAAGCGCAGGAGCGGCAGCGTGACCGCGCTCGTGTGCACGGCGACCGTGACGCCGACACCCGCGTCGCCGCGCGAGAGCTCCTCGATCACGAGCATGTAGGAGAGGAAGTCTGCGCCGGCGCCGCCGTACTCCTCCGGCACGCAAACGCCCATCAGCCCGAGCTCGGCGAGCTTGCCGAAGACGTCGCGCGGGAAGTGGTGCTCGCGGTCCCACTCGGCGGCATGCGGCTCGATCTCGGCGCGGACGAAGTCGCGCGTGAGCGCCTGGATCTCCTTCTGCTCGGCGGAGAGCTCGAAGTCCATCAGCCGTAAGCGTAGAAACCCTGGCCGGACTTGCGCCCGAGGCGACCGGCTGCGACGTGCTCGCGCAGAAGTGGGCACGGCGCGTACTTCGGGTCTCCGAGCCCTGTCTGCAGGACTTCCATGATGGCGACGCACGTGTCCAGGCCGATCAGGTCGGCGAGCGCGAGCGGCCCCAGCGGATGCGCGAAGCCGAGCTTCGCGATCGTGTCGATCGCGTCCGCCTCGGCGACGCCGTCGTGGAGCGCCCACACCGCCTCGTTGATGAACGGCATCAGGATCCGGTTCGAGACGAAGCCCGGAAAGTCGTTGGCGACCGCCGGCGTCTTCCCGAGGTCTTCGGCGAGCCCGACGATCGCCGCCGCCGTCTCGTCGGAGGTCTGCTGCGCGCGCACGATCTCGACGAGCTTCAGGACCGGAACCGGGTTGAAGAAGTGCATGCCGATCACGCGGTCCGGCCGATCCGTGACGGAGGCGAGCGAGGTGATCGGGATCGAGGACGTGTTCGATGCGAGCACCGCCTGCGCGGGCAGTGTCTCGTCGGCCTGACGGAAGACGTCCGCCTTCGTCTCCAGATCTTCGACGACCGCCTCGATCATGAGCGCGGCGGGGACGATCTCCTCGACCGCCGTGACCCGGCGGAGCACCTCGCCGGGATCGGCGCCGCCCTTCTCCGCGAGCTTCTCGAGGCTCTTGCGCATCGTCGCGAGGCCGCGCTCGGTCGCTCCGGGATAGGCGTCGTAGAGCGAGACGTGGCGGCCGGACGCGGCGACGACCTGCGCGATCCCTCCGCCCATCTGGCCGGCGCCCACGACGAGAACGTGCTCGAACTCCATGCCGCGAGGAGGCTAGTACACGCGTCTGTGAGTTCGGTCGGCTTCCGGCGAGTGGCTCGTCTTTTGTGGCAAGGACGCAGGGCGCCCCGATAGCGGAACTATCGGGCGCCTGAGGACGCCGCCACGGATGACGAGACGCCGCCGGAGGGCGGCCACGACTCGCGGACGCGTGTACTACCGTCGGCGCATGTCCGTGGTCGACGTCAACGGCGCAAGGCTCTGGTACGACGAGGCCGGGAGCGGCGAGACCGTGCTGCTCCTGCACGGCGGGCTCGGCGACTCCGGGCTCTGGGAGCCGGTCGTTCCGTTCCTCGCCGAGCGGTTTCGCACGATCCGCACCGACCTCCGTTTCTTCGGCAGCTCGACCGGGCCGGCCGTGCCGTGGTCGTGGCAGAACGACGTGGTCGGCGTTCTCGACGAGCTCGGCAGCGAGCGAGCGGCGCTCGTCGGGCTCTCGCTGGGCGGCAAGATCGCCCTCGACGTCGCACTCGCGCATCCCGAGCGGCTGTGGGCGGTCGCCGGCGTCGCGCCGGCGCTCGGTGGCCACGACGGCGCTGCGTACACGGCGGAGCACGAGGCGCGCTACGAGGCGGCCGACGACAAGATCGAGGCGATGCTGGAGATCGATCTCGAGGTCTGGGCGCCGCTCGGCGCCGACGAGCGGATCCGGCAGCTCTGGCGTGCCACGCCCGACGCGAACCCGCTGCCGGACGGCGTCGAGCCCCGCGACCCGCCCGGCGCTCCCGCGAAGGAGCGGCTGAGCGAGCTCGCTGTGCCGGGGCTGATCGTGACGGCGTCACACGATCCGGCCGGCTTCCGCGAGATCGGCCCGCTCGTGGTGCGCGAGGCGCCCGACGCGCGCCACGTCGAGGTCGACTCCGACCACTACGTGACGCTACGCGAGCCCGAGCTCCTGGCCGGGGTGCTGCTCGAGTTTCTGGCGGCGACGGCGCCACAGGACTGAGGCTCCGGCCGCGAGGAGGGTGAGACCGCCGCCGATCCCGGTAGCGACCCACCCCCACGGGAAGCCGCCGCCGCTCGGCGCCGAGACCTGCCAGCTACCGACGGCGACATTCAGCCAGGGACGCCCACTCCGCCAGTGCACCGCGAGCGTGCGATCGCGGTCGCGGAGCGAGAGGGCGACGTTGTAGACGCCGGTGTTCGTCTTCGACCAGGGAAGGTCGATGCAGTGCGCATTCGCGCGGACCGTGTCCAGCGCGTGGATGAACGGCATGCCGGAAGGCTTCTGGTACAGGGTGAACACCCAGCGGCCGTTGGCGCTCGTCGTCCGGGTCAGCGCATAGCCGGCCATCGTCTTCTCGTTCCCGCCCTCGTCCCGGGCGGCGACCTTCCCGGACAGCAGCCGGTTCGTGCGCAGGTCGTACTCGCGCACGCTGTAGTGGGTCAGGTCGTTCGACGCCGTGTACTGGATCAGGTACATCGTCGACGCGTCCGGCGAGAGCGCGTCGAAGGTGAACGAGCCCGGCAGCGTGATCCGCTCGAGGACCTTCCAGTGCGTCGGGTCCAGGACGAGGAACTTGCTCGACGGGCCGAGCGGCCCGGTCGTGGATTCGAGCACGAGCGTGCGCCCGTCGCGGGAGAGGCCCTGCCCGGCTTCGCCTCCGTTCCCGATCAGCGCGGTTCCCCACGAGCCGGGAAGCGTCATCGATCCGTACACCTCGATGCCCGCGGTGTAGACCTTCGCGAGCAGCGTTGCGCCCGTCCCGTTCGGGAGGGCGACGTAGTGGAACGCGCCGTTCTTGCTCGTCACGCCGGCGCCTCCCTGGGTGACGTAGATCGGCCCGTCCGCAAGCGCAGACGGGGCGATCGCGAGTGCAGCGACGGCAACGGCGAAGCAGAGCACGAGCGTGCGCATGACTTCCTCCTCGAGACGACACCGCTGATACGCGGCGGCGCCTGCAGGAGGTCCCGCGACTCAGACTTCGATCAGGAGCGCGTCGCCCTGGCCGCCGCCGGAGCAGATCGCCGCGAGGCCGAGCCCGCCACCCGAGCGCCGCAGCTCGTGCACCATCGTGCCGAGGATCCGGCCGCCACTCGCGCCGATCGGGTGGCCGAGCGCGACGGCACCCCCGTTGACATTTGCCGTTTCGGGGTCTGCTCCGAGCATGGAGAGACTGTTGAGCGCGACCGAGCAGAACGCCTCGTTCACCTCGATGCGCTGCACGTCGCCGATCGACTTTCCCGCCTTCTCGAGCGCCTGTGCCCCGGCGTTGGCCGGCGTGCGCGCGAGCCACGCGAACTCGTCGGCGACATAGCCCTGCGCGACGATCGTCGCCAGCGGCTCGAGCCCGCGTCGCTGCGCGAACTCCTCCGAACACACCACGACGCAGGAGGCGCCGTCGTTGACGCCCGGCGCGTTGCCGGCAGTGATCGTCCCCTCGGGATCCATCACGGGCTTGAGCCCGGCGAGCTTCTCGAGCGTCGTGTCGCGCCGCACCGACTCGTCGGCCGTCACCTCGCCGACGGGCACGAGTTCGTCCTCGAAGCGACCTGCGTCCTGCGCGGCGGCGGCCCGCTCGTGCGAGCGCAGCGCCCACGCGTCCTGATCCTCCCGCGAGATGCCGAGCTCGCGCGCGACCTTCGCCGCCTGCTCCACCATGTGCAGATCGTCGAACGTCGAGCGCAACCCGTCCCAGATCATCAGGTCGAGCAGCGTTCCGTCGCCCATGCGGTAGCCGGATCGCGCCTTCGGCAGCGCGTACGGCGCGTTCGTCATCGACTCCATGCCGCCCGTGACGACGAGCTCCACGTCGCCGGCGCGGATCATCGAGTCGGCGATCTCGACCGCGCGGATCGAGGAGGCGCAGACCTTGTTGACCGTGTCCGAGGGCACGTCGATCGGGATTCCCGCACCGACGGCCGCCTGCCGCGCCGGAGCCTGGCCGGCGCCTGCCTGCAGGACCTGGCCCATGATCACGTAGTCGACCTCGTGCCCCTCGAGCCCGACGCGCTCGAGGCCGGCCCGGATCGCGATCGCGCCGAGCTCGGTGGCGGGGTGCGCGGCGAGGCCGCCGTTGAGCCTCCCGAACGGCGTCCGCACCGCGGAGACGATGACGCTTCTGCTCACGATTCCAAGGTAGCCAGCGAGTCGAGCCTGAGCGCGAACGCGACGACGAGCCGCACCGCGCGCTCGATGTCCTCGGGATCCGCCAGCTCTACCGGCGAGTGCATGTAGCGAAGCGGCACGGAGACGACTCCGGTGGCCACCCCTCGGCGGCTGAGGTAGAGCGCGTCGGCATCGGTGCTCGTCGTGCCGCGCGAGACCTCGACGGCGAACGGGATGTCTTCTGCCTCCGCCGTCTCGTAGAGGAGCTCGAAGACGCGCGGGTGGATCGACGGGCCTCGCGAGATCGTCGGCCCCCCGCCGAGCACGACCTTGCCCTCGTCCTCCGGCTCGCCGCCGCGGACGTCGGTCGCGTGGGTGACGTCGACCGCCAGCGCGACCTGCGGCTCGGTCGCGTAGGCGCTCGTGCGCGAGCCGGCGAAGTCGCCGACCTCCTCCTGCACGGCGGCCACGGCGATGAAGTCGCCGTGAGCTCCGCCGCGCTCGGCCAGGCGGCGCGCGGACTCGAGCGCGACGTAACAGCCGATCCGGTTGTCGAACGCCCGCGAGGCGAAGCGGCCGCCCGCGAGCGAGAGCGGCGCACCCTGCCAGAGCGCGGCGTCGCCGGGACGCACGAGCTGCTTCAGCTCGTCTCCGTCCTTGGCGCCGACGTCGAGAAAGAGATCCTCGTACTCGGCCGCCTTGCGTTCCTCGCCGCGTCCGCGGCGCTGCTTTTGCACGCGCGCCACCACGACGCCGGGCAGCGAGCCGTTCCGGGTGAGCACGTCGACGCGCTGGCCGACGATCACCTGCGGGTTGAAGCCGCCGACCGGTCTCACCGCGGCAATGCCGTCGTCGCCGAGGTGCGTGATGACGACGCCGATCTGGTCGATGTGGCCGACCACCGCGAGCGACGGGCCTCCTGCGGTGCCCGGCACTCGCACCCACGAGCTGCCGAGGACGTCGGAGGAGACCTCGCCGACCGGAGCCGCGGCCTCGCGCCAGACGGCTGCTGCCGCGTGCTCCTGCCCGGAAGGGCCGGGCGTGGTCAACAGACGCTCGAGCAGCTCGGGAAGCGGCATGGCGGCGGGACACTACCTGCGCCTCTTTTGCCGACTCCGCTGTAGCGTCCCCGCCTTGAAGCTCCGGACGCTCCCCGACAGCTACGCCGTCGTCCGCCTGCAGCCCGGCGCCGAGCTCCCCGAATGGGTGGACAAAGGCCCGTTCCGCTCGGTGACCCGCACCGACCACGAGGTCTCGGTCGTCTGCCGCGACCCCGACGTGCCCGAGGGCGAGAGCGTCGACCGCGGCTGGACGGTGCTCGAGGTGATGGGGCCGCTCGACTTCTCCTTGACGGGCGTGATCGCGTCGCTCGTCGTGCCGCTTGCGGAGGCCGACCTGCCGATCTTCGTCATCTCGACGTTCGAGTCGGACTACGTCCTCGTCCGCTCGTCCGACCTCGCTCGGGCCGCCGACATCCTCGAGGACGCCGGCCACGTCTTCGCGGCTTGACGGTCGCGCTGAGGCTCGCCTACCCTGGAGCCATGACTTCCGTCCGCAATCGGTGGGCCTGGCGCATCGAGCGTGGCGGGAGCCTGCGCGCACGCTGAACCGCGCCGCACAGCCCGTCCGCTCGATCCGGCTCCGCGAGGAGCCTTTTTCATGCCCGTGACCGAGATCCCAACCGACCTCCTGACACCCCTCGGGGCGTATCTCAGCCTGCGCGAGAACGCGCGAGGCGCCTTCCTGCTCGAGTCGGTCGAGCGCGGCCGGCTCGGGCGCTACAGCTTCGTCGGTGCGGGCTCGCAGCTCGTGTCGTTCGAGGAGGCGGAGACCGCCGGCGAGCCGGTGGTGGGCTATCTCGGCTACGACGCCGTCGCGACCTTCGAGCCGACCGTGCCCCTGCCGGCGGACGGGCCCGGCGTGCCCGAGAGCGTCTTCCTCGTCCCCGACGTCCTGCTCCGCTTCGACCACGCGCGAGGCGTCGCCGAGCTGCTGCGCGGCGACGCGCGTGGACTGACGGGCGCTGCTCCTCCTCTGCCGCGCGGCGCGGCGCCGCGGGGGCCGCTCCAGCGTGAGCCGTCGCGCGACGAGCACCTGCGCCGCGTCGAGCGCGCGCAGGAGCACATCCGCGAAGGCGACGTCTTCCAGGTCGTGATCGCGCAGCGCGCGACGCGCCCCACTTCGGCGTCGGCGGTGGAGCTGTACCGGGCGCTCCGGCGCGTCAACCCGTCCCCGTACCTCTTCCTCTTGGAGCTCGGGGACCTGGCGCTCGTGGGGAGCTCGCCGGAGACGGTCGTGAAGTGCACCGGGTGCCGCGCCGAGCTCAACCCGATCGCGGGGACGATCGCTCCAGGGGAAGGCGACGCCGCCGCGCTGCTCTCGTCGGAGAAGGACCGGGCCGAGCACACGATGCTCGTCGACCTCGGCCGCAACGACCTCTCACGGGTGTGCGTGCCCGGCTCGGTGCGGGTCGACCGTTTCATGGAGCCCGAGCGGTACTCGCACGTGACGCATCTCGTCTCGGAGGTGGTCGGCGAGCTGCGCGAGGGAGTGGCCCCGTTCGAGCTGCTGCGCGCCTGCTTCCCGGCGGGCACCGTCTCGGGCGCGCCGAAGGTGAGGGCGATGCAGATCATCTCGGAACTCGAGCGTTACCGGCGCGGCATCTACGCGGGCGCCGTCGGCTACTACCTGCCTGAGACGGGCCAGCTCGACACGTGTATCGCGATTCGGACGCTGTGGCTGCGTGACGGCGTCGCGCATCTGCAGGCCGGCGGGGGCATCGTCGCCGACTCCGACCCCGCTGCCGAGCACGAGGAGTGCCTCGCCAAGCTGAGGGCACTCGAGACCGCGATCGAGCTGGCAGAGTCGGAGCAGGACGTGGCGCCGTGATCCTCCTGGTCGACAACTACGACTCGTTTTCGTGGAACCTCGCGCATCTGTTCGGCGCGCTCGGAGCGGACGTGGTCGTACGGCGCAATGACGAGATCGACGCCGACGAGGCCGAGCGTCTCGCTCCCTCCCACCTCGTCGTCTCACCGGGACCCGGCCGTCCGGTCGCCGCGGGCGCGACCCGCGAGATCGTCGAGAGGCTGCTGCCGACAACGCCGACACTCGGCGTCTGCCTCGGCCACCAGGCACTCGTCGAGGTGTGCGGCGGCGAGGTCGGCTACGCGCGCGAGCTCGTGCACGGAAAGGCAAGCCCGGTGCGCCATGACGGAAGCGGGCTCTTCTCCGGGTTGCCGGATCCATTCGAGGCCGGGCGCTATCACTCGCTCGCCGCGACGCGGCTGCCCGACGTCCTCGAGCCGACCGCATTCGCCGACGACGGCGAGGTCATGGCCGTGCGCCACCGCGAGCTGCCGGCGGTCGGCGTGCAGTTCCATCCCGAGTCGGTGCTGACGCCCGACGGACCCGTGCTCGCCCGCAACTTCCTCGAGGGGACGCTGTGATCCGGCAGACGCTCGCGCGGCTGCTCGACGGCCACGACCTCTCGCGCGACGAGGCGCGCCAGACGATGGCCGTGATCATGACCGGGGAGGCGACGGACGCGCAGATCGCCGGCTTCCTCGTCGCGCTACGGGCGAAGGGCGAGACGGCCGACGAGATCGCAGGCTGCGCCGAGGCGATGCGCGAGCACGTCCTGCACGTCAACCCGACCCGCACGGATCTCGTCGACGTCGTGGGCACCGGCGGCGACGGCGCGAACACGTACAACATCTCGACCGCCGCGGCGCTCGTGGCGGCGGCGGCGGGGGCGGCGGTCGCGAAGCACGGCAACCGCGCGGCCTCGTCGCAGACGGGCGCGGCGGACGTGCTCGAGGCACTCGGCTTCGAGCTCGAGCTGCCGCCGGAGCGGATCGAGCGGTCGATCGACGAGCTCGGCTTCGGCTTTCTCTTCGCCCAGGCACACCACCCGGCGATGCGGCACGCCGCGCCCGTCCGGCGCGAGCTCGGGACGCGTACCGTCTTCAACGTGCTCGGACCACTCACGAACCCGGCCGGAGCGCGCGCCCTCGTGCTCGGCGTCTACTCGCCGGAGCTCGCGCGCACCCTTGCGGACGCCCTCGTCCAGCTCGAGACGACGCATGCGTACGTCGTGCACGGTGCCGGAGGCATCGACGAGCTCTCCCCGTGCGGGCCGAATCTCGTCTGCGAGGTGACGGCCGGGCGGGTCGGCGAATACGAGCTCGATCCGCTGGAGCTCGGCATCGACCGCTGCGACCCGGGCGAGCTGCGCGGCGGGGATCCCGAGGCGAACGCGGCCGCCCTGCGGGAGGTGCTCGGCGGCGCGAACGGCGGACACCGCTCGGCCGTGATCCTCAATGCAGCCGGCGGAATCGCCGCCGCGGGCCATGCCGAGAGTCTCCGCGACGGGATCGCCGCGGCACGCGAGGCGATCGACTCCGGCGCCGCGGCGGCGCGGCTCGACGCGCTCGTGGAGTTCTCCCACTCATGAGATTCGCCGACGCCCTCGCGCAACCCGGCTTCGGCGCCATCGCCGAGTTCAAGCGCCGCTCGCCCTCGGCCGGCGACATCAGCCCCGGCGCGCGGGTCGAAGCCGTCGTACCGGCGTACGAGACCGGAGGAGCGCGGGCGGTCTCCGTGGTCGTCGACGACGCGTTTGCCGGTTCGCTCGACGATCTGCGCGCGGCGCGCGCGAGCGTCGACCTCCCGCTGCTGGCGAAAGGCTTCTTCTCGACCGAGGAGCATCTGCGCGACGTGCGGGATGCCGGCGCCGACGCGGCGCTCCTCATCCTCCGCGACCTCGACGACGTGGCGGCCGCCGACCTCATGCGCACCGCCGAGACGCTCGGCCTCGACACGCTCGTCGAGGCCCACGACGAGGACGAGCTCGAGCGTGCGACTCGGCTCGGCGCCGCTGTGATCGGCGTCAACGCCCGCGACCTCGGCACATTCCGGATCGACCGGCGCACCCAGCTCGAGCTCGTCGCGCAGGCGCCACGTGACCGCATCGTCGTCGCCGAGAGCGCGGTTCACACGCGCGCGCAGGCGGCGGCCGCCGAGCTCGCGGGAGCGAGCGCCGTCCTCGTCGGCACGTCGCTGATGCGAGCGACCGATCCGGGCACGAAACTCCGCGAGCTCCTCTCGCGGCCGCTCGTCAAGGTGTGCGGCCTGACGCGGCAGGAGGACGTCGACGCCGCGGTCGAGGCCGGAGCCGACCTGTGCGGCTTCATCTTCGCCGAGGGCTCGCCGCGCCGGGCGCCCGGCGTTCTCGACGTGCCGGACACGGTGCTCAGCGTCTCGGTCCACGTCGGCGAGCCGGAGGAGCGCGGTGCCGACCTCGTGCAGGTCTACGAGCCGCAAGAGGGCACGGTGCGCGGGCGCAACGCCGTCCTGTTGCGGGACGGCGAGCGGGTTGCGCGCGTCGCCGACCTGCCGTGGGAAGAGAAGGATCCCGACCACTGGCAGACCGCGCGCGACGCCGACGACCGACTCGTGCTCGCCGGGCGGCTCGGCCCCGACAACGTGCGCGAGGCGATCCGGACCGTGCAGCCGTGGGCAGTCGACGCGGCGTCGCGGCTCGAATCAGCTCCCGGCATCAAGGATCACGACAAGGTGCGCGCGTTCGTGCGGGAGGCACACGCATGAGCAGCTTCGGCGAATACGGCGGGCGCTATGTCCCGGAGACGCTGATCCCGGCGCTCGACGAGCTCGAGCGCGGCTGGCGCGACGCGCTCGCCGACGAGTCGTTCCGCGCCGAGCTCCACGACCTGCTCACGACGTACGCGGGGCGACCGACGCCGCTCACGCTCTCCGAGCGGTTTGCGCCCGGCAAGCGGCTCTACCTCAAGCGCGAGGATCTGCTCCACACCGGCGCGCACAAGCTCAACAACGCGCTCGGCCAGGCCGTGCTCACCCAGCGGCTCGGCAAGCGGCGGATCGTCGCCGAGACGGGAGCCGGCCAGCACGGCGTCGCGACGGCGACCGTCTGCGCGCGCTTCGGCTTCGAGTGCGTCGTCTACATGGGCGAGGAGGACATGCGCCGCCAGCGCCCCAACGTCGAGCGCATGCGGCTCCTCGGCGCAGAGGTACGCGGCGTCGACTTCGGCACGAAGACGCTGAAGGAGGCGACCAGCGAGGCGATCCGCGACTGGATCACGAACGTCGAGACGACCCATTACCTGATCGGCTCGTGCGTCGGGCCCGCGCCCTATCCGGAGCTCGTGGCCGAGCTGCAGTCGGTGATCGGCCGCGAGGCGCGCGAGCAGATGCTCGCGGTCGAGCAGCGGCTGCCCGAGGCGGTCGTCGCCTGCGTCGGCGGCGGTTCGAACGCGATCGGGATCTTCCACGGCTTCGTCGAGGACGAGGGCGTCCGGCTCGTCGGGGTCGAGGCCGCGGGCGCGGCGTCGCTCGGCAGCGGCCGGCCGGCCGTGCTGCACGGCGCGCGCTCCTCGGTGCTCGCCGACGAGGACGGTCAGATCGCCGACGCGCACTCGATCTCGGCCGGTCTCGACTACCCGGGAGTCGGGCCAGAGCACGCGTTCCTCCGGGACACCGGCCGGGCGGAATACCGCGTCGCGACCGACGAAGACGCGCTCGCGGCCTTCCAGGATCTGGCCCGGACCGAGGGCATCCTCCCCGCGCTCGAGCCGGCGCACGCCCTCGCGCGCGCGCGCGACCTCGATGCCGACCTGATCCTCGTCGGCCTTTCGGGCCGCGGCGACAAGGACCTCGCCGAGGTGCTCGAACGTCTGAGCCGGTGACGAAGCTCGTCATCTACCTCGTGGCGGAGCCGGAGACGCCTGAGCTCGCGCAGGCCGCGGTCGAGGGCGGGGCCGACCTCGTCGAGCTCGGCTTTCCGTTCTCGGATCCGCTCGCGGAAGGACCCGTGATCCGGCGCGCGTCGGAGCGCGCTCTCGCGCGCGGAATGCGCACGCACGCCTGCCTCGACGTGCTCGCGCGGACCCACGAGCTGCTGCCCGACACGCCGCTGGTGCCGATGACGTACGCGGCGATCCTCGAGGCGTACGGCTACGAGCGCTTCGTCGCCGACGCGCGCGACCGTGGCGCCTCGAGCTTCATCCTCGTCGACCTCCCCGTCGAGGAGCAGCCGACGATTCGACGCATCCAGCTCGTCGCTCCGACCTCGACGAACGAGCGGATCCGGGCTGCGGCCGAGGCCACGGACGGCTGGCTCTACCTCGTCTCGGTGACCGGAACGACAGGCGTGCGGACGGAGGTGTCCCCCGCGCTGCCGCCACTCGTCGAGCGAGCGCGAACGATCAGCGACGTTCCCCTGTACGCCGGCTTCGGCATCTCCGCTCCCGAGCAGGCGCGAGCCGTTGGCGAGCTCGCGGACGGAGTCGTCGTCGGCTCGCGCGCGGTCGAGGCGGCGGAACAAGGGGCCGACGCGTTACGCGACTACGTCGCGTCGTTGCGCGCCGCCCTCGACGCTTAGCGAACTCATACGTCCCGCACAGGTCGTTCTCATGCAGCGCCTTGAACATGCGACCACAGCGCAACCCTGACCCCCCGAAAGCGCCGCCTCACGCCCGGCGCCGGCACTCCCCCTCGACAGCCGGCGTCGGGTCGGCGCGTTCCCAGGCGGTAGGCGAGTCCGGATCGGTTCTTACGGAACCCTCACCGGTCTCTCACTCTCGTCCTAGGGAAAGCGGGCACTCTGACAGCCGGACACGATTCAAGGAGACTCGATCACATGAACCCACGCCCTTCCAGGCCGCGCCTCAGGCTCTTTGCCGCCCTGGCTGCTGCGCTCGCAGTCGGCGCGGCAGCGGGAGCCGGCGCGTATGCCCTGACCAACCACAACTCGGGCACAGCGAGCGCGACCAAGCTCGTCGTGCCGGCCCAGCCGGCTTCTTCGACCTCGACCGTCGACTCGCTCACGCAGCTCTACAAGGACGATGCGCCGGGCGTCGTCGACATCACCGTCGTGGAGCAGTCGTCGGGCTCGAGCTCGTCTCAGTTCCCGTTCGGCGGGGGCGGTAGCGGCTCGCAGAAGGAAGAGGCCGAGGGAACGGGCTTCGAGATCGACTCGAACGGCAACATCATGACCGCCGAGCACGTCGTGAGCGGCGCGCAGTCGATCAAGGTCATGTTCCAGGACGGCTCGACGACCTCGGCGACTCTCGTCGGCAGCGACAAGTCGACCGACACGGCCGTGATCCACGTGAATGAGCCTGCCTCGAAGCTGCACCCGCTCGCGCTCGGCAGTTCGTCGTCGGTGGAGCCGGGTCAGAGCGTCGTCGCCATCGGCAGCCCGTTCAGTCTGGCCGAGACGATGACGGCCGGGATCGTCAGCGCGACGAACCGGACGATCACCGCGCCGAACAACTTCTCGATCACCGGCGCGATCCAGACCGATGCCGCGATCAATCACGGCAACTCCGGCGGTCCGCTGATCGACACCGCCACGAACACGGTGGTCGGGATCAACGACCAGATCCTCAACGCAGGCGACACGAACGACAACGCCGGCGTCGGCTTCGCCGTCCCGATCGACCAGTCGAAGAGCGTCGCGCAGACGATGATCTCCGGCGGCACGGTGCAGCACGCCTATCTCGGTGTGGCGGTTGCCCCGACCGGAGCGGCGAAGGTCTCGTGCGTCGTCCCGAGCGGCCCTGCCGCCTCAGCTGGCCTCAAGGCCGGTGACGTGATCACGTCCCTGGACGGCAAGTCGGTCACGAACTACGACTCGCTCACGTCGGCGGTGCTCGCCGCCAAGCCGGGCGAGAAGGTCGCGATCACCGTCACGCGCAACGGCTCCACGCACAACCTGTCGGTGACGCTTGTGAACCGGCCGTCCACGGCCAGCAACAGCTGCGGCAAGTAGCCCTCCAAGCAGTGGGGCGGTCCGAACGGGCCGCCCGGCTGCGTACGACACCCGCGCCCGTCTTACCAGCGTTTGACAATCGGGGACTCCTGAGTCCCTACGCTTCGGCGCAGGATGAAGCGGTTCGCGATCCTCGCTCTGGCTCTCCTGGCGCTTGTCCCACTTGGGGCGAGCGCGGCGGCGAGCGCACCACTCGCGGGTGACCTCGATTCGTCCTTCGGAAACGGCGGGGTCGTCACTCAAGGGCCTGGCGGCGCCATCGCTTTCCAGCCGGACGGAAAGATCGTCGTTGGAGGCGGCTACACGCTCACCCGCTATCGGCCGGATGGCTCGCCTGATCCGAGTTTCGGGGATGGTGGAAGTGTCACGCTCAGTCCCAACCTGGCGGCGAACTGGGCGTACATACAAGCGGTTGCACTCCAACCCGACGGGAAGATCGTCGTTGCCGGGACGGGGGATGGATCGGGGAGCGAGAACGTTCTCGGTCAGTTCATGGTCGCGCGCTACAACCCGAACGGCTCCCCCGACACGAGCTTCGGAACGAACGGGATCGTGTACACGACCATTCCCGAGCCGGGGCATCCGTACCAGAGCGCCGAAGCGACTGCGCTCGCGATTCTTTCCAACGGTGACATCCTCGCCGCCGGAATAGCAGACGTGTCGAGTTTCCCGGACAACACGTACTTCGCGCTCGCCCAGTACAAGCCCGACGGCTCACTCGACCCGAGCTTCGGTGACGACGGAATCACACAGCCAACGTTCAGCGGCTACGACACGCTCTCCGGGATCGCGGTTCAGCCCGACGGCAAGATCGTGGCCTCGGGAAACAGCTGGGGCGGTGACCACGGAGACGACTCGGAGCAGATCGCGCTTGCGCGGTACGAGCCCGACGGTTCGCTCGATTCCACATTCGGCACAGCCGGCAAGGTGACGACCGCCAAGAAGCTCCAAGACGACGGTGGACCATCCGCTCTCCAGGATGGGAGGATCGTCGTCGCAGGCAGCCACGTCGACGACAACGGTTATGGGCTTTTCGGGGTGATCGCGCGCTATGGATCCCGCGGGCACCTCGACACCACCTTCGGAAAGCACGGGTACGTCGACCTGCCTCAGATCTCCGCGCCAGCCGACGTGGTCACGCAGAGCGACGAGAGAATCCTGGTCCTCTACGGGAACTCCATCGTCCGGCTCACTCCCAACGGCCGAATCGACAAGAGTTTCGGGACCCGCGGGGTCGTCTCGCTGGCCGGCGGCAGCACGGCCGTAGCCCTCGCGCTGCAGACGGACGGGAAAATCCTCGTCAGCGGGGCAAGCGGCAGCGGAACCACACTCACCCGATTTATCGGCGGCAACAACTGCGTCGTTCCGGGCGTTCGCGGCAAGACGGTCGCAAAGGCGAGCGCCACGCTCACGACCTCCTACTGCAGCCGTGGTTCGATCTCGAGGCGCTTCTCCGACAAGATCAAGCGCGGCCACGTGCTCTACACCTCGCCCTCCGGCGGCACGCGGCTTCCCGATGGATCGACGGTCGAACTCGTCGTCAGCCGCGGCCGGCCCGCCCGCCGCTAATACCCGTTCGAGCGCCCGACCCAGGCGTTCTGGTCGTAGCCGAGGTTCTCCCAGTAGCCGCTTCCCGCCTGGGCGACGAGATTGACCTCGGCCACCCACTTCACGTTCTTGTAGCCGTACATCTCGGGGATCACGACGCGCACCGGCGCGCCGTGCTCGCGCAACAGCGGCTTGCCGTCCATCTCCCACGCGAGCATCGCTTCCGGGAGGTTCGCCTGGTGCAGCGTGAGGTAGTCGACATACGGCTGCTCGGCCGAGACGAACTCCAGCGCGTGCGCGTTCGGCAGCGGCCGCGCCTTCGCGAGGAGATCGCTGAAGCGGACGCCGCGCCAGTGGACGTTGCCGACCGTCCAGCCCGTGACGCAATGGAAGTCCTTGACCTCCGACACCTGCGGCAGCGCACGCAGCTCGTCGTACGTCAGCTCCTGCGGCTGCTCGACGAGCCCGCCGATCCGTAGCCGCCAGGTCGCCGCGTCGAAGGTCGGCATCGTGGCGGCGACGGTGTAGATCCGCCAACCGGACCCCGGCCCGAGCGCCGCGTCGACGCCGCCGAGCGCACCCGAGACGTGCCCCCACACGGCCTTGCCCCAGTAGAGCGACGAAAGTCCGCCGGCGAGGGTGGCGAGGAAGACTCCGCGGCCGTAACGGCGAGTCCCGTCCGCGGCCGGCGCTCCGTGATCGTGCACGTCCCCATGGTCGCAGCAAAGGCGGAGGCTCCGCCGTCATTCTTAGGATCGTCAGATGGAGCCGTCTCGCATCGCCCGCTGGACGCTGGTCGCAAGCATCCTCGGCTCGGCGATGGCCTTCATCGACGGGTCCGTCGTCAACGTCGCCTTGCCGTCGATCCAGGCCGACCTCGGCGGTGGGCTCGCGACGCAGCAGTGGGTCGTCGATGCGTACCTGCTCACGCTCGGCTCGCTGATCCTGGTGGGCGGCTCGCTCGGCGACATCTTCGGCGAGTCGAAGATCTTCGCGATCGGCGTGGCGAGCTTCGCGGGCGCGTCGCTCCTCTGTGCGATCGCCCCGACCGCGACCGCACTGATCCTCTTCCGCGCGCTCCAGGGCATGGCGGGAGCGCTCCTCGCCCCTGCCTCGCTCGCCATGATCACCGCCACCTTCGCCGGCGCGGCGCGAGGGAACGCGATCGGGCAGTGGACCTCCTGGACCGGGATCTCGTTCATCGTCGGCCCGACCCTGGGCGGCTGGCTGGTCGACGTCTCGAGCTGGCGCGTGATCTTCGTCATCAACATCCCGGTCGCGGCCGCCACGTTGCTGATCCTCGTGCGCCTCGGCGGAATCCGGCAGAAGCGGCGTGAGGATCTCCGCGTGGACGTGTGGGGCGCGATCCTGTGCACGGTCGGGCTCGGCCTCCTCGTCGCCGGCTTCATCGAGCAGCCGCAGCGTGGCTGGGAGGATCCGCTCATCCTCGGCGCCTTCGCCGCCGGCCTCGGCCTCCTCGGCGCCTTCGTGTTCTACGAACTGCGGACCCCGTCGCCGATGCTGCCGCTCCGCCTGTTCCGGCTGCGCAACTTCTCGGTCGCGAACATCGAGACGCTCTCGGTGTACGGCGGGCTCTCCGGGCTGACCACGTTCCTGACGCTGTTCCTGATCGAGTTCGCCGGCTTCTCGGCGTTGCGGGCCGGGCTCTCGATCCTGCCGGTCACGATCGTCATGTTCTTCGTCTCGCCGCGCACTGGGCGTCTCTCGATGCAGTACGGGCCGCGCCTCTTCATGGCGCTCGGTCCGGTCATCGCGGGTCTCGGCGTGCTCGCGTTCACCCGCCTTCCGACCAACCTGAGCTACGTGACCGACATCCTGCCGGGGCTGCTCGTCTTCGCTGCCGGCCTGTCCCTCACCGTCGCCCCGCTGACGACGACGGTGCTCGCGGACGCCACTGCCGGAGACGCCGGAACCGCGTCGGGCGTGAACAACGCGGTCGCCCGGATCGCGGGTCTGCTGGCGATCGCGATCCTCGGGATCACGGCCTCGGGCGGCGGCGACCACCTCACCGTGCACGGCTTCCACCTCACGATGGGAGTCGTCTCCGGACTGCTGATCTGCGGCGGCCTTATCGGCGCGATCGGCCTCCGCAACCCGCCGCGCGGCTAGCTCTCGGGAGGCCGGCTTGCGACGACTCTGGTCCCGGTCGCCTTGAAGCTGGCGTAGACCTGCCGGCCCGGCTCGAGGCCGAGCCTGCGCAGCGAGTCGACGGTGATCTCGGCGGTGAGCGGGCCGATCGTGACGCGGGCGCGGTTGCCGAGCTCGGTGATCGCGGTGATCGCGCCTGCGATCACGTTCATGGCGGAGTCGCCGGGGCGGGTGGTCGAGATCGTGACGTCCCACGGATAGACCGCAAGGACGAGCGCACCGTCGCCGTCGTCGGCAGTCGAGACGACCGTCCCGTCGTCGAGGCGGATGCCCGTGGTGCCGACTCCGGTGACGCGCCGTTGGCCGTGCAGGAGGTTCGCGCCGGTGAACGAGGCGACGAACGGGTCGGCGGGCCGGGCCACGAGTTCGGCGGGCGTTCCGGTCTGGCGAAGGCGGCCTTCCACGATCACCCCGACCCGATCCGCGAGGGCGGCCGCGTCCTCGAAGTCGTGCGTCACGAGCAGCGTCGGGATCTCGAGACCGGCGAGGAGCTGCTGCAGCTCGAGTCGCACCTCGATCTTCGTATGGGCGTCGAGTGCCGCGAGCGGCTCGTCGAGCAGGAGGATCTCGGGGTCGCGCGCGAGGGCGCGGGCGAGCGCGACGCGCTGGCGCTCGCCACCCGAGAGGCTGCCCGGCAGCGCGTCCTGGAGATGCGCGATCCGGAAGCGGTCGAGGTACTCGCCGGCGGGATGGCGGCGCGCGTACTCGATGTTCTTGCGCACTGTGAGGTGCGGGAAGAGCGCGTAGTCCTGGAAGACGAGCCCGACCCGCCGTTCCTCGGGCCGCAGGAACACGCCTCGCTCCGCGTCGAACCAGGTCTCGCCGTTGCAGCTGATCCGGCCCGCGGCGGGTTTGACGAGGCCGGCGATCGCGTTCAGGACGGTGCTCTTGCCGGCGCCCGACGGGCCGACGAGCGCGACGGTCGAACCGACCTCGAGGCTCAGCTCGAGCCGGAAAGTCCGAAGAGGGACGGCGATCTGGTCGAGGGTGAGCTTCGCCATGACAGTGCGATTCTGAGCGTCAGGAGCAGGACGGCGCTGATGAGGACGAGCACGGCGCTCATGGCCAGGGTGGCGTTGAAGTTGACGTCGAACTCCTGGTAGATCGCGAGCGGCAGGGTCTGGGTCACCTTCTGCAGGCTGCCGGCGAACATGATCGTCGCCCCAAACTCGCCCAGCCCGCGGGCGAAGGAGAGCGCAAGACCGGCGATCAGGCCGCCGCGGGCGAGCGGCAGGACCACGCGGAAGAAGGTGCGCACCGGCCCCGCGCCGAGGGTGCGCGACGCCGCGGTCAGCTGCGGGTCCGTCGCTTCGAATGTGGCGATCGCCTGGCGGATGTAGAGCGGGCTGGCGACGTAGGCAACGGCGACGGTGACCGCGGCCTGGGTGAACGGAAGCTCGATCCCGAACGTGCGCAGGGTCGAGCCGAGCAGGCCGAAGCGGCCGAGCGCGGCGAGCAGGCCCACGCCCGCGACGGCGGGCGGCAGCACGAGCGGCAACTCGACGAGGGTGACCGCGAGCGAGTGACCCGGGAAGCGGCGGGTGGCAAGCAGATACGCGGTCGGCGTGCCGAAGAGCAGGATCGCCGCCTGCGCGACGACGCTCGTCTTCAGGGTGACGATGAAGGCGTCCTTGACGACGGGGTTCGAGAGCTGGTCGAGCACCTTGCCCGGCGACGTGTGGGCGAAGATCCCGACGATCGGCAGGGCGAGGAAGGCGAGCGTCACGACCGCGACGGCGACGAAGAACCCAAAGCCGAGCGCCCGCCTCATCGCCGTCCCTGCCTAGCTCTTCGGCTTGACGCGCGGAAGGAAGCCGAACCTGTGCAGCTTCTTCTGTCCAGCCTTGCTCAGCACGCGCTTGATGAACGCCCTGGCGGCGGACTTCTGGCTGCTGCCGGCGACGACGCAGATGCCGTACTGCACCTTCGGTTGCGCCCAGGCGGGGATCTTGATCACCTTGACCTGGCCGGGCACCGTCTTCGCGTCCGTGGAGTAGACGAAGCCGGCGTCGGCCTCTCCGAGCGCGACCTTCGAGAGCACCTCGCGGACGTCCGTCTCCTGGCTGACGACGTTCTTCAGGACGGCGCTCGACAGGTTCATGTTGTCGAGGATCTGAAGCGTGTAGCTGCCGACCGGAACGCCCTTGGCGGCGATGTCGATCTTCACGCCCGGCTTCGTCAGGTTGTAGATGTTGTGGATGTCGGCCGGGTTCGACTTCGGCACCACGATCACGAGCGTGTTGCGCGTGAACACGTCCGGCTTCGAGCAGAGCCCCTTCTGAAAGAGCCCCGACGGGAGCGTCAGGTTGGCCGAGGCGAAGACGTCGGCCGGCGCCCCCTGCTGGATCTGCGCCGCGAGCGCGTTCGAGCCGGCGAAGGAGTACTGCTCGGACTTGTCGATCGCGGGGAAGACATCGGTCAGCGAAGCCGCCGCATACACCGTGAGTTGCGCGCGCGTCGCCGAGGTCGCCCGGCCGACCGGCAGCGCGAGCACGCATCCAGCGACGACAGCAAGGGCGGCAAGGTGCGCACGGCGAAACGACAAGCGCGAAACCCCCTTCAGCTCTGGATGATCACGTTCGTGGACTTGACGATGGCTGTCGCGGCCATCCCCTCCTTCAATCCCAGCTCCTCGACGGCGTCACGGGTGACAATCGCGACGAGCCGCACCGGATCGGCGACCACGAGCTCCACCTGCGCCATCAGGCCCTCTATCTGGACGTCCGTCACCGTCGCCCGGAAGCGATTGCGGGCGGAGATGTGCGTCCCCTTGCCGTCACCGCGCAGGCGGTCGAGCTCCTGCAGCGACACGATGCGCCGGTTGCTGCGGTCGCGCGTGACCTTGATCCGGCCGCTCCGGTCCCAGCGGCGGAGCGTGTCGACGCTGATCCCGAGCGCTGCGGCCGCCTCGCTGGCGGTGTATTCCTGCTTCGGCATGGCCTAGCTCTCGAACTCGTCCAGGGCGTCGGACACCGATCCGATCTGGAGCGCCGGTGCGAACGCCTTCCCGATCACGGACCGGCCCTCGAGCGCCTCCAGCGCACCGACGTGCTGCGCCTCGTTCGCCACGATCTGCCCGATCGGCAGCCGCAGCTCCGCCGTCTCCACGTTCTCGGCCGCTCCCAGGTATGCACCCAGCATCAGGCGCTCCAGCCTCCCTGCGAGCTTGAGGATCGAGGACTCGCTGCGGAAGCTGCCCTTGGGATAGGAGAAGTCGATGTCGGCCGAGGTCGCCGGCGTCTGTCCGGCCGCGGTCAGCACGGCCGCGAGCCTGGCGTAGTGCGCGTTCTCGTCCGCGCGCATCCCACGGATCAGCGTCGCCGCGCCCTTGGTGTGGAGCGTGCGAGAGGCCAGCGCACGCGTCTGGAAGTCGATCCCCAGCAACTCGGCGGCGATCAGGAGGCGGAGATACGCGAGGTCGGCGCCGGGAGGCGCCGCAGCCGACGCGGTGCCGGCGAAGGCCGAGAACCCCGACGCCGAGACGAGCAACGCCCCGCCGCCGACTGCTCCCCGACGCAACAACTCGGCCCTGTTGACCCCACTTCCCACGATCCGCACGCCCTTCGCGTTGCCAATGCAATGCCTACTTGCTGCCGAGCAGCATATACACGAGAACGAGGCCGGTTCTTCGCATCCGCCTAGGCGGAGTCATAGCGTGCACTAGGCCCGCGTCGCGCGATACCCGGCGACCACGAACGGCAGCCGCAGCGTGCCGCCGTCGCTCAGCGTCGGATCGGCGTCGAGGATGTGGGCCACCTCGCCGAAGATGCGCCTGCGCTCGTCCTCGGCCAGCGCCGCAACCCCGGAGTACGACAGCAGATGGTCGGCGAGCGCCTCGCGCGGCAACTCGTGGACGTGCTCGAAGAGCGCGTGCTCGACGTCCCCGAAGAGGCCCGACTCGGTCAGCTCGGCCACCCAGTCGCGGCTCCGCCAGCGAGGCCCGGGTCTGCGCGCCTGCGCCGCGTAGACCGCTCCGCCCATGCGGGCAACCGTTGGATTCCGGTCGTCGCGGTGGTTCCAGCCGAAGGCGAACCAGCCGCCCGGCCGCAGGACGCGGTGGATCTCGGGCAGCGCCTGGTCGAGCTCGAACCAGTGGAGGCTGGAGCCGGCCACGACCGCGTCGGCCACCCCTTCGTCGAAGGGAATCCCCTCGGCCGAGCCCTCCACCCCTTCGAGTCCGAGCCCGCGCAGCACGGCGAGCATCCGCGGATCGGGCTCGACCGCGACGACCCGCGTGCCGAGAGCGGACACCGCGCGCGTCAACTTCCCGGTGCCGGCACCGAGCTCGACGACGAGCTCCGAACCCTCGGGAACGAGCCAGCGTGCTGCAGCTTCCGGCCAGGGGGGACGGGCGCGCTCGTAGGCGTCGGCGTGCGCGCCGAACGTCAGTCGCCGAGGAACCGTCGCCACCGCTCCAACGTAGTCAACGCTGTGACGCGCCATGATCGGCCTCTTCCCGCCACCCGCGAAGCCGACACTCTTCAGCGAGAGAGGTCGCGCCTGCGGCGGCGGAGGCGCGAGAGCTTCACCTCGAGGTCGCGTGCGAACTCCTCGAGCGTCGCCTGGCGGCCGCGAACGAGCGCGAGCTGGCGCTCGACGTGCGGGATCGCCGCCTCGACGATCCGCAGCCGCTCCTCGTCGCTCGGATCCTCCTCCCAGCGGCCGCGCAAGGCGGCGCGCGCCTCCTCGGCCTCGGCAAGCTCGACGAGCTCCTCGAGCGTCAGGCCGAGCAGGTCGCGCAGCCGGATCAGCTCCTGCAGCCGCGCGACGTCGGTCTCGGCATACGTGCGGTGCGAGCCCTTCTCCCTGCTCACGTCCGAGCCGAGCAGCCCAAGCTCCTCGTAGTAGCGGATCGTCCGGGGCGTCACGCCGACCCGCTGGGCCACCTCGCCGATGCGGAACGCCGTCTCGGACGCGCTCACGCCGCCACCTCGATGTCGAGCGGATCGACCGCGACCTCCTCGACGTGCACGTATTTCCCGCCCCGAAGCATGGAGGCGACGGCGGCGACGAGACAGGCGACGATCGCGAAGGCGAAGGCGTAGTCGAGCGCGGTGTGGAACGGGCTCGAGATGAGATTCGGGAAGAACGCGCGCCCGGTCAGCGTGTGTGCATTCGCGGGCGAGAGCCCGTTGAGCACGTGCGGCCCGAGCAGCGTCTTGACGGGGTTGTAGCCGAGGAAGGCGGCGAAGAGGGTCGCCACGGGCGGCAGGTGCGAGATCCGCGTCGCGTCGGTAGGCGCGACGCCGTGCGCGACGAGACCCGACTGCGTCGCGTGCGGCAGGCCGCCGGCGAGGCCGACGATCATGAGCGTGAAGAAGACGCCGATCGACAAGACGCTCGACGAGACGTTGAACGTCGCGAGCATCCCCGCACCCGCGCCGCGCTGCGAGGGCGGCAGGCTGTTCATCACCGCTGCCGTGTTCGGCGACTGGAAGAGCCCCATCCCGATCCCGTTCAGCAGCAGGATCAGCGCGAACTCCGGGTAGCCGAAGTTGACGGGGAGGGCGATCAGGAGCGCGAAGCTCGTCGCCGCCACGATCATCCCGCCGGTCGCGAACGGCCGCGCGCCGAACCGATCCGAGAGCCAGCCCGAGGTCGGCCCCGCGATCAGCAGGCCGAGAATCAGCGGCAGCATGTAGATGCCTGCCCAGAGCGGCGTCGATGCGAAGTCGTAGCCGTGCTCGGGCAGCCAGATCCCCTGCAGCCAGATGATGAGGATGAACTGGAGCCCACCGCGCGCCATCGCCGCGAGCAGCGCCGCGAGGTTGCCGGCCGCGAACGCGCGGATGCGAAAGAGCCCGAGCTGGAACATCGGATCGTCGACGCTCAGCTCGATCCGGCAGAAGACCGCGAGCAGCCCGGCCCCGCCCAGGAGACACCCGAGCACGAGCGGCGACGTCCACCCCATCGTGTGCGCGCCATAGGGCTGGATGCCGTAGGTGATGCCGATCATGATCAGGACGAGCCCCGCCGCGAGGGTGAGGTTGCCCCACCAGTCGATCCGTCCCGGTCTGCGTACACCGAGCTCGCGGAGCGAGCGGTAGGACCAGATCGTCGCCAAGAGCCCGATCGGGACCGAGATGACGAACACGAGCCGCCACTCGACCGGCGCGAGGAGGCCGCCGAGCACGAGGCCGAAGAACGAGCCGACCACCATCGAGACGCTGTTGATGCCGAGCGCGAGCCCACGCTCGTCGTGCGGGAAGGCGTCGGTGAGGATCGCGGTCGAGTTCGCGAACACCATCGCGGCGCCGACCCCTTGCCCGACGCGCATCCCGATCAGCCAGAGCGCGCCGGCGCTCCCGTGGAGCCACGTGACCGAGAGGAGGATCGAGAAGAACGTGAAGACCGCAAAGCCGAGGCGGAAGATCCTCACGCGGCCGTACATGTCGCCGAGCCGGCCGAGGCTGACGAGCAGCACGGCCAGTACGACGAGGAAGCCGAGCAGCAGCCAGAGCAGGTAGCTCGTGTTGCCAGGCTGCAGCGGGTCGATGCCGATCCCGCGGAAGATGTTCGGCAGCGCGATCAGCAGGATCGAGCTGTTGATCATCGCCAGCAGCGTCCCGAGCGTCGTGTTCGAGAGCGCCACCCACTTGTACTCGAGCTTCCGCGAGCGCAGTCGCACCCGTTAGACCCCCGTCCCGTGGAACCTTACGTTTACGTAAGCTTAGCGGATCTGGACGAGCTTCGCGGAGGCGTGATCGACCTGGAGCGTCGTGTGCTCGAGGCCGAACCGTTCGCGCAGCATCGACTCGAGCTCTCGCCGGATGCCGTGGCAGTCGGCTCCCGGCTCGACGAGGACGTGCGCGGAGAGGCTCGGGAACTCGGTCGTCACCTCCCAGACATGGAGGTCGTGCACCTCCACCACGCCCGGATACGACGCCATCGCCCGGCCGATGTCCTCCACCGACAGCCCGGCCGGCGCGATGTCGAGCAGCACGCGGCCCGAGTCGCGCAGCAGGCCCCACGCGGCGCGCAGCATGAGCGCGGCGACGAACAGCGCTGCGATCGCGTCGGCCCGCACCCAGCCCGAGACGAGGATCACGGCGCCGGCGACGGCCGTGGCGATGAACGCGTAGAGGTCGGTGAGAACGTGCTGGAAGCTCCCCTCGACATTGAGCGAGCGGCGGTTGGCGCCCGAGAGCTGCCAGGTCGCAAGGACGTTGACGCCGATGCCGACGAGCGCGACAACCAGGATCGCGCCGCCCTTCGCGTCGGGCGGCGAGATGAGGCGGCGCACGGCGCCGTAGACGATCAGGCCGGCCAGCACGAGCAGCGCGGCGCCGTTCGCCTGCGCGGAGAGGATCTCCGAGCGCCGCAGTCCGAACGTCCGGTTCCCGTGCGCCGGCTGCGCCGCGAGACGCAGCACGAAGAGCGACAGCGCGAGCGCGCCCGCGTCGGTGAGCATGTGCGCCGCGTCCGAGAGGAGGGCGAGCGAGTGCGCCAGGACGCCGACCACGACCTCGACGGCCATGAAGGCGAGGATCAGCCCGAGCGCGATTCCGAGACGGCGTGCGTCATGGCTGCCGCCGTGCGCGTGCGCGTGGTCGTGCATCGGCCAATCATGCCGTCGGGCTCAGCACCTCGTTTGCGAGCATCCTCCCCCACTCCCAGGCACGCTCGAGCTCTCCATCCTCGAGCGGGCCTTCCGTGCCTTCGACGAAGAAGCTCTCGGGCTCGGCGGCCAGCCGGTAGCCGCGCCGCCTGAGCCGGCGCGCCATCGTGTGGGCGGCCGAGCCGACGAGCAGCTCCGGCTTGTGGGCCCGGGTGTCGAAGACGGCCACGCGGCCGACGCCGCTCACCGGCATTCGCTCGATCCATTCGCGTGCGCCGATCCCGGGGTCGCCGACACCTCCGCGCTGGTCGATCGCGCCCTTGCGGGACCGCGCACTCGAGAGGCCGTGGACGTGCGTCGGCGCACCGATGACCAGCAGGTCGACGTGGAAGAGCGGCGGCAAAGGATCGTCGACCGAGCGGAGGTCGATCTCGCTGTCGGCGACAAGCGCAGTCGCGACCTTCTCGGCGATCCGGCGCGTGTTTTCGAACCACGACTCGTAGACGACGAGTGATCTCATCGGATACCTCCCAGTTCTTGTTCTTCCACGATCGCATCGCCGAAAGGCGCTCGGCATCGGTGCCTGCGCGGATCCGCTTGCTCGAATACCGCACCTAATCTACAATTTAGGCATGGCTCAACTTCGACAGGCGTCCGAGGCGCATGAGGTGACCACCGCGGTGCAGGACTACGCGAAGGCGATCTACACGCTCGAGTCCCGCGACGGCACGGCCTCGACGACCGACCTTGCCGAGCTGCTCGAGGTCCGCCCCGCGTCGGTCTCGGGGATGCTGCGCAAGCTCGCGACACTCGGTCTCGTCGAGCACGAGCGCTACCGCGGCGTGCGGCTCACCGAGCACGGCCGGCGCGTCGCCCTCGAGGTGATCCGCCACCACCGCCTCGTCGAGCTGTTCCTCGTCGAGAGCCTCGGCATGACCTGGGACGAGGTCCACGCCGAGGCCGAGGTGCTCGAGCACGCGCTCTCGGAAGAGCTCGAGGAGCTGATCGCGGCGAAGCTCGGCGACCCGACGGTCGACCCGCACGGCGACCCGATCCCGACCCGCGAGCTCAAGCTCGCCGAGACGCCGGCGCCGGCGCTTGCGGAGCTCGAGCCGGGCGAGAAGGCGACGGTCGTCCGGATCTCCGACTCCGAGCCCGAGATGCTCCGCTTCCTCGGCGAGCACGGCATCGTCCCCGGTACGCGCCTCGAGCTCGTCGAGCGGCAGCCGTTCGACGGGCCGCTCTTCGTCCGCGTGGGCAAAGACACGCACGTCCTCGGCGCGACGCTGGCGCGCGCGATGCGCGTGCGGCGGGAGCCTCAGGCATGAGCGACGAGGCCTACGAGGCCCTCCCCCAGGGGAACGCGCCCCTCCACACGATCCTGGCCCGCGGCCGCGTGCGTGCGACCGTCGCGATGCTCGGGCCTGCGTTCGTCGCCGCGGTCGCGTACGTCGACCCCGGCAACTTCGCGACCAACATCCAGGGCGGCGCCCGCTTCGGCTACCTCCTGCTCTGGGTCGTGGTCGCCGCGAACCTCATGGCGATGCTGATCCAGTACCTCTCCGCGAAGCTCGGCGTGGTCACCGATCGCAACCTGCCGGAGCTGTGCCGCGACCACTACCCGCGCCCGGTCGCCTGGGGGCTCTGGATCCAGGCCGAGGCGATGGCGATGGCAACCGACATCGCGGAATTCATCGGCGCGGCGCTCGGCCTCAATCTCCTCTTCGGCGTGCCGCTGCTGCCGGCCGGCGTCATCACCGGCGCGATCGCGTTCGCCCTGCTCGAGCTGCAGCGCCATGGCTTCCGGCGCTTCGAGCTCGCGATCACCGCGTTCCTCGGGCTGGTTCTGCTCGGCTTTCTCTACGAGACGCTGAAGATCGGACCCTCGGCGGGCGACGCAGCACAAGGGCTCATCCCTCGCTTCGACGGCCTGAGCTCCGTCTACCTGGCCGTCGGCATCATCGGCGCGACCGTCATGCCGCACGCGATCTACCTCCACTCGGCGCTGACGAAGGACCGGACTCCGGTGCGCAACGAGGCAGACCGGCGGCGGGTGCTGCGCTTCACACGGACGGACGTGATCGTCGCGCTCGGTCTCGCCGGGCTCGTGAACATGGCGATGCTCTGCGTGGCGGCGAAGCTCTTCCACGGCACGCCCGGCTACTCGCACGTGGACACGATTCAGGCGGCGCACACGGGGTTCTCGAACCTCGTGGGAGGCACGGCGGCACTCGCCTTCGCCGTCGCCCTGTTTGCGTCCGGGATCTCGTCGTCGAGCGTCGGCACGTATGCGGGTCAGGTCGTGATGGCGGGCTTCGTCAACCTGCGGCTTTCGCTGTTCGTCCGGCGAGGGCTGACGATGATCCCGGCGCTCGTCATCCTCGCAATCGGGGTCAGCCCGACGAGCGCGCTCGTCCTGAGCCAGGTCGTGCTCTCGTTCGGCATCCCGTTCGCACTCGTCCCGCTGCTGCTCCTGACGCGACGCCGGGACGTGATGGGCGTACACGTCAACCGGCTGCCGACCACCATCGTCGCCGGGGCGATCGCCGCGCTGATCAGCGCGCTCAACGTCTTCCTGCTCGCGCAGGCCGTCGGACTGGGCTAGTCAGGGTGGCGTGCGCCGGCGATCACGCCGGTGTCGAAGCCCATCCAGTGCATGCGTCCGCGGATCCGTGCGTGCTCGATCTTGAGGCAGCGGTCCATCACGACGTCGAGCCCGCCGTCCTGGGCGATCCGCGCGCCTTCGGCGCTGATCACGCCGAACTGCAGCCACAGGGCGCCCGCGCCGACCTCGACGGCCTCCCGCGCCAGGTCGGGAACCGCCGCGGGATCGCGAAAGACGTCCACCACGTCGATCTGCTCGGGCACGTCGCGCAGGCTCGGATAGGCCCGCTCCCCGAGGATCCGCTCCTCGTTCGGGTTCACGGGGATCACCCGGTAACCGTGCCGCTGCAGGTAGTAGCCCACGAAATTGCTCGCGCGCAGCTCGCTCGCCGAGAGGCCGACGATCGCGACCGTGCGTGCGTTCAGCACGAGCTGCTGGATCGTGCGGCGATCCTGGAACTCGTTCACGCCGTGACAGCCGAGCCGCGAGCCGCCTGCAACCCGCGCTCGAGATCCCACACGAGGTCGTCGACGTCCTCGAGCCCGACCGACAGCCGCACCGTCCCGGGCGCGACGCCTGACGCGGCGAGCTCGTCGTCCGAGAGTTGGCGATGCGTCGTCGAGGCGGGATGGATCACGAGGCTCTTCGTGTCGCCGACATTGGCGAGATGGCTCCAGAGCGACAGCGCCTCGATGAAACGGCGCCCTCCGTCGCGGCCGCTCTCGAGATCGAACGAGAAGACGGACCCGGCGCCGAGAGGCAGGTAGCGGTCGACGAGCGGGCGGTACGGGCTGTCGGGGAGCGCCGGATGCCTCACCGCGCCGACGTCCGGCCGGCCCTGCAGCCATTCGGCGACCGCGAGCGCGTTCGCGACGTGGCGATCCATCCGCACCGCGAGCGACTCCATCCCCAGCAGGAGCAGGAACGCGTTGAACGGTGCGAGGACCGCGCCGAAGTCGCGCAGCGTCTCGGCGCGCAGCTTCATGAGGAGGCCGTAGACGCCGAACGTCTCATGGAACTTGAGGCCGTGATACGCGGCCGACGGCTCCGCGATGGAAGGAAAGCGTCCGTTCGACCAGTCGAACGTGCCGGAGTCGACGACGGCGCCCGCGATCGTCGTCCCGTTCCCTGCGATGAACTTGGTGGCGGAGTGGACGATCAGGTCTGCGCCCCACTCGAACGGCCGGCACAGGTACGGCGTCGTGAACGTGTTGTCGACGACGAGCGGCGCCCCGACCTCGCGCGCCACCGCCGCTGCGAGCCCGATGTCGAGCACGTTGCCGCCCGGGTTCGCGACCGTCTCGGCGAAGAGCGCCTTCGTCTCGGCCGTGACGGTGCGGCGCCACCCGTCGGGGTCGTCCATGTCGACCCAGTCGAGCGTGATCTGGAGCTTGCGCGCCAGGTGGTTGAGCTGCGCGGTCGAGCCGCCGTAGAGCGCCTTCGCCACCGCGATCCGGTCGCCCGGTTCGAGGAGCGCGAAGAACAGCGCGGCCTGCGCGGCGAGACCGCTCGCAAACGCGACGGCTCCGGCTCCGCCCTCGAGGTTCGCGAGGCGCTCCTCGAACGCGGCCACGGTCGGATTCATGATCCGGCTGTAGACGTTGCCGTACTCCTGCAGATTGAAATACGCCGACGCCGACTCCGTGTCCTCGAACACGAACCCCGCGGTCTGGTAGATCGGAGTCGCGCTCGCGCCGGTGTACGGATCGGGACGCTGTCCGGCGTGCACCGCGCGGGTGTTGAACCCGAAATCGCGCGGTGCCTCGTCCATCGAGTCAGCGTACCCGCGAGGCGAGTACCTGCTCGATCGCGTGGTCGAGATCCACTCGCCCGCCGGCGGTCTTCGCTCGGGTGAGCTCGGCCGGGTCGAGGACCTCGGCGAGCGTCGCCCAGCAGCTCTGGGCGCGCTTCTGCTCTGGAGTCGGCCGCACGATCCCCCGCGCCTCGTAGGCGGCGTCGGCCGAGGCGAGCAACTCGGCCGCGTACGCGGGCTCCGATCCCACGTAGGCGAACGCGAGCTCGGTCAGGGCCTCGACGAGGTTGATCGGGCGCGCGACCTCGCGGCCCATCTCGAGCGCGCGAAGCAGGAGACCGACGGCGCGCTCGTACTCACCGGCGAGGTTCGCCTCCAGGCCGAGCATGCCGAGCGCCGCAACGGTTGCGACCGGATAGCCGAGCTCAGCGCAGAGCTGGAGCGCCTCCTCGAGCACCGCCCGCGCCGCCGTCAGGTCGCCCGCGCGCATCGCCGCCCAGCCGGTGTTGATCAGCGTGTTGACGAGAGCGCGAGCGTCGCCGATGCGCCGCGCAAACGCCAGCGATCGCTCGAGCAGGGAACGCGCCGCCGGGAAGTCGCCGGCCTCGACCCGCGAGCCGGCGAGAAGTGCGAGCGCCAGCCGCTCGACCCAGAGGTCGTGTGCAGATCGGGCGAGCTCCAGCGCCTCGAGCTTGTACTCCTCCGACCGCTCGACGTCCCCGGCGGCGGTGCTGAGCCACCCGAGCTGGGTGAGCGCGAACGCCGCGTCGGCATCGAGCCCGAGTCTGCGAGCGGCCGAGACCGCACGTTCGAAGACAGGCGGCGCCTCCGCGTACTCGCCCGCGTCGACGAGCTGGCGGCCCTCGACGATCAACGCGCCGACGCGCGCGGGCGTGTCCTCGCCTGCCGCCTCCGGCAACGTCTGCTCGAGCCACTCCCTGATCTCGCGCCCGCGCGCCGCCATCTCCCAGTAGCGACGGAGCGCCGAGGTGAGGCGGAATCCGACCTCGGCGTCGTGAGCCGATGCGTACGCGAGGACGGCGCGCAGGTTCTCGTGGTCGTCGGAGAGCCTGTCGACGGCGCGCGGGGCCTCAGGGCCGGTGAGCCTCGGCCCGAGGCTTTCGGCGAGCTCGACGAAGAACGCCGCATGCAGGGCCCTGGTCGTCTCGCCGTCGTCCGGATCGAGCCGCTCGGCCGCGTACTCGCGGACCGGAACGAGCATGCGGAAACGCGGAGGCCCCCACGCGGGTTGTTCGCGCAGCAGCAGGCCGCAGTCGAGGAGCGCGGCGAACGGATCGAGTGCCGTGCCGCAGACCGACTCGGCCGCCTCGAGCGTGAAGCCTCCGGCGAAGACGGCGAGGCGGGCGAACAGCGCTTGCTGCTCCTCCGTCAGGAGCTCGTGGCTCCAGTCGATCGTCGCCCGCAGCGTCCGCTGTCTGGGCGGCAGGTCGGCCTGGCCGCCGGCGAGGACGTCGAGCGGCCGCTCGAGCCTCGCGAGGATCTCGTCGGCGCTCAGGAGCTTCACTCGCGCTGCGGCGAGCTCGAGCGCGAGCGGCATCCCGTCGAGCACCTTGCAGATCCCGATCAGCGCCTGCGCGTTCGCACCGGTGAGCTGGAACTGCGGGTCGACGGCGCGCGCCCGGGCCGTGAACACGGCGATCGAGTCGTTCCGCGCGACCGCCCCGAGGTCGTCCGTCGGCGACGGCACCGGCAGCGGCGGCACCGGGTATTCGTGCTCACCCGAGAGCCGGAGAGGCACGCGACTCGTGACCAGGAGCCGGAGCCGCGGCGCCTCCTGCAGGAGCTGGTCGAGGACGGGCGCCGCGCTGACGAGGCGCTCGAAATTGTCGAGGACGACAAGCGCCTCCCGCGTCCTCAGCTCGCGGGCGAGCGTTTCGAGCGTGTCCTCACCGGGCTGCTCGCCGATCTCGAGAGCGGCTGCGATCGCGGACCCGAGCAGGGCGGGGTCGACCGTCGCCTGGAGGTCGACGAAGTACGCACCGTCGGCCAGCTCCTTTCCGTATTCGACCGCAGCCGCGATGGCCACCCGGGTCTTGCCCACGCCTCCGGGTCCTGTCAGCGTCAGCAGCGCGACGTCGGGCTCGCGCAGCGACGAGCAGACCGCGGCGACCTCGAGACCGCGGCCTACGAGCCGCGTGCTCGGAGTCGGCAGCCGAAGGCTCCCCGCGGCGGCCGCCGGCAGCAACGAGGCGTCCTGGCGGAGGATGGCGCGCTCGAGCTCGCGCAACTCGGGGCTCGGATCGATGCCCAACTCCTCGGCGAGCGTCTCGCGCGTCGCCTGGAACGCTGCGAGTGCATCCGCCTGCCTGCCGGCGCGATAGAGCGCGAGCATGAGCTGCGCCCGCAGACGCTCCCGGTACGGATGCTCGGCGATCAGCTCCTCGAGCTCCGGAACGAGACCGTCGTGATCGCCGAGCGCAAGCTGCGCGTCGATCCGGAGCTCGTGCGCCGCGTGCCGGCGTTCACGAAGAACTGCACGCTCGGCTTCGAACGACTCGAACGAGAGGTCGGCCAGCGGCTCCCCCCGCCAGAGCGAGAGCGCCTCGGCCAGGCGCTCGGAGGCCAGCTCTGCCGCTCCCTTCTCGAGCCCGGCGCGACCGTCGGACACGAGCCGGTCGAAGCGGTCGACGTCGAGCTCCCCCGAGCCGACCGTCAGCAGATAGCCGGAGCCTCGCGTCTCGATGCGATCGCTGCCGACCTGCTTCCGCAGCCCGTGGATGTAGACCTGCAGCGAGCCGTGAGCACTCGGCGGCGGATCGTCTCCCCAGAGGAAGTCGATCGCGCGCTCGGGCGGTACGACCTCGTTCGGATGCAGGAGCAGGAACGCGAAGAGGGAGCGCTGCTTCGGAGCGCCGAGCTCCACCAGACCACCGTCGATCTCGGCCTCAAGGGGTCCGAGCAGCCGGAACGCTGTCACTTTCGCGAGTTAAGCACCGGCTCCCCGACCGGTAAAGAGCCCGCCTAGGCCCGAGGGCTATCGCTCGCGGTAGACGATGCGGCCGCGCGTCAGGTCGTACGGGGAGAGCTCGATCTTGATGCGGTCGCCGGGGTTGATCCGGATCCGGTAGCGGCGCATCCGACCCGAGGTGTACCCGAGCGTCTCGTGGCCGTTGTCGAGGACGACTCGGTGCATGCCGCTGCGATACGACTCGACCACCGAGCCCTCGACCTCGATCTTCTCTTCTTTCTCCGCCATGCGCACCCCCAGTGCTGCTATTGCCGTCTCCGGCACGAAAAACCCCGCCGGAGCGGGGCTTTCCCAGTAGCGGGGGCAGGATTTGAACCTGCGACCTCCGGGTTATGAGCCCGGCGAGCTACCTGACTGCTCCACCCCGCGTCGCGACCGTGATTGTAGCACCCCGGTTACGCTGATCCCCATGTGGGATTGGGCGATCTGGGCCGCGTTGATTCTCGTCGCGGTGGCGGGAATCGCGGCTCTGGTGCTGCTTGCCCTGCGCGTGCGGGATGCGTGGCGCAGCTTCGACGAGACGCGCCGGACGATGATCCGCGGGCTCGACGCGCTCGCCACGAACGCCGAGGCAGTGGCGGAGAAGGCCGCCGTTGCCGGCGACTTGGCCGAGCTCGAGGAGAGCGTCGGGCGCCTGCGCGTCTCGCTGGCCCAGCTTGCGGTCCTGCGCGCGGCTCTCGACGAGGCGCGCGTCACATTTGGACCGGTTACCGCCTTCCTGCCGCGCAAGTGAAGGTCGCCGCGCTCGACCTCGGGACGAACACGACGCGGTTGCTCGTGGCCGACGTCGGTGACGGCCACCTCCAGGAGCTGCATCGCGAGACCCGGATCACGCGGCTCGGCGAGGGAGTCGATGCGCGCCGCCGCCTCCTCCCCGTCCCGATCGCCCGAGTCCGCAACGCCCTCACGGACTATCGCCGCACTGCCGAGTCGCTCGGCGCCGAGCGGACCCTGCTCGTCGCGACGAGCGCCGTCCGCGACGCGGAGAACGGCGAGGCGTTCCTCGGCGAGATCGAGTGGAGCTACGGGTTCGCAACGCGACTGCTCTCGGGCGACGAGGAGGCTGAGCTGACCCGGCGCGGCGTTGGCGACCTCGCGTCGGAGACGCTGCTGGTGGACATCGGCGGCGGCTCGACCGAGCTCGTGCTGGGCGAGTTCCACGTCAGCCTGCCGCTGGGTTCCACCCGCTTCACCGAACGTCACGGCGAGCAGGTTCCGGCGCTGGAGGAGGCCGCGCGGGAGCTCCTGCCGGAGCTCGAGCCGCGGGAGGCGGTCGGTGTCGCGGCGACGATCACGACGCTGGCCGCGCTCGACCTCGGCCTCGAGCAGTACGACCGCGAGCGGGTGCACGGGCACCTCCTCACCCGCGACGGCGCGCGGGCTCAGCTCGAGCGGCTTGCCGCGCTGCCGCTCGACGAACGGCGATGCGTCCCGGCTCTCGAGCCCGAGCGTGCCCCCGTGATCGTCGCCGGCGCGGCGATCCTGGTCGCGATCCTCGACGCCTACGGCCTGCCGGCGATTCGCGCCAGCGAGCGGGACCTCCTCGACGGAGCGGCGCTCGCCGCGGCCGAGCTCCCGGAGCCGGAAGAGGGCGCAGCACCTCCCGGCGCCTACACCTGCTGCTAGAGGACGAGCGGGCCGGACTCGGTTTCTTCTTCGGACGGCTCGTCTTCCGCCAGGCGGCGCTGCACGACCGCACGCGAGAGAACGCCCACGAGGCGCCCACCCTCCTCGACGACCGGCACTCGCTCGAGATCCTGCTCCTCGAGGAGGCGGAACGCGCCGTCGAGGTCGAGACCCGCGTCGAGCGTGAAGTTCGGCGGCTCGGCGATCGCGCTGAGCGACACGGAGCTCGGCTCGAGCCCGGCGGCGACGACTTCCCGCACCAGCGTCTTCCGCGTCACGACGCCGAGCAGGCGCCCGCCGTCCTCCGTGACGAAGATCGCCCGCACGTCGCCGCTGTCGGCAAAGCAGCGGCCGGCGTCCTGCGCGTTCGCGCCGGCTGCGAGCGTCGTCGGCTCGGGCACCATCGCATCGCGGACGGTTTCTGCAGACATTGCGCGCATTCTCGTCCTTATGGGTAGATTCCGCGCGCTTCCAGCGCGGCGGCGACCTCTCGAATGGCCGCGACCATGGCCGCCTGGCGCAGTGTGATCCCCGTCTCGCCGGAGATCGAGTAGACGCGATCGAAGGCGTCGGTCATCTTGTCCGACAGCTTGCGGCGGATCTCGTCGCGGTCCCAGAACAGCCGGCCGAGATCCTGCACCCACTCGAAGTAGGAGACCGTGACGCCGCCGGCGTTCGTGAGGATGTCGGGCACGACGGGGATGCCGCGCTCGCCGAGGATCTCGTCGGCCTCGATCGTGGTCGGCCCGTTGGCCCCCTCGATGACGAGCGACGCGTGAACGCGGTCGGCGTTGGCGCTCGTGAGCTGGTCCTCACGTGCGGCGAGGACGAGGACGTCGCACGGGAGCTCGAGCAGCTGCTCGTTCGTGATCCGCTCGCACCGGTCGTAGCCGGCGAGGGAGCCGTGCTCCGCTGCGTACGCGTGCAGGGCGGGGACGTCGAGACCGGCCTCGGAGTGGAGGCCGCCGGAGATGTCGGAGACGGCGACGACCCGCGCGCCGCGCTCGTGCAACTCCGAGGCGGCGACCCCGCCGACGTTGCCGAAGCCCTGCACGACGCACGACCGTCCGCCGAGCTCGTAGCCGAGCCGCCGAGCGGCCTGCTCGGTGACCATGACGACGCCGGCGCCGGTCGCCTCGCGGCGAAAGACGGAGCCGCCGATCGAGATCGGCTTGCCGGTCACGACCTCGGGCACGGCGTAGCCGGTCTGCATCGAGTAGGTGTCCATCATCCAGGCCATCGTCTGCTCGTTCGTGGCCATGTCGGGCGCCGGGATGTCTGTCTGCGGGCCGAAGTCGCGGATGAGATCCGAGGTGAAGCGGCGCGTGAGCTTCTCGAGCTCGCGCTGGGAGAGGGCGTGGGTGTCGCAGCGGATGCCGCCCTTCGCGCCGCCGTACGGGAGCCGCAGGAGCGCGCACTTCCATGTCATCCAGGTCGCGAGTGCGGCGCACTCGCCGAGCGAGACGTCGAGGTCGTAGCGGATGCCGCCCTTCGTCGGGCCGAGCACGCTCGAATGCTGGACGCGATAGCCGGGGTAGATGCCGACCGAGCCGTCGTCGCGGCGGAGCGGGATGCTGACCATGACTGCGCGCTCGGGGTAGCAGAGCCGCTCGGCGACCATGTCGGAGACATCCGCGAAGGGAAGCGCCTGCTCGTACTGGGCACGCGCCATGCGGAACAGCGGCGTGTCCCACTCGAGGACCGGCTCCGTCGGCGACGCATCCAGCTCGGACACGGCCGGAGTGTATGTCCGGCGTCAGTTTGCAGCGGTGACCTGGGGCCACCCCGCGCCTCCACCCACCGTCGAGCCTAACGGGGAACTGGTGGCGTGTCCGTGACGGAATCGTGGCGAGAAGCGGTCGGCTCGGGCCTCTCCGAAGCGGTCGGCCGGAGGATGCTCTGCCCCTCCATCTCGGCAGGCACCGGCTCGTCGAGGAGCTCGAGCAACGTCGGCGCCACGTCGGGTAGCGCGCGCTGCGGCCCCCGCCCCGCTGGCACGCCGTCGGCGACGAGCAGGTACAGGCCCTCGTGTGCGTGGTTGGCGTCGTCGGGCCCGGTGTCGTTCTCGAACACGTGCACCGTTCCGGTGCCGACCAGGCCGACGCTCCGCCAGTAGAGGTCGCCGAAGTAGACGAGGAGGTCGGGCGCGATCCCGCGAGTCTCCGCGTACAGCTCCTCCGGCCGGTGCGCAACCGTCCCGATCGGCCGGCCCTGGTCGTCGCCGAGCGCCTCGAGCTTCGCCTTCAGCTCGTCCCGCACGCGCTCGTAGTCACCGGGCGAGACGATCCCCTCCGGCTCGCGCCCCTCGACGTTGAGGAAGAGCCGGCAGTAGTAGCCGCCTTCGCCCCAGGCGACGGTGCGCGACCAGTCGATGAGATCGGGAGTGAGCCGCGTCGGCTCGCTCGGCTCTTCGCGAAGCACGAGGTACCCCTCCCGCCTGAGCCACTCGTTGACACAGATGCCGCCGTCCATCCGCTTCGCACCGTGATCCGAGACGACCAGTACCGCCGTATCGTCGTCCGCGAACCGCAGCAGACGCGCGATCTTGGCATCGAGCCGCTTGTAGTACTCGAGCATCGCGTGCTCGTACGGGTTGCCCGGCTCGAACAGCCGGTGCTCGGAGTCGGTGAAGCGCCAGAAGGCGTGATGGATGCGGTCGGTGCCCATCTCGACCATGAAGAACAGATCCCACGGCCTCGTCTCGAGCAGGTGCTCGGCCAGGCGGAACCGCTTCTCGGTCATCTCCTCGATCTGGTCGAGGAGCCGATCCTTCTCCTCGGAGCGGAAGTTCTCTACGTCGACGAGGTAGTGCCCGACGACCTGCTCGATCTCGTCCTTCAACTCGGGCGGATACGTGTAGCGGCTCGTTCGCGTGTCGGGCGTGAGGAAGCAGGAGACGAGCGCGCCGTTGACGCGGCTCGGCGGATACGTCTGCGGCACGCCCAGCACGATCACGTCGCGCTGCCTCGCCGACAGGATGTCCCAGACGCGCGGCACCCGCACCGCGCGGGAGTCGGCGAACACGAGCTGGTCGTACGAGTGATCCTTCCGGTTGCGGAAGCCGTAGAAGCCGAGCGACCCCGGGCTCCGCGAGGACGTCATCACCGACCAGGCGGGCACGGTGATCGGCGGGTCGCAGGACCGCAACACGCCGAACGAGCCCCGCTCTGTCAGCGAGCGGATCGTCGGCAGCTCCGCCAGCCAGCGGTCGAAGACGAACTGCGGCGCCGCGCAGTCGAGCCCGATCACCATCACGCGCTTCGACATGTCGGCCACGTTAGTCGCGCGGCAGTCCGGACCGTTCCGCTGCGAACCCTGCGAGCTCGCCGGCCGAGAGGCAGATCCCACCGCGCTCGCCTACGGCCTCGATCACGTCGAAGTAGAGCCGGTCCCAGCCTCTCGCGCTCGGTCCGTCGAACCGTTCCGGGTGCCAGAGGATCGAGAACGCGCCGCCGTGCTCGGCCGCCCAGTCGAGCAGCGCCAGGACGCGCGGCTTCGCCTGGGCCGCCGAGAGCCCGGCGTAGCGCTCCTCGGCGAGCGTCGCGTCCATCACGGCGAGCGGCACCTCGATCAGGCTGGCCGGGCGATCGTGCGCGAAGTCCCAGGGACGGAACGGATGGGCGATGCCCGCGCGGAAGCCGAGGGCGTCGGGGAAGCCGAGCGACGTGTCGTACCGGAAGCCGATCGCCGCGAGCGGCGCGAGGTTCCGGTGCGGATCGACGCGAAGGTAGTGGTAGCGGTGCCCGATGAGCGGGCCGTCGAGCTGCGCCAGCGTCGCGCGCTCCCGCGCAAGGCGGCCGAGGTCCTCGGCGGCGAGATAGCTGCCGTGCAGGCCGACCTCCGCCCCGCCCTCGAGGAGCGTCTCGACCAGCCGCGGCCGCAGCCGGTCGTACACCTCGGGCGCGGCGCCGTCGGCCCGGTGGCCGTGCCCCGCAAGGAGGAAGAACGTCGAGCGCGCGCCCAGCGACCGCTCCTCCGCGGCCGTCTCCGCGAAGCGCCAGTTGGGATCCGTGCCGCGGAGCTTGTGAACCGGCACCCGCGCCAGGCCGCGCGCCTCGTGCGCGGCCGGTCCCATGCGACCCGCGAGAGCGTGCGTCTTCAGCCGGGCGGCCGCGCCGCGCACACCGATCCTCGTCCAGCGCCACGGAGCGTCGACGTCGTGGGTGAGCGCCACGGCGAACCGCGCGCCGCGATAGAGCGGCGGCTCCACGCCGAGCTCGCGGCGCAGCCGCTCCAGCGGCGGATCGAGCGGATCGAGACACGAGGAGGCGGCGAGGAAGCGGCCGTGGCGGTCGACCTCGGCTCCGCGCTCCTCGACGCGCGCGAGATGGAAGAAGCCGGCCGCGAGCTCGTCTCCGGCGGGCAGCTCGCCGCGCTCGACCGCCTCCCACGCCTCCGGCCGGTACGGCACGTCCTCGCCGAGGCGCAGAGCGGGCGCGCCGACCATCTCGAGTACCCAGCGGGCGCGCCTCTCGTCCCGCTCAGAAATCGGAACGGCGCCCGGCATCGCCGCCACTCTACGTACCATCGAGGTCCGTGACCGACGAGCCGCAGCAGCCGCCGGCCCGCCCGCGGTCCATGGGCTCCAAGCTCTTCGAGCTCAGCCGCCACACCGCGATCTACGGCATCGGCGGGCTCACGTCCCGGTTCCTTGCAGTCCTCCTCTTGCCGCTCTACACGAGCTACGTCTCGGTGGGCGACTACGGCCGGATCGAGCTCCTCATGTCCGTGATGGCCGTGGCCGTGGTCGTGATCCGCGGCGGCGCCAACTTCGGCTTCATCCGCTTCTACTTCATGGACAAGGCGCCCGAGTACCGGCGCCGGCTCGTCCGCACCGTCTTCTGGGCGCAGATGACGTATTCGACGCTCGCGCTGGCCCTCTGCGTCATCTTCGCCTCCGAGATCGCGCAGTGGCTCAACGTGACCTGGCGCCCGGGTCTCCAGGGCAGCGGCACGAGCCTCGTCATCGCCACGGCGGTCCTGCTCTGGGTGAACGTCAACTACGCCCAGATGACGAACCTGTTCCGGGCCGAGCAGCGATCGGTCGCCTTCTCCATCGCGACGCTCCTGAACATCGGCATCACCGTCCCGCTCACGGTGCTGTTCGTCGTGGTCTACAAGGAAGGCCCCCTCGGGATCATCGTCGGCAACCTCAGCGGCACCCTGGCCGTCTTCATCGGGCTGCTTGGCTACCGCCGCGAGCAGCTCGGCCTCCAGTTCGACCGCAGGCTCCTGCACACGCTCAACCGCTTCGGGTTCCCGCTCATGGGCGCCGCCCTCGCCACCTGGGTCATGAACTTCGGCGACCGGCTCATGCTCGCCAAGCTCCTCCATGGCCACTACGCCCTCGTCCAGCTCGGGCAGTACTCGCTCGCCAACAAGATCGGCTCGGCGATGGTGCTCCTCTTCACCGCCTTCCAGGTCGCCTGGCCGGCGTTCGCGTACTCGATCGAGGACGAGGACGAGGCGAAGAGCACCTACTCGTACGTCCTCACGTATCTGATGTTCGTCGCCGCCTGGGCAGCGATCGGCCTGAGCCTCTTCGCGCCGTGGATCGTCCGCATCCTCGCGCGCAAGCCCGGCTACTGGCCCGCCGCGGAGGCCCTCCCGGCTCTCGCGTTCGCCAGCGTCTTCTTCGCCGGGTTCATCGTCGTCACGATCGCCACCGGCCGTTCCCGCCAGACGCAGTTCAACTGGGTCGCGACCACGGCCGGCGCCGTCCTCAACTTCACGCTGAATCTCTGGCTGATCCCGGCCTACGGAATGCTCGGCGCCGCGTACGCCACCCTCGCCGGCTTCATCCTGATCTTTGCGCTGCGGACGTGGAACGCGCAGCGTGTCTATCCGGTCCGGTACCAGTGGCGGCGGGTCACCGTCCTCGTCCTCATGGCCGGCCTCCTGACCGGGATCGGGAAGGCGGTACCACACTCACTCGTGCTGGCATTCGCGCTGACCGCTGTCTATCCGCTCGTGCTCGCGCCACTCGGCTTCTACCTCCCGGCCGAGCGCAAGCGCCTGAGGCGGCTTCTCCCAGCCCATAACTAGACTCGCGCGGATGTCTGGGAGGGGCACGGCCGTCGTGGTGGAGGTCGCATGGGTGAACGGCCTCGCGGCGATCCGTTCGCTCGGGCGACACGGACTGCGCGTGCTGGCGGTCGACCACCGGCCCTATGCGCTCGGCCTCCGCTCGCGCTACGCCGAGGCGCGCATCGCGCCGGAGCCGCTCGACGACGAGGCGGGCTTCATCGAGGCGCTGCAGGCGATCGCGGCGGAGACCGACGGCGTCCTCCCCATCTTCCCCACGCACGACGAGCACCTGAACGCGATCGCGCGCCACGCCGACGTGCTCGGCGAGCGCTACCGCTTCCCGTTCCCGAGCTGGGACGTGCTGGAGAGGATCCAGAGCAAGCGCCATCAGCTCGAGACCGCCGAGGCCGCGGGCGTCGCGATCCCGCGCACCCTCTACCCGGCCTCGGCCGACGAGGCTGGTGCTGCCGGCGAGGAGGTCGGCTTCCCGCTGATCGTCAAGCCGTCCGCGAACGTCGGCTTCCGGCGCAGCCACAAGCGCCAGCTCTTCCGCTGCGAGACGCCCGCCGAGCTCGAGCGCGCGTATGAGCTCGCGGCGCCGCACGAGCCGATGGTGCAGGAGCTGATCCCGTCGGGGCCGGAGGAGATGTGGACGCTCGGCAGCTACCTCGACCGTGACGGCCAGGCGCTCGGCCTCTTCTCGGGCCACAAGCTGAGCCAGACCCGCGGCTACATGGGCAGCGCACGCGCGGGCGAGGCGGTCTGGGTGGAGGAGATCGTCGAGCAGGGCCTCGCGCTGCTGCGTGCGCTCGACTTCCACGGCATCTCGCAGGTGGAGCTGATGCGCGACCCGCGCGACGGCCGCTACAAGCTGCTCGAGGTCAACCCGCGGCTCTGGCAGTGGCACAGCCTGGCCGCCGCCTGCGGAGTGGACCTGCCGTGGATCGCGTACCGCGACCTGATCGGCGATCCGCTCCCGCCGGCCCGGATGCACGGCGACGGCAAGCGCTGGGCGATCACGCTGATGGCGGGGTCCGGCCACGCGATCGAACGGCCGCCGTACGTCGACGCCGTCTTCGCCCGCGACGACCCGAAGCCGGCGCTCGTCCAGCTCGGCCGCCACGCCGTCCGGCGCGTGCGCACGATGACGGGAGCGACGCAGCGTGGCTGAGACGCTGCGCATCCTCGGCGTCGGAGACGCGAAGTCGCGCCACTTCGCCCGCTGGGCGACCCGGCTCGCGGAGCGCGGGCACGAGGTGCACGTCGCCTCCGGCCGCGTCAACCCGCGCGAGGGCGAGCTCGACGGACTCCACGTCCACCAGTTCCTCGATCTCGACCCGCTGCTGCGCGTGCCGCTCGTGCGGCGCTTCAGGATGGCGCCCGCCCTTGCGGCTCTCGCGGCCCGCGTGCAGCCCGACATCGTCCACTCCCACTACCTGCTCCCGTACGGCTACTGGACGGCGCGCGCCGAGCTCGGGCCGCTCGTCGTCAGCCCGTGGGGGAAGGACGCGATCGTCGACGCCTGGAACTCGGCCGAGGCCGAGCAGCGCGCGCGCGTTGCGATCGCCCCGGACCGCGCGCTCGCGTACGTCGTCAACTCGCAGGCGCTCGAGGACGCGTCCGTCCGCCTCGGCGCGGATCGCGCCAAGTTCCACCGCATCTTCTGGCACGCCCGCATCGACGGCTACTCGCCGCTGCGGGCCGACCGCAGCCGCTGGCGCGACCTCGGCTGGCCCGAGGACGCCGTCGTCTGCCTCTCGCTGCGCAACTTCCGTCCCTACTCCAACCTCGACGTCGTTCTGAGGGCTTTCGCGAAGGCCAGGCAAGAGGTGCCTGAGCTGAGGCTCTTCTCGAGCGCCGGCGGAGGTTGGACGCGGACCGAGTTCGACCGGCTCGCGGCGGAGCTCGGGGTCGAGCCGTACATGGCCGTGCAGGACGTGCCCGCGGGCGAGCTGCCCTCGGTGACCGCGTCTGCCGACTTCGCGGTCACGCTCGCCGACGTCGACTCCTCCCCCGCCTCGCTGCTCGAGACGATGGCGAGCGGCGTTCCCCTCGTGGTCGGTCTCGCGCCCTCCATGGACGAGTGGATCCAGCAGGGCGAAGGCGGCGAGCTCGTCGCCGATCGCCACGACGTCGACGCGGTCGCCGCGGCGATGGTCCGCCTGGCCCGCGACGCAGAGCTGCGGCGGAGCTACGGCGAGCGGAACCTCCGCGAGGTGCACGCGCGCTTCGGCGATCCGAGCGCGCAGCTCGAAGAGCTCTACCTCGAGGTGCTGGGGCGATGAGCTTGCTCACGTTCCTGGGGCGGCGCTGGCAAGGGAGCCAAGCGCGCGACGCGAAGGGCAGTACATGACGTACGACCGAGCGGCGCGCGCGCCGGATCCCGCCGCCGGCGCCGTCAGCCCTTCGCGGAGCCCGGCTCCGCCGGGCGGGAGCGAAGGGCGGCCAGGGACGTGAGGCGCGTGCTCGCACTCGCGTTCGACGGCGCCGACTACGCCCTCGTCCAGCGGCTCATGGGCGAGGGAAAGCTGCCCACCATCTCGCGGCTCGCCCGCGAAGGGACGTTCGGGCCGCTCCGCTCGACGATCCCGGCCTTCACGCCGACGGCGTGGTCGACGTTCCTGACCGGGCTCAATCCCGCCGGTCACGGCATCTTCAACTTCACGACCAACCCGAACCGTGGCACGCAGAAGCTCGAAAGCGCCGCCAGCCGGGCCGGGACGCCGATCTGGCGGCTGCTCGGCTCCGCCGGGATCCGCTCGGCGTACGTCGGGATCCCGTTCACGTACCCGGCCGAGCCGCTCGAGGGCATCGTCGTCACCGGCTACGGCGGACCCGAGCGTCCGCAGATCCTGCCGGCGAGCGCCGAGGAGCGGATCTTCGCCGAGTACCCGGACCTCGTGACCGCCCACCATCCGATGGCCGAGCGCTGGTGGGAGGACTTCCCCGCCTACACGCAGCGCCTGCTCGAGCACGCCGAGCAGATGGCGGGCGTGTGCAAGCTCATCTACGAGCTGGAGCCCGATCTGGGCCTGCTCGCGGTCGACTTCATGAGCACCGACCACGTCGGCCACCTCGGCTACGCGCGCTTCGACCCGGGGCATCCGGCGCATCAGGCGACCGGTGCCGGCGACGAGCTGCTGCGCGTCTACGAACGAGTCGACGAGCTCTGCGGCGAGCTGATCGAGGCGGCCGAGGCGCAGTACGGCGAGGAGCCGACCGTCCTCCTCTTCTCGGATCACGGGATGAAGCCGATCTACTGGATGTTCCACCTCGACCGCTGGCTCGAAGAGCGCGGCCACCTCCGCTTCCGCGAGCGGTCGCTGCAGCCGTGGCGGCGCGGGAAGCTCGACTACCTCGCACGCGTCGACCAGAAGCTCGTGCGCACTCTCTCGTGGTACGGCCGCGCGCTCGACAAGCTTCCGTTCCTGCCGCGGCCCGCCGAGGACCGCCTCTTTGCCGACATCGACTTCGGCTCGACCCGCGCGTACGGGTTCGCCTCGCAGGGGCAGCTCTACGTCGGGGAGTTGACCGGCGCGCGGAACGATTCCGGCTACATCGACGGCCTCGCGGCGGAGCTGGCCGAGGTGCCGCATCCCGAGACGGGCGAGCCGGCCTTCGAGGTGCTGCGCAAGGAGGAGCTCTGGTCCGGGCCGTTCCTCGACAAGGCGCCCGAGCTGATGCTCATCCCCCACGACGAGCGGATCAACGTCGACCCCTCTCGCCGCCGCTGGACGCAGGTGTTCGAGCGGCACGAGAAGCTCGATCCCGAGGTCTCGTACGGCTACTCCGGTCACCACGGCGTGACGGGCATCCTCGCTGCGACCGGCCCAGGGATCCAGCCGGCCGACCTCCCCGACGGCGCCGAGATCGTGCAGCTCCCCGCGACGATCCTCCGGCTGCTCGGGCTCTCGGCCGAAGGGCTCGACGGCGAGCCGCTGACGGCCATCCTCGAGGAGGGGGACGGCGCGACGGCAGAGACGGTCGCGGCCGAGACGCAGCACGAGGCGAGCGACGAGCCCGTCTACTCCGAGGAGGAAGAGCGGCAGATGGTCGAGCGCCTCCGCGACCTCGGCTACGAGTAGCGCCGACGAGACGGCTACCGTTCCGGTTCGTGCCCAGCGGCAAGATCACGAACCGGGGCCGGCCGTAGGTCGCAGATGAAGCCGATTCTCTACGTCGCGTTCCAGATCATCGTCCTCGGCTGGGCGTTCTTCGCCCATGTCCGGAAAGACCCGGTGCGGTGGTACCGCTACCTGTGGCTCGCGGCGCTCTGCGGCGTGATCGGCCTCGACATCTGGTACTTCCGCACCTACGCCTACCCGGCCGGCTTCAGCTTCTAGGAGGGTTTGGCGAAAGACCGCTCGTCGTCGGCGTGTGATGGTCGTTCGCCGACAAGGACGCGGGGAGCTCGAATAGCAGCGCTATTCGAGCGACCGAGGACGCCGCTCAGCAGACGAGCAGCGTGCGCCGGCGGCACAGACTGATTTCGCCAAACCCTCCTAGCTAGGACGCCTCGCTCTCGGGCTCCCCTTCGGCCCTGACGCCGTCCCAGGCGAGGCGGAGGCCGACCAGGCCGACGAAGATCGCGAAGACGAGCTTCAGGGTCGACGCAGGTAACGCCAGAGCGAGCAGCGCGCCGAGCACGCTGCCGACGGCGCCGAAGACGCCGAAGCGCAGCGCGAGCCCCAGGTTGCCGATCCCGCGGCGGCGCAACGCGAGGCTGCCGACGATCGCCGTCGGGAGGATGACGAGCAGCGAGGTCGCCTCGGCCGAGTGCTGCGAGAAGCCTGCCGCCAGCGTGAGGAACGGGACGATCAACGTCCCGCCGCCCACGCCCAGCAGCCCCGAGGCGACACCGGCAAGGACGCCGAACGCCACCAGCACGGCGAAGAGCGTCGGCCCGCTCATCCGCGCACTCCGAGCAGCACCGAGACGGCGACGAGGAAGACGCCGAAGACGATCTTGAGCGACCGCTCGTCGATCCTGGCGAGCAGACGTGCGCCGATCGGAGCGCCGACCACCGAGCCGGCCGCGAGCGCGAGCGCCGTCCCGTACCGAACCTCTCCGGCCACCCCATAGGTGGCGATGCCGGCGATGCTGATCGGGATGATCGCCCCGAGCGAGGTCGCGTGCGCTTCGCGCTGGGCGTAGCCCGCCCAGAACACGAGCAGCGGCACCATCACGATGCCGCCTCCCACGCCGAGCAGCCCCGACAGGAGGCCACCGCCGAGCCCGATCGCGAGCAGCTTCGGGTCGAGCGCGAACGATTGCAGGCGGTCACGCATGGCGCGGCAGACTAACGTTGAACGCATGAGCTTCTCGACGCGACCCGAGCTCAGAGGGACGTTCGGCATGGTCGCGTCGACGCACTGGCTCGCGTCGGCGGCGGGGATGGCGGTGCTCGAGCGCGGCGGAAACGCGTTCGACGCGGCCGCCGCGACCGGCTTCACGCTGCAGGTCGTCGAGCCGCACCTCAACGGGCCCGGCGGCGACCTGCCGGCGCTCCTCTGGCCGGCGAACCGCGAGCGGCCGCTCGTCCTCTGCGCGCAGGGCCCGGCACCGCGCGCGGCGACGATCGAGCGGTACCGCGACGAGCTCGGGCTCGAGCTCGTCCCCGGCACCGGGCCGCTGGCCGCGGTCGTGCCCGGCGCGTTCGGCGGCTGGATCGCGATGCTGCGCGAGCACGGGACGCTGCCACTCCGCGAGGTCCTGAGCTTCGCGATCGGCTACGCCGAGGAGGGCTATCCGGTCGTGCCGGCGATCGGCGACGGGATCCGCCGCGTCGAGCAGCTCTTCCGCGACGACTGGACGACGAGCGTGGACGTCTACCTCCCGGTCCCCGAGCCGGGCACGCTGCACCGGAACCCCGCGCTCGCCGCCACCTATCGCCGCATCCTCGAGGAGGCCGAAGCCGCCTCGCGCGACCGCGACGCCCAGCTCGACGCCGCCTACGACTTCTGGTATCGGGGCTTCGTCGCCGAGGAGTTCGTCGCCTTCCAGGAGCGCGAGTGGCTCGACAGCTCGGGCGAGCGCCACGCCGGCCTGCTCAGCGAGGACGACCTGCGCGGCTGGGCGCCGACGTGGGAGGAGCCGCTCTCGGTCGGCTACCACGGCTACGAGGTCTTCAAGGCCGGCCCGTGGAGCCAGGCACCGGTCTTTCTCCAGCAGCTCCGCCTGCTCGAGGGCTTCGACCTCGGCGCCATGGCTCAGGCGGGCACCGAGTGGGTGCACACGGTCACCGAGTGCGCGAAGCTCGCCTTCGCCGACCGGGAAGCCTGGTACGGCGACCCGGACTTCACGGAGGTGCCGCTCGCCGAGCTGCTGTCCCGGGAGTACGCCGAGGAGCGCCGGGAACTGCTCGGCGAGGAGGCGTCCGCCGAGCTACGGCCCGGCTCGCCCGGCGGCTACGCCCCGCGCCTGCCGGAGCCCGTCGCAGCAGCGCCGATCGCGCCGGGGGTCGGAGAGCCGACGCGTGGGGACACGGTGCACCTCGACGTCGTCGACCGCCACGGGAACATGGTCTCCGCGACGCCGAGCGGGGGCTGGCTCTGGGGCGCGCCCGTCATCCCGTCGCTCGGCTTCTGCCTCGGCACGCGGGCGCAGATGTTCTGGCTGGAGGAGGGCCTGCCGAACTCGCTCGAGCCGGGCAAGCGTCCACGCACGACGCTCTCGCCGACGCTCGCCGCGCACAGCGAGGAGTCGCGCCTAGCGCTCGGCACGCCGGGCGGCGACCAGCAGGACCAGTGGACGCTGCATGTCTTCCTCGGCCACGTCCACCACGACCTCGACCTCCAGGCCGCGATCGACGCGCCGAATCACCACACCGAGGCGTTCCCGTCGAGCTTCTACCCGCGCGAAACGCTCCCGCGGCATGTCGCGGTCGAGGACCGCGCGGGCCGGGAGACGATCGAAGGCCTGCGCGGGCGCGGGCACGAGGTCGAGGAGTCCGGGCCGTGGACGCTCGGGCGTGTCACCGCCGTCGGGCGCGAGCCGGGCGGGATCCTGAAGGCAGGCGCGAATCCGCGCGGCCGCCAGGGATACGCCGCCGGCCGCTGAGGCTCGAGCCTCCTACGACATCCGGCAGACGATCCTGCCGGCGTACGCCGCCAGATCCGGTGCTTCCTCGGCCTCCGCGATCAGCAGCGTCCCGTATTTCGTCTCGAGCGACTCACCGACGTCGGGGAGTCGAGGAAGCTCGACGTCCTCGTGGTCCGTCCAGCCCGAGCCTTCGATTGTGACGATGAACCGTGCGATGGGTCCATCATCGCACCGCGCGCGCGGCCGGCACGTCGCCCGATCGGGACGATGTGGAGTACGCCCAAGCCGGTAGATGCTGCACACGCGATGGGCTGGGTCTATTCCGAACTTGTCCTGATTTCGCTGGCGGCGATGCTGTCGCCGACGACGCTGACCTTTTCGGTGCTCACGCTCGTCCTCGCGAAACGCCCACTCCGCACCGGCGTCTGGTTCTATCTCGGCGCCTTTGCCGTGACCATCGTGATCGGGATCGCGGCCGCCTTCGTCCTGGGCGACGCCGCCGCGCCCAACGCGAACGGCGGGCGAAAGACCTGGGTCTCGGTCTTCGACCTCGTGGCGGGCATCGCGCTGCTCGTCTATGTCGCTCGCACCTGGCGTCGACCCTTCGCCGAGAAGACGACGCAGGGCATGGTCGAGAAGATGACCTCCGTCGCCTCCTCGCCGTGGATCGCCATCGTCGCCGCGGGCGCGACCCTCGCCAACCCCGGCGGCTTCATCCCGCTCGCACTGAAGGCGATCTCCGAGATCGACCCGTCGAGGGCCGGCTATGTCGCCGCCTGGCTCGGGTTCACCGTTGTCTCGCTGCTCCCCCTTCTCCTCGCGATCCTGCTGCTGATCGTCTCGCCGGACCGGGGCGGCCGGATCCTGCGCGCCGCGCGTGTCTGGCTCGAGGGCCACCTGCGGCTGATCGCATCGGTGATCATCCTGCTGCTCGCGCTGTCCCTCCTCCGCAATGGCATCTCCGGACTCGCCGGCTAGTCACGTTTCGGAGGAGCCGCTCGGCGAGTCACGGTGGCCGCCGGCGGCGGCGCTCGTCGTCTTCATCGGCTTCACGATCGCGGCGCGACTATGGCTGCCCAGCCAGTCTGCGACGCACGTCCCCTGGCTCATCCCCTCGCTGGAAGCGGCGCTGCTGGTGGCGCTCGTCGTCGGCGATCCGGCTCGTCTGGCGAGGCACACGCACTGGGCGCGCCGGATCGCGCTCGCGATCGTGTTGCTGCTCGTCGCCTCTGCGTTGTGGGCGACGAGCCTCCTCGTCTACGACCTGATCGGCGCGCACGGTGTCAGCCAATCCGCGTCGAAGCTACTCGCCTCCGGCGCCCTCGTCTGGTTCGGCAACAACCTCTCTTTCGGGCTGCTGTACTGGCTGATGGACAGCGGCGGGCCGATCGCACGCTCGCACGGCCGCGCGCCGATCGACTTCGCCTTCACGCAGCACCTCAGCCCGGAGGTCGCACCTCTCGGTTGGCGGCCGGTCTTCCTCGACTACCTGCACCTCGGCTTTACGAATGCGACGGCGTTCAGCCCGACCGACGTGATGCCGCTTTCGCTGCGGGCGAAGTACGTCATGGTCGTGCAGTCGACCGTCTCGCTCGCGCTGTTCGGGCTCGTGGTGGCGCGGGCCGTGAACGCATTCACGTGACGCCGAGCGCGACCACCTCGTCCACCAGATCGAGGCCCTCGTCTCGATGCGTGATCAGGAGAACACTGCGGTCCCCGGCCGCCTCGAAGGCGTCGCCGATCACCGCCTCGGCCGTCTCGCGGTCGAGATGCGCCGTCGGCTCGTCGAGCACGAGAACGGGAGCGTCGGAGAGCAGGGCGCGCGCGATCGTCAAACGCTGCCGCTGACCGCCGGACAGGCGCTTGCCGTCCTCGCCCACGAGCGCGTCGAGCCCGTCCGGCAGCGACGCGACCCAGTCGCCCAGCTGAGCGCGGCCGAGGGCGTCCCAGAGCTCGGGCTCGCTTGCGCCTGGCCGCGCGAGCAGCAGGTTCGCGCGGATGCTCGAGTCGAAGACGTGCGCCTCCTGCCCGGCGAGCGCGAACGTCGCGCGGACATCCGCCTGCCGGTAATCGCCGAGATCGCGCCCGGCGAGGGTCACGCGCCCGCCGGCCGGGTCGAGAAAACGAAGCAACAGGTTCGTCAGGGTCGTCTTCCCGGCGCCACTCGGCCCCACCAGCGCAACGCGCTCGCCGGCCTCGAGCCGCAGGTCGAAGTCGCAGAGGACCGGCGGCGCGTCGGGCTCGTACCCCGCGGTGACGGCTTCGAGCGCAAGCGACGAGTCGGCCGGAGGGTCGAGCGGCGCCACCGGATCCTTGACCGCCGGCTCCCGATCGGCGAGCTCGAGCACGCGTCGCCCGGAGGCGAGGGTGCCGGAGAGCTCGCGCGCCGCCGCGGGCAACCCCGAGACGGACTCGAACGACGCGACCGCCAGCAGCGCCAGCAGCGCAACGAACACCCGATCGAGCGAACCCACCGCGTGCGCGTGGACGGAGACGGCAAGAACGGCCACGAGCGTCAGCCCGGCGACGAGGATGGACAGACCGTCGCCGAGCCCGCCGACGATCGCGTCGTGCCGCGCGAGGCGATCCAGCTCGCGATCGGCTTTCGCGACCCGCTCGAGCATGCGCTCCTCGGCGCCGTAGACGGCCAGCTCCGGTGCGGCGCGCAGAAGCTCGACGAGCTCAGCCGTCAGCTTGCCTCTCGCCGCGGCCTGGCGGGTTCCGGCGGCACGGCCGAGCCGGCCGGCGACGAGGGGAACCGCGAGTCCTCCGAGGATCAGCCCGATCGCCAGCACCAGACCGGCGGCCGGCAGGAAGGCCGCCGCGGTCCCGACACAGACCGCTCCTGCCGCGAGCGCGACGAGCGGTGGGCCGAGCCCGCGGAGATAGAGACCCTGCAAGGCGTCGACGTCTCCGATCATCCGGGTCATGAGGTCGCCGCTGCGGAAGGCCTGCAGGCCGGCCGGCGCGAGCGGCTCGATGCGCGCGTAGAACCGCGTGCGAACCCGTCCGAGCGCGCGCAACGCGAGATCGTGGGACCAGAGACGGTCCGCGTAGCGGGCGAGCGGACGCGCGAGGCCGAAGAAGCGGACGCCGACGATCGCGGCGGTCAGCGAGAGGACTGCCGGGCGCTCGGCGGCGCGTGAGATGAGATAGCCCGCCGTCGCCATCAGGCCGACCCCGCACAAAACCGTGAGCGCACCCAGCAGGACCGAGACGGCCACCCGGGAGGCGCGGATCCCGGACAGGGCGAGCAGCCGGCGCAGTAGCGCTCTCACGCGGCCGCCCCGACGGGTGACTCCGCCATCCGCCCGTCCTCGATCCGCACGAAGCGGTCGCAGTGCGCGACGAGCTCGGAGCTGTGCGAGATCACGAGCAAGGTGCAGCGACCGCGGTAGCTGTCGATCGCGGCGGCGACCTGCCCGGCGCTCTCGGAGTCGAGGTGCGCGGTGGGCTCGTCGAGGATGACGAACGGGGCGTCGCGCAGGAAGACACGCGCGAGGGCGAGTCGCCGGACCTGGCCGGCCGAGAGCGGCCGTCCACCGTCACCGACGAGGGTCTCGTACCCCGCGGGCAGCGCCTCGATGAAGCCGTTCGCACCGGCCAGCGTCGCCGCCGCCCGCACGCGCTCGAGGCTCGCGGACGGATCCGCGAGGCGGACGTTCTCCGCCACCGAAGCCCGCAGCAACGACGGCCGCTGCGGCAACCACGCGAGCTGCCGCCGCCAGTCCTGAGGCGGCAGCGTGGCGAGGTCGAGCCCGTCCGCGAGCACCCGCCCCGCCGTCGGCTCGGCCAGGCGAAGCACGAGCGAGGCGATCGTGCTCTTCCCGGCGCCGCTCGGGCCGACCAAGGCGACCGCCTCACCCGCGGCCAGCTCGAGGTCGAGCTCGTCGAGCGCGGGGTGCGGCCGGCCTGGATAGCGAAGCGTCACCCCCTCCAGCCGGACCGTCGCCGTCCTCAGATCCGGAACCGCCCGATCGCGGTGCGCTGCGGGCACGCCCGCCGGCGCCTCGCTGAGATCGAGCAAGCGGCCCGCCACAGCGGCGCCGTCGGCGCTCGCGTGGAACTGCGCGGCGAGGTTGCGGATCGGGAGGTAGAGCTCGGGCGCGAGAACGAGAACCGTCAGCCCGGCCTGAAAGCCGATTCCACCCTCCGTGAGACGTACGCCGACGGTCACCGCGACGAGGGCGACGCCGATCGTCGCCGCGAGCTCCAGCACCGTCCCCGAGAGGAACGCGACGCGCAGCGTGCCCATCGTCGCCACCCGGTAGCGGTCGCTGACGAGGTCGATCTGCTCCACCTGCGCCTCGGCGCGATTGAAGGCGCGGAGGGTCGGCAGGCCGCGGACGACGTCGGCGAAGTGATGCGCGAGGATCGCCAGCGCCTCCCAGCGCTCCTGCGCACGGTGCTCTGTGTAGCGCCCGATCAGCCACATGAAGACCGGAACGAGCGGCAGCGTCAGCAACATGATCCCGGCGGACGTCAGGTCGATCGAGGCCACGAGCGCAAGCACGGCGAGGGGAACGAGCACCGCCAGCACGACCTGCGGGAGGTAGCGGGCGAAGGTCGCTTCGAGCGCGTCGACGCCCGTCACGGCGAGCGTGGCGAGCTCGGAGCTCTCGGCCTGGTCGAGCGAGGCGGGGTCGTCGCGGAGCCGGCGCTCGACGAGGCCCAGCCTCAGCCGCGAGAGGATGCGAGCCGCGGCGCGTCGCCCCACCACCTCGAATCCCCACCCCGCCGCCGCTCGGGCGCAGACGACCGCTGCGAGCAGCGCGAGCGGCCACCGGACCTCGTGCAAGGACGCACCGTCGAACGAGCGGGCGGCGACCTCTGCGAGGAGCACCGCCTGGGCGAGGACGAGGAGCGCAGCGATTACTCCGAGGATCGCGTCGGCCACGAGCGCCGTCCGCGCCTCGTGCGCGCGTTCGAGCAGGCGCCGGTCGAACGCCGCCATTCGGTCAGCCGGCGGGAGACTCGCCCGGAGGGGCGACGGCCGACTCGGCCCCGCCCGCCAGTTGCTCGCCGCCCACGCGATGCCGGAAGACATGGTAGGTCCAGCCCTGGTAGAGCAGGACCAGGGGGATGAAGACGAGCGCGACGACCGACATCACCGCGAGCGTGTAGTGCTGCGAGGCCGAATTGCTCACCGTGAGGCTGTTCGCGAAGTCGGTGCTCGAGACCATCACGCGCGGGAAGAGGCTCGTGAACAGGGTCACGACCACGGCGATGGCGCCCAGGCCGGTCATCGTGAAGGCCCAGATCTCGCGCCGCCGGTGGACGAGCGCGACAGCGAGAACCAGCGCTGCGATCCCGATCGCCGCCGGCAGCACGGGCGGGAAGACGCTCTTGTCGTTCCTGTCGACGGCGACGACCACGGTCCAGACCAGGAAGGCGGCACCGAGGGCGGCGGCGACCAGGGACAGCCGCTTGGCAGCCCGGCCGGCGCGCGCGAGTAGATCCCCCTGGGTGCGGAGCGTGAGGTAGGTCGCGCCGTGGAAAGCGAAGATCGCCACGACTGCAAGCCCTGCGAGCACCGTGTAGCCGTTGAACAGGTTCCAGAAGGTCCCGTCGAAGTCGTGGCTCGAGTTGATCGGGGTGCCGTAGAGAAGGTTCGCGAAGCCGACGCCCCAGATCAGTGAGGCACCGAAGCTCCCCACCGCGTTCGCCCACAGCCAGATCCTCCGCCACGCCTGGCTCTGACTCTTCGCCCTCCACTCGAACGAGATCACGCGGATGATCAGGAAGAAGAGGATGGCCAGGAGCGCGAGGTAGAAGCCCGAGAACATCGTCGCGTACCAGGCCGGGAACGCTGCGAAGGTCGCACCGCCGGCGGTCACGAGCCACACCTCGTTTCCGTCCCAGACCGGGCCGATCGACTCGAACATCGCGTTCCGCTCCTCGTCGTTCTGGGGCAGGAACGGCAGCAGCATGCCCACTCCGAAGTCGAACCCCTCGAGCAGGAAGTAGCCCGACCAGAGGACGACGATGAGGACGAACCAGAGGTTCTGAAGATTCATGACCTAGTACCCGATCGCCGGCGACGGCGAGCCGCCCCCGGGCTCCTCGCCCGTGTCGGAGGGATCACGGCCGGCGTAGCGGCGCATCAGCCAGATGTCGAGCACGAGCAGCGCGATGTAGAGACTGACGAAGACGCCGAGGCTGATCCCGAGCCAGGTCGCGCTGACGGCCGGGGAGTTCGCGTTGCTCGTCTTGAGCAGTCCCTGGACGATCCACGGCTGTCGGCCGATCTCGGTCAGACACCAGCCGAAGATGCACGCGATGAACGGGAGCGCGACGGTGGCGACGCCGAGCCAAAGGAACCACTTCAGCCGTTCCAGCCGCCGCTTCCAGAACAGGAACGCTCCGATGATCGAGACGAGCGCGACGAGCGAGCCGGCGTATGCCATCCCGCGCATGCTCCAGTAGATCGCCTCGACCGGCGGCTCGTAGTTCCCGGGCCCGTACATGGCCCGGTACTGGTCGTTCAACTCGGTCAGCCCGGTCACCTTGCCGTTGAACGAGCCGGTGGCAAGGTAGGACAGCAGTCCCGGGATCTCGATGCTGAAACTCGGCTTCTCGTCGCTCTCCTTGAAGCCGCCGATCTGGAACAGCGAGAACGAGCAGCGCGTGCAATCCTTCCACTGCGCCTCGCTGGCCGAAATCTTCATCGGCTGGAGACTCGTGACGAGAATCCCGAAGTGGCTGCCGAACCACAGGTTTGCGCAGGAGACGGGCACGAGCACGATCAGCGCGACCTTCGCCGCCGGCCGGAAGATCTCCACGTTGCGGCCGCGCGCGAAGTGCCAGCAGCAGACACCGAAGACGACGGCGGCACCGCAGGTCAGCCCCGCGAGAATCGTGTGGATGAACGCGTAGTACGCCCAGTGGCTCCCGAGCAGGGCCCAGACGCTCGTCAGCACCGCCTGGCCCTTCAAGAGCTTGTACCCGACCGGATCCTGCATGAACGAGTTCGCCACGAGGATGAAGTACGCCGACAGCCATGTGCCGACCACCGCGATCCAGAGCGTCGCCAGGTGCAGCCGCGGCGAGAGGCGGTTCCAGCCGAAGATCCACAGCCCGAGGAACGTCGACTCGAGGAAGAACGCTGCCAGCCCCTCGATCGCCAGGGGCGCCCCGAACACGTTGCCGACGAACTTCGAGTACACCGACCAATTCATCCCGAACTGGAACTCCTGCACGAGCCCCGTCGCGACGCCGATGGCGAAATTGATCAGAAACAGCGTCCCGAAAAAGTGCGTCAGCCGCAGCCACTCCTCTTTCCCGGTCCGGTGCCAGGCGGTCTGGAAGACAACGACGATCGGCCCCAGCCCCAGGGTCAAGGGAACGAACAGGAAGTGGTAGACCGACGTCGTCGCGAACTGCGCCCGAGCCAGGTCGACGGTCGTGGAAGCGAGCACGGCCACCGCGCTCTACTCGGCCTCGACGGTGATGCGTCCGACCCGCTGGTGCGTCGTCGCGGCCCCGAACCACGAGACGACCGCCTTCGCGCGATCCTCGTTCGTCGGGAGGAGCGCGAGGTGCACGGCTCCCCACGCCGCCTGCGCCTTCGTACCGGTCATCGTCTTGCCGCCGAGCATCTGGACGACGGCAGCGCGGCGACCGATCGTTGCCATCGTCCCCTTGTCCTTGTACGCGAAGGGCTTCGCCTCCTTGCCGGCGATCCTGCCGGCGATCGCCTCGCCCGCGTGCTCTCCCGACTGGAGCGCTACCGAGCCGAGCTGCGGCAGGACCTGCTCAGTCTTCGAGTCGGTGATCGCCGCGATGTCGCCGACGACGTAGACCTCGGGACGGCCGGGGAGCGTGAGATCCGGGCCGACGGCAATGCGATTCCCGCGCTCGAGCTCGAGCCCGAGTGACTGGACGAGCGGGTTCCCCTGCAGGCCGGCGCCCCAGACGAGCGTGTGCGCCTTGATCTCCTCACCCGACTTGAGCTCGACCCGCGTGGGCTCCACCGACGCGACGATCTCGCCCGTCTTGACCTCCACGTCCCGCTCGGTGAGCGCCTTAGCGGCGTACTCGCGCAGGTTCGGTTTGAACATCCCGAACAGCTCCGGCCCGGCCTCGACGAGGATCACCTTCGCATCCCCCGGGTCCACGCCGGGATAGTCCTTGGCGAAGTCGCCGCGGTAGAGCTCGGCCAGCGCACCGGCGGTCTCGACGCCTGTCGGGCCGCCGCCGACGACGACCACGTTGAGCGCGCCGTCCTCGAGCAGGTTCGGGTCGCGGTCAGCGGCCTCCCAGCGCTCGAGCAGGTGATCCTTGAGGCGAACCGCGTGCGGCAGCGTGTACATCGGGAACGCGTGGTCGGGAGCGCCGGCCGTGCCGAAGAAGTTGACCTCGGCGCCGAGCCCGAAGACGAGGTAGTCGTACGAGATCGGCCCGATCTCCGAGAACTCGACCGTGCGCCGGTCGAGGTCGATCGAAGTCACGCTCGCCTTGTGGACCGTCGTGTTCTCGTGGCGCGAGAGCAGGTCGCGCAGCGAGTGCCCGACCGCCGTGGTCTCGAGCAGACCGGTCGCGAGCTGGTAGAGAAGCGGCTGGAACGTGTGGTAGTCGTGCCGGTCGACGAGCACGACGTCGGCGTCGGCTTCTTTCAGCTTCTGGGCCGCACCGACGCCGGCGAAGCCCCCGCCGAGGATCAGCACAAGCGGCCGCTCCTTACCGGACATCGGAACCTCCCACTGCGATACGGGGCTCGATCCCCCAGGTGCTCGCGGTCGATTCGCCCGGTTCCAACCGGATCAGCGAGTCGCCGGTGCGGAACGCGTTGGGTGGGCACGTCATCGGCTCGACCGCGACGCTGCGCCGGACCACGTCGGGCAGCGGGTCCCCGGTGAAGACCATGAGCCAGGGATAGCTCTCGTCGATCCAGAGCGTCAGGCCTGAGCCGCTCTCCGGGTCGTCGAGCAGGACACGGGCGCGGCCGTCGCCGCCGCGCTCGAGCTCGGTGTAGGCGTTGTCGAGGACGGTCGGGCCGATCCTCCGCCCCGCGCGGAAGTCGTACTCGGTTCCGTCGACCGAGAGGGACCGTTCGGGAAGCCCACGCTCGTCGGAGAGGACAACCTCCTGCGCCGGCACCTGCAGCCGCAGCCGGTCGACGGTCGGCGTCCCGAGCGTGAGATACGGGTGCTGCCCGCACCCGTACGGGCACCGCTCGGCGCCGATGTTTCGAGCCGTCGTCGTCACCGCGAGGCCGGCGTCCGAGAGCGCGTACTCGATGCTGAGCGCAAGCAGGAACGGATACCCCGGCTCCGGCTCGAGCACGTACTGCATCGCCACCCGGTCCGGTTCCAGGTCGACGATGCTCCAGGTCGCGCTACGGACGAGGCCGTGGATCGCATTGCCGTGCTCCGGCTCGGTCAGCGGCAACTGCATCTGCTTCCCGTCGAACTCGTAGCTCCCGTTCTCGATCCGGTTCGGCCAGGGGGCCAGCAGCTGGCCGCGCCCGGAGGTCGGCCGCTCCCCGGCAGGGAATCCGTCCAGGAGCGCCAGACCGCCGACCTCGTACGACCGGAGCCCGCCGCCCAGCGTCACGACCGCCATCCGCTGGTCACCGCGAGCGAGCTCGATCTGGCCGGCCTGTTCGGCGCCTGCCACCGCGGTCTCGCTCACGCTCCGACTCCGGCGACCGCCCCGGACGCCACGCCCATGCGTTCGAGCAGATGGTCACCCACCCGCAGCGAGTTCGCCATGGCCGTCAAGGCCGGGTTCACCGCGCCGATGCTCGGGAAGACGCTCGTGTCGACCACGTAGAGGTTGTCGAGCTCGTGCGCCTTGCAGTCGACGTCGACGACCGAGGTCTGCGCATCGGCACCCATTCGCGCCGTGCCGGCCTGATGGGCGCAGCCGGCGACCGGGATGTCGTTCTTCATGTAGGCGAAGCGGTGCAACAGGTGGTGGTCGTGCATCCCGAGATCGCCGAGCATCCCGTGCAGCTTCTTGTACAGGTCGTCCTTCGGGACGTCGTTCGTCGCCTTGTAGGCCAGCGTCACGCGCCCGTCGCGATCGACGGTCACCCGGTTCTCGGGCACCGGCAGGTCCTCGGTCGAGAGCCAGAAATCGATCGCGTGCGTCGCGACCTTCTCGAGCGTCCATTCCGGCGCCAGCTTCGTCTCGCCCGGCTTCTCGCCGCGGAACATCGGCGCCTGCGACTTGCCGACCATCTGGATGTTGCCGAGCGGATAGTCCGAATGCGGCCCGGCGAAGTAGAAGTCGTTCAGCCCGAGCGTCTTCTGGAACACGGTCGGGTTCTCTTCGCTTCGAGAGCGCGAGGACAGCCCGGCTCGCGTGGAACATGTAGTTCCGCCCGACCTGGTCGGATCCGTTCCCGAGGCCGTTGGGATGACGGTCGTTGGCGGAACCGAGCAGCAGCTTCGCCGTGTTCGCGGCGCCGCACGCAAGCACGACGAGGTGGGCGGAGAACTGCTCGGCCTGGCCGTCTCGCTCGACCGTGACTCCGGTCACGACCGTGCCCGCGTCGTTCGTCTCCAGGCGGACGGCCCTCGCATTCGTCAGCAGCGTGACGTTCGAATGCTCGAGCGCGGGACGAACTCCGAGCACCTCGGCGTCCGACTTGCCGTGCACCGCGCACGGAAAGCCGTCGCAGTTCTGGCAGCGGACGCAGGCGCTGTACGGCAGGTTCGACTCGTCGAGCATCACGCCGCAGGGGGCGTGGAACGGGTGGAAGCCGGCGGCCGCGAGGTCGTCGGCGAGACGCTGGATCCGGGGCTCGTGCGAGACGGCCGGGAACGGGTACGGAGCGCTCGCCGGCGCCTCCGTCGGATCCTCGCCGCGGGCACCGTGCACCTCGTACGCGTGCTCGGCCCGCGTGTAGTAGGGCTCGAGCTCGTCGTAGCTGATCGGCCAGGCGGGCGAGATCCCGTCGTGATGTCGGAGCTCGCCGAAGTCCTGCGGCCGCAGCCGGTACAGCGCCGCGCCGTACAGTTTCGTGGCGCCGCCGACGTAGTAGTGCACCTGGGGCTGGAACGCCTGACCCTTCTCGTCGTACCAGGTGTCCTCCGTGACGTAGCGGTTGTCGACGAACACGTCCTGCGCGAGCCAGTTCTGCGGCTCGCGCGGGAGCCAGTCGCCCCGCTCGAGCAGCAGGATCCGCTTCCCCGAAGGCGCGAGATGCCGGGCGAGGGTTCCGCCGCCCGCCCCGGTGCCGACGATGATCACGTCATAGCTGTCCATCAGTACTCCTCGAGCATCTCGGGGACGATGATCCGGGCTGCGGCCTCGATCAGGGCGAGGTGCGAGAACGCCTGGGGAAAGTTGCCGAGGTGCCGGCCGGTCGCGGCGTCGAACTCCTCGGCGTAGAGGCCGAGCGGCGACGAGATACGGAGCAGCCGCTCCATCAGGTCGCGCGCCGCCTGTGCCTCGCCGACGATCGCCAGAGCGGAGACGAGCCAGAAGGAGCAGATCAGGAACGTGCCCTCCTTCCCGGAGAGGCCGTCGTCGGTCTCGTCGGTCCGGTAGCGCAGGACGAAGCCGTCCTCGGTGAGGTCGCTCGCGATCGCCAGCACCGACTTGCGCAGCGTAGCGTCGTCGCCCGGCAGGAAGCCGAACAGTGCCGCGAGGAGGGTCGACGCGTCGAGCGCGTCGGTCTCGTAGTGCTGGCGCAGCACGCCGTCGCGGGCGCCGTGCTCGAGGATGTCCGCCCGGATCTCCTCGGCGGTCGCGCGCCAGTTCTCCTGAGAGCCGGGATCACCTCGGATCTCCGCGAGTTTCGCCGCGCGGTCGAGCGCGACCCAGCACATGAGCTTCGACGAGACGTAGTGCTGCGGCTTGCCGCGCGCCTCCCAGATTCCCTGATCCGGATTGCGCCAGACCCGCGTCGCGCACTCTGCCTGGGTCTGCACGATCGGCCAGAGGCGGCGCGGCAGCCGTTGGCTGTGCCGCGTGTGGAGAAGGATCGAGTCGAGCACCGCCCCGAAGACGTCGTTCTGGCGTTGGTCGAAGGCGCCGTTGCCGATCCGCACGGGTCGCGCCCCGGAGTACCCGGTCAGCTCGTCGCGCGTCGACTCGCGCAGGTCGCGCCGGCCGTCGATCCCGTACATGATCTGGAGCGAGCCGTCCTCGGTCGGCTCGAGGTCGGAGACGAACTCCATGAACTCGTCCGCCTCCCAGTTCAGGTTGAGGAAGTGGAGCGCCTGCAGGGTGAACGTCGTGTCGCGCATCCAGGTGTAGCGGTAGTCCCAGTTGCGCTCGCCGCCCGGCGTCTCGGGCAGCGAGGTCGTGAGCGCCGCCACTGTCGCGCCGGTCGGCATGTAGGTCAGGCCCTTGATCGTGAGGGCCGAGCGCTGGATCGGATCGCGCAGCGGATGATCGGGGACCCGGGCCGTCCCCAGCCAGGCGCGCCAGAAACTTGCCGTAGCGTCCAGCCTCGCGTTCGCCTCTTCCGCGTCCTTCGGCACGGCCAGACCCTCGGCCCAGGAAAGGGCGCAGTAGGCCCGCTCCCCCTTCTCGAGCACGTGCCGCCCCCGCACGCGGTCGCCCTCGATACCCAGCGCGACATCCGACTGCAGGCGGAAGGTCAGCTCCGCACCGTTCGCGTCGACGGCGTGGCGGCTGTCGTCGACCATCGTCCATTCCGCCTGGGCGCGGCCGTAGTCGAGCGCAGGCTCGCAGACGAGCTCGACCTCAACACGCCCGTCGAGGCAGTCGACGACTCGCACCAGCATGTGATCGGCGTCGTCGTCCGCCGGCGGTCTCGTGTGCGGCGTGATCTCGTCCTCGTGGTCCCAGGGCCCGATCGTCAGCGCTTCGCGCACGAGGAGCCAGCCGGAGGGTGTCTTCCAGGTCGTCAACAGCACGTTCGTCCCCGGCCCGTAGACCCGCTGGGTCGGGTGGGAGATCCCGAACGGCCCGAAGCGGAAGAACCCGGCCTCCCGATCGAGCAGGCTGCCGAACACGCTCGGCGAATCGAACGAGGGGATGCAGAGCCATTCGATCGCTCCATCCGGCGCGACCAGCGCTCCCGTGTGGCAGTTCGAGAGAAAGGCGTAGTCGGCGATCGCCGGAAACGGCGACGGGGCAGCCGCGCTCTGCGGCGCCTGCGGTTGCTGGTCGGCGGCCGTGCTCATCTAGCTCTCGATCCAGGGCCCGTGCCAGCGGCCGAAGCCGGCGACGAGGTCGTCGCCTTCCTTCGGCCCCCACGACCCGGGGGCGTAGGCGTGCACTGGCGAAGGCGCGTCGAGCAGCGGCTGCATCACGCGCCACGTCTCTTCCACGGCGTCCTGCCTCGTGAAGCGCTTGGCGTCGCCCATCAGCGCGGCGTGGAGAAGAACCTCGTAGGGCGTCGGACCCTCGCCGCCTTCCTCGGCGAACTCCATGTCGAGCGTGATCGGCGCCGGGCCTCCCTGGTCGGCGCGGTGGGCGTCGACGATGAGGCGAACCCCCGTCGAGGGATCAAGCCGGACGACGAGCTGGTTCGCCTCGGCAATCCGTCCTCCGGCGAAGCCGAGCCTTGGCGGCCGTTTGAAGACGAGCCGCAACTCGGTCTGCGTGACGGGGAGCCGCTTCCCGGTCCGGATGAAGAACGGGACACCGGACCAGCGCCAGTTCTCGATTTCGAGGCGGAGCGCCGCGTACGTCTCGGTGGTCGAGTTCGCGTCGACGCCGTCGATCGAGCGGTAGCCGTCGTACTGTCCGCGCACGTAGTGCTCCGGCTTCGCGGCGTCGACCGAGTGGAAGAGCGCGGCGACCGAGTTCTTGAGCGTGTCCGCGTCGGGCCGCGACGGCACCTCCATGGCGGCTGCCGCCACCACCTGCATCAGGTGGTTGACGACCACGTCGCGCAACGCACCGACCGGGTCGTAGAAGTGGCCGCGATCCTCGACGCCGAACGACTCGGCCATCGTGATCTCGACCGCCGCGACCTGGTTCCGGTTCCAGATCGGCTCGAGGATCGCGTTCTGGAAGCGGAGGTGTGTGATCTCGTCGACGCCCATCTTCCCGAGGTAGTGATCGATTCGGTACAGCTGGGACTCGTCGATGTACTGATGGAGCTCGGCCGCAAGCGCTTCCGCCGACACGAGGTCGTGGCCGAACGGCTTCTCGACGACGACCCGCGCACCCTTGGTCAGGCCGGCGTCGCTCAGCTGCTTCACGACCTGCCCGAACAGGAAGGGCGGGATCTCGAGGTAGAAGACGGGCGTGGTCGCGCCCTGGATCGCTTCACCGACCCGCTCGTACGTCGCAGGGTCGGTGAAGTCGCCCGAAACGTAGGAGAGCCGCTCGGCGAAACTGTCGAACACCTTCTCGTCGAGCTTCTCGCCCGTTCCGTCGATCGACGTGCGAGCACGCTCCTTCAGGTCGTCCACCGACCAGTCGTCGACCGCGACGCCGACGATCGGACAGTCGAGCAGCCCACGCGCCTCGAGCCGGTAGAGCGACCGGAACGTCATCACTTTCGCCAGGTCGCCGGTGATCCCGAAGACCACCAGCACATCGCCCTTTGCCTGCTCCGCTGCAGTCTGCGCAGGCGCAGCCGCCGTTGCCGTCGTCGCCATGGACTCCTCCTTCACTCCGAGCTCGGGTTCCTCAGCAACGAACTTGCCAGCCGGCGGGCGGCCGAGCCAGGGAGCGCACCAGCCCCGGACGGGCCGGTTAACACGCAGATTCGGGCGTGCTCAGGCCGCGGGGGACGGCACGCGCCGGCGTGCCCGGCTCGTTGCCGACGGAAGCAGAAGAAGATGCGCGCGGATACGGTCGCGTTCAGGCGGGCGTAGCCGGCGGTGGGGTCGCGGTCTTCGGAGGGGAGAGCCTGGCCGAGGTGACGTAGGCGACCACAACGGCAACGATGACGATTGGCATCAGGGCGAGCGCGTCGGCTGGGAGGAAGACGCTGACAAGCAGCACCGACGTCAGAGGCAGCCCGAGCATGCTCACGCTCATCGCGCCGATGCCCATGCCGGCCCCTGCGATCATCGGCAGGCCGGGTGCGTGGGAGAAGGCGATGCCGCCGGCGGCTCCAAGGAAGAGGGCGGGGAAGACGGGGCCACCTCGGAAGCTGCTCAGAGAGAGACCGTAGGCAAGGCTCTTGCAGGCGAAGAGCAGTAGGAGCGCCCCCACCGACCAGCCCGCGGCGCCCTCGATCAGCTGAGGGAGCTGGCTCTGGCCGGAGAAGAGCACTTCAGCCGAGCTCCTCCCCGTTCGCTCGGCGAACGCGATCGCGAGCCCCGCGATCGCGAGACCGACGACCGGGGTCAGTGCGACGCTTCGCCTCGCGACGAGCGGCTGGAGCAACAGGCCCAAACGCCGTATGCCGGTGCCGAGCACGGCGGCGGTGACGCCGATCCCTACCGCCCACAGGAACTCGGCGCCGTCGGGGCTGCTGAACGGCGGGATACTCGGGATGGCCAGCGAGAACGTGCCGAACCCGGTCCAGGCGTTCAGCCCGACGAAGATGAGCGAGCCGACGCCTGCGGCAAGCAGGCCCGGTACGAGCACGACGCCCAGCATCGGGCCAGCGAGTCCAGCGGTCTCCATCAGCAAGAACGCGCCGACGAGCGGCGAGCCCAGCAACGTGCTGATGGCGGCGAAACTGCCGGCCGCGGCGATCACGGTGACCGCCTGCGTGGGCGCGTCCTTCTTGACCAGATGCACCGCCAGGACGCCTATGCCGCTACCGATCGCAATCAGCGGCGCTTCGGGTCCGAGCACGACACCGAGGCACAAGGTCGCCAGCGAGGCGAGCACGATCCCGGGCAGCTCGATCGGCATCACCGGGCCGCCCGTCTTGAATCCCTCAGCCGGCTTGTGCCCTGCGCTGCCTGGGAGGTAGCGAATCGTCAGTGCGACGAGGAGCCCGGCCAGCGGCGGCCAGGGAAGCGGCCACCAGACCGGCTCGGTGCTGAACCCGACCTCCTTCGGCAGCGTCGTGAAGACGTACGTCTGCGCCTCAGAGACACCCTTGAGAAAGAAGTAGGCGACGAAGGCGACCACCACGCCCACGATCGCGCCAAACACGAGCAGCACAAGGTAGTTCCGGCTGCGGAGAAGCTCGATCGGATCGGGACGGTCGGCCGACGGAGATGGTGGTAGATCGGAGCCGGTCATGGCGTACTCGAGTTAGCCAACCGCTGGCCGCGCCTCTCCCATGGCGGGCATTGCGGAGCCTCCGCGGGCGGCGACTCGGCGGCGCTGGCGGTCGCGGACACGTCGACAGACTCGACTCGGCGGCCGGGCCCTGCATCGCCCAGTCTGGATGACTGCCGACCGTGTGACTATGTGCCGAAACGGCCTGATTTAACGAACCGTTCATTCCCGGGTAACCGGCGCGACAGAACCTCTTGCAACCGTCACCGGGTGCGTGGGGATCGGCCCTGCGCGAACTCTCGGGAGGTCGAACGTGGGATCGTTTCGCTTCAGTGCTCTACTCGTGCTCGTGGCCGCAATTGCAGTGGTCGCGGCCGGCGGCGCCGCCGCAGCGCCGACCGTGCCGGGCATCTCAGCCGTGGTCGGCCACGTGTACGTGAACGACAACACAGCGGGCGTCAACACCGTCGCGGCCTGGGACCGCCACGCCGACGGCAGTCTCACGCCGATCCCGGGATCTCCGTTCTCGGTCGGTGGCGCCGGGGGCGGCCACGCGGATGCGTCGCAGGGCTCTCTGCAGCTCAGCAGCGACGGCCGCTACCTGCTCGCCGTCGACGCCGGTAGCAACCAGGTCTCGGTGCTGCAGATCAATCACAACGGGTCGCTGACCACAGCTCCAGGCTCACCGGTCTCGTCCGGCGGCGTGGATCCGGTCAGCATCGGCGTGCACCACCATCTCGTCTACGTCGCGAACGCCGGCCCGGGTGCCAGCGTCGGCGACACGAACTACACCGGCTTTCGGCTCGACGGCGGCGGGCACCTGAAGCCGCTGGCGAACTCGACCTACGTGCTCCCGAACGACTCGAAGCCTGGCCAGATCCTCTTCAACGGCAACGGAAGGAAGGCTGTCGGCACGCGCATCGCGACATCCGAGATCGACAGCTTCACCGTGGATCACACCGGTCGGCTGGTCCCGGCGTCCGCCTCGCCCTACGACGCTCAGGCGTTCTCACCCGCGCAGGGCTGGGGGCAGCTCGGCAGCGAGTTCAGCCCGACGAATCCGAACCAGCTCTTCGTCTCCGACGCCCACACCTCGGGCGGGGGAGCTGCATTCCCGGGCCTCGTTTCGAGCTTCATCGACGGGTCGGGCGGCGCGCTGACGCCGCTTGGCGCCCCGGTCGCCAACGACGGCGGCGCAGCATGCTGGGTCGAGGTCAGCCACAACGGCAGGTTCCTCTTCGACGTGAACACGGCCTCGGCCTCGATCTCCAGCTACTCGATCAGCCAGGGCGGCACGCTCAGCTTCCTGCAAAGCACCGGCCCGGGCGAGATCAGCGGCGGAGCAGAGGACGCACGGCTTTCGCCTGACGGCCACACCCTGTGGGTGGTCGAATCCGGCGGGAACGCCGTCACCGGCTTCACCGTCCAGGGCGGCACTCTCACCCCGCTGACCTCGGCGGTCGGCCCCGCCGGAGCGACCCCATCCGGCATCGTCGTCAAGTAACCAGGCGTCCACGCAGTGAGGCGGGGTTCCTGGAATCCCGCCTCACACCGCCGCGACTTAAGGAACCCATAAGGCGCCAACCCGGCGCCGGCAAGCAAAATGGGGCGATGCAGACCGTTCTTGTCGTCGACGACGAGCCGATCGTGCGTGATGTCGTCGTGCGCTATCTCGAGCGCGACGGTTTCGAGACGCTGACGGCGCCGGACGGAGACGCCGCCCGCAGCCTCATCGAGACGCGCGACCCGAGCCTCGTGGTGCTCGACGTGATGCTCCCGGGTATGGACGGCCTCTCGCTCTGCCGGTGGATCCGCGGCCGCTCGAACCTGCCCGTGATCCTGCTCACGGCACGCGGTGAGGAGGCCGATCGCATCGTGGGCCTCGAGTTGGGGGCCGACGATTACGTGACGAAGCCGTTCTCGCCGCGCGAGCTCGCAGCGCGGGTGCGCTCCGTTCTGCGCCGAAGCAACGGCACCGCCCAACGGCCCGAGACGGTCAGCTTGGGGGAGATCGAGCTCGACGGCGGCAGTCGCGAGGTCCGTCGCGCCGGCGCCCTCGTTCAGCTCACCGCGAAGGAATTCGAGCTCCTCTGGTTCCTTGCCTCTCATCCGCGCCACGTCTTCTCCCGCGATCAGCTGATGGCCCGGGTCTGGGGCTACGAGGCGGCCGTCGATACGGGCACGGTCACCGTCCACATCCGGCGCCTTCGGGAGAAGATCGAGGCCGACCCGAGCCGGCCTCGTCACCTGCAAACCGTCTGGGGCGTCGGCTACCGCCTCGACCCGTGATTCAGCTCGCGCTGATCGTCGCTGCCGGCAGCCTCGTCGCGGGGCTCGTTCTCGCATACCTCCTGCGCCGGGCTCCGAGCGTCGGGCTTCAACTCACCGGCCTCGCCCTGATCGCTGCCTGCGTGCCGCTCGCGGCCGTACTGCTTTCAGGCTGGGTCATGTTCCACATGGGCGCCGACGAGAAGATCCTCGCCGTCGCCGCCGGCTCGGCCACCGCCGCGGTATTCGCCGCCTTGGTTCTCGCGCGGTCGATCGCTGCCTCCTTGCGGCGAGTGGGCTCCGCCTCCAACGCGATCGCAGGCGGCGAGCTGTCGGCACGAGCGCCGGTCGAAGGCCCGCGCGAGATCGCAGAGCTGGCCGCCTCCTTCAATGCGATGGCCACGGGGCTCGAGCAGCTCTTCGACGCGCGGCGCGAACTGGTGGCCTGGGCGAGTCACGACCTGCGCGCCCCGATCGCTTCGATGCAGGCGATGCTCGAAGCGATCGAGGACGGACTTGCGTCCGTCGAGGATTACCTGCCCACGCTGCGAGAGCAGGTGCGCACGCTGTCGGTGCTCGTCGACGATCTCTTCGAGCTGGCGCGGATCGACGCGGGAGTTCTCACGCTCGAGCTCAGACAGACGCAGATGGCACCGCTCGTCGACTCGACGCTGCGGTTGCTCCGCCCGGAGGCCGAAGCGCGCGGCGTCGCTCTCACCGCCGAGGTCACAGATCCGGCCGAAGCTCGGGTCGCGGCAGACAAGATCCAGCGCGTCCTCTTCAACCTCGTCACGAACGCACTTCGCCACACGCCGTCGGACGGCTCGATCGCAGTCCGGGTCGAGCAGCGCGCGACCGACCTCTTCTGGCGGGTCGAGGACAGCGGCGAAGGGCTGCCGGATGGCGCGCCGAGCAGGATGTTCGAGCGTTTCTGGCGAGCCGATCGTGCGCGCAGCGGAAGCGGAGCCGGCCTGGGGCTGGCCATTGCCCGCGGTCTCGTCGAAGCCCATGGCGGCCGAATCTGGGCCGAGAACCGGCCGCAGGGCGGCGCCTGCATCACCTTCACGATTCCGACCTAGCCCCGATCGGAGCGGTCACCGGTCAGCTCTCGCTCGAAGCCGCCCAGATGTTGACTCCGCTGTCGGTCGCGTACCGGTCGATCTCGGCGAGCTCGGCCGCGGTGAAGTCGAGCCTCTGGAGGGCGCCGAGGTTCTGCTCGAGCTGCTCGACGCTGCTTGCCCCCACCAGTGTCGAGGTCATTCGCGGGTCGCGGAGCGTCCAGGCCAGGGCCAGCTGGGCGAGCGTCTGACCTCGCTCCCGGGCCACCTCGTTCAGGGCACGCACCTTGGCCATCGTCTCTTCGTTGAGCTGGTCCGGAGACATCGAGCCGGACCGGCTCGCGCGCGAGCCCTCGGGGATTCCGTCGAGGTAGCGATCGGTGAGCACGCCCTGGGCAAGCGGCGAGAAGCAGATGCAGCCGACACCGAGCTCGCCGAGGGTGTCCAGAAGGCCACCCTCGATCCAGCGGTTGAGGAGCGAATACGACGGCTGATGGATGAGGAGCGGAACGCCCAGCTCGCGGAGGATCGCCTCTGCCTCGCGGGTCTTCTCGGCCGAGTACGACGAGATGCCCACGTACAGCGCCTTCCCCTGGCCGACCGCGGTCGCGAGCGCTCCCATCGTCTCCTCGAGCGGAGTCTCGGGGTCGAAGCGATGCGAATAGAAGATGTCGACGTAGTCGAGCCCCATGCGGCCGAGGCTCTGGTCGAGGCTTGCCAGCAGATACTTGCGCGAGCCCCATTCGCCGTACAGGCCGGGCCACATGTCGTAGCCCGCCTTCGTCGAGATGACGAGCTCGTCCCGGTACGGCGCGAGATCGAGCCGCAGTACCTCGCCGAACACCTGCTCGGCCGAGCCGTACGGTGGCCCGTAGTTGTTCGCCAGGTCGAAGTGGGTGATCCCGGAGTCGAACGCGCGGCGGAGAATCCCGCGCGAGGTCTCGAGGGGCCGCTCGTGACCGAAGTTCTGCCAGAGTCCGAGGCTGACGGCGGGGAGCTTCAGACCGCTCGCCCCGCAACGGCGGTATGTCATCTCCTCGTAACGGCCGTCAGCGGCGGCGTAGCTCACGGTCGAAGTCATACATGCAGCCAGGCGCAGCGGAATACTTGCGCGATCAACCACGTTCGGAGATAGCGATGAACAAGAAGATCGGCTTCCTCTCATTCGGCGCCTGGCATCCGGGCGGCGGCATGACACATACGGGCGCAGACGCGCTGCGCCAGACCGTCGAGCTCGCCGTTGCGGCCGAGGAGATCGGGATCGACGGGGCGTTCGTGCGCGTCCATCACTTCGCGCGGCAGCTCTCCTCGCCCTTCCCGCTTCTGGCTGCGATCGGCGTCAAGACGAGCCGGATCGAGATCGGCACCGGCGTGATCGACATGCGCTACGAGAACCCGCTCTACATGGCGGAGGAGGCCGCCGCCGCGGATCTCCTCGCCGGCGGCCGGCTCCAGCTCGGCGTCAGTCGCGGCTCCCCCGAGCCCGCATGGCATGGAGCCGAGGCATTCGGCTACTCGGTCGACCACGACGAGGTGCGCGAGAAGACTGCACTGTTCCGGGCCGCGATCGCCGGCGCCGGCGTCGTGCGCGCCGACGTGGGCGGCGGCCCCGGCGATGCGATGTTGGCCGTTCAGCCGCAGTCGCCCGGCCTCGCGGAGCGCATCTGGTGGGGCTCAGGCTCGCGCGAGACTGCGGTCTGGGCCGGAGAGCAAGGGCTGAACCTGATGAGCTCGACCCTCCTCCTCGAGGACACGCAGGTTCCCTTCGACCAGCTCCAGGCCGAGCAGATCGCCCTCTTCCGCGAGGCGTGGACGAAGGCCGGCCACGCGCGCGAGCCGCGCGTCTCGGTCAGCCGCAGCGTCCTTCCGATCACCTCCGACCTCGATCGGCGGCTCTTCGGCGGCGACGCGAACGAGGATCAGGTGGGCTGGCTCGACGGCGCGATCAGCCGTTTCGGCCGCACGTACACCGGCGAGCCCGACCGGATCGCCGATGAGGTGGCCGCCGACGCAGCCGTGCAGGCCGCGGACACGCTCCTGCTCACGGTCCCGAGCCAGCTCGGCGTCGACTACAACGCCGCGATGCTCGACACGATCGCCCGCGAGATCGCACCGGCTGTCGGCTGGAGCCCCGCAGAGGCGGCCGAGCCGGTCCGCTAGGCCCGCGGTTCAGGGCTTGGCGCGCGAAGACCCGAGAGCGCGCACCTCCTTGGTGAGGGCGGCGATCTCGTCCCGGTCCCGGAACGCTGTCGCCATGGTCCGCACCTCCTGTGTGAGCGCCAGAATCTGGTTCGAGAGCTTGAGCAGCTCGACGTTCTGCTTGTCCTCCTCCCTGACCGTCCTCCACTGCGCGTCGGCGATCACCTGGCGCTTCGCGTCGGCGCGGTTCTGGCTGATGAGGACGAAGGTCGAGAGGAAGATCGCCTCGAGCGAGACGATCATGGTCAACAGCCCATACGGGTACTTCTCGGCGCCGAAGCCGATCCAGCACGCGAACCAGGCGACGTGGATGTAAATGAACAGCATCGAGCCGCTGAAGGCGGTGATCACGTCCGCGATTCGGTTCTGCCTCTCATCCGCCCGCTCCCGCTCGTGTTTCAGCAAGGCCGGATTGATGGGCTCCGGCAACGGGCGGAGCACCTTGCGAAGCCGCTGCCGCACCGTCTTGGGCTTACTCGCGGAGGCGTGGTTTCTCGTTTGAGTCATCGTCGGCCTCCCAGCTCCGTCGGGATCGTCGTCCATCATCTTCACGGATGGAAACGCACGAGCCAAGTGCGCCGCGCGAGGCGGGCCGCCCCGACATCGCGCTCACGGCGGCCCGAGCGGCTGCCGGCGCGATCGCCGTCGCCGCGATCGCCTTCGGTCTCTGGCGGGTCCGCGACCTCATCGTCCTCCTGCTCCTCGCCCTCACCTTCGCCGCCGCGATGAGGCCGGGGGTGGAGTGGCTCCGCAGCAGACGGGTGCCCGGAGCGCTCGCCATCCTCTCCTTCTTCATCCTCGTCTTCGGCATCTTTGCCTTGTTCTTCTGGCTGGCGGTGCCCCCGGCACTGCACGAGCTCAAGCGAGCGCTGGCGCAGCATGCAGCCGGCGTCCCGGTGGGCCACTCGACCGGCCTCAGGCACGACGTACTCGTCTGGATCAACGCGCACCTCGAGAACCTCCCCTCCGGGAGTGAAATCTTCCATCCGATCGCCGCCTACGGGCACAAGGCGACCGCCGCGATCGTCGGCGTCTTGTTCACGGTCGCGGCAACCTGGTACTGGGTCACCGAGCGGGACGCGATGATCGACCTGCTCGTTCGAATCGCGCCCGAGTCGAAGCGCGAAAACGCGCGACGCACGTATCTCGAGATCGACCGTCGGCTCGGTTCCTATACCCGCCTCAAGTTCCTGATGGTGGCGGTGATCGGGGCCATCCTCTCGACCGGCTTCTACCTGGTCGGCCTGCACTACCCGCTTCTCCTGGGCGGCGCCGTCAGCCTGTTCGAGATCATTCCCGTCGTCGGCCCGCTGATCGGCGTGCTCCTCGTAGTCGCAGTGGGACTCCCCCAATCGATCCACGTGACGGTGCTCGCCGTGGTCGTCCTTGTCGTCGTCCGCGAGTTCCAGAGCTACGTGATCAACCCGCGCGTCATGGGCCGCTCAGTCGGCCTCTCCCCACTCGTCACGCTGGTGACCGTCTCCGTCGTCGGGCTGCTCTTCGGCGCCCTCGCCGTGATCCTCGCCATCCCGGCCGCCTCCGCCGCCGAGACGCTGATCGACGTGCTCGTCTTCGGCCACGAACCCCCACCTACGCCGCAGCCGCGGCGGATCAGACATCCCTAGTCCCGTAGCCGGTTCGCGAGCTTGCGTCCGCCGCGCCGTTCTCCGCTAGTCGGTCCGGCGCTTCAGCGTTGCCCCGCCGAGCACGATCGCGAGCACGACACAGCCACAGACCACCGCCACATTGAGGAAGAAGCGCGCGTCGAAGTTGTCGGCTGCGGTGCGTGCGAGCGCGTCGTAGGCGTAGGTCAGCGGCAGGAGATACGAGATCACGCGGAGCCAGGTTGTCATCTCGCTCTGAGCCACGAGAAGTCCGCAGAGGAGGATCTGTGGGAGTACGAACGCGGGCATGAACTGCACCGCCTGGAACTCGGTTTGCGCGAACGCGCTGACGAAGAGGCCGAGTGTGCTGCCGAGAACCGCGTTCGCCACCGCCAGCGCGACCACCACCCACTTCGGGCCGGCAACGTCGAGCCCGAGCAGGCCGAACGCGACCGCGGAGATGAGCGTCGCCTGGACGACGGCGAGCAGCGCGAAAGCGGCCGCGTAGCCGGCCAGGATGTCGACCTTGTGCAGCGGCATCGTCATCAGCCGTTCGAGCGTTCCGGAGGTGCGCTCGCGGAGCATGGTGATCGACGTGACCAGGAACATCGTGATGAAGGGGAACATGCCGAGCAGCGGCGTGCCGATCTGTTGGAAGACAAGCGAGTGGCGGCCGAACAACTGCTGCAGCAGGAACTCGAGCACGCACGGCACGATCAGGATCAACGCGATCGTCCGTGGGTCGTGCCGCAACTGCTGCAGCACTCGCTGCGCCACGGCGCCGGCGATGCGGAAGCTCACGTCTGCTCCTCGACGAGCCGCAGGAAAGCGGCGTCCAGCTCCTGCTCGCCGGTTCGCGCGCGGAGCTCGTCGGGCGTCGCCCGCGCCAGCAGCTGTCCGTTGCGAAGCAGGAGCAGCGTGTCGCAACGGTCGGCCTCGTCCATCACGTGGCTCGACACGATCAGCGTCGTCCCACCGTCGGCGAGCTCGTGAAACAGACGCCAGAGGTCGCGACGCAGCAGCGGGTCGAGCCCGACGGTCGGCTCGTCGAGCACGAGGAGTTCCGGTTCGCCGAGGAGCGTCGTCGCAAGCGAGACCCGCGCGCGTTCGCCGCCGGAGAGTGTGCCGACCCGGCGCTGGGCGAACGCATCGAGCGCAACGTGGGCAAGCACGCGCTCGACCGATTCGTCGCTGCGCCCGAGCACGCGCGCGAAGAAGCGAAGGTTCTCGGCAACTCCGAGGTCTCCGTATACCGACGGCGCCTGCGTCATGTAAGCCACGCGATCACGCAAGCTCGCCGAGCCGGCCGGCAAGCCGAGCACCTCGACGCGTCCACCGCCGACCTTCTGCACCCCGACGATCGACCGCAGCAGCGTCGTCTTGCCGCTGCCGCTCGGACCAAGCAAGCCCGTCACCGAACCCGCGGCCACGTCGAAGCGGAGTCGGTCGAGAACGAGAGTGCCGCCACGCACGACGCGAAGATCATCGACGCGGACGGCGGACATGCCGGAAGCGATAACGACCGAGGCGGACAGCGCCGCGCCAGGCGGCTGCGCGATCCTTGCCTCGTCTAGGCGCGGAGATCGCGTCGCTCGAGGCCGACGACGGCCACCGCCGTCAGAGCGAGCGTGACGAGTCCGAGAACGGTGAGGCCCAGGGCGCCGACTCCGCGACTGAGTGGGTCGTGGCCGGCGTAGTAGTAGAACAGCGTGAGGTATCTGAGCCACGCGATCGCACCGACGAGCGGCGCGAAGCTGTTCACGAGCCAGCCGAGGATGACGATCCCCGCGGCGACCCCGTTGGCGAGCGATCGGCGCCCGGTACCGGCGCCGATGGCCAGCGCGACAGCTCCTGCGGCGAACCCGAAGAACGCAAGCTGTACGGCGAGTGCCGTGATGTGTGCAAGCGTGATCCCGCCGCCGCCGAGCGCGACGCCGACGATGAACCCGATCCAGACGGCGAAGGCGACGATCACGACGATCAGCGCGATCGCCGCGGCCTTGGCCGCGACCAGGCGGGAGCGTCGGATCGGGTGGGCCAGCACGAGTGCCAGGATTCGGTCTTCCTCTTCCCCGGCGGTGGTCGACGCCGCGCCGGTGATCGCCAGGGCCGCGATCACGAGGGGTCCGTAGATCACCGCGATCTCGCTCCGGAACCAGCCGGTGATGGTGCCGTAGTCCGCCCCGCCGAGCAGGTTGGCGACGCTGGTGGGAATGTCGAGCTTCCCGATCGTGTGGCCGACAGCCGGGTAGAGCGCGCCGACGACGGCCAGCACGGCCACCAGCCCCACCGCGGTCCAGAGGGTGCCGAACAGCCGGAGACGCAGTGCGATCCCGGTCGCGGACCAGCTCAGTCGGGAGCCTCGCCGTAATAGCGCAGGAAGATGTCCTCGAGGTCGTCCTCGCGCGGGCGGATGGCGCGCACATCGTGGGCGGCGGCGGCCTTCACGACGGCGTCGGCCGACCCCTCGAATCCGATCGTCATGGTGCGTCCGTCCGCGTGCACTTCCCTGACGACCGGGATCCGGCGGAACTCGTTCTCGTCGACCGGCTCGGCGAACTCGATCACCAGCCGCTGCATCGCGACGTTGCGCAGGTTCTCCAGGGAGTCGACGACGACGAGGCGGCCTTCGCGCAGGATCGCCAGCCGATGGGTGACGCGTTCGACCTCCGAGAGGGTGTGAGAGGACAGGAACACCGTCCGTCCCTCGGCGCTCACCTCGCCCAACAGCTCGTGAAAGCGTCGTTGCACCAGCGGATCCAGTCCGGCGATCGGCTCGTCCAGGATCAGTAGCTCAGGCTCGTGCATGAAGGCCTGGATCAGACCGAGCTTCTGTCGGTTGCCGGTGGACAGCTGACGCACGGGCCGATCGAGGTCCGCGTCGAACCGGTCCACCAACGCGCCCCGCACCCGCAGGTCGACACCACCCCGGAGACGCGCCAGATAGTCGAGGATGGCCCGCCCCGTCAGCTTCGGATACAGAGCGAAGTCGCCGGGCAGAAACCCGACGCGCCGGCGGATCTCGAGGCTCCCCTGCCGGCTGTCCAGCCCGAGCACGCGCGCCGAGCCCGAGGTCGGTCTGAGCAGGTCGAGCAGCAATCGCATCGTGGTCGACTTGCCGGCGCCATTCGGGCCGAGGAACCCGAATATCTCGCCCCGGCCGACGGCCAAATCGAGCCCGAACAAGCCCCGTCCCGAGCCGTAATCCTTCGACAGGCCGCTCATGACGATCACCGGCTCGCCGCTCACGCCGGGCGCGCCCAGCGCCATTCCGAGACGTCGGGATCGTCCTCGCCATGTTCGTAGGCATACGCGCGGGCGGCCAGCCGAGCATCGTCCATCTCCTGACGCACGTGCCCGGCGCGGTCGACAAGGCCCGGCACGCGGTCGATCACATCCATCACGAGGTGGTAGCGGTCGAGGTCGTTGAGCATGACCATGTCGAACGGCGTCGTGGTCGTGCCCTCCTCCTTGTACCCGCGCACGTGGAGGTTGGCGTGGTTCGTCCTCCGGTAGGTGAGACGGTGGATCAACCATGGATAGCCGTGGTACGCGAAGACGACGGGTCGATGTGTGGTGAAGAGCGAGTCGAACTCCGCGTCCGGAAGCCCGTGCGGGTGCTCGCTCTCAGGCTGGAGGCGCATCAGGTCGACGACGTTTACGACGCGGACCTTGAGCTCCGGCAGCCGCTCGCGCAGGATCGCCGTGGCGGCGAGCGTCTCGAGGGTCGGTACGTCGCCGCAACAGGCGAGGACGACGTCGGGCTCGCCGCCGTCGTCGTTCGAGGCCCAGTCCCAGATCCCGATCCCGCGCGTGCAGTGGAGGATCGCCTCGTCCATCGGTAGGAACTGCGGCGCGGGTTGCTTGCCGGCGACGATGACGTTCACGTAGTGGCGGCTGCGCAGGCAGTGGTCGGCGACGGAGAGAAGGCAGTTCGCGTCGGGCGGCAGGTAGACGCGGATGATCTCTGCCTTCTTGTTCACGACGTGGTCGATGAAGCCGGGATCCTGATGTGAGAAGCCGTTGTGATCCTGCCGCCAGACGTGTGACGAGAGGAGGTAGTTGAGCGACGCAATGGGCCGCCGCCACGGGATCCCCCGCGTCACCTTCAGCCACTTCGCGTGTTGGTTGAACATCGAGTCCACGATGTGAATGAAGGCCTCGTAACAGTTGAAGAGCCCGTGCCTGCCGGTGAGGAGGTAACCCTCGAGCCAGCCCTGGCACTGGTGCTCGGACAGCATCTCGACGACGCGGCCGCTCGGCGCGAGATGCTCGTCGACGGACTCGATGCGGGCGTCCCACTGCTTGTCCGTCACCTCGAAGACGGCCTCGAGCCGGTTCGAGGCTGTCTCGTCCGGTCCGAAGATGCGGAAGTTGTCGGGGTTCGCGCGCACGACCTCGGTGAGCCAGTCCCCGAGCACCCGCGTAGCCTCGGCGGTCGCGGCGCCGGGCTGCTCCACCCGAACCGCGAAGCGGCGGAAGTCGGGAAGCGCAAGGTCGTGTAGAACCAGTCCGCCGTTCGCTTTGGGGTTGGCGGACATCCGTCGCTCATTCCGGGGTGGGAGGAGCGCCAGCTCCTCTCGCAGCACGCCGGCTTCGTCGAACAGCTCCTCCGGCCGGTAGCTACGCAGCCACTGCTCCAGCTGCTGGAGATGGGCGGCGTTGGTCCGCACCTCGGCGAGCGGCACCTGGTGCGCTCGCCACGTCCCCTCGACCGGCAGTCCGTCGACTTCGCGCGGACCGGTCCAGCCCTTCGGCGTCCGCAACACGATCATCGCCCGCCGCTCGTCCAGGGCATGATCGAGCAGCTCCGCGAAGCGGCCGTGGATGGAGAGGGTGTCCTCGCCGTCGAAGCCCGCCGTGAAGAGAAGGGGCTCGTACCCGTAGCCGCGCAGGAGCGAGGAGAGCTCTTCCTCGGGAATCCGGGCGAGAACGGTCGGGTTCGCGATCTTGAACCCGTTGAGGTGGAGGATCGGCAGGACCCGGCCGTCCGTCTCCGGGTTCGAGAACTTGTTCGAGTGCCAGCTCGTCGCGAGCGGCCCTGTCTCTGCCTCGCCGTCGCCCACCACGCAGGCGACCGTGAGCCTCGGATCGTCAAAAGCCGCGCCGTAGGCGTGGGAGAGCGCATATCCGAGCTCACCGCCCTCATGGATGGAGCCGGGCGTCTCGGGCGCCGCGTGGCTCGGGATGCCGCCTGGAAACGAGAACTGCCGGAACAGCGCGCATAAGCCCGCTTCGTCCCGCGTGACGTGCGGGTACAGCTCGCTGTACGTCCCCTCCAGATACGCCTGCGCGACGACCGCGGGCCCGCCGTGGCCGGGCCCGCAGACGAAGATCGCGTCGAGATCGCGTTCGCGGATCGCGCGGTTCAGGTGCGTGTACAGGAAGTTGAGGCCCGGGGTGGTGCCCCAGTGCCCGAGCAGGCGCGGCTTCACCTGCTCGGGACGCAGAGGTTCTCGCAGGAGCGGGTTGTCGAGCAGATAGATCTGCCCAACCGCCAGATAGTTCGCGGCGCGCCAGTACGCATCGAGCCTGCGGAGCTGCTCGTCCGTCATGAGAATCCCTTCGGATGGACGTCTTGGTCGTGAACGCGGGTTCCACCAGTCTGAAGCTCCACCTCGTCCGCGGGGACGACGCGGAGACGGTCGACGGGTTCGTGCGCGCGGACGCCGTCGGCCACCGCGTCGTCCACGGCGGCCGCCGCTTTCAGCAGCCGACCCTGATCACCGAGCCCGTCGAGCGGGCGATCGAGGAGCTCTCGACCCTTGCTCCCCTGCACAATCGCCGCGCACTGGAGGAGATTCGCCGGGCGCGGGAGGCCTTGCCGGACGTACCGCACGTCGCGGTCTTCGACACCGCCTTCCACCGCACCATGCCGCCGGCGGCAGCGACCTACGCGATCCCCGCACGCTGGCGGGAGGAGTGGAACGTCCACCGCTACGGGTTTCACGGTATCTCGGTGCAATGGGTCGTCTCCCAGGTCGACGCGGAACGGCTCGTCGTCTGCCACCTGGGCGGCGGCTGCTCGGTCACGGCTGTGCGGGGCGGCCGATCGGTCGACACGACGATGGGATTCTCGCCGCTCGAGGGTGTGCCGATGGCGACGCGTTCCGGTTCCCTCGATCCGGGAGCCATTCTCTACCTCCTGCGCGAGGGACTCTTGAGCGTTGCCGAGCTCGAGCACGCGCTCGAACGCGAGTCGGGACTGGCGGGCCTCTCCGGCGGCGGCTCCGGCGACATGCGAGAGGCATCGCCGCTGGCGCTCGAGGTCTTCGTCCACCAGGTCGCCGCGGCTATCGCGGCGATGGCGACGGCCTGCGGCGGCATCGACGTCCTCGCCTTCACCGGCGGAATCGGCGAACACGCCGCAGACGTCCGCGAGCGCATCGTCGAGCGGGTCCGCTTTCTCGGCGATTTCCGCGTCGACATCGTGACCTCGCACGAGGAGCTCGTGATCGCGTCCGAGACCCGACGGCTGCTCGAAGCCTGAGTCGCGACGAACCTCAGGCCGGTGACGGCGGGGAAGCAGCGGATGCTTCTTGAGCCGCGAGGATCTGCTCGAGGTGGGCCCAGTGGGTGTCGGTATCCGTCTGCTCAAGTGCGTCGAGCTCGGCCGCTGTCTCGGGGCGGCTGCGCTGGAGCGAGGCGAAGCGGTTCTCCTCGGCGAGGAAGTCGCCGACCGGACGCTTGCGCTTGGAGTCGAGGCGCAGCGGCTTGGCGCTGCGCGGGTCGTAGCGGTAGAGCGGCCAGTAGCCCGTGTCGACCGCGTCCTTCTGGTGCAGCATTCCCTGCTCCATCTCGATTCCGTGCTCGATGCAGTGGCTGTACGCGATCACAAGCGCCGGCCCCGGATACTGCTCGGCCTCCCAGAGTGCTCGTACCGCCTGGGCATTGTCGCCGCCGAGCGCGATCTGCGCGATGTAGACGTCGCCGTAGCCCATTGCGATGAGGCCGAGATCCTTCTTCCGCGTGCGCTTTCCGGCGGAGGCGAACTTCGCGACCGCGCCGCGAGGAGTCGCCTTCGAAGCCTGGCCGCCCGTATTCGAGTAGACCTCGGTGTCCAGTACCAGCACCTTCAGGTTGCGGCCGGAGGACAGTACGTGATCGAGGCCGCCGAAACCGATGTCGTACGCCCAGCCGTCGCCGCCGACGAGCCAGACGCTCTTCTCGACCAGGGCATCGGCGAGCAGCGCGAGCCGCCGCGAAGCGGCATCCTCTCGGCCGGCCAGCAGGGTCTTGAGCTCGTCGACCAAGCCGCGTGCCCGCTGCAACGCAGCCTCATCCGGCTGGGCCTTTCGCAGCCCGTCCTTGACCGCCGCGGGAAGGTCGAGCTGTTCGAGGAGCGCGAGCGCCTCGCGCCGCTGCTGGTCGAGGCTGAGACGCAGTCCCAGTCCGAACTCGGCGTTGTCCTCGAACAGTGAGTTCGCCCAGGCCGGCCCGCGTCCATCCTCGTTGCGCGCCCAGGGCGTCGTCGGCAGGTTGCCTCCGTAGATGGAGGAGCAGCCGGTGGCGTTCGCGACGACGAGCCGGTCGCCGAGTAGTTGGGTCAACAGCTTGAGATACGGCGTCTCCCCGCAGCCGGAGCACGCACCCGAGAACTCGAAGAGCGGCTCGAGCAGCTGCGAACCTTTGATCGAGGCCGGTTCGACCAGTGTCCGGTCGAGCTCCGGCAACGAGCGGAAGAAGTCCCACCCCTGCAGGGCCAGCTTCTGCTCGTCCTCGGCAGGGCGCATCTCGAGCGAGCAATGTCCCGGGTCGGTCTTCGAGAAGGCGGGGCACGCGGTGGCGCACAGCTTGCATCCGGTGCAGTCGAGTGGCGAGACGGCGATCGCCAGCTGCTTTCCGGCGAGATCCTTGCCCCGCCAGGGCTTGCTCTTGAAGCCTTGCGGAGCGTGTGCGAGGAGTTCCGGCTCGCAGACCTTCATGCGGATCGCTGCGTGCGGGCAGACGAGCGTGCACTTGGCGCAGTCGATGCAGATCGACGGATCCCAGACCGGCAATTCGTCCGCCAGAGCACGCCGTTCGTACTGAGCCGTGCCGGTCGGGAAGACCCCGCCGGGGTCGAACGCGGATACCGGCAGCTCGTCGCCGTGACCGGCCAGCAGCGCGTGCAGCACGGGAGGCGCGTCGGCGTGCAGGTCGAGCGCTTCCGAGCCGTCCAGCTCGCCCGGGTGGATCTCCTGGAGTGCAGCGAGCGCCCCGTCGACGGCGGCGAAGTTGCGCCGCACCATCTCCTGGCCCTTGCGGCCGTAGCTCTTCTCGATGGCGTGCTTGATCGCCGCGATCGCCTCCTCGACGGGAAGCACGCCGGAGAGGGCGAAGAAGCAGGTCTGCAGCACGGTGTTCACGCGTCCGGCCAGACCGGCGTCGCGCGCGACCCGCTTGGCATCGACGACGTGGAGCCGGAGCCTCTTCGCGAGGATCTGCGCCTGGACCGGGCGGGGCAGATGCCGCCAGGTCTCGGCACCGTAGGGGCTCGAGAGCAGGAAGGTCGCGCCGGCGCGCGCATGCTCGAGCACGTCGATGCGCTCGAGCAGCTGGAGCTGGTGGCAGGCGACGAAATCCGCCTCCTCGATCAGATACGGCGCATCGATCGGATCGTCGCCGAAGCGCAGATGCGAGACGGTCACCGCCCCCGACTTCTTCGAGTCGTAGACGAAGTACGCCTGCACGTAGCGGCGGGCTTCCTCGGCGATGATCTTGGCCGAGTTCTTGTTGGCGCCGACCGTTCCGTCGGAGCCGAGCCCGTAGAAGAGGCAGCTGACGTCCTGTCGCGGTACACGCCAGGCGGCGTCGTAGTCGAGGCTCGTGCCGGAGACGTCGTCGTCGATGCCGACCGTGAAGTGCCGGTGCGGCCGGACGTTGCGGTCTCGGTGAACGTGTTCGAGGTCGTGGCTCTCGGCGCGGGCGAGCTCGGCGAACACGGCGCCGGCCATGGCCGGCGTGAACTCCTTGGAGCCGAGCCCGTAGCGGCCGCCGATCAGGGTTCGCGGCAACCGCCCCTCCTCGTGCAGAGCCGAGACGACGTCCTCGTACAACGGTTCCCCAACTGCTGCTGAGTCCTTCGCCCGATCGAGCACCGCAACGGCGCGAGTCGAGAAGGGCAGCGCGGCGGCCAGATGGCGGCTCGAGAAAGGCCGGTAGAGACGCACCTTGACGAGGCCGACCCGTTCGCCTTCTGCATTGAGGCGACGCGCGGCAGCCTCGACGGTCGCGGTCGCCGAACCCATCGCCACGATGACCCGCTCAGCCCGCGGATCGCCGATGTACTCGAACGGCTGGTAGCTGCGACCCGTCCGGCGCGCAAAGCGGAACATCGCCTCTTCGAGCAGGCGCGGCACGGCCGCATAGAACGGACTCGCCGCCTCGCGCGCCTGGAAGAAGACGTCCGGGTTCTGGGCCGACCCACGCAGGCTCGGGTGGTCGGGCGAGAGCGCCCGCTGCTTCATGGCCGCCACCTGCTCCTCGTCGACCAGCGCACGCAGGTCGTCCTCGGACAGTCCGTCGATCACGTTGATCTCGTGCGAGGTGCGGAAGCCGTCGAAGAAATGCAGGAACGGCACGCGACTCTCGAGACTCGTCATGAACGAGAGCGCGGCCATGTCCTGGGCTTCCTGCACCGACGCACTGGCGAGGATGGCGAAGCCGGTCGGACGAGCCGCGTAGATGTCGGAGTGGTCGCCGAAGATCGAGAGCGCATGGCCGGCGACGGCGCGGGCGGCGACGTGGAAGACACACGGCTGCAGCTCGCCGGCGATCTTGAACATGTCCGGCAGCATCAGCAGCAATCCCTGGCTGGCAGTGAACGTCGTCGCCAGCGCGCCACCCTGGAGAGCGCCGTGGACGACACCGGCGGCACCCGCCTCGGACTGCATCTCGACGATCTCGGGAACCTGCCCCCACAGGTTGCGGTCGCCGGCCGCCGACCACGTGTCGGCGAGCTCCCCCATCGGGCTGGCCGGCGTGATGGGATAGATCGCGATCACCTCCGCCAGCTTGTGAGCGACGCGCGCCGCCGCCTCGTTCCCGTCGACGACCAGACGGTGCGAGTGGGTCTGAGACTCCATACCCAGAAGCTAGGAGCGAGCGTGGTCGCGGTCGTCGGGGAAGACGCGGACCATCTCGCGGAGAACTACTAAAGGGCCGGCGGTTGCGGCTAGCGGCTCAACCCCGCACGAGGTTTGCCATCGGCAGGAACACGAGCTTCGCGGGCTTGGTGTCCTTGCTCGGGTTGATCGGGTTGAGTGCGTAGACAAGGCCGCGCGAGCTGAGCGTCGCCGGGCTGCCGGCGTGACTGGCGGCAACGGTGGATGCCTGACCGGTTGCCAGATCGACGAGACGGAGCCTGAACGCGGCGCCCTCGATGACGGCCACCCTGCCTTGCACCTCGAGCCGGTCCGTCACCGGCGAGCCGTGCGGGAGCGCGAGGGGCCAGGTGCGAACCAGTGCGCCTGTCTTCCAGTCGTAGACCTCGAGCGTGCTGTTCAGCGACCCGGCGCGGGGAACGTCCACCCTCAACACGACCAATTGGGTACCGCTGAGGGCGATCCTGAGGATGGTGCTGGGGTAGCCACAGGGATTCGAGAGCGAGACGTCGGGCGCGACCTCCCCGAGCAGCGTCCCGCGGGTGGAGTAGACCCCCACCACCGGCGTGCGGTGCCCTGCCGGGCCTTGGTAGGCCGGCCATGCGTCTGTCGACCGCAGGACGGCGATGTGGCCGCCGTCCGCCGACTGGGACACGATTGCGCCTGGCCCGGTGGCGATCGTCCGCAGCCCGGTTCGCACGATCAGGTCGAGCCGCTCGCGGCTCGTGGCGGCATCGTTCGCCTTCCAGCTGCTCACAGCCAGGACGTTCCGTGACCCGACCAGGCCGCCGAGCCAGTTGCCGGTCGCCGAAGCGCTACCGGGCACCGTGCAGTCTCCTGGGCTGCTGGAGTGGTTGGTCAGCTTCCCGACCTGGCGCGCCGACCCTCCGAGCGACGCGGTGTAGAGCCGCTCCTGCGTCTGCAGAGTGTTCCCGATCTCGAACCGGGTGATCAGGGCGACCCGCTTGCCCGCGATTGCAACCTCTCCGCTCCCGTAGCCGAAGTTGTGGCCCTTGGCGGGATAGTTGCCTTTGATGAGCGAGGTCGCGCCGGTGGCCACGTTCCAGACACCGACCCGGCGGTTGTCCAGCATGTAGGCAGCGCGAAGCCCGTCCATCGCGAGTGCCGAGACCGGCCCGGCCGTCCGCTTCACCGTGTTTGGCTGCTTAGCCGTCCCGGCCTGCGCAGAGACGACCAATAGCGCAAGAGACAACACCGCGAGGAACAGCCCCGCAACATGGAGCCTCTTCATCATCCTCACCTCCACTACATCTTCGCGCGCGCGCTCGCGGACCGCCTCAGCGCAGGCCCGCAGCCCGCTGCTCGAATCTACTGACGAACGAGTGCCGCGCGACCGCCGCTCAGACGGCCGACCAGCTGGCGTGGTCGCGCGTGTCAAGCGCAACCTCGACCGCAATGGCCTCGGTGGGCGGCTCGGCGAGTGTGGTCGCCAGCCCCAGGTGCTCAGCGAGGAAGGGGCTCAGGTAGCGGCCGACGATCTTGGCCGGCGGCCACCAGAGCGGCTGGGTGTCGATGACCGAGGTCGAACCTTCTGAGCGGAGGAACCTCGGCACCATCCCTGTGAGCAGAAGGCCTCGGAGCACCGGCGTGTACGGGGTTGCCTGAAGCGGCGCGCCTGCGTCGGCCGCGATCGCGGTCGCCACCGAGTCGGCCTGCTGGGCGGCGAGGCCGCCCTGCTTGATCGGCCCCTGGGTCACGTCGCCGGCGGCGTAGACACCCGTGAGGCCGAGCACTCCGCCGAACTGGTCCGTCGCGACGAAGCCGGAGTCGTCCTGAGGGATGCCGTCGATCGGCGGTCCTTCCGACGCCGGGAGCGCGACCACCGCGTCGGCCGGCAGCTCGCGCCCGTCGTCGAGAGTGAGCGTCCCACCGGTCCACGAGTGGGCGGTGGATGCAGTCTCGAGCTGGATTCCCCGGAGCTCCAACAGCTCGGCGACCGCCGTGCTCGCCGCGGCTCCGAACACCGCGAGCGGCCGCTCCTCGGGCGTGACGATCGCAATCTCCACGCCGCGCGTCAGGTGCTCGGTGAGGTACTCGGAGCTGATGAAGGCAAGCTCGTAGAGCGGCAGCGGCCAGCTTGCTCCGGCCGGAGCGACAAACGCGAGCCGGTGCAGTTCGCCCGCCGTGACGCGCTCGAGCAGATTTGCCAGAGCACCGCCGTCTTGCTGGCCACGGAAGGTCAGCGCCCCGGGTACCGCCTCGCGTGGCCGGCCGCCGAGCGCGAGCACCAGCATGTCGTAGGCGACCGACTCGCCGTCCGCCAGCAGAGCGCGCTTCCCGTCGGCGTCGACGCCGACGAGCGAGCCGTTTCGCAACTCGGCGCCCGCAGCCTGGACGAGCTGGTCGAGCGGAAACCGGCGCACCTCTGCGATCTGGAACGGCTCGGCAACCGCCAGTGGCCGGTACGTGAACTCGCGCTCCGGCGCGATCAGCTCAACGCTGACGTATTCACGGGCGATCGCGTCCAGGGCGAGTGCGGTCTCCAGGCCAGCTACGCCGGCCCCGACGACAACGACGTGGTCGCGGTTGTCAGTCATCGCTTTTCCTCCCTCGCACCCAGAGTTCGAGAGCCGTTCATCGCTCTCACCTCCCGATCGATCGATCGTCGCCCAAAACGGGCGCTACTGCATCGGGGTAATCCCTGATTGCCGGCCGGGGGGCGGAGTCGTCCCCGCTCCCCGGCCTCGGTCGGGTCACGCCTTGGTGATCGCGACCTGTTTCGCCTTCGCGGTCGGCAGCTTCTGGGCGTGCACTTCGAGCACGCCCTTGCTGAAGACCGCCTTCACATGCTCTGTGTCGGCCTCGCGGGGGAGGATGAAGCGACGCTCGAACTCGCGCTCGAGCCGCTCGTGGAGCGCGAATTCCTTCCGCTTCTCATCCGTGATCGCGTGATGCGAACCCTTGATCGCGACCGTGTGGTCGGAGACTTCGATCGAGAGCTCCTTCTCGTCGTAGCCTGGGGCCTCGACCTCGACGACGAACTCGTCGGCGGTCTCGTAGACGTCCGCGGCGGGCGCGAGCCCGGGGGCGAAGCCGATCTCCTCGAAGACACGCCGCATGCGGCGCTCCATCGAGTCGAGCTCCGTGAAGGGTGTCCACCTGACGATGGTCATGTGTCACCTCCCTTCCACGCTCAGGGTCGCCCCGGGGGAAGGCTCGCGCATCGTGGAACTCCCGGATCTGTGCTCAGTAGGACATCCGCGACGCGCGGAAGCTGTTCGTCCTACACGCCAGCGTCGCCGGAGAAGAGGGCGCGCAGGTCGAGCGAAGGCGCGTGCGTCCGCGAAGCGAGCGAGACATATTCCCGCGCAAGTGCATCCTTTGCGGCGCCGAGCACCGTGCCCACGAGGCCAAGCGACAACGCCAGTTGATCCGGGCGCAGACGTGCGCAAAGGGTGCTCCAGGTCGCCTCTTCCAGAGCGTTGAACGCGCTTTGGACTTCGGTGAGGTCGTACCCCGACTCGAACCGCTCCGCAGCGAGTTGTCGCGCGTACCCGACGATGCTGCCGAGATCACAAGTCGCGACGGCGCCGCACAGCTCGTCATAGAGAGCATCGAGTCTGCGCTGGGTCTCGTCCGGGCCGGCTGCCTCGTAATGCGTGCGGCTGCGTCGGATCGACCCTAGCGCCGAGGCGATGATCGAATCTCGTTCTCGGTCGAGCACGAGCAAGAACTCAGAACTCGATGAGATGCTGGGTTGAACGCTCATGCAGCGATCGTCGCGGCTTCGCCGACGTCCTGCATCGGGCCAACTTCGGACTTGCTCTCCGGGTTTCCACGGACGGGCGTCGCCCGTGCCGTTCAGGCCGTCCCGCGCGCGAGCTGCTCGAAGAGTGCGGCGTACTGCTCGAGGTGCCGGTCGCCGAGGAACTCGTCGCCGACGCGCAGTCGAGCCCTTTGTCCCAGCCGCGTCGCCTCGGCGGGGTCGCGCAAGAGCGACTCGACGGCTGCTGCGAACGCCTGCAGGTCCGCCGGATCGTCCACGAGCAGGCCGTGCGTGCCGTTCTCGATCTGGTCGACGATGCCGCCGACTGCGCTGGCGACGACCGGCCGTTCCTTCCACATCGCCTCCGCAACCGTCAGACCGAAGCCTTCGGCGAGGCTCTTCTGGGCGACGACCGAGGCGTGTCGCTGGAGCGCGTTGACGATCGCTGCATTCTCGTCAGAGTCGGTCATAGGGATGCAGACGAGGTGAACGCGGCCGCGTGCGCCATCCGGGAGATCTCGCCACAGCTTGATGCACTCGTCCAGCACCTCGGCGCCCTCCGGGTCATCGGCGACGCCCGCGACGGCGGGACCGCACAGCACGAGGTGGGCGCCGAGCGAGGGATCGACGTGGCGCACGAAGGCCTTCATCACGCCGGCCATGTCCTTCATGCGGTCCCAGCGGGAGACCTGAATGACAAGCGGTGCGTCTGGGGCGGGCGGCGGCCCCGTCCCCACGCGGTCGACACGGCTGGTGATCCACCCCTTTGATCCGTCGCGGCGCGTGAACGGCACGGTCGGCGCCGCCTCCGCCCCACCTTCGAGCAGACCGACGTAGGTGAGGATCTGCCGGACGTCTCGCAGCGAGATCGGTTCGTTCTTCGCCGAGAACGGGTCGATCGAAGGCTGGATCACGTGCACCTTCTTCAGATCCGCCCACGGGGGCGCGAAGGCGGCGCGGGAGACGACGATCGCATCCGCGTCGACCAGGTAGGGCCGGAGGAACTCCCAAGCGCGCTCGCTCCATTCGTTGGGGCTGTCGAGCCCGACGTGGCAACGCCAAACGACTCGTGCTTCGACGCGTTTCACGAGCGCGACGAGTGCAGCCGGCTGCGGATCGTGAATGACGACGACGTCGCCGGGCCGGATGATTGGAAGCAGCGCGTCGGCGTTGTCGTGGAGGACGTGCTCGAAGTGACGACGCTCGGCAGGGCCGAGCTCGCCGCCGTCTCCGGCGGACCCGTAGAGCCCGTTGTGGATCCGCTTCGTGATGGCGAAGAAGGCGGGATCCCCTTCGATCACGAGCCAGCGCGCGTCGATGCCCGCGCCGCGCGTGTACGAGAGGAGCGTTTGCAGCATCTCGGCCACGCCGCCCCCCGCCCCGGTCGAGTTGATGTTGAGCACCGGCCTGCCGGCGAGCGTGGCGCGCGAGAGCTCGGCCACCTTCTCGAATCGCGCCATCCGCTCGGGACCGATCAGCGGCTCGAGCCTGGCCGCTTCGATCGCCCGAACGTCGATCTCGTGCAGCTTCGTCTTCTTCTGGCGAGTCTTGTCCACGGCTCGCGAGCCTAGACAAGACGGGCGTCAGTGCCTACCACGCTCGCGTTTCAGTAGTTCTCCCGATGTACCCAACCGGCCCTCGCGGCGACCATCGAAGCATGGTCAACGCAGAACATCACGCGCAGGAGCTACCGGTCCCCTTCGAGGTGGCCACCGTCGGCGATGCGATGAGTCAAGGGGTGATCAACTGCGCCCCCGAGACACCGCTGCGGATCGTGGCGCGGATGATGGCGACGTTCGGCGTGCATGCGATTTTCGTTCTCGAGCACACGGACGAAGACGACGAGGCGCCGCAACTCTTCGCAGTCGTGTCCGATCTGGACCTCGTCGCGGCCACGCCGCTCGACCTGGACGCACTCACCGCCGGAGTGACCGCCGTCACACCGCTCGTCACGGTCGCGGCCGACAGCCCGATTTCGGAGGCCGGCAGCTTGATGGCCCAATACGGCACCGCGCACCTCGCAGTCACCGATCCGACATCCGGGCGTCCGGTCGGCGTCATCTCCACGCTCGATATCGCGAGAGCAGTCGCGGCCGGCGTCGGCGCACGCGAGACCTTCGCCTCCTCCTGAGCAGGGCGGGACGGAACGTGACGAGAGGAGACGCGGTGGAAGCGACGACGATCATCTGGGCGACCGACGGGTCTGACCTGGCCGATCGCGCGCTGGACGTGGTGCGCGAGTTCGCGAAGAACTGGACGACGCTTCCGCGCATCGTGGCTGTTCACATCGACCAGCGGTGGACCGGTCGAGAGATGAACGTTCCCAAGCTCGCCGGCGAAGAGGATCTCGTCACCAAGATTCAGGCGCAGGTTCAGGCACTCGAGGAAGAGGGATTCGCGACCGGGTTCGAGCTGCGTCACTCCCACCGGATGGAAGACGAGTCGGGTCTCATCGCTTCGGTTGCTGCCGAGATCGACGCCCAGATCATCGTGGTCGGCACTCGCGGTCACGGGCGCGTAGCCGGCGCACTCCTCGGAAGCGTCGCCCAGGGTCTGCTGCGCAGTGCCCCCTGTCCGGTTCTGGCCGTCCCGCCCGCTGCTGCCGGCTGACATGGTTGCCAGAGCAGTCGAAGATGCAGATCGCCGCTTACACGATCTGCTGCGCGAAGAATGGGAGGACGGCGCAGTCGGGGTCGGCGCCGTTGCTCTCGCGATCGCCGCGTCGGCCGTTCGGCCCTCCTTCGCCCTGCCGCTGCTCCTCGGCGGGTTGTTCGTCGCCGGCCGCGCCATGCTCGCCGGCTTCCGGCGCTCGGAGCTGCTCGATCGACTCGTCGTCGAGCGGGACGCCTACGGGATTCCCGAGGTGCGCGCGCGTGCGGAGAAAGACGCGAGCATGGACCACCGCCTCTGGCTCAGTCGCTGCATCCGTTCGCGCCTCGAGCTCGCCGAGAATCCTCGATTCGCGGCCAACGCCGATCAACTGACGCTCCTCGCAGAGGAGTTGGCCGACCCGGAGCTCGAGCTGGACCCCGCTTGCGCCGTCGCCTGCTCGAAGCTCGTGCTGGATCCGCTCGGCAGCCCTCTGGCCGATTGGAGCCTGCCGGCCGAGGATGTCCGGTCACGGCTCGTCCAGATCCGCGCCGGCTTCCACCCGAGAGACTAGGACGCAAGCCGGCCACAGCCGACCGCTCAAACGCTCTGGGTCGCCTCAGGCCGGCGCACCCGGATGGCGCACGACCACGACAGGGCAGGTCGCATAGTGGACGACCTGTTGGCTGACCGAACCAAGCAGCAGGCTCTTGAAGCCGCCGAGGCCACGGTTTCCAACGACGATCAACGTCGCGTGGGCCGCCTGATCCAGGAGGACCTGGGCTGCCTGGCCCTCGACCGCTGCGGCTTCGGCCTCGATCGACGGCTCCAGCTCCTTCGCCGTCGCCAGCGCCTCGTCGGCCACCTTCTGCGCGCGAACGCGAAAGGAGTCGAACGCTTCATCGGTCAGCGGCGGCGCGAGGCCGCCGCCGTACGTCACGAGGGGTATCTGCCAGGCCGCAACGATGCGGAGCGTGGCTTTCCGGAGCGCACTCTCCTGCGCGGCGAACGCCACCGCCGCACTTGCGCCCTTAGAACCGTCGACACCAACCACGACCGTGTCCATGACACCTCCTCGTTGCGACGACCGTAGCGAGCGGTGGCACCGCGACCGGCGTCTGGCGCCTACAGCTCACGCTGCGTTCTCGAGCAGGTCGGCCAGGCCACGGACGGCGACGTCGGCGCCCGCTCGACGAAGGTGCCGCAGCTTGTCCGGATCCCCGGTGGGGTCGACGGCGACCACCCAGACAAATCCCGCTGCTCGTGCCGCAGCCACACCAGCGTGGCTCGACTCGAACGCCGCGGCTCGCTCGGGCTTGACGTGAAGCTTCCGGCACGCTGCGAGCAAGCGGTCGGGAGCCGGCCGGCCGCGCAGTCGCTCGACGGCGATCGTCTCGGCGTCGACGCTTCGGTCCACGAGCTCGGCGAGGCCGCTCAGCTCGAGCATCTGCTCGGTATGGGTGCTCGCCGAGACGACCGCGCAGCTGAGGCCCGCGTCGCGCGCGAGCTCGAGGTAATGGCGGACGCCGTCGAACGCAGCCACTCCATGCTGCTCGAGCAGACGACCCAGCCACTCGTTCTTGCGGTTCGCCAGGCCGTGGACCGTCTCTGCTCCGGGCGGATCGTCCGGAGTGCCTTCGGGCAATCGGATTCCGCGACTGGCGAGGAACGTGCGCACGCCTTCGAGTCGCGGCCTACCCTCGATGTGCTCCGGATAGTCGGTACGGGGATCGAACGACGCGATCGGCTGTCCGTAGGTCACATAGGAGCGAGCGGCGAGCAGCTCGCCCAGCGTACGCCCCCAGGCCTCTTGCTGCAGGCCGGCGCTCCCCACGAGCACGTCGTCGAGCTCGAACACGCACGAACGAACCGCTGCTGGCAGTCCGAGCGCTCGGCGGGCGAGTCCTCGAGGCAGGAACGGTTCGGCGAGTTCACTCGGGATGCCCTCGTCGCGCGCAAACTGACGCAGCTGGGCTGCCGCCCTCTTGTACTCGCCCTGCAGATGGCGCTCGTGCACTTCGAGCTCGGCTGGAGGAAGGACGCCCTCTTCTGCCAGCAGCGCCTTCTGGGCCGCGAGCAATGCCTCCCGCCACTCCGAGCGGAGTGCGTCGAGCTCGGCGCGATTGGTTTCTCTCGATCTCACAGCATCAGCTTGCAATCGGGGCATCCGCGGCGCATCCGTAGACACACGGGTGTCGACCTCAGCAGTTTTCCGGATGCCCGCCGGCCCGGGCATCGCGAAGATGGAGACCAGAGAGATCGGAGGACACGATGAACACCCAGACGTACGAAAACCTCGCTGCCGCACTGCAGCGCGAGGCCTTCGCGCATGCGCGCTACCTGCTGTTCGCCGCGGCAGCCCGCAAGCGGGGGGAAGAGCACCTCGCCTTGATGTTCGAAGGGATCGCCGCGGTCGAGTTGCAAGAGCACTTCGCGGAGCTGGCGGAGTTCGCAGACCTCGTCGGAACCGATGCCGACAACCTCCGCACCGCGATCCAGGACGAGAACTTCGAAGTCGAGTGGAAGTACCCGCAATTCGCGGACCAGGCGCGAGCGGTCGGCGAGCCTTTGGTCGCCGAACGGTTCGCCGAGATGGCAGAGGACGAAAGGGAGCACGAGAAGACGCTCGAGGGTGCACTCGAGGACCTCGAAGTTCCGGTGTAGCCCCACGTGAACCCGGAGGTGTCCTATGACCCTGATCTGGTTTCTGGTCTGGCTGATTGCCGACCACATCGGCTCGACTGAACCGCTCCGGTTCGACCCGGTGAACGCCTGGGCAGCGACCTTGCTGCTCGCGCTCGCGCTCGACCTTGCGCGTGCGGGCACGGTCCGCCCCAGTCGTCGCGCCGCGGACCGGCGGCAAAGCGGCTCGGAGGCCGGAATGTGAACTTCGCTCCGCACCTGGTAAGGGATTTCCCGCAGCGCAGACGAGGAAGATCCGCCGCCCGGCTCGGTGCTCGCCCGGATGGCCTGGGTGGTTGGGCGGCCGAGACTGGGCCGCAATGAAGTTCCACGGTTCGGAAAGGAGTCGGGACATGCGTAAGGCATTCGAAATTGGAGGGCTGGTCGCAGCGGCCGTCCTCATCGTGTTCGGCGTCGTCGCGATCGCGATGGGCGTGCAGGGCAGGAACACGGTCAACAACAGCCTCTCGCACGAGTACATCGTGGCGGGATCCGACATGACGCCCTCGGCGATCAAAGCCGAAGCCCAGAAGTCCGGCGTCGCCTCGGCGGTCAAGCAGTGGCCGACGATGAGCATCGCCAACCAGACAATCAACAGCGGTGCCAAGGCTCGCGCGATGGCCGAGTACATGCACATCCACGCGCTCGAGGCGACCGGCGGCTACACCTACGCCCAGATGGGCATCTACCAGGCCAAGCCCGGCACACCCAAGTCGCAGCTGATGGCCGGCGGCGGCACCGACAACACCCAGTACGCCGCAATCGACCCCACCACCAAGCAACCCGTGCAAAACGGGCCACGCCAGGTCTGGATCTCCGAGACCGCGCTCACCGACGCACTCAACATGAGCTACATGGCCTCACAACTCGGCCTGTTCGGGATCGTGGTCGGAATCGCCCTCCTACTCACCGGCTTCGGGTTCGCGATCCTCGCCATCGGCGGAGCACTCCGCAACCCCGAAACCGCACTCGGCTTCCTCCACCACTCCAAGCCCAACGCTCCCGCGGTGCCCGTGGCCTAAACGCCCCGACTCCCACCGCAGGACAGTGAGGACCGCCACACGGCGGCCCTCACTTGTTTGGGGAAACCCGCACCCCGAGTCCGGTCACTCGGCCTCGAGCAGTCCGCGCTCGAGCGCGTACGCGACAAGGTCGGCGCGGGTCTGCAGCCGGAGCTTCTGCATTATGTGCGCACGGTGCGTCTCGGCGGTGCGCACCGAGATGTAGAGCTCTTTCGCGATCTCCTGATTCGTGTGGCCGAGCGCGAGTAGCCGCAGCACCTCACGCTCACGATCGGAGAGCGGATCCTCCTCCGCGAGCTTCGCCGCCTCCGACTCGGCGGCCACGAGGCGCGCGCCGAGCTCGGGGTTGACGTACCGTCCGCCGCCGGCGACCTCGCGCACCGCCGCGACGACCTCGGTGTCGGCCGCCTCCTTGAGCACGTAGCCGCTCGCACCCGCCGCGAACGCCTCGCGGACGTAGCGGGGCTCGTCCTGCATCGAGAGGATGAGCACCTTCACGTCGGGGCTCTCGTGCTTGAGCTGCGGCAACACCTCGAGGCCGGTCTGCTCGGGCATGACGACGTCGAGCAAGATCACGTCCGGCTTCAGCGCGCGCGCCTGGAACACGGCGTCGCGGGCGTTGCCGGCCTCGCCGACCGGCTCGATGTCGTCCTCCGCCGCGAGGAGGAGCCGCAGGCCGCTGCGAACGACGGCATGGTCGTCGACCACGAGGACCCGGATGCTCACGAGAGCGGCACCTCCGCAACGAGCGTCGTGCCCGCGCCGGGGCGCGACTCGATCTCCAGCCTGCCGTCGATGAGAGCGAGCCGCTCGCGCATGCCGAGCAGGCCGACGGCGTCTTCTCGGACAGCCCTAGGGTCGAACCCGGCTCCGTCGTCCTCGATCACCGCTGCCACCCCCGACTCGCGCCGCGCGACCGAAACGCTGACATTGCGCGCGCCGGCGTGCTTGGCGATGTTCGTGAGCGACTCTTGCACGACCCGATAGAGCGCGGTCTCCACCTCGCTCCGAAGTCTCGTCTCTCCCAGCGCGGAATGGAAGTCGACGCGGATGTCCGATTGCTCGGCGAACGACTCGGCCAGCCGCTCGAGCGCGGGCACGAGGCCGAAGTCGTCGAGCACGGCCGGGCGAAGCTCGACCGCGAGGCGGCGCACGTCCTGCAGCGCGCTCACCACGTGCTCGCGCAGTTCGGCCAGGGCCGCGCGGGCCGAGTCGTCCGCCAACCCCTCCTCGAGCGGTTTGAGGCCGAGCAGGATCGAGGTCAGCGCCTGCCCCGTCTCGTCGTGGAGCTCGCGCGCGAGCCGGCGCCGCTCGAGCTCCTGCGCCTGGACGACACGGCGCAGGGCGTCCCGCGCCACCCGTTGCGACAGCTCGACTGCGACCGCGGCCCGTGCTGCGAACGTCTCGGCCAGTCGCAAGTCATCGTCCGTGAACCGCGCGTCGGGGCCTTCCTTGTCGTGAATCTCGATCACGCCGATCACCCGGTCGCGCGCCACGAGCGGCACCCACATGCCGGTACGGGCGCCAACCCGCCTCGTCGTCCCCTGGTGCACTTCGGGATCGTCGATCACGGAATCGATGCGCTCACTGCGTCGACGCGCGAAGACACGGCCGCTCTTCGACTCCGAGCGGGAGATCGTCTCGCCCAACAGATCCTGCGCCGCTTCTCCGGCCGCGGCGGCGAACCGTAGGTCGTCGGCGCCGCTTGGCAGGGCGAGCGCGACAACGCGTGCTCCGAGCAGCTCGCGTAGGCGACGAGCGACGAGGTCGAGCAGGCGCTCGAGATCGGTCTCGGTTGCGAGTGCGTTCCCGACCTCTTCCAGCGACTCCAGCTGGCGCGACCAACGGGACGAGGCCTCGTAGAGGCGCGCGTTCTCGATCGCCACCGCCGCCTGGCCGGCGAGCAGAGTGACCAGGTCCTCGTCCTCCTCGGTGAAGTCCTCTCCGTTCTCCTTCTCGGTGAGGTAGAAGTTGCCGTAGGCGACGCCGCGCAGCAGGATCGGGACGCCGAGAAAGCTCCGCATCGGGGGATGCCCCGGCGGGAAGCCCACCGAGCGCGGATCCTCCGCCAGGTTGTGCAGCCGCAGCGACTTCGCCTCGCCTATGAGGACCCCGAGGATGCCGCGGCCGCGGGGCAATGAGCCGATCGCCGCACGCGTGTCGGCGTCGACCCCGTGCGTCACGAACTGCTCCAGCTGCGAGCCGCTCGCGTCGATCACGCCGAGCGCCGCGTAGCGAGCACCGGTCAGCTCGGCCGCCGCCTCGACGAGCCGGTGCAGGAGCAGGTCGAGCGACAACTCCGAGCCGACGACCAGGCCGGCAGCGAGCAGCGCACGCAGGCGCTCCTCTCTGACGGATAGCGCGGCCACAGGGCCAGCCTACGCGTCGACTCGGGTAGCAGGACAAAGAGAGGGGCGGCCCCCGCAGTTCGGGTCCCGCCCGCTCTCTTGGCTCGGGCTACGCGGTCGTCAGCCGAGCGGCCTCGTCGGGCTTCCGCTCCGACCTGCCGGCCGGTGGAACGACGAGGACCGGGCGGCTCGACCTGTGGCAGAGGGCACGGGCCATGCTGCCCTTGGCGGTGGCGGTGACGAAGCCGCGGCCGTGCGTGCAGATCACGATGAGGTCGGCATCGACGTCCTCGGCCGCCCGCTCTACGAGCGTCGCAGCATCGGCACTGCCGCTGCGGACCTCCAGCCTCGCGTCGAAGCCGACCGCGCGAAGCTCCGCAACCTGGCTCTCGATCCGCTCACGGATGTCAGGCTCGTCGGCAAGAACTGGGGCGCCGCCGAGGCGACCCGTGAGCACCTCGTTCGCATGCACGGCGACGATGCGGGAGCCGTGAACCTCCGCGAGTTGCCGTACCTGCTCGAGCGCACGGTCCGCGAGCTCGGACCCGTCGGTTGCCCAGACGATGGTCTCGAACATGGCGTCCATCCTTTCCTTGACAGGACGATCATCGGTCGGGCGACCCTCGATTGCATCGGGAAGGAGCACGCGATCCGCGTCCGTGGTTCTCCGCAGCCCGTGGGGGTCTCACCCGGATGCCGGCGGCCCGGACGGCGCGAACACTGTCTCCATGAAGACGAGAAGGAGGTGTGAGATGAGCGCCACAAGACCGATCCTGTTTGCGACGGACGGCTCGCCGTCGGCGGCAGAGGCACAGACGGAAGCGTTCGAGCTCGCGGAGCGGCTCGATGCTCCACTCCTCGTCGTGGCTGTCTCCCATCCCACGGTGCCCACAGTCGGCTACGTGGGTTACGGCTACTCGAACGTCGTCGCCGAACTCACCAAGGCGGAGCACCATCGCCTCGAAAGGCTCCTTGCGACGATTGCAGCGACCGCGTGCGCGGCAGACCTACCGTGCGCGACGGTCATTGCCGACGGCTTCGCGGTCGAGCAGATCAGCCGGATCGCCAGGGAGCGCGACGCGCAGCTCATCGTCGTCGGCTCGCACGGCTGGGGCGCCGCTCGCCGGCTCTTCTCCGGCAGCGTCTCGACCGGCCTCGTCCACTCGGCGCCGTGTCCGGTACTGGTGGTCCGCGGCCCGCAGCAGGTCCAAGAGCACGCAGCGGCGGCGTAACCGCATGGCAAGCGACTGAGAAGTGGAGGAAATCATGGCTATTCGAGTTGCCATCAACGGCTTCGGCCGCACAGGCCGCGCCGCATTCCGGGCTGCGTACGAGCGTGAGGCGGACATCGAGTTCGTAGCGATCAACGACGTCGCCGACCCGGCGATGCTCGCGCAGCTCCTCAGGCACGACACCGTCTACGGGCCATTCCCGGGACGCGTCGAGACCGCCGACGGCGCGATCGTCGTCGACGGGCGGCCGATCGTCGTCCCCGGCGAGACGGATCCGTCCAGGCTGCCGTGGAGTGAGCTCGGCGCCGAGGTCGTTGTCGAGTCGACCGGCCGCTTCCGCGCGCGGGCAGATGCCGAGAAGCATCTCGAGGCAGGCGCCCAAAAGGTGATCATCTCGGCGCCGGCGAAGGAGCCCGACGTCACGGTCGCCCTCGGCGTCAACTTCGAAGACGCCTACGACCCTGCCGAGCACCGGATCATCTCGAACGCCTCCTGCACGACGAACTGCCTCGCCCCGGTCGCCAAGCTGCTCCACGAAGGCTTCGGCATCCGACACGGGCTGATGACCACCGTGCATGCGTACACGGGAGACCAGCAGTTGCTCGACGGACCGCACAAGGACTTCCGGCGGGCGCGCGCCGCGGCTTGCAACCTCGTCCCGACCACGACCGGCGCAGCGAAGGCGCTGGGCCTCGTCGTTCCGGAGCTGGAGGGGAAGCTCCACGGCTACGCAGTCCGCGTTCCCGTGCCGACAGGCTCGCTCGTCGACCTCACCGTCGAGGTCGAGCACCCGACCGACGTGGCGGAGGTCAACGACCTGTTCGCGACCCGCGCCGACATCGGGCCGCTCGAGGGCATCCTCGCCTACAGCGAGGAGCCGCTCGTGTCGTCCGACATCGTCAAGTCCCCCTACTCCTCGGTCTTCGACGCCGGCCTGACCGCCGTGGTCGACGGGACACAGGTGAAGGTGGTCGCGTGGTACGACAACGAGTGGGGCTACTCGAACCGGCTCGTCGACCTCGTGGAACGAGTGCTCGTCCCGCAAGCCGTGGCTTCCTGAGCGGCGGAGGGCCGAGCCTCTCCCTCAGCCGGCGACCCCCGTCAGCGCCCGCTCGTCGTGCGCTCACCTGCCTCGGCATCCGCCCTGGTGCGGTGCACGGTCGAGTCGACGTGCATCGGCGGCGAATAGATCGAGAACAGCTTCAGGTCGCGCGGGCCGACGTTCGCGACGTTGTGCCAGGTGCCCGCAGGTACGACGGCCGCCCAGTTGCGCTCCACGTGGACGGTCTGCTCGAAATCTTCATCGGGTTCGCGCAGGTCGACTCGCCCATGGCCCTGCCCGACCCAGATGAACTGGTCGTGATCGTCGTGCACTTCGTAACCGATCTCCTCGCCTGGGGCCAGCGACATCAGGGTGAGCTGTGTGTGCGGCCCGGTGAAGATGACTGTGCGGAAGTTCGGGTTCTCGATGCTGGCCTTCTCGAGGTCTCCGATCCAGTGTGTACCGATCATGCGACTACCTCCGTGACCTCGTTCGCTGTCAGAGGGATGTCATCCCTCCTCGTCGACCGTCAACGATCGCCGATCGCACTGCCAGACGGCTGCCATGCGTGGCGGAGCCAATGCCAGCCTGAGGGCAGCGCCCGCGCGCCACTTGGCAGTCGGGTGGCACTCCCGGCAGAAATGCTCAGCGGGACATGACGATGTCGGGCGCTGACGTGAGGGGCGCGACTCCGGCGGCTGCTTGCGTGAGCGAGCCGCTCGACCTCGCGGCGGCCGCGCAGCTGTCCGACGCCGAGGTGCTCGGAACCCTCGGGTCGAGCCGCGACGGGCTCGCGAGCGTCGAAGCCCGCGCACGGCTCGAACGCATCGGGCCGAACGCGCTCCGCACGCACGGCGTGCGCGCGCTCTCGGTGTTCCTGAGCCAGCTGCGGAGCCCGTTCCTGCTCCTGCTCCTCGCGACGGCGCTGGCCTCGGTCTTCTTCGGCGAGCGGACGGACGCGGTGATCATCTTCCTGATCAGCGGGCTCAGCGTCGGGCTCGGCTTCGTGAGCGAATACCGGTCCGCCCGCGCCGTTGATGCGTTGCACTCGCGGCTCAGGCACACGATCCTCGCGACACGCGACGGCAAGGAGGCGCCCGTCGACGTGACGGAGCTCGTGCCCGGCGACGTCGTGCGCATCGGCGTCGGCGACGTGGTGCCGGCCGACCTCCGGCTGCTCGAGACGAACCAGCTCGAGTGCGACGAGTCGGTCCTGACGGGCGAAGCCGCGCCGGCGGAGAAGCAGATCGAGCCGGCAGCTGCCCCGGAATCGCCGATCGACCTCCCCTGCTGCGCGTTCATGGGGACGGTGGTGCGCGCCGGCAGCGGCGTCGGCGTCGTCGTCCAGACCGGCGGCCGGACGGCGTTCGGCCGGATTGCGACGCAGCTCGGCACGCGCCAGCCGCAGACGGCGTTCCAGCTCGGGCTCCGCGACTTCTCGCTCCTGCTCGTGCGCATCACCGCAGTGCTCGCCGGCACCATCCTCGTGCTCAACCTCGCGCTCGGCCACCCGGCGATCGAGTCGATCCTGTTCGCGCTCTCGATCTCGATCGGCCTGACGCCGCAGCTCCTGCCGGCGATCGTCACGGTCAGCCTCTCGACCGGCGCTCGCCGCCTCGCGGAGCAGAAGGTGATCGTCAAACGCCTCGTCGCCATCGAGGACTTCGGCAACCTCGAGGTCTTCTTCACCGACAAGACCGGGACGCTCACCGACGGGCGCATCAGCTTCGCGAACGCGCTCGATGCGACCGGTGCCGACGACGGGGCGATCCTGCGCGACGGCCTCCTGTGCAACGACGCCGTCCTCACCGAGGGGAAGCTCGTCGGGGGAAACGCGCTCGACCAGGCGCTCTGGCTGGCCGCAGCGGCGAAGACCGCCGACGCCGGCGCGTTCCGGCGACTGGCGGCGCGTCCCTTCGACTACGAACGCCGCATCGGGTCGGTCCTCGTCGAAGCGGCAGACGGCACGCGGACCGTGATCGTGAAGGGCGCGCCGGAGCTCGTGCTCTCGCGTTGCCGCGAGGTTCCCGCCGCGGCACGGTCGGTCCTCGACGCGCAGTTCGCCGCCGGCAGCCGCGTCGTCGCGGTCGCCACTCGCGACGCCGTCGGGAAGACGGCGCTCTCGGCGGACGACGAGCAGGACCTCGAGCTGGCCGGCTTCCTGACGTTCCTCGATCCTCCGAAGGCGGACGCGGCCGCGGCGCTCGCGCGCCTGCACGACCTCCACGTCGACGTGAAGGTGATCACGGGCGACAACGATCGGGTCGCCGCAAAGGTCTGCGCCGACCTCGGCCTTCCGGTGCACGGCGTGCTCACCGGCACGCAGCTCGACGAGCTCGACGACGAGGCGCTCGCCACAGCCCTGCCCGGGACAACGGTCTTCGCACGCGTCACGCCCGAGCAGAAGTCGCGGGTGATCAACGCCCAGCGCGCACTCGGTTCGACGGTCGGCTTCATGGGCGACGGCGTCAACGATGCGGTCGCGCTGCATGACGCCGACGTCGGGATCTCGGTCGACAGCGCGACCGACGTCGCCAAGGATGCCGCCGACATCGTCCTGCTGGAGAAGGATCTCGGCGTCCTCGCCGGCGGCATCGGCGAGGGCAGGCGCATCTTCGCCAACACGATCAAGTACGTCCTCATGGGCACTTCGTCGAACTTCGGGAACATGTTCAGCGCCGGCGCAGGCTCGCTGTTCCTCAGCTTCCTGCCGATGCTGCCGACGCAGATCCTGCTCAACAACCTGCTCTACGACGCGAGCGAGATGACGATCCCGACCGACAACGTCGACGAGCAGCAGCTCCGTCGGCCGGCGCACTGGGACATGCGCATGATCCAGCGCTTCATGCTCTTCTTCGGGCCGATCAGCTCGATCTTCGACTTCGCCATGTTCGCGGTGCTGCTGGTCGGCTTCGACGCGAGCCCAAGCCTCTTCCGGTCGGGCTGGTTCGTCGAGTCGCTCGCCACACAGAGCCTCGCCATCTTCGCGATCCGCACCCGGCGCGTCCCCTTCTTCCATAGCCGGCCGAGCAGGTCGCTGCTCCTCTCGACGCTGGCCGTGGTCGGGATCGGGTTCGCGCTGCCGTTCTCGCCGCTCGCACACGCACTCGGGTTCACCGCCCTGCCGCTCGGCCTCGTCGGCGTGATCGTCGCGATCATTCCGACGTACCTCCTCGTGCTCGAGCTGGGCAAGCGCTTCTTCTACAAGCACGTCGCGGCAGCCCCGCGCCGGCCGAGCAGGCGGCGGACGCGCGAGCACCGCATCCTGCGCCGCGCGGCACGCTGGACCGTTCACCACCGCGCGAAAGGCTTGCGTGTCGACGTCGGCCGCGCAGCCTGAGGCTCCGCCGCGCCGCTCGCGGCACACGCGCTGGCGCCGCGTCCGTCCCTTAGCGCTGCTCGCGCTCGGCGGGGTCTCGCTCTACATCCTGCTGCCGAGCCTGCTCGCGGTGTTCGGCTCTTGGCGCTCGCTCTCACACCTCGACTGGCCGTTCGCGGTGCTCGTCCTCGCGTGCGAGATCGCGAGCTCGTTCTGCCTCTGGGAGCTCGACCGGATCGCGCTCCGCACCCGCGCGTGGAGCGCCGTGATCGCGGCGCAGCTGTCAGGAAACGCGATGGGCCGGGTGTTGCCCGGAGGGGGCGCCACCGCCACGGTCGTGTCGGTCTCGATGCTCCGGGAAGCCGGCGTCGACACGGGTGAAGCGGCTGCCGCGTTCACGACGTCGACCTTGCTGCAGCTCGCGACCTCATTCGCGCTGCCGATCCTCGCCTTGCCCGCGATCCTCGGTGGCGCCCCGGTCAACCACAGCCTCGCGGTGGCCGCCTATCTCGGCGCGGCGGTGTTCGTCCTGCTGCTGGTAGCCGGCTCCCTCATCCTCGGAACCGATCGCCCGCTCGAGCTAATCGGGAGCATCGCGCAGTGGCTCCTGAACCACACCGTCAGGCGGCGCCGCCCTGTCACGGACCTGCCCCGAGAGCTGGTCGAGGCGCGCGACTTCGTGCGGTCGACGCTCGGCCGGGAGTGGTGGAAGGCGCTGCTGGCGGCGGCCGGCAACACCGGCTTCGATTACCTCGCGCTGCTCGCCGCGCTCAGGGCTGTGGGCGCCGATCCGCGGCCGTCTCTCGTGTTGCTGGCGTACACGGCGGCGGAGGTCCTCGCCCTGATCCCGTTCACGCCCGGAGGGCTCGGCTTCGTCGAGGCCGGGCTGGTCGGGACGCTCGGCCTCGCGGGCGTGCCTGCAGCCGACGCCCTTGCGGCGACGCTGCTGTACCGGATCGTCGCCTTCTGGCTCCCGTTGCCGGCGGGCGGGGTCGCGTACCTGCTCTTCCGCCGGCGGTACCGGGCGCGCGAAGGACGGACTACGCCGCCGCCGCGTCCGACGTAGCCGGATCCGCGACCGCGGCCCTTTCCGCCATGTTCCGCTTCGGGTGACTCATCGCGCACCCACCGTCCTCAGCTCCGTCTTCCTTGCGTCTTCGGCGGCGGCGAGGCCGGAGCTCTCGCGCAGCGGAACGTCCCGCAGCCGCCAGGCGAGCCCGAAGGCGATGACCATGACCCCGGCCGCCGACAGGAACACCGGGTGGAGCGCCGCCGCGACGGCCGCGACATAGAGATCGTGGATCAGCGGCGGCAGCTGATGAACGAGCGACGGACTCGCGTGCGCGGGCGCATGCACGCCCGGCGGCAGCCGGCGCGCGAGCTCCTTCGTGAGCTGGTTCGTGAACACCGCGCCGAAGGCCGACACGCCGATCGAGCCGCCGATCTGCCTGAACAGCGTGGAGCCGGACGTCACAACGCCGAGCAGCCGGTACGGCACCGCGTTCTGCGCCGCGAGGACGAGCACCTGCATGACCATCCCGAGCCCGAGCCCGAGGATCAGCATGTATCCGGCCGCGACCGCCGTCGGCGTGTCGACTGCGAGCCCCGAGAGCAGGTAGAGCCCGACCGTCGCGAGGGCCGTCCCCGCGATCGGGAAGGCGCGGTACCTGCCGTAGCGCGAGATGAGGAACCCGCTCGTGGTCGAGGTGGCGAGCACGCCGAGCATCATCGGCGTCATCAACAGCCCCGACCGGGTCGCGCTGTCGCCCTTCACGATCTGCAGGTAGAGCGGGATGAATGTGACGGAGCCGAAGAGCGCGAAGCCGATGATGAAGCCGATCGCGCTCGTCGTCCGGAAGGTCGCGTTGCGGAACAGCTCGAGCGGCAGGATCGGCTCGGAGGCGCGCGACTCGACGAACGGGAAGGCCGCCAGGAGCGCCAGCCCGCCGACGAGCGCCGCGAGCATCTCGGGAGCGGTCCAGCCGTAGCTCGACCCGCCAAGGCTCGTGTAGAGGATCACGCCCGAGAGGCCGCAGGCGAGCACCAGCGTGCCGACCCAGTCGATCGCCCGCCGCTCCGTCGTCTGCCGCGAGGTGAAGGCGGTCGAGATCACCACGAGCGCGAGGGCGCCGAGCGGAAGGTTGACGTAGAAGATCCAGCGCCAGGAGAAGTTGTCGACGAAGAAGCCGCCGAGCAGCGGGCCGGCGACAGTCGAGATCCCGAAGACGCCGCCGAACAGGCCCTGGTAGCGGCCGCGGTCGCGCGGCGCGACGAGGTCTCCGACCACCGCCATCGAGACGACGATCAGCCCACCGCCGCCGAGCCCCTGCACCGCGCGGAAGGCGATGAGCTGCGGCATGCTCTGGGCCGCGCCACAGAGCGCCGAGCCGATCAGGAAGATCACGAGCGCGACCTGCAGCACACGCTTGCGGCCGTAGAGGTCGCCGAGCTTCCCGTACAGCGGCCCCACGACGGTGGAGGCGAGCAGGTAGGCCGTCACCACCCAGGACAGGTGCTGCAGGCCGCCGAGGTCGCCGACGATGGTCGGCAGCGCCGTCGAGACGATCGTCTGGTCGAGCGACGCGATGAAGAGGACGAGCAGCAGCGCCCCGAACACGAGGCGCCGCTGCCGCGCGGAGAAGTCGGTCATCGCCCTGCGCCGGTCGTTTCGTGCAGGCGCGCGGTGACGTGCAGCGTCGCCGGCCGCCGGATCATCCCGAGCGTCCCCGTGCTCATCCCGAGATCGGTCTGGTCGACGGTCGTCGTCGCCTCGATCTCAAGCTCGTCCCCGACCCGCCGGAGCGTCGCGGGGAACCTGAGCGACGTGGCGCGTCCGGCTGCGCCGAGACGGCCGATCACCTCGAGGGATCCGTCGCCCGCGTCGTGGACGCCCGTCGAGAGGAAGTGGATCTGCGGATGCTCGACCACGTGGAAGAAGTTGCTCGAGCGGAGATGCTTGTCGCGGGTCGCGTTGCCGGTGTCGAGGCTGTCCGCGTCGATCGTCAGCTCGATCCTCGCCTCTGCAGGACCGGTGTCGTACGAGCCGGCGAAGCGGTCGAAGTTGCCGCGAACGGTCGCCAGGCCCCAGAAGGTCGGGACGGCGAACGCGACGGACGTGTGCTCCGGGTCGACTTCCCAGTGAGTGGTGGTTGCTTGCTCGATCGCAACGGTGTTCATCGCTTCTCCTTCGGTTGGGTTGCGGTCGAGCGTGCCAACGGCCACTGCCAATCGACTGCCGCCGGCCCGATCTGCGCTGCCATCGCGCTCGAGCGCGAGCTACGCGGCGCCGTGCGTCACGGTGTCGCCGGCGGGACGATCAACACCGGGCGTCGTGCGTGGGTCGCAACGTCATGCGAGACGCTGCCGCCCGCGAGCGCGCGCACGCCGTGCAGGCCGCGCGACCCGATCACGATGACCGCCGCGTCGAGCTCGTCGGCGACGTCGACGACCCCCTGCCATGTCGTCGCGGCGAGCGTCTCATGCGCGTGCGCGGTCAGGCCGGCACGACGGGCGTGCTCCGCGCCGGCCTCCGCCTGCTCGAGCGCGGCCGCCCGGTTCAGGTCCTCGAAGGCGCCGCCCGGCACGACGGACGCTGTCGCGGCGGTGCTTTCGGCGAACGTCATGGTGGGCGCCACGGTCAGCACGACCGCGTCCCGCGGGCCGAGGAGCGTGGCGGCCGCGTCGACCGCCCGTTCCGAGTCCTCCGAGCCGGAGTAGCAGATGAGGATCTGCTGCGTCATGGCCGTCTCCTTCTCTCGCGGTTCTCACGCCGGGGCCGCCATGCGAGCCGACGCTTTGCAATGCCGGCGTGAACCATCAACGCGCCGGCGCACATCACAACGAGGACGGTCAGCATCTCGCTCTCCCTCCTCTAGCCGTGTGTCACGAGCTTCGGCGGCGTGTGCCGGTGGAAGGGGTGCTCGAGCTCGCCGACGACGCGGCGCAGCTCGAGCGCGTACGTGATCTGCATCACGCCGGTCACGAGTGCGAACGCCGCGATGAGCGCCAGCAGGGCGATGGCTCCGGCCCCGGGCTCGGCGAACATGATCACGCCGAACGCGATCGACAGCAGCCCGCCCAGCCCCAGCAGGAGCGACCGGCGGCCGCTGACGGGGAGGTTGAACGAGAGGGCGATCTCGAGGATGCCGGCGGCGATCGCCCAGGCGCCGATGGCGTACAACAGGCCGAGCGCGGAGAGGCTGGGCCAGACGAAGACGACGACTCCGACCGCGACTCCGAGCAGGCCCTCGATCACGAGCCACGCGCGCTGCTTGCCGGGCACCGGAACGCTGAACGCTCCGGCGATTCTCGTGATCCCGGAGACGAGCGCGAAGGCGCCGAAGAGCCCGATCAGCACCGACAAGCTGATGTTCGGCCAGACGACGATGGCGACCGAGAAGACAATCGCCAACGCGCCGCAGAACGCCATGGTCTTCCAGAGGTGGGCGAGCTTCCGCTCGTCCTCTTGTAGCTGTGCTTCCAGGGTCATTTCCTTCACTCCTCTCAGTTCAACTTCGCCGACAGCTCGTCGGCCTTCTGTTCGAGCTCGTCGCGGGCTTCGCCGACGCGCTCCCTCTCTCCGTTCGCGAGGCTCTCGCCGACCGCGATGCGGCGGCTGCGGACCTCGCCGATGGCGGTCTCAGCTTGCGCGCGGGCGTGCCACGCCCTCGCCGCGACCATCGTCTGCAGCCGCTCGAGATAGGTGTCCCAGCTCTCGAGCTCGGCCTCGACGGCCGCGGCGTACGTCGCCCAGTCGCCGGAGGCGTCCGCGGCGAGAGAGCGCTCGGCGACGTCGAGCCGCGTCTTCAGTTGCGCGAGCTTGTGCTCGACGTCTTCGACGAGGTCGAGGTGCCGCTGGAGCCGCGGCAGTCCGCGCGTTGCCTGGACGTCCTCGATCCGGCGGCGGACGTCCGCAAGCTGCTCCTCGATCGTCGTCGTGCTCACTTCGAGCCTCCTGTCGTGTGTTCTTGACGCACGGAGGCTTGCGGGCGCCGCTGCCAACCCTCTGCCACGCGGGGCGGCGCTTCTGCCAGGTCAGGTGAGCGCGGTCTCGCCGAGCTCCGCCAGACCGAGCTCGGCCGCTGCGGCCGGATCTCCGGCCAGCGCGAGAGCGAGGTTCTCGCGCGCCTGGTGCGGGCGCTGCGCGCGAGCCCAGCCGAGCACTTCCCGGTAGAGATCCGCCGCCTCGTCGCCGTGGCCGGACGCCGCCGCGACCCGGGCGAGCTCGACGCGCGCGTGCGCGGCCACCCACGCCGCGTCCGCTGCCTGCGCGAGCGCGAGCGCTTCGTGCAGACGCTCCGCCGCCTCGCCCAGGTCACCGCGGCCGAAGGCGTTCGAGCCGAGCCCGGAGAGAGCGAACGCCTCATGGTCGCGAAAACCGATGCGCCGTCCGAGCTCGAGCGCGCAGCGGTACGCCTCGACCGCCGCCGCCTGGTCGCCGCGATGCTCTGCCACCCATGCCTCGAGCAGCAGGCCCGGCACGCGGAAGGCGTCGTAGTCGATCGCATCCGAATGCCGGCGGATCACGTCCGTCATCGCGTCGACGGTGGCGATGTCTCCCGCGGCCGCAGCAGTGGTCGCCCGGCTGATCGCGGCCGCCGCGGCACCCCAATGGTCGCCGGCGGCTTCGAGCTTCGCGATCGCATCGCGAGACAGCGTGTCGGCCTGTTCCTCTTGACCGGTCTCGGCGAGGGCGAGCGCGAAGGTCAGCTGCGCGAGACCCAGCTCCCGCGGCCCACTGGCGGACGTCGCCAGCGCCAGTGCGCGCTCGCCGATCAGGAGCGCGCCTTCCAGGTCGCGCTCCTCGATCGCCAGGTAGCCGAGGACGGCGAGCTGCTCGATTCGCAGCTCGGCGGGCGCGTCCTCGCCGGTGAGAGAGACGGCCAGGTTGAGGAAGCTCCGGCCCTCGGAGATGCGCTCGGCCAGCGCGAAGTACCAACCGAGCATGCCGAGCCGGGCGGCGACGGACGAGTCGGACTCGTCTCGGGCGTAGGCGAGCGCCGCCCACAGATTGTCGTTCTCCGGCTCGAGCCTCATCTCCCACGGCCGCCACTCCGGACCGCGCAGCTCGACGGCGGCCTCCGCGGCGAGGGCTGCGAAGCGCTCGGCGTGGGCGCCGCGGACCGTCTGGAGGCGGCCACTCCGCTCCAGCTCACCGAGCACGTACTCGCGAACCGAGTCGAGCATGTCGTACCGCGCCCCACCGTCCGGGAACGAAACCGACACGATCGACTTGTCGACGAGTGCTCCGACGAGATACGTGACCGTCGCCTCGTTCAGCCCGGCCGTCTCGGCGATGGCCACGAGTGACCCGAAGGACGCGCCTCCGCGGTGGACGGCGAGCTTGTGGAGCAGGGTCTTCTCGTCGCCGTGCAGGAGGTCGTAGCTCCACTCGACGAGCCCGTGCAGGGCGCTGCGGGCGGGATCGGACGCGGGGCTGTCGCGCAGGAGGGCGGCTCGCCGGTCGAGGATCGACACGAGCTCGCCGAGGCCCAGCACGTTCACCCGCGCGGCGGCCAGCTCGATCGCGAGGGGCAGCCCGTCCAGCCGCTCCGCGATCTCGGCCGCGAGCTCGGCATCCGCGGCGTCGGGCTCGAAGCCGGGGCGGGCCGCCCGGGCCCGCTCGAGGAAGAGGTCGGCGGCGGCAGACCCGAGCGGCGCGAGCGGGAGGCGCGCCTCGCCCGCGACGTGCAGCCCCTCACGGCTCGTCGCGAGGACGCGAACGCCCGGGCACTCCGCCAACAGCGTCGACGTGATCCGGGCCGCCTCTTCGAGGACGTGCTCGCACGCATCGAGCACGACGAGCGCCGTCGCGCCCTGCAACCGCAGGCACACGCGCGTCAGCGCATTCGAGCCGCGGACGTCGACCGCGTTCGCGAGCAGGCGGAGCGCGTCGGCGGCGTCGCCGGCGCGCGCGAAGTCGACGAGCCAGATCCCGTCGAGGAAGACGTCCTCGAGCGAGCGTGCCGTCTCGACCGCCAGCCTGCTCTTGCCGACGCCCGGCGCTCCCGTCACGGTCACCAGCCGATGCTCGCCGAGCAGCTCCCGCACCTCGCGCTGCTCGTCTTCGCGACCGAGGAAGGACGTCGACGGGGCGGGCAGGTTGCCGCGGCGCCGGCGACCGGCCGGGACGGCCGCGATCGCAGGGTCGTGGCCAAGGATCGCCTCCTGAAGCCGGCGCAGCTCCGGTCCCGGCTCGAGGCCGAGCTCATCGGCGAGCACCCGCCGCGCCTCCTGGAACGTCTCGAGGGCGTCCGCCTGGCGGCCGCTGCGGTAGAGCGCCAGCATCAGCTGCCCCCACAACCGCTCCCGGTACGGGTTGTCCGCGAGCGCCGCGCGAAGCTGCGGGACGAGCTCGCGATGCTCACCGAGCGCCAGCCCGATCTCGAACTGCTCCTCGAGCGCGTCGACCCGCAGGGTCGCGAGCCGGCGGGCCTCGACTCCGAACCAGGTCGTCGCGCCGAGGCCCTGCAACGCGGGCCCGCGCCAGAGGGCGAGCGCGGCTTCGGCGGCATCTGCCGCGGAGAAGAGGTCGCCGTCGCGCAGCGCCGCGCGCGCGTCCGCCAGCAGTTCCTCGAACCGGATCGCGTCCACGCTCGCCTCGCTCAGGGCGTAGCCGTCCGCGGAGCCGACGATCGCTCCCTCTCCGAGGGCGGCGCGAAGCCGGGCGATGTGGTGGTGGAGCGCGTTCCGTGGGGCGGCCGGCAGCTCCTCTCCCCAGAGGCCGTCCACGAGCATGTCCACACCGACGACGCGGCCGGGACGGAGAGCGAGCATCGCCAGCAGCGCCTGCCGCTTCGCGCCCCCGACGTCCGCGGGCCGACCGCCCACGAGAACCTCGAACGGGCCGAGAACCCGGATTTCCAGCCGCTCTGGCATTCGGGCGTCGCCTCCTCAGGCGAGTCTCGCACCTTCCGGCGCTGGCAGCCAGCGTGATGCGGTTGGCAGCCGGTTGGCAGCGCCTCGGCGCACGCTCCCGTCGACCCGCCGAAGGAGGAGGAGCGAGCATCCGATGAACGAGTCCACGACCGACGACAAGGCGAAGACGAATCCCAGGCTCGGGCGCCGCGAGCTCGGCATCCTGCTGCTGCTCCTGGCGCTCAACTGGGCGCTTGTCCTGCTGTTCTACGGCCTGGCCGCGCGGCAGCGCGTCGCGATTCCCTATTCGCCCACCTTCATCGCGCAGGTGAAGTCCGGCAACGTCGCCACGGTCACCGCGCAAGACGCGGCGATCCAGGGGACGTTCAAGCACGCGATCCGCTATCCGGCCACCGACCAGAAGGCGACTCGGACGGCGGAGTTCTCGACCCGCGTGCCGGACTTCGCGGATACCAGGACGCTCGACACGCTGCTGCAGCGGGAGGGCGTCGTCGTCACCGCGAAGGCGCCGCCCGGGACACCGTTCTGGGAGACGCTCCTCGCCGGCATCGGCCCCACCGTCCTCTTCTTCGGGCTCTGGTACTGGATCATGCGGCGGTCCGGCAGCGGCAGCATGTTCTCGCTGGGCAAGACGAAGGCGCGGAAGTACGAGCCGACGGCGGAGCACGTGAGCTTCGCGGACGTCGCCGGCATCGACGAGGCGAAGGAGGAGCTGACCGAAGTCGTCGACTTCCTCCGCGAACCGGAGAAGTACCGCAAGCTCGGTGCCCACATCCCGCGCGGCGTCCTGCTGACGGGTGCCCCGGGCACCGGAAAGACGCTGCTCGCGCGGGCCGTCGCCGGTGAAGCGGACGTGCCGTTCTTCTCGATGTCGGCGTCGGAGTTCGTCGAGATGATCGTCGGGGTCGGCGCCTCGCGCGTCCGCGACCTGTTCACGCAGGCGAAGGCAGCCGCTCCGTCGATCATCTTCATCGACGAGATCGACGCCATCGGCCGCTCGCGCGGCTCGGGCGTCTTCAGCGGCGCGAACGACGAGCGCGAGCAGACCCTCAACCAGATCCTGACCGAGATGGACGGCTTCGACGCCTCGACCGGCGTCATCGTCCTCGCGGCCACCAACCGCCCCGACGTCCTCGACCCGGCACTGCTGCGGCCGGGGCGCTTCGACCGGCGGGTGCCGGTACAGGCGCCGGACAAGGAGGGTCGCAAACAGATCCTGCTCGTCCACACGCGCGAGATCCCGCTCGCACCCGACGTCGACCTCGACGCGCTCGCGGCGACGACCGCCGGCATGGTCGGCGCGGACCTCGCCAATCTCGCGAACGAGGCGGCGCTGCTCGCGGCGCGCCGCGGTCATACGCAGGTGACCATGAACGACTTCACCGAGGCGCTCGAGAAGATCGAGCTCGGGACGGCGCGGAAGCTGCTGCTCACTCCCGCCGACAAGCGGCGCACCGCCTACCACGAGGCGGGCCATGCGCTGGTCGGGATGCTCACGCCCGGCGCGGACCCCGTGCGGAAAACGTCGATCATCCCGCGGACGATGAGCCTCGGCGCCACGATCTCCGCGCCCGGCAGCGACCGCTTCAACTACGACAAGCAGAGCCTGCTGGCGCACATCAAGGTCGCGACCGGCGGCCGCGCCGCCGAGGAGGTCGTCTACGGCGACGAGACGACGGGAGCCGAGTCGGACATCCGCCAGGCGACCCAGCTGGCGCGGGATATGGTCGGCCGGTTCGGCATGAGCGACGAGATCGGCTTCCTCTCGGTACTGCCGCAGGACGGAGACGCCGCGGGCTATCCGGGCTACTCGGAGGTCTCCGAGCGGACGCGGCAGCGGGTCGACGACGAGATGCGGCGCATCGTCGACGAGGAGCTGGCGGCGGCGGTGCAGCTGCTCGAGGACAACCGCGAGCGCCTCGACTCGCTCGCCGGCGCTCTCCTCGAGGCGGAGACCCTGGAGGGGCCGAAAGCCTATGCCGCGGCGGGGCTGACGCCCGCCGCCGAGGAGAAGCCGCCGGCCGAGCCAGCAACCCTCGTGACGGCGTAGGAGAACGGCGTTGCTCCCGCTCTCCGACGGACTCCGCCCACGGCGTTTCCCGATCGTCAACGTCTCGCTGATCGCGGCGAACTTCGCCGTGTGGCTGCTCTACGAGCTGCCGCACCTCAATTCCTCGATCTACCACGCCTCGTTCTACCCCTGCACCGTGGACAACGCTTGCCGGGTCCCGAGCCGTGGGAGCTCAGCTGGTTCACCTCCATGTTCATGCACGGCAGCTGGGACCACATCCTCGGCAACATGCTCTTCCTCGCCATCTTCGGCAAGAACGTCGAGGACGCGTTTGGGCACGTCCGCTACCTCGCGTTCTACGTCGCCGGCGGCTTCGTCGCGACGATGACCCAGACAGCGGTCACGCTCCTGTTCGCGTCGCACTCGGCCGCGCGCGTGCCGAACCTGGGCGCAAGCGGCGCGATCGCGGCCGTGCTCGGCGCCTTCATCGTCCTCTATCCGACCGCTCGCATCCGGACGTTGATGCTCGTGTTCTTCGTCCAGGTCCCCGCCTGGGTCTACCTCGGTGGCTGGTTCCTCTACCAGCTCGTAGAGGCGAACTTCGGCCTCTCCTCCGCCTCGGCAAACGGTGGCGGCGTCGCGTTCTTCGCCCACGTAGGCGGCTTCGCCTTCGGCGCCGCCGTCACGCTGGCCCTACTCAACGCCGGGAGAGTCGTGCCCCAGGGCACGACGGGACGCCCCCGCCTCGGGGCGGTCTGAGATGCAGACGCAGGACACGACCTCCGACCGCGACCTCACCATCCGCGTGGCGAAGGCGACCGCCGCCGCGGTCGCCGTCGCCGCGCTCGCCTTCGGCATCTGGGAGGTGCGTGGCGTCCTCGTCCTCCTGCTGCTCGCGGTGACGCTCGCGGCCGCGATCCGGCCGGGCGTCGAATGGCTCGGCCGCCACCGCGTCCCCGAGTCGATCGCGATCCTCCTCCACTTCCTCGTCGTCGGCGGAGCGATCGCCCTCCTGGTCTGGATCGCGGTGCCGCCCGCGCTCCACCAGATCGGCCACGCGCTCAGCTACAACCCGGGTCACGCGTCAGGAGTCCGCGAGAGCGTGCTCGTCTGGCTCCAGCAGCACCTCCACCAGCTCCCCACGGGGGCTCAGCTCGTCCACCCGGTCGCAACCTACGGGTACAAGGCGGGCGAGGCGTTCGTCGCGATCTTCTTCACGCTCGCCGCCACCTGGTATTGCGTCTCGGAGCGCGACGCGATCATCAAGCTGCTCACCGCGTTCACCCCGGAGGCGAAGCGCGACACGGCGCGTGAGACATATCTCGCGATCGACCGCCGGCTCGGCGCGTACACCCGGCTCCGCTTCCTGCTGGTGTTCGCGGTCGGAGCCGTGCTGTCGGCCGGTTTCTACGTCATCGGTCTCAACTACTGGTTGCTCGTGGGGGCGTTCGTGGGCCTGATCGAGATCGTGCCGCTGATCGGCCCGCTGATCGGCTCGCTCCTCGTCCTTGCCGTCGGCGTCCCTCAATCCCTCCATGTCGCCGTGTTCGCGCTGCTCTGGCTCGTCGTCGTCCGCGAGTTCCAGAACTACGTCGTCAACCCCCGCATCGGGCGGACGGTCGGACTCTCGCCACTCGTCACCCTTGTGTCGGTCGCCGTCGTGGGCGTGCTGTTCGGTGGGCTTGCGGTGATCCTCGCCGTACCGTTCGTCTCGGCAGTTGCGACAGTCATCGACGTCCTTGTCCTGGGTCATGAGCCACCTACCGCACAACCTCGCCGCTCGCTCCGCCTACGCAGATCGGAGTGAAGTCCGCCGGGCGGCCGCTGCGTCGCCGCGACGGCCGGTGCTCTTCGTCAACCCGAGGTCCGGCGGCGGCAAAGCAACTCGTGCGTCGCTGGCCGAGCGCGCGCGCGAGCGCGGGATCCAGGTCACTGTTCTAAACCGCGGAGACGACCTTGGGCGACTCGTCGCGGCGGCGGTCGACAGCGGTGCAGACGTGCTGGGCGTCGCCGGCGGCGACGGCTCGCTCGGAGTCGTCGCGGCAGCGGCACTCGCACACCGCCTCCCGTTCGTCTGTGTCCCCGCGGGCACTCGCAACCACTTCGCGCTCGACCTCGGCCTCGACCGCCACGACCTCGTCGGCTCGCTCGACGCCTTCACCGGGGGGATCGAGCGCCGGATCGACGTAGCGGAGGTCAACGACCGCCTCTTCCTCAACAACGTGTCGCTCGGGATCTACGGCGACGCGGTTCGAGAGCCGGGCTATCGCGACGCGAAGGCGCTCACCCTGCTGGAGACCGCGTTGCGTGTGCTCGGCCCGAGTGGGCCGACATCCGATCTGGAGCTCGTGGACGACCTCGGCCACGTGCACCGCGACCCGGAGGTCGTGCTCGTCTCGAACAACCCTTATTCGTTCGAACCTCCGCGCGAGCTCGGCACGCGCCGGGCACTCGACGGCGGCCATCTCGGCGTCCTCGTGCTCAATCGGCCGAGCGGCGGGCCGAACGCAGGGCATGCGTGGACCGCAACGCGGCTGGCGATCGCCGCCGGCGCACCCCTCCACGCCGGGATCGACGGCGAAGCGGTCGATCTCACTCCGCCACTCCGGTTTGCAATCCAACCCCGCGCGCTCCGTGTTCAGGTGCCCGCCCGCTAGAGACGACGAAGCCCGCCGGCCTCACCGGGCCGACGGGCTTCGTGCGCGCTGCAGGCGCGGCGTCGGTCAAGACACGTGGAGCTTCTCCTTGGCCCTCGCCACGTTCTCGGCGACGTCGTCATGAAGCTCTGCCTTGCGCTTCTCGCGCACCGTCCGCCGCGCTTCACGTGCGGCGGCGTCGGCGGCATCCTCCGCCGTGGCGACCTCGGCCAGGACCTCGCCGGCGGCGAGCCTGGTCACCGTGCCGTCGAGCTTCTTCATCTCGCCGTCGATCACCTCGACCGCGAACTCCTCGACGTCTGCGAGGATGGCCGTCGATCCCGCCGGGATCGCCGTGCCGAGGACGGTGAGGGCCTCGTCGGACGTGACGGCACGATCGATGTCGAACGCGCCGCCGAGCGTCGCGCCGGCGCCCCAGCCGAGCAAAACGCCGACAGGGCCGCCGAGGATGCCGATCAGCATTCCGATCAGCCCGCCACCCGCCATCCCGACTGGACCGAACTTGTCCCAGTCGTCGAGCGTCTTCAGGTTGCCCGCGGACGTGCGCTGAAGCATTGCCGCGGACTTCAGATCGATGCGATCGTCCGCGTCACACTTCTTCAACACAGTCCACGCCTCGTGGGCCTTGGTCGGCTCCGCGAACCGCACGACCACCACGTTTTCCTGAGCCATTACGACTCCTTTCGGTCGAATTTCTCTGACGACCGCACCCTTCCGTGCGTCGATGCCAAACCGATGCCATGCCGCGCGGTGTCGCTGCCGCCACACTCCGACACCAACGAATGAAGCTGGAGACGATGACGAAGACGGCCCCCGAGCAAGAGCGCGAGACCAGGGGCCCGTGGCGTACGTCAGGTGAGTCGTTTCTCGCGCAGCCGACCCATGCGCTCTGGGCAGGCGGCGTGATGCTCGCCATCGTCGTGGTGGTCGCCATCCTCGTACCGGCAGGACCGCTCGAGCTCGACCGCAGCTGGTCCGAGGCGATGCGTCACCTGGAGACACCGCTGCTCACCCATCTCGCGCTCGTCTTCAACTGGCTCGGCCGGGGAGTCGGCCGTGCGGTTGCGCTCGTGCTCGTCGGACTGCTTCTCCTGCGCCGGCGTCGCTGGCTCGCCTTCGCCGCGTTCGCCGTCGCCGAGAGCCTGGCTCCGCTGCTCTCGGCGCTCCTCAAGGCGTTGGTCGATCGGGCCCGCCCGCCTGACGGGCTCGTCCACCCCGTCGGCACCTCCTTTCCCTCCGGCCACGCCACCTACGCAGCCGCCACGTGTGTCGCGCTCGTCCTGCTCTTCACCGCTCCCGGCCCGCGCCGGGGCTGGTGGTGGGCCTTCGCCGGCCTCGGTGTTGTCGGCATGGCCTGGAGTCGCACGTACCTGCAAGTTCACTGGCTCACCGACGTCATGGCGGGCGCGCTCCTCGGCAGCGGCGTCTCGCTTCTCGTGTTCGCGATCGCACAGTCTCTCGGTCGGCCCTGAGCCGGGGACGGCCTCGAGCGGTTGTCGGTTCCGCGGATTCCCCGATGCCGCTGCGCCGCGTTCGAGGGATCGTGGTGGGAGCGGCCGCACGCCGCACCCCCGCGGCTGCGTCCGCCTCGAAAGGAGGCTTCGATGGCAACCATCGAGAAGGCCGCGACCTTCGAGACTCCGGGACAGCCGGGCAGTCCTGTCGAGTTGAAGGAGCGGTACGAGAACTTCATCGGCGGCCACTGGGTCGCGCCGGTGAAGGGCGGCTATGCCGAGAACCGCACACCGGCGACCGGCGAACCGTTCACCGAGGTGGCGCACTCCACCGCCGAGGACATCGAGCTCGCGCTCGATGCCGCCCATGCCGCCAAGGACGACTGGGCGGAGACGTCGACGACCGAGAGGGCCCGCGTGCTCAATCTGATCGCGGACGCGATCGAGGAGCACACCGAGATGCTGGCGGTCGCCGAGAGCTGGGACAACGGCAAGCCGGTGCGCGAGACGCTCGCCGCGGACATCCCCCTCGCCGCCGACCACTTCCGCTACTTCGCCGGCGCGATCCGCGCCGAGGAGGGGCGGATCTCGGAGATCGACAAGGACACGGTCGCCTACCACTTCCACGAGCCGCTGGGCGTTGTCGGCCAGATCATCCCGTTCAACTTCCCGATCCTGATGGCGGCGTGGAAGATCGCGCCCGCCCTGGCCGCGGGGAACTGCACGGTCGTCAAGCCGGCGAGCCCGACCCCGTGGTCGATCCTCAAGCTGATGGAGGTGCTCGAGGAGATCGTGCCGCCGGGCGTGATCAACGTCGTCAACGGGCCGGGCGGCGAGATCGGCAAGGCGCTCGCCACCAGCAAGCGGATCGCCAAGATCGCCTTCACGGGCGAGACCGTGACCGGGCGGCTGATCATGCAGTACGCCGCCCAGAACATCATCCCGTCGACCACCGAGCTGGGCGGCAAGTCGCCGAACGTCTTCTTTGCCGACGTGATGGCCTCCGACGACGCCTTCCTCGACAAGGCCGTCGAGGGTCTGGTGCTGTACGCCTTCAACAAGGGCGAGGTCTGCACCTGCCCCTCCAGGGCGCTGATCGAGGAGTCGATCTACGAGCCGTTCATGGAGCGCTGCCTCGAGCGGATCCGCGCGATCAGGCAGGGCCACCCGCTCGACCAGACGACCCAGGTCGGGGCGCAGGTCTCGACGGCGCAGCTCGAGAAGATCGAGGGCTACGTCCAGATCGGCCTCGACGAGGGCGCCGAGCTCTTGACCGGCGGAGAGCAGGCGCACCTGGGCGGCGAGCTCGAAGGTGGCTACTACTACCAGCCGACCGTCTTCAAGGGCCGCAACGACATGCGGATCTTCCAGGAGGAGATCTTCGGGCCGGTGCTGGCCGTGACGACCTTCAAGAACGAAGAGGAGGCGCTGCGGATCGCCAACGACACGATGTACGGCCTCGGCGCCGGCGTCTGGACGCGCGACACCGCCAAGGCCTACCGCATGGGTCGCGCGATCGAGGCGGGCCGGGTGTGGACGAATTGCTACCACCTCTATCCGGCACACGCGGCCTTCGGCGGCTACAAGGTCTCCGGCGTCGGCCGGGAGAACCACCGGATGATGCTCGACCACTACAGCCAGACCAAGTGCCTGCTCGTCAGCTACGACCCCGAGCCGCTCGGACTCTTCTGAGACCACGATGCCGACGGAAGCGCTCAGCGCCACCGACGCCGCCCTCGCGGAGCTCGTTGCCCTGCGAGAGCGGCACGGGCCTCTGATGCTCTTCCAGTCCGGCGGCTGCTGCGACGGCAGCTCGCTCCTCTGCCTACCGAGGGACGAGCTGCCCGTCGGGGCGGGCGACCTACTCCTCGGCGAGCTCGACGGCACCCCGTTCTACATCGACGCCGACCAGTACGAGCGCTGGAACCACCCTGCATTCCAGCTCGACCTCCGGCCCGGCCCCACGGACAGCTTCTCGCTCGAGACGACCGACGGCGTCCACTTCGTCAGCCGCCCTCCTGCGCCACCGGTGGTAGTCCGTCAAGGTTTCGCTGGGTTCAGCGATGCCGGGGGCGGGACTTGAACCCGCACGGCCCGAGGGCCACCCGATTTTAAGTCGGGCGCGTCTGACCAGTTCCGCCACCCCGGCGCGGTCAGCGTAACGCTCGCCGCCTGGACGGATACTCTGCGCGCCGATGCCGCACGACACCGGGATCAACCACGACATCGCCGTCGCCCTCTCCGTCCTCGGTGTCGTCGGCCAGGTGCTCGTCGGACTTGGGCTCGTCGTCGGCCTGCTCGCCCTCTTCGGCGTGCGTGGCCCCCTCGAAGCCATCCGCAATCTGCTGTGGGGCTACGAGCTGTGGGGAGCGTTCGTCGTCGCCGCGACCGCAACGGGAGGGAGCCTGTTCTACTCGCAGGTCGCGGGTGCCATCCCGTGCGAGTTCTGCTGGTTCCAGCGGGTCCTCATGTACCCGCTCTCGATTCTCACGCTCCTTATTGCTGTCCGTGGCGACAATCGGGCGGCGCGGTATCTGATTCCGATCCCGGTCGTCGGTGCGGGCACGTCGATCTACCACATCCTGATCGAGCGGGGCGTGGTGCAGGAGCCGAAGGCGTGCACTCTCAACGGCCCCGGCTGCGCCGCCAACTGGATCGCGAGAGAAGGCTTCGGCTACGTCACGATTCCGGAGCTCGCCCTTACCGCCTTCCTACTGCTCATCGGATTCTTGGTCCTGGCCTCCGCTGGGGCGGCCGGGCAGGCCGAAGTGCCCGCTACCCTTGCGGCGCATGCCGAGCGGTAAGAGGGCAAGACAGCAACGAGCAGAGGCCGCGGCCGCAATGCGGACGCCTCCGGCCGTGCGCTCGAAGGGCGCGGGAGGGCGCGGACGCCAGGCCTCGCCGCGTGCGCTCGCCATTGCGGGGGGCGTCGTGCTCGTCGTGATCATCGCGATCGTGCTCGGAGTCGTCCTCTCGAGCGGCGGCAGCAGCGGCGGCGGAGTCGTCTCCAAGAGCGACATCCAGGGCCTGGGCACAACCGGTAGCGCGACGTCGCCGGTTGCGCTCCCGGGCGCGCCCGACGCGAACAACCTCTTCAAGGGGATCCCGCAGAAGGGACTTACGCTGGGCGATCCGAACGCGCCCGTCCACATGCAGATGTTCGTCGACGTGCAGTGCCCCTTCTGCCAGGACTACGAGACCACCAAGCTGCCGACGATCATCAACAAGTACGTCCGCACAGGGAAGGTGCAGCTGACGCTCAAGCCCTGGGCGTTCCTGGGCGGCGCCGGCTCCCAGTCGTTCAGCGGCCGCCTCGGACTCATAGCCGCCTCCTTCCAGAACAAGGGCTTCCAGTATGCGAAGGTCCTCTACGACAACCAGGGCCAGGAGGAGAGCGGCTGGCTGAACGGCCAGATGCTGGCGAACATCGCGGCCAGCGTGAACGGGCTCAACCTGGCCCGGTGGCAGGCCGACACCAACAGCTCCGCTCCGCAGACGGTCGCAAGCCAGGTCGATGCGCTCGTCAAGAGCAACGGCAAGATCGTCGGGACGCCGACCGTCTTCGTCGGCCCCAAGGGCGGCAAGCTCGCCTACGTCGGGGTTTCGGGCACGGAGCCCAACCTCCAGCAGACCGAGCAGGCGATCAACGCCGCGCTCGCCCAGTCGTAGCGCGCCTGTCCCGCGCGAAAGTGTGCAAAGAGCGCGCTTTTCTTGCTTGACGTTTTCGGCCCTGCGCACTTAGGCTCTGCGAGCCGGTTCCGATGGACTTACGGGTTCGTCGGGGCCGGCATTTTCGTGCCGTCCGACCGGGTCTCTAGGGTTCCACGCCCGCATGATCGTCGGACTCCTCATCGGTCTCGTCGTCGGAGCGGTCGGCTCCTGGCTCCTGCTCCGCAGCAAGAATGCCGAGCTCTCGGCCCGTTTCGGTGCGCTCGCAGCCGACGCGTTGCAGCGGAACAACGAGTCGTTCCTCGACCTCGCCTCGGGCAAGCTCGAACTGCTCCAGAACGACGCCGCGCACGAGCTGGAGCAACGCAAGAAAGAAGTGGAGCATCTCGTCGAGCCGATCCGCGAGTCGCTCGAGAAGGTCGACGGCAAGCTGCAGGACCTCGAAGTCGCACGCACGCGCGCATACTCGGAGCTGAGCACGCAGGTCCGCCAGCTCGCCGAGACCCAGACCCAGCTGCGCAGCGAGACCGGAAACCTCGTCAGCGCGCTGCGCGACCGCCCCAATGTCCGCGGTCGCTGGGGCGAGATCCAGCTGCGCCGGGTCGTGGAGATGGCCGGGATGCTCGAGCACTGCGACTTCGAGACGCAGGCGCACGTCTCGACCGAGGACAGCCGGTTGCGGCCTGACCTGATCGTGAAGCTGCCGGGCTCCAAGACCGTCGTTGTCGACTCGAAGTTCGCGGGTCAGGCCTATCTGGAGTCCCTCGGCGCACGCAACGACGAGGAGCGTGTGGCGAAGCTGCGCGACCATGCGCGCCAGGTGCGGGATCACATCGCGAAGCTGTCGGGCAAGAGCTACTGGTCGCAGTTCGCCTCCGCGCCCGAGTTCGTGGTGCTCTTCATCCCGGGCGAGACCTTCCTGAGCGCCGCACTCGAGCAGGATCCGTCGCTGATCGAGGAGGGCGTGAACCAGCAGGTCATCCTCGCGACGCCCACGACGCTCATCGCGCTGCTGCGCGCTGTCGCGTATGGCTGGCGGCAGGAGACGATCGCCGAGTCGGCGAGGACGATCAGCGAGCTCGGCCGCGAGCTGTACGGTCGGCTTGCGACGCTGACCGAGCACTTCGCGAAGGTCGGCCGCGGGCTCGAAACCGCCGTGCGCTCGTACAACGAGACGGTCGGCTCACTCGAGACGCGCGTGCTGCCGAGCGCACGCAAGTTCCGCGATCACGGGATCTCGCCGGCCTCCGAGCTCGCCGAGCTTCCCGCTGTCGAACGAACCGTCCGGCCCGTAACCGCGCAAGAGCTGGCGCCGGGCGACGATTCGGCCGCAGACGCCGCCTAAAAGCGACCTCGAAAACGTGCCGCGCCGGGAACGTCAATCCGGCCAGAATCGTTTAATACAGCAGACACGTTTTCCAGAGAGGAACACATGAGCGACGTACGTGATCTGATCGTGATCGGCGGAGGGCCGGCGGGATACACCGCGGCTCTTTATGCCGCGCGCGCAAACCTGCAGCCGCTCGTGATCGAGGGCTTCAGCTGGGGTGGCCAGCTCATGATCACGAGCGACGTCGAGAACTATCCCGGCTACCCCGACGGGATCATGGGCCCCGAGATGATGTCGGAGTTCCGGCGCCAGGCCGAGCGCTTCGGCACCGAGTTCGTCACCGACAACGTGACGCGCGTCGACTTCTCTGAGCGGCCGTTCCGGGTCTGGGTCGAGGACGAGGAGTACCAGGCTCGCTCGGTGATCGTCGCGACGGGCGCGAGCGCCCGCTGGCTCGGGATCGACTCCGAAGAGCGGCTCAAGGGCCGCGGCGTCTCCGCCTGCGCCACCTGCGACGGCGCCTTCTTCCGCGACAAGCACATCTTCGTCGTGGGCGGCGGCGACACGGCGTTCGAGGAGGCGCTCTTCCTCACCCGCTTCGGCTACAAGGTCACGCTCGTGCATCGGCGAAGCGAGTTCCGCGCCTCGCAGATCATGGTCGAGCGCGCGCGCAACAACGAGAAGATCGAGCTCAAGACGCCGTTCGTCGTCGAGGAGGTGCTCGGCGAAGATTCGATCAGCGGCCTGCGTCTGCAGAACACCGAGACCGGCGAGACCGAGGACGTCGAAGCCGGCGCCCTGTTCGTCGCCATCGGGCACGACCCGAACACCAAGCTCTTCGTCGACCAGCTCGACCATGACGAGAACGGCTACCTCGTCGCGAAGCCGGGGACGACCGAGACGAACATCCCCGGCGTGTTCGCGGCGGGCGACGTCCAGGATCACATCTATCGCCAGGCAGTAACGGCCGCGGGCAGCGGCTGTATGGCGGCTCTCGACGCCGAGCGCTTCCTCGCCGCCGAGGAGGGCCACTCCGGCACAGCACTCACGGCGCCGAGGCCCGAGGCCGAGACGACACAGGTCTAGAACGCCGAGCTCACCCAGCTAGCCTGACGCCCGTGCCGCACTTCATCTGCCCGAACTGCAAGGAGCGGTCGATCGACATCGACCGCAAGGAAGGGATGTTCGACGAGGCCGTGGCCTGCCACCACTGCGGCTTCGGCTTCCTCTTCGAGCTGATGGACGACTACTACCCGGCGCCGACGACCGGCCTCGTCACGTGCGACCAGGAAGGCCGCATCCTCGCCATCGGCCGCGGAGTCTTCGAGCTCAGCGGATGGAGCGAGCAGGAAGTACTCGGCGCGGACGTCGTCTCCGCCTTCGGCCTCGAGGGCTTCGAGGAGGAGAAGAACCCGGTCAAGCTCTCACTCGAATGGGGCGTGCGCCGTCTGAACGAGCAGCTGCAGTTGCGGACTCGAAGCGGGCACATGAAGCGCGTGATCGGCGACTTCTTCCCCGCGCTCGACGACGACGGCGGCCTGCTCGTCGCCCTCACTCCGGCGCTCGGCTAGATTTCCGGCCGGCGCCGCCGGGCGCCTGGGCGATGGAGCTCGCCACGAACCGCCGCAAAGGCTGATGGCTCCTAGGATCGAGAGGAGCCGGAATGCGGACGATCGTGGCCATCGGCATCGCGGGAGCGCTCGGGGCGCTCGCGCGCTACGGACTGGACGGGGTGGTCTCCAGACGCTTCACAGCGTCCTCGTTTCCCTGGGGGACATTCGTCGTCAACGTGAGCGGCGCATTCGTGCTCGGCTTGCTGATGACGCTCATGACCGAACAGCTCACGACAGCCCCGTGGCTACGGTCGGCGCTCACCATCGGGCTGCTCGGGGCGTACACGACCTTCTCGACCCTCTCCTACGAGACCTACCGCCTGCTCGAAGACGGCGCGGTCGGCCTCGCGGCTGCGAACATGCTCGGGAGCATGACCGCCGGTCTCGTTGCGGTCTACCTCGGAGTCGTCGCCGGGAGGGCGCTGTGAAACTCGAAGGCGAAGGCAAGCTGCTGCGGCTTTTCATCGGCGAGTCCGACACCTGGCACGGAAAACCGCTCTACCAGGCGATCGTCGAGCGTGTGCGTCAGGAGGGACTTGCGGGGGCGACCGTGCTCCGCGGCATCGAGGGATTCGGCGCCGACTCGCGGCTGCACACGTCGCGGATCCTGCGCCTGTCCGAGGATCTGCCGGTCGTGATCGAGATCGTCGACACGCCGGAGCAGATCGACCGGGTCGTGCCGATCCTCGACGAGATGGTCGGTGAGGGAATGCTCACCCTCGAGCGAGTACAGATCGTCTCGTACCGCTCCAGCGACGACTAGCGCATGACGGCAACAATGGGGCTGTGGAGTCGCTGTGCGGAACCCTCCTCGTCGCGTCGCCGGCCCTGGTCGACCCGAACTTCCATCGCGCCGTCGTCCTCGTGACCGAGCACACCGAGGACGGCGCGGCGGGGCTGGTGCTCAATCGCCCCTCGCCCCTCGAGGTGGCGGGCGCTGTTCCGCAGCTGGAGCCGGTCGTCGACGACGGAGAGCCCGTCTGGGTCGGCGGGCCGGTGCAGCCGGAGGCGGTGCTCGTGCTGGGCGAGTTCCTCGACCCGGACGACGCCGCCGTGCCGCTCTTCGGCTCGCTCGGCTTTCCCTCGTTGTCGGACCCGGAGGAGATCGTCCCGGCCACGACCAGGCGCCGGGTCTTCGCGGGCTATGCGGGCTGGGGCGAGGGCCAGCTCGAGGCCGAAGTCGAAGACGAGGACTGGATCCTCGAGCCCGCCCTGGCCGACGACGCCTTCACCGACGACCCGGAGGCCCTGTGGCGCGACGTCCTGCGGCGCAAGGGCGGGATCTACGAGCTCGTGGCCCGCATGCCCGAGGATCCGCGCGTCAACTAGGAGGGTTCGGCGGAAGGGGGCTCGTCGTCGGCGTGCGCTGGTCGTCCGCTGACAAGGACGCAGGAAGCTCGAATAGCAGCGCTATTCGAGCGACCGAGGACGCAGTCCAGCGGGCGAGCAGAGTGCGCCGGCGGCTCAGCCTGCGTTTCGCCGAACCCTCCTACTAGAGACGCTCGAAGGCAAAGCCGTAGGTGAGGCGCGGCAGCGGGAAGCGGTCGCCGTGGCGCCCGGCGATCGCCTGCACCTCGGCCAGGCGCCGGTCGCGCGCGTCGGCCTCCATCGTCACGAACATGCTCGTTGTCGAGAGGTAACCGACGAGCGCGTCCGGGCTCGACTCCCAGACCGTTTCCACCACGGTGCGCCCCACCTCGCGGAACCACGGCTCGCCGGGCAGCTCCTCGTCCCGATACGGCTGGTGGCCGGCGTAGCCGATCAGCCCGCCGAGCTCCTGCTGCAGCGGGTCGCGCTCGTCCCACCAGTTCCAGAGCAGGGCGAGCCCGCCTTCGGCGCCGATCACGCGATGCAGCTCGGGCAGCGCCTGGTCGCGGTCGAACCAGTGGAACGCCTGCCCGGCGAACGCGGCGTCGACGCTCTCGCCCGGGAGTGGGATCGACTCGGCCGACCCCTCGTGCGCCTCGGCCTCCGGCACAGCCGTTCGGAGCTGCGCGAGCATGGGGGCTCCCGGCTCGACCGCCACGACATCGAAACCGAGGGCAACGAGGCCGCGGGTCAGCTTCCCCGTTCCCGCTCCCAGATCGAGGACGCGTGAGGCGCCGGGCTCGAGTCCTAGTCCGTCGGCCGCCCAGCGCAGCGCCTCCTCCGGATACTCGGGGCGGTGCCGCTCGTACTCGGCGGCGACGGTCTCGAAGCTGCGGGAGCGCTCAGACACGGCTCGACGGACAGAGGTCGCTCACGACGCAATCCTCGCAACGAGGCCGCCGTGCGTCGCAGACGCGGCGGCCGTGCCAGATCAGAAGATGCGGGAAGCGCGCCCAGTCGGCGCGCGGCACGAGCCGGACGAGGTCGCGCTCGATCTTGACCGGATCCTCCTGACGGGTGAGCCCGAGCCGCTGCGATAGGCGGCGGACGTGCGTGTCGACGACGATCCCCTGCGGCTCGCCAAGCTCCGAGGAGACCACGTTCGCCGTCTTCCGCGCGACGCCCGGCAGGCGGACGAGCTCCTCGAGCCTGCGCGGGACCTCTCCGTCGAAGTCCTCGAGCAGCATCTGCATCGTCCCGCGCAGGGCTTTCGCCTTCTGCCGGTAGAAGCCGGTCGCGAAGATGTCGCGCTCGAGCTCCTCCTGCGGCACCGCGAGGTAGTCCTCGGGCTTGCGGTACTTCTCGAACAACGTCTGCGTGACGCGGTTCACGTTCACATCCGTCGTCTGCGCCGAGAGCATCACCGAGACGAGGAGCTCGAGCGGGCTCCTGAAGCGAAGAGCGATCGCCGCGTCGGCGTGCTCGATCGCGAGCCGCTCGATGATCGGCCGGATCCGCTGTTTCTTCGGCCCGACGCGCTTCCGGGCCTCCTGCACGTAGCTACGAGGCAACGGCTTCCGGCTGGCGCGACCGCAGGCGGGGACCGGCGCAGACGAGGTCGAGCGCGGGGCAGCCCGCGCAGGCGAACTCGCTCGGCGTCGGCCGGAACTCTCCGGCCTGGATGCGCGCGATCGCCGCCGAAAGCTCGGCCTCGAGCTCGGCCACGTCGGCCCGCGAGAACACCGCCTCCACGGGCGCGTCCGGCCGCTCGAGGAAGTGGTAGACGACCTCGACCTCGTCCGCCCCGGCGCGGAAGCACGCGAGCGCGTAGACGAGCCGCTGCAGGCGGTAGTCCTGGTCGACGATCTCGTCGGGAGACGCCTCGCCGAGCGCGTTCGTCTTGTAGTCGACGACGAGCGCACGGCCGTTCGCGAAATGCCAGGCGTCGATGAAGCCGTGCACGAGCACGCCGTCGTGCTCGAAGGTGAAGTGGCGCTCCTTCTCGACGCCCGTCAGCTCGGCGACGCGACGCGCGAGATCCGATTCGCAGTACGCGGCCACGAAGCCGCGCACCAGCTCGTCCTCGAGCTCGGGCACGACCGGTGCGGCGAGATCGATCTGCTCCAGGAGCGAGTGCACCGCGGTGCCGATCTCGACCCCCGACCTCTCCCCCGGCTCGGCGGCCTCGACCTCGACCGGTCGCTCGCTCATGCCAAGGCCGTAGCGCGCGAAGTACTTGTACGAGCACTGCTCGAAGAGGGAGAGCGACGTGAACGAGAGCCTGCGGACGCGCAGGAGCGGCGGCTCGGGCAGAGCAACGAGCGGCGGCAGCTCGGGTGCTGCAGGCCTCGCGCCGGCGACCTCCTCGAGCTCGGCGAACAGGGCGAGCTGACCCTCCTCCGTCTCGGGCTCCGCGGGTTCCGCGGGCTCCGGCTCTTCGAGGCGATGACGATCGAGGCGGACGAGCAACCGCGCGTCGCCGCGCGCCAGCTCGACCGGCGCGTCGCCGGCCTGCGCAAGCTCCTCGTCGGCAGCCAACCGGTCGAGCACCCACGCGATCGGCGTCGGCGTCTCGCGCTCCGAGCCGAAGTCGACCGAGCCCGAGACGATCAGCCGCTCCTTCGCGCGCGTCATCGCCACGTAGTAGAGGCGCAGGCGCTCGGCCTGTTCCGCCTCCTGTCGCGCCTCCTTCACCGCCTCGTAGTCGAAGGCGCCGCGGCGCTTCGCGGTCACCGGATCGGCCACCCGGAAGCCGAAGCGGCCGTCGGGCAGCGCGAGGATCTCGTCGGGCGACGGCGGCACGCGGTCGCGGCCCGCGTCGGCGACGATCACGACCTTGAACTCGAGCCCCTTCGCGGCGTGGATTGTGAGCAGCCGGACGGCGTCCGCGCCCTCCTCCTCGGCGACGGCCTCGAGCTCGCGCGCGCCGACCGCCTCCTGCTCGGCGACGAAGCGGACGAAGCCCTCGACGTCCGGCCCGCGCAGCTCCTCGTACGAGCGGGCGAGGCGCGCGAGCTTGCGCAGATTCGCGTAGCGCCGCCGGCCGTCCCACCGCGCGAGCACGGCGAGGTCGTAGTCGTGCTCGGCGACGACGTGCTCGCACAGCCGCTCCAGCGAAAGCCGCGGCATGGTCTCGACGAGCCGCTCGTAGCGCTGGCGGAAGGCGCGCATCAGCCTCTCGTCGCGCTCTCCGAGACCCGGCGGCAGCGAGTGCTCGAGCCCGCAGAAGAGCGGACGCCGAGACGCGACGCGGCGCAGCAGCGCGAGGGCGTCGTTCGAGACCCCGACGAACGGCGAGGCGAGCACCGACGCGAGCGCCATGTCGTCGTAGCGGTTCTGCAGCAGGCGGAGGTACATGAGCAGGTCGACGACCTGCTGCTGGCCGAAGTAGCCCTTGCCGGTTGCGCGGTACGTCGGCAGGCCTGCGCGTCTCAGCTCGTCCTCGTACCACTCGGCGTCGGTGCCGGCGGCGAAGAGGAGAACGATCTCGCCCGGCGTCGCCGCGCCGCCGTCCACGAGCTCGCGCACCCGCCGCGCCACCGCGCGCGCCTCCCCGCGCCGCCAGTGGACGCCGCTGTCGCGGTAGCTCTCCTTGTCGGTGACAAGGAGTTCCACGGGATGGCCGAACACGGGGTCCGGGAACTCGGCCGCAGCCGCAAGCTCCTGGAACTCGCCGCCGAAGTCCGGCCCGAAGAGCTCGTTGACCGCGGCGAGCACCTCCGGCCGCGAGCGGTAGTTGAGCGTCAGCGAGAGGGGCTGCCCGACGGCTTCGCGCCGTTCGCGGAAGACCTGCACGTCGGCGTGGCGGAAGCCGTAGATCGACTGGAATTCATCGCCGACGAAGAAGAGCTCGGTCTCGGGCGTTCGCCGGCCGGCGCCGGAGGCGCCGGGGTCGTCCCGCTGGCCGACGTCGGCTGAGCCGACGTCGCTTCCAGCACATAGCAGGTCGACGATCTCGGTCTGCAGGCGGTTCGTGTCCTGGAACTCGTCGACGAGGATCGAGCGGAAACGTGCCTGCTCGCGCTCCCGAAGATCCGGCTGCGAGCGTAAGAGGTCGCGCGCCTCGAGCTGCAGATCCTCGAAGTCGAGCGCCGACTCCCGCGCCTTTGCCTGCGCGTACCGCGCCGCGAACTGGGTCAGTAGCTCCTGCAGCAGGGCGCGGTCGCGAGCGGCGGCCTCGTCGAGGGCCGCCTGCTCGACGGCGCCGAGAGCCTCGCCGTAGGCGGCGGCACGGTCTCCGCGCGCCTTGAACCCGGTCAGGTTCATCAGCCGGTCCGGCCGCTGATCGCGCGCGAGGAGCTCGAGCAGGTCGGCGGCCGTCCGCTGCTGAGCCTCGGTCGCCTGCGGATCGGCGGCAAGCAGGGTCGCGGCGGCACGCAGCTCCTCCACCCGTTCGGCGAGCTCCGGTCGCGCGGCGACCGCCAGGTCGAGCTCGCGGCCCGCCGCGCGGAGCGTCTCGTAGACGCTCGTCAGCATCCGGCGCAAACGGTCGCTGCCGTACGTGGCGAGCAGCTCGAGGCGCTGCGGATCGTCTCCCGCGCAGAACTCGGCGAGCGCGGTCCCGAACGCCTCCGAGCGGAGCACGGCCGCCTGCGCCTCGTCGAGCTCGCGGAAGCGCGGATCGAGCCCGGCGGCGAGCGGATACGCCCGAAGCAGGCGGGCGCAGAAGCCATGGATCGTCGAGATCCAGGCACCGTCGAGCTCGCGGGCGAGGTCGTGCCGCCCGCGCTCGGCGAGCGCCGCGCGGATCCTGGTGCGGAGCTCGCCGGCGGCACGGCGCGTGTACGTGATCACGAGGATCGAGTCGACGTCGAGTCCGCGATCGCACACCGCGCGGACGACTCGCTCGACGAGCACGGCCGTCTTGCCGGTACCTGCGCCGGCGGAGACGAACACCTCTCCGCTCGCCTCGACGGCGGTGAGCTGCTGCGGGTTGAGCTCGTTGCGGCTCATGCGCGCTCGATCCGGCACACGGTCCAGAGGTCGCACCAGGTGGGACATTCACCGCCGAGCGGGTCGTGACGGACGTCTCCGTCGCCGATCCGCTCCGCGAGCGCGGTCGCGGTGCCGCGGGCCGACTCGACCACGCCCCAGAAGGCCTCCTCGTCGAGGTAGTCGTGCGAGACGTAGCCGGGCAGCGTCTCCTCCTCGGAACCTCGGACGAGGCCGCGCGGCTTGCGCGCACCCGCGAGCGGCCGATAGAGGCCGCCCAGCGGCTCGAGGCCGACGAGGTCGCGCAGGACGAGCATGTAGAGCGGGATCTGGAGGCGCAGCTCGCTCTCGATCTGCCTCGCCGAGTGCGCACTCTTGCCGGACTTGTAGTCCTGGACGATTCCGCGAGCGCCGAACGGGTCGACGTCGATGCGGTCGATCTTTCCCGAGAGCGTCAGCCTCTCGCCGAGCTCGAGCCCGCGCTGCAGCTCCGGAGCGGCACGCTCGCTGCCGAACGAGACCTCGAAACGCCGCGGCACGAGCGGCGACGACGACTCGCATTCCTCCTCGACGAACGCAGCGAGATCGCGCCAGAGCGTCTGGTCGAGCTCCCGCTCCTGCATCTCGGTCAGATCCATCCGCACGCCCGCGAGCGCGTCGTCGAGGCAGCGGCGCATGAGCCCGGTCGCCGCTTCGACATGCTTCGGCTCGAGCTTCTCCACGCCGAGGTCTGCCGGGATGCGCGAAAAGAAGCGGTAGAGAGCCTGGTGCGCGACACTGCCGCGCTGCTTCGCGTCGGGCTCGGCGTCGATCGTCTTCGGATCGAGGAAACGCTCGACGAACCAGGCCGAGGAGCAGTCGGCGAAGCGCTCGAGCTCCGTCACCCCGAACGAGGTGCGCGAGCCGAGCTGTTCGAGCACGAGCGGATGCGTGAGCCGGGTGGGCCGCCGGAAGGCGGCGAGCGCCCGCTCCAGCCTCCGTTCCCAGCCGTTCGCGCGGGCGAGCGCCTCGGCGTCCGTTCGGTCGCGGGACGCCAGCTCTGCGAGTGCGCGCAGCCGCTCGCGCTCGGTCGGCGCCTCCTCGAGCGACCACGTCAGCGCCGACAGCGGACGACGGCGAGTCCAGCGGCGCACGTCGTCGCCGTCGAAGGCTGCCTCGACGTCGTGCCAGAACGGGCTCGCCTCGCGCGGGCTGCCGTCGTCGTCCGCCGCCTCGCGCACGAGATAGAGCCGCTCCGAGGCGCGCGTGCAGGCCGTGTAGAAGAGGTAGCGGTCGCGCTCGACCCGGTCGGGCTTGGTCAGTCGCGCGCCGCCCTCGTCGAGCCCGCGCCTCGTCTCTTCGTCGAGGAACGGCGAGCCGGCGTCGCGCCGCGGCAGGCTGCCCTCTTCGAGACCGAGCACGAAGACCGCGTCGAAGCGGCGCGTGCGCGCGCGCAACAGGTCGACGACCGCGACGCGGCCCGCGTCGTCGCCCGTCCGGCGAGGAAGCTGAGCACGTTCGACGGCTGCCAGCACGTCCTCGCGGCTCAGGTCGCCGGTCAGCTCGTGCCAGCTCGCGAGCTCGGCCAGCAGCTTCCGCAGCGCCTCGTAGGCCCTGAGGTCGACGCGGCTCGCAGCATCCGCCGGTGGCCGCTCGAGGCCGTATGCGTTGCGCAGCATCCGCTCCGCGAGCTCGCGCACCGCCTCGACCGGATCGGTGGCTTCGCGCAGCTCGGCGAGCGCCGGCAGCGCGGCGCCGTCGCGCATGCGCTCGGCCTCTTCGACCACCCGCTCCGGCGCCTGAACCGCACGCCCGCGCAGCCGGCCTTCGACGAAGTCGACCGACCGCCGCTCGAGCCCCGAGAACGGCGAGCGGAGGAAGCGGAAGAGGTCGTTTCGTGTCCCTCCTGCCCAGGCGAAGCGCAGCAGCGCGGCCAGCGCGTGCACGAGCGGGGTCTGCGTGAGTCGGAGCTCGCCGTCGATGGCGTAGGGGATCCCGAAGGAGCCGAGCACCGTCTCGAGCGCGCCGCGGATCCGGTCGTAACCCGGGACGACGATCCCGATCCGCTCGGGAGACGTGCCGCCGCGCGACAAGGCGAGCACCTCGTCGGCGACGAGCTCGAGCATGCCGCGACTGCCGGCACCTTCGAAGAAACGGACCACGCCGTCGAGCGGCGGCGCGTCTCGCGGCTGGTCCGCGAACAACGTCCGCTCCAGGTGCGCGAGCGCCGGCGGCGCTACCGCGGCGTAGTTCGGGGGGAGCTCCTCGACGCCCTCGGCGAGCCCGGCGAGATCCTCGGCCGTCCGCCGCAGCGCTGCGAACGCCGGCCTCCCCGGCTCGTAGGGGAGCGAGACGGTCACCTCGGTGCGCGCAGCAAGCGCCTCGAGCATCGACCACTCCGCACCGGTCAGATCCTCGAAGCCGTAGGCGAAGACAGGCTCGCCGTGCCACGCGTCGAGGTCGGTCCGGAGCCGCTCGACGGAGTGACTGCGGAGCAGACCGCGATCCCAGCGCTCGAGGCGGTCGAGCTCGTCCCGATAGCCGGCGTACAGCACCCCGAGCTCGCCGCCGATCGCCGCAGGAGCGAGCAGTCCCTCCTCGAGCTCGTCGAGCGTCCGCTCGAGCGACTCGACGAACCCCGCGTGCACCGCGGAACGCGAGTAGCCATGGAGAGGGGCCGCGCCCACCACCCGGCGCACGAGCAGTGCGCGCTCCGCGCGCCGCAGCGGCCGCCGAACGTCGCCCGAGCCGAAGGCGACACGCTCGAACACGTCGTCGAAGGTGCCGATCGAGCCGCCGAGCAGCGCGTGACGCCGCCCGAGCAGCTGGCGCTCGACGCGGTCGACGTCCGCCCTGTTCGGCACGATGAGTACCGGTTCGGGCCCCTCGGGGACGTCGAGCACAGCGAGATAACGGTCGAGCAGGAGCTCGACCTTGCCCGCGTTGGCGGGCCCCACGATCAGGCGGAGCGGCACCCGCCTACGCTAGCGCGAGTACGGGACGGGCTCTAGCTTGCGATCAGGCGAGGGCGGCGTTCTTCGGCTTGCGGCCGCGGCGGGCGGCGGCGCGACCCGGCATCTGGCCCGCGCAGTCGTCGCAGAGGTCGGCTTGCTTCGCTCCGCGGCGGGCGTCCGTGTACGTCACGCGCATCACCGCACCCTTGCTTTCGTCGACCTCGCTCCCACATTTGTCACACACGAGCACCGTTTTCCGAGCCACCGATCTCCTCCTTCGCGTGAAAGTTTCGCGGGGAAATCTACAGAAACGCGCCGCGCGCTTATGCAGCTTCGCGGGCGCGCCGAATGCGCCAGGAACGAAGCAAGCTGAGCATGCCCTGTTCCTCCGGCGAGAGCCCTGTATCTCGCGCCTTGACGACACGCAAATGCCGCGGCCGAAAATCGTCGATCGTTCGCCCGTCGAGGTACTGCTCGACCACTGCCGGCGAAACGTACGACTCGCGCGTGACAGCCGGGGTATTTCCGAGCTGCTCGGCGACGCGCCGCATGACCGCGGTGATCGATCGCTTCTGCTCGGTTTCCGACTCCGGAAATCCCTCCTTCGCGGCGCGCTCCGCGAGGTAGGTCGCCGCGAGCAGCGTGCCGCCCCACGTCCGGAAGTCCTTCGCGCTGAACTCGTCCCCGAGATAGATCTTCACGTAGTCGTTCAACCGCCTGTTGGTCAGGTTGTAGGTATTGCCCTCCCATTCGTACTTGAAGACGCGCGGGCCTCTGAGCTCAAGCATGCGTTTCAGGGCCGCTGCGAGCTCGGGATCCACGATCTCCGACCGCACCCGGATTCCGTGCTTCGCCGGGAAGGAAAGGCGGATACGCCGACCGCGCACATCGACGTGACGTCGGAGGAGCGTGGTCACACCGTAGGTTCCGTCGCGGACGTATCGCTCGGAGCCGACCCTGAACCAGCCCAGCTCGATCAGGCGCAAGGCGATCGCGGAGACGCGTTCCCGATCGAATTCCTCCTGGTCGAAGTGGAGGGCCATCGCCTCCCGTAGCGTCGGCAAGGCGTCGCCGAAGCGGATCAACATGTCGTACTTCGCTTGCTCCTGCTGAGCCCGATAATCCGCGCTGTAGAGGTACTGCTTCCGGCCGGCAGCATCGAAGCCCGTGGCCTGGAGCTTGGCCGTCGCGCGAGGCGAGATCCAGACCTCCTTCCACGCGGGCGGGATTGCGAGCGCCTCGATCCGAGCGAGCTTCCGCTCGTCGACGATGCGCTTGTCGCTGCTGTCGTAGTAAAGGAACGCGCCCTTACGACCCTTCCGGCTCCACCCCATGTCGACGGGTGTAACGCGGTTACCATCGAGCGCGATGCGCGACGAGCAGACCATCGTCGTCCTCGACGGCGACGAAACGGGACAGGAGTTACTCGACGAGAGCCTCCGTGTGCTCAAGCCCGACGTGATCGGGATCGAGCTCGACTTCCCGCGCTTCGATCTCTCGCTCGAGACGCGGCGAACGACCGACAACGCCGTCGTGCACGAGGCGGCCGCGGCGATCCGAGAGCATGGCCTCGGCTTGAAGGCGGCGACTGTCACTCCCGAAGGCCGCGGCGACATCGGGTCTCCGAACCGCATCCTGCGCGAGGAGATCGGCGGCAAGGTCATCGTCCGCACGGGCCGGCGGATCCCGGGCGTCGCGCCGCTGGGCGGTGTGCATGCGCCGATCTCGATCGTCCGGATGGCCGTCGGCGACGCCTATGGCGCGAAGGAATGGCGCGAAGGCGAGGGCGATGACGAGGTCGCGTTCCGCACCGAGCGGATCGAGCGCCGCATCTGCCATGCCGTGGCCGAGTTCGCGTTCCGCCAGGCCGAACTGACCGGCGCCAAGGTCTTCGGCGGCCCGAAGTACACCGTCAGCCCGACCTACGAGGGAATGCTGAAGGAGGAGATGGACGCGGCGGCGGAGCGCCACCCGGAGGTGCCGTACGAGCCGCAGCTGATCGACGCGACGTTCGCGCTCCTCCTTTCGTCCGCCGGCGATCCGCTCGTGATCCCCGCGCTCAACCGCGACGGCGACATCCTCTCGGACCTCGTCCTGCCGCTCTTCGGCTCGATCGCCGGTTCCGAGTCGCTGCTCGTCGCCTTCGAGGACGACTTCGAGCCGGCGGCGATCATGGCCGAGGCCGCGCACGGGACCGCGCCGTCGCTGCAGGGGAAGAACGTCGCCAACCCGATGGCGATGATCCTGGCGGGAGCGGCGCTGCTCTCACACGGCAATCAAGAGATGCAGCGCGCCGGCCGCGCGATTCGCGAGGCGTGCCTCGAAGCGGTGGCACAGGGGAACCGCACCGCCGACCTGGGTGGTGACCTCGGTACGAGCGAGTTCACCGACGACGTGATCGGCCGCGTTCGCGCGAAGCTCGAGGTCTGGGCCAGCCTGTAGCGCGGCTACGCCGACGCGGCGTGCCAGGTGTCCCAGCCGTCGGCCCATGCTTCGACGAAGAGCTCGGCTGCGACCGGGTCGAACTGCGCTCCCGCCTCCGCCTCCACCTCGGCCAGCGCCTGCTCGTGCGTGAGTGAGCGGCGGTACGGGCGAGGCGAGATCATCGCGTCGAACGCATCGGCGATGGCGAGGATCCTGGCCTCGACCGGGATGCGGCGTCCGCTCAGCCCCGCGGGATAGCCGCCGCCGTCCCAGCGCTCGTGGTGGAAGAGGACGTAGGGAAGCGCGTCGTGGAAGCGGCGCAGGGGAAAGACGAGCCGTGCGCCGTCGGCCGGATGCCTGCGGATCTCGGCCAGCTCGTCATGCGTGAGCGGGCCCGCTTTGCCGAGCACCTGCGGGCTCACTTTGACCTTGCCCACGTCGTGCAGCGGCGCGGCCCAGCGCAGAGACCGGATCCGCTCGCGATCCCAGCCGAGCTCGAGCGCGATCGGCTCGGCGAGCGCCGCGACGCGGGCGCCGTGGCCGACAGCCTGGTCGCGCTCTTCGAGCGCGCGTGCGATCGAGGCGAGCATGCCCGGGACGGATTCCCGACCGAGGCTCCGAACCCTCCTACACATCCAGCCGTCGGCGCAGAAGGTGGATCCCGAAGAGCACGAGGAGGATTCCTGCGATGACCGCGATGCCGATCCCGAGGTCGCGCTCGACGGCGTTGACGACCGCCTGCCCGAGGTAGTAGGCAAGGAGCCCGATCAGGAGGCCCCAGGCGACCGCGCCGGCGACGTTCCACACCATGAACCGTCCAAAGGGCATCCGGCCGATGCCGGCCATCCACCCGAGCGTCGCGCGCAGGACGGGCACGAAACGGCCGAGGAAGACCGCCTTCGACCCGTGGCGGGTGAAGAACTCCTGTGACCGCTCGACGCCCTTGTGACTGACGCGCTCGAACCACGCCCAGCGGCCGAGCAGCTCGCGTCCCCAACCGCGACCGATCGCGTAGGAGACGAGGGCTCCGCTGATCGCAGCGCCGATCGCGACCGCGATGATGGCGACGATGTTGCCGTGTCCCTGCGAAGCGAGCGCACCGGCAGCGATCAGCGCCGTCTCGCCGGGGACGAACGGCAGGCCCACCACCTCGAGAAAGACGATGGCGAACACGACCCAGAGCCCGTAGTGCGCGACGAAGTGCGTCAAGCTGCGTAGGCTACGTGCCTAGTGAGAGTCGGGATTCCGCGCGAGACGACGCACGGCGAGCGCCGTGTCGCGCTCGTTCCCGAGAGCGTCGGCAAGCTGGCGGCCAACGGCTTCGACTTCGTCGTGGAACAGGGCGCCGGCGCCGCCGCCTCGTTCCCCGACGATGCGTACAGCGAGGCCGGCGCGACGCTCGGCGACCCGTGGGAAGCAGATGGCGTCGTCAAGGTGCGCAAGCCTTCCGCCGACGAGCGCGGGCGGCTCCGCTCGGGACAGGTGCTCATCGGCCTCCTCGAGCCGTTGTCCGACCAGGCCGGTGTGGAGGCGCTGGACTCCGCCGGTGTGACGGCCTTCGCACTCGAAGCGGTGCCGCGGATCACCCGCGCGCAGCCGATGGACGCGCTCTCTTCGCAGGCGACCGTGGGCGGGTACAAGGCCGCGCTGCTCGCCGCCGAGCATCTCCCCCGGTTCTTCCCGATGCTGATGACGGCCGCGGGCACGGTGCCGCCCGCGAAGGTGCTCGTGATCGGCGCGGGCGTCGCGGGGCTGCAGGCGATCGCGACGGCGCGGCGGCTGGGCGCCGTGACGACCGGCTTCGACGTGCGTCCCGTGGTGCGGGAGCAGATCGAGAGCCTCGGCGCGAACTGGCTCGACCTCGGCGTGACGGGCGGCGAGGCCGAGGGCGGCTACGCGCGCGAGCTCACACCCGAGGAGATGCAGGCACAACAGGAGGCGCTCGAGGGCCGGATCGCGGACTTCGACGTCGTCATCACGACGGCCGCGGTCCCCGGTCGGCCCGCGCCGAGGATCATCCCGGCCTCGGCGGTCGAGGCGATGCGTCCTGGCTCGGTGATCGTCGACCTGGCGGCCGAAACCGGCGGCAACTGCGAGCTGACCGAGCCGGGCGAGATCGTCGAGCGCTCCGGGGTGACGCTGGTCGGGCTGACCGAATTGGCCAGCACGATGCCGTACCACGCGTCGATGCTGTTTTCCCGGAACGTCCAGGCGCTGCTCCTCCACCTCGCGCCGGAGGGCGAGCTCACGCTCGACTGGTCGGACGAGATCACGAGCGGCGCCTGCGTCGCCGGGAAGAAGGAAGGAGACGCCGCGTGAGCCACAACACGATTCTCGTTTTTGAAATCACGATCCTCGTGCTCGCGATCTTCCTCGGCATCGAGGTCATCTCCAAGGTTCCGACGCTGCTGCACACGCCGCTGATGTCGGGGACGAACGCGATCCACGGCGTCGTGATCGTCGGCGCGATGATCGTGCTCGGCCAGCCGGACAAGAGCGCGTTCACCTGGGTCGTCGGCTTCGCGGCGGTCGTGCTCGCCGCGGCGAATGTGGTCGGCGGCTTCGTCGTCACCGACCGGATGCTCGAGATGTTCAAGAGCCGCGAACGGCCCAAGAAGCCGGACGACGCGTGAGCTACAACCTCTCGAACCTCCTCTACCTGATCTCGATCGTCACGTTCATCCTTGCGCTGCACTATCTCTCGAGTCCCGCGCACGCGCGGCGCGGCAACCAGATCGGCGCGGCGGGGATGCTGCTGGCGATCGTCGTCACCTGGGTCAAGGTCGGCTCGACGAGCTGGTGGGCGATCGCGATCGCGATGGTGATCGGCGGCGGCTTCGGCGCAGTCGCCGCACGCAAGGTGCGTATGACCGCGATGCCGCAGATGGTCGCGCTGTTCAACGGCGTCGGTGGTGGAGCTGCGGCATTGATCGCGCTCGCCGAGCTGCACCGCGTCCTGCCGCCTCCCGGCGCGCCGAAGGTCGACATCTCACTTGGCATCGCGCTCTCGGCGCTGATCGGCTCCATCTCGTTCGCCGGCTCGATGATCGCCTTCGCGAAGCTCCAGGAGCTGATCGGCGGCCGGCCGATCACGTATGCGGGCCAGCAGTTCGTCAACGGCGCGCTCTTCCTCGGCGCCCTGGGCTGCTCGATCGCGCTGGTGGCCGGCGTCCAGGACGAGTGGCTGCTCTGGGTCACGATCGCCGCGTCGCTCGCCTTCGGCGTGCTCTTCGTGCTCCCGATCGGCGGCGCGGACATGCCCGTCGTGATCTCGCTGCTCAACGCGTTCACCGGCGTCGCCGTCGCGCTCGGCGGCTTCGAGCTGGAAAACAACCTCCTGATCGTGGCCGGGATGCTCGTCGGCGCATCCGGCACGCTGCTGACGCTGATGATGGCGCGGGCGATGAACCGCTCGGTCGCGAACGTCCTCTTCGGCGCGTTCGGCCAGGTCTCGGAGGCGGCAGCCGCGGTGGCGGCCGGCGATGGCGGCACCGTCAGGAGCGCGAGCGCCGAGGACGTGGCCGTCATGCTCGCGTACGCGCACAAGGTGGTCTTCGTACCGGGCTACGGGCTCGCGGTGGCCCAGGCGCAGCACGACGTCCGCCAGCTGGCCGACCTGCTCGAGGCGAAAGGCGTCGAAGTCTCGTACGCGATCCATCCCGTCGCCGGCCGCATGCCGGGCCACATGAACGTCCTGCTGGCCGAGGCGAACGTCCCGTACACGCAGCTGAAGGAGATGGACGAGGCGAACCCGGAGTTCTCGCGGACGGACGTCGCGGTCGTCGTCGGCGCCAACGACGTCGTAAACCCCGATGCGCGCAACAATACGAGCTCGCCGATCTACGGGATGCCGATCCTCAACGTCGACGACGCCCAGACCGTCGTCGTGCTGAAGCGGTCGATGAACCCGGGCTTCGCGGGGATCGAGAACCCGCTCTTCTACAACCCGAAGACGGTGATGCTGTTCGGCGACGCGAAGGACTCGATCGACCAGCTGATCGCCGACGTCAAGAATCTCTGATGGCGATCGTCGGCACGCACATGCTGCTCTACACGCCCGAGCCCGAGGCGTTGCGCGCGACGCTTCGCGACGCGTTCGGGCTGAAGTTCGTCGAGGCGCATCCCGGGTGGCTCATCTTCGAGCTGCCGCCGGCCGAGCTCGGCGTCCACCCTGCATCCGCCGAGTCCGGCGTCCATGCCGGAGACGAGACGAAGCACGAGATCTGCTTCATGTGCGACGAGCTGGCGGCGACAGTCGCCGACCTTCGCGCGAAAGGCATCGACTTCGACGGCGAGCCGCAGACCGAGAGCTTCGGCGAGACGATCACGATGGTCTTGCCCGGCGGCGTGCGCGTCCTGCTCTACCAGCCCACGCACCTCTCGCCGCTCGACCTTTAGCGGTAGAAGGGTTGGCGAAAATCAGACTGAGTCGCCGGCGCACGCTGCTCGCCCGCTGAGCAGCGTCCTCAGTCGCCCGAATAGCGCTGCTATTCGAGCTCCCTGCTTCCTTGTCAGCGAACGACCATCGCACGCCGACAACGAGCGGCTTTCCGCCAACCCTCCTAGAGAAACCGAGCCGGATCGAGCAGCTCGAGCTGCGGCGACTCGCGCCCGAGGATCGCGTCGGCGACGAGCTCGCCGCAGGCGAAGCCCAGCACGTTGCCGTGGCCCGAGTACCCACCGGCGACCCAGACTCGTCCGTCGCGGCCTGGCACTGCTCCGACGAGCGGCAGCATGTCCTGGGTCAGCCCGAAGATGCCGGCCCAGCGGTGCGTCACCTTCACCTCACGCCCCGCGAGCTCGTAGAGGAACGACTCGAGCGACGACTGGATCGTGGGCGTGGTCTCCTCGACGTCGGTCAGCTCGTCGAGGATCGAGACGTCGCGGAAGCCGCCGAGCAGGATCCGGCCGTCGGGCAGCTGCTGCCAGTAGTCGAAGCCCTGGCGGGCGTAATGCGGGCGGTCGTAGAGCACGCCGTCGAGGGGCTCGCTGGCGATCACCTGGCCGCGGGTCGGCCAGATCAGGTCGGCAAGCTCCGAGACGAGACCGTGCCCGTAGCCGTCGGTCGCTACGACGACACGCCCGGCGTCGAGCGCCTCGATGTCCTCGACTTCGTCGTGCTCGCGAATCTCGGCCCCTGCGACGGTCGCTGCCGCCGCGAGTCGCCGGACGAAGCGCGCGGGCTGGATGGCCCCGTCGTGCGGGTGGGAGATCGCGCCGTGGAAGAGGCCCGTGGCGGCGCTCGGGACGTCCTCGAGCCACTCCGCCTCGAAGCCGTCCTCGCGCAGCGCCTCGTACTCGAGCCTGATGCCGTCGCGCTCTTCCTCGTCGCCCGCGAGGCGATAGCTGCCGGTGCGCCGCAGCGCGTCGCCGGCGAGCTCGGCCATCCTTTCGAGCGCCTCTTCAGTCCAGCGCCAGTAGCCGGCAGCCTGCTCCGCGCCGTACGTTTCCCGGGCGACGTCGTAGCGTGCGGCTCCGCCGGCGAGCGCGAAGCCGCCGTTGCGCCCACTCGCGCCCTCGGCGACGCCGCGCGCGTCGTGCACTCGGACGCGCAGGCCGGCCTCGGCCAGCCGGAGCGCGGCAGAGCAGCCCGTGACGCCGGCACCGACGATCGCGACGTCGACGCGGCCGTCGATCTTCGTCTCGGGCCGCGACGGGCTCGCTTCTTCCAGCCAGTACGGATTCACGAAGCGCGACGGTACACGCCGTCGCAGACCGCCACGCGACCTTCCAGCTCGAGCTCGACGAGGGCCCGCGCGATTTCGTTCGCAGCGAGGCCCGTCTTGCGCGCGAGCTCGTCGGCGCTCGCCGGCAGCAGCTCGAGCAGCGGCGACTGCTCGCCGTCCCTGGGTTCGGGCTCGATCCCGAACGAGGCGAGGACGTCGGCGGAGCTCGTCAGCGGCGCCGCCCCGAGTTTGAGCAGCGCGTTCGTCCCCGCCGACAGCGAGCTCGTGATCTCGCCGGGAACGGCGAAGACCTCCCGGCCTTCCTCGAGCGCGAGATCGGCCGTGATCAGGGCGCCGCTGCGCTCGCGCGCCTCGACGACGACGGTTGCCGCACAGAGTCCGGCCACGATTCGGTTGCGGGCGGGAAAGCGCCAAGGAGCCGGCTCGACTCCCGGCGCGTACTCCGAGACGATGAGGCCTGAGGCCGCCAGCCTGCGCGCGAGCTCGGCGTGCGCTGCGGGATAGTCCCGGTCGATGCCGCAGCCGAGCACGGCCACGGTCGGGCCCGATCCCTCGAGCGCGCCGCGGTGCGCCTCGGCGTCGATCCCGCGAGCGAGGCCGCTGACGACGACAAGCCCTGTCCCGGCCAGCTCCCGGCCGAGGCTGCGCGCCACGGATGCGCCGTAGCCGGAGCTTGCGCGTGCGCCGACGATCGCGACCGCCGGCTGCGCGAGGAGCTCGGGCTTCGCCACACCGCGCATGAAGAGACCCGGCGGCGGATCGTGAATCGCCCGCAGGAGCGGCGGGAAGCTCGGCGAGGAACGAGGCAGGAAGCGGTAGCCGTCCGCAGCAAGCCGCTCGAGATATGCGCGCTCGTCGAAGCGCCGTTCGAAGCGTCGCCAACGCTCGCCGCTCGGCGGCCTGACGAGATGCGCACCTGTCTCCGAGGCGAAGACCGCAAGTGCGAGCTCACGCATTCGTTAGCTCGTCGGGCGACCGGTAGGACAGGGCCTCGGCGACGTGCTCGGCGCGCACCGAGTCGGACTCGGAGAGCGCCGCGATCGTGCGCGCAACACGTCCGACGCGCGCGTACCCGCGCCCGGAGAGATGGAGCCGGTCGGCAGCGCGCCGGAGCAGGGCGTCGGCCTCCTGATCTCGCGAAGGCGGTTTCGTCGCGAGCCGCCCACGAGCCGCGGTCACGCGCTCGCCGACGGCCGCCGAGCTCTCGCTCGGCGCGGAGGCCAGCTCCTCCCCGCGCACGCGCGGCATCGCGAGCACCAGGTCGAAGCGGTCGAGAAGCGCGCGCGACAGCTTGTCCCGGTAGCGGGCGAGCCGCTGTGCCGAGCAGCTGCACTGCGCCGCCGGATCGCCGCGGCCGCCGCACGGACACAGATTCATCGTCGCGACCAGTTGAAAACGTGCCGGGAAGACGACGCGGCCGGCCGCGCGCGACACGGAGATGAAGCCGTCCTCGAGCGGCTGGCGCAGCGCTTCGAGCGCGGGCCGCTGAAACTCGGCGAGCTCGTCGAGGAGCAAGACGCCGTGGTGCGCCAGGCTCGCCTCGCCCGGCCTGAGATGCGGCCCGCCGCCGACGATTGCAGCGGTCGAGGCGCTGTGGTGCGGCGCCCGGAACGGCGGCTGCGAGACGAGCGGATGCTCCCGGTCGACCAATCCCGCGACCGAGTGGATTCGCGTCACCTCGAGCGCGGCGACGGAGTCGAGCGCCGGCAGGATCCCCGGCAGCCGGCGCGCGAGCATGGTCTTCCCGGTCCCGGGTGGGCCGCCGAAGAGGACGTTGTGCCCACCCGCCGCGGCCAGCTCGAGCGCCCGCCGCGCACGTTCCTGTCCGCGTACGTCGGCGAGATCTGGTGCTCCGGCGGTGGCGTGGCCGTTGGGCGCGAGCGGTGGCTCCGGCTCCAGCTCGAGCTCCCCTCGGAGATACGCAACTGCTTCGGCGAGATGCCGAACCGGCAGCGCTGCGACTCCCGCGAGCGCGGCCTCGCGAGCGGCATCCGCAGGGCAGAGGAGACGCTCGACGCCCAGCCGGCGCGCTCCTTCGGCGACCGCGAGCACGCCGCCGACCCGGCGGAGCCGGCCGTCGAGCGCGAGCTCTCCGACCGCCGCCGTGCGTTCGAGAGCGCTTCGCGGCACCTGCTGTGACGCGGCGAGCAGCGCGAGCGCGATGGGCAGATCGAAGCCGGAGCCCTCCTTGCGCAGCTCGGCCGGCGCGAGATTCACGGTGATTCGCCCCTGCGGAAAGCTCAGCTCCGCGGCTGCGATCCCCGAGCGGACGCGCTCCCGCGCCTCCTGGCACGCCCGGTCGGCGAGGCCGACGATCGCGAAGCCCGGAAGCCCGTCGCGAACGTGCGCCTCGACGTCGACCCGCCTCGGCTCGAGACCGACCAGCGCATGCGTGACCGCGCGTGCAAGCACCCAGCGAGGCTACGAGCGAAGCCGTTACATCCGTGTGTCGCCTTGATGGAGGATCACACGCCCACTTGGCTAGGGTGCGAAACGTGGTGGCCGGCGACGAGCAGGTTCGGAACCTTCGCACCCTCGCCCTCGGCGAGCCGTCTGAGAATCCGCCCGGGCACCGCTTCGCCGCGACCTCGCTGAGCCGCGCCTTCGGATCCGTTGGGACCGGCATGGGCGTCTACGAGCTCGAGCCCGGCAACGCCTCCTGGCCTTACCACTTCGAGACGGTCGAGGAGGAGTGGCTGATCGTGATCGAGGGCGAGCTGACGCTCCGCACGCCCGAAGGCGAGACCGTTCTGCGCGCGGGCGATGTCACGTGCTTTCCGGCGGGCGCGGCCGGAGCCCATGCCGTCCGCAACCACACGGACGCGCCGGTGCGTTACGCGATGCCCTCGTCGAGCGCGCCGTACGGCGACGCGGCCGTCTACCCCGACAGCGGGAAGGTGCAGGTCGCCGCGCCCGGCTTCGACCATCGCGGCCGGCTTGGCGACCCTGTCGACTACTGGGACGGGGAGCAGTGAGCATCGCCAACCTCTTCGAGCTCGAGCTCACGGCCGACGAGGACGAGCCGCCCGGCTACGGCGCAACCTACGCCCGCGTCGGCCCCCTGGTGGGCGGCGAGCAGCTGGGGCTGTCGGTCTACGAGCTCGAGCCCGGTCTGAGCATCTGTCCCTATCACTACGAGAACGCCGAGGAGGAGTGGCTGATCGTCCTCGCCGGCCGGCCCACGCTCCGCACGCCCGCGGGCGAGCGCGAGCTCGGGCCCTGGGACTGCGCGTTCTTCCCGACCGGCGAGGAAGGGGCGCACAAGGTGACGAACCGCACCGACGAGACAGTTCGCGTGTGCATCTGGTCGAACAGGATCGCCGTTGCGACATCGGTCTATCCGGACTCGGAGAAGGTCGGTGCCTGGCCCCCGGGCAAGCTGTTCCGGCTGGCGGACGCGGTCGACTACTTCACAGGCGAGACGTGAGCGGCGACGGCACGGACTGGCCCGAGCCGCTGACGGTCCGCGAGGTCTCGGCCGAGCTCGACTGCTCCGAGGACGAGGCTCGCGCGCTGATCCGCGACGGCGAGCTCAAAACCGTCGCCTGCGGGATCCGGCCCGGCCTCGTTCCCCGCCACGAGCTCGACGACTACCTCCGCCGAAACAAGCAGGCCGGCTCCTAACGAGCACCGGCGAGCTCGCGCAGGCGGCGCACGCGCGGGGAGTCGTCCTCGGCTATGACCGCGAGGGCCTCTCGAGCCTGCTCTTGCGCCTCGGCGTCGCGGCCCAAGGCGGCGTAGTCCTCGGCCAGCTCCTCGTGGAAGTAGGTGTCGTCCACGCCTGCCTCGTCGGCCCAGGCGACGCACTGCTCGTGCGCTGCCGCCGCCTCGTCGACACGGCCGAGTGCGCGGAGCGCCTTGCCGACCGCGTACCGGGCGATCTCGATCTCGTGGGGCCGTGACTCGTCCTGCTCACGGGCTGCGAGGGCGAGCTCGAACGCCTCCAGCGCACCCGCCGCGTCACCGCCCTCGTAGCGCGACCAGCCCAGGTTGTTGTAGAGCGGTCCGAGCCAGTAGCGAACTCCCGGATCGTCCGACTGCGAGGCGATCTCGAGTCCGCGGGCCGTCCACGCCTCGCCGTCGTCGACGATCGCGAGCATGTGCGTCGCATCGACGGCGATCACGGTCTCTCCGTCCGCCTGAGCTCGCTCGAACGCCTGCTCGAACTGCGCGAGACCCGCTCCCGGCTGCCCGGACGACCGCTCCCGCCGTCCTCGCTCGAGCAGCACTCGCGCCTCCGCCCCACCGAGCGCCTCGGCCTCGTCGAGCAGCGCGTCGCACTCCTCGAACCGGCCGCGCAGACCCTCGACCCGCGCGAGCTGCGTCAAGACCTCGGCCCGGCCCGCATCGGTCGTCTCCAGCTCGAGCTGCGCCCGAAAGCGACCCTCGGTCGCGTCGAGGTCGTCGAAGTCCCACAGGGGACGAAGCCTGTCGCCCATCGCGACGACCTTAGCCAGCGAAGCACCTGATCCCCGTGCCCGTACCATGCCCCGCATGGACGAGCCGCCGGAGCTTCCGCGCAATACTCACTGGAGAATGGCCGTCTGGAGCCTCCGCGTGGGGTATGCCGGGCTCGTCGTGGCGGCTGCGGGCTTGATCGTGACGCTGACGGGAGGGACGCCCTGGGTTCTGGCCGCCGGCGTGATCGTCTGGCTGGGCACCGTGGTGGTGACGCTGACCGGGTTCCTGCAGGCCCGGCACGAGTTGCCCGAGCCGCGACCGACCTTCTGGTCGATGCGGTTCATGCTCATCCACGACTCCACGCACGCCGCATCCGCGGCGGATCCCCCGCCGGTCTAGCTCGCGCGGGCGACGAGGACGTCTTCGAAGTACTCGCCCGCGCGCCGGCCCGTGCGCCGGTTGACGTGGCGGCGCAGCCGTTCCTCGAGCTCGAGCCCCGCGCGTGCGAGGATCGACGGATAGAGGCCGCGGCGGTCGTTGACCACGATCAGGATGGGCGCTCTGCGCCGGAGCTTCACCGCGGACTTGGCGAGGACGGCCGCCACGCCATTGCGGTACGCCTCGAGCGCAGCCAGCGACGTACCCGAGGCCGCGGCGCCGATCTCCCGCTCGCGCCGGTCGTCGAGCTCGAGCAGCTCGTACGCGTAGCGATGTTGCTCGTGGTAGTCGATCAAGCCTGGATACGGCGGCGAGGTGAGGATCCCGTCGTACGGCCCGGTGAGGTCGGCCTCGCGTGCGTCGCCGTGGAGGACCGTCGTCTCGCGCTCCACCTCGCGCACCCGCGCGAACGTCTCGATCCTGGCCAGCGCGTCGAGCGTATAACGCCGCAGGAACCCGGACGCGGACTCGACCGGCCGGCACTCGCGGCGGTGCTTGTGGCACCAGTACTCGCCGCGCTGCGGCTTCTTCGGCGCCTCGAGATCGAAGTGAGCGGTCTGCCGGGCCGACCGGGCAGCGCGCGAGAGGACCACGCGCAGGACATCGCCGTGCCGGTAGTCGAGAATCAGGTCGCGGAAGGCGAGGAGCTCGGCGAGGGCCTGCGGCGCGTGCCACTCGCGCAGGTAGCCGCTCGCGCGCGGCCGGCGCCGCGGCAGCGACTCGACCCGGGCAGCCGCATCCTGCAGCTCCTCCCGGAGCTCGGCGAGGTCGTATGGAGCCGTCTTGACCCGCATCAGGAGACAGTTGAACGCGGCGATGTCCACGCCGGTCGCATCGAGCCCGGACTCGAGCGCCTGCACCAGCGTCGTGCCCGAGCCCGCGAACGGATCGAGGACGTGGTCGCCGGGCGCGAAGTAGCGGTCGAGGAGCACCTCGACGAGCTGCGGGATGAACTTGCCGTGGTACGGGTGGAGCCGGTGGACGTGCTTCGTCCGCTCGCGCTCGGGCAGCTCTGCCTCCGACCACGAGAGGTCGAGGTCCAGCGTCGCGTACAGCTCGTCCTGCGTGACGGCCATGCAGCTGACTTCGGCGCCGAGATCAGAACGCCTGCGGCACCCGCTGCACGCGTCCGTCGCGCACCGCGATCACGTCGAAACCGACGGCGAGCTCGCCGAACTCGGGTCGCGTGCCGAGCCACGCCTCAGCGGCCCGCCGGAGCCGCCGCCGCTTTTCGGCCGTCACCATCTCGAGAGGGTCGCCGAACCTCGCGTTCTTCTTCTCCTTGACCTCGACGAAGCGGAGCGTCCGCCCGCGCCGCACGATCAGGTCGAGCTCGTTGCCGCCGGCCCACACGTTCTCGCCGAGGATCTGCCAGCCGCGCAGCCGGTACCAGCGCACCGCTTTCTGCTCGGCCGCGTAGCCGGAGCCTGCTCTAGGCAACAGCCTCCTGGGGCCCGTAACAGAGGGCCTGGAAGCTGAGCCGGTGCACGGCCGACGGCCCGATTCCACGGACGACGGCAGAGTGGCCGGGCGTGATGTAGCCGACGTGCTGCGCGAAGCCGTACGCGGGGTAAAGCGCGTCGAGGCGGCGCATCAAGCGGTCGCGCGTGACCTTGGCGACGATCGACGCAGCCGCGATCGCCGCGCTCTTCTCGTCGCCGTCGACGACTGCCGTGTGCTCCGGCGCGGTCGGGCCGAGCCGAAAGCCGTCGACGAGACACGCCTCGGCCGGCGGGGTCAGGGCATGGAGCATCGCGCGCAGGCCGGCAAGGTTCGAGCGATGCAGCCCGTGCCGGTCGATGTCGCTCGGAGGGATCACTCGGACTGCGACACGGGCCGCGCAGCCGACGACCGCGCGAAACAGGTCCTCACGTCGCTCGGGCGAGCACTGCTTCGAGTCGTTGAGGAAGCCGAGCGGGCGCACGCGATGGTCGCGCAGCGACCCGTAGTCGAGGAGGACGCCCGCTACGACGAGTGGCCCGGCGAGGGAACCGCGCCCGGCTTCGTCCGCTCCGGCGACGAAGCGCGCACCGAGGCGTCTGTCGAAGCGCAGGAGCTTCTGGCCCGTCCGTTGCACGCCCGCGACGATAGCGCGCGATCCGGCGGCCGACAGTGCGTGTGAGGAAGTTGCCGGGGAGTCGTTACTCGGCGGGAGCCGCTTCGGGCTCCTCGGCCGGCTCGGCCTCGTCGGCTTCGCCCGCCTCGGGCTCGGCCGCCGCCTCGGCCTCTTCGGCCTCGGGCTCCGCAGCTTCAGGCTCCTCGGCAGCGCTCTCGGCGGCCTCGACCTCGTCCGCGGCCACCGGCTCCTCGACCCCGGCCTCCTCGGCCGGCTCGGCCTCAGCCTCCACCTCGGGCTCCGCGAGGGTCGTCTCCACCGTCTGCGGGCAGCTCCGACCCGGCTCCGTACCGCCGCTCGCGAATGCGTGCCTTCTTGCCCACCCGGCCGCGCAGGTAGTAGAGCTTGGCGCGGTTGACGTCGCCGATCGCCATGACCTCGATCTTCTCGATCTTCGGCGAGTGGAGCGGGAACGTCCGCTCGACGCCGACGCCGAATGACTGCTTGCGGACGGTGAACGTCTCGCGTGCGCCGGCTCCCTGGCGCTTGAGCACGATCCCCTCGAACACCTGCACACGGCGGCGCTGACCCTCGATGACCTGGAAGTGGACGCGCACCGTGTCGCCCGCCTTGAAGCGCGGCACGTTGCGCAGCTGAGCGCGCTCGAGATCCTGGATGACGTTGCTCATAGAAAGAGGGCCCGACGGCCGACGGCCAAGGGTAGCGAAAGAGCGCTCGACCCGAAGTGTCAGCGGAAGCCGATCCGGTCGGGTGGCCAGTAGACGAAGAACACGGTGCCGATGAGGTCGTTGCGCGGCACCGAGCCCCAGGTGCGGGAGTCGCACGACTGCGAACGGTTGTCTCCCATCATGAAGTACGAGTCCGGCGCGACGTGCCACGTCTTTCCGAAATGCTGGCTGTCCGCAAGTCGGCGTGCCTTGCTGACATAGGGCTCGTTCAGCTTCACGAAGCCCGCTGAACCCGGTGTCTTGACCAGGATGTTGCCGTGCTTGTCCTCGTGCACGATCTCGTTCGGCAGACCGATCACGCGCTTGACGAACGTGCCGCCTTCGCCGCAATCCGTCTTGGCTGTCTCCGGGGTGTTGAAGACGACGATTTCTCCCCGTGACGGCCCGCCGAAGCGCAGGCAGATGCGGCACGCAAGCACCCGGTCGCTCGAGTCGCCGAGGCAGCCGGGGCCCGGCTTGGCGCAGTTCAACGCAGGCTCCATCGACGACGACGGGATCCGGTACGGGTTGACGACGAAGACCTTGAGGAGAACGACGATGGCGACCGCGCCGACGATCGTGAGGATCCAGTCGAGCGTGACCCGCACGCCGTGCGGCAAGCCGGGAAAGAGCCGAGCGAGCGGATCCCGGCTGCGCGGACGATCGGCGTCGGCGCGGCGTTCGTCGCTCTCGTAGCCGTAGCCGCGGTATGCGCTGTAGTCCAGCGGCTCCCACTCCTGCGAGGCGTGGTGACTGTACTCGGGCTCCTGCCACGGCGCGCCCGGAGCCGGCCAGTCGCTCGGATCGCCCTCGCGCGGCTCGGGAGTGTCCTCGGGCCAGCCGCCCGGTGATCCGCGCTCGGCCTGCCGCTCCTCCTCGGGCCAGCCGCCCGGCGACTCCTCGTCGTCGTCGCGACCGGGGGGATTCCAGTCCCAGCCGTCGCTCACGTCACGTGCTCCCGCCGCCAGGCCTCGACGCGAGCATGGTCTCCGGAGAGCAGCACCTCGGGCACCGGCCAGCCGCGGAACTCCGCCGGCCGCGTGTAGTGCGGGTACTCGAGGCCGCCGCCGAGCTTGTCGGAGAAGCTCTCGAGCTCGCCGGACCCTTCGGCGAGCGCCCCGGGCAGCCGCCGCGCGACCGCGTCGAGGAGAGCCATCGCCGGCAGGTCGCCGTTCGAGAGGACGTACGGCCCCACCGAGATCGCGTCGGTCGCGAGGTGCTGGACGATTCGCTCGTCAAAGCCCTCGAAGCGCGAGGAGAGAAGCGTCAGCGCCGGCACGGTGGCCAGCTCCTCGACGACCGCCTGCGTCAGCTGGCGTCCCTTGGGCGTGAGCGCGATCACCGGACCCGGCCGCTCGGCCCCGTAGACGGCTTCGAGCGCAGCGGCAACAACGTCCACGCGCAGCACCATCCCCGCTCCGCCGCCGTACGGCTCGTCGTCGACCTGGCCCGCGCGCAACGGCGTCGATTCCCGATAGTTGAAGAGCCGGAGGTCGAGATTCGTCCCGAGGACGCTCGCCAGCGGCCGCTGCTCTGTCAGCCAGGCATAGGCGTTGGGAACGAGGGTGAAGACGTCTATGCGCACAGGCTGGGCTATTCCGGGTCCGAGAATCCCTCGGCGACGACGATTCGCCGGCCGGCCAGATCCACCTTCCGGACGCACGCCTCGACGAGGGGCAGTGACGCACCGGAGTCGAGCTCGAGCACGTCGTTGCCAGGGTACTCCAGGACTTCGCGCACCCGCCCCAGCTTCCGCCCGCCCTCTTCCTCGACGTCGAGGCCGACGAGCTCGAAGACGTAGAACTCGTCCTCGTCACCGAGTGTCGGCAGCGCGGCGCGGGCGACGGCGAGCTCGGTGCCGCGCTCCACGGGCCGGTCGAGCTTGATCACCGGCCGTCCGCCGGAACCGTGGCGCGAGACGACGACGGAAGCCGGTTCGCCGCCGGCGTACAGCGTTGCGCCCGCCGCGAAGACGCCCTTTCGTTCGCTCGGACGTTCGACGAAGAACGCGCCGTCGAGCCCGTGCGGCTTACCGACCCTCCCGACGCCGATGAGCTCAGACATGAGGCCTCCGGCTCGTCGCTGGCAAGCGGGCCAAGCGAGCGAGGCGCGGACAGTACGTCTGGTACGGACGCGCCGAGCGAGCGCTGGACGGCGCCGCCAGCGGCGAGAGCGCGCCACGGAGGGCGGCTCCGCCGCCCGGGAGTGGCACGCGGCCGGTGGCCTCAGAGTCCACGCTCGGTGAACTCTGCGACCGCTTCTTCGCGGGAGGCCCTGAGCTCCGCGCCGTCGTACGGCGTCCGGCGGTGGACGAGGTCGAGCAGCCAGTACGCGCCGGGCTCCTCCTCGTACGGCATGCCGACACTCCCCGCGTTCACGACCCGGACTCCTGCGACCGTGCGCTCGTACTGGGTGTGCGTGTGGCCGCAGACGACCGTCGGCGCGTCGACCTGCTCGAAGAGGAACGCGATCCGCTCCTCGGGCGTGCGCTCGGTGAAGATGTCGACATCGTTGCGCGGCGAGGCGTGGCAGTAGAGGACGTCGCCGACCTGCACGGTAGGCGGATTCGCGAGCAGGAAGTCGATCTGCTCCTGCGAGAGCGCCGCGCGCGTGGCGTCGAGCGCGCCGGCCGGCGCCAGGCCCGGTTCGCTCGGATCGAGCTCGCGGTCGGCGTTGCCGCGGATCCACACGACGCGGTCGCCGAGCGCCCGCAGCCGCTCGAGCGTCTCGGCCGACTGCTCACCGCCCGCCACGACGTCGCCGCCGACGAGGATCGTCGCGTCCTCCGGCACCTCGGCGAGCACGGCGTCGAGTGCGGCGAGGTTGCCGTGGACGTCGTAGAGCGCGGCGACCGGCACGGGAAGGCGGGCTAGTCGACGATCTCGAGCTGGACCCGGCGTCCCGCCTCTACCCCGCCGGCGCGGACGATCGTGCGCAACGCGCGCGCCAGCCGGCCCTGCCGGCCGATCACCTTCCCGACGTCGCCCTCGGCCACGTAGAGCTGGAGGACCAGCGTGCCGTCGGGCTCCTCGACCTCATCGACACGCACAGCGTCGGGCTCGTCGACGAGCCGGCGGGCAAGCTCGGCAACCAGCTCGGCCACGGCGTTACTCGATGCCCTGGGTCTTGAGGAGCTTCGCCACCGACTCGGTCGGCTGCGCGCCTTTCGCAAGCCAGCCGCGCACCTTCTCCTCGTCGAGATCGATGAGAGACGGATCCGACTGCGGGTTGTAGCGACCGACGATCTCGATGAACTTGCCGTCGCGCGGCGAGCGCGAATCGGCTGCGACGACGCGGTAGATCGGGTTCTTCTTCGAGCCGACCCGCGTCAGCCTGAGCTTCACTGCCATTGGTGCCCTTTCAGTAGGTATTGGTGCGTCTCTGGTGAGCGAAAAGCAAGCGATGCAAGGACGCAGGGAGCACTCGTAGCCGAAGCTACGGGTGCGACCGAGGACGCCGCAGCGCGCCGCTTTGCAGCCGTCAGAGGCGCGGAGGATATCTGCTGGAAGGGCACCTTTACCTTCTCGCTTTCTTTTTCTTCCGCTTGCTGCTCGCCTTGCGAGTCGCACTCGGCTTGGGCTTCGACCCGGCGATGGTAGGCGCTCCCGCCGCCATCCCGGGCAACTGCGGCATCTTGCCGGATCCCACCATCTTCATCATCTTCGCCATCTGCTTCCGCGCGTCGATGAGTTGATTGACCTGTTCGACGGTCGTGCCCGAGCCCGCGGCGATCCGCTTGCGGCGCGACGCGTCGATGACGTGCGGGACGCGGCGCTCGTGCGGCGTCATCGAGAGGATGATCGCCTCGACCCGCTTGAGCTGGTTCTCGTCCACCTGGTCGAGACCCTCGAGCTGGTTGCCGAGGCCGGGGATCATCTTGAGCACGCCCTGCAGCGGCCCCATGCGGCGGATCATCTTGTAGCTGGAGAGGAAGTCGTCGAACGAGAACTCGCCCTTCATCATGCGGCGCTCGAGCTCTTCCTTCTCGTCTTCGGCGATCGACGCCTCGGCGCGCTCGATCAGGGTCAGGACGTCGCCCATGCCGAGGATCCGCGACGCCATCCGGTCCGGGTGGAACCAGTCGAGCGCGTCGAGCTTCTCGCCGAGCGACGCAAGCTTGATCGGCTTGCCGGTGACCGCGCGGACCGAGAGCGCCGCGCCGCCGCGCGCGTCGCCGTCGAGCTTCGTGAGGACGACGCCGTCGAAGTCGATGCGCTCCTGGAACGCCTGCGCGACATTGACCGCTTCCTGCCCGGTCATCGCGTCGAGGACGAGGAGCACGTTGGTCGGCTTCGCCTCGCGGCGGACGGCGGCCAGCTCTTCCATCAGCGCCTCGTCGACGTGGAGCCGGCCGGCGGTGTCGAGGATGACGACGTCGCGCTCGTCGGTCTTCGCCTGCTCGATTCCGTCGTGGACGGCCTTGACCGGTTCGCTGCGCTCGCCGGCGTAAACCGGCACGCCGACCTGCTCGCCGAGCTGGACGAGCTGCTCGATCGCCGCCGGCCGCTGCAGGTCGGCGGCGACGAGCGCCGGCTTCCGGCCGTCCTTCTGCAGGAGCAGCGCGAGCTTGCCCGCGGTCGTCGTCTTGCCCGAGCCCTGCAGGCCTGCGAGCAGGATCGTGGTGGGCGGGCGCTGCGAGAAGGCGAGCCTGGAGTCCGACGAGCCGAGGAGCTCGGTCAGCTCCTCGTGCACGATCTTCACGACCTGCTGGCCCGGCGTGAGGCTCTTCCGCACGTCCTCGCCGAGCGCACGTTCGCGCACGCGGGCGACGAACTCCTTCACGACGCCGAAGTTGACGTCCGCCTCGAGCAGGGCGAGGCGCACCTCGCGCATGGCGCGGTTGATGGCCTCCTCGTCGAGGACGCCGCGCCCGCGGAGGTCGCCGAGGGCGCTCTGGAGCTTGTCGCTGAGAGCGTCGAACATCGGCCCGCAGGGTACCGGGGCTGGAAGCGTCGGCGCCTCCGGCGCCTGTGGGCTCGGCTGCCTAGCCGGCCACGAGCGCGCGGGCGTAGTCGGCCGGGTCGAACGGCTGGAGGTCTTCCAGCGCCTCGCCGACCCCGACGAGCTTGACGGGCAAGCCGAGCTCGTAGGCGATCGCGATCGCGACGCCTCCTTTCGCGGAGCCGTCGAGCTTCGTCAGCACCACTCCCGTGACGCCGACGGCCTCGCCGAACAGCCGCGCCTGTTGGACGCCGTTCTGTCCGGTGGTGGAGTCGACGACGAGCAGCGTCTCGTGCGGCGCCCCCTCGAGGCGGCCGCCGATGACGCGACGCACCTTCGCGAGCTCTTCCATCAGATTCGTCTGGGTGTGCAGGCGGCCCGCAGTGTCGACGACGACGACGTCGCGACCGCGCGCGACCGCCGCTTCGACGGCGTCGTAGGCGACGGCTGCGGGATCCGCGCCGCGTTCGGAGCCGACGAAGTCCGCCCCGGCCCGCTCGGCCCAGATCTCGAGCTGCTCCTCGGCTGCGGCGCGATACGTGTCCGCGGCGGCGACGACGACCGAGCGGCCATGCTCTGCGAGCCGTGCCGAGAGCTTGCCGATCGTCGTCGTCTTGCCCGTGCCGTTGACGCCGACGACGAGGATCACCGTGGGCTTCTGCGCGACGTCGAGGACGGGCGGCTCGCCGAACAGCTCGGCCACCTCCTCGGCGAGAGCCGCATTCAGATCCGCGAGCTCGCCGCGCGCCTCGAGCCGCCGCACGAGCTCGGCCGTCGCTCGCACCCCGACGTCGCCGGCGATGAGCGCCTCCTCGAGCCGCTCCCAGTCGGCGTCGTCACCGGGATCGAAGGACGCCGCCGCGACGAGCTCGCCCGTGAGAGCCCGGCGCGACTTCGAGAGCGAATCCCGCAGTCGCGAGAAGAAGCGACCACCGCTCTCCTCCTCGAGCGCCGGCGCCGCGTCCGGCTCGCCCAGCAGCTGCGACCAGCTACGCGGCGAGCTGCCACTCCTCGGCGCGGATGAGCGGCACCTCGGTGCCGTCCGCCAGCACCGCGTCCACCTCGAGTTCCGGCCCGCCGACCATGAAGTCGACGTGGATGTTCGAGACGTTCATGCGCTCGTCCGGCTCTCCGTCGAAGGCGTACGGGAGCCCGAATCCGTAGGCGATGTGGCAGGTCGCGTTCTCGTCGAACAGCGTGTTGAAGAAGAGCGTCCCCGTCTGGCCAACCCGGGACTCCTTCGTGACGAGCGCGAGCTCGCCGAGCCGTTCCGCGTTGTCGATCGTCGCGAGATGCGTGCGAACCATCTCCGCGCCGGTCTCTGCCTCGACCTGGACGATCCGCCCGTCCTCGAACGTGAGCTCGAGGCCCCGGATGAGCTGCCCGTCGAGGCTGAGCGGCATGCTCGAGCGCAGCGTCCCCTCAGCGCGGCCCGGGTCGGGTGTGGTGAAGATCTCCTCGGTCGGCATGTTCGCGACGTAGTCGATTCCCCCGGAGGTGCGGAAGCGCGCGCTTCCCCAGCGCGCGGTCGGCAGGAGGCCGACCGTGAAGTCCGTCCCCTGACCTCGATAGCGGAGCGCGTCCGGCCGGAGTCCGGTCAGCGCGGCAGCCCGCGCGTCGAGACGGTCGAGGTGCTCGCGCCAGGCGGCGATCGGATCAGGCTCGTCGAGCCGGAAGCAGAAGGCCACGAGCTCCCACAGGCGCTCGACGTCGGGCTCGCCGAGGACCTGGCGTGCCCAGCCTTCGTTCGGCGCGCCGACACCGCACCAGTTGACGCTCTGGTCTCGATGCTGTCGCCGGCGGATCTCCGCGATCTCGGGCGGCCTCGCACGACCGACGCGGTCGCCGTCGAGGTCCGCCAGAAGCTCCGGATCGGGATCGCCGATCAATCCCAGCAGGGCATTACCGGCAGCTGCTTCCTCCAGCGTCTTCTGCCACTCGGACGCGTACGTGAGCGCCTCATCGGGCCCGAGCTCGATCATCGCCCGCTTCACGTGCTGGTCGTCGTAGACGACGTTCACGTACGACGCACCTGCCCGGTACGACTGCCGCGTCAACGCGCGCATGAGGTCGGCGTGCTCGACGAGGCCGCGGACGTAGACCTCTTGCCCGGGCTGGACGTTCGCGCCGACGCGAACCGCGAGTTCGGCGTACCGCTCGAGCCGATCGCTCATGCGAGCTGCCACTCCTCGTTCCGGATCAGCGGTACCTCCGTTCCGTCGGCGAGCACTGCGTCCACCTCGAGCTCGTGTCCGCCGACCATGAAGTCGACGTGCATGTTCGCGACGTTGAAGCCGTCGTCGGGCTCGCCGTCGAGCACGAACGGCAGGGCTGCGCCGTATGCGATGTGGCAGGTGGAGTTCTCGTCGTAGAGCACGTCGTAGAAGAGCTTGCCCGCCTGGCCGACGCGGGACTCACCCGTGACGAGCGCCACCTCCCCGAGCCGATCGGCGTTCTCGATCCGCTCGAAGTGGCTGCGCACGAGCTCCGCACCGCTCTCCGCCTCGACGCGCACGGCTCGGCCCTGCTCGAACGTCAGCTCCAGCCCGCGGACGATCTGGCCGGACAGCGGAAACGGCCGCGTCGCGCGGATTGTTCCTTCGGTGCGTCGGGCGTCGGGTGAGGTGAAGACCTCTTCGGTCGGCATGTTCGCGACGAAGCGGATGCCCGACGCCGTCTCGCCTGCTCCTGCCATCCAGCGCGCGTTCGGCAGCAGCCCGACAGTCAGGTCGGTGCCGGGACCTCGATAACGAAGCGCGTCGGCTTGGAGCTTGTTCAGGCTCGCCGTTCGCTCGTCGAGCCGCGCGAGATGCTCGTCCCAGGCCGCGACCGGATCCGGCTCGTCGAGGCGCATGCAGAAGGCGACGAGATCCCACAGCCGGTCGACGTCCGGTTCCCCGAACACCTGCTCCGCCCAGCCGTCGGTCGGAGCGCCGATCGCGCACCAGTTGACCGAGTTTTCGGTGAACTGCTGGAGCATGATCTGCATCAGCTCTGGCTGCACCGCCCGACCGACGCGCTCGCCGTCGAGGTCCGCCAGCAGGTCCGGGTTGGGGTTGGTCGACGTCGTGATATACGCGTTGCCGGCGACCGACCTTAAGGCTGTCTTCAGCCAGTCGGGCGAGTGCGTGAGCGCCTCGTCCGGCCCGAGCTCGATCATCGCCCGTCTCACGTGGCCGTCGGTGTAGAGGACGTTGACGTAGGACGCGCCGGCGCGGTAGGCCTGCCGCGCCAGAGCGCGCGTGAGGTCGTGGTGCTCCACGGCGGAGTAGAGAAAGACCTCCTGCCCTGGCTGCACGTTCGCGCCGACGCGGACGACGAGCTCCGCGTAGCCCTCGAGACGGTCGTCCATCGTCCGCGATCCTACGTGGACCGCTCGATTAGGCTCCCGTGATGCGCGAGCTGAAGCCCGGCGTCTGGCACTGGCAGGCGCCGCATCCCGACTGGTCGTCCGACGAGTGGTGGCCCGAGCTCGTCTCGTCGTACGCGATCGAAATCGGAGACGAGCTCCTGCTCTTCGACCCGCTCTCCGTTCCCGACGAGCTGCGCGGGCGCGCAACCGCCGTCGTCCTGACCGCGCCGTACCACGAGCGCGACGCGCGGAGCCTCGGCCTCCCGGTGCACACGCCGCCGGCCGATACCTGGCAGGACTGGGTCGAGAAGTTCGGCGTCGATCCCGACCGTGTGCGCGGCATGGAGAGCGAGGATCTCGCCTGGCTGCGCGCGGGCGAAGGCGAGGGGCAGTTCCACGGTCCGGGAGCGTGGCCGTTCGGAATCCAGGCGTATGCGGGCCGCGAGGACAACGACATCATCCTCTGGCTGCCGTCCGTCAACGCGCTCGTCTCGGGCGACTCCCTCTCCGACTTCGGCGACGGGCTCGGCATCCAGATGGGCGGCCGCAACCACCAGACACGCGACGACGTCGCCGCCCAGCTCCGGCCGCTGCTCGACCTGCCGGTCGAGCTCGTCCTGCCGGCGCACGGCGAGCCGACGGATCGCGCAGCGCTCGAGCGCGCGCTCGCCTAGCGCCGCTCGAAGACCGGGTAGCGCGCGTCGGCCTCGAGGCAGGCGGCTGCAAAGAGCGCCGTGCCTCCGCCGCCGGTGAAGAGCGAATACCGCGGGGGCAGGCGATCAGCCTGCGCGAGCGCGTGGACTGCGAAGCGGCGGGCGCGGTCGAGCCACCGCTCGTCCTGCGTCCGCTCGAACGCAGCGAGCAGCGCGAAGCCGTTGCCCGAGGTGCCGTGGCAGATCCCGTGTCCCTTCTCCTCGCCGGGCGGGCCCGCTCGCCAGACGAGCTCGGCGCCCGCCAGGAGGAGCTCCTCGTCGAGGTAGCCCCGCGCGGCCGAGACGACTCCCGGCGCGCCGACACACCACTGGAGCTTCCGCTTCGCTGCTCCAGTTCGCGAGCCCGTCCTCTCGGGTCGCGCCGGGTGCGAGAGCCGCCGCCGAGTCGGCGCGAAGCGCTTCGTTGCGAGCGTCGTCGACCTGGAGCAACGCCAGGACGTTTCCGGCGAGGCCGTGCACCGTGCCGAGGCCGCGGAAGCTCGTGCCCCAGAGCCGCTGCGTCCAGAGCCCGTCCGCGTCGCGGCGGGAGGTGAGCGCTTCGGCGGATTCGCCGGCCAGGTCGTCCCAGCCCATCGCCGCGGCGGCGATGAGCGTTCCGGGCGTGCCCCACATGAGGTCTTCGGCTTCGTTGGCGAGGTTCGCGCGGATCAGAGACCGCAGATCGTCTTCGCAACCGAGCCCGAGCCTGCACGCCACGAGAAGAATCCCGGCTTCGCCGGTGAGGAGCCCTGCGGCGGCCGGCTCGGGCACGATCTCGCCCTCCATGTAATCCGGTTCGGCACGCCAACGCTCGAGCGCGCGCTGCACAACCGCCCGCAGGTCGAGCGTCGTCTCGGCAAAGCCCGCGCGCCGCAGGTCGTCGAGCGCGAAGACCAAGCCTGCCGCTCCAAGGTAGAGGTTCTTCAGAGGGAGCGGAGCCTTGTAGCCGTCCCACTCGTGCGCGGGCCAGAGCTCGTCGGGATCGAACGCGGCGTCCGCATCCGCGACGATCGCGGCGATACGGTCGCGCACCCGCGCCTCGTCCCACGGCTCGTCCGTGAGCGGCTCGAACGCGCTCGGTTCGTAGAGCATCGGCGAATCAACCCGCCACGGCCGGCCGGCGCGGGTGCGCCGTGCGATATCCGGCGACCGCCGCCGCCGAGGCGACCGGCAGCGGGCCGTCGTGGTCGTCGAGCGTGTCGGCCGGCCAGTCGCGCCGCTCGCCCCAGAACGTCGTGAACAGCGAGGCCTCGTCGCGACGAACGACGAACAGCTCCACCATCACCCCGTCGAGGACGAAGGCGCGCTTGTGCGCGAAGCGCTTGGCTTCGATCTCGTCGAGTTCCGCGAGCAGTGCGTCCACCGCGCCCCAGTCGTCGCCGGCAACGAGCAGGTCGATGTCGCCGTGAGCGCGCGCCGGCGCGATCCCGAGCAGCTCCTCTGCCCAGCCGCCGAACACCCACGCCGGAACGCCGCGGCTCGCGAGCAGGCCGATCACGCGCTCGACGAGCGCGAGGTCGTTCACGCCGCCGAGACGGCGTGTGCCTCGTCGCGCGGCAGGCGGCGCGAGACGACCTGCGAGACGCCTTCGCCGCCCATCGTCACGCCGTAGAGAACGTCGGCGGCCTCCATCGTCCGCTTCTGGTGCGTGATGACGACGAACTGCGCCTGGTCCGAGTAGCGGCGCAAAAGGTCGACGAAGCGGCCGATGTTCGTGTCGTCGAGCGCAGCCTCGACCTCGTCGAGGAGATAGAACGGGCACGGCCGCGCGAGGAAGAGCGCGAAGAGGAACGCGATCGCGCCGAGCGCCTTCTCGCCGCCGGAGAGAAGCGAGAGCCGCTGCACGCGTTTGCCGGCGGGACGCAGCTCCACTTCGACGCCCGGTTCGCCCCCGTCGTCCTCCTCGGCCTCGGCCTCCGTCAGCCGCAGGCGGCCCTCGCCGCCCGGGAACACCGTGGCCGTCACGTCTTCGAAATGGCGCCGGACGGCGTCGAACGTCTCGGTGAAGCGTCGCTCGACAGTCTCGGTGAGCTCGCTGCGGAGCTTCTCGAGCTCGGCGAGGCTCTCCTCGAGATCGGCGCGCTGCGTCGCGAGCTCCTCGAGCCGCACCTTCTCGGCCTCGTACTCCTCGTGCGCAAGCGGATTGACCTGGCCGAGCGTCTCGCGGCGGCGCTCGAGCCGCTCGACCGTTGCGACGAGCTGCTCTCGGTCGTCGCCCTCCGCCGGCTCGTCGACGTTGGCCTGTCCCAGCCGCCGACGCGCCTCGTCCGCCTCGGCTTCGAGCCTCGCCGCCTCGATCTCGACGCCCGACGCCGCCTCGGAGACGCCGGTCAACTCCTGCCGCAACTCGACCTCGGCCGCACCGAGGCGGCGCAGCTCGGCGCCGAGCTCGCCGCTGCGGGCCGCGCCCGTATCGACCCCCGCGCGTAGCGGTGCCTCGAGATGCGCGACCGAGACCTCGAGCGCTCGCAGGAGGCGCTCGGCCAGCTGGACACTCCGGACGGCGAACGGATTCGGCTCGACCGAGTAGGCGGCGTCCGGAATCGGCTCCTCGAGCCGCGCGCGAAGCTCGTCGAGCTCCGCCGCGAGCGTACGCCGGCGGGCCTGCAGCTCGAGCAGCATCGCCTCGGCCGTCTCGCCGGCGAACCACAGCTCGCCTCGCTCGGGGTCGTAGCCGAATCCTTCCGGCGTCACGGCCCGCACGGTCGAGGAGAGCAGCTCCTCCTTCGAGACGACCGGCGTCTCGGCGACGAGCTGTTCCGGATCGCGGCCGACGAGCACCACAAGACTGCCGAGACCCGAGTCTCGAGCTCGCTCGAGCAGCGCAAACGCTCCTGCGGTGTCGTCCCGGACGACGGCGGACGCCGAGCGGCCCAGCGCGGCCGTCACGGCGCGCTCGCGGCCAGGCGCGACCTCGAGCAGCGAGAAGGCGATCCGCTCGCCATCCTCCGCGAGCGCGCGAGCCGCCGGTGGCAGGCCTTCGCGCTCGGCCAGCGTCTGGTCGAGCGCGCGCAGGCGCCCTTCGAGCAGGCGGATCTCGTCCGTCAGGGCTGCTCGCTCGGCACGAATGGACTCGTCGAGGACGCGACGCGGGCGGGCGAGCGCGTCACGAAGCCGAAGCACGCGCGCCTCCACGGACTCGCGCCGCAACTCGAGGCGCTCGGCCGCGCTGCGGAGCCGGTAGAGAGCCTGCAGCGCCTGTTCGCGCGCGCCCGCCGCGTCGGCGAGCTCCTCCTCGGCTCGACCGCGCTCGGCGAGCAGCGCCTCGAGCCTCTCCTCCACGCCGTGTCGCCGCGCTGCGGCTGTACTGCGCCGGGTCTCGAGCTCGGCGAGCCGCTGCTCGACCCCGTCGAGGTCGAGCTGAGCGACGCGCGCACGCAGCCGCGCGATCTCGACTCCGAGCTTCTGCGCGCGTTCGGCAGCGGTCGCCTGCAGCGCGAGGGGACGCAGGCGCTTGCGAACCTCCGCCTCGACGTCACGGGCGCGCTCGACCTCGAGTGCGACGCGCGCGAGCTTGAGCTCCGCGCGATGGCGCCGCGCCTTGAAGCGGCCGAGCCCCGCCGCCTCCTCGATCAGGGCTCTGCGCTCGGCCGGCTTCGACGCGAGGATCGCCTCCACCTTTCCCTGGCTGATGATCGAGTGCATCCCCTGGCCGAGCCCGAGGTCGGCCAGGAGCTCGACGAGGTCGAGCCGCCGTACAGCCGCACGATTGACGAGGTACTGGCCTTCGCCGCCGCGATGCAGCCGGCGCGCCACCGAGAGCTCCGCGTAGTCGACGGGCAGGGCACCGTCGGCGTTGTCGAAGAGGAGCTCGACCTCGCAGAAATCCGCAGCCCCGCGCGAGCCGCCGCCGGCAAAGAGGACGTCGTCGGGCTTCTCGGCCCGTAGCTCAGTCGGGCTGAGCGAACCGGCAGCCCAGCGGATCGCATCCGAGACGTTGGACTTGCCGGAGCCGTTCGGGCCGACGATCACGCCGACGCCCGGCTCGAGACGGATCTCGACCGGGTCCGGAAATGACTTGAAGCCACGCAGCTTGACGGCGCGCAGATGCACCGCAGGGAACCTAACGACGCGGTAGGACGCTACTCGTCGTCTGTTTCGCGCATGAGCGCCGCGTCTGCATCGTCGGGCTCGTCGGCCTCGGTGAAGATCTCGAGGATCCCACGAGGCTCGGAGTCGGGCTCCTCTTCGGTGAGCCGCCGCAGGCGCAGCTCCGAGTTTGTTGGGCGGCGCTCGGCCATGGGCCGGACAGGGTGCCAGAAATTGCCGTGGGCTCCGCGAGAATCGCGGGAGGCTAGCGCCGCGTGCCGGTGACGAGGAGGTACTCGCGATCGTCCACGTACGTCCCGTCGGGCTGCCTGCCCTGCTCGAAGTGCTCGCGCGCCGTCTGCTCGAACTCGGCGCGGCGCTCGGGATCGAGGTTGTCGAGCATCATCTTGACCGGCCCGAAGCGCGGCGCGAAGTACTCCCAGGCGTGCTCCGGCGACTCGTCTTCCCAGTGCGAGAGCCGCCGTTCGACCGAGAGCTCGAATGCGTCGCCGAGCTTCGCTCGGATGTACCCCTCGTCGCCCCACTCGACCGGCCTTCCGGCGCCCGGAGGAAGCGGCGGCTGGAAGGCACTGAACACCTTGAACATCTGGCCGACGGTTCCCTCCGGCGTCCACGCCGAGAACGCCAGCCGGCCCCCGGGGCGCGTGACGCGCGCGAGCTCTCGCGCAGCCGCCTCATGGTCGGGGGCGAAGATCATTCCGACGGACGAGGTCACCTTGTCGAAGCTCGCGTCCTCGACCTCGAGGCTCTCCGCGTCGCCGACGCGGTACTCGATTTCGTAGTCGCCCGCCTCCGCCCGCGCCTTGGCTACGTCGATCAGACGCGGCGAGAGATCGATGCCTGTGACTCTCGCGCCGGCGCCGGCAGCAAGCTCGGCGAGGTTGCCGGCGCCGCACGCAACATCGAGCCAGTCGTCGCCCGGCTGGGGATCGAGCGTCTCGACGAGCGCGACGTGCATGTCGTGGATCGACTCGGCGACGTCCTCGAAGGCTCCCGCCGACCAGACGGCGGACTGCATCTGCTTGAGCTGCGCGAAGTCCGGCATGGGGCGAACCTACTATCCGTCGTCGTCGTTGTCGAGCTTGGCGAGCGCCTCGCGCGCCGCTTCCTGCTCGGCCGCCTTCTTCGTCCGGCCCTCGCCGCGACCGAGCTCCTCGCCGTCGACGATCGCGGCGCACGTGAAGCGGCGCTCGTGCGGCGGCCCCTCGAGCGAGATCTCCGCGTACGTCACCTTGCGGCCGCTGCGCGCAAGCAGCTCTTGCAGGTCAGTCTTCTGGTCGACCCGGGTCGTGAGCGCATGCTCGATCTGCTCCGAGAACGCGTCGACGATCGGCCCCTCGATCGCCGCGAACCCGTGCTGCAGGAAGAGAGCGCCGAGCGCCGCCTCGATGACCGCGGCGAGCACGTTCCGGTTCTCGGCCAGCCGTTCGAGCTCCTCGGCCGTCTGGGCGGAGCCCGCCCGCTCGACGAGCCGCCGGCCGAGATCGAGCTCGCGCGCCACCTCGGCGCAGGTCGCGCGCGAGACGACGTGCGAGCGCACCTTTGCGAGCTTTCCCTCCGAGAAGTCAGGGTGGCGCACGTAGAGCGCGTGCGCGACCGACAGCTCGAGGACGCTGTCGCCCAGGAACTCGAGCCGCTCGTACGAGGCGCCCCGCTCGCTCGCCCACGACGTGTGCGTGAAGACGGGCTCCGCCAGCTCCGGCGGGAGCGCGTCGATCAGCTTCGCGAGGTCGGAGTCCGCGGCTACTGGTGCGACGTGACGTAGTCGACGGCTTGGCCGACGGTCTGGATCTTCTGTGCGTCCTCGTCCGAGATCTTGATCCCGAACTGATCCTCGAGCTCCATGATCAGCTCGACGAGGTCGAGTGAGTCGGCGTCGAGATCTTCCTGGAAGGAAGCCTCCTCCGTGATGTCCGCCTCATCGATCCCGAGCTGCTCGGTGAGGACCTCCTTGACCCGCTCGTAGACTTCCTCGCGCGACGCTGCCATGTCACCTCGTTGTGTTGTGGGGGCTGGAAAGCGCGCCGATCATACAACCTGAGCCTTCTCGCGCAGGCGCGCAGCGAGGCGGCCGACGACGTCGTGGTCGACGCCGCGCGCGGCGAGCCGGATCGCGTTCGCGATCGCGGTGGGCGAGGAGTTGCCGTGCGCGATCACGGCGAGCCCGCGCAGCCCGAGCAGATAGGCGCCTCCGTACGTGTCCGGGTCGAGGCGCTTGCGCAGCCTTCTCGCGGCGGGACGGATGAGAAAGCCGCCGAGGGTTCCGGCCGTCGAGGCCGTGATCTCCTCGCGCAGCGAGTCGAGCAGCGTGCTGATCGTCCCCTCGACCGCCTTCAGCGTGACGTTGCCCGTGAAGCCGTCGGTGACGAGGACGTCGGCTGCGCCCTCGAGGACGTCGCGCCCCTCGGCGTTGCCGCGGAAGTCGAGATCGGAGGCGGCGAGCAGCGCATGCGCCTCGAGCGTGAGCTGGTTCCCCTTCTCCGGCTCCTCGCCGATCGAGAGCAGGCGGACGGTCGGCCGGCCGACGTCGAGGATCTCCTCGGCGAAGACGGCGCCCATCGTGGCGAACTGCAGGAGGTGCTCGGCCCGGCAGTCGGCGTTCGCCCCGGCGTCGATCAGGACCGAAGGCCCTTTGCGCGCCGGGAATCGGCACGGCAATCGCGGGCCGGCGCACGCCGGGGATGCGCCGGATGTAGACGAGGCCTGCGGCGAGCATCGCTCCGGTGTTGCCGGCGGACACGACCGCGTCGGCCTCCCCGTCGGCGACGGCCCTCACGGCCCGGACGAGCGAGCTGTCGGTCTTCGTTCGGAACGCGTCGGCGGGCTTCTCGTCCATGCCGACCACCTGCGTGGTCGGGACGAGCTCGAGCCCGCGCGTATCGAGCTCCGCCGAGCCGAAGACGACCGGAACGATTCCGTCGGATGCGGCTTCGTGAGCCCCGTCGATGACAGCTGCGGCCCCGCGGTCGCTGCCCATTGCATCGACGGCGACGCGGATCATCTCTGGAGCTTACGGAGCGTGGACGCGGAGCGGCTCGACTTCGCGGCCCTTGTAGGTGCCGCAGGTCGGGCAGACGCGATGGGGGCGCTTCGGCTGGCCGCAGTTGTCGCAGACATTGACCTTCGGCGCGCTGATCGCGTGCGTCGCACGCCGCTTGTCACGGCGCGACTTGGAGGTTTTCCGCTTCGGGACAGCCATCGCAGCGGGCCACTATAGCCTGCGGATCGTGGACACGACGGACATCCTCGCGCGCTTCGACGACCAGATACGGCGTCGCGCGGCGCCCGATTGCCTCTCGATCGGAAAGAGCTGGAGCGCCGTGCTGTGGCCGCCGGACGACGGCGACGTCGAGCCGCTCGTCGCGCGGATGCGCGAGCTGCCCGGCCACGTCGAGTGGAAGTACTACTCCCACGACGGACCCGAGTTGCGCGAGCGCCTCCTCGCGGCGGGGCTCGTGCCGGAGGACGAGGAGACGGTCGTGGTCGCCGAGGCGGCGTCGATCCAGCCTCCGCCCGACGACGTCGAGCTGCGCGAGGTGACGGCGCAGTTCGTGGAGCTCGCAGCGAACGTCTTCGGCCGGCTCATCGATCTGCCGGAGAGAGCGGTCGGCGTCGTCGCGGTCGTCGACGGCAAGGCGGTGTCGGGCGGACGCGTCGACTTCGAGGACGGCGTCGAGTTCGCCGGTCTCTACGGCGGCTTCACGCTGCCCGAGTTCCGCGGGCGAGGGCTTTATCGGGCCACCGTCGCGAAGCGCGCGGAGCTGGCGCGGGAGCGCGGCTACGGCTTGCTGTACAGCGACGCGCTGCCGACGAGCCGACCGATCCTCGAGCGGCTGGGCTTCGTGCCGATCACCACGACGACACCGTTCGTCTTCCCCGACGCTTAGCCCGGGCGGCCACGGGTAGCGTCGAGGCATGGACAGACGCAAGCTCGGTACACAAGGACTCGAGGTCTCCGCTCTCGGCCTCGGCTGCATGGGGATGTCGGAGTTCTACGGAACGACCGACGAGGGCGAGGCGATCGCGACGATCCACCGGGCGCTCGAGCTCGGCATCGACTTCCTCGATACGGCCGACATGTACGGCAGCGGTGCGAACGAGCAGCTCGTGGGCAAGGCGATCGGCGACCGGCGGGACGAGGTCGTGCTCGCGACGAAGTTCGGCAACGTCCGCAACGACGACGGCTCGCGCGAGGTGCGTGGCGACCCCGAGTACGTACGGCAGGCGTGCGAAGCCTCGCTGCGGCGGCTCGGCCTCGATCACGTCGACCTCTACTACCAGCACCGCGTCGACTTCCGCGTCCCGATCGAGGAGACGGTCGGCGCGATGGCGGAGCTCGTCGAAGCGGGCAAGGTCCGCTACCTCGGGCTTTCCGAGGCCTCGCCCGAGACGATCCGGCGGGCGCATTCGGTGCACCCGATCTCGGCGCTGCAGTCCGAGTACTCACTCTGGACACGTGACCCGGAGGACGGCCCGCTGCCGGCCTGCCGCGAGCTCGGCATCGGCTTCGTCGCCTACAGCCCGCTCGGCCGCGGCTTCCTGACCGGCCAGATCCGCTCACCCCAGGATTTCGGAGAGGACGACTTCCGCAGCCGTCTGCCGCGGTTCCAGGGCGAGAACTTCCAACGGAACCTCAACCTCGTCGCCACCGTCGAGGAGCTCGCAGAGGAGAAGGGCCGAACGCCGAGCCAGATCGCCCTCGCCTGGGTGCTCGGGCGCGGCGACGACATCGTCCCGATCCCGGGAACGAAGCGGCGGTCCTATCTCGAGGAGAACGCGGAGGCCGTGGACGTCGAGCTCACCGACGAGGACCTCGAGCGGCTCGAGCAGGCGTTCCCGCAGGGCGCGGCCGCGGGCGAGCGCTACCCGGACATGTCCTCGATCGACCGCTAGCGCCGGTTACTCGGGCTCGCGGAGCGACTCGAGCGCCGCCCAGCGCGGGTCGGTTCTCTCGTCCACGTGCTCGTGCGGCTCGGCGTTGAGATCCTTGCCGCACTCCGGACAGAGGCCGGCGCAATCGTCGCGGCAGAGGATCTGGTCGGGGAGCGCGAGCGCGATGGCGTCGCGTGCCCAGGCCGAGAGGTCGAGCCGGTTGTCGGAGAGGTACTCGGTCCGGTCCTCGTCTCCCTCCGGTTTCGTCGCCTGGTACTCCCGCAAACGAAGCGAGAGCGGCAGCTCGGCGTCGGCCAGGCAGCGAAAGCACGGCCCCGCCAGTGTGATGTCGAGGCTCAGGTCGAGCACGGTGCCGCTCGACGCCCGCGTGACGGAAAGCTCCGCGGGCACGGGGTTCGGCCGCGGCTCGTAGGTCTGGCCGGCCAGGAGGAGCGGCTCGAGCTCGATCTCGACGTGCTCGCGCGCCTGTTCGCCGGAGCGAATCCGCAGCGTGCGGAGGTCGAAGGTGGTCATACCGTCACGGTAGCGCGGCGAACGGTGCGACTCAGGGGGCCATGCGGGGAAGGTCGGCCAGCCCGGGCACGGCCGGCAGCTCGCCCCGCTGAGCCTCCTTGCGCCGCAGGTACGGCCCGAGGGTCTCAGGCAGCGGGTCCGCGTCGCGGTGCTGCTCGCGAGCGAGGACGAGCATCGCGACCGAGGCGAGGATGACCGCGCCCGCCGCGAGCTCGCGGCCCCCGATCGCCTCGCCGGCGAACGCCCAGCCCAGCAGGACGGCCACGGCGGGGTTCACGTAGGCGTAGGTCGAGACGAGGACGCTCGGCGCGCCGCTCCGCAGCAGCCAGCCATACGCGGTGAAGGCAACGATCGAGCCGAAGACGACGAGATAGGCGAACGCGACCAGCGAACCGGCCGAGATCGCCGCCGGGTGGACGCCGCCGAGCTCTCCCATCGCCGCTCCCGTGACGGCAAGGAACGCAGCGGCGCAGAGCATCTGCATCGATGCGGACAGAAACGGTGCCTCGGGGAGCGCCGCGACGCGCGCGTACGCGGAACCGGCCGCCCAGGCGAGCGCAGCGCCGAGGATGACCGCGGCGCCGACGGGGTCGACGTGCGCGCTCTGGCCGACGAGCAGCACCACACCGAGGAGTCCGGCGGCGATCCCGGACAGGGCGCCGAGCGAGAGCCTGACGCCGAAGAAGGTGCGGTCGAGGAGCGCGGTGAACAGCGGCACGCTGGCCACGAGCAGCGCGGTCAGCCCCGAGGCGACGCGCTGCTCGGCCCAGGCGATGCCGCCCGTGTCGACGAACAGCAGCAGTCCGCCGACGATCGCCGCAGACGTCCACTCGCGCCGGCCCGGACGCGTGCGGCGCAGGTCGCCTCGCCACGCGGACCAGCCGTAGAGGAGAGCACCCGCCAGCCCGAACCGCACCGCGAGCATGAGCAGCGGCGGCAGGGTCCGATCGGCGACGGCGATCGCGAAGTACGTCGATCCCCAGACGACGTAGACGATGCCGAGCGCGGCGATGAGCTTCGTTCTCATGACTCCATGGTGCCGGGGAGCATCGATCAGGGCAAGTTGGGTTATCGTTCATATCGATTATGAACGCTGATCAATGGCTAGGTGTCGAATTGCGCCACCTCGCGGCGCTGGAAGCGGTCGCGCGCACCCGCTCGTTCGGCCGCGCGGCGCGTGAGCTCGGCTATACCCAGTCGGCGGTCAGCCAGCAGATCGCCCAGCTCGAACGCATAGTCGGCCAGCGGCTCTTCGACCGTCCCGGCGGCCCCCGGCGCGTCGAGCCGACCGAGGCCGGGCTCCTCTTGCTCGGCCACGCCGACCGGATCGTCGCCCAGCTCGACGCCGCCCGCGCCGACATGGCCGCTCTCGCCGAGGGCGCCGCGGGGACGCTGCGCGTCGGCATCTACCAGAGCGTCGGCGCGCGCCTCCTCCCCGCCCTCGTCCGCCGCTTCCGCGAGCAATGGCCGCAGGTGGGTATCCGCGTGCGCGAGGAGAGCTCCGCCGAGGACCTCCTGCGGCTGCTCGAGCACGGCGAGCTCGACCTGACCTTCGCCGACCTGCCGCTTGCGAGAAGGGCCGTTCGAGTGGGCGGAGCTGCTGCAGGACCCCTACGTCTTGCTCGTCTCGGCGCGCTCCGAGCTCGCGAAGCTCGACGCGGCGCCACCGCTGCGCGAGGTCGCAAAGCTGCCGCTGATCGGGCGCCGTACGACCGACGAGCCCGACCGGTTCCTCGCCGGCCGCGTGCCCGAGCTGAACGTGATCTTCCGCACCGACGACAACGGGACGCTGGGCGCACTCGTCGCCGAGGACCTCGGTGCCGCCGTCGAGCCGCAGCTCGTCGTCGATCCACGCGACCGCGCCGTGAAGATGCTCCCGTTCGGCTCGCGGATCCCGCCACGGACGCTCGTCCTCGCCTGGCACCGGGACCGCTACCGCTCGCAGGCTGCCGAAGCGTTCGTCGAGCTCGCCCGCGAGGTCGCCAACCCGTAGGGAAAGCTCTACCTTGCGCCGCAAGACAAACCGTACTACCATGCGGCGCATGGCAGTTGAGAGCCGGCGCAGCCAGATGCTTCGCGGAGTCCTCGACCTCTGCCTCCTGGCCGTCGTCGTCGACGAGGCCGCGTACGGCTACGAGATGACGCGGCGGCTGCGCGAGCGCGGTCTGTCGACGGTCGGAGAAGGGTCGATCTATCCGCTGCTCGGTCGCCTCGAGCGGGACGGGCTCGTCGTGACGCACCGAGCCGCAAGTGACGGTGGGCCTCCACGCAAGTACTACCGCGCGTCGGTGACCGGCCGGCGCGCGCTGGCGGAAGGAGCGCTTGCCTGGCGCGGCGTCCGCGACGAGGTCGACTCGGTTCTGGGAGCTATCGAAGCGGAGGTGTCGGCATGACCACGTTCGTCGAGGAGTGCCGGCGGGAGTGGAAGCGGCTCGGCGTCCCGGACTCCATCGCCGACGAGATGGCGACGGATCTCGAGACCGATCTCGAGGAGGCCCAGGCCGACGGCGTCTCCCCCGCCGAGATGCTGGGCGAAAGCGATCCGCGCCGCTTTGCAGCGACGTGGGCGAGCGAGCGCGGACTCATCGCCGAGCAGCCGCCGCCGCAGAAGCGAAGGCGACGCTGGATCTGGATCGCAGTCGGCCTCGCTCTGGCCTTCGTCTTCGTCGCCATCCTCGGGCTCTTTGCGGCTGTGGGGGTCTCGTCGCAAACCCACGCCTCCCCGCCTCAACAACCGCAAACCGTCCGCTCGATCGTCATTCCTAATCTCGTCGGCCTGAAGGCCTGCCACGCCGAGCGGATCGCGCTCGAGTCGGGCCTCAAGGTCCGCAAGTTCCCGAGAAAGCGCTGCAACGCGGTGGTCATCGCCCAGCAGCCGTTGCGCGGCACACTCATTTCGTGGCCGCACAGGGCGCAGACCACCGTGACGCTGCGGCTGCGGGGCTAGACGCTAGAAGCGCTCGTCGTCGGCGACGTCGCCGTTGGCGCCGAGGCCCGCGATGACCGTCTCCTGCGAGCGCTCGTGCAGCCGCTCGCGACCCCGCCGAACCGCCGTCAGGAAGCGCTCGAGATTCACTTCGAGGGAGGCGAGCTGGTTGTCGGCCCAGTCCTCCATCTCGAGCTTCATCTCGCGTGCGCTGCGCCGGGCATCGTCGACGATCTCGTCAGCCTGCCGTTCCGCGATCTTCACGATCTCGGTCTGCGACGCCTCGCGCACCGCCTGTTCCCGCGCCTCGGCGAGCAGCCGGTCGACCTCGCGCTTCGCCTCGGCCAGCATCTCCTGACGCTCCTTGACGATCCAGCGGGCCTGCTTGATCTCCTCCGGAATCGTCGCGCGCATCTGGTCGAGGATGTCGTAGATCTCCTCGCGGTCGATCCGCACCTGGTCGGTGAGGGGAACGGCCTTGGCGTTGTGAACGAGGTCGTCGAGCTTGTCGATCAGAACAAGTACGTCCATTGGTTCGGCAGTGTAGCCCCCTCGGCGGAGGACGCCGACCTCAGAACCGCTCCAACAGCCACTCGTGCACGTCGGGAATGCGGCTGACGGCGAGCGTGATGTGTCCATCACCGAGTAAATGAACTCCCCGACCTCGGGCGTGAACGCCGCCTGGTCCACCGGCGAGAGCACGGTCAACAACGCCTGCCGCAATTCGTCGGGGCCGGAAGAGAACATCTCTGCCTGGTTACGCCGGATCGCCGGCTCAAGCGCCTCGGCGCCGGCGAGGGCGAGACCGAACTCCTCGACGTTCATCTCCCCCATTCCCTCGAGCCAGTCGAGCCCTTCGGCTCCGTAGGGGCCGGGCGAGGCGAGAGCCGCGGCTGCAACGCAGCGCTCGGGCAGCAGTGCAGCGCAGGCGAGTGAGTGCGGCCCGCCGCCGGAATGGCCCGAGCTTGCGAAGCGGCCCACGTCGAGCGCATCGAGCAGCTCGGCGACGTCGGCCGCCGCATCGCCGACCGAACGTCCCGGCTTGGGGAGGAGCCGCCGTACCCCGGGCGGTCGTAGCCGATCAGGCGTATGCCGCGCTCGCGGGCATCCTCGACCGCCGCGGGGTAGAGCCGTCCGGACGAAGGCGTGCCGTGATGGACGACGACCACGGCGCCGTGCGGGTCTCCCTCGTCGTACATGTGAAGCGTCCGCCCGTCGGCGAGGGTGAGGTCGAGCTCGGTCACTCGCCCGGCCTCTCCGGCGTGCCCGGCCGTCCGTCCGGGAAGAGCTCCGCGAGCCTCCGTGCCACCGGCGCCGGGACGAGCGCGGACACGTCACCGCCGAACGCTGCGATCTCCTTCACGCCGCTCGACGAGACGAAGCTCACCTGCGGGCTCGCCATCACGTAGACCGTCTCGATCTCGGGCGCGAGCGTCCGGTTGAGCTGGTTCATCTGGAACTCCCACTCGAAGTCGGAGATGACGCGGAGTCCCTTGACGAGCACTTTCGCATCCCACTTGCGCGCGAAGTCGACGACGAGCTCGCGGAAGACGTCGATCTCGACGTTCTGCAGGCCTGACAGCGCGCCGCGGAGGAACTCGACCCGCTCCTCGACCGCGAACATCGGCTCCTTGTGCTGCGGCGTGCCCACGACCCCCACCACGACGCGGTCGAAGATCCCGGCCGTGCGCGTGAGCACGTCGACATGTCCGTTCGTGACCGGGTCGTACGTGCCCGGCGCGATCGCAGTGATCACCGTTCCGCTCCCTCGAAGAGCGTGACGCGCGTCTGGCCGTACTTCCGGCTCGTGCGCACCGGCAGCGGCAGCTCGGGCTCGGTGCGTGCGTCCGTCTCGACGACGAGGAGGCCGTCCGCTGCGAGCAGCGGCGGCAGGTTGCGGGCGAGGCGGGGCTGAATCTCGGTGAGCATTCCGTAGGGAGGATCGACCAGCACGAGATCGTACTTCGCGCCTGCGGTCGCCTCCTGGCCGATCGTCCGCAGGACGTCGCCGCGCACGACTCGCGCACCGGTGAGCCGCACGTGGTCGAGGTTGCGCTCGATCGCCCGCACGGCTTCTGCGTCGTGCTCGACGAACACCGCACTCGCCGCGCCGCGCGAGAGCGCCTCGATGCCGAGCGCTCCCGAGCCGGCGAAGAGATCGAGGACGCGGGCGCCGTCGACCGGGCCGACGAGGTTGAAGATGTTCTCGCGAACACGGTCGGAGGTCGGCCGAGTGTCGAGCCCGGGCGGCGCGACGAGCTTGTGGCCCTTCCTGCTGCCGGCGATCACGCGCATCGGAGGATCGTCGCTCGCCTAGGCTGCGCGGCGCAGCTCTTCGACGTGCTCGTGAGTCTCGCGATAAATCCGCAGGAGCCGCTCGGAATCGATCGGCGGCGCCTTTCGCTGCGACCTCCGGCCTCGTAGAAGCGCAAGCAGCCTTCTCATGCGAGCGCCTCGGGGTCGATCTCGGCGAAGAGCGCCTCGGCGGCCTCCTGCACCGGCCCCGGACCGACCGCCGGTGCTGCCGCTCGCGCCCGCTCGAGCAGGTCCCGATCCCGTCGGAGATGCGCGAAGCGAAGGTCGGAGAGACCGGACTGGCGCGTGCCGAGCAGTGCGCCGCCGCCGCGCAGCTCGAGGTCGACCTCGGCGAGCTCGAAGCCGTCACTCGTGTCGCAGAGCGCCTGCAGCCGCGCGTGTGCCGACTCCGTCAACTCCTCCTTCGCCCGCGAGACGAGCAAGCAGTACGACTGCTCCGCGCCACGTCCGACGCGGCCGCGGAGCTGGTGGAGTTGCGCAAGCCCGAAGCGGTCCGCCTCCTGGACGATCATCACGGTCGCGTTCGCGACGTCGACGCCGACCTCGATCACCGTCGTCGCAACGAGCACGTCGAGCTCGCAGGCCTTGAAGCGCGCCATCAGTTCGCGTCGCTCGGCCGCCTTGAGCCGACCGTGCAGGCAGCCGACCCGGAACGCGCGCAGCTCGGCGCGACGCAGCCGCTCGGCCTCCTCCTCCGCCGCGCGCGCGAGCGAGGTCTCGGACGCCTCGATCAGCGGACAGACGACGTAGGCCTGCCTTCCCTCTCGCAGCAGACGCGCGAGGCGCGTGTACGCCTCGGAGGCCCGGTCCTCGGTGATCCAGCTCGTGATCACCGGCTTCCGCGAGGCCGGCGGCTTGGCGATCTCGGACACGGCGAGGTCGCCGTAGACCGTCAGCGCGAGCGTACGCGGGATCGGCGTTGCGGTCATGTGCAGGACGTGCGGCGCGCGACCGGCCACCAGAGCAGCGCGCTGCTCGACACCGAAGCGATGCTGCTCGTCGACGACCGCCACCGCGAGGTCGCGCAACTCGAAGCCTTCCTGGATCAGCGCATGCGTCCCCACCACCACGTCTGCCCCCAGCGCGGTCTCTCGCTCCCGCTTCCTGGAGGAGCTCGTGAGCAGCGCGCAGCTGACTCCGAGCTCGAGGCAGAGGTCGGCGACCGTGAGAAAGTGCTGCTCAGCAAGGGTTTCCGTCGGCGCCATGAGCGCACCCTGGCGCCCGTTCTCGACCGCACGCAGCAGCGCGTAGAGCGCGACGACCGTCTTGCCCGAGCCGACGTCGCCCTGCAACAGTCGCTGCATCGGGACGGTGCGCGTCAGGTCGCCGTCGATCTCACGGATCGCTTGCTCCTGGTACGGCGTGAGCGCGAACGGCAGCGCGGTGCGGTAGCGGTGGATGAGGTCACCGGGCATGCCCAGCCCGGGCGCGAGCGTCCTCTCGCGCTCGGCCACGCGCCGCGCGATGCCGACCTGCAGAACGAGCAGCTCCTCGAAGGCGAGTCGCTGCCGCCCGGCCTCAGCCTGGGCGAGGTCGCGCGGCCGGTGCACCGCCGCGAGCGCGTCTCGCTTCAACGCCAGCCCCTCGCGCTCCCGCAACTCGGCCGGAAGCGGATCCGGAACCTGCGACGCAAGCGGGAGCGCCGCGTCCACCACGCGACGGACGGTCGCGGCGGCGATCTCCTCCGCGGCCGGATAGACCGGCGCGAAGTCCGCCGTCGCACGGGCCTCGTCGCCGATGTCGTAGGAGCGGGGCTCGAAGCCGTAGCGGCCGAGCTTGCCGCGCAGCCGAACCTCCGTTCCGGGTTGCAGGCGGTCGGCGAGCCAGGGCTGGTTGAACCAGGTGACGCTGATCGCGGCCGTGTCGTCGGCGACGCGCGCGACGATCCGCGTCCGCCGCCGCCCGCGCATCGGCCGCTTCTCGACGTTGAGCACGCGGCCGCTCACCACCACCTCCTCGCCGTCGCGCAACGCGGCGATCGAGACCACGTCCGCGGCCGTCTCGTACCGCCGCGGACGGTGCTCGAGGACGTCGCGCACCGTGGCGAGCCCGAGCTTGCCGAGCTTCCGCCGGGTGGCTGCAGCGACGCCGGGCAGCGAGTCGAGCCCCAGGTCGAGGCGTTCCGGCCGGAGCGCGCGCGGCGTCGGGGGCCAGGCCCCGGGTTGGTCCAGGCCTGCAAAGACCGTCTGTCGACGGGTGGCTGTCATCGTCCGTGGCACCGGGCGGACTGAGTATTCCGCGCGGACCGGACGTCAGTCTCCGTCGCGGAACCAGAACAGCGCGAGCGTGCCCGGCCCGGCGTGCGCGCCGATCACCGCGCCGAGCGCGACCACGAGCTCGAGCTCCGCGTGAGGACGCCGCTCGCGGACGAGCGCTTCGAGCTCCGCCGCCCGCTCCGGCGCCGCAGCGTGCGCGACCGCGAGTCGGTACGCGGGGTCGTCCGCGGTCTCGGTCTCGAGCGCCTCCCCGAGCTCGGCGAACGCCTTCCTCTCCCCGCGCACGCGTTTGACCGGCTCGACCTCGCCGTCGCGGATCGAGAGGATCGGCTTGACGTGGAGCAGCGGTCCCGGCGAACGCGGCCGCCTTCCCGATGCGCCCGCCGCGCTGGAGGAACTCGAGCGTGTCCACGGTGAACAGGAGCCCGCGCTCGCGGCGGTACCGCTCGACGAGCGCGTCGACCTCTTCGTCGGTCGTGCCGCGCTCGAGCCTCCGCTGGATCGCCAGGGCGAGCATCGCGATCGACGCCGAGGCCGTCTCGGTGTCGATCGCACGCACGATGCCGTGCCCGAGCTCGGCCGCGGCCCCTTCCGCACTTGCGAAGGTGCCGGAGACCCGCGCGGACACGTGCAGCGAGAAGATCCGTTCGAACGCGCGGAGATCCTGGTAGCAGGCGAGGAAGTCGCCGGGCGTCGGCTGCGACGTCGTGGGAAAGACCGGCGAGTTGCGGAGGCGTGCGTAGAACTCCGCCGGATCGATGTCGATGCCGTCGCGGAGGCTGTCGGCGCCGAAGTTGACGTAGAGCGGCACCACGCGCCAGTTCGGGAAGCGCTCCGCGGCGTCGGGCAGGTCGGCGGTCGAGTCGAGGACGATCGCCGTGTTCTCGGCCGTGAGCTTCACGCCGCGGTGGCAGCCTGAAGGATCGCAGCGACGATCTCGTCGAGCTCCTGATCCTTCGCCAGGCAGGCGACAGCGCCCGCTTCGAGGAGCGCCTCGCGCTCGGCCGCGTCGGCGGAGGCCGTCAGCGCGACGACTGCGACGCCCGGCACGGTCGAGACGACTTGCGCGGTGGCCTGGATGCCGTCGAGGGCCGGGAGCCGGTAATCCATCAGCACGACGTCCGGCCGGTGCTCGGCCGCCGCCGAGACCGCCGCGGCACCGTCACCGACGGACGCCACGACCTCGATGTCGTCCCGCATCCCGAGCAGAAGCTCGAGCGCATCGCGAAAGACGTCGTTGTCCTCGACGAGCAAGACCCGGACCGGCGGCATCCATTGGAGCCTAGAGCTTCCAACGAGCGATCACGCGCCGGTCGAGCGCGATAGGCGGATGCGATGCAAGGACGCAGGGAGCGTGAATAGCGACGCTATTCACGCGACTGAGGACGCCGCAGCGCGCCGCATAGCGCGGTCGACTGGCCCGTGCTTCGTCTCGTTGGGGGCTCGTTCATTCCGCTCCGAGCAAGAGGGGGTAATGAGGCTGACCGCCCTCGTGCAGTTCGACCTCGACCTCCGGATGCGTCGCCGTAAGCCGCTCGACGAGCGCGTCGAGCGGTGGCGGCTCCGCACCGGCGAGAAGCGTCAGAAGTGCCCGCGGCTCCGCCAGAAGGCGCTCGACGACTTCCAACGCGACCTCGAAGAACTCGTCTCCGCCCGCGACCGGCTCGCCGTCCACGAGTCCGAGCCAGTCGCCGCGCATGATCGCCAGCCCGTTCAGCCGGATGTCGCGCGAGGCGCGTGTCACCTCGCCCGTCGCGACTGCAGCGGCGGCCGCGGCCATGTCGGCGGCGTTCTCGGCGGCTCCGCGCGACCCGTCGTAGGCGACGAGCGCGGCGAGGCCTGCCGGGATCGAGTCCGTCGGGACGACCTCGACGCGGAGCTCCGACTGCTCGGCGGCGTGCTCGGCGGCGAGCCGCACGTTCGAGTTGTTCGGCAGGAGGATCGCCTCTTCCGCGTCCAGCTCCTCGAGCGCGGCCACGAGCTCGGCTGTCGACGGATTCGCGGTCTGCCCGCCGGCGACGACGCGGATCGCCCCGACCGGCTCCGCGAGCGTCTCGAACAGGCGCCGGTTCCCCTCGCCTGCGACGACCGCGACGACACCACTCTTCACCCGCGCGGACGGGACGAGCGAGAGCCGCCGCTCCCGCTGCTCCTGCTGCTCGTGCATGTTCGCGATCTCGACGCCCTCGATCGTGCCGGCCTCGGTACCGAGCGAGAGCGCGGCCCCCGGGTCGTCGGTGTGGACATGCACCTTGAGCGCGGATTCGTCGCCCACGACGACGAGCGAGTCGCCCAGCGGCTCGAGCTGCGCCTCGAGCTCGTCGCGATCGAGCGTCTCGCCCTCCACGACGAAGACGGTGCAGTAGCGATATCGGGACGGCTCGAGATGGATGGCGTCGGCGCCGGTCGGGGCCACCTCCGCAGGCGCCGCAGGCAGCGCCTCGCCGGTGACCGCGCCGGCCAATCCACGCAGGAGCTCGACGAGCCCTGCACCGCCCGCATCGACCACCCCGGCTTCGCGCAGGACGTCGAGCTGCTCGGGCGTGCGCGCGACGGCGTCGTCCCCGTGCCGGACGAGCTCGACGAGCAGCTCGCCCACCGGCTCGGGCCCGGCCGCGCGCCGCTCGGCCTCTTCGGCGAGCTCGCGGATGACCGAGAGCATCGTCCCCTCGACCGGCCGCCGCACCGCGCGATACGCGGCGTCGGAGGCGCCGCGCAGCGCCTGAGCGGTCAGCGCCGGATCGATCCCGTTCGTCGAGGATGCGAGGACGTCGGCGGCGCCTCGCACGATCTGGCTGAGGATCACGCCCGAGTTGCCGCGCGCCCCCATCAGCGCGGCGCGAGCGACCGCCTGCGCCAGCGCCGGCCGCTCGGCCGGTTCCGCCGAGGCGACGGCGTCGGCGACGGCGCGCACCGTGAGGGTGAGGTTCGTGCCGGTGTCCCCGTCGGGGACGGGATAGACGTTGAGGTCGTCGATGCGGCTGCGACTCGTCTCGAGCGAGACGAGCGCGGCGCCGACGAGGCCGCGAACGAGCTCGAGATCGGTCCGCGCGGTCACTTCCCCCCGGTTCGGACGTCGTCGACGTGCACCTCGACGGCGCCGACCGAGAGCCCTGTCAGGCGCTCCACCTCGTAGGCCACGCGATTGCTGACGCTCGAGGCGACCTCGGCGAGGTTGAGGCCGTACTCGACGACGACGTGGAGGTCGATCGTCACCTCGCCTCCGTCGCGGCCGATCTCGATCCCGCGTGGTCGGCCGCGCGCGCGCGCGAGCTGCCCGCGCAGCGATCCCTTCATCCCGACCACCCCGTAGCACTCGAGCGCCGTCTCGGCCACGATCTGCGCGATCGCCTCGCTCGAGATCGTGATTCGCCCGAAGCGCGAAGTGAGCACGTGCCCCGCTTCCATTGCTCGCTTGGACCGGCGACCCCGGCACGCGGTTGCGAGCAGAATCCCGGCATGACCGACAACAACATCTGGACAGACGAGTGGGACGAATACGAGGACTGGTCGGGCGGGGGCGCGCGTGCGAAGCGGTTACCGCACGCGGAGCGCCTCGGCGCGACCGTCTACGAGCTGGGACCCGGCAACTTCGTCGTCTACCACTTCCACCACGGCGGCGAGGAGATGCTCGTGGTGCTCGACGGCGAGATGACGATGAAGACGGAGGAGGGCGAGCGGCTCGTGAGCCGCGGCGAGGTAGTGATTTTCCCGGTGGGGCCGGCGGGCGCGCACGGCTTTCGCAACAACGGCGACGGAACCTGCCGGTTCCTGATGGCCTCTTCGCTGCAGCTGCCCGAGGTCGTGGAGTATCCGGACCTCGGTCAGATCACCGCGCAGGCCCGGTCCGGCTCCCAGACCGGCGAGCAGCTCTGGTTCATCTACGACGTCCCGAAGGACGACTAGCGCTAGAGAGCCTTCTGGACCTTGCCGGCCTTGAGGCAGCGCGTGCAGACGTACGCCCGCGTCGCCTTGCCCGCGATCAGGACGCGGACGCGCTGGAGGTTCGGGTTGAAGCGCCGCTTCGTGGCCACCATCGAGTGGCTCCGGTGATTGCCGAAGCCGGGCTTCTTCCCGCAGACTGCGCAAACCTTGGACATCGGCGGCCCAGAATAGCCGACAGCCGGGGCTAGCCGGACTTCGCTTGCCGCCGCACCTGCGAGAACAGGTCGGCCATCTCGAGCGCGGTGCGTGCGGCGTCTGCACCCTTGTCGAGGCGCGCCTCGGCCTGCTCGGCCGTGTCCACCGTGAGGACGCCGAACGCCACCGGCACGCCGGTCTCGAGGCCCGCGAGCTGGAGACCCGACGCCGCCTCGCCCGCGACGTAGTCGAAGTGGGCCGTCTCGCCGCGCACCACACAGCCGAGCGCGATGACACACGAGTAGCGGCGTGTCTTCGCGAGCGCCATCGCTCCGATCGGGAGCTCGAACGCACCGGGAACCGGCATCACGGTGATCCGTTCCTCGGGCACGCCGGCGGCTGCGAGCGCCTCGAGCGTCGAGGCGAGGAGCCGGTCGGTGATCTCGCCGTTGAACCGCGAGACGACGACGCCGACCGTGCGGTCCGCGCCGGACGGAGAGCCTTCGAGGACGGCGACGCCGTCGGGGATGTCGAGCTCGCCCGGCACGTGGTTGTCCACGGCAGGCTCGGGTTGGGGCTCCTCCTCGACTTCGGGCTCGGGCTCGGCCGTCGCGGGGGCCACCGTCGCGGCCGGTTGCACGGGCTCCGCCTCCGGTGCAGGTTGTACGACCTCCGGCGCGGGCTGCACGGCCTCCGCCGCCGGCTCGTCGGACCCCGGCCAGCCGCGCGGCTCGACGACTTCCGGCTCGGATTCCTGCGCTTGCTCCTCTTCGGCAGCCGGTGCCTCGCCCGGCCAGAAACCGCCAGTCCCGCTCATTCGCCCTCCGACTCGTACTTGAGATCCTGATGATGGAGCTTGTGTCCGAGCTTATCCCGCTTGGCGGCCAGATAGCGCGCGTTCTCGGGGTGCGGCGGCATCTCGATCGGTACCTGCTCGGTCACCTTCAAGCCGTACGCCTCGACGCCTGAGACCTTCTTGGGGTTGTTCGTCAGGAGCCGCATCGTCGTGATCCCGAGGTCGGCGAGGATCTGGTTGCCGATCCCCCACTCGCGCTCGTCGGCCGCGAAGCCCAAGGCGAGGTTGGCGTCGACGGTGTCGAGCCCCTGCTCCTGCAGCTCGTACGCCCTGAGCTTGTTGAGGAGCCCGATGCCACGCCCCTCCTGGGCCATGTAGAGGAGAACGCCGCAGCCCTCGGCCGCGATCGCCGCGAGGGCCGCCTCGAGCTGCTCGCCGCAGTCGCAGCGCAGCGAGTGGAAGACGTCGCCGGTGAGGCACTCCGAGTGGACGCGCACGAGGACGTCGTCGCCGACGTCGCCCATGACGAGCGCGACGTGGTTGCGGCCGGTGAGCGTCTCGCGGAAAGCGACCGCCCGGAAGGCACCGAACTCGGTCGGCAGCTGAACGGAGACGACGCGCTCGACGAGCTTCTCCGTCCGCCGGCGGTACTCGATCAGGTCGGCGACCGTGATCATGCGCAGCCCGTGCCGCTCGCAGTACGGCACGAGGTCGGGAACGCGGGCCATCGTCCCGTCCTCGTTCATGATCTCGCAGACCACGCCGGCCGGCGCGAGGCCCGCGAGCCGGGCAAGATCGACGGCGGCCTCGGTCTGGCCCGCCCGGACGAGGACGCCTCCATCGCGCGCGCGGAGCGGGAAGACGTGGCCGGGCTGGACGAGGTCGTGCGGTGTCGAACGCGGATCGATCGCGACTTCGATCGTGTGCGCGCGGTCGGCCGCCGAGATGCCGGTCGTCACGCCTTCGCGGGCCTCCACGGAGTTCGTGAACGCCGTGCCCAGCCGCGCCTCGTTCCGGTGTGTCATCTGCGGCAGGCCGAGTTCCTCGCAGCGCTCGCCGGTGAGACAGAGGCAGATGAGGCCGCGCGCGTGCGTCGCCATGAAGTTGACGGCCTCCGCCGTCGCGAACTGCGCCGCCACCACGAGATCGCCCTCGTTCTCGCGCTCGGGGTCGTCGACGACGACCACCATCTTCCCGCTGCGGATGTCCTCGACCGCCTCCTCGATCGAGGCGAACGGGGTGACGGCCGAGCTCATGACAGCCTCGCCGCCACGAGACGCTCGACGACCTTGCCGAGCACGTCGGCCTCGAGGTTGAGCTCGTCGCCCGGCTCGAGGCGGCCGAGCGTCGTCACCGCGAGCGTGTGCGGGATCAGCGCGACCTCGAAGCCGTCGTCGTCGAAGGCCGCGACCGTGAGCGACACCCCGTCGACCGCAATCGACCCCTTCTCGATGCAGTAACCCAGCACCGCCTGCGGGGCGTCGATCCAGATGCGGCGGCTGTCTCCCTCCGGCGTGATCGAGCGGACACGGCCGACGGCGTCGACGTGGCCCTGCACGACGTGGCCGCCGAGGCGGTCGCCGACTCGCAGCGACGGCTCGAGGTTGAGCGTGTCGCCGGGCTCGAGGCCGCCGAGCGCCGTGCGCGAGAGCGTCTCGGGCACGACGTCGAACGCGAGCCGGCCGTCCTCCGTGGCCACCACCGTGAGGCAGACGCCCGCCACCGAGACGGAATCGCCAACCTGCGCGTCCGCCGCGATCTCGGGTGCCGCGACGACGAGCCGCGAGCCGTCGAAGGCTGCGACGGCTCCGAGTTCGAGGACGATGCCGGTGAACATGCAGTAAAGGTTACGGCTCGTGCAGGTACGCCTCCAAGAGCACGTCTTCTCCGGAGGGCTCGGTGCGCAGGTGGAGCAGCTCGAGCGGCTCGTCGAGATCGCCGAGCGTGCGCGGCCCTTCGCCCGCGAGGACGGGCGCGACGAAGAGAAGGAGCTTGTCGACGAAGCCGGCGGCGAGGAACGCGGTCGCGAGCGTCGGCCCGCCTTCGAGCAGCAGCGACTGCACACCTTCGACGGCGAGGGCACGGAGCTCCTCCTCGAGTGGACCGCTGCGCAGCTCGAGCTCCGAGTCGTCGGGCAGCGGCCCACGGCCGAACGCGAGCCGGCGCGGCTGGGTCGCGACCTCGACCCCGCGCGCGTCGAGCCGCGGCGCGTCCGCCCGCACGGTTCCCATCCCGACCGCGACCGCGTCGCTGGCTGCCCGCAGCTCGTGCACGCGGCGTCTCGACTCCTCGCCCGAGACCCAGCGGCGACCGGGAACCGCGACCCGTCCGTCGAGCGTCACCGCGGCCTTGTAGGTGACGAAGGGCCGATCGAGGGACTTCCAGACGCGCCAGGCGTCGTTCTGCCGGCGCGCGTCGAGATCGTCGAGCAGCTCGACCTCGACACCTGCGCTACGGATTCGGTCGAGCCCCCGCCCGTCCACCAGAGGGTTCGGGTCGCGAGCGCCGACCACGACGCGCGCCACTCCCGACGCCACGACCGCCTCGGCGCAGGGCGGCGTGCGACCGTGATGCGAGCAGGGTTCGAGCGTCACGTACAGGGTCGCGCCGCGCGCTGCGTCGCCCGCCTCCTCGAGCGCGATCGTCTCGGCGTGCCGGACTCCGTCGTAGGAGTACCAGCCCTCCCCCACGACCTCGCCGTCTCGCACGACGACCGCGCCGACGAGGGGGTTGTCTCGCGTCTTTCCGCGTCCGCGCTCGGCCAGCTCGAGCGCGTGCTCGAAGTGGGTCACTCGAGATCCTGGACGAGACCGCGGTAGGCGCCGGCGAGATCCTCGCTGCCGAAGACCGCCGAGCCGGCGACCAGTAGCGACGCGCCTGCCTCATACGCCGGGCCGATCGTCTTGGGATCGATCCCGCCGTCGACCTGGACATACACGTCCTCGGGCAGGCCGTCGCGCAGGCGCCGGAGCCGGCCGAGCGCTTCCGGCATGAACTTCTGGCCGCTGTAGCCGGGATGGATGCTCATGCAGAGGACGAGGTCGGCGTCTGCGGCGACCGCGGCGACGTCCTCCGGCTCGCTCTCGGGGTTGAACGCGACGCCGACCTGCAGGCCGTGCTCCCGGGCCGCGGCGATCGTCGCGGGCACGTCGTCGACGACTTCGAAGTGGAAGGTCGCGCTGTCTCCGCCCGCGCGGGCGATCTGCGGGATGCAACGCAGCGGGTTGTCGACCATCAGGTGGCAGTCGAGCACCCCGCCCGCCTCGTGCACGAGCGGTGCGATCGACTCCAGCACGACGGGGCCGATCGTGACCGGCTCGATGAAGTGGCCGTCGCCGACGTCGAAGTGGAAGATGCGGCAGCCGGCGGCGAGGAGCTCCTCGATCTGCTCGCCGAGGCGTGCGAAGTCGGCCGCGTAGAGCGACGGCTCGACCTCCGCGTTCCGCACCCAGTCCTGCCAGCTCATCCAGGCGATCGTACGAGACGCGCGACGAAGAACCCACTCGTGCCGTGGACGTGCGGCAGCGTGAGGACGAACTCCGGCCGCGACGGGTGCGCGAACGCCGGCCACTCCTCGCCGAGCGGCAGGACGGTCAGCCCGCTCGCGTCGACCACCGCCTCGCACTCGTCCGGGTTCAGGGTGCACACCGAGTAGACGATCGTGCCGCCCGGCCGCACGCGCTCGGCGGCAGCGCAGAGCAGCGCGAGCTGGAGCTCCGGCAGCGGCTGCGCCCGCCAGCGCAGATCGGGCCGCTGAGCGAGTACGCCGAGACCGGAGCACGGCGCGTCGACGAGCGCGCGGTCGAAGCCGTCGAGCTCCGGCGGCAGCGCGGTTCCGTCCGCCTCGACGACGGAGACATCGGAGCGGCCCATCGTCGCGAGGTTCTCGCGCAGCTCTCGCGCGCGGGCCGGATCGATCTCGACGGCCGTCACGTCGCCGCTCAACTGGCCCGTCTTGCCTCCGGGCGCCGCGCAGAGGTCGAGCACACGCTCGCCGTCGCTCGAGCCGACGCAGAGGCCGGCGAGCTGGGAGCCGCGGCTCTGCGGCCAGACCCTTCCCGCGGCGACGAGTCCCTCGTCGACGCGCTCGACGCGGTACGCGCCCGGGACGTCGGTCGGCTCGGAGCCGAGCGGAGGCTCGCCGCGCACGAGCCTCACGACCGTCTCGAGCGGTTCGTTCATGGCGCGCATCAGCGCGAGCGCGCCCTCTTCCCCGAGCGCGCGCGCGAACATCTCGTGGATCCAGTCGGGATACGACTCCTTGAGCGCTCCGTCCGGCAGCGCCGCGAGCAGCGGCCGGATCCCGGCGTCGAGCCGTCTCATCACGGCGTTCGTGAACGGAACCGCCCGTTCGAGCCTGGCGCGGCGCACGAGCTCGACCGACTCGTTCACGGCCGCGTGCGGAGCGGTGTCCGTGTAAACGAGCTGGTACGCGCCGAGGCGGAGCGCCGCCCGCACGGGCGGATCGAGCTTCCGTACCGGCCGCCGCCCGAGGGTCTCGATCGCGTGGTCGAGCGTCCGCACGCGCTGCACCGATCCGTAGGCAAGCCGTTGGGCGAACGCGCGCTCCCGCTCGTCCAGGCCCTCGGCGGCGCTGCGGAACGCGCGGTCCGCGTACGCGTCCTGCTCGAACACGCGCAGGAGCACCTCGTAGGCCGCCTTGCGCGCGGGGCTGATCACGAGCGGCAGACGAAGATCGCCCACCCCATCGCCGCGCGCTCCCAGGCGAGATAGCGGGCGCGATGGGCGGCGCCGCGCTCGCGGAACTCCTCGGCCTGGGGATGGCCGGGATTCGCGGCCAGCCAGGTGTCGAGCGTCTGCCAGTGGAGCGATTCGTAGCGGTCCCAGTCGTCCTCCGAGGACGAGATGAGCGAGACGACGCGCGCGCCGGTCGACTCCACCCGCTCGATCGTCTGCGCGAGCGGCAGCCACTCCTCTTCGTCGGTACGGGGCGGGCCGGAGGCGGCGGAAGGCAGGGGCCACTCGCGCCAGTACGGCTCGCCGACCGCAAGGAGCGGAGCGGCAGGGCGCAGCCGCTCGACCGTGGGGACGAGGCCGCCGAAGACGAACGTCGCGCCGAGGCACAGCGCCGCGTCGTAGCGGCCGAGCTCGTAGTTGGAGGCATCCGCCTCGACGATCTCGATGCGGTCCTCGAGGCCCGCGGCCGCGACACGCTGCCGGGCGGTGGCGACGAACTCCGGCGCCCGCTCCACACACGTCAGCCGGCAGCCGAACGTCTCGGCGAGGATGACGGCCGGCCCGCCGCTGCCCGACGCGAGGTCGACGACGTGTGAGCGGGAGCCGAGGCCCAGCCGCTCACCGAGCAGGCGGATCTTGTCCGCGCTCGTCGGGTTCTGGAGCTCGTGCTCAGCCTCGACGACGGCGTGCCACCAGGTCATCGGCGCCCTCGCAGATAGGCGTCGTAGGCCATGCGCCGGCCGCCGCCGGGCTGCACCTCGACCGGCTCGAAGGAGCCGTCATCCCCCACTCTCGCCCGCCAGACGATCAGGTCGCCGAGCCGCGCCCCGATGTGCGGCGAGAGCGCCCGCACGCGGTTCACGAGCTCCTGCGCCGGCGCGCGGGGATCGAGCTCGCGATCCTCCGGCCGGATCTTCTCGGCGTACGTGACGCCGTCCTCCGCCTGTGGCTCGAACCGAGGCTCGCGGTGCGAGAGCACCTCGCTGAGCAGCTCCGCCGCTACCTCGGCCGCGTGGGCATAGACCGCGCCGGCGTCCTCGTCCGGGCCGATCGGGAAGGCTCGTCGCGCCGCGACCGGCCCGGCGTCGAGCGCCTCGACGGTGCGATGGATCGTGACCCCCGTCTCGTCGTCCCCCGCGATGATCGCGCGCTCGACCGGTGCGGCGCCGCGCCAGCGCGGCAGCAACGAGGGATGGATGTTGAGCCAGAGCGCGCGCTCGAGCAACTCGTTCGGGATCAGGAGCCCGTAGGCGCAGACGACGACCGTGTCCGCGGCGATTTCCACGGATCCGTCGAGCTTCGCCGGCTGCGCGACCGGAATCCCGAGCCGATCCGCGACCTCTTTCGCCGGCGGAGCCGCGACGTTCCGGCCGCGTCCCTGCGGCTTGTCGGGACGCGTAAGCAGCTGTGCGACGTCGTGCTCGGCCGCGAGCCGTTCCAGCACGTCCGCCCCGAACGGCGCGGTCGCGGCGACCGCGATGCGGCGCGCCATGCTCAGCCGATGACGAGGCGCGGACGCAGGCTCGCGAGCGCCTCCCGCCGCGCCTCGGGCGTCGTCCGTTCGAGGATCAGGACGCCGTCGAGGTGGTCGAACTCGTGCTGCGCCACTCGGGAGTACGGCTCCTCGAGCTCGTACCGGACGTCGGCCCCGTGCTCGTCCTGCCCGGCGATCGTGATCGTCGTCGGCCGCTCCACGGGCAGGAGCACGCCCTGGATCGAGAGGCACCCCTCGTCCTCGACCGCGGTCTCGTCGCCGCGCTCGACGATCTCCGGGTTCGCGAGTGCCACGGTCTCGTCCTCTGCGACCTGGAAGACGAAGACCCTCTGCAGCACTCCGACCTGGGTCGCGGCGAGCCCGATCCCGTTGGCGTCGACCATCAGCTGCTTCATCCGCTCGACGAGCTGCTGCAGATCGTCGTCGAACTCCTCGACCGGGCGGGCGGCCATCTTCAGCGCCGCATCCGGGTACTGGCGGATCTGCGCGAGCGCCAGGCGGCGTCGCGCCTGCTGCTCGGGGTCGAGCTCCTCGTCCTTGACCTGTCCTTCGATCTCTGCCATTTCGCCGGACTGTACCCTCGCAGACGTGGATCCCAGGACGCTGAACGAGCTCATGGGCCAGGGCGCGACACGGGCGGAGACACCGCAGGAACGGCGCGAACGCGAGCAGCTCGAAGCCGATCTCAAGACGAGCCCGGTGCGCGGGAGGCCGCTCCGGCAGCGGTTGCGCAACTTCCGTCCCGACCCGTCGTCGGGCATCCAGGCGCTCGGCGGGCCGACCGCCTGGATGCGCCGGCTGCGCGCGATCGAGAACGCCGTCGACCAGCACGAACGCCAGCTGGGCGAGACGTGGCGGGCTCTCGCGGCCGAGCTCGAAAACCCGGACGAGTTCGCGACCACCTGGCGCGGACTCGCGGACGAATGGAGCTTCGCCGAGGTCAACGAGCTGATCGACCGGCACAACCGCAACTTCCCGGCCGAGGCGCGCCTTCCAATGGATCCGCGCACGCGCGACTTCGTCCGCATCAACGGCCGCTCGTATCTCCGGGAGCCGCTCGACGCCGACTGGATCCTCGAGCACTTCCCTGCCGATCGGGACGTGGCGCTGGCGTGATCCGGCCGGTGCGGCCGGGGGACGCCGAGGAGCTGGCGGCGCTCTATCGCGCGAACCGCGAGTTCCTCGCGCCGTTCGAGCCCGCGCGGCCGCCGGAGTTCTTCACCGCCGACGGCCAGCGAGCGCGGCTCGAGCGGCAGCTCGCCGACGCAACGCATCCGTTCGCGATCGTCGACAGCGAGGCGATCGTGGGGACGATCAACCTCTTCAGGATCTCGAGGGACGGTCCCGGCGAGCGGCGTCATCGGCTACTGGATCGATCGAGCGAGCAACGGGCGCGGTCTCGCGACCGGCGCGGTCGGCGAGATCCTCACGTACGCCTTCGACAAGGTCGATCTGCATCGCGTCGAGGCGGCGACGCTCGTCGAGAACGTGCCCTCGCAGCGCGTGCTCGAGAAGAACCGCTTCGAGCGAATCGGGCTCGCGCGGAACTACATCTGCATCAACGGCGAGTGGCGCGACTTCATCCTCTTCCAGCGCCTCGAAGACAGCTAGGCGCTAATGCCGGTTCTCGGTGTACTGCGCTGCGCCTTCGATCTCGTGCAGCCACGGCTCGCGACGCTTGATCCAGATCTCCGCTTCGGGTCGTAGCTCGAACGGCGCGTCGTCGAGCGACCCGAGCTGGATCTCGACGCCCTGCGGGTCGAGAAGGAACAGGCGCGAGCCGCAACGGGGACAGAAGCTGTCTCCGTCGTAGGTGGCGTACTCGCCGGTGGCTTCGAACGCGCTCAGCGGCCACTGGCCGTAGATGGCGTACGCGCTGCCGGACCTCTTGCGGCAATCGCCGCAGTGACAGCGACCGACGTGGAACGGCTCCCCCTCGACCGAATAGCGGACGGCGCCGCAGAGGCATCCTCCGGTGCGCATCAGACGGATTGTGGGTCGACGTCGACGACCGCGCTGAGGCCGGCGCGGCGCAGCGCCGGAGTAGCCACGGCGAGCAGCGCAGCGGCCCGAGAGGCCAACGCGCGCGGCCGGTCGGTCTTGCCCACGAGCTGAGCTCGGTGGCGGCCTCGCAGCCGCAGCAACGGCGCGGGCCCGAGCAGCTCGAACTCCGGCAGCCCGGCCTTCAACTCCTCGAGTGCGCGGGTCGCATCGGCGAGGTCAAGCCCCGAGACGAGCACGCGCACGAGATGCCGGAACGGCGGGTAGTCGAGCGCGCGGCGCCGCTCGAGCTCACCGGCCAGGAAGCCGTCGACGTCGTGGCGGGCGGCGTGCTGCACCGCGCGCGACTCCGGCTGAAAGGTCTGGATGAGGACGCGGCCCGGCGCGTCGCGGCCGCTGCGGCCGGCGAGCTGGGTCAGCAGCTGGAACGTCCGCTCCTCGGCGCGAAAGTCGGGCAGGCCGAGACCCGTATCGGCGTCCACGACAGCGGCGAGCTCGACGCCGGCGAAGTGGTGTCCCTTCGCGACCATCTGGGTTCCGACGAGGACGGCGCGGTCGGCAGCCGCGAATCGCTCGAGCGCGCTGCGCAACTCGTCGGGCTTCGCGATTGCGTCGGCGTCGAGGCGGATCCGCTCGAGCTCGGGGACATGACGCTCGAGCTCACGCTCGAGCCGCTGCGTTCCGGCGCCGATGCGCGCAAGCTCGGGGGAGCCGCAGGCCGGACAGGTCTCGCTCACCGGCTCGCGCGCGCCGCAGTGGTGGCAGCGGAGCGTGCCGTCTCCATGCAGCGTCAGGGCGACGTCGCAGTTCGTGCAGCGGCGCGTGGCGCCGCACGCGCGGCAATGCAAGGCCGGCGCCATCCCCCGCCGGTTGAGCAGCAGGATCGCCTTGCCGCCTCCGTCCGCGAGCCGGCCCAGCTCGGCGAGCAGCGGGGCCGAGAGCGGATAGCCCGTCTCGCGGCGCAGGTCGACGATGCGAACCGTCGGCAGCGGGGCTGCGATCCGGCCGCCGAGCTCGAGCCGCTCGAGCGCGTGCCACGACTCAGGCCGCGGCGTCGCCGAGCCGAAGATCGCGACCGCGCCTTCGAGCGCTGCCCGCTTCGCGGCCACCGTGCGGGCGTCGTAACGCGGATCGGATTCCTGCTTGTACGACGCGTCGTGCTCCTCGTCGACGCAGATCACGCCGAGCGACGGAAGCGGCGCGAACACCGCCGAGCGGGCGCCGACGACGACCGGTGCTTCGCCCGACACGATCCGCTCCCGCTCGTCCCGCCGCTCGGCCTCGGAGAGGCCGGAGTGAAGCAGCGCGACGCGGTCGCCGAAGCGTGCGCGGAAGCGCCCGAGCGTCTGCGGCGTCAGCGCGATCTCCGGGACGAGGACGATCGCGCTGCGTCCGGCTGCGAGCGCCGCCTGGCAGGCGCGGATGTAGACCTCGGTCTTGCCGCTGCCGGTCGCGCCCTCGAGCAGGACGTTGCCACCGCCACCGGCGAGGAGCGACTCGATCCGCGCCAGCGCGCGCTCCTGTGCTTCGGAGAGATGCTCGGGCGCCGGCTCGGCGGGCAGCGCCGCCCCGGCCGTCACCTCCCTCCGTTCGCCGCGCCGCGCCGGCTGGTACGGAGCGACCAGCGCCAGCGCGCGGGCGGGCGTGGAGCCGTAGTAGTCGGCGAGCCAGAGGGCGAGGTCGACGAGCGCCGGCGGAAGGGTCTCGAGCACGCGGTCGGCCGCGACGGGCTCGACGTCGGGCGGCGCCTCCGCGTCGGCGTCGACGACGACTCCGCGGCGCTTGGCGTTGCCGAAGCGAATGGCGAGGACGGCTCCCTTCTCCACCTCGTCGGAGATCTCGTACGTGAAGAGCCGGGCGAGCGAGCGCGCGCTGACGATCGGGTAGACGGAGGCGAGACGCGACACGGGCAGCGAGCGTAGCCGCGCCCCTGGTCGGCATCGGTTACCGGACCGCAACTCCTGTTCGCCCCCTCGGGATGATGCCGCGACGGGCCCGAGTGCGACTATGCCAGTGCGAAAGCGCGGAAACGAAGGAGGAGATGCATGACCGACGAGATTGAGCTCGGCCCCGTCGACTATCTGATCGTCGAGTGGCCGCCCGGCACGCAGCCCAACGGCGAGGGGTTGAAGGAGCTCGCCGACCTGTCGGACCGCGGTCTCATCCGCGTGCTCGACCTCGTGTTCGTGACCAAGGGGGACGACGGCGTGGTAGCCGGTCTCGCGCTCGCGGACATCGACTCCGACGGCGAGCTCGACCTCGTGGAGTTCGCGGGTGCGTCGTCCGGACTGCTCGGCCAGGACGACTACGACGAAGCGGGCGGCGCGCTCGAGTCGGGCGCCTCAGCCGCGATCCTGCTCTACGAGAACCGGTGGGCGCGCGGATTCGCCGCGGCCATCAGCTCGAGCGGCGCACAGCTCGTCGCGAGGGGCGGGATTCCGATGTCCGACATCGTCGAGGCCGCCGAGATGCTCGACACCGCCAACGCGTAGGAGGACGAGATATGCCATTGCTTAGAGGAGTCGCCCGCGTGGCCGTGGTCGCGGGAACCGCGACCGCGGTCTCCAACCGCGTCTCGCGCCGGCAGGCGAACCGCTGGTCTCAGGAGGAACAGGGCCAGTACGAAGAACAGCCCGCCGCTCCGGCGGCAGCGCCGGCAGCCGATCCGCTCGAGCAGCTGAAGCAGCTCGGCGAGCTGAAGGCGTCCGGCGTCCTGACCGACGCCGAGTTCGAGGCCCAGAAGGCCAAGATCCTCGCCGGCTGACGCCGGGCGACACCTGCCGCACGACTTGAAGGCCGCCTCCGGGCGGCCTTCTCGGTTGCGCGCTACTTCTTGCCGGTGAGCTTCGTGCAGGAGGGCGACGACGCCAATGCTGACTGCAGCTCGCCGCCGTGGAGGTTCTGCAACGTGGTGACGGCGGTCGTGATCGACCCCTTCATCGAGCCGAGGGTCGCGCTGATGCTCGCGACCGCCTGGAGCGTGCTCCCGCTCGAAGCAGCCTGTTTGACCTTGTCCACGTCGGTGGAGATCTTCGTCGCGAGATTCTCGATCGTCGTCCGAGCCGTCTGCCCGGCGGCGGTGTTCGGCTTGCCGAGTCCCTTCAGAGTCGTGGAGAGGCTCTGGGTCGCCTGCTCCGCATTGGTGAGAGCCTGGTCGATCCCGTCCTTGGAGGGGTTCTGCGTGAACGACTTCGCGGCGTTCTGCAACGCGAGCTCGTACGTGTTGACGGCGGTGCAGACTCCGGTCGCCCAGTCTTGCGGCGATGCACCGCCGGCCGCGGCGGTCGTCGTCGTGCTGTTCCCGCCGCCGCACGCAGCGAGCGAGAGCGCCACGCAGGCGAGGATCGAGAGGCGGACACGCATGATCGAGCCCAGACTGCCACGTCTCCCCCGCGGGAGACTCATCCGAACAGGGCGATCGCGCGATCAACCTCTGCCGCTGCAGCGCAAATCGGCGTCCAGCGGCCCGATTCGATACTGCGCGAGCGTCGGCGGCGCGCCGGTGAAGCCGCCGCTTGCGCAGTTCGCCCGCGCCTGTGCGAGCGTGGCCCTGGTCCCGGCAACCCAGCCGGGCGGCTGGTCGTCGAAGGCCGTTCGCGTCGTCTGCGCGGTCAGCCCCGTGATCTCGTGCCACTGGTCGCCGGTGGAGTAGATCCCGATCGGCCCGGCTGCCCCGGCGTCGTGCAGGCCGGCGACGAAGCCCCGCAGCGCGGCGATGTTCAGCTCGTAGGTCCCGGCCCAGCTCGCGGCGAGCTCGACGTCCAGCCACCACGGAGCAGTGGCGGCCGCGGCCGGGTCGTGGGCGGAAACGAGGCTGTAGGAGTGGGCGGCGCGCTGCTCGCCGTAGAGGTATGAGCAGGCATTCGTCAGCTTGCCGTTGCACGCACCGTAGCTTGGTGTAGCGCCGCCACGAGGCCAGTCCGCGACGTGGTGCGCGCCGGGGTTGCCGGTGTCGATGTACAGCGACAGGGGTGGTTGCTGCGGGCGCTTCTGCCCCGGCGCATCGTGCGACCACTGGAGCTCGCCGCCGAGGCACGGGTTTGCGTTGTTCGCGAGCCCGCCGTTGACTCCGACGATCCCAAACAGCGGCTTCGACGGGTAGGAGCCCGAGCACTGCGGATACGAGGCGTCGTAGCCGGTGGTCGCCGCCGAGCCGCGCAGCGTGACGAAGAGCACCCCGCCGACGACGATGACGGCGAGCCCCAGCAGTGCCGCGACCCGCCGCGCTCCGAACCGCGAACGTCTGGACGGCGGCACGGGCGTCAAGCTACCTGGGGCGCCGACCGGTTCTGAAAGGGGCGCTAGATGGCCGGGCCGATGCCGTGCAGGAGCTGGCGGTCGTATTCGGCTTGGTCATAGTGACCGCGTGACTCTGCGATCAGTCCGCGCGAGGCGATCGTCCACTCCTCGAAGCCCGGGACGCGCACGCTCTTGCCAGTCTCGGCGCTCGTCCCGGTGAATGTCCAGCGATATTCGACGACGCCGTCCTCTCGCAGGACGAGGTCGTCCATGAAGACCTGGATGTCCGGGAATGCCGCAACAAACGAACGCGCGACCTCTTCTATCCCGGCTGGTTCGCCGCCGTTGATGGCAATCGTTCCGCCCGGAACGTAATGGCTGGCCACGCGCCCGGCGTCGTGACTGCACCACGCCCCGGTGTAGCTGCGTGCGAGCTCCTCGATTTGCTCCCGATCGTGCGTCATCGCTTCGCGCGACCCTAACCTCTCGTCTCCGTACGAGGCCACGCTCGCCCGACAGGGTTTAGTGTGCGTCGTCATCGTGCGCAAGGACTCGAAGATCGAGCTGATCAAGCGGGCGCCGCTGTTCGAGCATTGCTCGGCGCGTGAGCTCTCGCGAATCGCCTCGGTTGCAAACGAGTACAACTTCCCCGCTGGCCGAACGCTCGCGGGGCAGGGCACGGGCGGAAACGAGTTCATGGTGATCGTCGATGGGGCCGCCGAGGTGAGGCGCAACGGTCGGAAGGTCAACACCCTCGGTGCAGGCGATTTCTTCGGCGAGATTTCGCTCCTCATCGGACGAGGACACACCGCGACGGTCACGACGACGGAAGCGTCGACGCTTCTCGTGATCAACGCCCGTGCATTTCGCCGGCTGCTACGAGACGTGCCGTCATTACAACTAAAGGTCGTCGACGCGCTCGCTGCCCGCCTGCCCGCTGACTGAGGCTGCGGGCCGCTACACCCTCAAGTGTTCCTCTAGGCCGCTTCACGCGCTGGCCTGTAAGAACAGGGAGAGACAATCGTCGCCTGGGCCAGTGTTCTGGAATGACCCCTGAGCGGGTCGCGCGGGCAAGATGCGACGGTGGCAGTCACCTACACCTTCGCCGGACTGCCGGCCGCCGACTACGCCGCTTCCTACGACTGGTATGTGCGCCTCTTCGGTCGAGCCGCCGACATGTTCCCGCACGAGAGGGAGGCCGTCTGGCGGATGACCCCGAACAGCTCGATCTATCTGGTGGAGGACCCGGAGCGCGCCGGGAGCGGCCTGGTCACTCTGGCTCTCGATGACCTCGTCGCCCACGAAAGGCGGCTCGGCGAGCGCGGGATCGCGTACACCGAACGACCGAGCGCGGACGCTCCTCGGCGTCTAGTGATTAGAGACATCGAAGGGAACACGCTCACGTTCTTCCAAGATCCTGCGCCATCGGGTACGTAACGCTGGCCTGGGCAGTGTTCCGGAATGACCCCTGAGCAGTGGAGGTAGGCGGCCTTCGCCCCGCTATCTCTCGAAGGTCGATAGTTGAGCGAGCCAGTCGCCCACGTCACGAGCAACATCGTTGGGCGCGTCTCGGAGTAGCTCGTGGCTGGAAGAGGGGAGCTGGATGATCTCGGTCTGAGGGACGAGGCGTGACAGCCGGTCAACCTCAACCGATGACTCGTTGCCGCTTGCGCCGAGGAAGAGCACTGGTGTCCTCGACGCCGCTAGCCGTGCATACGAGGCAGTCGCTGGCTCGCTACAGAGTCCATAAACCATCGCCCCGGCGGCCACTGGCGTGTGGCTGCCGAACTCTTTGCCTACTCGAGCTGCCGAGGCTTCGGCGTCCGCGACGAACTCGTCCAGCGTGCGATCAGTGCCGAAGTCGGGAAGGTCGGCGAAGTCCAAGTGGCCGCCCTCGACGAGCGCAAGCGCGGTTGTCCGCTCTGGGTTGAGTGCCGCGAACCAGCAGCCGACCGTGGCTCCCCAGGAGAAGCCAAGAAAGACGGCCTGCGCAGCATCCAGCTCGTCAAGAATCTCGACCGCGAGCATCGCCAACGCGGATGGCCGGAAAGCATCGGCTGCCCGGGGCGACGATTGCGAATGCCCCGGTCCGTCGATGGCGACGATTCGTGCACCGAGGCGATCGGCTAGCTCGGGGGCGACGCTCGCATAGTCAGCGGAGCTTCCGCCGGCGCCGTGCCAGCAAAGGATCGTCGAGCCGGTCGGTGCTCCCCAGCACCGAGCGAAGATGCTGTCGCCGCATAACTCCATGGGAACTCCAAGCTCGCCAACCCCCTGTTTGCTGCCCGCTGCACTTCTTCGTCCCATAAGACCAAGCTAACCGAGCACCGGCGTCAGCGAGCGAATTTCGCCTGCGCTAAGACATCTGGCGAGGGGAAGCTGGGCTGGACCAGTGTTCCGGAATGACCCCTGAGCGCTAGGGTCGGGCGGTGAGCCAGTTCGGCCACATCGACCTGCGCGTCTCCGATATGGAGGCCGCAGTCAACTTCTACGAGCAACTACTCCCAGCCCTCGGGTTCACCGAGAGGTGGCACGGCGAGACGTGGGACTCATGGGGAACAACCGAACCGCCTCCCTCGACGGCCCATTTCGCGATTACGGAGGAGCATGACCACACTGCCAACAGCAATCGCATCGCATTCTGGGTCTCGTCAGAGGAGGAGGTTGATCGCGTGACGGAGATTGCGCGCCGCGCGGGTGCAACCGACGTGAGCGGCCCGAAGCCGATGCCGTATGGCCCCGGCTACTACGCGTCATTCTTTGCCGACCCATCCGGGAACCTGCTTGAGGTGTACGTCGAGCCTGAATAGGTTCCCGAGGGTAGCGCTCTCCCCTGGGCCAGTGTTCCGGAATGACCCCTGAGCCGAGGAGGCCGGTAGCTTGTGCTCGTGGCCGTTTCGTTGCGCGAGGCGAAGGTCGGCATCGCGTTTGCCGCAGCGGCGATCCTGTTCGCTACGGCCGGGTGTGGCGGCCATGGTCGTGCGGCACGTGCCGATCCGCCGTTGCCCTCGCTCACATCAGATTGCGGCGATGCGGATGGTGCGCAGGTGCAGCCGATCTGGCTGCACGCGTCCGATGGGCAGCGCCTCTATGCGATCCACGGCGGGTCCGGCGGCAGCGGCGTCGTGCTTGTGCCTGAGTCCCCGCCTGGAGACGTCTGCGGCTGGCTTCCGTATGCCGCCACGCTCGAACGAGCCGGCCTGCGCGTCGTCGCGTTCGATTACCGAGGGACGGGCGACTCGCCCGTGCAACACGGTCGGCCGCCGTTCGCTTATGGGCGCGACCTTGCCGCCGCCGTCGCGCAGCTGCGCGACGATGGAGCGAAAAGAGTTGCCGTCGTCGGCGCGTCGTTCGGCGGCGCCGTCGCGATGGCGTATGCCTCCGGCGTCGATGGGGTGGTCAGCCTCTCCGGCGAGACCGCTCTGCCCCAGTATCACGTCGACGCTCTCTCTGCCGTATCCCACCTGAACGTCCCGTTGTTGATCGTTGGTTCGCGCACCGACACATATCTCCCGGTTGCCGGCGCGCGAGAGCTCCTCCGCAAAGCCGGCTCGCCTGCCAAGAGCCTCGTGCTGTACCCGGGCTCGTGGCACGGCTGGCAGATCGTCGAGGACGCGCCGTACGCGCGCAGAGCGAGGGCCGTGGTGCTCGCGTGGCTCCGCGCGAAGACCGCCTAGAGCGGCTCGCTCCGAGAGCGCGGGCAGTTGTAGGCGATCCGAGCGCAGGGCTTCGGGCGTGAGCACGGACGGCTGGGCCAGTGTTCCGGAATGACCCCTGAAAGCGGACGCTAAGGTCCGGCGCGTGGCCTCGGTGCGACCTGCCGATGCAGACGAAATTCCGGCCTTGAGCGCGGCGATGGCGCGGGCGTTCGCAGACGATGCGGTGATGAATTGGCTGTTGCCGCAGCGCACGCGACGGGTTGCGCGCCGTGAGCTGATGTTCCGTCTGGAGCTGCAGACGTACGTGCTGCCGCAGAACGGGATGGTGTTCGCCGCCGACGACGGTGGTGGCGGCGGTCTGGCTGGCGGGTGCTTGGTGTTGCCGCCGGACGAGTGGCGGATGCCCGATACGGTGGACGGGCGGACCGCCGTGAGGTGGCTGCGGGCGTTCGGGCGGCAGTTTCCGCGCGCGATCCGCACTCAGCGGGCGCTAGAGAAGCATCACCCCACCAAGCCGCACTACTACATCCGCTCGGTCGGGGTCACGCCCGCGCTACAGGGCCGGGGACTCGGCAGCGCGCTGATGCGACCGACGCTCGATCGCTGCGATGCCGAAGGCGTATCGGCGTATCTGGAGGCCAGCAGCGAGCGCAGCGCAGCACTCTACGAGCGGCTCGGATTTGTTCACCTGGGCGTGCTGGAGTTGCCGGATGAAGGCCCCCCGCTGTGGCCGATGCAACGGCAGCCCGCCGGCTAAGTCACCCTTCGCGGGTCAAGCGCGAGAAGCTTGGCCTGGGCCAGTGTTCGGGGATGACCCCTGAGCTGCGGCTTCCCCCGGATCGGACCGACCACCCGCGATGCGTCAGTGAGACTTTGCGATTGCTTTGCGAGTGAGGCGAAGCGGGCGCAAACCGACTGTCAGGCGACGGAAGTTGCGCGACGCTGCGGCGGGGACCTTGTACCAGTCATAACGGGTGAACCGACCGTCGACTACGCCGTAGCTCAGGAAACGGTCGAGATGCCGGGCGGCGACGATACCCGTGACGTAGCCGTTCGGATAGAGCAGCTTGTAGTACGGCTGTCCGAGCTGGGGTTTCGTTGCCCGCACAGGTGTGGTTTGCCCGTCGTAGTAGAAGCGAGCTAGAACCGCCAGGGCCTTGCGGTCAACGACGGCCTTGCAGTGATCGGAGTTGCAGATTCGGACGCTACCGGGTTTGAAGTCCTTGGCGCTCGCCGTGGGAAGGGCGACAAGGGCAACTACAGCGACCAGGGCGGCGAGTGCAACTTTCACCATGCTCAGACTACGCCGCTCGGCCCGGTAGAGGTCCCTCAGTTCCCTCCAGTGTCAAGTGCGCTGGGCTGGGCCAGTGTCCAGGAATGTCACCCGACGCGTGGTTAGGGGCGGGCCGCGTCGAAGGGGGCCAGATAGTCACCTCAACGGCTTGCAACTCTCTGCGAGCGGGAGACTCCTAGGCCATGCTGCCGATCAAGTCCTGCAGGGCGGCCACGTGCGCTTGGAGCGCCATGCGTCCTCTGGGTGTGAGGGAGATCCAGGTGGTGCGTCGTCCGCGATGGACTCCCTTGCGGCGTTTGACGTAGTTGATGGTCTCCAGTGCGGCGAGGTGCTTGGAGAGGACGGAGTCGCTGACTTCGAGGGCGTCGCGGACGGTGGAGAACTCGGCTTCGGAGGCTGCTGTGAGGGTGATCATGAGCTTCAGTCGCGCGGGTGCGAGGACGTGCGCGTCGAGCTCGGCCATCAGCGGTAGAGCAGCAGCAGAGCCAGGCCGGCGAGTGCCGCGACCGTGAGCAGTGCCAGCCATGTAAGTGATTCCCCGCGCGCGTGCAGCGCGGGCTCGGTCCGGTAGGCACGGAGCCATCGGCGCCCGTTCAGCGCGTACAAGGCGCCGCCGATGATTGATGCGGTCGCGACCAGCCACCACTGCTTGTCGAAGGCCCCGAGGATTGCCGCTACAGCCGCGACGGCGTACGAGGCCGACGCGAGAGTCCCGGTGCCGAGCACGACGCGACTGAGGAGGCCGCCCAGCCGGACTCCGTTGAGCTGCCGAAAGCGCGCCAGCTGCACTCCGGCCACGGCTACCAGGACCGCGATGCCGGTTGCGAGGGCTGCCAGCGTCGACGAGGAAGGGTCTGCGACACCAACGGCCGTCGTGGCGATCTGCACGGCGATCGCGGCGCCGATCGACGCGAAGAACCAGGACGGCATCTTGGTGCTCTGAGCCAGAGTCGCACGTGCCTCCTCAGCGTCGTTCAGCGCTGCTGAAGCTTCGGCCGCGCTGGGAATGTGAGGTTCGGCATTGTTTTCCATAGTGGAAAGTATGACAGGTACTTTCCAGATTGGCAAGTGACCCGAACGCCGGTAGACCGCCACAAACTGCAGGAAGCGGTGAAGACTGTCCCGCGGCTGTCCGGAGTTGGGTGGCGGGTGCTCGCGGGCTACCGCCGCTCATGCTCGCCGGACGAAAGGGCTATCGCCTGGGCCATTGTTCCGGAATGACCCCTGAGCGGCTGGCCGATCGGGGCGGACGTGGCGCTACCCGTGCCGTAGCATCGGCCGATGGCGCTCAGGGTGCGCTTCGCCGAGATGTCGGACCTGGTCGCTATTCGGGATTTCGGCCGCCGGATCGTCGTTGCCTTTTACGAGTCGATCGGGTTACCCGACTACGGAGAGGCCGTGGTCACTCAGTATTGGGAGTCCAGCGTCCAGGAGGACGCGATCGCGGAAGGGCGTGTCATCGTTGCCGATGACGATGGCGCAATCGTGGGAGTCACGGAGTTCGGGTGGTATGAGGGGGAGCCGATCATGTGGAAGCTCTACGTGGAGCCGCTCATGCGCGGCCGCGGAGTCGGATCGAAGTTGGTCGATGAGTTGATCGCCGCCGTGGCGGGCAGAGCATCGAGCGTCTTGACCGAACACGCCGCTGAGAACAACGAGGCGGCACGTTTCTACGATCGCATTGGCTTCAGCGTCGCCTGGATCGAGGAGGGACAGGGGCCTGGGGCCACCACCATATTTCGTCGCAAGCAGCTGCCACGCCAGGCAACCACGTCGCACTAGTGGCTCGCCGTGGGCGGCGTGCCGACGAGTGCCAGTGCGGGAGCGCACTGGCCTGCGCGAGCGTCCTTGCGCCCGAGTGCTCCTAGACGCCGGCTGCGCTGACGACGAAGTCCGTCGCGAAGCCGAGCAGGGTTCCCAGGACGAGGAGCCACATGATGAGCACCGGGTGGCCGTACTTGCGGTTGACCGCGAAGAGCTCCTGCACGACGTAGAGGATCGAGCCGCCGGCGACGGTGAAGAAGAGGACCGAGACTGCATCACTCGTCCACGCCTGCCCGACCACCGTCCCGAGGAATGTGGGGCCGCCGCCGATCAGGCCGAGCAGCAGGATGAGCTTCCAGCTCGGCCGGATCCCTTCGCCGCTCAGCGGACCGCAGATCCCGAATCCCTCGGTCGCGTTGTGCAGGCCGAAGCCGATGATCAGGGTCACGGCGAGGCTGATCTCGTTCGACGCTGCGGCCTGCCCGATCGCGAGGCCCTCGCCGAAGTTGTGGACGCCGATCCCGATCGCGATCAGGAACGCGAGCCGCACCGCCGGGATCGAGAGGTCGAGCACACGCTGGCTTGTGAACTCGTCGACCGCCGCCGCACCCGGCCCGACGAGCGGCGAAGCCCGCCTGCCGGCGCGGGACTTCATCCACGCCTCGTAGTAGACGAGGCTCATCATCCCGCCGACGAAGCCGACGATCCCGAGCGCCGCCAGGCCGGCGAAGCGGCTCCAGTCGTGCGCATGCAGGGCGGTGTCCATCGGGTCGACCGCGTTCGACATGACGTCCCAGAAGAGGAAGACGAGGATCCCGGTCGCGAGCGCCGAGAGACCGGCGCGCGCGTTCGCGCTCAGGCCCTGCATCCGCCCGATCGGCAGGCCGAGGAAGATGGTGGCGCCCGCGATCGCGCCGAGCAGCAGGATCTCTGGAGTGCTCATCTTGTAAGGGCGGCCTTACAGAGCCGCGCGGCGGCAATATAGCTGCATGCCTGCACCCGGCCACTCCGTTGACGAGTACCTCGAGACCATCTACTTCCTCGCCTTCCCGATCGGCGAGTACGTGCCACACGGCGCCGGGTCGCCTCCTCTCGCGTCGCGCGTCGCCGAGATGCTGCACGTCTCGCGCGCGTCCGCCGGCGAGATGCTGAAGCGGCTCGAGGTCGACGGGCTGATCGAGCGCGGCGAAAAGAAGGAGGCGCTGCTCACCGAGACGGGCCGCGAGCGCGCCGAGCGCGTCGTCCGCAAGCACCGGATCATCGAGCGGCTCCTCACCGACTTCATGGGGTACACCGCCTACGAGTCGCACGAGCGCGCCGACGAGCTCGGCGACACGTTCGACGACGAGATGATCGACCGGATCGACGAAAAGCTCGGCCATCCCCAGCGCTGCCCGCACGGCTGGCCCGTCGACCCCGACGTCGAGCAGGCTGAGAACGCGGAGCTCGCGCCGCTCGCCTCGCTGACAGCCGGGACGCGAGCGACGGTTGTGCGCCTCGCCGAGCACGACGGCGATCTCCTGCACTGGTTCTACGACCAGGGGCTGGTCCCGGGCACGAGCATCCTCGTCCGCACGGCCGAGCCGGCGGCGGACCAGTTCACGGTCGCGATCGAGAACGTCGGCGAGCGGGCGATCTCGGAGAAGGCCGCCGCGGGGCTCTTCGTCCGGCCTTCGTGATCCTGCAGGCCGCGACGGCGGCCGATCCTCCTGCCCCTCAGACCGTCGTAGGCTCGGCGAGCCCGGCCGCCGCGCGCAATGCCTCGGCGCGGTCGGTGCGCTCCCACGTGAAGTCGCCGTCCTCGCGCCCGAAGTGGCCGTACGCCGCGGTCTTCGCGTAGATCGGCCGGCGCAGGTCGAGGTCGCGGAGGATCGCAGCCGGACGCAGGTCGAACTGCTCGCGGACGAGCTCCTCGATCCTCGGCACCGGGATCGCCTCGGTGCCGAACGTGTCGACGAGAACCGAGAGCGGATGCGCGACGCCGATCGCGTACGCGACCTGGATCTGGCAGCGGTCGGCGAGACCCGCCGCGACGACGTTCTTCGCGACCCAGCGCGCCGCATAGGCAGCCGAGCGGTCGACCTTGGTCGGATCCTTGCCCGAGAAGGCACCGCCGCCGTGAGGCGCGGCTCCGCCGTAGGTGTCGACGATGATCTTCCGCCCCGTCAGGCCCGTGTCGCCCATCGGGCCGCCCACCACGAACTTTCCCGTCGGGTTGCAGTAGACGAAATCCCGGTCGTGCTCGAACCGCCGCTGGTCGTACAGATCCTTGGGGAGGATCGGCTCGATCACGTGCTCGATCAGGTCCGGCTTGAGCAGCGTGTCGACGTCGAGGCCGTCGCGATGCTGCGTCGAGATCAACACGCGCTCGATCTCCACGGGCCGGATGTGGCCGTGCTCGTTCACCTCGTAGCGCACCGTCACCTGTGTCTTGCCGTCGGGCCGCAGATAGGGGAGCACGTCGGCCTTGCGCACCTCCGCGAGCCGGTGCGCGAGCCGGTGCGCGAGCATGATCGGCAGCGGCATCAGCTCGTCGGTCTCGTTCGAGGCGTAGCCGAACATCATCCCCTGGTCACCCGCGCCCGAGCCGTCCAGCGGGTCGCCCTCGCCGTGCTGCTTCTCGTACGAGCGGTCGATGCCCTGGGCGATGTCGGGCGACTGCTCGTCGATTGCGACGACGACGCCGCACGTATCGGCGTCGAAGCCGAACTTCGCGCGGGTGTAGCCGATCTCGCGGATCCGGTCGCGAACGAGTCGCGGGATGTCGACGTAGGTCTCGGTGGTGATCTCGCCGGCCACGACGACGAGACCGGTCGTGATCAGCGTCTCGCAGGCGACGCGTCCGTTGGGGTCGGCGGCGAGGACGGAGTCGAGCACGGAGTCCGAGATCTGGTCGGCCATCTTGTCGGGATGGCCCTCGGTGACCGACTCGGACGTGAAGGAGAATGAGCGCGTAGGCATGGGTCGCAGGCTAGCCAACGCGCCTCTACTCCTCCGTCGGTTCGCGGCCCATGAGCCCGGCAGCGAGGTCGGTGATGCTCTGGCCCGAGAGGACGGCGCAGACGCCCTCGGTGATCGGAAGCTCCACGCCGAGGCGGTGCGAGAGGTCGCGCAGGAGCGGCGCCGTCGTCAGCCCTTCCACCGTCTGGCCGATCTCGGCGACCGCCCGCTCGGGCGTCAGGCCCCGCGCGATCAGCTGTCCGGCCTGCCGGTTGCGCGTCTTGGAGCTGCAGCAGCTGACGACCAGGTCGCCGATGCCCGCGAGGCCGGCAAACGTCTCCTGGCGCGCTCCTGCCGCCTCGCCGAGCCGGGTCATCTCCGCCAGCCCGCGCGCGATGAGCGAGGCCTTCGCGTTGTCGCCGAGCCCGAGCCCGTCCACGCCGCCTGCCGCGAGCGCGATCACGTTCTTCGCCGCGCCGCACAGCTCGACTCCGACGAGATCAGGATTGACGTAGGCACGGAAGAGGCCGGAGTTGAGGGCGTGTTGCAGCTGGCCCGCGAGGAACCCGTCCTCGCTCGCGATCACCGCAGCGGTCGGGAGCCCCATGGCGATCTCCTCGGCGATGTTCGGCCCCGAGAGGACCGCGACCGAACGGTCGCCGACGCGGGTCGAAAGCCGTTCGCCGGTCTCCGGATCGAGCCCCTTGACAAGGCTGAGCACCGGCGCGTCGCCGGGCAGCGCCGCCACCACCGCGGCGAAAGCCCGGCTCGGGACGGCAGCAACGACGACGTCGACGTCTCCGGGCGCGTCCGCGAGCGCAACCGCCTCGGCCGCGCTCAGGTCGACGCCCTGCAGATAGCGCGGGTTCCAGCCCGTGCTCGAGATCGCCTCGGCCTGCGCACGGGTATGGCAGCCAAGGACGACTTCGTGCCCGCGGTCGAGCAGCACCCGCGTGAACGCCGTCCCCCACGAACCCGCTCCCGCGACCAGGAATCGCATCGTCAGGATCGTTTCACGAAGTCGATCGAGACCGGGACGCCGTCGAGGTCGAAGCGCTCGCGCAGCCGGTTCTCGACCCAGTAGCCGTAGTCGCGGGTGACGAGGCCCGGGTCGTTGACGAAGATGCGGAAGCGCGGCGGGCGCACGCGGATCTGGGCTCCGTAGAGGAGGTTGAGCCGGCGGCCGCGCGGCCCGCTCGGCGGCTGCCTCGCCTCGCGCAGCTCCGCGAGGGCGCGATTCAGCTCGGGAGTCGGAATCCGTTTCGTGTGCCGGTCGAAGAGCTCGGCGATGCCGTCGAGGAGCCGCTCCAAGCCGCGTCCCGTCTGCGCCGAGACGGCGACGAACGGCGGCCGCTGGCGCAGACGACGGCGCAGCTCGCCGCGCACGTCCTCGACGTTGATCGTCGTCGCGTCCCATTTCGAGAGGACGACGAACGTCGAGCAGTCGGCGTGCCGGGCGACGTCGGCGACCGCGATGTCCTGCTCCACGATCCCTTCCGCTGAGTCGATCAACACGAGGGCGATGTCGGCACGTTCGGCGGCTTCGATCGCGCGCAGCTCGGAGTAGTACTCGATTCCCTGCCGGTGACGGCGCTTGCGCCGAAGGCCGGCGGTGTCGATCAGGACGAAGGTGCGATCGCCGCGCTCGAGCACGGTGTCGACGGCGTCGCGGGTCGTCCCGGGGATCTCGCTCACGATCAGGCGCTCCCGCCCGAGGAGCGCGTTGACGAGGCTCGACTTGCCGACATTCGGACGGCCGAGGATCGCGACGCGGATCGCGTCGTCGGGCAGCGAGGGGCGCCCTGCCGGCGCGAGACGCTCGAGCTCGGCGATCACGCGGTCGAGCAAGTCGCCGCTGCCGGTTCCGTGCAGGCCCGAGATCGGGATCGGATCACCGAGCCCCAGCCGATGGAGCTCGAGTACGAGCGGCTCCTGGATCGGGTCGTCGATCTTGTTCGCGAGGACGAGCACGGGCTTGTGCGATTCGCGGAGGATCTGCGCGACCTCTTCGTCGCCCGGGGTCACGCCGGCGCGCGCGTCCACGACGAAGAGCACGAGGTCAGCCTCGGTCACGGCCTCGCGGGCCTGTAGCGCGATCGCACGGGTGATTGGGGCCGGGTCCGCGATGTCGACACCGCCGGTGTCGACGAGGACGAAGCGCTTCCCGAGCCACTCGCAGACGAGCTCCTTGCGGTCGCGGGTCACTCCGGGCATCTCGTGCACGACGGCCGCCCGCGTCTCGGTCAGCCGGTTGACGAGGGTCGACTTGCCGACATTCGGGAAGCCGACGATCGCCACCGCGCCCAGCAGCGGCGGAGGCGGCGCCGCTTCGAGCAGCTCGGACTCGTCCTCGTTCACACCGTCAGCGTGACCGGCGGGGCGTCGTCCCGCGTCGGCGGGGTGGCGTGACGCGGCCGACCGGCCTCGTGCAGGTCCCGGAGCCAGGCCCAGAGCCGGTGCAGCTCCTCCTCGATCTGCTCGGAGGCAGCGCGATATCCCTTGCCGCCGCGCGGCAGCCCGGCGAAGCGCATCGGCTCGCTCCACGCGATCGAGACGGGCGCGAAGTTGCCGAGCTTCCAGTCCTGCGAGCCGTGGATCGCGCCGCAGATCACCGGCACGTCCTCCTGCAGCGCGACCATCGCGGCACCCGGCTGCACGTGTCCGGGAACGCCGCTCCGCTGCCGAGTCCCCTCGACGAAGACGCCGAGCGCTTCTCCCGCGTGCACGACCTCGCGCATCCTCCGCACCGCCTCGCGATCGGACTCGCCGCGGCGCACCGAGATCGTGCCGAAGGTGCGGATCACTTCGCCGAGACCCGGCACGCGGTGCGCCTCGACCTTGGCCAGGTAGTAGAGGTGGCGCTTGCAGACCCAGCCGAAGCAGGGGATGTCGATCCAGTGGAAATGGTTGAACGCCATGACGAGGCCGCCGGTGCGTGGAATCCGGTCGGTGCCGTACGAGTGGAGGCGCGTCGCGGCCGCCGCCGAGCCGCCGAGCACGGGGCGCCCGAGCGTCCAGACGACGTCGTGTGCCGTCACGCCGGGGAGCGCTCGCGCACGAGCGTCTCGATCCGGTCGACGACGTCCTGCACCTCGAGGTCCGTCGTGTCGATCTCGATCGCGTCCGGCGCGGGCTGCATCCGCTCGGCGTCTTTTGCGTCGCGCTTCCGTAGATCCGTGGCGAGCGCGTCCGCGCCGATCCCGGGGCGCTCCGCAATCCGCCGCCGCGCACGCACGTCGCGGTCGGCGACGAGGTAGACCTTCACCTCGGCGTCCGGCGCGACGACCGTTCCGATGTCGCGTCCCTCGATCACGACGTTGCCGTCACGCCCGAGCTCGCGCTGCCGATCGCGCATCACGTCTCGCACCGCCGGATGGCGCGCGACGACCGGGACCATCCGGTCGACGCGGTCGCTGCGAATCGACGAGGTGACGTCGGTCGCCGCGATCCAGACCCGGTCGTCCTCGGAGAAGAGGACGGGCTGCTCGCGCGCGAGCTGCGCGAGCCCCTGCGCGTCGCCGAGGTCGAGCCTGCGCTGCATCGCGAGCCACGTCAGCGCCCGGTACATGGCACCGGTGTCGAGGTAGCGGAAGCCGAGGCGCTCCGCGAGCGCCCGCGCCACCGTGCTCTTCCCCGCACCCGCGGGGCCGTCAATTGCCACGATCATCGTCTCGTCACCGACTCCAGCAGCTCGTAGAAGCCGGGGAAGCTTATAGCGGCCGTGTCGGCGCCCTCGATCGCGACCCCTTCCATCGAGGCCAAGCCCGCGACGGCGCCGAGCATGGCGATGCGGTGGTCGCCGCGGGCGTCGACTCGACCGCCGCGCAGCCTGACCGGTACCCCGGTGACCCGCCAGCCGTCCGGCTCCGAGCGAATCCGCGCGCCGAGCGGTCTCAAACCGTCGGTGACCGCTTCGATTCGGTCGGTCTCCTTCACGCGGAGCTCGCCGGCGCCGGACACCCGCGTCTCGCCGCGCGCGTGTGACGCGAGCAGGGCCACGAGTGGGAGCTCGTCGACGAGACCCGGCACCTCGTCGGCGGCGATCTCGGTCGCGATGAGCTCTCCCGGCTGCACCTGCACCGACGCCATCGGCTCACGACCGGCGCGGCGCCGCTCGAAGACGGAGACCCGAGCGCCCATCCGCTCGAGCACGTCGAGCAGCCCCGTGCGCCGCGGGTTGACGCCGAGGTCGTGGATCGTGAGGTCGCTGCCGGGGACGAGCGCCGCGGCGACGAGCAGCGGTGCGGCCGACGAGAAGTCCCCGGGAACGATCGTCTCGCCGAGACGCAGTGCACCCGCCGGCTCGACGGTCACCGACGTCGAGCTGCGGCGAACGCGCGCGCCTGCGGCCTCGAGCATGAGCTCGGTGTGGTCGCGGGTCGGGATCCGCTCGACGACCGTCGTCGCACCCTCCGCATTGAGGCCCGCGAGGAGGATTGCCGACTTCACCTGCGCGCTCGCGACCTCGGGCTCGATCTCGATCCCGCGCAGCGCGCCGGAGCCTCGAACGACGAGCGGCGCGTGGCCGTCGGTCGTCTCCACCACGGCGCCCATCCGGCGCAGCGGACCGGCGACGCGCTCCATCGGCCGCGCGGTGAGCGACTCGTCGCCCGAGAGCGTGAACTCGCCGTCCTGCCCCGCGAGAACGCCGGTCAGGAGCCGCATCAGCGTCCCGGCGTTGCGGCAGTCGACGGCGCCGGCCCGCAGTCCGCGCAGTCCGACGCCGTACACGACGAGCTCGTCGTCGGCGACGTCCTCGACCTCGACACCGAGCGACCGCACGGCGTCCACCGTCGCCTGCGTGTCGCCCGAGCGGCCGAAGCCGTGCACCTGCGTCTCCCCCTCCGCGAGCGCCCCGATCAGGACGGCGCGGTGCGAGATCGACTTGTCCCCGGGCACGACGACGTGCCCGACGAGCGAGACAGCCGGCTCGATTCTCAACCGATGGTGCGTCCCATGAGGGACGCGAGCGCGCGGATCTCGTCGGAGAAGTCGTGGAACTCGGAGGTCGGGATCTGCTGCGCTGCGTCGCACAGCGCTTCCTCGGGCCGCGGATGCACCTCGACGATGATCCCGTCGGCTCCCGCCGCGACCGCCGCCCGCGCGAGCGGCAGCACGAGGTCGCGCCGGCCGGCCGGATGCGAGGGGTCGACGATCACGGGCAGATGCGTCTCCTGCTTGAGCACGGGGATGGCGCCGATGTCGAGGGTGAAGCGCGTCGCCGTCTCGAAGGTCTTGATCCCGCGCTCGCAGAGGATCACCTCGGAATTCCCCTCCTTGACGATGTACTCCGCGGCCATCAGCAGGTCCTCGACCGTCGAAGAGAGCCCACGCTTGAGCAGCACTGGCTTGGGTGCGCGGCCGACCTCGGAGAGGAGCGAGAAGTTCGACATGTTGCGGGCGCCGATCTGGATCACGTCCGCCGCCTCGACGACCTCCTCGACGTGCCGCGGATCCATCAGCTCCGTCACGAGCGGCAGCCCGGTCTCGGCGCGCGCCTCCTTGAGGATCTCGAGCGCCTCCTCGCCGAGACCCTGGAACGCGTACGGCGACGTGCGCGGCTTGAAGGCTCCGCCGCGGAGCATCGTCACGCCCTCGGCGGCCACGGCCCGCGCCGTCTCGAGCGTCTGCTCTCTCGTCTCGACCGTGCACGGCCCTGCGATGAAGCCGAAGTAGCCGTCGCCGATGCGGCGGCCGCGCGCCTCGATCACGGTCGGATCGGGCGACAGCTCGCGCGAGACGAGCTTGTACGGCTTGAGGATCGGCAGCACCTGCTCGACGCCGGCGAAGCCCTCGAGCGGCAGGGCCGCGAGCAGCTCCCGCTCGCCGATCGCGCCGATCACGGTCGCCTCGCGGCCGGGCGTGACGAAGGCCGAGCAGCCGGCCTCGTCGAGGCGCGCGACGACCTCGTCCACCTGCTCGGACGTGGCGCTCGCGCCCATCACGATCAGCAGTTCCGGTGCGCCGGTGATCGCCATCGGGACAGCTTAGGCAGAATCACCCTCCATGGCTGCCAACGCAGACACCACTCCGTCACGCGAAACCAGGAAGCCCCGGGTTTTCTCCGGGATCCAGCCGACCGGGCGCAAGACGCTCGGAAACTACAGCGGCGGCTTCCGCCAGTACGCCCAGACGCAGGAGACGCACGACGCCTTCTTCTGCATCGTCGACCTGCACTCGATCACGGTCGAGTACGAGCCGCAGGAGCTGCGCGAGGCGACGCTCGACCTCGCGGCGATGCTGTTCGCGACCGGCCTCGACCCCGAGCGCTCGACGGTCTTCTGCCAGAGCCACGTTACGGCCCATTCGGAGGCCGCATGGCTGCTGTCGGCTGTCGCGAGCTACGGCCAGTTGGGTCGCATGACGCAGTTCAAGGAGAAGTCGGACCGGCACGAGTTCATCTCGGCGGGCCTCTTCACCTACCCGGTGCTGATGGCGGGCGACATCCTCCTGTACCAGACCGATCTCGTGCCCATCGGCGACGATCAGAAGCAGCATCTCGAGCTCGCCCGCGACATCGCCGAGCGCTTCAACTACCGCTACGGCGAGACGTTCCGCGTGCCCGACGGGAGGTTCCCCGAGGTCGGCGGGCGAATCATGGACCTGCAGGATCCGACCTCGAAGATGTCGACGACGCTCTCCTCCGAGCAGGGCGCCGTCTACCTGACCGATCCGCCCGACGCGATCCGCAAGAAGTTCAAGTCGGCGGTGACCGACTCGGGCCGCGAGGTGCGCTACGACCCGCAGGAAAAGCCGGGCGTGTCGAACCTGCTCGAGATCCTCAACGTCGCCACCGGTGAGCCGATCGATGCCCTCGAGCAGAGCTTCGACGGCGCGGGTTACGGCGACTTCAAGGAGGCCGTCGGCGAGGCGGTGGTCACCCTTCTCGCACCGATCCAGGAGCGGTTCGACGCGTTGCGGGGCGACGAGCGCGAGCTCCAGCGCCTGCTCGCGGTCGGCGCGGAGAAGGCCCGCAGGGCGAGCGAGCCGACACTCGAGGCGATGTACGACCGGATGGGGTTCGTGCGCGCGGAGGCGGGCCGCTTTTTTGGAGCGGCCCGCCCGCGCGGCTTGTAACGGGTTTGGTTTATCGGGCGAGTGCTGAGGCCGCCGCGAGGACGGCTCGGCAGCGGATCAGATCGAGCCCTGGGATTGACTTGTAGTCGAACTCGGTGTCGAACAGATCGCTCTTGATCTGCGTCGCGAATTCGTCCCGCAAGCCACCGAGCATCTTGATCTTGGTGCTGACCTTCTCGTACGTCGAGTCGTCGGTGCTCGAGCCCGTCTTCAGGGCCTTAGTGTCGGCGACGAGCATCTCGGTGCCGAACTCGCCCACGCTCGAGTTGAGCTGCTTGTAACAGATGGCGAGGGGCTGGAAGTCGGCCTGCCAGGTCTTCCCGGGCCTGAAGGTCATGTCCTCAGTCAGGACACGGCCGTCCGGGACGTAGTCGTCCTTGAGGCCGGTAAGCGCCAGCAGCGTCGGGCGCATGTCGGTCTCGTCTCCCCACGTGCCCGGATCATTGCTCTGCGTCACCAGCTTGGGGTCGGAGTTGGCGCCGTCGGCCGAGTTCGGTCCCTCCGCCGCCGAGCGGCCGTCAAGACCCTTGTTCGCCACTCCGGGGCCGACGAGACCGAGCCACGAGTTGTCGATCTCGGGGGCGTAGTAGCCGTGATCCCAAGCGAACCCGTTGCTGGTCGAGACGCACTTGGTGCTCGCGTTGGCGGCATTCGTCCCCGCAGGGCAGCCGTCGACGTTCTGGCTCGTGTCCTTCGTACCCGAGGCCATGAAGAAGTCGCCCTTCGGCCAGATGGTGAACGAAGGCGTGCGGTTCGGATCCGCGTTGGTGAAGTGCAGGAGCTGTTCGACTTCCGGGTCGACCTCGTAGTTCGTGAGCTTCTCCGTCGCGTTGTCGAAGGTGTCGAAGACCTGCGCGTTGCCGAAGTCCCGTTCGAGCTGCCGGGTCACGGGATCCGTGGGACCGGGATTACCGGTGATGTAGACGGAGTTGCCCTGCGGCTCGTCGTAGAACGGCGTCGTGTTGTTGAACTCGTGCTGCAGCAACCCATGGATGTTCACGAACTGCTCGCCGATGGCGGGCGTCGTGCCCTGGTTCGCGTAGCTGCACGTGTAGTCGAGCATGCCCGGGGTACCGGTGCAGTTCGGCTGGACGGCGCGGCCGACGTTCGCGCCCGCGAAATGATCACCCTCCTCGTTGCTGAAGAGGAAGACCGTGTTCGAGGGGTTGATGCCGTCGTCCGCGAGTCGTTGGAAGAACTTCGCGAACGCCGCGTTGTAGGAGGCCAGCGTCGCCTTGTAGCACGGGTCGGCCGGTCCCTCCGCGGCGCTGCTGCTGGTGCTCGGGTTCGAGCACCCTGTCTGGGCGGTTCCGCCGGCTGTCTTCTTCTCGTGGGCGTCGGAGATGTAGCCGTAGACGACCGGCACACCGGTCTCCAGCATGTCCGCCGTGTAGGCCAGCGTCTGCGACGCGCTGATCGGCCCGAAGCCAGGGAAGCCCGGCGTGAAGGCATTGACCGGCGCGGGGATCTTGAACGCCCCGAGCATCGTGTTGCCGTTGAGGTCGGTCAGGTTGCCCTGGGCGTCGACAACCGGGTAGCTATCGCCGTTGACGACCCGGTTGCCACCCGAGTTCGCCGCGGCGGCGAGCTGAGGCGTCAGGTACTTGGACCCGAAGAGAGCCTGGAAGCCGCCGTAGCCACCCGGCTCGTCGGGAAGCGAATCGGTGACGGCAGTGGGCGAGGGAGCGTTCTGCCCAAACTTGACCGCTTGTGCGTCGGCGCAGAACGAGGCCTCCTGCGCGCAGTGGACGCCGAGACCGAGATAGTCGTTCGTCTCCTGGTCCTTGAACGAATCGGGATCGGCGTTGAGTTGCTGCACCTCCGGCGAGTTCGCGCCGAAGAAGTGCGCCAGGTCGGGGTTCGTGTTCTCGAGCACCATGTTCGCGGTCGAGACATCGCCGACGTTGCACCCCGCACGCGTGAACGGCACCCAGGGCGCCGGCGGCGTCGAGGGCGGGGAGCCGGCGGCGGGTACGTTCGGCGAGTACGGCTGGTTCGGGAACTGGTCGACGCCGTACGTGCCCGTCCAGTAGGAGAACGACGAATGCGAGACGACCGAACCGTTCGGCAGGTAGGTCTCGTAGGTGTTCGTGATGGGCTGGCCGTGCCGGTCCCCGTAGAGGCCGGTGTAGCCCGTGAGCGAGTCGTCGGCGGTGTGCGCGATCAGCGGCGTATGCATGTTCGAGAGCAACGTGCCGTTGTTCGTGATGAAGTTCTTGAGGGCCGGCATCTGCTCGAGGTCCGACAGCACGTTCGGGTTGTCCCGGTTGTAGTGCGTGTTGTCGAACAGGATCTCGACGACGTGCTTGACGCCGTTTCCGAGCTGGCACGACGATGCTGCCGTTGTATTCTTGGCAGCGGTGGATGCCGACGCACTGACTGTCGCGGTGACCGCCGCCGCTGCGACGACAGCCACGATGAAGCCCGCGAGTGCGGCTTTGCGCATTCCCGTTCTCATTACCTCCCCCTCGATTGGTCACTGAGACGCGCCGACGCTACTAGCTCTGCCCGGAACTCGCCATCGGAAGCACGGCTTAGTCACGCCGCTGTTACGTCGTGTTCACCCCGCGCCGCAGTCACTCCACCTCGGCGGCCTCCAGCCCGCGCCACGCGCCCGGCTCGAGCCCTTCGAGCGTGAGTCCCGCGTATGCGCGGCGATGGAGCCGCGTCACCGGAAGGCCGACCGCTGCGAGCATCCGCTTCACCCCCGTCAGCGAGCGTGTCTCGCTGGGCGGTCAGGCTCGAGATCGAGCTCTCGATGTTGTTGTACTGCGCAGATCGGCGCTCAATGACGCGGCGTTCAACGGGACGCCGATCTCGAACTCGCAGGCCCAGAGCTGGACCGATCAGGCGAACGACCTGATCAGCCAGGCTCAGGCGCTGCCTCACTAGCGGACTTCCCCTGAGGGGCTCACGGCCTCTTTACACGCGTCGTTTACGGTCGCCCCGTGCAATCGGGAGCCAGCCTCGTCGGAGCGGCGTTCGCAGTGGCGCTGGTGACGTCCGTCGCCGTCCCGGCGGCCGGCGCGGAGCCGGCGACGCCGCGCACGCTCCTGACGACGAAGGCGCCGATCCGGGCGTTCGCCCAGGATTCGAGCCGCCTGGCCTGGGTCGGCTCCAAGTGGCACGTCGACACCCGCAAGCTCGGGCCAAAGGCGACGACCTTCCTCGTCGGGACCGCGCATCCCTTCGTCGGTGGGAACGCCTCGGTGACGCCCCAGCTCGCGCTCGCGGGCTCGCGCGTCGCCTGGACACGGAACGGCGGCGGCAACGAATTCGAGACTGCCGTTTTCGTCAGGCAGGAAGGCGCCAAGGCCAAAGCACGGATCGTCTTCAACACGACGGCAGACAGGGAAGAACGCACGGGCAGTTACTTCGGCACCCTGGCCGCCGAGAGCTCGACGCTTGCCTTCACCACCGTCGACTACGAGTGCGTCGATCCCTCCGATTGCTCCGAGCTGGCCGCGCACCCGTCCGCGGTCGGAGGAGCTTTCCGGGTCCGCGGCACGTCGCAAAGGGCCCAGGTACCGAACGCGCCCGGCGCGCTCGAGCTGGCGCTGTCGACAGGCCGCGTCGCGCTTCTTCCCCCGCCCCAGCTGCTCTCCCCCACCCAGATCGCCGACGTCTCCTCGCCGTCACTCGTGCGGCCCGGCGCGACGGTCGAGATCCGCAACGCAACCACCGGCGACCTCATCTCGGCGTTCAGGCCACCTGGAACCGTGCAGGCGCTCGCGCTCACCGGCCCGGTCGCCGCTGTGATCGACGACCTCGGCGACGGAACGAGGCAGATCGAACGGTATGACGCGACGACCGGCGCCCTGCTCGGTACGACCGGCACCATCGCGGTCGGCGACACGCTGTCGGCCGCAGGCAACACGTTCGTGTACGCCGTCGCCGGCGAGAAGATCGAAGCCATGGACGCGACGACGGGTGCGCCGCAGGTGCTCGCCGTCTCGCCCACGCCGCCGATCGGCATATCGATCGCCGGCAAGCGGGTGGCGTGGGCAGTCAACGCGCACGGCCACGGCCGGGTTCTCGCGCTGACGCTTCCCTGAGCTGCTCAACCTCGGCGGCCTCGAGCTCGCGGCACGCGCCCGGCTCGAGCCCTGCGAGCGTGAGCCCCGCGTACACGCGGCGATGCAGTCGGGTCACCGGATGGCCGACCGCTGCGAGCATCCGCTTCACCTGGTGCTTGCGTCCCTCGTGGAGGATGAGCTCGACGCGGCCGGCGCCGGCGCGGCTCGCTTGCGCCGGAGCCGTTGGCCCGTCGTCGAGCTCGACACCCTCCCGCAGCCGCTGCAGTGCAGCGTCGTCCGGGTCGCCCTCGACCTCGGCGACGTACGTCTTCTCGACGCCGTAACGCGGATGAGCGAGCCGGTGCGCGAGGTCCCCGTCGTTCGTGAGCAGGAGCGCTCCCGTCGTGTCGGCGTCGAGCCGTCCGACGGGAACGACGCGCGGCTCGCCGGGCACGAGCTCGACGACCGTCGTCCGCCCCTGAGGGTCGCGCGCGGTCGTGAGCACGCCGGCCGGCTTGTGCAGGAGGACGTAGCGCAGCCGCTGCCGCGTCACCTCCTCCCCGTCGACCGTGACCCGGTCGTGCGAGCCGACGACGGTGTTCAGCTGCCCGGGCTCGCCGTTCACGGCCACGCGGCCGGCCTTGATCAGCTCGTCCGCGCGCCGGCGCGAGGCGACTCCCGCCCGGGAGAGGAACGCGTTCAATCGCATGATGAAAAGATACGGTCGTGCCGCACTACATCTCGCTCATCCGCTGGACGTCGCAGGGCCGGATGGGCCTGCCGGCGTGGCGGGACCGGGTCGAGGACGGAGCGCGCGAGATCGAAGAGGCCGGTGGGCAGCTCGTCGGCGTCTGGGTGACGCTCGGCCGCTACGACGTGGTGGAGGTCTTCGAGGCGCCCGACGACGACACGGCGCTCGAGATCGTCACCAAGCTCAGCCACCACGGCGCCGAGCAGACCGAGACGCTGCGCGCGTTCACGCGCGACGAGGCGGAGAACATCATCAAGAAGCTCTGACGCCGGCTACGCGGAGCGCTGCTGGGCCACCGCGTGCAGGCGGTCCCGGATCTCGGCCTCGTCGCTGCCCACGTCGTCGAGGCGCGGCAGCTCCGAGAGGCTCTCGAGCCCGAAGACGCGCTCGAAGAGCGGTGTCGTGCGATAGCGCACGGCTCCACCCCCTCCGTGGTCGCGGCCCGCCTCGGCGATGAGGCCGCGTTCGAGGAGGTTCGCGACGGCCGAATCTGCCGCGACGCCGCGAATCCGCGCAATGTCGGGCCGCGTGCACGGACCGAGGTACGCGACGATCGCAAGCGTCTCGAGCGCCGCTTGGGAGAGGTTCCGCTGCGCCGGCCGCTCGAACAGGCGCGCGCACGCGGCCGCCTCGTCCCGTCCCGCCCGGAACGCCCAGCCGCCCGCGACATACTCGAGCACGATCCCGCTGCGCTCCTCGGCGAAGCGCTCTCCGACGAGCCGCAACGCCTCTTCCACCCGCTCCGGGTCGTCGTCCGCAGCAGCGGCGAGCTCCTCCAGCGACAGCGGCGCCGAGGCGACGACGAGCAGCGCCTCGAGCGTGCGCGTGAGCCGGTCGAGCGGGTCCGGGGGAATCAGGCGGAGCGGACGGTCCATGCAGCGGTCCTTTCTTGTTGGGCGTTGTTCTCCTTCGCAGCTCGCGCGACGCGGATCGGCGCAAACGGCGCGGCCTGCTCGATCGTGAGCTCCCCCGCCCGCCGCAGCTCGAGCACGGCGAGGAAGGCAGACGCCTGCTCGAGGCGCGTCAGCTCGGCCACTTCCGCGTCGAAGTCGAACCGCGACCGCCTGCCGAGCAGCGCGCGGAAGCGTTCGAGGAACTGGGAGACGGGTGGGAAGCGCAGCGCCATGTGCGAGAGCGAGACCTCGGGCGGATCCTGCGCGAGCAGACGGAGCACATTCGCCAGCGCTGCGGGATCCTGCGGGGCCAGCGGTGTTTCGACCTTCGGGGCGAGTGGCGCCGGGCCGAGCCGGAAGTAGCGGTCGCCCTGCTCGTCCAGGCGTTCGCGCAACCAGGCGGCAGCCTCCTTGGCACGCCGGTACTCGGCGAGCCGCCGCGCGAGCTCTTCCGCCGCCTCCTCGGGCTCGAGCTCGGCGAGCTCGGCCGCCTCGTCGGGGAACAGCGCGCGTGCCTTCAGCTCGAGCAGCGCCGCGATCAGGACGAGGAACTCGCCACACGCCTCGAGGTCGAGCTCCTCCCGTTCGGCCAGCCGCTCGAGGAACGCGGTGACGATGCCGGCGAGGTCGACGTCGCGCAGGTCGAGCTCCTCCTTCAGGACGAGCGCGAGCAGCAGGTCGAAGGGTCCCTCGAACGCATCGAGGTCGAGCTCGAGCTCCCGGACGATCACGTCCAGGACCCTAGTGCCGTTACCGGACGCGGCTCTTCGGGACTGCCATGCGCGGACCGGTCGGCACCGCGCGCCGCTTCTGCTCGGGCTTCTCGGACGTCTCCTGGTCGTGGAAGAACTGCCACCAGACGAAGAAGCCCACCGACAGCACCCAGATTCCGAGCGAGACCCAGAAGTTGACGCGCATGCCGAGGAAGTAGTTGGACGGGTCGATCCGCAGGACTTCCTCGAACGTGCGGAAGGTCGTGTACCAGGCGACGTAGAGCGCGAAGAGCGCCGGTCGCCGGATCGTGAAGCGGCGGTCGACCCAGAGCAGCACGCCGACACCGAGCAGGTCCCAGATGAACTCGTAGAGGAAGGTCGGCTGGTAGTAACCGAAGTGCGTGAGCGACTGGTACTTCGGGTCGATCCCGGTCTGGTGCGCCTGGTCGATCCGCAGCGCCCACGGCAGGCTGGTCGGCTTGCCGTAGAGCTCCTGGTTCCAGTAGTTCCCCCAGCGGCCGATGCCCTGCGCGAGCAGGAGGCCCGGAGCGACCGCGTCCATCATCAACGGGACGCTGTTGCCCGAGCGATACACGACGAAGGCACCGGCGAGCAGCCCGAACGGGATCGCGCCCCAGATTCCGAGACCGCCGTCCCAGACGGCGGCGAAGCCCCACCAGTGGGCGTGGATCGCGGGATCCTGGTTCCAGCTCGTGAGGTCGTGGTAGAGGCGCGCGCCGATGACACCGGCGATGACGCCCCACAGCGCGACGCGGAAGACGAGATCCCAGTCGCCGCCCCAGCTCACCCAGCGCTTGCCGGTGAGCCAGATGCAGGCGGCGATGCCGAGCAGCAGCATCACGCCGTACATGTGCAGCGTCAGCGGCCCGACGCTGAACGTGCCGCTCGAAGGCGAGGGGATGTAACCCAGGACGAGGCCGGTCATTTCCGGCCCCATTGTGCCCGCCCGCGACGACGGTCGCCACGGGAGCGGTCGGCTCCGGCTAGCTCAAGATGCGGATCGCGAGATCGAGCGGGCAGCCCCGCTTGACGATCTCGATCGCCTCGTGGAGGTCGACGTCCGTCCGGGCGGCGAGCGCCACGGCGTCGTCGCCGGGGAAGCCGACGCGCATGAGCTCACTGGTGCGCCAGCGCTCGACGCGCTCCAGCTCGGTCTCGACGACCTCGATGTGGGTTTCCGCAGGCATATCCGCAGGTTCCGCTCACACTTTCGGGAAGTTCGGGCGATTGGATCTCCCCCTCCGGGGGGATTTCACGCAATTACTGCACGGCGGCGGCGCCGAGCAGGGTCCGAACCTCTGCAAAGAAGTCGGGAACAGGGTTCACGCGGTGGTGGTCGCCGAGCTCGAGCTTCTTCTCGCCGTACGAGGTGACGACGTCGACGTAGACGAGCGTTTCGCCGGGAAACTGCTGCACGACCGTGCCGAGCTCGCGGATCAAGCCGGCCGGAGCGACCCGGCCGTCGACCTTGAGCCGGACCTCGCGCCGTTCCGGCGTCGCCTCGAACGCGGTCACCTCGAGCGCGACGAGCTTCGTCTCGCCCTGCTGCTTGTGATCGACGCGGCCCTTGATCGTGAGCACGGCGTCCTCGACGAGCAGATCGCGCGCGGCCGCGTACGTGGAGTTGAACACCACGACCTCGACCGAGCCGGTCACGTCCTCGAGCTGGACGAACGCCATCGGCTCGCCCTTCTTCGTCATCGTCGTGCGTACCCCGGCGACCATGCCGCCGGCGAGGACGGTCTCACCTTCGCGCCGCCGCTCGAGCTCGGCGAGCGTGCAGTCGGTGCGCCGCCGGAGCTGGTCGCGGATCGCGCTCAGCGGATGCTCCGAGACGTAGAGGCCGAGGCTCTCCTTCTCCAGCCGCAGCAGCTCGCTCTTTTCGAACTCGCCGTCCGGGATGGTGGCGTGGTGCCGCGACGACGAGGCGGGCTCTTCGCCGAGATCGAAGATGGAGGCCTGACCGAGGAGCCGGTCCTGCTGCTGTCTCTGGCCGTACGAGAGCGCGTCCTCGAGGACGTGGAGCATGCCCTTGCGCGACGCGCCGGTCGAGTCGAGCCCACCGCACGAGACGAGCGACTCGAGCGAGCGCTTGTTCGCCACCGACGGATCGACACGCTCGGTGAAGTCCCAGATCGAGGCGAACGGCCCGCCCTCCTCCCGGGCCGCGACGATCGCGCGGCACGTGGCCTCGCCGACGTTCTTCACGGCGTTGAGCCCGAAGCGGATCTTTCCCTCGACGACTGCGAAGTCGACCTGCGACTCGTTCACGTCGGGCGGCAGCACCTCGATCTCGAGCTCGTCGCACGCGGCGACGTAGAACGGAACCTTGTCCTTCGTGTTCATCACCGAGGAGATGAGCGCGGCCATGTACTCGCGCGGGTGGTTCGCGCGCAGCCAGGCCGTGCGGTACGAGATCAGCGCGTAACAGGCGGCGTGCGACTTGTTGAACGAGTAGTCCTGCGCCTGCTCCATGTCGGCCCAGAGCTGCTGCGCGACACCGGCCGCGGTGCCGCTCGCGGCGCATCCCTCGAGGAACTTGCTCTTGAGGGAGGCCATGAGCGAGTGGATCTTCTTGCCGATCGCCTTGCGCAGGTCGTCGGCCTCGGCGGGTGAGAAGCCGGCGATGTGCTTGGCGATCTCCATGTACTGCTCCTGGTAGATGCAGATGCCGTACGTGGGCGCGGTGATCGACTTCAGCCGCTCGTCGGGGTAGGTGACGGGCTCCTTGCCGTTCTTGCGGCGGGCGTAGACCGGGATGTACGCCATCGGGCCCGGCCGGTAGAGCGCGCCGATGGCGATCAGGTCGTCGAAGACGGTCGGCTTGATCGAGCGCAGCGCCTCGCGCATCCCGGAGCCCTCGAACTGGAAGACCCCGATCGACTCGCCGCGCGCGAGCATCTCGTAGGTCCTCTTGTCGTCGAGCGGGATGGTCGAGATGTCGAGTCCCGGCACGAGCTCGACGGCCTTGTCGATCACGTCGAGGTTGCGGAGGCCCAGGAAGTCCATCTTGAGCAGGCCGAGCTTCTCGATCGTGGTGCCGTCGAACTGGGTGACCAGCTCCTGGTCGGCTCCCTTCTGCTGCAGCGGCACCGTGTTGACGAGCGGCTCGGCGCCGATCACGACGGCTGCTGCGTGGATTCCGTCCTGGCGGGTCAGGCCCTCGAGCGGACGCGCCAGCTCGACGATCTCCTTCGCGACGGGATCGGCGTCGATCTCGCGGCGCAGGTCGGCGCCGGGCTTCAGGCAGTCGTCGAGGAGCTGGCCCGGCCCTTCGGGAATCAGCTTCGCGATCTTGTCGACGACGCCGTACGGATGCTCGAGCACGCGGCCGGCATCGCGCACGGCGGCGCGGGCGGCCATCGTCCCGAAGGTGATGATCTGCGCGACGCGGTCGCGGCCGTACTTCTCGCGCACGTAGTTGATGACCTGGTCGCGGCCGGCGACGGCGAAGTCGATGTCCATGTCGGGCATCGACTTGCGGCCCGGGTTGAGGAACCGCTCGAAGAGCAGGTCGTAGCGAATCGGGTCGAGGTCGGTGATCTCGAGGCAGTACGCGACGAGGCTGCCCGCCGCCGAGCCGCGACCCGGCCCGACGCTGATCCCGTTTCGCTTCGCGAAGCCGACGAAGTCGGCGACGATCAGGAAGTAGTCCGAGAAGCCCATCTCCTTGATCGTCTTCAGCTCGAACTGGAGGCGCTCGCGGAGCTCCGGCGCGACGGCGCCGTAGCGCTTCTCGGCGCCCTTCTCGCACAGTTCGACGAGGTACTCGAAGGCGTCGCGGCCGTCCGGCGTCGGGAAGTGCGGGAGCAAGATCCGGTCGAGCTCGATCTCGACGTTGCAGCGCTCGGCGACCTCGAGCGTGCGGCGCAGCGCATCCTCGCGGCCGGGGAAGTCGGCTGCCATCTCCTCGGGCGTCTTGAAGTAGAAGTGGTCGGTCTCGAAGCTTCCAGCGGTTCGGGTTGCGGAGCGAGTCGCCCGACTGGATGCAGAGGAGCGCCTCGTGGGCGCGCGCATCGGAGTGGCGGAGGTAATGGACGTCGCCCGTCGCGACCATGGGCAGGCCGCGCCGCTCGGCCAGGGCGACGAGCTCGGGGTTGATCCGCTGCTGCACCTCCAAGTGCGCGTTCTGCAGCTCCACGTAGACGCTGTCGCGGCCGAAGATCTGCTCGAGCCGGTCGAGCTCCGCCTCCGCGTCGTTGCCCCGGTTCTCCTCGAGCGCCTTGCACACGCGGCCCGAGAGGCAGCCCGAGAGCGCGATCAGGCCCGAGCCGTACCGCTCGAGCAGCTCCCAGTCGACGCGCGGCTTGTAGTAGTAGCCCTCGAGGTAGCCGAGCGAGGAGAGCTTGATCAGGTTCCCGTAGCCCTCGTTCGTCTCGGCGAGGAGCGTGAGATGCGCCTGGCCCTTCTGCTGGACGTTGCGGTCGTCCGTGACGTAGACCTCGCAGCCCAGCACGGGCTTGACTCCCTCGTCGCGCGCGGCCTTGTAGAGGTCGACGGCGCCCGCGAGCGAGCCGTGGTCGGTGAGCGAGACCGCCGGCATCTCGAGCTCGGCGGCGCGCTTGGCGAGGTCCGGAATCCGGCAGGCGCCGTCGAGGATCGAGTACTCGGAATGGACGTGGAGATGAACGAACGGCGCTTCGGGCACGGGAGGTCGATCGTACTGCCCGCTCCGGCGGACAGCGGTCCAGCCCTAGGCAGCGCCGAGCGAGAGGTTTACGATCGGCATCACCGTGCTGCCGAGGTCGAAGCAGGTCGCTGCCGCACTGTTCGTCGCAGGGCTCGTGGCTCTCGCCGCCGGCTGCGGCGGCGGTAGCAAGAACCGCACGCCCGGGACGACGCCGTCCGCAAGCACGCCGACCACGAGCTCGGGGGCGACGACCTCCAGCAGTTCCGGCTCGGTTCCGAGCTTCGCGAGCACGAAGAACTGCCAGGACCTCGCTGACCTCGGAGCGAAGGTTGCGAGCACGCTCGCGGCGTCCTCGTCGTCGTCGAATCTCACCAACGTCCTCCAGACCGAGTCGAACGAGTTGAAAGCGCTGGCGCAGGCGGCGCCGTCCGACATCCGCGGCGACTTCCAGACGTTCTCGACCGCGTTCTCGGGCTTCCTTCAGGCGCTCCAGAAGTCCGGCTACAACCCCAGCACGAAGACACCGCCCACGGCGGCGCAGATCGCGGCGCTCTCGACAGCGGCGCGGTCGTTCAACTCGCCGAAGCTGAAGCAGGCGGAGCAGCATCTCACCGCCTGGGCGCATCAGAACTGCAAGGGCGTTCACGTCGGCGGGTGAGCCCGGCCGCAGCGTAGACCTCGTTCCCTGCGAAACTTCCGGCATCGTCAGGCGCCGCACCGTCCTCCTCGCCGTCGCGGTCACGCTGCTGCTCGCGGTCGTCGCGATCGCGGCGCGCGGACGGCCGCTCGGCTCCGGCGGAACCGGCCACGGCGGGTTGCCGGGCTCGTTCTGGGACTACCTGTACACGACGGTCGTCATCCTCGCCGTGCCGCTCCTGATCTGCGGAGTGTTCGCGGGCTTGTTCATCCGCCGGCGCCAGAGCAAGCCGCGTTCGTTCTGGCAAAGCATGTGGCGAGTGCTGGTCGTGTACGTCGTCCTCGTCGCCTTCGAGCTGCTCGTTTTGCCGCGCCTGCACTTCCATCTGCACGGCACGACGGAGCATCAGAGAGGCCACCTCCGGCCGGGCCAGACTCCCCACCACGGGCCGGGCGGCGGCGGGACGCGTTCGGTGCAGTTTCAGTGGAGCGAGCTCATCGTCGTCCTGGGTCTCTTCTTCGTCGTCGTCGTGGCGGCCATCGTCGCTCTCAGGCGATCCCGTTCGGATGAAGAGACTCCCTTCGAAACGGCTCCCGAGGCGCTCGCGGCGGCACTCGACGAGTCGCTCGACGACCTGCGCGCCGACCCCGACCTGCGCCGCGCCATCATCGCCGCCTACTCGCGGATGGAGCGAGCCCTTGCCGCTGCCGGGATTCCTCGTCACCCTGCCGAAGCTCCTCTCGAGTACGTCGAGCGGGCGCTCCTCACGCTCGACACCAGCTCTGCCGCCGTCCGCAAGCTCACGGATCTCTTCGAATGGGCTAGGTTCAGCCACCATGAACCGGAGCCGTCGATGAGGGACGAGGCGGTGGACGCCCTCGTCGCGGTGCGCGACGAGCTTCGCGCCTCGGAGCTGGCTCCGGCGTGAGGCTCGCAGGGCGACTCGGGTGGGCCTCGTTCCTGGCGGCCGTCGTGCTCGTCGTCCTGCTCGCGATCCCGAAGCTGTCGACGTCGCGCGCGCTCGCCATCTGGGTCGTGGTCGTGGCCGTGTTCGCTCTCGTCGTGCTCATCCGGCACTCCCGGGCGGACGCCGGGCCGCGGCCTGCCCGCCGCTTCGAGTCGGCGCTTCGCGGACGGGAGGCGGCGGACTCGCAACCGGAGGAGCTGGTGCGGATGGAGCGCGAGCTCATCCTCGGGAGCGCCGACGCCGATCACGCGCAGCGGCGGCTCCTGCCGCTTCTGCGGGCGACGGCAAGCGCGCGAATCGCGGCCAGACACGGATTCGAGCTCGAGCGCCGTCCCGACGCCGCGCGTGCGCTGCTCGGCGCGGAGGTCTGGGAGCTGCTGCGGCCCGACCGGCCGGAGCCGGCCGACCGTCATGACCCCGGCGTCCCGCAAGCGCAGATCGCGGCAGTGATCGCACGGATCGAGGCTCTTTGACCTCGCTCGGCGAGCTGCGGGAACGCGCCGAGTCGATCCTCGTCGAGGTCGAGAAGGCGATCGTGGGCAAGCGCGACGCCCTCGAGTTGATCCTGCTCGCCCTGCTGAGCGACGGCCACGTCCTGCTCGAGGACTATCCGGGGCTCGCCAAGACGCTCATCGCGCGCTCGTTCGCGCAGGCGACCTCGCTCCGCTTCGCCCGCATCCAGTTCACACCCGACCTGATGCCGGGCGACGTGACGGGCTCGCAGATCTTCGACCAGCGGACGACGGAATTCGTCTTTCGCCCCGGCCCGATCTTCGCCAACCTCCTGCTCAGCGACGAGATCAACCGCGCTCCGCCGAAAACGCAGGCGGCGCTGCTCGAGGCGATGCAGGAGCGCCAGGTGACGATCGAGAACACGACCCACCGGCTCGAGCCGCCGTTCCTGGTGCTCGCGACGCAGAACCCGATCGAGTACGAGGGCACGTACCCGCTGCCCGAGGCGCAGCTCGACCGTTTCCTCGTGCGGATCTCGATCGGCTATCCGAGCCGCGACGACGAGATCGAGATGCTCGACCGCCGGCTCGAGCGCGGCGTCGACGACGTCGAGCTCCAGCCCGTCGTCGACGCCGCGACGCTCGTCGGGATGCAGCGTGCCCTCGAGCAGGTGCACGTCTCGACGGCGATCGAGGGATACGTCGTCGACGTGGTGACGGCGACGCGCGAGTCGCAGCGGCTCGCGGTCGGCGCGAGCCCGCGCGGCAGCATCGCCCTCGTCAAGCTCGCGCGCGCGAAGGCTGCTCTCTCCGGGCGCGACTTCGTCACTCCCGAGGACGTGAAGGCGGTCGCGGTGCCGGCGCTCGCGCACAGGCTGATGGTGCGGCCGGAGCTCTGGGTGCAGCGGCTGCGCGGCGAGGACGTCGTCGCCGAGGTGCTCGAGACGGTGCCGACGCCGGCCGCAGAAGACGCCGCGCGCACCGCCCAGCAGTGACCGGCCACATCTCGCGGCGCCTACCGGCGTATGCCGTTCTCGCCGCGACCGGGCTCGTCGCCGGGCTCGCCCTCGGCAGGGTCGAGCCGGTTGCGCTCGCGGCTCCTTTCCTACTTGCGGTCGTCGCCGCCGTGGCCAGGCACGAGCCGCACGTCTCGGTCCGGCTGCTGCTCGATCGCGACCGGGCGCTCGAAGGCGACGAGCTCACGGCGACCGTCGAGGTGTCCTGCCCGAGCGGGCTCGACCGTCTCGATCTGCTCGTGCTGCTCCCGCCCGAGCTGAGCATCGAGGGAGGGCCGGCGCGGGCGATCCGCCTGAGCGCCGGCGAAGAGCGAGCGGTCGAGCTGCCGCTCACGTGCGAGCGCTGGGGAGCGTTCACGGTCGGGCCGGTGCTCGTCCGCGCCCGGGACCTGCTCGGCCTTCGCTCGTGGGAGGGCACCGCCGGCGAGGTGCAGAGGCTGCGCGTCTACCCGACCGAGGAGACGCTTCGCTCGCTCGTGGCGCCGCTCGAGACGCAGGTCTTCGCCGGCAATCAGGTCGCGAAGACCCGCGGCGAGGGAATCGAGTTCGCCGACCTTCGCGAATGGCAGCCGGGGGATCGCGTGCGGCGCGTCAACTGGCGGGCGACCGCGCTTCGCCGGTCGCTCTGGGTGAACGAGCAGAACCCGGAGCGCAACACCGACGTCGTCCTCTTCCTCGACACCTTTGCGGAGGTGCGCGGTGAGGGACGGAGCACGAACGACCGGGCCGTCCGTGCCGCCGCGACGCTCGCGCACGGCTATCTGCAGCGGAAGGATCGCGTGGGACTGGTCGGCTTCGGCGCATTCCTGTCCTGGCTTCTGCCCGCGACCGGCACGCGCCAGCTCTACGCGATCATCGAGACGCTGCTCACGAGCCAGATCGTGACCAGCTACGCCCTGCGCGACGTCGACGTCCTGCCGCCGCGGACGCTGCCGGCGAAGGCGCTCGTGATCGCGATCACTCCGCTGCTCGACGACCGCACCGCCGCCGCCCTCCTCGACCTGCGCGCCCGGGGCTACGACCTGATCGTGGTCGAGGTGTCCCCGCTCGAGCTGGTCGCGCCGGAGCCCGGCTCGTCGTTCGAGCTCGCGCACCGGTTGTGGCGCCTCTCGCGCGAGGCGATGCGGTGGCGCTACGAGCAGGTCGGCGTCCCCGTCGTCACCTGGCGCGACGACGAGCCGCTGGCAGTGCCCCTCGAGGAGGTGAAGGCATTCAGGCACCTCGTCCGGCCCGCGTAGCACTCGCCGTCGGAGCCGCCGCAGCCTATGGAGGCGTCCTCGCCGACGCGTTCGCGCGTGCGCCTTCGCCGGTCACCGGCTTCATCCCCGGCGCCGTCGTCGGCGCGGTGCTGTTCGTCGCCGCGCTCCTCGTCGACGGACGCGGTCTCGGCGCGGCGCTCTTCCTCGCCGGCGGGACCTACGTCGCCGCGGTTGCCGGGGCCGGAGACGGAGTCGACGCGAGCGCGCCGCTCGTGGCCGTCTTGCTCCTCCTCGCCGGTGAGCTGTCGTCCTGGTCGCTCGACGAGCGGTGGAGGATCCGGGCCGAGGGAGAGCTGAACTGGCGGCGCGGCGCAGCGGTCAGCGCGCTCGCGCTCGGCGGCTTTGTCCTGGCAGCGCTCGTGGTCGCCCTCTCTGCCGTGCAGCCGAACCACGGACTGGGCTGGACGGTGCTCGGTGCGGCCGCGGCGGTCGGAGCCGCCGGCACGGGCATCTGGGTCGCGCGCCGCTAGCGGCTCGGCTCCGCTGCGTTCCCGGGAGCCACAGGCGAGAGAAGCGGGAAGTAGTGCCAGGCGACGTCCCTGAACACGTCGAGGATGACGGCTGCGGTGACTTCGGCCGCCGGGTCGTCGAGCTCGGACGGGAGCTTGAGCCCGAGCTCCCTGGCGTGTTCGATGATTCCGTGTCCCATGCTCTTGCCGAGGCCGCTGAGACCCTTTCCGAGAGCCTCTTCGTCGAGGTGCCACGCGGGCACGGGGAGCGCGGTGATGGTCGCCCACGTTCCCGGGTCGCGCGGCTCGTCGAGAGTGAAGAGGTCGTCGAAGGTGCGTGCGGCCGCGTCTCGCTGGGTCAGCGGCTCGCCCAGCTCCCAGGCCTTCCGCAGGGTGGCGATGAGCGAGGTGTGCCGGTACTCGTCGTTGAAGACGGCCCCTTTCGGAACCCAGGGGGAGACGAGAATCGCGGGAACCCGGTAACCGGAGCGGTCGAACTTGAAGCCGAGCTCGCCGGCAGGCGCGGCCGGGTCGGGCGGAGGCACGGGTCCGGGCGGAACGTGGTCGTAGGTTCCCCCCGGCTCGTCCCACCCGATGAGGAGAGCGGTGTTCCAGACGCTCGAGCCCGACTCGGACGCGCTCGAGCGATACGTGTCGAAGATGCGCTGCAGGAACGCCTCGCCGGCCAGCGCCGAGGACGGCGGATCCAGCGAGTCGGCGTCGATGGCCGCACCCAGCGAGCGGCCGAACGCCGGGTGGTAGTCGCCGTGCCCGGAGATGAAGTTGGGCTCGATCAGGGAGAAGTCCGGCAGGGTCCCTGCGGCGGCGTCGCGCTCGAACTCGGCGAACGGAAGCACGTTTGTCGCCAGCCTGTCCTTGAGCCGCGAGTAGTGGATGATGCCGTGGAACGAGAGCGGCATCGGCTCCACCACGTAGATCTTCCAGGTCTTGCCGTGCTGCTCGATGCGCTCGAAGATCGTCTCGGCGTCGTTCTTCCTGAACCACTTCCGGACCGGGCTGTTGACGACGATCCCGGACGACGTGGCGGCGGTCCAGAAGGAGCGGTTCATGAACGTCTGCGAAGGCACCTCCGAGAACCAGTGGTCGAAGACGCCGAAGTCGCGCGCGATCCCGTTCAGGACCGGTAGCTGCTCGGGGGTGTAGCCGGTCATGATCTGCGCGTACTCGTCGTAGGTCGGCTGGCGCCCCATTTCCCCGGTGAACGTGCTGATGTAGTCGGTGACGAAGCCGTCCATCGTGGGCGTTGCCCCCGGTGGCGGCGCGTTCCACGGCTCGCTCACGCCCTCCCCGATCCTGAAGCGGTTCTGCTCGTCGAGGACGTTGAACAGCTGCGTGTTCGTGTGGAACCACTCCTCGCCCGAGTCCGGATTCGGCGCATCCATGTCGGTCGCGACCGTGTACGGCACCACCTTCCTCTCGGCGCCGTGCTCGGCCCATTCGGGAATCGGGTTGCTCAGGTTCTTGCCCATCACACCGTCGAAGGCCTTCCCGTCCTCCGGCCCGTAGAGGTGGCCGAGCACGTTGTCCAGGGACCGGTTCTCGAACAGCACGACCACGACGTGGTCGAGGGCGTTGGCTGCTTCCGGGGCAGGCATTACGGCCTCGAGTCAGGCATCGCTCGGTTTGGTGGGCTCGGTGAAGAGGTCGCCCTGGGCGGCGGCCGAGCCCGACCAGCCGCCGCCGTAGCCCCGCAGGACATAGGCAATCCCGACTGCGAACACCGCTCCCAGCAGCGGACCGACGACGTAGACCCAGTAGTCGGTGAACGTCGCGCCGACGAGATCGGGCCCGAAGGTGCGGGCGGGATTCATCGACGCCCCGGAGATCGGGCTGCCCCAAAGACCCGCGAGCGCGATGTAGCCGCCGACGCCGATCGCGCCGAAGATCCCGATGTTCTGGGCGCCGGAGGCAGTTCCCAGAATCACGCTCACCAGCCCTAGCGTGAGCACGGCCTCCATCAGCATCGCCTGCCAGCTCGCATACCCATGCGCGGGATAGTTCGAGCCGTACTTCGCAGAGACCTTGATCACTCCGCGGAGGAACAGCGCCGCGACCGTCGCACCGGCGAGCTGCACCACGACGTAGCCGGGAACCCGCCGCCACGGGAAGTCACCGCGGAGCGAGAAGGCCACGCTGACGGCGGGGTTCAGATGCGCCCCCGAGACCTTGCCCATGAACATGATGACTCCCATCACCATCAACCCCGGCGCAACCACGGCCGCAGACCGCGTGATCGTGTCCGGAAACGCCTGGCTCATCATCCCGCCGCCGGCGGCGACGAGCACGAGCAGGAAGGTTCCGTAGAACTCCGAGAACAGCCGGCGCCACTCCTGGTTCGGGTCCTGGAAATCCGCCATCGGACCCGTGATGTCGCGATCGATCCAGCCCAGAACTCCGCGCTCGGCCCGCTCAATTTCATCGCTCACGCCGCACCCTTTCGACGAAGGCGCCAAAAGCTACGAGCACCGGGCGGTCGACGTTTCATCCCGGCGGCATGAGATTCCCGGCCGGCCTAACCCGTGCAGGCGACCGTGACCGAGCCGTCGTGCTTGTGGACGAGAGCGATCTGGCCGGGGACTCCCGGGCGGCGCAGCGCCGAACCCCCGAACCAGTGCGGAACTCTCGCCGCCGGGCCGTCCTTGCACCTGATGAGGGTGCCAACCTTCGCGTCGGCGATCGTCGTGGTTCCCGAGACCGTGATCGGGCCGGCTACGGCTCTGCCGGTTGCGGCGCAGCCGGCGGCCAGGCAGCCGACGACCCCCAGCAGCACCACGAGACGAGAGCGCGGCAGCCGGCGTCCTCTCAGTTCCCGACCATCGGATCGGGCATGAACTCGCGGACGTCCTGAGCGCAGCGGCAGGCGGCCGCGAGCTTCGCCGCCCACTCCAGCGCCGCCTCGCGCGACGGGAGGTCGAGGACCGAGAATCCGCCGATGTAGGCCCGGCTCTCGGGATACGCGCCCTCGGTGACCGTCCCGTCCGTGCCCACGACGCTCAGGGTCTCGGAGGGAAGCACCCCGCCGCCGAACACCCACACGCCGGCGTCCATGGCGTCCAGCACGACCGCGCGGGCGGCATCGGCCACAGCTGGCAGGTCCTCCTCCGGAAAGGTCATCGCGCCTTCGTCGAACGAGATCAGATACCGGCTCATCTCCTGGCTCCCTTCTCGGCGGCTCCTCCGGCCGAGGGTAGACGTGTTTGGAGATAGACCGGCCGACGACAGCCGACTCATCGGCGGACTCTAGGATGGGAGCGTGGATCGGGCCGAGCTGAAGGCGGTGCAGGCGCCGCTCAAGGACCGCTATCGCGAGGAGCCCGCGGCCGCCTTCATCACGCTGCGCGCCGGCGGAGTGCTCGACTCCGAACAGATCGCGTGCAAGGTCGAGACCGGGCGGGCACTCGTCGAGGCCGGCCTCCACCCCGCCACCGGCGGCACCGGCGCGCTCGCCTGCTCCGGAGACATGCTGCTCGAGGCGCTCGTCGCGTGCGCCGGCGTCACGCTCCGCTCGGTCGCGACCTCGCTGGAGCTCGATGTCTCGGGGAGCGTCCACGCCGAGGGCGACCTCGACTTCCGCGGCACGCTCGGCGTCGACCGCGAGGCTCCAGTGGGCTTCGCGGCGATCCGGCTCCGCTTCGACCTCGCCTCGGACGCGTCGCAGGAGGCACTCGACAAGCTGCTCGAGCTGACCGAGCGTTACTGCGTCGTCTTCCAGACGCTCGCCGGCGGCGTCCCGGTCGAGCTCTCCTACGCCACCTCGTAGGCCATCAGGATCGCGTCGACGTACTCTCCTCCCCGGCGGTAGTGCTCTCTGCGGAGGCCCTCGCGCTCGAAGCCGAACCGGTGGTAGAGGGCGATAGCGGCCTCGTTCCACGGGAAGACGTGCAGCTCGAGCTTGCGGACGCCCGCGTCCCGCGCCCAGTCGACCGCGGCCTGCAGGAGCGCCGTGCCGACCCCCTGCCGGCGCGCGTCCCGCGCGACCATCAAGCCGACGTCGGCGACGTGCGCGCTCGCAGGATGCGGGTCGCGCCCGACCGAAAGCCGGCCGACGAGCGTTCCGTCGTCGCGCTCCGCCACGTAGACCGCCGCGTGCGCGTACCGCCGCAACGCCTTGAGGAAACGGCGCTCGTCGCCTGCGCTTCGCCATTCGCCGGCGACGCTGATCAGCCACCCCTCCGGCTCGGCGCTCACCGCGTCGGCGAGCCGCGCCAACTGGTCGGCGTCGGACGGATCGGCGTGACGGATCTGGAAGCTCACGCCTCGACTACTACCGCGCCGCCGCCGCGCCGTGGATCCCCTGCCGCCGCGAGCGAGCCGTCCTCCCGGATCCCCACCGCCGAGACGCCGCCGAAGAAGAGGTTCCGCTGCCGCCAGCGGACGACGGGGTAGCCGGCCGCCTCCAGCTCGTCCGCCACCGCCGCGTCCTCGCAATGCACGACGCCCTTCTCGAAGTGGAGTCGCGGCGCGTCGACCGCCGTCTCGACGTCGAGCCCGCGCGCGGCGACGTTGGTCAGCACCTGGAGGATCGCGCCGTGCAACCGCGTACTGCCGGCGGAGCCGATGACAAGCCTCGGCGTACCGTTGCGCAGCAGCAGCGACGGGGCCATGAGCGACATCATCCGCGCGCCCGGCGGGTCCTCGCGCACGAGATGCGTCTCTCCCAGCATGTTGTTCAGCTGGATGCCGGTGCCGGGAACGACGACGCCGCCCGACGAGCCGAGGGAGCACGACAGCGAGGCTGCGTCGCCGTTGCCGTCGACGGCGCTGATGTGCGTCGTACCGCCGAGCGCCTCGTCGCGCATCGCGTCCAGCACCTCCATCGCCCGGATGACCGCGAGCGGTGTCGGCTGCGCGTCGCCGAGCGTCTCGAGCCCGACCTTGAGCAGACGGCCGCCGCTCGAAGGCAACGGACACGTCCAGAGCAGCTCGCCCCGGTACGAGGCCGCGAGCGGCTCGCGCTCGAGGACCTCGTAGCGAGCGAGATCGGCGAGCGTGATCGGCACGTACGCAGCGATCCGCTCCGCGATCTCGCCGCGGTAGAGACATTCGGCACCCTCGACCGCGACCTGCTCGAGCGTGTCCGCGAGCTCCGACATCACGAGGCGCTCGCCCAGCCCGAGAGCGCGGCCCGGCCCGTACAGGGCATCTCCTTCGGGCGAATACCGCAGCAAGGGGTCGAGGATCCGGTGCAGGAACGCCTGCGCCTCGTTGAGGACGACGCCCTCGCGCGCGAGTCGGATGGCGGGAGCGATCAGCTCCGCCCAGGGCACCGAACCCCACCGCACGTGAGCTTCCCAGAGGCCGAGCGCCGCGCCCGGCACGGCCACGGACATCGGGCCCGTGTAGAAGATCTGCTGCGAGTCGCCGTAGTCGACCACGAGCCCCACGAGCTCGTCCGGCGAGGCGGCGCGTTCCGGAAGGGCGACGAAGAAGTCGAGGAGCCGCGCGCGCCCCTCGACCGCACGATGGACGAGCAGGAACCCGCCGCCGCCCGGCCCGGTGAGCGGGCTCTCGCAGATCCAGGACACGGCCGCGGCCGCGATGCACGCGTCGACGGCGTTGCCGCCTGCGCGCAAGACGTCCGCCCCGGCCTCGGCGGTCAGTGGATGCCCGGCTGCTAACGCGCCTTTCATGCCGCGAGCGTACGCTTTGACGGATGGCCGAGGTGTCCTACGCCGGCGCGCTACGCGCGTCGTGGCGGCGGCTGCGGGTTTCGCGCGAGACCGCGTTTTGCACGGGGCTCGCAACGGCCGCGGCGTCGCTGCTCGTGTGGCTCGCCCCGCCGAGCGGCGACCTGGCGGCGCACGAGTACCAGCGCTCGCTCTTCCTCGGCCACGGGCTCACCCTCTGGGACAACTTCTGGTACGCCGGGCGCTACGCCTTCGTCGGCTACAGCGTCCTCTACTACCCGCTTGCCGCGGTGCTCGGCATCCGGCTCCTCGCCGTGGTCACGATCGCGCTTGCCGCCGGCGCGTTCACGGTGCTCCTCGAGCAGGAGTGGGGATCCACGGCCCGCTGGGCGGTCCGCGCCTTCGCCGTCGTCTGGGCGGGCGTGCTGATCACCGGCCAGTACCCCTTCGCGCTCGGTGTCGCGTTGGCGCTCTTCGCCCTGCTGGCGTTTCGGGCCGGGCGGCGCTGGCTCGGTGCCGCACTCACGCTGCTCGTGCTCGCGGCGAGCCCGGTTGCGCTCGTCCTGCTCGGCGTCGTGCTGGTCGGGATCGCCGTCGCGCGTCGCGCGCCCCTGAGCGGACGCGCCGTGCCGGCTCTCGGGCTCGTGCTCGCCGCGGCGGCCGAGGTCGTGCTGCTGCGGCTCTTCCCGTTCGGCGGTTCGCTCGGCTTCCCCCCGAGCGAAGCGGCTGCGGCGCTCGTGTTCTGCGGGATCGGGATCGCCTGCACGATCGGGCTCGAGCGCGCGCGCGTGCTGCGCTTCGTCTTCGTGGCGTATGCGATCGCGATCGCGATCTTCTATGTCGTGCCCTCCGGACTCGGCGACAACGTCGCGCGGCTCCGCTTCCTGGCTCTTCCGCTCGCTCTGCTCGTTCTTGCGCTGCGTCGCTGGCGTCCCGTCAAGGTCTCGATCGTCGTCGCCGCACTCGCGCTGTCGTGGAACGTGACCCCACTCGCCGCCGGCTGGGCACGCGGGAATCAGGACGTCACCTCGCACGCGAAGGTCTGGCTGGCCCCGGTCTCGTACCTGCACGCCCATCTTCGCCCTGGGTATCGCGTCGAGGCCGTCGATACGACGGACCACTGGCCGGCGTACTACCTGGCCTCGGCGAAGATCCCGCTCGCGCGCGGCTGGTTCCGCCAAGACGACTTCCCGTTCGACGAGCTCCTCTACCGGCACCGGCTCGCCCCGATCCCGTACCTCCGCTGGCTCCGGCGGCTCGGCGTGGCCTACGTCGTGGTCACACGCTCGCCGCCCGACTACAGCTCACGCGCCGAGAAGCGGCTCGTGCGCAGCGGCCGCGTGGGCCTGCGCCGTGTGTTCTCGACCCACGAGGTCTCGATCTACGCCGTCCCGCATCCACAGCCGATCGTCGACGGCCCCGGCCGGCCCAGCGTGCTCGAGTTCCGCGAGTCCCGGCTCGTGGTCCATGTCTCGCGCGCCGGCGAGTACCTCGTCGCGGTGCGCTGGTCGCCGTACTGGCGCGCCTCGACCGGCTGCCTCGTCCGGAGCCCCGACGGGATGGTCGACCTCCATGCCCACCAATCCGGCGTCGTGAGGATCTCGTTCGACGTCGATGTGCACAGCCTCCTCGCCGCGTTCGCGGGCAGGAGCCCGCAGTGCCGGTCGGGCTACGAGACTTCGCGCACGAGCTCCGACAACGGCTTGCGGTTCGCCCCCGACGACCACTCCTCCGCGGTGTGGCTCGCGGGCGTGCGCGGACGTAGCGGGTAGGCGAAGGAGAGAATCGCGCGCACCTCGCCGCCGCAGATCTCTGCGGCTGCAGCGGCGTCGCGCACGCCGTTCGGACACGAGACCACGCCTTCGTTCCACGCCGCGAGCATCATGTTCTGCGAGCAGCGGCCGACGTCGAAGCCTCCTGCCTCGCCGACGACGGCCACGACGAGCGCGGCCGAGCGGACGTTCTCCGGCGCGTAGACCGCGTCCGCCAGCCGGTCCTGCGCTGCTCCGGACACGACCACGAACTCCCAGCGCTGCGTGTTCCGCGAGCTGCCGGACAGACGGCCGGCGTCGAGGATTCGCTGCCGCACTTCCTGCGGGATCGGCGTGTCGGCGTAGCGGCGCTCGTCGCGCTTCGACGCAATCGCGAGATACGTGTCCATCGCAGCGGTCGGCCTCAGGTGCGGAGGAAGGACGGCACGTCGAGATCTCCGCCCTCACCGGGCTGCCGGCGCGGTTGCTCGGCGTGCGGCGTACCGAAGTCGCCTCGCGGACGGCGACCGCGGGCGCCGAAGCCCGTCGCGACCACCGTCACCCAGACCTGCCCGTTCAACCGGTCGTCGACGGTCGCACCGAAGATGATGTTCGTGTCGTCGGTCGCCGCGGCGCGAATCACCTCGGCGGCGTCGTTCACCTCGACGAGCGTCAGATCGTCACCTCCCGCGATCGAGAGGAGAATCCCGCGCGCGCCGGTGATCTCGGCGTCGATCAGCGGCGAGCGCAGCGCGCGCTCGGCAGCCTCTCTCGCGCGTCCGTCGCCGGTCGAGGAAGAGAAGCCGATGCCCATGAGAGCCGTGTCGGAGTCGGACATGATCGTGCGCACGTCCGCGAAGTCGAGGTTGATCAGGCCGGGCATCGTGATCAGGTCGCAGATCCCCTGCACGCCCTGGCGGAGGACGTCGTCGGCCACCTTGAAGGCGTCGAGCATCGAGGTCGACTTCTCGAGCACCTCGAGCAGCCGGTCGTTCGGGATCACGATCGTCGTGTCGCAGGCTGCGCGGAGATCGACGATCCCCTGCTCGGCCTGGCTCTTCCGCTTGGTGCCCTCGAAGCGGAACGGCGTCGTGACGATGCCGACCGTCAGCGCGCCGATCTCTCGCGCGATCCGAGCGACGATTGGCGCGGCACCCGACCCGGTGCCTCCGCCCTCGCCCGCGGCGACGAAGACCATGTCCGCACCGCGCAGCTCCTGCTTCAGCTCGTCGTAGGCCTCGTCGGCGGCGCGACGGCCGACGTCGGGGTCGGCACCCGAGCCGAGGCCCTGCGTCAGCTCGCGGCCGATGTGGATCTTGACCGGCGCGTCGCTCGTGCGCAGCGCCTGGATGTCGGTGTTGACGGCGATGAACTCGACCTGGCTGATGCCGGCGTCGATCATCCGGTTGACGGCGTTGAGACCGGCTCCGCCGACGCCGACGACCTTGATCACCGCGAGGTACGCGCCGCTGTCCGCACTCGCCCGGTGCAGACGTGCCGGCGACTCCGGCAGCGGCTCGAGGTAGTGCGAGACCGGCGGAAGATCGGCCGGGCGCAACTCGGGCTCGGGCGGCTGAGGCGACGGAAGCGGATCGGGATCCGGCGTATGCGTAGGCGGCTCCGGGTCGGGCAGCGGCGTGGGCTCGGGCGTGGGCGTCGGCGGCGCGGGGGCCGGCGTCTCGACCCCGGACTCCTCCCAGCTCGGGACGTGCTCGACCGTCCGCTCGTCGGGCTCTGCCGGCGCTTCCGGAGCGGCGGTTGCGGCGTCCTCAGGCGGCTTCGGCTCGGTCTCACCGCTCTGCTCCGCCTGCTTCTGCGCCGCCTCCGTCGCGCGGAAGAGCTCCGCCAACGGGCCCTCACGCATGCTTGCGCGCCGACGCGCCATCGAGCACCTCCTTCGCGAGATCACGGTACATCGAGGCGGCTTCGCCGCTCGGGTCGTATTTGAAAATCGACTGTCCCTTCACCGGCGCCTCCGCGTAGCGCACCGTTTTGCGGATCTTCGTGTTGAGCACCAGGTCGCCGAAGTTCTCCTTCAAGATCTCGACGGCCTCGCGCGAATGGAGGAGCCTCCGGTCGAACATCGTCGCCAGGATGCCCTGGATCCCGACGTTCGGGTTGAGGTTCTCGCGGATCATCGAGAGCGTGTTCTCGAGCTGCACGAGTCCGCGGAGCGAGAGGTACTCGCACTGGACGGGCACGATCACGCCGTCGGCCGCGACGAGCGCGTTGATCGTCAGCAGGCCGAGCGACGGCGGCGTGTCGATGAGGACGTAGTCGTAGTTCTCGCGCACCGGCGCCAGTGCCTTCTCGAGCGCACGCTCGCGGCCGATCACCGAAGCGAGGGCGAGCTCGGCCCCGGCGAGGTCGATCGAGGAGACGGCGACATCGAGCTCGTTCGTCCGCACGATCTCGCCGATCGGCAGCCGGTGGCAGAGCACGTCGAACATCGAGCGGTCGATCTCGTCGGGATTCCAGCCCTGCGACATCGTCAGGTTGCCCTGCGGGTCGAGGTCGACCAGGAGCACGCGCAGTCCCTGCTCGGTCAGCGCGACGCCGAGGTTGAGGGTCGTCGTCGTCTTCGCGACGCCGCCCTTCTGGTTGGCGAACGCGATGACGCGGGCCATCGAAGGACCGCTATCGGCCGTCCGCGCGTGCGGACGAGCTAGTAACCGCGTGAGCGCCATCCCTGCTGACCTTTCGTAGCGCCGTAGTCGAGTCCTTCTCGATTAGTTTCCCGTCAATGGAGCGGAAGTGGCGCGTTCTCATCGTCGTGTGCGTGGCGGTCTTCATGCTGCTCCTCGACATCACCGTAGTCAACGTCGCGCTGCCGAACATCGACAAGGAGCTGAACACCTCCTTCACCGATCTGCAGTGGGTCGTCGACGCCTACGCCCTGACCCTCGCGGCGACGTTGCTCAACGCCGGCTCGCTCGGCGACCTGCGGGGACGCAAGCGCGTCTTCCTCGGCGGGATCGCCATCTTCACGCTGGCGTCGGCCCTGTGCGGCGCGGCGCAGTCGCCGAACTGGCTGATCGTCTCGCGCGGTGTGCAGGGAATCGGCGGCGCCGCGATGTTCGCCGTCTCGCTCGCGATCATCTCGCAGGAGTTCCACGGCCGCGAACGCGGCACCGCCTTCGGCATCTGGGGCGCGACGGTCGGTGCTGCCGTCGCCGTCGGGCCGCTCGTCGGGGGCGCGCTGACCACATACGTCGGCTGGCGCTGGATCTTCTTCGTCAACCTCCCGATCGGGATCGCCTGCGTGGCGGGCGGGATCCGCGAGCTGCACGAGACGCGCGACGAGGAGGCCGGCAGCTTCGACTTCGCGGGCCTGATCACGCTCACGGGCGGTCTGTTCGCGCTCGTGCTCGGCCTGCTTCGCGGCAGCGACTGGGGCTGGTCGAGCGGGCGCGTCGTCGGCCTCTTCGTCGCCGCGGCCGTGCTCCTCGTGTCGTTTGGCCTCGTCGAGTTGCGGCAGGAGTCGCCGATGCTCGACATCCGACTCTTCAAGGTGCCGACGTTCACCGGCGCGCAGATCACCGCCTTCGCGATCTCGGCCGGGATGTTCGCGCAGTTCCTCTTCCTGCCGCTCTACCTCGAGAGCGTGCTCGGTTACTCGGCGGTGAAGACAGGCGTCATCTTCCTGCCGCTGTCGCTGCTCGCGTTCGTCGTCGCGCCGATTGCCGGGCGGTTGTCGACACGCATGCCCGTGCGCTTCCTCCTCAGCGGCGGACTTGCGCTCTGCGGCGTTGCGCTGCTGCTGATGTGGGGCGTCAAGCTCGACTCGACCTGGACGACGCTCCTGCCCGGCTTCCTCGTCGCCGGTGTCGGCATCGGTCTCGTCAACGCGCCGCTCGCCTCGACCGCCGTCAGCGTCGTCGAGCCTCGCCACGCGGGAATGGCCTCGGGCACGAACAACACCTTCCGGCAGGTCGGGATCGCCACGGGCATCGCGGCGCTCGGCGCGATCTTCCAGAGCCGGATCCTGTCGGTCATCTCCCACGCGGACATCTCCTCTCAGGTGCCCTTGCACCCGATCGCCCAGGCGATTGCGTCGGGAGCGACGCCGAAGGGGCCGTTGCCGTGCGAACGGTGCCCGGCGGGTTTTCGCATCGATCCGACCACGCTTGCCCACGAAGCCTTCATCAGCGGCCTCAACACGATCTTCGTCGTCGCTGCCGTCGTCCTCTTCGTGGGCTCGGTGCTCGCCTTGCTGCTCGTCCGGCGGCAGGACTTCGTCGCGAGCGGCCCCGACGCGGGCGCAGCAGCAGGCTAAGCGGCCGCGGCTGCGGCCGCGGCACGCGCGACGCGCGAGCTCTTGAGTCGAAGCGCCAGCTGCCAGGAGGCGATGAGCAGGATCACCGCGGCCCCGGTCACGATGACGAGCGCCTGGGCTGCGACCGAGAAGGCGATCGCGTCGGCCGTGTGGAAGCCGCCGAGGGCAAGGATCGCGGCGCCCGCGCCCGCCTGAGTCGCGGCGCCTGCGGGAGCGATCGGGAGAGCTGCGGATGCGGCGGAGGCGACGAGGAAGGCGAGGGCCAGCACGAACGAGCCCGGCATCGAGAGCGCGTTGAGCAGCAGGAAGACCGCGACGGCGCGGAGGGTCCACGAGACCGAGATGAGCAACCAGGCTGCCCACGCCTCCTTCGTGCATTGCGTGTGTGCGGCGACCCAGCGGCCGAGGCGCCAGCGCGTCACGAGCGACAGCCCGGCGATCCGCGGCAGGAAGGCGACGACTGCGGCGGCGGCGATCCCTGCCGCGGCCACGACGGCGAAGCCTGCGCGCGTCGTCCAGTGGGTCGAGCCGGCCGCGGCGACCGAGGCCATCGGCGTCAGGGCCGCGTTGTCGAGCATCCCGAGCACGATC
>CAVOMI010000004.1:0-911489 GCA_963696975.1 uncultured Actinomycetes bacterium | reverse complement strand
GGCCAGTGTTCATGACGCCTGAGCCGAAGGAAGCAGCTTCGCGCTAGCTGTTCGCCGGATCCGGGTCCGGGCCCTGCATTGCCGAGCCCGGCAGCGGGAACGGCCGCGGACGCGGGCGCTCGCGCTTCGGCTCGGGCTGCGGCTGCGGTAGCTCCGGCTGTGCGGGCGCCTCGTCGGGGAACACGGTCGACTCGTCCTCGCCGGCGAGCAGGCGCTCGTACTGATCCCGGTCGATCGTCTCGCGCTCGATCAGGATCGCCGAGATCTTGTGCAGCTCGTCCATGTGCTCGCGCAGCACCGCAAGGGCGAGCTCGTGTGCCTCTTCGATCACGCGCCGGATCTCGTCGTCGATCTCGCGCGCGATCTCCTCGGAGTAGTCGGCCTCGGCGCCGTAGTCGCGCCCGAGGAACGGCTGGTCGTGGCCGCGGCCGAGCACGCGCGGGCCGAGCTTCTCGCTCATCCCGAAGCGCATGATCATCTGCTTCGACGTCGCGGTGACCTTCTCGAGGTCGTTCGCGGCGCCGGTCGTGACCTCGTGGAAGACGATCTCCTCCGCGGCGCGGCCGCCGAGCGTCATTGCCATCTGGTGCATCAGCGCGCTGCGCGTGGTGAGGTAGCGGTCCTCGGTCGGCAGCGAGATCGTGAGCCCGAGAGCCTGCCCGCGCGACACGATCGTGATCTTGTGCACCGGATCGGTGTGCTCGAGGAAGTGGCCGACGAGCGCATGGCCCATCTCGTGGTAGGCGGTGATCTTGCGCTCGTGCTCCGAGAGGAGCCGTGCCTTCTTCTCCGGGCCGGCGACGACGCGCATGATCCCCTCCTCCAGCTCTTCCTGCTCGATGATCTTCTTGCCGCGGCGCGCCGCGAGCAGCGCTGCCTCGTTGACGAGGTTCGAGAGGTCGGCGCCGGTGAAGCCGGGCGTGCCGGACGCGAGCGTGTCGAGGTCGATCTCGGGCGCCAGCGGCTTGCCCTTCGTGTGCACCTCGAGGATCTTGCGGCGGCCGAGCCGATCCGGGCGATCGACGACGATCTGACGGTCGAAGCGCCCCGGGCGCAGCAGCGCCGGGTCGAGGATGTCGGGCCGGTTCGTCGCGGCGATGAGGATGATGTTGTCCTTCATCTCGAAGCCGTCCATCTCGACGAGCAGCTGGTTGAGCGTCTGCTCGCGCTCGTCGTGGCCGCCGCCGAGACCTGCGCCGCGATGGCGGCCGACCGCGTCGATCTCGTCCATGAAGATGATGCAGGGGTTCGCCTGCTTCGCCTGCTCGAACAGGTCGCGCACACGCGAGGCGCCGACGCCGACGAACATCTCGACGAAGTCCGAACCCGAGATCGAGAAGAACGGCACGCCAGCCTCGCCTGCAACTGCGCGCGCGAGCAGCGTCTTACCCGTGCCGGGAGGCCCGTAGAGCAGGACGCCCTTCGGGATGCGCGCGCCGAGCGCCTGGAACTTCTTCGGGTTCTCGAGGAACTCCTTGATCTCTTGCAACTCCTCGACCGCCTCGTCCACGCCGGCCACGTCCTTGAAGCCGATCTTCGGCGCGTCGGGCGTCATCCGCTTCGCCCGCGACTTGCCGAAGCTCATCACCTTCGACCCGCCGCCCTGCACCTGGTTCATGAGGAAGATCCAGAACCCGAACAGCAGGACGAACGGCAGCAAGCTGCTGAGGATCGACCACCACGGCGACGAGCCGATGCCCTTCGAGCTGTAGACGAGATTCGGCGCCTTGCCGCTCGAGATGGCGGTCTGCAGGACCTGCTGGAGCGAATGCTGATCCTGATCCGACGCGTAATGGGCGACCCACGTGGCCGTCTCGACCTTGGCGGTGATCTCCTGCTTCGACGGATCGAAGGTGACCGACGAGATCTGCCTCGGATTGTTCTGGGCCTTGCTGTAGAGCTGGGAGAACGACTTCGACGTGGACGCCGACCCGCTGTGGCCCAGCGTCGTGATCGCGAGCCAGACGAGGGCCGCGATGATGACGAGCGGGAAGAGTGCGCTACGGAAGAAGCGATTCACGGGGTCTCCCGCCTGAGGGTACCAGCGGCATACGCCTGTAACGAGGTGGCGGCACCCGGAGCTACGCGCGTTCGAGCACGAGCGTCTCGTCGAGCACGCCGACGTACGGGAGGTTCCGGTAGCGCTCGGCGAAGTCGAGCCCGTATCCGATGACGAAGCGGTTCGGGATCTCGAAGCCCGTGTAGCGCACAGGGACGTCGATCTCGCGGCGCTCCGGCTTCGTCAGGAGCGCGCAGACCTCGAGCGATGCGGGCTCTCGCGCTTCGAGGTTGCGGACGAGATACGAGAGCGTCAGGCCCGAGTCGATGATGTCCTCCACGACGAGCACGTGGCGGCCCTCGATGTTGATGTCGAGGTCCTTCAGGATTCGCACCACACCCGAAGAATCGGTCGAGGCGCCGTAGCTCGAGATCGCCATGAAGTCGATCTCGCACGGCACCGTCAGGTGACGCATCAGGTCGGCGAGGAAGAAGACTGCTCCCTTGAGGACGCCGACGAGGAGCAGGTCGCGGCCCTCGTAGTCGGCCGAGATCTCGGCGCCGAGCTCCGCGATCCGCCGCTGCAGACCCTCCTCGTCGATCAGGACCTCGGTCACCGCCCGTTCGAGCTCAGTCGCGGACAGCTTGCACCTCCGGATGCTCGACGATGCCGGGCACCGCCACGACCTCGTCGCCGCGCACGACGAGCGGCCACGCCTCGCGCTCCGAGCGCGGCACCTTCGCATCGACGAACACGTCCTGAATCTTCCGCCTCCTACCCGCCAAGCGGTCGCCGGGCCTCCATCCGCGCACTCTAAGCCCTTCCAGCTGCGAGCGGATAGTCCAGTCGCCCCAGCGGATCTCGCCGGTCAGGTCGACCGGGCCGCGTTCGAGCCAGAGGCGCTCGTGCTCGCGCACGGCCTGGACGCCGCCGCCGAGATCGACGCGCTTCGAGCCGACCGGCGCCGCGAGCAGCTCGGCGAGCGCCGGCGGCAGCGTGGCACGCGCGTCGAGTGCGCGCAGCAGGTTCTCGTCGGCGGCCGGGTGGAGCCGGCGGAGCAACGGCAGGATCTCTTCCCGGATCAGCCCGCGCTTCGTGTCGGCGTTCGAGGAGTCGAGGCGGAACTCGAGGTCGACCGCGCGGCAGTACGCCTCCGTCTCCTCGCGCCAGAGCGGCAGGAGCGGGTGCACGACTCCGTCGTCCGACCGCGGCGCGATGCCGGTGGCGGCGCCGCGCGAGACGAGCCGGTACAGGATCGTCTCGACCTGGTCCGAGGCCGTGTGCCCGGTGGCACGGAGCCGGTCGCGGGCAATCGAGCGGCGCTGCTCGCGGAGGGCTGCCTCGGAGAGGCCACGTCCGTCGAGCTCCACGACCTCGGCGCCGAACGTCCCGGCGCAGAACCGCGCGTCCTCGTCGGACTCGGCGCCGCGCAGCTTGTGGTTCACGTGCAGCGCCGAGACGCGATAGCCGAGCGAGCCGAGCAGGTGCCAGAGGCAGGTCGAGTCGGCGCCGCCCGAGACGAGGCACGTGACCTCGCCGGCGGGCGGAATCAGCTCGTGCTCGCGGACGAAGCGCTCGACCCGGGCGCGCAGCTCCTCCATCGGCCGATTGTGCCGCTCAGAAGACGAGGCTGCGATACGTCAATTCGCGCGTCATCCCGATCGAGTCGTACAGGCCGAGCGCCGGCGCGTTCTCGGGCCGCACGAAGAGACAGACGGCCGGCACGCGCTCGAGCAGCACGCGGCAGAGGTCGCAGAGCGCCCGGCGCGCGTAGCCGCGACGGCGGGCCTGCGGATCGACCCAGACCTGTTGCAGCTGCACCGCCGCCGGCGTCCAGGCCGACGCCTCGGCCTTGAACCGGATCACCCCCTCCTCGACCCAGATCCACGAGCGTCCGTCCTCGATCTGCTGCCGGGTCCGCCACCGAAAGCCCTCGGCGTCGCGCTTGAGCGGATCCACCCCGATCTCCTCGCGGTGCGCCGCGGCGCATGCGGGAACGAGCAGATCCAGGTCGAAGGCGCGCGCGGGACGAAGGCCCGTCCCACCCGGCTCGGGCGCTTCGCGCAGCGCGTAGACCGGCTGCCCCGGACGGTCGTCGCGGGGTCGCGGCATCCGCCGCCGCGCGGCGTCCCACAGGTCCCCCACCGCCTGCTCCTCACCGATCACCATGCGCGCGCCGCTTCGCGCGGCAGCCTCGGCGAAGACCGCGCAGCCACCTCCCGAAGGGACGACGTTGGCGCCGACGTGGCACAGAGCCTCGATTCGCCGATCTGGTCCGACGACCGCCGAGAAGCGGCCGAGCCCTCGTCGTGCGATGTCCTCGAGGAAGACGCGCTCGACCGGCTCCCCGGCGCAGAACGCGAGCACCTGGTCGAGCGTCGGCGTGACGGTTTCGGTCACTGCCGGATTGTTCCACCCGGTTAAAGTCGCCTCATGCCCATCCATCTCCGAGCCGAGCCCGGCGACTACGCAGACGCCGTCCTTCTTCCCGGCGACCCGCTGCGGGCGAAGTACATCGCCGAGACCTACTTCGACGACGTGACCCAGGTGAACGAGGAGCGCGGCCTGCTGGGCTACACCGGCACCTGGGAGGGGAAGCGCATCTCGGTGCAGGGAACCGGCATGGGTTGTCCCGGCGCGACGATCGTCTTCGAGGAGCTGATCCAGCTCGGCTGCACGAAGCTCATGCGCATCGGCACCTGCGGCGGTCTACAGCCGCACCACGCGCTCGGCGACCTCGTGGTCGCGCTCACGGCGATCCCCGCCGATGCCACGGCGCAACACCTCGTCAACGACGAGCCGCATTGCCCGACGGCGTCGTGGGAGCTCGTGCACGGAGCCGTGCACGCGGCGAAGCAGCTCGAGCAGCCGATGCACGTCGGCCCGATCGTCTCGAGCGACGTCTTCTACAACCCGGACGGAGGGCAGTACGAGCGCTGGTCGAGCCGAGGCGTCCTCGCGGTCGAGATGGAGGCGGCGGCGCTCTTCACCGTCGCGGCGCTCGGCGGCATCGGCAAGGTGCAGGGCATCCACGGCGGCTGCCTCCTCACCGTGTCGGACATCGTCGTCGAAGGCGAGTTCAAGCGGATCTCGGACGACGAGCTGCGCGCCGCGGTCGACCGGATGACGCGCGTCGCGCTGATGACCGTCACCTCCGATTAGCGCTCAGCGCAAGACCGTCTTCCTCGTCAACCCGGCGTCCGGCAACGGCACGACCGGGAAGCGCTGGCCGGAGCTCGAGCGGAGAGCGGCCGAGCTGGGGTTACGCGGCGAGACCGTGTTGTCGGAGTTCCCGGGGCAGCTCGCGCAGGCTGCGGGCGAGGCCGGCGACTCGCTGCTCGTCGTGATCGGCGGCGACGGGACGGTGAACGAGGTCGTCAACGGGGTCGCCGGAACGGACACCGAGGTCGCTGTGCTCCCCTTCGGAACGGGCCAGGACTTCGGCCGCACCCACGGCATCCCGAACCGGTTCGACGACGCCGTGCGCGTGGCGCTCGTAGGCGAGACGCGGACGATCGACCTCGGCCGCGTCGAGCTCGGCGACGGGACGACCCGCTTCTTCGCCAATGTCGGCTCAGCAGGGATGAGCGGCTCCGTCGCGCGGCGAGCGAACGCGATGACGAAGCGGCTCGGCGGCCGCGCGACGTTCTTCTACGCGCTCACGCGCGAGTTCCTCGCCTGGCAGAACACACAGGTCGTGGTCGAGCTCGACGAAGGCGCCCGGCGCGAGGGCCCGATGCACGACGTGATCGTGGCCAACGGCCGCTTCCACGGAGGCGGCATGCAGCTCGCGCCGGAGGCGAAGCAGGACGACGGCGCCTTCGACGTGGTGACGATCGGGGACGTCTCGAAGCTCGACTTCGTGACCACGGCGCCGAAGCTGTACAGCGGCCGCTATCTCTCGCACCCGAAGGTCGAGCTCCTGCGGTCATCGACGGTGTCGATCGACGCGGCCGAGCCGCTTCCGCTCGAGGTCGACGGGGAGCCGATCGGAACGACGCCGGCACGCTTCGAGGTGGTTCCGTCGGCGCTGCGTTTACGGGTGCCGGCTGCGTAGGCTCGGCGTAGCGGCGGGCGTGGCGTTCGCCGCCCTCGCCGGCCTCGTCGCCGCAGGAGCCGCGACGGGCCTGGATCGCTGGGCCGTCGGACATGCGATGCCGTTTGCCGGCGCACCCGGTCCGGCGCCCACGCTGGCGGACTCGATCGTCCCTCTGATGCACGTCTCGTTCCATCCATTCGGCCACGCCGTCGCCGAGATCGTGACCCTGCCGGGGCAGGTGATCGTCTCGTTCCTGCTCGTCGCCGCCGCGAGCCGGCGCCTCTGGACGCGCGGACGAGTCGAGGCCGCGGTCTTCTGGCTCTCGGCGTGGTTGCTCGCGGTGGCGGTGGAGGTCGTGTTCCGCCACACGCTGACGCGGCCGCCGCTCTACCACGACGGCGTGCACATCGTGGCCTTCGACGACTCCTGGCCGAGCGGGCATACCCTCCGCGCGGCCATCGCGGCGGCCGCGCTCGCGGTTGCCTGGCCGCGGCTCCGCCCGCTCCTCGCCCTCTGGCTCGTGGCGGTGATGGTGCTGCTCGAGCTCGCCGGCTTTCACACGCCGACGGACATCCTCGGCGGATTGCTCCTCGCAGTCGTCGCGGCGGCGGCCGCTATCGAGTGCGAACGGTCAGGCCTTCTTCGCCGGCGGGCTCTTCGCCGTATGCGAACGACCGCCTGAAGCCGGGCGGGACGGCTTCGCCAGCCCGTCGACGCGCTTCTCGAGCTTCGTCAGCCTCTTCTCGAGCTCCTCGAAGCCACGCGTGCGGCGCTGCAGCTCGTCCACCTTCTCGGCAAGCCCCTTGAGCGCCTGGACGGCACGGTCCGCGCCGGGAGCTTCGGAGAGCCGCTGCAACGCCCCCTCGCTCAGGTCGGCGAACCGGCTCAGCAGGTCCTGCTGTTTCGTGTCAGCCATCGTTCCTCCTCGTCAAGTCGGCTTCGACCATACCGAGCGCGGCTGCCGGCGCGCCCGACGCCGAGCCTAGCCGCCCAGGCTGGATAGGCTCGCGCACCGTGGACGGCTTCACCTTCTCGACTCCGGTTCGCGTGCGCTTCGCCGACACCGACGCCCAGGGCGTCGCGCACAACTCCGCCTACGTCGTCTGGTTCGAGGTCGCCCGCGTCGAGTACCTGCGCGAGTTCGCCGGGGGCTACCAGGCCCTGCGCGACCAGGGAATCGAGGCGCTCGTCCTCGAGTCGCTCTGCCGCTACCGCATCCCGGCCCGGTTCGACGACGAGCTGGTCGTCCACACGCGCTGCGTCGGCCCGAAGGGCGCACGCTTCCGCTACGAGTACGCGATCGTGCGGGGAGACGAGCTCCTGGCCGACGGCCACACGGAGCACGCCTGCGTCGACGCGCAGACCTTCCGGCCGACGCGCGTGCCGGACTGGCTCGCCGAGGCGATCCGCGCCGCGGAAGCAGCCGCTAGCTCTTCGGCGTGAAGATCTCGCGCGCGATCACGAGCCGCTGGATCTGCGACGTGCCCTCGTAGATCTGGAACAGCTTCGCGTCGCGCATCAGCTTTTCGACCGGGTACTCCTTGATGTAGCCGTAGCCGCCGAACACCTGCACCGCGTCGGTGGCGACCTTCATCGCGGTGTCGGCGGCGAACCGCTTCGCGAAGGAGGAGTAGAGCGTCGACTCGCGGCCCAGGCCCTGATCGAGCATCCACGCCGCCTGCCAGCAGAGGAGCCGCGCGGCCTGGATCTCGGTCGCCATGTCGGCCACCATGAAGCCGACCGCCTGGTGCATCGCGATCGGGAGGTCGAAAGTGACGCGCTCCTTCGCGTACTCGAGCGCGTGCTCGTACGCCGCCTGCGCGACGCCGACCGCGCCGATCGCCGTCCCGGGCCTCGTGAAGTCGAGAGTCGCCATCGCGATCTTGAAGCCGTCACCCTCGTCGCCCAGGCGGTTCTCGACGGGCACCCGAACATCGGTGAGCGCGAAGGCCGACGTGTCGGTCGCGCGCTGTCCCATCTTCTCGAGGTGCTTCTCGATCGTGACGCCGGGCGAGTCCATCGGGACGACGAAGGCCGACATGCCTCGGTGGCCCTTGGCCGGATCGGTCTTCGCGAACACGACCGTCCAGTCCGCATAGCCGGCGTTCGTGATGAACGTCTTCGAGCCGTTGAGGACGTACTCGTCGCCCTCGCGCACCGCCGACGTCCGCAGCGCAGCCACGTCGGAGCCGGCTCCGGGCTCGGAGAGCCCGAACGAGCAGAGGATCGGCGACTCGACCAGAGGCGGCAGCCAGCGGGCCTTCTGCTCCGGCGAGCCGAACGCGATCACCGGCCCGGCGCCGAGGCCGTTCGCGGTGATCGACGTGCCGATTCCCGAGCAGCCCCAGTAGAGCTCCTCGCCGACGAGCATCCCGTCGAAGGTCGAAAGGCCGAGGCCGCCGTACTCCTCCGGGACGTGGACGTTCATCAGGCCGAGCTCGTGGGCGTGCGCGATCAGCTCGGCGGGATGCCGCATCTCGGAGTCGCAGGCCGCCTCGGCGGGCCGGATCTCCCGCTCGGCGAAGGTGTGCGCAAGCTCGCGAAGCTCCTTCTGCTCGTCGGTCAGGGCGAAGGAGATGCCCGTCGTCGTCCTCTGGTCGATAGCCGCCATCACGCTCTCCAGGTCTTGATTGAACCGTCAGTCAAACGATAGCTCCGGAACGCGAGACGGGCTAGATCCGTACGATTGAGCTCGTGGCGACGACCGCGAAGAAGACGGAGATCGACCCGCGCGACTTCCTCGCGCTCGACGCGCTTCTCTCCGACGAAGAGCGCGCGATCCGCGACACCGTGCGCCAGTTCGTCTCGGAGCAGGTCAAGCCGTACGTCGGCGAGTGGTTCGAGCGCGGCGAGCTTCCGCTGGAGCTGATCCCGGAGCTTGCGCGGCTCGGCCTCTTCGGGATGCACCTCTCCGGCTACGGCCTGCCGGAGGCAAGCTCGGTCATGTACGGGCTCGTCTGTCAGGAGCTCGAGGCGGGCGACGCGGGCATCCGCAGCCTCGTCTCGGTGCAGGGGTCGCTCTCGATGTTCGCGATCTGGAGGTGGGGCTCAGAGGAGCAGAAGCAGCGCTGGCTGCCCGCCATGCACACGGGCGAGAAGATCGGCTGCTTCGGACTCACCGAGCCGGACGCCGGCTCCGACCCCGGCTCGATGCGCACCACGGCGAAGCGCGACGGCTCCGACTGGATTCTCAACGGGTCGAAGATGTGGATCACGAACGGCTCGATCGCGGACATCGCGGTCGTCTGGGCGCGCACGGAGGGCGGCGAGATCAACGGCTTCCTCGTCGAGAAGGACATGCCCGGCTTCGAGGCGCCGCTGATGCACCACAAGATGTCGCTGCGCGCGTCCGTCACGTCCGAGCTCGTCCTGCGCGACGTGCGCGTGCCCGAGGAGAGCCGCTTCCCCGAGGTCAACTCACTGCGCGGGCCGCTCTCGTGCCTCAACGAGGCGCGCTTCGGGATCGTGTTCGGCGTGGTGGGCTCGGCGCGCACGTGCCTCGAGACGGCGCTCGACTACTCCAAGGAGCGGATCGTCTTCGAGAAGCCGATCGCCGGCTACCAGCTGACGCAGCAGAAGCTCGCGGAGATGGCACTCGAGGTGAACCGCGGCGCACTGGTCGCGCTCCATCTCGGTCGCATGAAGGACGAGGGCACGCTGCGTCCCGAGCACGTCTCGATGGGAAAGATGGGCAACGTCCGCGGCGCGCTCGACGTGGCCCGCACCGCACGCTCGATCCTCGGCGGCAACGGGATCACGCTCGAGTATCCGGTCATCCGGCACATGAACAACCTCGAGACCGTCCTCACCTACGAGGGAACGCACGAGGTGCACACGCTCTCGGTCGGCAAGGCGCTGACCGGCGAGAACGCCTTCCGTTAGGCCCGGGACTCCTCGCCGTCCCAGTAGCCGACTGCGTCGGAGCGGCGGAACACCCGCCCGCCGCCGGTCACCTTATCGCTGTCGGGATACGTGCAATACCCGCTGCGCAATGTCGAGAAGATGACGATCCGTGACGGCTCGGAGCCGCGGTTGTAGAACGTGTGCGCGCCCTCTTCGCCCTCCGGGAACCCGATGACGTCGCCGGCCCGCAGCTCTCGCTCGCCCTCCGGCGTGCGCAGCGTCGGCGTGCCGGAGACGACGATCAGCCACTCCTCGTTGCCGGTGTGGAAGTGGTACGGCCAGAGCTGGTTGCCGGGCTCGAACTCGTAGAGCGTCGCACCGATCAGCTCGTTGCCGGTCCGCTCGCTCGCCGACACCTCGCTGAAGGCGAAGCCCGGCGGCGTCTCGTCCGCGGGCGGGATAGTCGCGTCGTGGAGGTTCACTTCGGCTCGACCCAGCCGCGGATGATCTCGATGTCCGGGTTCGTGAAGCCGGCGATCATGCCGATCTTGTCGTCGTCCGGGTACACGGCGAGCTCCGGATCGGAGACGGTCGAGAAGAAGGCGACGCGGGCGGGCTCGTCGGTGTCGTTGCGCAGACCGTGCGTCCCGGCCGGCCCGCGGTGGAACCAGGCGATGTCCCACGGCTTCAGCACGCGCTCGCCCTCGTGGCGTCCGCAGCGTCGGCGTGCCGGCAATCACGACGCAGCACTCCTCCTCGCCGATCTGCCAGTGGTATCGCGACGACTCGCCGGGTGCGAGCTCGTAGAGCGTCCCGCCCCAGAGTGTCGCCCCCAACTCGTCGCCGAAGCGACGCGGCTCGTCGTCGAACAGGTTCAGAAGCCGATCCCCTCGAACGCCGGCAGCGGGCTCTGCGGGAGACCGTCGCGCGGCTCACCCTCGTTGTACGCGGACGGCGCGACGTCGTTCGGCCCCTCCGGATAGAAGACACCGGCGAGCCGCTGCACCTGGAGACGGCCTTTCCCGAGCTCGTACTGCCCGCCGCCGTACATCTTGATCCCGCGTTCCTCGCACGCCTCGATCGTCTTGAGCAGCTCGCGCACGCTGCCGAAGCGCGACGGCTTGATGTTCAGCCAGTGCGGCTCGAGCGGCAGGCCGTCGAGGTCCGCGAGGGAGTGGACCGGCGCGTCGAAGCTGAGGCGATCCTCGGCGCCGGCGAGCGCCTCGCGGCAGCCGTCCTCGAGCCAGGCGTCCTCGATGATCGCGTCCGGCAGCTCCTCGGCGATCGCGCGGTAGAGCTCGGGATCGGGCGCGAGGTCGACCACGGTGCCGTGGTAGTACGCCTTGAGGTCGACGACGCGGACGCGGTCGAGCTCGTGCAGGCGCCGCGAGCAGCGACCGATCCCAGTCCTTTTCGGCGTCGAGCTTGAACTCGAGGCCCGGCGCGAACTCGAGCCACCGCTCGGGCGCGGCGCGCGTCGAGACCGCGAAGCGGACGGGCAGCTCCTGGCGCCCGAACGCCTCGCCGAAGGCGAGCTCGTTCTGGCGAAGCGCAAGATCGAGGATCGCGCTCTCGAAGGCCCAGCGTCGAAAGCCCTCCGTGAGCTCAGGCTCCTCGTCGAGGCGGCGGGAGAGGTCGTCGATGGTCCACGTCCCGGCCAGCATCAGCTCGCCGGGAACGCCGTCGTGCAGCTCGGCCTCGTACGTGACGTCCTCGCCCTCGCCCGTCGCGCCGTCGCCGTCGAGGACGACCGTCGTCGTCACGCGCGTCCAGCCGGACGGCGTCGACGACTCGCGACGCTGAAGCGTGTAGCCGTCGACCTTGACCGACAGGTCCGCGACCGAATCCCAGAGCGACATACTGCGAGCATATGAGGCGCAGCCTCCTGACCAGTGCAGTGGCGGCTCTCGCTCTCGCCGCGCCGGCGACGGCGGGGCTGCCGCAGGCCGGCGCGCTCGTGCCCGGACGCTCGCTCGGCGGCATCTCTCTCGGGGAGTCCCCGCGCGCCGTGCGCACCGCGCTCGGCACGTTCTACGGGGCGTGTCGCGACTGTGCGCGCAAGACGTGGTACTTCACCTACCGGCCCTTCGACCGGCACGGCCTCGCAGTCGAGTTCTCGCGCGACCGCGTCTCGGGCGTCTACACGCTCTGGCGACCGGCGCGCTGGCACGGACCGCACAGGCTCGTCGTCGGCGCGCCGGTGCTCGCGGTGCATCGACTCACGGGCGCGAGCCGCACGGTCGTCTGTCCCGGCGGCTACGAGGCGCTCGTCCGCGACTCCGCACGCGCCCGCACGGCGTACTACCTCTACGGCGGCAAGCTCTGGGGATTCGGCCTCTTCCCTCGCGGCGGCAACCCCTGCAAATGAGCATCGAGCTCGAGGACGTCGAACGCGCCGCGCAACGACTCGCCGGCGTTGCGCACCGCACGCCGGTCGTCACCTCCCGCACGCTCGACGAGCGGGTCGGCGCGCGCGTCCACATCAAGGCCGAGTGCTTCCAGCGCGGCGGCGCCTTCAAGTTCCGCGGCGCGTTCAACCAGATCTCGTCACTCGACGAGGACGCGCTGCGACGCGGCGTTCTTGCCTACTCCTCGGGGAACCACGCCCAGGCCGTCGCCATCGCCGCCGCGCTGCTCGGCTCGCGGGCGACGATCGTCATGCCCGAGGACGCACCGGCCGCGAAGCTCGACGCGACGCGCGGCTACGGCGCCGAGATCGTGCCGTACGACCGCTGGACCGAGAGCCGCGAGGAGATCGGCGCGCGGCTGGCCGATGAGCGAGGGCTCGAGCTCGTGAAGCCGTACGACGACCCGCGCGTCATGGCGGGGCAGGGAACCGTCGCGCTCGAGCTGCTCCAGGAGGCACCCGAGCTCGATGTGCTGCTCGCGCCGGTCAGCGGCGGAGGCCTCCTCGCGGGCTGCGCGACCGCCGCGAAAGCGCAGCGGCCGGGAATCCACGTCGTCGGCGTCGAGCCCGAGGCCGGCGACGACACGCGACGATCGCTCGCGGCCGGCGAGCGCGTCCGGATCGACGTGCCGGTGACGATCGCCGACGGGCTGCAGGCGACCGAGCCCGGCGAGCTGACGTTCGAGGTGAACCGGCGGCTGGTGGACGAGATCGTCACGGTCACCGACGACGAGATCGTCGAGGCCATGGTCTTCCTCTTCGACCGCCTGAAGCTCGTCGCAGAGCCGAGCGGCGCCGTCGGCGTCGCGGCGCTGCTGAGCGGGAAGTTCGACGCGCGCGACCGCTCGGTCGGCGTCGTCCTCTCGGGCGGCAACGTCGGCGCCGCTCGGTTCGCCGAGTTGCTCGCTACGGGTTCTGCAAACCGAGCAGGCTGACCTCGAGCAGCGTCCGCTCGGCTGCGGCGACGTCTTCCCCGTGCCGGGCAGCCGGCCGAGCACCCAGCCCGGTCAGCAGCTCGTCGATCGAGCCGTAGACGACGGTCGCAGCGAAGCGCGGGTCGATGTCCGTGCGGAACTCGCCGCGCTCGATCGCCGCGCGCGATCACCCGCTGGATTGCGTCGATCGGCAGCGTGAGCTCGCCGATCCGCTCGGCGAGTTCCGGGCTCCGGCCGAACTCCTGGATCACGACGCGAACGACGTCCGGCAGATGCAGCCAGGTGCGCAGGACGATCGCCGCGATGTGGCGGAGCTGGTCGGCGGCCGGCTCGTCGGTCTCCTCGACGCTCTCGATCCGCGCGATGAGAAGGCTCCAGTTCTCGCGGAAGACCGCCTCGAGCACCTCGTCCTTGGACCGGAAGTAGTGATAGAGGAGCCCGTGCGCGACGCCGGCCTCCTCGGCGATGTCGCCGACGCGGCTGGCATGGAACCCCTTGCGCGCGAAGACGCGCACGGCCGCGTCGAGGAGCTGCCGCCGTTTGTCCTCTACCGCCTGCGTACGTCCCGCCAAGGCGGCAGAACCCTACTCGGGCTTCTTCCCGTCCGTCACCGGCGGAGCCGGCGCAGCACCGAGATCCTGTGATCGTGCCGGCGACCTTCCCGACCATCTGCTGCAGCTCGCTCGGGATGATCCAGATCTTGTTCGCCTCGCCCTGCGCGATCTGCGGCAGCGTCTGGAGGTACTGGTACGCGAGCAGCTCGGCGTCGGGCTTGCCCTCGTGGATCGCCGCGAAGACGGTCTCGATCGCCTTCGCCTGACCCTCGGCACGCAGGACGGCAGCCTGCTTCTCGCCCTCGGCCTGGAGGATCGCCGACTGCTTCTGGCCCTCTGCCTGCAGGATCTGCGACTGCCGCGCGCCCTCTGCCTGGAGGATCGTGGCCCGCTTCTCCCGGTCGGCCCGCATCTGCTTCTCCATCGAGTCCTGGATCGAGGCCGGCGGGTCGATGGCCTTCAGCTCGACGCGGTTGACGCGGATGCCCCACTTGCCGGTCGCGTCGTCCAGCACACCGCGCAGCTGGCCGTTGATCTCGTCGCGCGAGGTGAGCGTCTTCTCGAGCGCCAGCCCGCCGATCACGTTGCGGAGCGTCGTGACGGTGAGCTGCTCGATCGCCTGGATGTAGTTCGCGATCTCGTAGGTCGCCGCCTTCGCGTCGGTGACCTGGAAGTAGATGACCGAGTCGATGCTGACGACGAGGTTGTCCTCGGTGATCACCGGCTGCGGCGGGAACGAGACGACCTGCTCGCGCAGGTCGATGGTCGACCGCATGCGGTCGATGAAGGGGACGACCAGCGTGAGCCCCGGCGAGAGCGTGCGCGAGTAGCGACCGAAGCGCTCCACCACACCGGCGCGGGCCTGCGGGACGATGCGAATCGTCCGCGCGAGGACGATGAGCACGAGGACGAAGACGATGATGGGGGCGATCACGGCGGCGGCCATACGGGTTCTCAGCTCCTATCGGTAGACGAGGGCGGTGGCGCCCTGGATCTGTGCGACCTCGACCTCCGTGCCGACGTCGAACTCCTCGTCGGGCATGTAGGAGCGGGCGCTCCACTCCTCTCCCCCGATCTTCACCCGCCCGCCGCGGCCGTCGACGGGCTGGAGCACGACCGCCTTGGCGCCTTCGAGCGCGGCCGAGCCCGTGCGGATCGCGCGCGGCATCGTGAGGTGTGCGCGCGCGATCGGACGCAGAAGGCCGACCGCCGCGACCGAGCCGACCCCGAAGACGACGACCTGGAGCCAGACGGCTCCTCCCAGGGCGGCGGTGGCGGTGGCGGCGGCCGCGGCGAGCGCGATCGGGCCCGAGAAAGAACAGCCCCGGAGTGAAGATCTCGCCGATGGCGAGGAGGACGGCGACGATGGCCCAGATGACCCAATCGGCCATACCCCGAAGATTACGCCGCGCGTATCCTGAATCCCACTATGAAGCGGACGCTGCTCCTGCTCGTCGTGGCGTTTGCGTCGCTCGTCCTCGTCGGCAGCTCAGCGGCGGGGCGAGCTGCTCCGGCCGCGCGTGCTCGCGATCACGTTCGGGCCCGATCTCGCGATCAACCCGCCCACGCAGGACTACCTCACGAGCGAGCTCTCCACGCGCCGCGAACGACGGCTACGACGCCGCCGTGATCCTGCTCGACACGCCGGGCGGGCTCTCGACCTCGATGAAGACGATCTACCAGGCGGAGCTGGCCTCGAAGATCCCGGTGATCGTCTACGTGTCGCCGGAAGGCGCCCGCGCCGCTTCCGCCGGAGTCTGGGTCGCGGAAGCCGGCGACGTGCTCGCCATGTCGCCGACCTCGAACATCGGCTCCTCGACCCCGATCGACTCGAGCGGCGCGGAACCTCGCCTCCGACCTGCGCCGCAAGATCGATCAACGACTCCGCGGCCGGCGCTCACCGCGCTCGCGGCTGACGCATCACCGCAACGGGGAGTGGCCGGCGAAGGCCGTGCGCGTCGCCTCGAACCTCACGGCGGAGCAAGCGCTGAAGATGAATGTGATCGATTCATCGCGCCGACGCTGCCCGCACTGCTGCAGAAGCTCGACGGCTACCACACGAAGTACGCAGCAGCGGCCGTACACGCTGCACCTCGCGAAGCCGAGATCGACACGGTCAAGCCCGGCTTCGTCACGCGCTTCCTCAACACGATCATCGACCCGAACCTGATCAGCATCCTCTTCCTGCTCGGGATCATCGGCCTCATCTTCGAGGTGCTCCATCCCGGCATCGTGCTGCCCGGCGCGCTCGGCGCCGTGTCGCTCGTCCTGGCCCTGTACGGCTTCTCGGTGCTCACGCCGAGCTGGGGAGGGCTCGCGCTCATCCTGCTCGGAGTCGCGCTGCTGGTCATCGACCTGCACTCGCCGACGCACGGCGTGCTCACGACCGGCGGCCTCATAGCCCTCCTCTTCGGTCTCGCGCTCCTGTTCCAGAACGAACCAGGGGTCTATCGCGTCAACCTGTGGCTGATCATCGGCATCGGCGCCGCGATCGGCATCTTCTGGGCCTTCGCGACGGGCAAGGCGCTGGCGGCGAGACGCTTGCCGGTGACGACCGGCGTCCAGACGATGATCGGGCGCATGGCCGAGGTGCGCGCGCCGGGGCTCGTGTTCGTCGACGGCGCCCTCTGGCAGGCGCGCACCGCGGACAACTCCGAGCTCGTGCCGGGCGAGAAGGTCGAGGTGCAGGCCGTCAACGGGCTGCGCCTGACCGTGCGGAGATAGGATCGAGCCATGCTCGGCTTCGTCAAGGTCCTGAGGGAGTACGAGCGGGCGGTCTTCTTCCGTTTCGGCCGGTTGCTCGATCCGCCGCGCGGTCCCGGGCCTCGTCTGGAAGATCCCGATCGTCGACCAGATCGTGAAGGTCGACCTTCGCACGATCACGCTCAACATCCCGCCGCAGGACGTGATCACGAAGGACAACGTCCCGGTCCGGGTCAACGCCGTCGCCTACTTCAAGATCGTCGACCCGAAGGACGCGATCGTCCAGGTCGAGAACTACATGTCCGCGACCTCCCAGATCTCGCAGACGACGCTCCGCGCCGTGCTCGGCCAGCACGTCCTCGACGAGCTCCTGTCCGAGCGGGAGAAGATCAACGCGATCCTGCAGGGGATCATCGACGCGGCCACCGGCCCCTGGGGGATCAAGGTCTCGATCGTCGAGGTGAAGGACGTCGAGATCCCTGGCGGGATGCAGAAGGCGATGGCGAGGCAGGCCGAGGCGGAGCGCGAGCGCCGCGCGAAGATCATCAACTCCGAGGGCGAGTTCCAGGCGGCCGAGAAGCTGAAGGACGCCGCGATCGTGCTCGAGGAGCATCCGATGGCGCTGCAGCTGCGCTACCTGCAGACGCTGATCGAAATCAGCGGCACGCCGTCGGCGACGATCGTCTTCCCCGCGCCGATCGACATCATCAAACCCTTCCTCGAGCGGGCCGAGAAGAACCAGAGCTAGAGACCGAGCAGCGGCGGAAGCTCGCTCAGCGTCTCGATCCGAGGCTCGTAGTCCGTGCTTCGTGCCCTCGCGGTCGAGCAGGATCGCCCGCATGCCGAGCGCGAGCGCGCCTTCGATGTCGTCGGCGATGGTGTCCCCGACCATCACCGCCTCGGCCGGCTCGACGCTCGAGCAGGTCGAGCACGGCGCGGAAGATCGACGCGTGCGGCTTGGTGCGGCCGTGGTGGAAGGAGCTGATGCCGGCGTCGACGTCGAGGCCGTGGTGGAGGGCGAACTCGCGCACGTCGCGGGAGGAGTTCGAGACCAGGCCGATACGGAGCCCGGCAGCGCGGAGCGAGGCGAGCGAATCCGGCACGTCGTCGTAGAGCTCGAAGTTCTCGTGCCGCTCCCAGCCGCGCGTGATCTCGACCGCGCACGCGTAGGCCGAATCGGCGTCGCCGCCCATGCCGCGCACGATCCGCTCGGTGAAGCGGAACCAGATCTCGTCGTCGTGCTCGAGCTCGGGATGGCGGCGAAGATCGACGAGGGCGGCATCGCGAGCCGCTTCGTAGCGGGCGGAGTCGAGCGTGAGCCCGTGGCGCTCGCCTGCGCGCACGTAGCCCTCGGGCCCGAGCTCGGGGCCGGGCCGCGCAAGCGTGAAGTCGACGTCGAAGAGGACAGCCCTCAGCTCATGCGGCTCGGACATCCCCGCTACCCTATGGCCCGGTTTCGGGGTGTGGCGCAGCCTGGTAGCGCGCTCCGTTCGGGTCGGAGAGGTCCCCAGTTCGAATCTGGGCACCCCGATTTTTCAGCCGGAGCCGTACGCGCCTCGCAGCCAGGCGAGGCGCTCGTCGAGCAGCGGCCCGAGCTCCGGCCGGCGCGGCAACGCAACCATGAACGAGGCGTAGATCCAGGCCGCGTACACCGGCAGGCACTCCTCCATCAGGTTCTCGTCGTAGTCGCCGTAGGCCTCCAGCGCGATCCGGGACGGCTCGTCGCCGCTCACACGCGCCGACAGGGCCAGCGCGGCGAGGTCGAACTCGCGCGGGCCGCGGCACGCGGTCTCGAAGTCGTGCCAGAGCGGCCCCGGCAGGCAATTGGCCAGATGCGCGTCGCCGTGCAGTGCCTGCGCGCGGCCGGCCGGCTCCCGCAGTCCGAGCTCGCGCAACAGGTCGACGTCGGGGGACGGTTCCAGGCTGTCGACGATCCTCGCGCAGTCGTGGGTGTGGAGAGACGAGAGCTCGCCGTCGTAGTCGACCAGCGCCTCGTGAATCGCTCGGAGCGCCTCGCCTGCGGCCACCGGCTCCACCTCACGCGGCTGTCCGGCGTAGCGCCAGAAGGCAACGACGTGGCCGCCGTGCCGATACGGACCGGGATCGAGAAGATCGGAGGGCGGAACGACCGGAGCCCCGGCGCGGAACGCGTGGGACGCGACCGCCAACTCGCGGACCACGTCCTCGGAGTCCGGCCCCTCGGGAAACGGCCGCCCGCTCGAGACACGCGCGACGATCGGCAGCGGCCGCAGGTGGACGAGTACGTGCCATGCGTCCCGCAGCACCACCGGCTCGTCGCTGCGCAGCCCGTGCTCCGCCGCCACCTCGACGGCCGCCCTGACCGCGCTCTCGCTCATCCGAACCCGTACGTGCCCGGGAAGCGCTCGGCCAGGAGCCGGACGAGCACGGACACCGGCAGGCCGACGACGTTGAGGTAGTCGCCCTCGATCCGCTCGACGAGAGCCGCGCCCTCGCCCTGGATCGCGTAGCCGCCGGCGCGTCCCTCCCACTCGCCGCTCGCGACGTACCTGCCGATGTCGCGGGGAGTCAGCCCGCGAAAGGTCACCCGTGTCACTTCGTGCCGCACCTCTTCCCACATCGGCGTGAGCAGCACCAGGCCGGAGACCACTTCGTGGGTCTGTCCGGCCAGGCTCTCGAGCATCTGCCCGGCGTCCTCGGGCCCGGCCGGCTTGCCGTAGACGCGGCCCGCACGGACGACCTCGGTGTCGCAGCCGAGCACCGGACGCCCGTCCGCCTCGGCGAGCACCGACCGCGCCTTGCCGAGCGCGTGCGCCACGGGATCGTCTTCGGTCTCCTCGTACTGCGGGGCGACGACGTCGAAGGGGATCCGCAGCTGCTCGAGGATCCGCCGCCGCCGCGGCGAGGTCGAGGCTAGGAGGAGCGGGGGCGCAGGCGGGCTCGCCATATCTCTTCCGCGGGCCACTTGCGCGCCCAGTCGGCGGTCACGTAGGCGTAGTGCTCGTGCGTCTCGGCGTCGGCGGGAGCCTGGATCTCGATCAGGTCGAGGAGCTCGAAGCCGTTCGCGCGCAGCAGCCGGATCCAGTCTCCATGCGAGAGGTGGTACTCGACGGCTCCTTCGCCGTCGGGCCACGAGAAGCGGTGCATCCCGAACTGCGGTCGCTGCAGCGTCTCCACGGCAGCCACGTCCTCGTCCGGCGAGCAGAGGATGACGAGCGTCGAGTTGCGCAGAAAGACGAGCTCGCCGCCAGGCCGTAAGAGCCGCGCCGCCTCGGGAATCCACTTGTAGGGATCGGCCCAGATCGAGGCGCCGTACTCCGAGACGACGAGGTCGAAGGAGTCGTCCGGGAGCGGAACGTCCTCCCCGAACGCCTCCACGAGCTCGAGGCCGAGGCCGAACTTCTCGTTGCAACGGCGCGCGGTCTCGAGCTGCGCCGGCGTGGGATCGACGCCGACCACACGGGCCGCACCGGCCTTCTTGAGCCAGGCGCCGAAGTACGCCGTGCCGCAGCCGAGCTCGACGACATCCTTGCCCGCGAGGTCCGGGAGCGCATGCAACTCGCTCTCGGGAACGTGCCAGATGCCGTAGGTGATCTCGTCGCGCGCCCATGCTTGCTCGGCGCTTCCGTCCGTGTACTCCGCGTTCTCGCGGGTCCAGGCCTCGACGGTCGGATCAGACACCGAACCAGAGCGCGATCTCGCGCTCCGCAGACTCCGGGGAATCGGACCCGTGCACGAGGTTGTCGGGCATCGAGGAGGCGAGGTCGCCCCGGATCGTCCCCGGTGCTGCGTTCGCAGGATCGGTGGCGCCGATCGTCGCCCGCATCGTCGCAATCGCTCCTTCGCCCTCGACGACGAGCGCCCACGTCGGGCCCGAGGTGATGAACTCGACGAGCTCGCCGAAGAACGGCTTCTCGCGATGCTCGCGGTAGTGCTCCTCCCCGAGCTCGCGGCTGGCCGTGACGAGCTTCCCTTCGCGGATCTCGAAGCCGCGCGCCTCGATGCGGCCGAGGATCTCGCCGGAGAGCCGGCGCCGCACGGCATCGGGCTTGATCAGGATGAGGCTGCGTTCCACGGCCACGGCGGGCGCCACTTTATCGGTCGGGGGACCGCGGTCAGCGGCTGCTTGCGCGCCGCACTCGCCGCGTACCGAGCGCCGGCGGCGCTCCGGGCGCCGGAGCCTCGATCGACGTCTCGCAGTACGGGCACACCTGCCAGATCGGCTCGAGCGGCGCGCCGCAGCTCACGCACGCCTGCTTGAGCTTCGTCGTGCAGACCGGACACACGAGAAAGCTCGGGTCTGCCTCGGCATGGCAGACCGGGCAGCGGAGGTCGCCGGCCGCGATGCGATCCTCCATCGCCTTGATCTCGAGCTCCCGCTCCCGCACGTCCTCGAGGTACTCGGGCGGGCGGAAGAGCATGTAGATGAACGGGCCGACGAACGGGATCACGAGCGCGAGCAGCACCGAGAGCCCGATGAAGAGGGGATCCTCGATCCGCCTTCGCGCGTCCTTGTACGTCCAGTAGCCGAGGCAGAGCCAGAGCACGAAGGCGAAGAACGCGAAGCCGTTGATGATCGCGTGCTGGGCGCCGGAGCTGATGAAACTTGCGAGGGTCACAGGAGAATCTTGCCGATCACGAAGCCTGTCACAAAGGCGGTACCCACCACGGCGGCGAGGACACATGCGGCCAGGACGAACATCGAGAGCTTCTCTCCGGGGTTATCGGGCGCGATCTGCGGCACTGAGCTCCGCGAGAAGGTACAGGGAGCCCGTGACGAGCAGCGCGCCATCCGGCCTCGCGAGCTCGAGTGCTCGGGCGTGCGCGGCCTCGGGCTCGGGCTCGGTCTCGACCCGCTCGAAGTGGGCCGACGCGAGCGCGGCGAGCTCGGCGGCCGGGAGCACGCGACCGTTGCGGCTCTCCGTGGCGACGAGGGTCGAGCCGAGAACCGAGAGAGCCTCGAGCATCATCCCGGGGCGCTTGTCGCGCAGGATCGAGCAGACGATCGTCCAGCCGCCGGCGGGCGGCGAGGGTAGGCGCGGCAGCAGCCAGCCGACGCCGGCGAGGTTGTGGGCTCCGTCCCAGATCTCGAGCGGCCGCTCGCCGCGGCGCTCGAGGCGCCCGGGCAAGGAGACGCCGTCGGCCGCGTGCGGATCGACGGAGCGCCCGAGGAACGACTCGGCGGCCGCGACGGCGAGCGCCAGGTTGCTGTGGGCCGTGAGGACGACCACGGCGGCGCCGTTCTGCTCGGCGAGCTCGCGCCACTCGGGCTCGGCGAGCACGACCGTGCAGCCCGGCTGCACGACCGCGAGCTTCTCGGCGGCGATCTCCTCCCTCGTGTCGCCCAGCACGTCCATGTGGTCGAGAGCGACGCTCGTGAGGACCACGACGCGGCTGCGGAGAACGTTGGTCGCGTCGTGACGTCCGCCGAGCCCGGCTTCCACGACCGCGACGTCGATTGCCGCGCGCGCGAACGCGAGCAGCGCGGCGGCGGTGAGCACCTCGAACTGGGTCGCGCCGAGCCGCTCCGCCGAGGGGCGGACGGCTGCGACGGCCGCCTCGAAGTCGGCCTCCTCTCCACCTACGCGGATCCGCTCGTTCCAGCCGCTCACATGCGGCGAGAGATAGGCCCCAACCGAGAGGCCGGCGTCGGCGAGGAGCGCCTCCGCCAGCCGGGTCGTCGTCGACTTCCCGTTCGTGCCGACCACGTGGATCGCCTCGAACCGCTCCTGCGGGTCGCCGAGCTCACCCAGCAGCGCCCGCATCCGCTCGGTGCCGAAGCCGTCGGCCGGCCACGGCGAGAGCGACTCAAGCCAGCGCGTCGCGCTCGGCAAGGTATTGCGCGAGCTTCTCGCGCTCGGCGGCGACCGCTTCGGGTGCGGCGTTCGCGACGAACTTATCGTTCGCGAGCATCCGCTCGGCCCGGTCGATCTCCTTCTGGACCCGAGCGCGCTCGGCGTCGAGGTTCCCCTGTCCGTCGTCGGCGGGGCGAACGACCGCCTCGAAGATCCGCGCCGACTCAGCCGCCAGCTTGATGCGAACGCCGCTGCGCCGGTAGATGCGGGCGGCCGTCTGCGCGTTCTCGATCGTCTCGAACTCGCCTTCCCAGGTCTGCGGCTCCGGCCACGGCGCGACGATCAGCCGCGACTCGCGGGCCGGCAGGTTCGTCCAGATCTCCTCCGTCACGTGCGGCATCACCGGGTGGAGCAGCTTGAGGAGACGCTCGAGCGCCGCAAAGGCTGTCGCGCGGACGTCCTCCTCGGCGAGCCGCGGCTTGATCGACTCGAGGTACCAGTCGCAGAAGTCGTCGAACGTGAGGTGGTAGAGCTTCTCGACCGCGTGCGCGAAGTCGAAGCCCGCCAGGTCGGTCTCGAGCTCTGCGCGCGTCGCGTCGATCCGCGCGAGGATCCAGCGCTCCTCGACCGACGAGGGCCGCGCCTCCGGCTCCACAGCGCCCGCCATCAGCAGGAGCCGGCTCGCGTTCCAGAGCTTGTTCGCGAGCTTCCGCCCTTCCTCGATCGTGCCGAAGGAGAACCGCGGGTCCTGGCTCGACGTCACCTTGAGCAGCCCGTAGCGGGTCGCGTCGGCGCCGTACGGCTCGAGCGCCTCCTCCGGGTCGATGCCGGTACCGAGCGTGCGGGACATGCGCCGTCCCTCCGGGTTGAGCAGCGTCGAGTGGATGAGCACGTCGGCGAACGGCTCCTCCCCCATCAGCTCGAGGCCCGAGAAGATCATCCGCGCGACCCAGAGGAAGATGATGTCCCGCGCCGTCGTGAGCACGCTGCCCGGGTAGTAGCGCTCGAGCTCGGGCGTGGAGTCGGGCCAACCGAGCGTCGCGAAGGGATACAGCGCTGACGAGAACCACGTGTCGAGCACGTCCTCCTCCTGCCGCAGCTCCGCGGAGCCGCACTCCGCGCACGCCTGAGGCTCGGTCTCGACGACGGTGAGGTGGCCGTCGGGGCAGTACCAGACCGGGATGCGGTGGCCCCACCAGATCTGGCGCGAGATGCACCAGTCACGGATGTTCTCCATCCAGTCGAGATAGACCCGCGCGAAGCGGTCGGGCGTGAAGCGGACGCGACCTTCCTTGACCGCCGCCACCGCCGGCGCGGCGAGCTCCTCCATCGCCAGCCACCACTGCGGCATCACGAGCGGTTCGACCCTGCTGTGGCAGCGCTCGCAGTGGCCGACGGAGTGGCGGTAGTGCTCGCGCTTCTCGAGCCGGCCGCGCTCCGACGCCCAGTCGAGCACACGCCGGCCCGCTTCCTCCTGCGTGAGCCCGGCAAGCTCGCCGGCGGCGTCGTTCATCAGCCCGTCCGGGCCGATCACGGTCAGCTCCTCGAGGCCGTGGTCGCGGCCGATCTCGAAGTCCGTCGGGTCGTGGCCCGGCGTGATCTTGAGCGCGCCGGTGCCGAACTCGCGCTCGACCCGCTCGTCCGCGAGCACGGGCACGCGCCGCTCGACGAAGGGAACGACGACCTCCTTGCCGACCAGCTCGCGGTAGCGCTCGTCGTCGGGATGAACCGCGACGGCCACATCGGCGAGGATCGTCGCCGGCCGCACCGTCGCGATCGTGATGTGACCCGAGCCGGCGGCGAGCGGGTAGCGGATGTACGACAGCGTGTCGTCTTCGTCTTCGTGCTCGACCTCGAGGTCGGAGAGCGCGGTCCGGTCGCGCGGGCACCAGTTGACGATCCGGTTGGCGCGATAGATGAAGCCGCGGTCGTAGAGATGGACGAACCAGCGCATGACCGCGCGGTAGTAGCCCTCGTCCATCGTGAAACGCGTGCGCCGGTAGTCGAGGGAGGCGCCGAGCTGGCGGAACTGGCTCATGATCGTGCCGCCGTAGCGCTCGAGCCACTCCTGTACGTAGGCATCGAAGCCGTCGCGGCCGAGGTCGCGCTGGCTCTTCCCCTCCTGCGCAAGCGTCCGCCCGATCGAGGCCCAGGTCGAGATGCCGGCGTGGTCGTAGCCGGGCTGGAAGAGCGTGTTGAAGCCCCGCATCCGGTGCCAGCGCACGAGCGTGTCCTCGAGCGAGAGCTGCAGGCAGTGGCCGATCGTCAGCGAGCCGGAGATGTTCGGCGGCGGGTGCATGACGACGAACGCCTCGCCGGGCGCGTCGGGGTCAGCTCCGTAGAGACCCTCCTCCTCCCAGGTCTGCTGCCAGCGCTGCTCGACGCCCTGCGGTCTGTAGAGCGGATCCATGCGCGAGATGTGGTCAGGCAGCGACTATGAGGAGACCTTAGCCGTCGAGCGCTTCGGCTGCGGCCAGGTGCCGCCGACCTGCTCGAGGATCGCCTCGAGCATGTGAAACGAGGAGAGGACGTGCTCGCGCGCGAGCGCCCGTGCACCCTCGCCGCTGCCGGCCGCGAGCGCCTGCCGGATCGCGCGGTGCTGTTCGACGTTCTTCGCATAGAGGCCGTCGATCGAGTGGTCGCCCGGTGCCCAGACGGCCGGCCCGGAGAACGAGCGGCGCGCGCTCTTCGCGAGCTGCTCGACGAGCGGCAGGTCGGCGACGCGGTAGATCACGTCGTGGAAGGCGTGATTCGCGCGCACCCAATCGCCCATGATCGAGCGTCGGGCCTCGCCGGGCTCCCGGGCGCGCAGATCCTTCGAGATCCGGGCGAAGTGCTGCTCCGCCGCCGCGAGCTCCTCGAGATCCTCCGGCGTGATCTTCGTCGCCGCCATCTCGGTCGCAAGCGCCTCGAGCTCGGCGCGCACCATGAACGCCTCGTGCAGCTCCTCCCGCGAGATCGTGCGCACCCGCACGCCGCGGTTCGGGACGAAGGAGACGAGCCCGAGCGCCGCGAGCCTCCGCAGCGCCTCCCGGATCGGCGTGCGCGAGACCTTGAACTGCTCGGACAGTTGCTCCTGGCGGAGGACGGTCCCCGGCTCGAGCTCACCGGAGACGATCGCTTCCTCGATCACGAGCGCGATGTCGTCTGCCTTCGTGCTGTCGAGGGACATGCGCCGAGTTTACGCGGCGCTTCGCGCCTACTCGTTGTCGTGGTCGCGCTCGCAGAAGTCCGGGCACGTGCAGTCGGCGAGCTCGGATGCGGGAGGATCTTCCGGATCGAGCAGTTCGCCGTCGTCGAACCGTTCCTTCGTCCTGATGATCGTCTCGGTCATCTCGTCCCTCCTCAGTCGAGTCGTTCGTAGGCGGGCAGGGTCAGGAAGTCCTCGAGTTCCTCGGAGAGCGCCACGGCGGCGAACAGCTGCTTCGCCTCGTCGCCGGCCTCCACGAGTCCGATCTCGTCGCGCACGACCTGCTCGTCGACATGGCCGTTGCGCACCCACTGCCAGATCTGGGAGCGGGAGATCTCGGCGGTCGCGGCGTCCTCCATCAGGTTGTCGATGGCCGCCGCGCCCACGCCGTGGAGCCAGGAGTCGAGATAGCGGACGCCGACGGACACGTTCGTGCGGACGCCGGCGTCGGTGATCTCGCCGGGCGTGTCCGGGATGGACAAGAGCGCAGCCTCGTCGGGCACGACGTCCTCGCGCAGCCGCCCGAGCTGGTGCGGCCGCTCGCCGAGCGCGCCGTCGAACACCTCGGTGCAGGTGGGCACGAGGTCGGGGTGCGCGACCCAGGAACCGTCGAAGCCGTCGCCCGACTCGCGCTCCTTGTCCTCGCGCACCTTCGTGAGCGCGATCTCGTTGGCCGCCGGATCCTTGCGGGACGGGATGAACGCCGCCATGCCGCCGATCGCGTGCGCGCCGCGGCGATGGCAGGAGCGAACGAGCAGCTCCGTGTACGCGCGCATGAACGGCACCGTCATCGTCACCTGCACGCGGTCGGGCAGCACCCACTCGCGCGCACGGAACTTCTTGATCGCGCTGAAGATGTAGTCCCAACGGCCGGCGTTGAGCGCGCAGCCCCAGTCGCGGAGCTCGTAGAGGATCTCCTCCATCTCGAAGGCCGCGAGGATCGTCTCGATCAGGACGGTGCAGCGGATCGTCCCGTGCGGCAGGTCGAGCTCCTCCTCCGCCAGGGCGAACGCGTCGGCCCAGAGGCGCGCCTCGAGATGCGACTCGAGCTTCGGGAGGTAGAAGCACGGCCCGCTCCCGCGCTCGAGCTGCTCGCGCGCGTTCCGCGCCATGTGCAGGCCGAAGTCGAAGAGCGACGCCGACACCGGCTCGCCGTCGACGACGGCATGCCGCTCGGGCAGGTGCCAGCCCCGCGGCCGGATCAGGAGCGTGGCGATCTCGTCGTTCAGTTCATACGTCTTGTCCGGAGTCTCGAGCGAGATCTCGCGGCGCACGGCGTCGGTCACGTTCCGCTGCCCCTCGACGATGTTCTCCCACCTCGGCGAACAGGCGTCCTCGTAGTCGGCCATGAAGACGCGGGCGCCGGAGTTGAGCGCGTTGATCATCATCTTGCGGTCGACCGGACCCGTGATCTCGCAGCGGCGGTCAAGGAGATCGGCCGGAGCGCCGGCCACGCGCCAGTCGCCGTCTCGGACGCCCTTCGTCTCGGGCAGGAAGCCCGGCAGGGCACCCGCATCGAGTTCGGCCTGCCGCTCCTGCCGCCGCTCGAGCAGCTCGCGGCGCCGGGGATTCAGCTCGCGATGGAGACGCGCCACGAGCGCGAGCGCCTCCCGCGTGAGGACTTCGTCGTCGGCAGAAGCGAGGATCTCCACCTGGGCGAGCGCGCTCACACATGCTCCTTCGTGAACTGCGCCTCCTCGGTCGAGCCCTTGAGCGCGAGCGTCTCGCTGTCGGGCGCGACGGCCTGCGTGACGAGATCGAAATAGCCGGCCCCGACCTCGTGCTGGTGCCGGGTCGCGGTGTAGCCGAATTCCTCGAGCTCGAACTCGCGCTCCTGCAGGCGGACGTACGCCGGCATCTGCTCCTCGGCGTAGCCGCTGGCGAGCTCGAACATCGACGCGTTGAGCGAGTGGAAGCCGGCGAGCGTGATGAAGAGGAAGCGGTAGCCCCACTCGCCGAGCGTGTCCTGGAAGGACGCGATCTCGTCGTCGGACAGGTGCCGGCGCCAGTTGAAGGACGGCGAGCAGTTGTACGCGAGCGGCTTGCCCGGGAAGCGCTCGTGGATCGCCTCCGCGAACTCCCGCGCCTCGCCGAGATCGGGCGTCGAGGTCTCGAACCAGACGAGATCGGCGTACGGCGCGTACGCGAGACCGCGCGAGATGGCGGCATCGATCCCATCGCGAACGCGGTAGAAACCCTCCGCCGTGCGCTCGCCGGTGACGAAGTCGCGGTCGTACTCGTCGACATCGCTTGTGAGAAGGGCGGCCGAGAGCGCATCCGTCCGCGCCACCAGCACGGTCGGCACGCCGCAGACGTCGGCGGCGAGGCGAGCGGCGCCGAGCGTTCGGACGAACTGCTGCGTCGGCACAAGCACCTTGCCGCCGAGGTGGCCGCACTTCTTCTCCGAGCTGAGCTGGTCCTCGTAGTGGACGCCGGCGGTCCCAGCCGCGATCATCGCGCGCATCAACTCGAAGGCGTTGAGCGGCCCGCCGAACCCGGCCTCGGCGTCGGCAAGGATCGGCGCGAGCCAGTGCGTCCCGTTCCGCCCCTCGGCGCAGTCGATCTGGTCGGCACGGAGCAGCGCGTTGTTGAAGCGGCGGACGACGGCCGGAACGCTGTTCACCGGGTAGAGGCTCTGGTCGGGATAGGTCGCGCCGGCGAGATTCGCGTCGGCGGCCACCTGCCAGCCGGAGAGATAGATCGCCTCGAGCCCGGCGCGCACCATCTGGACGGCCTGGCCGCCTGTGAGGGCGCCGAGCGCCCGGACCGGCTGCTCGCCGCCGATCAGCTGCCAGAGGCGATCCGCTCCGAGCCGCGCGAGCGTGTGCTCCTCGACGACGGATCCGCGCAAGCGCACGACGTCCTCTGCCGTGTACGTCCGCTCGATCCCGCTCCAGCGGTCGTTCGTCTTCCACTGCATCTCGAGCTCCCGCGCCGCGTCCTCGATCATCTCGCCTCCCTCATCCGTAGATTTCGGATCCGAAATATACCTCAGACGGGCGACGTTACGCGCTGCAAGGCGGAAAAGCCGTCGATCTAGGATCCGGGTTAGAGGCGGTAGTAGCGGAAGACGACCTCGGCGACGCAGACCGGCTTGTCGCCGCCCTCGCGCTCGATCGTGGCCGTCATCGTGACCTGGCGGCCCCAGTCCTGCTCGTCGACGGTGTCGACATGGAAGGAGCCGCGGACGCGCGAGCCCGACGGGACCGGCGCCGGGAAGCGCAGGCGGTTGAGGCCGTAGTTGAGACCCATGCCGTCGCCCTCTTCGTGCGGGATGACCTCGTAGGACATCGCCGGCAGCAGCGAAAGCGTCAGGTAGCCGTGCGCGATCGTGCCGCCGAACGGCGTCTGCGCCGCGCGCTCGGGGTCGACGTGGATGAACTGGTGGTCGCCGGTCGCGTCGGCGAACGCCTGGATCTTCTCCTGCGGGACGTCGATCCACGACGACGGCCCGAACTCCGCGCCAACCTCGATCCCGCTCATAGAAGTAGCGCTACGCGATCTCAACGACTTCGGCCGGAGGCCAAGACAGCCGCGCATCGGCGACTTGGCCGCAGGCTTCCCCCTCCCCGGCGCGCGCCGTAGGCGCCCGCCGCGGCGGGCAACGAGCCCTCAGCACGGAGCGAGCCGGAAACCGCGCTTTCCGGCTCGCGGAGTTCCGTCACACCGACTGGAGAGCGCAGCTCTTCAGGCGGTTTGCTCGACGGGCTCGTCCGGCTCGTCGGCTGCGCCCGCGCTCGTGACGAGCGTCGGGCGGATGCCCTGCGAGATCGTCTCCTTCGTGATCACGCACTTCGTCACGTCGCGCCGCGACGGAAGCTCGAACATCACGTCGAGCAGGGCCGCCTCGATGATCGAGCGAAGCCCGCGGGCACCGGTCTCGCGCTCGAGCGCGCGGTCGGCGATCTCCCACATGGCGTCGTCGGTGAAGACGAGCTCGATGCCGTCGTAGCCGAAGAACCGCTGGTACTGCTTGATGAGCGCGTTCTTGGGCTCCTCGAGAATCTGGACGAGATCCTCGCGGCGCAGCTGGTGCACCGCGGAGATGACCGGTAGCCGGCCGATGAACTCCGGGATCAGCCCGAAATTGAGGAGATCCTCGGGCATCACGTCCGCGAGCAGCTCCGACGCCTCGACGTCGTGCTTCGAGCGGATGTCGGCGCCGAAGCCGAGAGCGTTCTTGCCCACGCGGCGCGCGATGATCTTGTCGAGGCCGGCGAACGCTCCGCCGCAGATGAAGAGGATGTTGGTGGTGTCGATCGAGAGGAACTCCTGGTGCGGATGCTTGCGCCCGCCCTGCGGCGGCACCGACGCCACCGTCCCCTCGAGGATCTTGAGGAGCGCCTGCTGCACGCCCTCGCCCGACACGTCGCGCGTGATCGACGGGTTGTCCGCCTTCCGCGCGATCTTGTCGACCTCGTCGATGTAGATGATCCCGGTCTCGGCCTTCTTGATGTCGAAGTCCGCGGCCTGGATCAGCTTGAGGAGGATGTTCTCGACGTCCTCGCCGACGTAGCCGGCCTCGGTCAGCGCCGTGGCGTCGGCGATCGCGAACGGGACGTTGAGGATCCGCGCGAGCGTCTGCGCGAGCAGCGTCTTGCCACAGCCGGTGGGCCCGAGCAGCAGGATGTTCGACTTCTGAAGCTCGACCTCGTCGTCCTCCTGGCCCATCTGGACGCGCTTGTAGTGGTTGTAGACCGCGACCGAGAGTGTCCGCTTCGCCTCTTCCTGCGAGACGACGTAGTCGTTGAGAACGGCGTAGATGTCGCGCGGGCGCGGCAGGTTGTCGAGGTCGAGTTGCGCCGGAGTCGTCAGCTCCTCGTCGATGATCTCGTTGCAGAGATCGATGCACTCGTCGCAGATGTAGACGCCCGGGCCGGCGATCAGCTTCTTCACCTGCCGCTGGCTCTTGCCGCAGAAGCTGCAGAGGAGCTGCTCGTTACCGTCGGTTGCGCGCGCCATTTTCTTCTTCTACCTCGATTTGGGGATTTCGTCTATGCCCCGGAGGCTTACCGGTGCGCGATCACCTGGTCGACGATGCCGTACTGCTCAGCTTCGTCCGCGGCCATGTAGTAGTCGCGCTCCATGTCCTTCGAGACCTTTTCGACGGGCTGATTTGTGTGCCGGGCGATGATCTCCTCCAGGCGCCGCTTCAAGTTGATGGTCTCCCTGGCCTGAATCTCGATGTCGGTGCCCTGGCCCTGGAAGCCGCCCGAGACCTGGTGGATCAGGATCTTGGCATTCGGCAAAGCAGTGCGCTTTCCCTCCGCGCCCGACGCAAGGAGCAGCGCGCCCATGGACATCGCGATGCCGACGCAGGTCGTCGCGACGTCCGGCTTGATGAACTGGATCGTGTCGTAGATCGCGAGCCCTGCGTACACGGATCCGCCGGGCGAGTTGATGTAGATGTTGATGTCCTTGTCCGGGTCCTCGGACTCGAGATGGATCATCTGCGCGACGACGAGGTTCGCGACCTGGTCGTCGATCGGCGTGCCGAGAAAGATGATCCGCTCGTTGAGCAGGCGCGAGTAGATGTCGAAGAAGCGCTCCCCGCGCGAGGTCTGCTCGATGACGGACGGGATGACGAGATTCGACGGCGGGGACAGCGGGTTCATGAGCGGGCTCCTTCGGTGTGCTGCTGATCGGGGGGCGGCTGGTCGGGGGTCCAGAGTTTCGTCTCGGTCGGGGGATTCTCCTTGTCGGGCGTCCAGATCGCTTCGCGCGCTTCGGCCTGCGCGAGCGGAATGCGCTTGACCTCCGCGGCCACTCGGTCGAGCGCCTGGCGCAGGCGGAGGTCGTCGCGCAGCGACTCGAAGCGGCCGTTCTCGCGCAGGGCCACGAGCATCTCGTCGGCGTCGTCGCCGATTGCCTCGGCCTGCTCGCGGACGAGCTCCTCGACCTCGGAATCCGGCACGTCGAGGCCGAGCTGCTCGGCGACCGCCTCGAGCACGAGCTCGCGCGCAACCGATCGCCGGGCTTCGTCGCCGAGCCGGGCCACGAGCTCCTCGGGCTGCTGGCCCGTCATCGCGAGGAACGTGTCGAGCGAGACGCCGCGCGCCTCGACCTGGCGGGCGACGCCGCGCAGCAGCTCGCGTGTGCGCGACTCGACGAGCGGCCCGGCCGCCTCGACCTTCGAGGCGGCTACGAGCGCGTCGGCGACATCGGCGCGGAACCGCGTCTCGACCTCCTCCTCGATCTGCTCGCGCAGGCGCGACTCGACGTCGTCGCGCAGCTCGGCGAACGTCTCGAACTCGCTCGCCGCTCGCGCGAGGTCGTCGTCGAGCGGCGGTAGCACCTTCTCCTTGATCTCCTTGACCGTCGCCACGAGCGACTGCGTCGAGCCGTCGGCGAGCTCGAACGAGATCTCCTTGGTCTCGCCGGCGCTCAGCCCGACGAGGCCCTGCTCGATCTCCTCGACGACGGCGCCGCGGCCGAGCTCGACCACGTAGTCGCGCCGCGTCTCGTCGGAGGCGACGAGGTCGACGACCACCGTGTCGTCGGGAGCGACCGGGCGCCCCTCGACGGGGACGAGCTCCGCGACCGTCGAGCGCAGCGCGTCGAGCTCGTGCTGCACGAGATCCTCGGGCACCTCGACCTCGGCGACGCCGACCTCGAGCTCCTTCCAGTCGGCCAGCTCGGGCTTCGCCTGCACCGCGACCGTCGCGGTGAACTCCCAGTCCTCGTCGGCCGAAGCGGGAAGCTCGAAGTCGTACTCCGGCTGCTCGACCGGACGCACCCGCGTGCGAGCGGCGGCGTTCCAGAACCAGCCTCCGATGTGGCTCTCGACAGCCTCGGTCATCAACCGCTCGCGGCCCACTCGCTGCAGCAGCACCTGGCGCGGAACCTTCCCCTTGCGGAAGCCCGGCACCTTGACGCTTTGCGCGAGGTCGTCGGCGGCGTGCTCGACGGCGTGGTGGACGTCGTGCGACGGAACCTGCACCGTCAGACGGACGCGGTTCTCCGCGAGCTCCTCGACTTGGGTCTGCACGCGGTTCATTCAAGCAGGGAGCCGTCGGGCGAGGTCGAACGATCGAGGCACATGAGCGCGTGGAACCTGAGCCTCCTCGGGCTGGCCGGAGCGATCTGGCTCGCGATCTTCTCCGCCATGGTCTACGCCGTTCGGGTCCGGGCGTAGTCCGAAAGTGCGGGCGGAGGGATTCGAACCCACAAGCTCCGAGGAGCACCGGCCCCTAAAACCGGCGTGTTTACCAGTTCCACCACGCCCGCAGGCCGTCACAGTTTAAAGTCGTACGCGCGTGACGGGAATGCGGCCCGAGGACGTCTATGCGCTGACGAGCGTCGGCGATCTGCGCATATCTCCGGACGGACGCCGCGTGGCCTACGTCGTCACGCGAATCGACGAGGAGGCGAACGCCTACCGCTCCGCGATCTGGATCGCGCCGCTCGACGGCTCCGCGGACCCGAGGCAGCTCACCGCCGGCACGCGCGCCGACCACTCGCCGCGCTGGTCTCCCGACGGGCGCTGGCTCGCGTTCGTCTCGAATCGCGACGGCGAGGACGAGAAGAAGGCGCACGGAGAGCTCTACGTGCTGCCGGCCGACGGCGGCGAGCCGCGCCGGCTGACGGAGGGCAAGGAAGGCGTCGACGGGGTCGCCTGGTCTCCCGACTCGAGCCGGTTGGCATTCACCCGCCGCGACCGAGACGAGGCATACGACGAGGAGGACGACCGCCGGCGGGCACCGCGCCGGTTCACGCGGGTCTTCTTCAAGCTCAACGGCGTCGGCTGGATCGGCGACCGCCGCAACCACGTCTTCGTCGTCGGCGTCGACGGCGGCGACGAGCGGCAGCTCACCGAAGGCGACTGCGAGAACAGCGAGCCCGGCTGGTCGGCCGACGGCAGGCACATCGTCTTCACCTCGATGCGCGGCGACCGCTGGGACGTCGAGTTCGCCGAGGCCCTCTACGAGCTGGACGTCGATGCCGGCGGCGCCGAGCCGAAGCGACTGAGTCAGGCCGACGAGTCCGCAATCAGCGCGTCGTTCTCTCCCGACGGATCGCTCATCGCGTACATCCACACGCCCGAGGACGGCACGTACCCGCACCACAGCCAGATCGCCGTGATGCGCGCCGACGGGAGCGATCGCCGCATCCTCACGGCCTCGCTCGACCGGAATTGCGCTCCGTACCCGCTCGGCCGCGAGCCCGTCTGGGACGGCGAGCGCATCGCCTTCGGAGTCGAGGACGGCGGCAACGTCCACGTCTACACCGTGTCGGCGGACGGCTCGGGCGAGCCCGAGCTCCTCGTCGGCGGCGAGCAGTCGACCGGTCTGTACGACCTCATCGACGGAGCGGTCGCCTACACGGCGAGCACCCACACGCGCCCGGCCGAACTCTTCACAGGAGACGGCAAGCGCATCACGTCGGTCTGCGACGACTTCGTCGCCGGACGCGAGCTCTCCGACGTCGAGCGGTTCACGGCCGTCTCAGCCGACGGAACCGAGGTCGACGCGTGGCTGGTGCGCCCGCCCGACTTCGACGAGTCGCGGCGCTACCCGGTGCTGCTCACGATTCACGGCGGCCCGTTCTCGCAGTACGGGACGGGCTTCTTCGACGAGGTGCAGGTCTACGCGGGCGCGGGCTACTGCGTTCTGTTCTCGAACCCGCGCGGCGGCTCGGGTTACTCCGAGGAGTGGGGACGCGCGATCCGCGGCTCGGGGAACAACGGCACCGGGCCGGGCTGGGGCTCGGTCGACTACGAGGATGTGATGGGTGTGGTCGACACGGCGCTCGAGAAGTACCCATTCCTCGACTCGGAGCGGCTCGGCGTCCTGGGCGGCTCCTACGGCGGATACCTGACGTCCTGGGTCGTCGGTCACACGAAACGCTTCAAGGCGGCGCTCTCGGAGCGCGCGGTCAACCAGCTCGTGAGCGCCTTCGGCTCGAGCGACCTGTTCTGGGTCTTCGAGCGCCAGTTCGGCGGCCCGATGTGGGAGAACGTCGACGAGTGGATGCGAATGTCCCCCACGACCTATGCCCACGAGATCGAGACGCCGCTCCTTGTCGTCCATTCGGAGAACGACCTCCGCTGCAACATCGAGCAGGGCGAGCATCTGTTCACGCTGCTCCGTCTCCACGGCAAGGAAGTCGAGATGCTCCGCTTCCCTGCCGAGAGCCACGAACTGTCGCGCTCGGGCTCGCCGATCCACCGCGTGCAGCGGTTCGACGCGATCCTGGAGTGGTTCGGCCGCTACCTCGCGCCCGGCAGCTAACCGGCGTAGCCGGACGTGCCGCGACCGACAAGTGCGGGCGCGGCACTTGCGCGAGCGGAAAGCACAGCGCTTGCGCACGCGAGCGAAGCGAGCCTGCGCCAGCGAAGCGGGCGAGCGCAAATGAAATGGCCCCGGGTGGAATCGAACCACCGCGCGCAGCTTCGAAGGCTGCCGCTCTATCCGCTGAGCTACGGGGCCGAGCGGACGAAAGCGTAGCCCCGCCTGACTCCGGCGTCAGCCGTCGCTACCCTGTGCGGGCTCGGTGGCGGTAGCTCAGTTGGTAGAGCTCCGGGTTGTGGTCCCGGTGGCCGCGGGTTCGAGTCCCGTCCGCCACCCTTCAAAGCGAGCTACGACGCTTCTCAGCCGCGGTCGAGCCAGGCTTCGACCTCGTCCACGGTCAGGTCGTGCCGATCGTCGACTGCCTTACGGGCCTGGTCGATCAGGGCGTATCCGGCGGCCGAGTGGCGAAGCTGGATGCCCTGGGCGCGAGCGCGGCGCTCGAGGCTTCTCACCCTCAGCTTCGAGGTCTTCTCGTCGTTGGCGCCGCTCCAGCTTTCCTCGGGCCTCGCTCCACCCAGCGGGGCGGCCAAGATGGCGCGGGTGTGCGGGATGCCGTCGTTGACCCGGGGAGGACTCACTCCGCCCCCTCCGAGAGAACTCCTGTCTCGACCTGCGCGTCGTCGTCCGGAGTGGCGTCTTCGTCCGCGACGGGCCACTCGCCTGCGGCGCGCTGAGCCTTCTTCACTCGCTTCCGCTCCCGGCGCTCCTTCACCGCGAGCTCGCGCGCCCTCTTCGCGTGCGTCTGCTGCTTCTTTGCTGCCATCCGCCTGCTCCCCTCTCGTGAATGAGTGAGCGGCAGCCGCAGGATCCGGAGACCGCCGCAGCTGCCGACTCGGTGCTAGGCGGACACAGGCGCGACGTTCGTCGCCTGCGGCCCCTTTTGGCCCTGCTCGGCCTCGAACTGCACCTTCGCGTTCTCCGCGAGCGTCTTGTAGCCCTCGCCAGCGATCGCGCTGTGATGAACGAACAGGTCTTCTCCGCCGTCGTCAGGAGTGATGAACCCATACCCCTTGTCGGCGTTGAACCACTTCACGGTTCCGGTTGCCATTGATGAAACACCTCCTCTGCCTCGTCAAGAACGGGCAGAGGAAGCGCACTGCGCGCCACCGGTACTCGCTCAAACAGTAGACGGAGCCTAGCAGCGACTCGAGCAAAGAACACGTATCGTGGCCGTGTGGCAGTCTCTTCACAGGCGTTGCCGCCGCTCCCCAGGCCCCTACTCCGGGGAGTGCTGCATCAGGCCGCGTTCACCGTCTCGCTCGTGGTCGGAACGCTCTTGATCGTCGGCGCCGACGGGGCCTCCCGCCACGTAGCAGCGGCGGTGTTCGCAAGTTCCGTCGCTGTCTGCTTCGGCCTCAGCGCCGTCTATCACCGCGTCACCTGGACGGCGCGGTTTCGGCTCTGGATGCGGCGCCTCGATCACGCAGGCATCTACCTGCTGATCGCCGGCACCTATACACCTGTCTGCTTACTCGCCCTGACCGGCGCGTGGCGGCTGGGTGTGCTCGTCGGCGTCTACGTCGGAGCAGGCGCCGGAATCGCGGCCAAGTTCATCTGGGTCGACGCACCGAAGTGGGTCGCCGTCGCACTGGCGCTGGCACTCGGGTGGACGGCCGTCCTGGTCCTGCCGCAGCTCGCCACCCGGCTCAACCCTGCGGCGATCGCCCTGCTCGGGGCCGGTGGTCTCGCCTACACGGCGGGTGCGATCATCTATGCCCGCCGCCGGCCGGATCCTCTACCGGCCGTGTTCGGTTACCACGAGCTCTTCCACGCGCTCACGATCGTCGCCGTCGCCTGCCAGTACGTCGCGATCGCCTTCTTCATCATCCGCGCCGGCTGAACCTCGCTCCAACCGATCCTCAGCTCGGCACCCGCTCGCCGGAGAAGAGCCGTGTCATCTCCCGGTTGAACGCCGGGATGTCGTCCGGCTTCCGGCTCGTGACGAGGTTGCCGTCGACGACGACCTCCCGGTCGGTCCAGTCGCCGCCGGCATTTCGGATGTCGGTCTCGAGCGTCGGCCACGAGGTGAGGCGGCGGCCACGTACGACTCCGGCCTCGACGAGCACCCATGGGCCGTGGCAGATGACGGCCATCGGCTTTCCCGCCTCGTTGAAGCCCCGCACGAATGCCACCGCGTTCTCGTCGCCGCGGAGCTGGTCGGGATTGCCGACGCCGCCGGGGATCAGCAGCGCGTCGTAGTCGTCCGGCGACACCTCCTCGACCGTGCGGTCGACCCGGAGCGAGCTCGCCGGCTCGAAGTGGTCGAAGCCCTGAATCTCGCCGTCGTGGATCGAGACGATCTCGACATCCGCGCCTGCTTCCTCGAGCGCCTTGCGCGGCTCCTCGAGCTCGACTCGTTCGAACATGTCTGCCGCGAGGATCGCGACCTTCTTGCCCTTCAGCAGGTCAGCCATGGTTTCTCCCTCCATAGGTTTCGCCTGCCGCAGCACCTACCCGGCGCCGCGAGACCTATGCGTACGTCGTGCGGAGGTAGTCGAGGTACGGCTGCGCGGCGATGGGCGAGCCGGTCGCACGACGCAGCGTCTCCTGGGGCGAGTACTTGCGGCCGAGCGCGTGCACATGCTCGCCGAGCCACTCGCGAAGCGGCGTGAACTCGCCGCTGCCGACCTGCTCGGAGAGATCCGGCAGGTCGCGTTGCGCTGCCTGCCAGATCTGCACCGAGGCGACGCTCCCGATCAGGTACGTGGAGAAGTAGCCGATCATCCCGCCGGACCAGTGGACGTCCTGGAGGACGCCGTGACCGTCGTCGGGCACCTCGACTCCGAGGTAGTCCCACATCTTCTCGTTCCAGCGCTGCGGGAGGTCACGCAGCTCGACGCGCCCCTCGACGATGTCCTGCTCGAGCTCGAAGCGGAGCATCACGTGCATCCCGTAGGTCACCTCGTCGGCCTCGATCCGGATCAGATCGGGCTTGACGGCATGGATCGCGGCCCGGAACTGCTCGAGGTCGACGCTCGCCAGCTGCTCCGGATACGTCTCCTGCAGACGCGGGTAGAAGAGCTGCCAGAACGGGCGGCTGCGGCCGACGAGATTCTCCCAGAGGCGGCTCTGGGACTCGTGGATCCCGAGCGAGCACGGCCCGCCGGTGGGCAGCCGCTCGAGGTGTTTGGGCTGCTGGTGCGAGTAGAGGCCGTGGCCGTACTCGTGCATCGTCGAAAAGAGCGAGTGGAGCGAGTCCGGCTGGTAGTTCGTCGTGATCCGGACGTCGTCGCGACCCGGGCCCGACGCGAAGGGGTGCTCGGTCGGGTCGATCCGCCAGCTGTCGGGCCGGTGGCCGAAGAGGTCGGTCACCGCATACGCAAGCGTGCGCTGGCGGTCGGGCGGAAAGTCTCCGTGCAGGAACGAGTCGTCCACCTCCCGCTGGCGCAGCTCGGCGATGAGCTCGACCAGCGGTGGCTTCAGCTCGTCGAACAGCGTCCGCACCTCGGCCGTCGTCGTCTGCGGCTCGAAGTCGTCGAGCAGCACGTCGTACCGCTCGGCCGCGCCGTCCGCGACGCAGTCGACGTACTCGAGCTTCAGCTCGACGATTCGCTCGAGCGCGGGCAAAAACGAGGCGAAGTCCGACTCCGTCTTCGCCTTCACCCAGAGCGGTCGCGCCTCGGCCGCAGCCCGTGCCGTTGCGGCTCGCAGGTCGGCCGGCACTTTGACCGACTTCTCGTAGTCGCGCCGGGTGAGGCGGATCAGCGCGGCGTCGTCGGAGTCGGGATCGAGCGAGTCCTCTAGCGGTCGCAACTCGTCGAGGAGCCGGCCGACTTCGGGGTCGGTGAACTTCTCGTGCGCGATCCGCATCAGGGTCGAGAACTGCTCGGCACGGTGCTGCGTGCCGGCCGGCGGCATCATCGTCTGCTGGTCCCACGAAAGGAGCCGAGCGACCTTGCCGAGGTCCGTGACCTGGGCCAGTCGCTCCTTCAGACCCTCGAGCGCGTCCCCCATCCCCGAGAACATACCCACGCCGCCCAGCGCTCTACTCTGTTCAACGCGCGCCCGTAGCTCAGTGGACAGAGCGGCGGACTTCTAATCCGCGGGTCGCAGGTTCGAATCCTGCCGGGCGCATCATTCCTGTGGAGCAGAGGAAGAAGCAGCCATGACGCGAGCGCCCGCCTGGGGCCTTCGTCAACGAGGGCCGTTCAAGGTGCTGCTGGCTCACCACCGTGAGCACGAGCCGCACGACGTCGTGATGCTGATGATCGTCGCGGCCGCGCTCTCGGTCATCGCGACGATCTTCGTCGCGGGGGCAGCGGGCTACGTCGCGGTCGCCTCGCACATCCGGCACGCGGACTGGCAGTGGATCCCGCTTGCGATGGCCGGAGCCGTGGCCACACAGGTCGGCTACACGTTCGCGTACCGCGAGGTCGCCCACGTCGACCGCGGCGTCCGGCTCGGCGCGCTGCGCGCCGGCGCGATCGTCGCCGCGGGCTTCGGGGTATTCACTCCGCGCGGCGGATTCGCGGTCGACATCGAGGCGCTCGAGGATCTCGGCGTCCCGCGCGACGAGGCGCGCATCCGGGTGCTCGGCCTCGGCTCGCTCGAATACGCGGTCCTCGCAACGGGAGCCTTCATCTGCGCGATCTTCCTGCTCGACGATCCCCACGCCCAGCGTGCGGTGACGCTCTCGTGGGCGATCGGCGTTCCCGTCGGCACCGCGCTCGCCCTCGTGGCCGTCCACTACCGCAAGTGGATCTGCCGCGGCCGGCTGGCCGGGATCCTCGGTCCGCCGCTCGATTCGATAGGGATCGTCGGCCAGATCGTCGCCTCGCCGCGCCGCCACGGCGCGGCGGCGTTCAGCGGGATGGCGGTCTACTGGGCCGGGGAGGTGTTCGTCCTCTGGGTCTGCCTCGCCGCCTTCGAAGGCCACACGCCCTCGGTGACAGCAGTCGTCGTCGGCTACGCAACCGGCTATGCGCTGACGCGGCGGACGCTGCCGCTCGGCGGCGCGGGCGCCGTCGAGGCCTTGATGCCGTTCGCGCTCGTCTGGGTCGGCTACGGCCTTGCCCCGGCCGTCCTCGCGGTCTTCGCCTACCGCATCTTCAACCTCTGGCTGCCGCTCGGCCCTGCAATCGTGGCCCTCTACCACCTGCAGCGGCGAGCGCCTGAGGGCGCGACCGAGCTAGCGACGGACGCCGAAGTCCGTGGTGATGATCGTGACGCGCCGGTGGTCGTAGACGCCCGGAGCGTCCGCGACCGTGACGGCTGAGACGCCGATCTGGCGCCATTGCGGGCTCAGGAGATTCTTGAGATGCGGCGGACTCGCGATCCACATGTTCATCGCCGCGCCTGCACTCACGCTCGGAGACGACCAGAGCAGGTTCTCCCCCGCCGACCAATACGAGTAGCCGTCGGCGGAGTAGTAGCGCTGGATCCGCTTCCAGAACGCCGTCCCGTCAGCCGACGGATGGTCGAAGTAGCCGACTCGCCCCATCTCGAGCGAGTGCTGGCGCGCCGAGCGGTCGAGCGCCGACGAGGGCCGCAGCGCCACGAGGCCGTGGGCGACACGGAACTTGTTGACCGCGGCCAGCACCTGGCGGTTCAGCGCCGGCAGGTTCCTCTCCGAGCTCCCGGTCGCGAGGGCCGAGGCGGCGAAGAGCGCGGCGGCGGCGAACGCGGCGACCAAGATCGCCAACCGGAGTGCTCCCGCCCCGCGCACGCCCACACGGTAGCGTTCCGCTCTGATGAGCACAGCAACCCTGCATACCAATCACGGCCCGATCGAGGTCGAGTTGTTCGAGGGCGAGGCCCCGAAGACGGTCGAGAATTTCCGCAAGCTCGCGGCGGACGGCTTCTACAGCGGTGTGATCTTCCACCGTGTGATCCCCGACTTCATGATCCAGGGCGGCGACCCGACCGGCACCGGTACGGGCGGCCCCGGCTACACCTTCGAGGACGAGTTCAACGACCATCCGGTCGAGCGCGGCGCGCTCGCGATGGCGAACGCCGGCCCGAACACCAACGGCAGCCAGTTCTTCATCGTCACCGCCGACTCGTGCCCGTGGCTCGACGGGAAGCACACGGTCTTCGGCCGCGTCACCGACGGGATGGACGTCGTCGACACGATCGCGCAGGTGCAGACCGGCGCTGCGGACCGTCCGGTCGACGAAGTCGTCATCGAGCGGATCGATCTCTGAACGACGCCCAGAGCGGCAGCACGTACCAGAGAGACAAGACGACCGCGAACAGCGAAGCGGCAGCGGCGATCGCGACTCCCCGCGACAGCACGAAGTCGGTCACGAGCAGCACGACGGCCTCGAGCGAGACAGCCGAGGCGGCGATTCCTGCGATCGAGAGCCGGTTGCCGATCTTGACCACCTTCGCCTTGTCGACGTGCTGGAAGCGGAGGCGGTGGTACGAGGTCGGCGCGGCGAGGAGCGCGACCGAAAGTGCCGTCGAGAGAAACGCGACGATGAACACGTCGCGCTGGAACTCGGTCACGTGTGTCCAGCCCCTCGCGAACGGCACGGCGAGGAGGAAGCCGAGCAGCACGGTGGTGCCCGGCAGCACGACGCGCAGCTCGTTCAGCAGCTCGATCAGCTCGCGGTCGGCGCGCTCCTTCGGCGTCTCTTCTTCCGGTCGGCGTTCCTCGTTCATGTGCGGAAGCTACTGCCTTGCGTCCGTGCCGTTAAAGGTCTGCCGGAGCTTGGCCGAACCAAGGCCCAGAAGTGCGCTTACAGCCTGCTTTCAGATCCCTTAGATCTGCCTCATCGATGCTTGCTCTGATGCTCACGTGCCCGGACTGACGCGACGCCTCTTGCTCGCCGTCCTGGCGACGCTGGCGTCGGCCGTAGCCGCCTCTCCGGCCGGCGCCTCCGGGCACACCCTGCACACGGGGGTGAAGCCGGGGCCGAACTCCGGCATCGTCGACATCTACACCACGCTGGGCTACGAGAACGGACTCGCGGCCGGCACCGGGATGATCATCTCCCACTCGGGCGAGATCCTGACGAACAACCATGTGATCAGCGGGGCAACGAGTTTCAAGGTGGTCAACGTCTCGACCCACCGCAGGTACACGGCGACCGTCGTCGGCTATTCGGTCTCGCGCGACGTCGCGGTGCTCCAGCTGGCGAACGCCTCGAACCTGCGGAAAATCAAGCTCGACCGCTCCTTTCCCCTGAAGGTGGGCCAGCCCGTCGTCGCGCGCGGCAACGCGGAAGGCCGCGGCGGGACGCCGAAGACGGCACGCGGCCAGATCATCGCCCTTCATCAGCAGATCGTCGCGAAAGACGAAAGCGGCGACTCCGAGACACTGAACAACACGATCGCGACCGACGCGCCGGTGGTGCCCGGCTACTCCGGCGGGCCGCTCGAAGATGCCCGCGGCCGCGCCATCGGCGTCGTGACCGCCGGCTCGACCTCCGGGCCTCACCGCGGCTTCGCGATCCCGATCGAGCAGGCGCTCCAGCTCGCGCACCGGATCACGACCGGGAAGTCGAACTCCGTCGTCCACGTCGGGCCAACGGCCTTCCTCGGCGTCAAGCTCGACAATGTCGCCGGCGAGGCGCGAATCAGCTCGGTCGTGGCCGGGCAGGCGGCCGACGAAGCGGGACTCGCGGCAGGTGACGTCATCACGTCACTCAACGGCAAGGCGATTTCGTCGACTTCGGACCTTCGACAGGCGGTCCTCGCGCTCGTGCCGGGCAAGAGCGTCCCGATCGGCTGGACGGACACGAACGACGTCGCGCAGACCGGCACGATCACGCCGACCAGCGGCCCGCCGCAGTAACCTCGCGCGGCCATGGCCGCGCTACGCAGCAGACTCGTGTGGAGCTGCCTGGGGCTCGCGCGGCTGCCCTCCCTCCGGCCGCCGGTGGTCGACGCCGCGGCCGAAGCAAGATTCGCCGTAGCCGCGGACGACCTGCTCGCGGGCGAGGCGATCGACGTTCCCGAGCCGCGACTCGACTTCCTCCGGTGGCTCGCGCAGAAGCGTGCCGTCGTCTTTCACGGCTCGCCGCACGACGACCTGCTCGAGCTGTCGACCGAACGGCGGTCCCGCGACGCGACGGCCTGGGGCAATCAACAGGCCGTCTATGCCTCGACCGATCCCGTGTGGGCCATCTATTTCGCCTGCCTCCGGCGTGACCGCGGCTGGACGGGGACGAAGAACGGCAGCATGGGCCGGGCCGGCGGGTCGCTCTACCCGCGCCGCTACTTCTTCCTGCACAACCGCGGCTCGGCGTCGCCGGAGCGGTTCGGACCCGGCTCGCTGTATGTCCTGTCGCCGGCAACGTTCGTCGCGGACGAGCCGCTCGCCGGCGCCATCGACACCGCGCACCTCGTCTCCCGCGAACCCGTCAAGCCGCTCGCCCGCCTCGACGTCACGCCCGAGGACTTCCCGTTCCGCGACCGAGTCGGCTACTACCGCGACGGCGAGCCGAACTGGATCTCGCTCCTTCGCGCCTGAGAAGAGAGCGGGTGGCGGGAATCGAACCCGCGTAGCTAGCTTGGAAGGCTAGAGCTCTACCATTGAGCTACACCCGCGGAGCGCTGGGTACGGTAGCGAGATGCACCCCTCGGCGGAGGCGATCGTTCTCGCGCCGGCGCTCGCAATCGGGCTCGCGGTCGCGGCCCGCGGCAGCCAGGTCTCGCGCTTCCGTCTCGCCGCCGGAGCGCTCGGTGTCGCGCTCGTCTTCACCGCCTTCTTCACCCAGCTGGAGCCGCTCGCGAACCACACGTTCCTCTGGGCGCATCTGCTGCAGAACGTCGTGCTCGCCGAGTGGGCTCCGGTGCTGATCCTGCTCGCGGTTCCGCCGCGGCTCGCCGAGCGGGCGTCCGGGTTCCCGCTCTTTCGACCGTTCGTTGCGCTGCCGCTGTGGCTGGTCGCCTACTACACGTGGCACCTGCCGCTGATCTACGACACGGCGCTGCGCAATCCGCACTCGCTCCTGCACGTCGAGCACCTCACGTATTTCGCGGCGGGGATCTGCGTCTGGTGGCCCGTCGTCCACGGGCGGTACTCGGCCGGCGCGAAGGCCGCCTACCTCTTCGCCGCCTTCGTTCTCGCCTCGCCGCTCGGCCTGCTGCTCGCGCTGATCCCGCGCGCGATCTATCCGTTCTACGTCCACGCGCCACGAACGTGGGGGCCGAGCCCGCTCGTCGACCAGCAGATCGCCGGTGTGACGATGGCGACCGAGGAGGCGATCGTCTTCTTCGGAGCATTCACCGGCTACCTGCTGCGCTTCCTCGCCGACGAGCAGGCCGCCGGCTCGCTCAGCCCGAGCGCGACGGCACCAGCAGGCCGCGTTCAGCCGGTCGGCCTTCGCGCAGCTCCCGGCTCCGCTCGACCTCGGCATTGATCTCGGCGCCGAGGATGAGCGCGACTGCGGCGAGCCAGAGCCACGTGAGCATGATGATCACCGCCGCGAGCGAACCCCACGTCTTGTTGTAGGAGCCGAAGCTCGAGGTGTAGAAGGCGAAGCCGCCGGACACCGCGAGCCAGACCGCGGTGGCGAAGAGAGAGCCGGGCGTGAGAAAGCGCCAGCGCGGGTGCGCGACGTCGGGGCCGAGGTAGAGGAGCGTCGCGAACGCGGCGAGAAGGCCAGCGATGAGGATCGGCCATTCCGCGATCCACCAGATCCACCCGACGACGCCCGAGGCGGCGCCCGCGTGGGATGCGACGAGTTGCTCGAGCGGCGGCCCGAAGATGAGGAGCACCGCCACGAGCAGGAACGCGAAGCCGATCACGGCGACGAGCTCGAGCGCGACGAGGCGCTTGCGGAGGAACGAGCGGCCGTCCTTGCGCTCGTAGGCGAGGTTGAGAGCCGTCATGTAGGAGGTCATCGCGCCGGTCGTGGCCCAGAGAGCGAGGACGAGGCCGACGACGGTCATCGCAACCCCGGTCGCCGGATGCTGGTCGAGGCGCCTGAGGCTCCCACCGAGGAGGTTCGTCGCCTGGGCCGGCATCACGTGCGAGAACTGCGCCATCAGCGAGGAGATCGAGCCGGGCCCGGCGACGAGCGTGAAGACGCCGACCGCGACGAGCAGAACCGACGGGATGGCGAAGAACGACGCGTAGGCGAGCGCCGAGGCGAGCATCGTCCCGTTGTCCTCGAGGAACTCCTTGACCGCCCGCACGAAGACGGCCCGCCAGTCGCGAAAGGACAGGTCGGAGAGACCCGGGTCGGCCAGGTTCGGTTCGCCCCGCTCCGGCTGGGGCATCGGCTCGTGCCCGGCACGCTTCTCCTCGAGCATGCCGGGGGAACGAGGCTGGGCTCGATCGGGTTGCGGGAAATCGGGGCGGGCAGATTCGAACTGCCGGCCTCCCGGCCCCAAACCGGGCGCTCTGACCAAGCTGAGCTACGCCCCGCGAGAGCTCAGTGTAAGTCGCTCACTCGGACTCGATGAACGCGCGGAGCTCGGCCAGCTTCTCGCCGCGCAGCTCGTCGCGCTCTCCGCGGTCGATGCGCGCGAGCAGATCGCAGACGAGAGGCGCAAGCTCGAGGGGGTTGAACGGCTTCGTCACGTAGTCGACTCCGCCGATGTCGAGCCCGCGGGCCCGGTCGCGAAACTCGGCCCGTGCCGTGAGGAAGATGATCGGGATGCCGCGAGTGCGGTCGTCCTCGAGCAGCTCCTCGGCGACGCGCCAGCCGTCGAGGCCGGGCATCATCACGTCGAGGAGAACGACGTCGGGCTGCTCGGCCCGGGCGAGGTCGAGCCCCGTGTTGCCATCGGCGGCCTCGAGCACGTGGATCCCCTCGGCCTCGAGATTGACGCGGCAGAGCAGGCGGATCGGCGCCTCGTCGTCGATGACCAGCACGCGGACCTCGCCTCTGTCGGGCATCGGCCTTGTATGCCCATCCATGTCGGCACTCATGCTCACTCGTCGCCTCTCGTAACCGAATCGGCAGGTGCGGCCGGAAGCTCAAATGCGAACCGCGAACCTTCCCCTTCCCGCGACGAGACCCAGATCCTGCCGCCCATCGCGGTCACGAGCCCGCGGGCGATGAAGAGCCCGAGCCCGGTTCCGCCGGAGCCGGCCCGCAGCTCGGCGTCGGCACCGCGGTAGAACTTGCGGAAGATCTGCTCCTGGTCGGACTGCGGGATCCCGATCCCCTCGTCGGCGACGCTCACCTCCACCGCGTCCTGCCGCCGTGCCGCGCCCACCGTCACGGTTCCTCCGTCCGGCGAGTAGCGGAGCGCGTTCTCGACGAGGATCGAGCACACCTGGCGCAGCTTCTCGGGGTCCGCGGTCGCCGCGAGCGGCTCCTCGGGCAGCTCGACCACGAAGCGGTGTCCGTTGACCTCGACGCCCGAGACCGTCTGGACGACCTGGTCGACGACGTCGCGTACGTCCGTCTCGGCAAGGTTGACCTGGAGGTCGCCCGTATCGAGCCGAGCGACGTTGAGGAGCGTGTCGACGATCGACGTCAGCCGCTGCGACTCCGACGCGATATAGCGGAGGAATGTCTGGCGTTCCTCCTCCCCGAACATGACGTCCTGGCGCAACAGCGTCTCGGCGAAGCCGTAGATCGAGGTGAGCGGCGTGCGGAGCTCGTGCGAGACCGTGCTCACGAAGTCCGACTTGACCTGCTCGACCAGCCGGTCGCTCGAGATGTCCCGGAACGCGAAGATGCGGCCTGCGACGGCCCCGAGCGGGTCGCGCATCACCGCCTCGGTCACCGACAGCCAGACCTCCTCCCGGCCGCGCATGATCGGAACGAGCCGGTCGCCACGCGCGCTCCCGTCGGGCGACTCGAGGCTCCGTTGCAGGACGTCGACCGGCGCGCGGCCGAGGGCGACTGCGGCGGGGACGCCGGTGATCGCCTCGGCGGCGCTGTTCCAGAGGACGACGCCGCCCTCGCGGTCGACGGCGACGATCCCCTCGGCGATGTTCGCGAGGATCGCCACCGACCGCTCGCGCTCGAGCGCGACGCTCTGGTAGAGCTCGGCGTTCGCGAGCGCCGCCGACGTGCTCGCGGCCACGGCGAGCAGTGCCTCGATCTCCTCTTCGCGCCACTCGCGCGGCACCGTGGCGTAGACGGCGAGGACACCGAGGGTCGTCCCCTCGGCGCCGCCGACCGGCACACCGAGAAAGGCGGCGTGCCCGGCCCGGAGCATCGGATCGAGGCCACGAAGACGCTCGTCCTCCCCCGCTCTGGCGAGGGCGACCGGAGATCCCGACTGGACGACGTCGCCCGAGAGCCAGCCGCCGGCCGGGCTCCGCGAGCCGAGCGCAGCCGCAGCGCCTTCGCCGGAGGCGGCCGTCACGACCAACTCCTCGCCGTCGAGCAGCCGGAAGGATCCGGCCTCGGCATTGACGAGCGCCGGCGCCTGCTGCACGACCTCGTCGAGCACCACCGCGGGATCGAGCTCGCTCGTGAGCAGCCGCCCGGTACGCGTCAGCTGCTGTGCGAGAGCGCGCGCACCGCGCTCGCCCTCGAACAGCTCGCTTCGCTCGAGCGCACCGCGCGTGGCTTCGGCGAGATGGCGCGCGAGCTCGAGATCGTCGTCACCGAACGTGCGCTCCTCGGCGAAGAAGATGAGCACGAGCCCCCGCCCGGCGTCCCGCGGCGCGTCCACCGGCACGGAAAGGAGCGACCGGTAGCCCTTCGCAGCGGCAACCTGACGGAGGTCGGGCAGCAGCCGCTCGTCGTCGGCGACGGAGGACGAGACGAGGATGCGGCCCTCGGACGCAGCCCGAAAGAGCGGCCCGTGATGCTCCGCCGCCCGCTGCTCGAAGATCTGTCCGAGCTCCTCCGGCAGGTCGTACGCCCCGACGGCTTCGAGGCGCCCGCTCGACGGGACGAGAACCGCGGCCGAGCTGCCTCCGAGCGCCTCCGCAGCCGCCTGGGCAATCGCTTCGAGCGTCGCCGCCCGGGACAGCGACTGCCCGAGCACCGACGCGACCCGATAGAAGCCGCGCTGGATGCGAGCCTGCCGAGCACTCTGGGTGAACATCTCGGCGTTCCGCAGGGCGAGCGCCGCGAGCCCTGCGAAGGCCTCGAGGATGCTCGCGTCCCGTGCCTCGAACCGGCGGCCCTCGCGCCGCCCGACGCCGAGAACGCCACGCACCTCGTCGCTCCAGAACATCGGGGCGGTGATGACGTCGGTGAACCCGTCGTACGCCGGGTGCGGCACCGGCGCCGCGAGCTCGCCGTAGGCGCTCTCGACCAGCGGCCTCCCTTCGCGCACGGCAGCGCCGGCGAGACCTTGACCCATCGGAAACTCGAAGCCGAGCAGCCCGGGGGCGAAACCGTGCACCGCGACGCAGCGGAAGACACCGCGTTCGCGGTCGAGGAGGTAGCAGTCGGCGGCATCGGCGTCGAGGAGCTGGGCCAGCTGGTCGGCCAGCCGCTGCAACACCACAGGCAGGTCGAGCTCGCTGCTCAACACATGCGCCGCCCGGAGCAGAGCGGTCTGCTGCGCGAGCTGCTCCTCGTTTCGCTTCAGCGCCTCTTCGAGCGCAACGCCGGCACGCAGCCGTTCGAGCGCGACGGCCGCCTCCGAGGCGAGCGTCTGCATCACCTTGAGATCCTCGCCCGAGAAGACGCGACGCTCGTCGAGCGTCGCCACCGAGATCACCGCCGTCACGCGATCCTCGACGAGAAGCGGAACGAACGCCGCGCTCTTGGCGCCGACCGCACTCACAAGGCGGGCGCTGATCACACCTGAGCCCTCCGTGTCGTACACCGTGAACGCCGTCGCCTCGAAGACCGCGCTTGCGATTCCCGACGGCTCGCTCTCGAGGTCGAGGCGCATCGTCCGCCACCAGTCGAGGTCCTCGCCGCGGGAGCGAGCCAGGTAGCCGGATGCCTCCCGTGCGTCGTCCGAGACGAAGGTCAGAGCTGCGAAGCCGACGTCGAAGAGCGTCGCGAGCTCGTCGAGCAGCGTCCGCGCGACGCGTTCGACGTCCGCGCTCCGCGTCAGCTCCTGCGCGACCCGGCTGACACTCTCGAACTCCCTGGCCGTGTCGGCACGGCGCTCCTCCTGCGCACCCCCGCGACGCAGGATGGCAGGCAGGAGCAGAGCTGCGGCCGCGGCGCGGCCGAGCGCGCGAACCGTCGGAAGATCTGGAGTCCTCACTGGGCGGTGGGGATTGTACGGAGCGGAGGCCGCAAGGGCCAGGAATCGGCTCCGGAAATGGAAAAGCCCGCCGCTCGGGGGGTCGGCGCGGCGGGCTCTCCCGATTGCTCCCCGCTAGACGTCTGTAGACGCCGCGGTTCGCATCGCCCAGTGGGAAGGAGGGTAGAGCGCGTTTGCGGCTTGGACAATGGGCCGTCCGGCCTATCTTTACAACGCTGAAAGATCGCGTCATGCGATACTTCTCACGTCCCCCTAACGGTCCCCGGCTATCGTGATCCGGACGTGGTCAAACGCCTCCTCCTCGCCTCACCGCGAGGCTACTGCGCGGGGGTCGAGCGGGCAGTGGAGACGGTTGAACGCGCCCTCGCGCTTTACGGCTCTCCGGTCTACGTCCGCAAGCAGATCGTCCACAACTCGCACGTGGTGGAGGATCTGCAGGCGCGCGGCGCTGTCTTCGTCGACTCGCTCGCCGACGTGCCGGAGGGGGCGACCGTCGTCTTCTCGGCCCACGGCATCGCGCCGGCGGTGCGCCGCGAAGCGGAGGAGCTGCGGCTCACGACGGTCGACGCGACGTGCCCGCTCGTGACGAAGGTGCACGCCCAGGCCCGCCGCTACGCCGACGCCGGCTACACGATCGTCCTGATCGGACACGAGGGGCACGAGGAGGTCGAGGGAACGCTCGGCGAGGCTCCCGAGGCGATCGTGCTCGTCCAGTCGACAGAGGACGCCGAGCACGTCTCTCTCCCGGCCGACCGGCCGCTGGCCTACATCACCCAGACCACGCTCTCGGTCGACGAGACCGGCGAGATCGTCGCGGTGCTGCGCCGCCGCTTCCCGCGGATCGAGGGGCCGGCGCGGGAGGACATCTGTTACGCGACCTCCAACCGGCAGTGGGCCGTGAAGGAGCTCGTCGGCCAGGTCGATCTGCTGCTCGTGGTGGGCTCGGCCAACTCGTCCAACTCGCAACGCCTCGTCGACGTCGCCCGCATCAACGGAACTGCGGCCAATCTCGTCGACGACATCTCCGACATCGACGAACGCTGGCTCGAAGACTGCGAGACGGTCGGCCTCACGTCGGGCGCGTCCGCGCCGGAGCGTCTCGTAGCCGATATCTGCGCGTGGTTCCAGGCGCGCGGCGCCGAGGTGAGCGAGCAGGCTCCCGTCCGCGAGGACGTGACCTTCAAGCTGCCTGTCGAGCTGCGACGCGCCGAGCGTTCAGCGGCCTAGCTCTTCTCGAGCTTCAGCTCGTCACCGAAGTTCACGTCGACGGCGAGTACCTCGCGCTTGACCCACTCGCCGTGAGCGTCGATCAGCCCGCGCATCTCCTCGGGGACGGTGAGGACGATCCGGTCTGTCAGCTCGAGGCCCTGCTCCTTGCGGAGCGTGTTGACGCGGTGGATGAGCTCGTACGCATCGCCCTCGAAGATGAGCTCGTCGTCGAGACCGAGATCGAGTGCAACGGTGACGCCGTCGCCGGACGCGACGGCCCAGCCCTCGCGCCCGCCGCGCTCGACGAGGACCTCGTCCGCCTCCAGCTCGTGTCCCGCGACGCGGAACCTGCCGTCCGAGAGCTCCTCGAACTCTCCCGCCGCGAGCGCCTCGCGGATCGTGCCGAGCTCCGAGCCGAGCTTCGGGCCGAGCTTCGGCAGGTTCGGCTTCACGCGCAGCTCGACCGCCTCGACCGCTCGTAGCTCAACCGACTTCACGCGCAACTCGTCGGCGACCTCCTCCAGGTGCCCGTCGAGGCTCGCCCCTTCGACGACGAGCCGGCGCAGCGGCTGCCGCAGCTTGATGCCCGACGACGAGCGGGCCTGCCGGCCGAGCTCGACGACGCGGCGCACGGCGGCTATCTCGTCGAGGAACGCGCGATCCGGCTCCGGAACCTCGGGCCAGCCGGCCAGGTGCACCGACTCGGGTCCGTCGAGCACGAGTGTCCGCCAGAGGTGGTCGGTCACGAACGGGAGGATCGGCGCCATCACACGCAGCGTCTGGACGATCGCGTACCAGAGCATCTGGAACGGCGCGAGGTCGTCGCCGTCCCAGAAGCGACGCCGGGAGCGGCGGATGTACCAGTTCGAGAGATCGTCGACCCACTCGACGTACGCGCGGATCACCTCGACGGTGAGGTACCGCTCATAGGCACCTTCGCCGTCACGGACGAACGCGTGTGTGCGCTCGACGAGCCAGCGGTCGAGCGGGTCGCGAGCGCCTTCGAGGTTCAACGCCGACCACGAAGGCTCGAAGCCGACGGTGTTCGCGTAGTCGACGAGGAACTTGACCGAGTTCCAGAAGGTGAGGAACTCGCGCTTGATCGTCTCCCCCGGGCCGAACCCGAAGAGGAGGTTGCGGTCGGGCGGCTGCGCGCAGTACTGCCAGCGCATCACGTCGGCACCCATCCGCGCGAACGCGTCCTCGGCCGGGATCGTGTTCCCCCACGAGGCGTGCATCTCGCGGCCGTTCTCGTCGAGCATCTTTTCGTAGCCGAGAACACGCCTGAACGGCGCCTTCTTTGTCAGCACCACCGACATGAAGAGCTGCGAGTAGAACCAGAGCCGGATCTGCTCGCGCATCTCGCTGACCCAATCCGCCGGGAACCACTTCTCCCAGTACGCGTGATCCGGCAGGTCCGCGGTCGTCAGCTCCCGAGCGGCGCCGGTCGCGAATCCCTGCTCGATCCGGGTCGGGTTCTCCCAGCCGAGCGTCGAGAAGGGGACGATGCCGGCGTCGAGCCAGACGTCGCCGACCTCCGCGATCCGCTCGACGGGCTCACCGCACTCCGCACAGCGCACCGGCACGCGGTCGATCCACGGCCGTCGCAGCTCCTCCAGCTGCTCGAGCCCGGAGACGGCGCGTTCCTCGAGCTCGGCGCGCGATCCGATCACGTTGAGGTGCCCGCACGCGCAGGGATAGAAGGGCAGCGGCAGTCCGTAGTAGCGGCGGCGCGAGATGTTCCAGTCGCCCATGTTGCGAAGCCAGTCGTCCATCCGCTTCCCCATGTATTCCGGCGTCCACTCGACCGTTGCGTTCGCGTCGAGCATCTGCTGCCGCAGGACTCGGACAGAGATGAACCAGTCGTCGGCGATGCGGAAGATGAGTGGCGTGTGGCAACGCCAGCACTCGGGATAGCGGTGCTTGTGGAGATCGGCCTCGACGAGGATGCCCTTCTCCTCGAGGTTGCCGATGATCTGCTCGGCGGCCTCTGTGGTCGAGAGGCCGTGCAGCCAGCCGAAGCTGTCGTAGAAGCGGCCCGACTCGTCGACCGGCTGCACCACCTCGAGCCCGTGCACCTGCGAGAGCTCGAAGTCCTCGTTGCCGCAGCCGGGCGCGATGTGGACGATGCCGGTTCCCTCGTCCAGCGAGACGTCGTCCCACGGGATGACGCGATGGTCGACATGCGTCAGGTCGTCGAACGGGCCGCGGTAGGTCCAGCCGACGAGCTCGGCGCCGCGGCGCCGGTCTTCGAGCTTCTCGTCCGGATAGCGCGCCGCCGCGACCCACTCGCCGTTCTGCCGGCGGCCGTACTCCGCCTCCGGGTTGACGGCGGCGGCGACGTTGGCCGGCAGCGTCCACGGAGTCGTCGTCCAGACGACGAGGTACTCGCCGGGCCGCTCGAGCAGCGGAAGCCGGACGAAGAGAGAAGGATCGGCACGATCGACGTATGAGCCGATCAACTCGTGCTGCGAGATCGAGGTGCCGCAGCGCGGGCACCACTCGGTCGAGCGGTGCCCGAGGTAGAGCCAGTCCCGCTCGTGGACGGTCTTCAGCATCCGCCAGACGTACTCGATGTTGGTGTCGCTGAAGGTGAAGTAGTCGTTGCCCCAGTCCATCCACTGGCCGAGCCGGATCGAGCCGCGCGTGAGCGCGTCGGACGAGCGCACGACGACGTCGCGGCAGCGGCGCGCGAACTCCTCCAGGCCGAACTCCTCGATCTCGCGCTTCGAGTTGAGGCCGAGCTCGCGCTCGACGCCCACCTCGATCCAGAGCCCCTGCGAGTCGAAGCCGTTCTGGTAGCGCTGGTCGAAGCCGCGGAGCGCCTTGTAGCGCTGGAAGACGTCCTTCAGCGTCCGACCCCAGGCCGTGTGGACGCCGAGCGAGAACCTGTTCGCAGTGACCGGGCCGTCGGTGAAGGAGAAGGTCGGGCCGCCACGGTTCTGCTCGCGGAGCTGCGCGAACGTTCCCTCCTCCTCCCAGCGCGCGAGCGTCTCCTCCTCGAGCCCGGGATGATCGGGTTTGTCCGGTAGGGACTTGAAGATTGGCTCGGCCATGGGAAGGCAAGTCTAGGCCGACGCGTTAATGACTATGGGAGCCTGGTAAGAGGTTCCTCAGGTTCCAGCCAAACCGAAAGGAAACGATGGCAAGCGACGTCACAGACGCCACTTTCGAAAGCGAAGTGCTCCAGGCCGAGAAGCCCGTTCTCGTCGACTTCTGGGCCGAGTGGTGCGGACCGTGTCACGCGGTCGCCCCTGTGCTCGAGCGGATCGCCGACGAGCGCGATCTCAAGCTCGTCAAGGTCAACATCGACGAGAACCAGGATCTCGCGATGCGCTACGGGATCCAGTCGATCCCGAACATGATGCTCTTCGAGGGCGGCGCGCCCAAGGCCTCAGCCGTCGGCGCGATGCCGAAGGGCATGCTCGAGAAGCAGCTCGGCTTCGAAGGCTAGGAGACGGCCGGGTAGCTAGTCCGTCGTCTGAGCCGGGTCGCGGCCCTCGACGAAGCGAAGGAAGTCCGCGTGCTTGGCGAGATACGCCTCGAGTTCCCCGATGCCGGCCCCCGCCCAGTCCTCCACCCACGTCTCGGCGATGTCGTCCTCGATGCGGTGGAAGCCACGCTCGCTCATTACCGGGCATGATCGACACGAAATCGGACAATGCCTATGGGCCGTTCGGCTCAACTTCGCGGGCCGCCGGACCTAAGCGATTTCCTCGAAGGAGGTAGGTCTCGCCGCGCCGTTCAGCCACCCAACACGAGCTCGCACGTATCGAACTCCTCGCCGGGCTGCCGGGCAAGACGGTCGGTGAGCTCGCGCGGCGCATGGAGCGCGAGGAGGTCGCGCCGGGAACCGTCGTGGTGCGCGAGGGCGAGACCGACGACCGTTTCTACGTCGTCCTCTCGGGGATTCTGGCGGTCAGCCAGCGCGATCTCGGCGCGCGGCGGCTCCTTCGACCCGGCGACTACTTCGGCGAGGTCGCTGCCGCGATGTCCGTGCCGCGGACGGCGACCGTATCCGCGCTGACCCCCGTGGTCGTGGCGAGCTGCGACCGGGAGACCTTCGACGAGCTGGTGCGGCCGCTCTTCGCGGACGACGTCTAGAGCGCCTCGGCGAGCACGGCGTCGCTGAACGGCGGCCACGCCTCCCTGGCCCAGTCGCCGAATTGCCGGTCGGTGAGGACGCCGCAGGCAACGCCCGCGTCCGGGTCGACCCAGAGGAAGGTGCCGCTGCGGCCGAAGTGGCCGAAGGTGGCTTGGGAGTTGCGGGAACCCGTCCAGTGCGGCGACTTCCCGTCGCGGAGCTCGAACGTGAGTCCCCAGTCGTTCGGCTCCATCCGGCCGAAACCCGGCAGGACGCCGTCCAGGCCTGGGAACTGGACAGCCGTCGCCTCGGCCAGCGTTTCGCCTGCGACGAGCGTCGGCTGCAGGAGCTCGCGCCCGACCCTGAGCAGATCGTCGAGCGTGCCGCGATAGCCGTACGCGGGCGAGCCGTCGAGACGGCCGGCGAGACCCAGCGGCTGCGCCACGGCCCCGGCGAAGTAGTCGGCGAAGGACATCTCCGCGCGCCGCTCGAGCAGCCCGGCAGCGAGCTCGATGCCCGTGTTCGAGTAGGTCCGGCGGCGCCCCGGCTCCGTGATCGTCCGATCGCCGTCGAGCGGCAGGCCCGAGGCGTGCGAGAGGAGGTGCCGCAGCGTCGCACCCGGCGGGCCGGCCGGCTCGTCGAGATCGACTGTTCCCTCCTCGAGCGCCACGAGCATCGCCAGGCCCGTGAGGAGCTTCGTGACGGACGCCCAAGGGAGGTGGACGTCGCGCGGCCCCTGCGTCGCGACGACGGCGTCCGCACGCCCGACTCCGGCCGCGGCCACCGCCGCGCCCCAGCCCTCGATCGCCCGCAGCGTCTCCACGTCGCGGGATACTAGGAGCGTGGCGCGCACCTCCGTCCCCGCGGTCTCGCCCTACGCCGCCACGGTCGGCTACTGCCGGGCGGTGCGCGACGGGCGGCACATCTACGTCTCCGGCACCGCTCCCGTCGGATTCGAGTCCGAGGATCCGTACGAGCAGGCGAAGCGCTGCCTCGCGATCATCGTCGACGCGCTCCGCGAGCTCGGGGCCGGGCCGCAGCACGTCGTCCGCACCCGCGTCTACGTCGTTGACCCGGGCGACTGGGAGGCAGTCGGACGCGCACACGGCGAGGTGTTCGGGCGGCAGCCTCCGGCGTCGGCGATGCTCGTGATCAGCGGGCTGCTCGATCCGCGCTGGAAGGTCGAGATCGAGGCGGACGCTCTGCTTCCCGAGTGAGGACACGCTTTCTTCCTGCAAAGCCGGGGGATATCGTCTTCACATGAGCGACTCCCTCATCCCGCCGTCGATCACGGGCAAGGGCTCTCACTTCCCGCCCGGCGGCAGCGTCCTCGACCACGCGTTCGGCGCGAGCGACCCGTACACGCTCGGGGTGGAGGAGGAGTACATGCTCCTCGACGGCGAGACGTTCGACCTCGTCCAGCACATCGACACCGTGCTCGCCGCCGTCGCGGGACACGAGCTCGAGCCGCGCATCAACTCCGAGCTGATGCAGTCGGTGCTGGAGGTGGCCACGCCCGTCTGCCACACGCCGGCCGGCGTGCACCAGCAGCTGCTCCGCATCCGTCGCTACGTGACCGACGTCGCGCGGGAGAAGGGCTTGCGCGTCGGCTCGGCCGGCACCCACCCGTTCTCGCTCTTCGAGGCCCAGCGGATCACCGCGAAGGACCGCTACCGCGCCCTCGTCGACCAGATGCAGTACATCGCGCGGAGGGAGCTGATCTTCGGGATGCACGTACACGTGGCGGTCGACGAGGCCGAGAAGGCGATCCAGATCGTGAACGGGCTGATCGCCCATCTTCACGAGCTCGTGGCGCTCTCGGCGAGCTCGCCGTTCTGGCGCGGCGAACCGACCGGGCTCCGCTCGTCGCGGCACATGGTCTTCGCCGCCTTTCCGCGCTCGGGGCCGCCGCCCCGCTTCCGCGACTACGCCGACTACGCGCAGGTCGTGAACCAGCTCGAGAAGACGGGCTGCATCCAGGACTACACGCACATCTGGTGGGACATCCGGCTCCACCCGCGGCTCGGCACCGATCGAGATCCGGATCTGCGACGCCGTGACGCGCCTCGAGGACGCGGTCGCGATCACGGCGTACTGCCAGGCGCTCGTCAAGCACTACGCGGAGCTCGTCGACCGGGGCGAGGAGATCCCGTCGTTCCACCGGATCCTCACGACCGAGAACAAGTGGCTCGCTGCCCGCTACGGGCTCTCGGCCCCGGTCATGGACCTCCACACGGGCCGCCGCAACCGGCTGCCGGTGGCGGCGATCGTGCGGCGGACACTGAAGGCGATCCAGCCGCACGCGCGCGACCTCGGCTCGGAAGACGAGCTCGCGGGCATCGAGGAGATCCTGCGCCGGGGGAACGGAGCCGACCGGCAGCTGCATGTCTTCAACACGAACCGCGACATCGTCGAGGTCGTGCGCGAGATCGCCGAGGCGACAGAGGTGGCGCCTCAGCCCGAACCCGCTCCTGCGTAGACTCGGACGCGTGCGCCAGGTCGGTGAGAAAGCGCCGCTCGAGGCGGTGGTCTGGACGACGCCGCGGGAGCGCGCGACGATCGGCGACCTGCTCCACGACCGCCCGCTGCTGCTGCTCTTCTACCTCTTCGACTGGTCCTCGACCTGAACGAACGAGCTCGAGCTCCTGCGTGACAGGAGAGCGGAGCTGCAGCAGGCCGGCGTCGAGCCGTTCGCGATCTCGCGCGACTCGCCGTACACGCACGTCGCGTGGATGCAGGCGCTCGACCTCGACTTCCCGCTGCTCTCCGACTGGAACGCGGATGCAACGCACGGCTTCGGCGTCGCGTACGAGCACAACGGGATGCGAGACGTCTCCGCGCGCAGCGCCTTCCTCGTCGACGTCGAAGGGGTCGTGCGCGGGGCATGGGCCTACGAGCCGAGTGAGCTTCCCGACCTCGACGAGCTGATCGAAGCCGCGCGAGCCTTGTAGTCGTCCGTCCGATCGCGTTTACTCGCGCCCATGGAGACTCAGCACGCCTCAGAGCAGCCCGCCGAACGAGGCCCGCCCTCGGGACCGGTCACCGCCACGATCGGCCTCGTGGTCGCGGTCGTCGCGCTTATCTTCTTGTTCGAGACAAACGGCTTCACCTCGCACTGGTACGCCTTCTTCAAGCTCGTGCACGTGGTCGGCGCCGTCATCTGGGTCGGCGGCGGGATCACGCTGACGATCCTCGCGATGCGGGCCGAGCGCTCGTCCGATCCGCGCGAGATGGCGACGATCGCCAAACAGGCCGCCTTCGTCGGTCAACGAGTCTTCGCCCCCGTCGGCCTCATCGTCTTCCTGATGGGGATCGCCATGGTCATCAACCTGCACTGGGGCTGGGGCACCACCTGGATCGTCATCGGCATCGTCGGTTACGCGATCACCTTCTTGACGGGGATGCTCGTGCTCGGGCCGTCGGCCAAGCGCGTCGGGCAACTGATCGAGACCAAGGGTCCGGAGGCGGCCGAGACACAGGCGGCAATCCAACGGATCCTGTTGATCGCGCGCGTCGACATGGGCGTGCTGTTGCTCGTCGTCGCCGACATGGTGCTGAAGCCGTTCACCTAGATTGACATGTGACCTTTTGGTCACGTACGATCGAGGGGTGGACGACGACCAGGTCTTCAAGGCGCTCGCCGACGCGACCCGGCGCCATCTCCTCGACCGGCTCTTCGAGCGCGACGGCCGCACGCTCACGGAGCTCGAGTCCGAGCTCGAGATGACCCGCTTCGGCGTCATGAAGCACCTACGGGTGCTCGAGGACGCCGGGCTCGTCGTCACCCGCCGGGACGGCCGGGAGAAGCTCCACTTCCTGAACCCGGTGCCGATCCGGCTGATCCACGACCGGTGGATCGACAAGTACACCGAGCACCGCGTTGCGGCGCTCGCGGATCTCAAGCACGAACTGGAGGACACCGCATGACCACGCTCACCGCACAGACCACCCAGGTGTACTCCGTCTTCATCCGCGCCACCCCGGAGCAGATCTGGGACGCGATCACGAAGCCGGAGTTCACCGAGCAGTACTTCTTCGGCGCCCGCATCGAGGTACGCGACGGGCGCCGCTTCTCGGCCGATCACCGACGTCGAGTGGGATGAGGAGCTGCTCGAAGAGGACCCGCCGCACAAGCTCGTGCACGGCTGGATCTCGGCCTACGACTCCGAGATGGCTGCGGAGACGGAGAGCCGCGTCACCTGGGAGATCGAGCCCCAGGACGGCGGCATCACCAAGCTCACGGTCGTCCACGACCAGCTCGAGGGCGCGCCGAAGACGGCCGAGAGCGTCTCCGGCGGCTGGATGTACGTGCTCAGCGGCCTGAAGACGCTGCTCGAGACGGGCAAGCCGCTGGCGGGCTAGAACCGGTTCCCGAGACTGCGGTCGCCGGCAGCGATGAGTTTCCGGCGGCCGCCCAGTCTCTCACTTCGAGGCCGATAGGCTGACGAAGAATTCCGCGAACGCTGAGGAGCGCATCGAATGTCGAAGACACTGCTGACCGTCGCCACGCGCAAGGGCACCTTCATTCTCGAGAGCGACGACCGCCGCGACTGGAAGCTGCGCGGCCCCTATTGCGAGGCGTGGCCCGTCTACCACGCCATCTACGACCCGACCACCGGCGAGATCTACGCCGCCGCTGCGAGCGAGTGGCACGGCTCCACCGTCTGGCGCAGCGGCGACCTCGGGGAGACCTGGGAGCAGTCGAGCGAGGGCCTCTCCTACGGCGACGACGACGGGCGCAAGATCTCCAAGATCTCGACGCTCGCGCGCGCGGGCGACCGCCTGCTCGCCGGGGTCGAGGCGCCGGGGATCTTCGAGAGCCGCGACAACGGCAAGACGTGGTCGCTCCTCTCGACCCTGTCGGGCCAGCACGGCAGCGAGGCCTGGGACGATCCCGCCAACCAGCCGCCGGGGCATCTCGGGATCTCGAACTTCGTCACCGAGCCGGACTCCTCGGACAGCTTCTTTGCGGTCGTGCAGGGAGTCGGTGCCTTCGAGACGGAAGACGGCGGCTCGTCGTGGACGCCGCGGAACAAGGGCCTGCGGCGCGACTGGCCCGCCGACTACGAGGACGTCGGCTTCTGCGTGCACAAGCTCGTCCGTTCGGCCGACCCGCAGCGTATGTACCAGCAGAACCACGTCGGCATGCACCGCTCCGACGACTCCGGCCAGTCATGGAACGAGATCACCGAGGGCTTGCCCGGCGACTTCGGCTTCGCAGCGGCGGCGCATCCGCACGACCGCGAGACGTTCTACGTCATCCCGGTCGACGGCGGCCACGACCGCACGATGCACGACGGCAAGGCCGCGGTCTGGCGCACGCGCGACGGCGGCTCGAGCTGGCAGGACATGCGCAAGGGGCTGCCGCAGGAGAACGCGCGTATCGGCGTCCTGCGCCAGGGGATGGCGGTCGACAAGCACGACGTTCCCGGCGTCTATTTCGGCACGAGCACGGGCCAGATCTTCGCCAGCGTCGACGAGGGCGACTCGTGGAGCCAGATCGCGAGCTACCTGCCCTCGATCTCCTCGGTCGACGTGGCGATTCTCGATTGACGTGGCCGATGTCAGGCTTCCCGGAACGCTGAGGCCGCTCTTTCCCGGCCTACCGCGCCGGGTCGAGGTCGACGCCGCGACAGTGCTTGCGGCGATCGACTCGCTCGAGACGCAGTGGCCCGGCCTGCGAGACCGAATCGTCGAGGAGGGGCCGGCACTGCGCCGGCACCTCCACGTCTACGTCGACGGTGAACGTGCCGGCCTGGACACGCCGGTCGCAGAGCGCTCACGCCTCGACGTGATCGCCGCGATCAGCGGCGGCTGATCGGGATGCGCAACGGAGGCAGCTGCAACGGTCGCTCGCGGGTGCCCTCGGCCAGCAGCTGCCGACGCCGTGCGGCGAGGAGGTCGAAGACGGTGACCGCGCCGACAGGGGCGCCCGTCTCGCGGTCGACGACGCGCAACTCGTCGACTTCGTAGGCCGCCATCCGGCCTGCGACGACGCGAAGCACCTCCTCGGGGAACGCGACCACTCCCTCGAGGTCGGCGCTGTCGTCCAAGGATTCCGCAGGCCGCATCACTTCGCGTACGAACATCGCCTCCAGAGGATCGACGGCGTACTCGCGCATCACATGGAACCCGCGGCGCGCCACCTTCTCGGTGATGATCGAACGCTTCAACAACAGGACACTGAGCAGGAACGCGGTTGCGGAGGCGACCAGCAGCGGCAGCACCAGGTCGGTCGCGTGCGTCAACTCGACGGCGAACACGATCGCCGTCAGCGGCGCGCGCATCGCCCCGGCCAGTGTCGCTCCCATGCCGATCACCGCCCACACACCGGGGTGCCCACCGAAAGCGTGTCCCAGCAAGCCGCCTGCGGCCGCTCCGATCAGCAACTGCGGCGCGAGCACACCGCCGCTCGTCCCCGACCCGAGTCCGACCGCCCAGATTGCAAGCTTCACGACGAGCAGTAGGGCCAGCCCGTCGAGCGAGACCTTCCTCCGAGTTCGTCGGCGTCGTGCGGTAGCCCACGCCGAGCGCGCGAGCGTCGACCAGGCCCCCGATCCCGATCACGAGCCCGCCGATCGCCGGCCACCATGACCAGTGGAACGGCAGGTGCTTGAACGCGTCCTCGGCACCGTAGACCGCGGCGGTCAGCACCCACGCGAGCACACCGCAGGCGAGTCCCACGACGAGCGCCTCGACCCCGAGTAGCGCGGTGAGCTTCGGGTCGACCGAGAGCGGAAAGAGCGGCGCCTTCGCGACGAGGCCCATGCTCGCGAACCACGTCCGCAGCGTGTCCGCGACGCCGACCGCAGCCGCAATGGGCACGAATGAGCGAGGGCGCCATTCGAAGACGAGGATCTCGACGCCGAAGAGCACGGCTGCGAGGGGTGTCCCGAACACCGCGGCCATCCCACCCGACGCGCCGGCCACGAGAAGTGTGCGCCGCTCACGCGCCGTCAGGTCGAGGAACTGGGCGAACACGGAACCGACGGCGCCGCCCGTGAGGATGATCGGCCCCTCCGCGCCGAAGGGGCCGCCCGAGCCGATGCTGATCGCGCTCGACGCGGCTTCAGGACGACGAGCCTCGGCTCGACCTTGCTCCCCCTGATCAGGATCGTCTCCATCGCCTCGGGAATGCCGTGCCCGCGGATCCGCTCCGAGCCGAAACGGGCCATGAGTCCGACGACGAGCCCTCCCAGGACCGGAATCACGACGGTCCAGCGCCGAACCGTTTCAGCTTCGGGGACGAGGCGTCAGCCGAGTCGCCGTCGTCGCAGATGCGTGAAGAGCCGATTGCGGCCAGGAGCGCCAGGGCTACGCCTGCCGAGATGGCCCACGCGAGCTCGAGGCCCGACGACCTCATGACGACGATCTCGTGAAATCTGCGAGGCCCCGTTCGCCGTCGCAGCCGGTCCGTGACGGCTCCGCCGATGTGTCTCCGGGAGGCGTCCGTCGAGGCGTTCTGAATGCGAGCCCACCGCTTTTAATCGTAACCCGATCTGTATACGCGCGGCTCCGTAAGGGCTGTAGGCCCCTCGGCGTTACCAGCTCTTCGTGCGGTGGGCAGGAGCGCGCTCCGTCACGCGGACCCGCGCGTCGACCGCGACGCAGCCGTCGGGCCGGCGAGCACCGGGTTCAGGTCGAGCTCGGCGACCTCGGGCAGGTCGTCGGCGAGCCGCGCGAGCCGCAGGAGGAGTCGACGAGCGCGGCCGCGTCGGCGGCAGGCGCGCCCCGGAAGCCGGCGACGAGCCGGCCCGCCTTGCCGGCGACACGAGCTCCTCGGCGTCGAGGTCGGTCAGCGGCGCGAGCCGGAACTGCGCCTCGCCGATCAGCTCGGCGAGCGACGCCGCCGGGGCCGAAGGCGACGAGCGGCCCGAAGACCGGATCCTGGACGACGCCGGCGAGCAGCTCGGCGCCGCCGCGCAGGAACGGCTGCACGATCACCGGCGTCGCCGATCCGCTCCGCGGCCGCGCGGACCTGCTCCTCGTCGCGGAGGTCGAGGGCGACGCCGCCGATGTCGGTCTTGTGGACGCCGGCAGCCGCGGTCTTGACCACGACCGGGAAGCCGAGCTCGCGGGCCGCCGCGACGGCCTCGTCGGCGCTCGCGGCCACGCGCTCGGGCACGAGCGGGATGCCGTACGCCTCGAGCAGGCGACGCGCGCTGCGTCGGCATCGAGCCAGCCGTCGCCGCTCGCCGCGAGCGCCTCGACGACGACTGCCGCGCGGCTGCGCGGTCGATGCCGTCGAGCTCGGGCGCGTGCCCGGCCGGCCGTCGCAGCCAGTCGCGCGCGCTCGGCGGCGAGCGCCGAGCGCGCGCGCGGCCGACTCCGGATACGGGAAGGCGACGACCGCGGCGAGCCGCTCGCGCAGAGCTCGCGGGCACGCCCTCGGCGCTGACGACGACGGCGATCACCGGCTTGTCGACCGCCGGCTCGACGGCTGCGCGGCTGATCGCGGCGGCGACCTCGTCGGCGCCGGCGACGACCGGCGGGACGAAGACGCGATCAGGCGTCGATCGCCGGGTCGGCGAGGACCGGCGGCGATCGCCGCCTCGTAGGTCGCGGCGGTCGCCGAGCCGAGCAGGTCGATCGGGTTGCGCGAGGCTCGCCTCGGCCGGCAGGAGCGCTCGGCGAGCGCCGCGCGCGTCGCCTCGGTCAGCGTCGGCAGCTCGAGCCCGGCCGCCTCGCACGCGTCGGCGCAGAGGATCCCGAGCCCGCCGGCGTTCGTGATCACGCCGACGCGGCGGCCGCGCCGGCAGCGGCTTGCGCCGAGAGCAGCGCGGCGGTGTCGACGAGCTCCTCGAGCGTTCCGCGCGCGGAGCACGCCGGCCTGGTGGAAGAGCGCGTCGACGGCGGCGTCGGAGCCCGCGAGCGCGGCGGTGTGCGAGCCGGCGGCGCGCGAGCCGGCGCGCGGTCGAGCCGCGCCTTCAGCGCGAGGATCGGCTTGCGGCGCGCGACGCCGCCGCGCGATGCGCGAGAACGCGCGCGGGTTGCCGAACGACTCGAGGTAGAGCAGCGACGAGGTCGGTGTCGTCGTCGTCCTCCCACCACTCGAGCAGGTCGTTCGAGGAGACGTCGGCCTTGTTGCCGATCGAGACGAACGCGGAGAAGCCGAGGCCGCGCTCGCGTCGCCTTCTCGAGCAGCGCGAGCCCGAGCGCGCCGCTCTGCGACGAGAAGCCGATGCGTGCCGGGCGGGAAGCGCGCGCGGCGCGAAGGTCGCGTTCAGGCCGAACGGCGGAGGACGGCGATGCCGAGGCAGTTCGGGCCGACGCAGCCGCGCGCCGTGCGCGCGGACGAGCGCGAGCAGCCGCTCCTGGCGCTCGCGGCCCTCGGCGCCCGTCTCGGCGAAGCCGGCGGAGATCACGCAGAGCGCGCGCACGCCGTGCCGCGAGCGCCGTCCTCGGCCGCGTCGAGCACCTGCTCGCCGGGCAGGCAGATCACGGCGAGGTCGACCGGCTCCGGGATCTCCTCGACCGAGCTGTAGGCGCGGACGCCGGCGACCGGCTCGCCCTTGCAGGTTGACGGGGTAGGCGGCGCCGGCGAAGTCCGCCGCGAGGATGTTGCGGAAGAGCTCGCCGCCGATCGAGCCGCGCCGGCGCGAGGCGCCGATGACGGCGACCGACGCGCGGCTCGAAGAACGGGCGCGAGCGAGGCGACGACGGCGGTGTGGTCGCGCTCGTCGACGCGCGTCGCGATACTCGCTGCGTCGGCGCGATCGGGAACCGCAGCTCGACCTCGCCGCCGTCGCGCTGCGCGCGCGACCTCGAAGCCGGCGTCGCGCGAAGACGGCGAGCAGCGCCGGCGTTCGAGGCGAGCACCTCGGCGACGAAGCGCGTGATCCCGTGCCTCGGCGGCCCGCGCCGCGAGCTGCTCGAGCAGCCGCGTGCCGATCCCGCGCCCCTGCTCGCCGTCGGCGACCGCGAACGCCATCTCGCGCCGCGTCCGAGTCGCGCAGCCGGACGTAGCTCGCGAGCGCGACGATCCGCTCGTCGCCGTCGACCTCGAGCAGCCGACAGCGCGCCGCGCTCGGCCCAGTCGGGGTCGAGCACCGGCTCGACGAGCCTGCGGTCGACGGCGCGGAAGCCGTGGAAGCGCAGGTAGAGGCTCGCTCCGAGAGCGCCGGAGAAGAACTCGAGCAGCGCTCGGCGTCCTCCGCGGCGGGCGGCCGCAGCCGGAGCGTGCCGCCGTCCCGGAGGATGACGTCGATCGCGTCGACCATGTCCGCCGTCGCGCTCATGCGGCTGCCGCACGCTCGTGCGCCTCGACACTCGGCCGAACCACGAGGACGGGGCACGGGGCCGAGTGGACGAGCCCGGTCGAGACGCTGCCGGAGACGAGTCTCCGCGCGGCTCCCCAGCCGTGCGAACCGACGACGATCAACTGCACGGCGTACTCGCTCGCCTTGCGGCAGATCTCGTCGACGATCTGCCCGTCGAGGGTGACGGTCGTGCAGCGCACGCCCTCCGCCTCCGCAGCTCGGCGATCGAGGCCACGAGCTCCTCGACCCGCTCGCGCTCGGCCTCCCTCACCTCTGCGACGACGTTCGAATAGCCGTAGGCGCTGTAGCCGACCGCGGGCAGCGGCGCATGCGCGACGGAGACGACCAGCAGCGGAGCCTCGAGGCGCAGCGCCAGCTTGAACGCGTCTCTCTGCGCCTCCTCGGCCGAAGGCGAGCCGTCCGTGGCGAAGAGAATCGGTCTGGAACTGGTCATCTCGCTTCCTCCTTCTTCTTCCCGCCGCGCCACGCCCCATCTCCGCTAGCTACCCACCTCGTCAGCTCCTCAGCTCGTGTCCGACGGGATTCGCCTCGAGCACGACCTTGAGCGCGTGCGTCTCGGCCGCGGCGCCGAACACGTCGTAGGCCTCCTCGGTCTCGTCGAGCGGGAAGTGGTGCGTCGCGAACGGCGTCGGGTCGAGCTTGCCGCCCTCGATCAGCCTGAGCAGCTTCGGCGTCGTCGCCGTGTCGACGAGCCCGGTCGTGATCATCACGTCGCGGATCCAGAGCTTCTCGAGGTGCAGCGTCGCGGACTGGCCGTGCACGCCGACGTTCGCGACCCGGCCGCCCGGCCGGATCAGCTCGGTGCAGAGCTCGAACGTCTCGGGCACGCCGACCGCCTCGATCGCGACGTCGGCGCCGAGGCCGCCGGTCAGCTCCATCACCTTCGCGACCGCGTCCTCGCTGCCGTTGTTGATCGTGACGTCGGCGCCGAACTCGAGCGCCTTCTCGAGCGCGGCGTCGGCGAGGTCGATCGCGATGATCCGCCCCGGCGTGTGCAGCTTCGCGGTCATGATCGCCGCGAGGCCGATCGGGCCCGCGCCGACGATCGCGACCGTGTCGCCCGGCTCGACGCGCCCGTTGAGCACGCCGACCTCGTACGCGGTCGGGAGGATGTCGGCGAGGAACAGCACCTGCTCGTCGCGACAGCTCCTCCGGCACCTTGTAGACGGAGGTGTCGGCGAACGGCACCCGCGCGAACTCGGCCTGGAGCCCGTCGATCAGGTGGCCGAAGATCCAGCCGCCCCCGCCGGTGCAGAGCCCGTAGTGGCCCTCCTTGCAGAAGCGGCAGCGGCCGCACGAGGTGATGCAGGAGACGAGCACACGGTCGCCGGGCTCGATCGTCGTGACGGCGGCGCCGACCTCGACCACCGTGCCGACCGCCTCGTGGCCGAGGATCGTCCCCGGCTTCACCTCGGGTACGTCACCCTTCAGGATGTGCAGGTCGGTGCCGCAGATCGTCGACGAGTCGATCCGGACGATCGCGTCCGTCGGCTCCAGATTGTCGGGTCCGGAACGTCCTCCCAGGCCCGTTCTCCCGGCCCGTGATAGACGAGCGCTTTCATCTCGCGCCTCCTTTTCCCCGAGTCTCACCCTACGCCGCGCAGGCGCCATCGGCGGCGACCCGGAACGGCACTGCGGGTTTTCCGTAGCCGGCCGGACGCGGGCTTCTACTCGTCCGACCCGTTGAGCAAGTGATGGAACGCGGCACGCATCGCGCGCTCTTCCTCCACCGAGCTCCCGGCCTCGAGCCGTCCACGAATCTCGAGCAGCCACGCTGCCAACGAGGCGTCGGCCGTGATGTCGTATCCGCTCGCTCGCACAGTGGCCTCCGAGTGCCGCGCCACCCGGCTCCCAGAACGGACACGCATCCTCCGCGCAGGCCTCCGACTTGCCGACGGCCGCTTCCAGCGAACAGATCCGGCGAGTCTGCTGACTGCTCATTCCGCCATCGTCGCTCTCCATCGTTCCGCGCGCGTCGTGCCTGCCGCGGATCCTCGATGCGGGTTTTCCCGAAACAAGTGAGGCCGCCTTGCGGCGGCCTCACTGTCCTGCGGTGGGAGTCGGGCGCTTAGGCCACGGGCACCGCGGGAGCGTTGGGCTTGGACCGGTGGAGGAAGCCGAGTGCGGTCTCGGGATTGCGGAGTGCCCCGCCGATCGCGAGGATCGCGAACCCGAAGCCGGTGAGCAGGAGGGCGATCCCGACCACGATCCCGAACAGGCCGAGTTGTGAGGCCATGTAGCTCGTGTTGAGTGCGTCGGTGAGCGCGGTCTCGGAGATCCAGACCTGGCGGCCCGTTTTGCACGGGCTGCTTGGTGGTGGGGTCGATCGCGGCGTACTGGGTGTTGTCGGTGCCGCCGCCCACCATCAGCTGGGACTTCGGCGTGCCGGGCTTCGCCTGGTAGATGCCCATCTGGGCGTAGGTGTAGCCGCCGGTCGCCTCGAGCGCGTGGATGTGCATGTACTCGGCCATCGCGCGCGCCTTGGCGCCGGTGTTGATCGTCTGGTTGGCGACGCTCATCGTCGGCCACTGCTTGACCGCCGAGGCGACGCCTTACTTCTGCGCCTCGGCCTTGATCGCCGAGGGCGTCATGTCGGGTCCCGCCACGATGTACTCGTGCGAGAGGCTGTTGTTGACCGTGTTCCGGCCGTTCACGCCCATCGCGATCGCGACGACGCCGAACACGATGAGGACGGCCGCTGCGACGAGCCCTCCGATTTCGAATGCCTTGCGCATGTCCCGACTCCTTTCCGAACCGTGGAACTTCATTGGGCCCAGTCTCGGCCGCAACGACCCAGGCCATCCGGGCGACCACCGAGCCGGGCGGGGCTTCCCGCGTCGTGCCTGCGGAAAATCCCGGATCGCTCAGGCTGAGGCGAACGTCTCGCCGGGGCCGAGGCCGGCCGCGACCGCCCGGGCGATGTCGAGCGTCGAGATGACGCCGACCGGGAACGGGAGGCGTCGTCGGTGACCGCGAGATGCGCGACCCCGTACTGCGACATCAGGCTCCCTGCCTCGCCGAGCGTGCTGCCGGCGCCGACCGTGACGAGCGGCGTCACAGCTGCCGCTCCCGCCGTCAGCTCGTCGAGATCGAGTTGCGCGGCCGCCACGAGGTCGAGGTCGGAGACGATCCCCCACACATGCGGTGCGTCGTCGTCATCCACCTGCTGGAAGACGAACACGGCGTGAATGCTGTGCGTGGTCATGATGCGTGCCACGACGCGAAGCGGCGTCTCGGGCGGGCAACTGATCACCCCGCGGCTCATCGCGGCGGCGACCGTCGCGGTCTCGAACGCGACCGGGAACTCGTCGCGACGATGCTGAGCGTCGACCATGGTTTCGATCGTCGCCGGAGCTGGCTGAAAACGCGTCGGGAAAACTACTGAACCGCCTGCGCGGGTGGTACGCAGCGAAACGGCTCAAGAGCACCGCCCCAGAGGCCGATTAAAGGACATGCGGATCGTGGAGCAGAAACCACGGGCCGGCGCTTCGAGCCGCCCCGAGCAGCCGCCGCTGCGCATCGCCGCGCCTCCACCGCGCCTGTCGGTCGTCGTTCCGCTCCTGAACGAGGCGGCGACGCTCGACGCGCTCTACGAGGAGGTTCACGCGGCGCTCGAGGCCGCCGCGTCGACTGGGAGGTCGTCTACGTCGACGACGGCTCGACCGACGGCTCGTATCGCGAGCTCGTCCGGCTGCACGCAGGCGCACGCGAACGTGCGCGTCGTGCGGCTGCGCAAGAACTTCGGCAAGTCCGCGGCGCTCGCGGCCGGTTTCGACGCACGCCGCGGGCGACGTGATCGTGACGATCGACGGCGACCTGCAGGACGACCCGGCCGAGATCCCGCACCTGCTCGCGAAGCTCGACGAGGGCTTCGACCTCGTCTCCGGCTGGAAGGCGACCGGCAGCGATCCGCTCGGACACGTCGGCTCTTCTCGCGAGATCTACAACCGCGCCGTCGGCGCTCGTGACCGGCGTCCACCTCCACGACATGAACTGCGGGCTCAAGGCGTATCGCGCAGAGGTGGTGCGGGACTGCCGCTCTACGGCGAGCTGCACCGCTTCCTGCCCGTGCTCGCCAACCAGCGGGGCTACCGGATCGCCGAGCTGCCCGTCAACCACCGGCCGCGGGCGAACGGCCGCTCGCGCTACGGCGTCGAGCGGTACCTCCGCGGCTTCTTCGACCTTCTCACCGTGTCGTTCATCGGCCGTTACCGGCACCGGCCGCTGCACCTGTTCGGCGGTCTCGGCCTGCGATGCTCGGCGGGAGCATCGCGATCCTCGTCTACCTCACGTTCCTCAAGGCCGGAGGCGCAGGCGATCGGAAATCGGCCGCTGCTGATCCTCGGCGTCCTGCTCGTCGTCGTCGGGATCCAGTTGCTCTCGCTCGGCCTGATCGGCGAGATGCTCACGAGCCTGCACGAGGAGAAGGCGCGCGGAGAGCGCCGCTATGTGCGGGACACGCTCCGCTGAACGGCACGCCCTGTCCGCGGCCGAGACCGCGCACGCACGTCCGCCGGAGAGCTCGAAGGCTCCGGGGGCGCTTCGCACGCGCGACCGCGCTGGTGCGCCCGGGCGCGATCGTCTACTCCGCCTCGGGGCTCTTCGCGCTCCTGTTTGCCGCGGCAGCCGCCGTCGAGTTCCGCGCCTTCCAGGGCCAGCGCCTCGACCTCGGCGACATGATGCAGACGGTGTGGGCAACCGCTCACGGCCACTTCCTGCGCGTGACGGCCGAGAACGGGCACGAGTTCGTGCGGCTCGGAGTCCACGTCGACCCGTTCCTCGCGTTGCTCGCGCCGTTCTGGTGGATCTGGCCGAGCCCGCTGATGCTGCTCGTCGTCCAGGCGCTCGCCGTCGCCTCGGGCGCGCTCCCCGTGTACTGGCTCGCCCGCAAGCGGCTCGGGGACGGACGCGCGGCGGCCGGCTTCGCGGCCGCGTACCTCCTCTACCCGGCGACGCAGTTCAACGCCCTCACCATTTCGGGGCCCACGCGGTCAGCTTCGCGGTACCGCTGATCCTGTTCGCGATCTGGTTCCTCGACAACGACCGCCTCGTGCCGTTCGGGATCACGGCGCTGCTCGCCGCCACGACGAAGGAGGAGATCCCGCTCGCCGTCGGCTGTCTCGGGATCTGGTACGCGGTCACGCACGGCCGGCGGCTGGTCGGCGCGGCGATCTTCGCGCTCGGGCTCACGGCCACGCTCGTCGATTTCCTCGTCGTCATCCCGCACTTCGCGCCCTCGGGCTCGGACCCGTTCGCGCAGCGCTACTCGGCGGTCGGCGGGACTCCCGGCGGGATCGGCCACACGCTCCTCACGCATCCCGGGGCGCTGATCGCGGAGGCCACCGGCTCAGGCAAGCCGCACTTCCTGTTGCTGCTGCTCCTGCCGGTTGCGGGCCTCTGCCTGCTCGAGCCGTTGCTGCTTCTCGGCGCGGTGCCGGACCTCGCCATCGACCTTCTCTCCTCCCGGCCGCAGCAGACGATGCTCGGCTACCAGTACACGGCCGGGATCGTGCCGTTCGTGGTCGCTGCCGCCGTGTTCGGCGCAGCGCGGATCAAAGGGCGGGTCGCCCCCTCCCGCCTCGCCGCCTACGTCGTCGTGCTCACGGCGGCCTTCGCAGGAACGCACACACCGCTCACGACCGCCTACCACCAACTTCCCGCCGCTCGCGGCTCGAACCCGCTGCGCGAGGCCAAGGCGCGCGCCCTGTCGCTCGTGCCCGCCGGCGTCCCGGTCTCGGCGACCAACCAGTTCGGCGGCTACCTCTCGAACCGCCGCTTCATCTCGATCTTCCCGAGGCTCGGCAAGGCAGAGTGGGTCATCGTCGACCGCAACGATCCCGACTACGGGATCGCCGGCAATTCCTCGGCCGCCCTGCAACGGCTGCAAACGAGCCCGACTGGCGCATCGTCTACGCGTCACACGGCCTGACGGTGCTGCAGAAGCGCAGGTAGCAGCGACGATCGGTGTGCGCTGTCCGAGGCTCGGCTCATCCTGACCTGGCGATGAATCGGGAGCCTGAACAGGCTGTTACCGGCTCGCCTTCTCCTGACACGGCTCGCCTGCATGCGGCTGTGCGCGAAGCACGGAACGACGCGGCCCCTTTCGCGCTGGTTGCCGCCGCGATCTTGATTACGTTGGCGCTCGTCGCCAGGCATGCGCACTGGCAAGCGCTCGGGCAGTCGCTCTGGTGGATGTGGTTGGTCGTCGCCGTTCCCTACCTCTGCCTCGCAGGCGACGCTGCTGCTGGGCCTGAGGCGGCCTCGTCCGTTCACGATCACCGGCGGGAGATCGTGATCGCGCTCTTGGCTTCCGTCTGGCTCTTCAACGTGCTCGGTGTCGTCGTTCTCGTCGCCTCGCTCGTCGCGCACTCGCGCGATCCACATCACGGGACGCGCAGCTCCTTGCGAGCGGCGGTGCTGTTTGGTTCACGAACGCGATCGCCTTCGGCCTCGCCTTCTGGGAACTGGACTGCGGCGGCCCGGTCGCGCGGGCACTCGCGACGACAGCCCGCAAACCCGACTTCCAGTTTCCCCAGGACGAGAACCCCCAGCTCGCCCGGGACGGATGGGCGCCTCGCGCCTCTGGGACTACTTCTACGTCTCGCTGACGAACGCGACCGCCTTCAGCCCCACCGACTCGATGCCGCTGACGCGCCCGGCCAAGGCCCTGATGGCCGCCGAATCGATGCTGTCGGTCGTCACCGTGCTGCTCGTCGCCGCGCGCGCCGTGAACATCCTCGTCTAGCGCCCGCCCGTTCTGGGACCGCTACTGTCGCTGGGCGCGTAGACCTAGCGCGGAAGCCGCCGAGGCTCCGAGAACCTCCTCTTCGACTTGCAGACCGGGCCTGAGTGCACCGAGAGTGCGTGCCGCTGCGCCTCTGAACGTCCAGAGCAAGAGTCTCGAGGGGGAGCGCATGGTCGAGTCGTCGCGTAGGCACGGTCATTTCGACGGTCGCTATCCGGTTCTGCCGAAGCCCACAGCGCGGGCCTGGGCGGTGCCCGACAACACCGACGCTGATCAGCTCGACTGGTCAGCGTTTCTCGAACAGTTCTTTCCGAACCGCCATCGGCACGACGGTGCAGCGCTCGCGGCGTACGAGGCCTACCTGCAGTCGCTCGCAGCCCGCCAAGAGGCAGCGTGACCCAGACCGAGGTGAGCATCGAACGCGCAGACGCGCGCGCACTCCCCGACCCGCTGCAGCTCTTCCTGAAAGACATCTCCAAGGTCAGACTCTTGACGGCGGCGCAAGAAGTGAACCTCGCCAAGCGGATCGAGGGCGGCGACCTGCGCGCGAAGCAGGAGATGGTGGAGGCGAACCTGCGCCTCGTGGTATCGATCGCGAAGAAGTACCGCAACCGGGGCCTGCCGTTCTTGGACCTGATCCAAGAGGGGGCGCTCGGACTGGTGCGGGCGGTCGAGAAGTTCGACCACCGCCGCGGGTTCAAATTCTCCACCTACGCCACCTGGTGGATCCGGCAGGCCGTAGCCAGAGCGTTGGCCGACAAGGCGAGGACGATCCGCCTGCCGGTACACAAGGTCGAGAGGCTGCAGAAGATCCGTTACTCCGAGCAGATCTTGCGTGCGGAGTTGTACCGCGATCCGACACCTGCGGAGATCGCCAAGGAGGTGGGCCTCTCGCTGGACGAGGTGGAGCAGATCCTGCGGAGCGCACAGACACCGGTGTCGCTGCAGGCGCCGGTCGGCGACGAGGAAGACTCCGAGCTCGGGCACCTCCTCGCCGACAAGGACCTGCCCCTCCCCGAGGATGCCGCGCAGAGCGTTTACCGCACCGCGGCCCTTGCGGACTGCCTCGACTCGCTCGACGACCGGCAGCGTACGGTGCTCGAGCTTCGCTACGGCCTCGACGGTGGACACCCGCGCACGCTCGACGAAATCGGGCTCGTCTTCAGCGTGACACGCGAGCGGGTGCGCCAGATCGAGAAACAGTCGCTGGCGAAGATCGCCGCACTGGCCGAAGCCCAGCAGCTGAGAAGTGCACCGTTGCCGCTGCCGCGAACGGTGTAGGAATGACTTTGCGGGTCGCCGTGCTCGCTCCGATCTCATGGCGTGTGCCACCCCGGCACTACGGGCCCTGGGAGCAGTTCATGTCACTCCTGACCGAGGGCTTCGTCACCCGCCTCCCGAGGTGACCCTCTTCGCAACGGGTGACTCGGAGACCTCCGCCCGGATGGCCCTCCGTCACCGAGAGGGGATTCGGAGGATCCACACTTCGACCCGAAGGTGGCCGAGCCTGCACATCGCAGAGGTCTTCGAGCGGGCCGCCGATTCGACGTCATCCACAACAGTTTCGACTTCCTGCCGCTGACCTACAGCGGCCTGGTCGACACGCCGTGCTCACCACGATCCACGGTTCTCGTCGACCAATCCTGCCGGTCTTCGAGAAGTACAACGACGCCGGCATACGTCGCGATCAGCGACGCCGACCGGCACCCCTCTCGATACGTCGCCACCATCCACCACGGGATCGACACCGCGCGTTCAAGCTGCAGGCGGGACGCCTGGGACTATCTGCTGTTCTTCGGCCGGATCCATCCCGACAAGGGCCCGGTGGAGGCGATCGACGTCGCCGGGCGCGTCGGCATTCCGCTGGTCATCGCCGGCATCGTCCAGGACCAGCGACTACTTCGAGATCGTCGCGCCGCGCATCGACGGCGACCGGGTGCGCTATCTCGGCCCGGTCGGCGCCGAGGGGCGCGGAGCCCTGCTCGGCGGGGCGCGCCGCTGCTGCACCTGGTCAACTTCGACGAGCCCTTTGGTTTCAGCGTCGTCGAGCGATGGCCTGCGGGACGCCGGTGATCGCGTCTCGGCGCGGGTCGATGCCCGAGCTGATCGACGACAGCGCGACCGGCTTCCTGGTCGGACGCGTGACGAGGCCGTTCCGAGCCGTTGGCCGCGTGGCGAGGCTCGAGCGCACCCGTCGCGCATCCGCGGAGGCGATCGCCCGATTCGGTCGCGCGCCAATGGTCGATGCCTATCGCGCTCAATAAGTACGTTGCTATCTCAACGCGTTCGAACGGTGTGCATCGACGGCTGAGGGCGCCGCCCGGGCGCCGTTCCGGCTCGGTGTCAACTACTGGCCCGCGTCCACGGCGATGGCATGGCTTACCGAGTACGACGCTTCGGCTACGAGGCGCGACTTCCGCGGTATCGCCGGCGCCGGGTTCGACACGATTCGGGTGTTTCTGCGCTGGGAGGACGCCCAGCCCACGGCGAGGCCAATTGACCACCGCGTCCTCAAGCGACTTGTTGACGCCGCCGATGCCGCAACCGAGGCCGGGTCGCGCTGATCGTGACCCTGTTCACCGGGCACATGAGCGGCGTGAAGCTGGATCCGCCGTGGGCGGTCGGTGGAGCGACGGGACCTGCGCTTTCGGCTCGTGTCAGGGGGCCGGGTCGACCGTCGCGGCTTGCGGAATTGGTACTCGGATGCCGACCTGGTCGCCGCCCAGGAACTGCCCGCCGCCGCCGCGGCAACCGCGCTTGCCGGCCATCCGGCGGTGTGGGCGTGGGACCTCGGCAACGAGAACTCGAACTGTGTCGTCCCGCCGAACAGGCCGGCGGCACGCGCATGGCTGGCCCGCCTCAGCTCGGCGATTCGCACTGGCGACGAGACGGCGCTCGTCACGGTCGGGTTGCACATGGAGGACCTCGAAGAGGATCGCCTGCTCGGGCCGCGGGAAGCCTCCGAGGCGTGCGATCTCCTCTCGATGCACGGCTACCCGATCTACGCGCGCTGGGCGCGACGGTCCAACCGACGCTGCAACTGCTCCCGTTCCTCGCCCGCGTGACCCGTTGGCTCGGGGAACGGTCGCGACGTCCTGTTCAGCGAGTTCGGACTTCCGACCTACCGCCGTGACGATCCGCACGAGCAGAGAGCCGGCGCGACGCCTCTGGTCGAGGAAGAGGCGGCGGCTGCATACACGGCCGCGGCGCTGGAGGGGCTCCGCCGCGCCGGCTGTCTCGGCGCATTCCTCTGGTGCTACTCCGACTACGACCAGGCGCTGTGGCAGCAGCCGCCCTTCGATCTCGCTCCCCACGAGCGCACCTTCGGACTCTGGCGCGTCGACGGCTCACCGAAACCGGCGGTCGCTGCCATCGCAGCGTTCGTCGGCGCCGAGCGTTGCAACGCCTGGATACGCCGACGCGTGGATCGACATCGACCGGGACGAGTTCCTTCTCGACCCGCACGTGCAGCTGCCCCGCCTCTACCGCCGGTATCGGGAGCAGTCGCGAGGTGAGCCCGAGCGTCCGGCCTGACCGACTGACTTCGCGCGGGTGCGGGCGAGCACCGCGGCCAGCAGTTCGTCGAGCTGAGCCGTCGCGAGTCCGATCGAGGTGTCGGCGCCGCCGGTAGTAGAGGCGCAGAACCCGTCCCGCTCGGCTCGTCGTGGATCAGGCCGCGCAGGGGAAGATCGCCGTTCCCGACGTCACCCGACCGCCGGCAGTTGCCCGCGGGCCGAGGATCCACTCGGGCAGCCGGTGGGTGATGCGCTCCAGGCTCGTCGAGGGCCGCCAGAGCGAGACCGACGCGGTACAGGCCCCCGGCGATGGTGTCCTTGACGCCGCGCAGGAGATGATCAGCCAGCCGTCATCGGTGCCAGCGGCGGGTGGCTGATCCCGCCCCCTTCGCGAGTCCCACCAGGCTCCTTCTCGCGGGGTAGAGCCGAGCCGTCCGCGGCAGAGCTCCAGCTCCCGTCAGGTCGTCGGAGCGCGAAGAAGGCGATCCCGCCCGCTCGACCCGGCGGCGGCCTCGTGGCTCGGTCCGGTGAAACAGGATCCACTTGCCCCCGATGCGCTCGGGCAAGAGCGCCGCATTCTTGTCGTCTGCGCGCCCTTGATCACCCCGTGCCGGTCGACGGTGCGGAAGTCGTCGGTCAGCGCCAGGTAGACGGCCGGCCCCGGCGGCCCGTACGACGTGCAGGTGATCGTCCAGCGTCCGAGCTCCGGATCCACATGACCCGTGGGTCCTCCAAGCCCCATTCTTCGCTCTCGACGCCCTCGACCGGGGCGAGCAGCGGCTCGTTCTGTCGACCGTCCAGCCGTCGACGCCGTTGACCGAGCGCGCGAGTGCTCAGGTGCGAGATGCCGCGCAGATCTTCGACCCGCGCGATGACCAGCGTTTCGCCGCCGATCACCGCCGCAGCAGGGTTGAACATGGTGTTCGCCGGATACGGCCAGTCGGCGGAGGTGAGGATCGGATTGTCCGCGTGCCTTTCGAACAGTTCGATCGTTTACTTCACCCGCGACGGCCTCGACTGCCCGCGTCGAGGGGACGGATGAGTATTGGCTGCGTCGAGAAGAAGCGCGGCGCGATGAAACGCGAGCGTCGATTCCGCCCCTTCGTTGCGGTTGACCTCCTCATGGCCGAGGCCGTCGCCGCAGCCCCCCGGTGGCGAAGTCGTAGAGCGGACGGCTGGAGGTGGTTGCGGCCCAGGAACCACTCGAACGCGCGCATCGCCCGGACGCCGTGCTCGGCTTCGTGCGTGACCGCGAACGCACGTCAGCTCGGCCTCGACGAGCGCGGCGGCGTCGAGCGGCTGCTCGTCGCCGGCGCCCGGCGCCTGCTCGCCGCGGCGGCGGCCGCGGTGGCCGGGGAGCCGGAGCGCGTCCTCGTCGAGTCCGCACTCGTCGCCGAGCCAGCGCAGCGACTCGAGCCCGAGCTCGGCGAGCTCCGTCCGGCCGAGCGCGGCTCCGCCGATGATCAGCGCCTGCGGTAGGCGCGCGTTGTCGTACGTCAGCTCGTCCTCGAACCAGTTCCATTCCTCGGACGAGGTGCGCTCGTGGGCTTCGGCGAAGCTGGTCCAGCAGCTGTTCGAGCAGGCGTCTCGAACGGAGGCCTCGAGACGGTCACGATCGAGTCGCGAGAGGCCCAGCACGGCATAGGCTGCGGTACGGAGCGTGACCCCGCCTGCGCAGGCTCCCACCAGCCGGTCGAGCAGAGCACGCGCCGGGTCCCACAAGTGCGGGAGCCCAGGCAGTCGTGAGGATCTCGCCAAGCGTCCAGATCGACCGGCCGACGCGGTCGCCCAGGTGCGGTTCGTCGAGCCAGCGGCGGTCGTAGCTCATGAAGTTGCGCATCCCGCCCTCACCGGTGGCATCGAGCAGGAAGGCAAGCGATCGGTGGAGGATCGAGGTCCAGATCTGTTCGTCGCCGCGGCGGTGCAAATCCGAGTGCGACCACTGCCAGTCGCGCCACGTCGTCGGTGCACAGTCACTGCACGCGTTCGGGGATGATCCCTTGCGCATGCTGGATGATCCCGACGTCGTCGACGAGCGTGAACACGTGGTCGTGGCGCACGCTCGTCAGATGCAGGTCGGCGGCCCCGGCCGGACGGCGGCGCGGGGCGATTCCATGCGCCTCTTGCATGACCGCGACCGTTGCTTTGGCGACGGAGGGCCACGCGAGCGAGGCGCCGATCCGCCGGGCCTCGGCCCGCGCCGCGACCCAGCGTCTCCGGCTGCTCGAGGTAGCCGCAGACCGCCTCGGCAAGCGCCTCCGAATCCGCGAACGGGACGATGGTGCCCGCTCCCGACCCGAGCATGTCCTGTGCGTACCAGTACGGTGTCGAGACGACCGCACAGCCGGCCGCAAGCGCAAACGTGAGCGCGCCCGAGGCGATCTGCTCGCGGTTGCGGTACGGCGTCACGAACACGCTCGGTCCCCGTGGAGCAGATCCGACAGCTCGTCGAGCGTGAGGAACCGGTCGTCGAACTCGACATGGTCGGCGAGGCCGAAGCTCGAGCACCCGTCGCTCGAGCGTGAGCCGATACCGCTCTCCCTCTCGCCGCGCGACGTCGGGATGAGTGCGCCCCGCGATCACGTAGCTGAGATCGGGCCGGTGCTCCAGGATCGCGGGGAACGCCTCGATCGCCGTCTCCAGGCCCTTGCCGGAAGAGATCAACCCGAAGGTGGAAAGCTGGAAAGGCCCTCGCCGCAGCCGGGGAGCCGCGCTCGAGCGAGCCGCCCGCGCTCGCCGATCCGCGCCGTGGGGCGCCGTGCGGCACGACTCGCACCTTCTCCTCCGGACAGCAGCCGCCCCGTCCACGAGCAGCCGGAGCGCGGTCTCGGTCATCACGATCACCAGCTCGGCCTCGGCGTACAGCTCGGCCTCCAGTCCCGCCGCCTGGTGCGGCGTCGGCTCCGAGAGCACCGTGTGCAGCGTGACCACCAGCGGCTGCGCCAGGTCACGCGCAAACGACAGCACATACTCACCGTCCCGGCCTGCTCGAAGATCCCGTATTCGTGCTGAAGCAGCACGACGTCGACGTCGAGCCGCCCCAGCAGCCGGGCCGTCCGGACGTAATCGCCCGAACGGACTGCGCAATCGTCCCGAGCACCGACCGCGCCGCTGCGGGCTCGAGGGCTCGTTCAGGATCGCAACGAGCTCCACACCTCCGATCCCGTCGGCCCCCGCTGAGCGTCGCGCGCAGGTCAGCGGCAAAGGCACCGATCCCGCATACGGCGCGCGGGAGGTCGTCGAGACGATCGCCGTCCGCATGCGCTAGCGCGCCTGCCGTGTTCGCGTCGACGCGCTGAGCGGCTGCATCCGCTGCGGCACCTGCAGACCGCCGCGCACCGACGTCGGCTTGCCGAGCTCTCCCGCCGGTGGCCGTGCGCAGCCGGTCGAGTACCCGCTTCAGGCTCTTCCTCATGATGTCGCTCCCTCTCGTGACTCCCCCGAAGCAGCAAGCGGCGGGCTCGTGCGGGAGTCAGAACACGGGGACGCTGCACACACCGTAGCCGAAGCCAAATCAACGGCTCCTGGTGCAGGTTCGGCAGACGCGGCCATCGAGCAGACGGTCAGCGCGGTCATGCGGCCCGTCCGCTCGCCGCCGCAAGGACCGGCGGGGCAGCCAGCGTGTAGGAGGGATCGCCGACGGACAGCGTGGCGGAACCGAGACCGTCGGCTGCGAGCCATGACTGGACGGTGTCGATCACCTCGACCACCGACCGCGATTCCCACTCGGAACGAACGCGGACTTCTCTTCGCGCTCCGTCGAACGAAACCGACGAGCGGTCGAAGAGGTCTTTCCGAGGCGAAGCAGGAGCCCATGCAAGTGCGAGGCGTCTGTGACGACAACGCATATCTCCACCGTCGAGGACCTCCGGGTCGAATCACCGACGCCGACCAAGACGTTGAGGTCGGCCAGATAGGCTCCAACCCGCTTTGCTGAGGGAGGACTTTGAGCGGTGCCGCTTACTCCGCACCCGTCGCGCTTTTGCTGCGCCGAGGGCTACGGCGCCGCAGCCGTAAAATTAGCAACGAAAGCGGTATCGCCCCGCTACCGTCGACTACGTCGCCGCCGCGGTCGGATCGACGGGTTGGAGGAGCGGCGGGAGCAGCAGCAGGTGGCTGTCGACGATCGCCTCGGCGACGTCGACGAGCTTGCGGCCGTTGTGCTGCGAGTGGTCGCGGAGCATCTCGAACGCCTGGTCCGGCGTCGATGGCGTGGCGCGCCATCAGGATCCCTTTCGCCTGCTCGATCGTCGCGCGGCGCCCGAACGCCCCTTGCAGGTTGTGGTACTCGGCGAAGCGCTGCAGGGTGATGTCGATCGCGCTCTGCAGCTCTTCCGGGCGTGCCGTCGACGATGTAGGCGAACACGCCCCGCTTCGCCGCCTCGTGGATGTAGGCGGGATCCTTGGCCGTGCAGCAGGGCGATCACCGGGCAGGACGCCTCGCGGACGATCTCGCCGATCAGGTCGAGCGCGTGCTCGGAGAGCAGGCCGAGCCCGACGAGCGCGACGTCGGGCCGCTCCCTGCGCCGTCGACCGCGCCGACCTCCTTGACGTCGATCTCGCGGGCGATCACCTCGTGCCCGAGCCCGACCACGACCTGGGCGAGCAGCTCGAGCCGGTCGCGCCTCTCGTTCGCGATCAGGACCCGGAGATGCCGGACCTCGTCCACAGCCATCGGGACCAGAATGGCGCGGCACCGCCGGGCGGGATACGCCTAGCCTTCCTCGCGCGGCTCCTCAGCACCCGGCGCCGTGAACACCAGCGGGGCCAGAAGCGTTCCGGCCCCGCAGAGATCCGCCCTCAACAGCACAGGCCGGAGCGTTGGCGATCGCCGCGCGCGGTCGACCTCGATGTCCACGAGGGAGGATCGAAGATGCAAGTCGAAGCGCATGACCCTGAAACGGTGCCCGCGGTGGGCTGCCGAGTCGCGCGGCGACCGTCTGCGGCAACACGGCCGCCGCACCGGCCTCTATGCGTGGGCGTTCGGCCTCGTTGCGCTGCTCGTCGTCCTGATTGCGCTCGTCGTCGCCAATACGCGGCAGGTGAAGCTGAGCTGGGTGTTCGGCACCGGCCACACGTCGCTGGTCTGGATCATCCTCGCGGCTGCAGTACTCGGCTGGTTGCTGGGAATCCTCACGAGCGAGGTCTTCCGACTGCGCACGCGGCGCGGGCGACCGGCATAGCCCTCGGTTTCGCGTAATGGCTGAGACTCAACGAGCGACGCGCTTCCTGCGCTCATGGCGCGGGAGCCGTCGGCGGCGGCTTTGACGGCGATCGGGATCGCGGCTCCGATCGTGCTCGAACGCAGGTACCGGCTGCTCGTCGATGCGCTCGTACGGCTGCGTCGCTCGCGCAGGGGCCGATGGTCGGTCGCGGCTGGGTCGGGAGTCACCATGGCCGTGTTGGCGTTGCTCGCCGCGCGGCACTTCGCCACCAGCCCCTGGCCGCTGTCGGGCGGTCAGCCCGGCGTGCTGGCAGCTGTCTGCCTGTTGCTGCTTCTCGCTCAGGGCTTCAAGGCGTGGGGATGGGGGCGGCTTTCGCGGCGGATGAGCGGCCCCGGCCGTTCGCGCTTGCGGCCGGCAACGGCGGCGCCGCCCTGATCGGTGTCGTGTTTCCAGGCCGTTTCGACGACGCGATGCGCGTAGCCGTCGTTCGCCGCTATCCAGGCTGTCGCGCCGGCGTGCGCGCTCTTTGCCTCTCCCTGGTCATGCTCGGTCTGATCGACTCCGTCGCACTCGCGCCGCTTGCCGCTGCGGCAGCCGTGCTAGGCGGCGGGATCGGCGTGCGGGCCGGACTTACGCTCGTCGCTGTCGCGGGCGTTGCTGCCGCAGGCCTGCTGGTCGCCCTGCCTCGCCTTGCAGGAAGCAATCGAGCCTTGCGCTTCCGGCTCGGTCGCTGGCTGAGTCCGCGCACCACCTCGAGGCGGCGCTTGTCAGAGGCGTGGGTGCTTGTGTCGGCCTGCTGGCTCCTCCGCGCGCTCGCCGCCTTCCTTCTTCTCGGTACGCTCGGGGTCGGCTTCTCGTTTCCACTGGCGCTGCTCTTGCTCTGTGCGAGCGCCGCAGCGGCAGCCGTGCCGATCGGCCCCGCCGGTGCGGCGGCCCAAGTCGGCGCCGGCGCCGCGGCTTTGATCGCCTCTGGCGTAGGGGGGTCGGAGGCGCTCGCGGTGACGCTCGCCGGCGGCGCGCTTGGCGTCCTGACCGGCGCAGCGATCTTTCTTGCCGCGGTCGTCTGGCGAGCCGGCCTCTTGCTGGCGACGACTCGGACTCGGCGCATGCCCGACCCGTGGGCGGCGGCGAATCGGCCAGACTGCGATCGTGAAGGGAGGGCAGGAGTCCGATTCGCCGCGCTCGTGGCGGGGTGTCCTCGACGCCTACGCGGAGCCGCGGCTCGGTCGGAGCCTGCTCGACCTCGCGACCTCGGTGGTCCCGTATCTCGCGTTGCTCGTCGCGATGTACGTTCGCGCTGCGCGTCTCGGTGTGGTTGTCGCTCGTGCTCGTTCTGCCGACCTCCGCGTTTCTGGTCCGCGCGTTCATCGTGTTCCGCGACTGCACGCACGGGTCGTTCATGCGCTCGCGGCGCGCAAATGACATTCTTGGGTGCCGGGTTGGGCTTGCTCGTATGGCTGCCCTACCGCGGCTGGCAACACGAGCACGCGGTCCACCATGCGACCGCAGGTGACCTCGACCGGCGTGGAGTGGGAGACATCGCGGACGCTGACCGTCACCGAGTACCGGGCGCTTCCCGTGTGGCGGCAGATCTTCGTACCGGCTCTTCCGCAACCCGTTCGTCATGTTCGGCATCGGCTGGCTCATGGTGCTCATTCTGAAGCCGCGTTTCGTGCCCCCGCGGGGCGCGGCGGCGCGTTCGGAACAGCGTGCTAGGCGACAGAACCTCATGCTCGCGCTGATCGTCGCAGCGCTCTGCCTGACAGTCGGCTGGCGCGCATATCTCCTCGTGCAATGGCCAGCTGTTCTTCGTCGCCGGCGCAGTCGGGATCTGGCTGTTCTACGTGCAGCACCAGTTCGACGACACGTACTGGCAGCGCACGCGACTGGGGCTTCGACGACGCCGCGGTGCGGGGGTTTCCTACCTGAAGCTGCCCGGCGTGCTTCAGCTTCTTCTCGGCAACATCGGCTTCCACCACGTGCACCACCTGAGCGCCGGATCCCGAACTACAAGCTGCAAGCCGCGCACGAGGGAACCGACCGTCTCCAGTCGGTGCCGGAACTCACGCTGCAGCAAGGGCTGCGCGCACCGAGGCTGAAGCTGTGGGACGAGAAGCGCGGCCGACTCGTCACGTTCCGCGAAGCTCGCGCCTGAGCACCGCTTCTACATGCCCATCGCGTGGTACCCGCTGTCGACGTACAGCGTGGTGCCCGTGACGTTCGGCATCGTCGCCGAGCAGGTAGGCGGCGGCGCCGGCGACGTCGTCGGCTCGATGTGGCGGTGGAGCGGCGCGCGCTCCTCGACGATCGCCTCCATCGTCGGGAAGCCGGCGATCGAGCGGGCGGCAAGCGTGCGCACCGGGCCGGCCGAGACGGCGTTGACGCGGATGTTCTTCTGGCCGAGATCCCAGGCGAGGTAGCGGACGCTCGAGTCGAGCGTCGCCTTCGCGACGCCCATCACGTTGTAGTGCGGCACCGCGCGCTCGCCGCCGAGATAGGTCATCGTCACGATCGAGCCGCCGCCGGCCGCCTCCATCAGCGGCTCGGCGGCGCGGGCGCAGGCGACGAGCGAGTAGGCGCTCACGTCGAGCGCCATCCAGAAGCGCTCGCGCGGCGTGTCGGTGAAGCGGCCCTCGAGATCCTCGGCGGCGGCGAAGGCGACCGAGTGGACGAGCAGGTCGAGCTGCGCCGCCGAACGCCTCGCCGACCTCGGCGAAGACGCGGGCGATGTCCTCGTCCGAGCGGACGTCGCACGCGGTGACGAGCGGGCTCGACACGGTCTCGGCGAGCTCGCGCACGTTGCCCTCGATCCGCTCGCCCTGGAAGGTGAACGCGAGCTGCGCGCCGCCCTCGGCGAGCCGCTGCGCGATCGCCCACGCGATCGAGCGCTTGTTGGCGACGCCGAGCACGAGCCCGCGCTTTCCCTCGAAAGGCTCCGGCCACTCGACCGCGACTCCTACTACTGTCGCGCCGTATGCGCGTCGCGGTCGTCACCGGAGCATCGTCGGGGATCGGCGCCGCGCTCTGCCGGGCGCTCCGCGCGCGGCGGCTGGCATCGTCGTCGGGCTCTCGCCGACCGCCGGCGCGCCGAGCCGACGAGCACGAGGCCTGCGACGTCTCCGACCGCGCGGCGGTCGAGGCGGTCGCGGCGCGCGTGCTCGAGCGCCATCCGCGGATCGACCTGCTCGTCAACAACGCCGGCATCGCCGGCCGCGACGGACTTCCTCGACGCGACCCGGAGCTGATCGAGCGGCTGATGCGGACGAACTACCTCGGCTCGGTCTGGTGCCTGCGCGCCTTCCTGCCCGGGCTCGGCGCCGGCTCGCATCTCGTCAACGTCGTCTCGGTCGCCGGGCTCGTCGCGGTCGGCGCCCTACTCCGCCTCGAAGCACGCGCAGCTCGCCTTCTCGCGCTCGGTCGCGGTCGAGCTCGCCGCGGGGCATCTGGTGCACACGGTCAACCCGGGCTTCGTCGAGACGCCGGGCTTTCCGCAGTCGTGGCTCCCGCCCACGCGTGCAACGGGTGGTGATTCGGCCCGAGGACGTCGCTGCTCACGTGCTCCGCTCGCTCGCAAAGGGCCGCGGCGAGACGACTGTCCCGTGGTTCTACGGGCCGATCGCCCCGCTCCAGGATGCGATGCCGAATCTCTTCACGCGTGTCCTTGGTCGTACGCCCAAAGCTCCCTAGACTGGACACATGGTCGAGCAAGGGCAACAGCCGACGATCGCTGACGTGATCGCCGTCGCCGAGTTCCGGTCCGCATTACGCCACTTCCTGCGGCGGAGCGAGAAAATCGCCCGCCAATCGGGACTCACGCCGCAGCGCTACACGCTGCTGATGATGATCAAGGGGGCTCCCGGCGGGGGCGAGCAGTCCACCGTGACGGAGCTGGCAGACCGGATGCAGCTTGCACAAAGCACCGTGACCGAGCTCGTGCGCCGCGCCGAGAGCGCGGGGCTGATCCAACGTGAGCAGTCCCAGCGGGACGCGCGGGTCGCCCACCTGCGTCTGACGCCCGAAGGGGAGCGGCGTCTGATGCTTTCGTTCACCGAGCTCGGGAAGGAGCGCGCGCAACTGCGAGACGCGTTCGCGAGTCTCGAAGGCGGAGTCACCGGCCTCTAGTCGGTGACGACACGGCGCGCGCGAGCCGGAGCGGAGTTGATCCCGCAGGCGATCTCGTAGCCGATCGTCTCTGCGACCTGGGCGTGGCGCTCGATCAGCAGGCCGTCGCCGACAATCGTGACCGGCGTCCCGACGGCCAGCTCGCAGTCGAGCTCGACGGCGACCGCATCCATCGAGACGGTGCCGACGACCTTTCGCGCCTCGCCGTCGACGAGCACCTCGGTGCCGGTCATGTCGCGTCGGAACCCGTCGGCATAGCCGACCGGCAGGGTCGCGATCCACGTCGGCCCTTCCGCGACGAATCGCCGGCCGTAGCCGGTGCTCTCGCCCGGCTGGAGGAGACGCACCTGCGCGATCCGGCTCCGCCACGAAAGCGCGGGCCGCAACCCGTCGTCGGCCGGATCGGTGTTGAAGGGGGAGATCCCGTACAGCGCGATCCCGCAGCGGGCCGCGTCGAGACGGGCGTCGGGCAACCCGAACGCCGCCGCGCTGTTCGCGACGTGGCGCGTGAGATGCGAGTACTGCTCCGTGGCCTCTCGGAAGCGCTCGACCTGCTGCTGCGCGAAGTCCGGATCGGAGTCCGCCGTCGCGAGATGGCTCATCAGCCCCACGACGTTCGCGGGCGGCTCCGGCAGCTCGGCGAACCCCCAGCGGCCCATGCCGGTGTCGAGCTTCAGGTGCACCGGGATGCGGTCGGGGATCTCGCCGCCGGAGATCACGAGCTCGAGCCGCGCCTCCCGCGCTTCGGCCACGTCCTCCGTCGGGCACATCACGAGGATCCGCGCCTCCGGAAGCCCGCGGCGCAGCTCGAGAGCTTCCGGCACCGTGACGACGCAGAGAGCCGACGCTCCGGCCTCGAGCGCCGCACGCGCAACGTCCGTCGCCCCGTGGCCGTAGCCGTTCGCCTTCACGACGGCCCAGAGCTCATTACCGTCGAGTACGTCGAGCAGCCGCCGAGCGTTGTGGCGAACCGCGCCGAGGTCGATCGTGATCTCGCTCCGGTGCACGGGCGTCCAGCCTAGTTGTCCGCCGTGACGCGGAGTAGATTTCCGCTCGATGAAAGGGCGGCTGCCGCTGTTCGTGCTTCTCACGAGCGCGCTCGTGTTTCTCGTGAGCCTTTACCTGCCGTGGCAGGGCACCAACCAAGGCACGGAAGGCGGTGTCCTGGGGCTTCTCGACCGTTTCTCCACCACGTCAGGACCGTTCGACGGTTGGACAACGGCCGGGACAGCTGCCGCCCTCGCCGCGGTGGCGCTCGCCTTCGCCGCCGCAGTCGCAATTGCCCGCCCGACAGTCGGAAGGCGGCTCCCCATCGGCGTATCCGCGGTGGCACTCGCGTACTTCGCCGTCGGCGGTGTCGCGGAACGACGCGCTCTCAACAACATCCTCAAGCTCGCCGGTCACGGGCACGTCGAGTTCCACTACGCGTACGGCGCCTACCTCGCGCTCGCCAGCGTCATCGTCGCGCTGCTCGCGGCGGTCGCGGTCGAGCTCGCCACGCCGCGCGTCGGGCCGTCGCTCACCGAGGGGACGATGGCCCTGCTGGCCCTCGGCGTGCTCGTCTCCTTGCTCCTGCCCTGGGAGCAGATCGCCCGCTACTCGTTCCCCGCGATCGGCACCGCTTCGGCAACTCTTGCGGCGCTTGCGCTCTTCGCGGGGCTGGCGAGTCGCCGAAATGACGCGCGGCTCGCCGCCGCCGCGGCCGCAGCACTCCTGACCGGAGCGACCATCAGCCTCGTGAGCCGAGGCGGGTCCATCGCCTACGGAGCTTGGCTGGCACTCGGCTTCGCCGTCGCGCTCGTCGCAGTCGCCGCCCTCGCGGCTCGGAGCGCTTTGAATGTGCCGAGGCCGACGCTCGTCGCCGCTTGCCGGACCGGCGCTGCGATCCTCCTTCTCGCCGCCCTGTTCATGCCGTGGAGCACCCTCGGCTTCAACGGCTGGTGGTCATCCACAACGCCCGGCTCGGTCGTCGGCGGCCTCGCGATTCTGGTCGTCGCCGCTCTCGGGTCTCCACGACTCGAGCGCTATGTCGTCCACCTCTCATTCGGTATCGCCATCTTCGTGACGACTCTCGGGTTCGCTGTCGACAGCTTCGCCGCCATCGGCGGCTTCGCATACGGCGCGTATGTGGGCTTCGCTGCAGCGGCTGTGCTCGCGCTGTTGACGCTGCCCGGACTCCGGCTCCGCTCGCCGAACCGCGCGCCCCTTCCCCTCCAGGCGCTCGCGATCGCAGCATCCTTCGTTTGTCTGGCGATCGTCGTCGTGGCGCAGTGGAATGTCGTGCCGGATTCTCTCCAGCTCGAGGCACCGCCGCTGTTCACATGGCTCGGGGTCGCGAGCGTGCTGCTGGCGCTCCATCTGCTCGCTTCGTGGGTTCGACGAGTCACGGGATCGACGTCAGTCGCAGACGAGCTCGTGCTGATACCGCTAGCGCTGCTCGTACTTGTGAGCCTGGGCGCTGTCGTCGATCGGGGCGCGGAGCCGAACTGGGGACTCGCCGTCAGTCTGGTGGTCGGCGTGGTGCTCGTAGTGCTCGGGTGGATCGAGCCGCGTGGCGGGACCGCGCGCCTCCGTCTGCCGGAAGCACTCCGCGTCGATCGGCTACCCGAGGCCGAGAGCTGGCCCGCGGCAGCGCCTCGACCACGTCGCTCGCCACGAGGCCGTAGCGCTGCTCGGCCTCGCGTGCCGCGAGTTGCTGCGCAGCGCACGCCGCCGCGGCTGCGCGCTGCGGCTCCATCCCCTTCGCGAGAAACGCCGCCGTGATGCCGGTGAGGACGTCGCCGGTGCCTGCGGTGGCGAGCGACGGAAGGCCGAGCGCGCAGACCAGAACGCCGCGGCCGCGAGCCGCGACGAGCGAGTCCTCGCCCTTGAGCACGACGACGCAGTCGAAGCGCTCGGCGGCTTCTTGGACCGACGCGAGCCGGTGCGCAGCGATCTCCTTCGAGTCGCGGCCGAGCAGCCGGCCGAGCTCGCCCTCGTGCGGAGTGAGCACGCGCGGGGCCGACCACTCGCCCGGCTCGAGCTCGAAGAGCGCGTCGGCGTCGACGACCGCGGGCAGATCGACCTCCGCGAGCAGGCGACCGACGAGCGCCTTGGTCTCCTCGGCGCGCCCCAGGCCGGGACCGACGGCGAGCGCATCGGCCTTCGCCGCTGCTTCGAACGCCTGCTCGAGCGGACGCTTCACCGCCTCCAGCACGAGCGTCTCGAGGACGGGCAGCGACTGGGCCGGCGCGACGATCGTGACGTAACCGGCGTCGGCGCGCAGAGCCGCGCGGGCGGCGAGGGCCGGGGCTCCGGTCAGGCCGGGCGAGCCGCCCACTACGAGTACGTGACCCGACGTGTACTTGTTGCCGCCTCGCGCGCGGCGCGGCACCTCGGCCAGGATCTCCCGTGTGACGAGCCGGTGCTCGGTCTCCGCTTGCTCCAGTCCGATGTCCGCAACGACGACCTCACCCGCGAGAAACCGGCCCGGCGCGACCGCGAGCCCGACCTTCGGGCCGTGCATCGTCACGGTCAGATCCGCGCGCACCGCGGCGCCGGCGACCTCGCCGGTGGACGCATTCACGCCGGACGGGATGTCGACCGCGACGACCGGCGCGCCCGTTGCGTTGATCCGCTCGATCACCTGCGCCGTCTCGTCCCGCGGCGCCCCCTTCATCCCGGTGCCGAGCAGCGCGTCGATCACGACGTCGGGGCGCTCGTCGACGAGCTCGCGTCCCTGCGCGATCAGGACCTCGGCGGCGATCTTCCCGTCGCCGCCGTTCGCGCCGCCTCCCGCGTGCAGCGCGATCCGCCGCGCGTCGGGAAAGCGCCGCATCAGCTCCTCCGCGACGGCCGCACCGGCGCGCTGCATCATCGCGTCGACGTCGTGACCCGCCTCGGCGGCTCGCATCTCCTCCGCGCTGTAGAGCGGCTCCAGCTCAGCCATCGGAGGCGATTGCGACGGCCTGCGCGAGCTCCCGCGAGTGCGTCATCGAGAGGTCGACCGAGCCGACCCCGAGCGAGGCCGCGCGCTCGGCGAGGCGGCCGGAGAGCCGGACCGCCGGCTTGGGCCGTCCGACGATCTCGATCTCCTGCCAGGCGAACGCGCGCGCGACCCCGAAGCCGAGCGCCTTGCCGACGGCCTCCTTGCCCGCGAAGCGTCCGGCGTAGCTCTGCGCCGGATTCGGACGCGAGTCGCAGTACGCGCGCTCGGCCTCGGTGAAGCAGCGCTCGCGGAAGCGAGCGTAGCGCGCGAGCGAGCGGCGAATCCGCTCGATCTCGATCAGGTCGGTACCGACAGTCACGCTCACGCGATGTGCTCCTCGAGCCACTCGGGGAGGTGCGCGATCGAAGAGACGATCCCGTCGGGCTGGACGCGCGACGCCTCGACCGCGTCCGGCCGGAACTTCCCGGTGCGGACAAGGACGGCGTGCATCCCCACGCCCCGGGCTCCGACGACGTCGGTCTCGAGGTCGTCGCCGACCATCCATGTCATCGACGGCTCGGCGTCGAGCGCGCGGCAGGCTGCGTCGAAGTAGGCGGAGCTCGGCTTGCCGAGCACGGTGGCCGTCGTCTGCGCCGCGTACTCGAGCCCCGCGACGTAGCAGCCGGAGTCGAGCAGCGGCCCCCGCTGCGTCTGCCACCAGCGGTTGCGGTGGAGGCAGTACAGGTCGGCGTCGAGCTCGAGCTCCCCGAACGCCCGCGCGAGGTTCATGTAGGAGAAGACGAGATTCGTCTCGGGCGAATCGTCCGCGCCCCCGATCAGGACTGCGTCGGCGTTGTCGCCGACGAGCTCGATCCCTTCGAGGTCGCCGACGAGGGCGTGCATCACGAGCGCAAGGACGCGCTTGCCCTTGAGCGCTTCGACGGCCGCGTCGGCCGTGGTCTGCACCTCCGCCACGTCGAGGTCGATGCCCGTCGACTTCAGACCGGCGGCGAGATCCGCCTTCGAGCGCGTCGTCGCATTCGTGACGAAGCGCAGCCGGTGCCCGGCCTCACGCAGGCGGCGCACGGCGTCGGCCGCACCCGGCAGCGGCTGGCCGGAGACGTGCAGGACGCCCTCCACGTCGAGCAGAATCGCGGCCATGGACGGAGACTCTATTCGCGTCACCCGCTCGGTCGTCCTGCCGCTGGCCGAGGTCGAGCTGCAGGTGTCCCGCTCGAGCGGCCCCGGCGGGCAGCACGCGCAGAAGTCCGAGACCCGGGTCGTCGCCGTCTTCGACGTCGAGGCGTCGTCCGCGCTGACCGAGACGCAGAAGCGGCGCGTGATCGCGCGCGCCGGTCCGGTGCTCCGCGCGGTGGCACAGGACGAGCGGAGCCAGTCGCGCAATCGCGAGCTTGCAGTGGAGCGGCTCGTCGCGGCGCTGCGAGAAGCGCTCCACGTGGAGCGGAAGCGCGTGCCCACCAGGCCGAGCACCGCGGCACGCAGGCGCCGCCTCGATCAGAAGAAGCGCCGCGGCAATGTCAAACGATCGCGGCGTCCCCCGGACCCGGAGTAGGCGGCGCCTCGACCTCGACGTGTGGCAGCCACTCGAGCCAGCTCGGCAGGTACCAGCTCAGCTTGTCGAGCAGGACGAGTGTGCTGGGCAGCACGACCGAGCGGATGACCGTCGCGTCGAGCAGCAGCGCGATGGCGACGCCGAAGCCCATCTGCTCGAACATCACGAGCTTCCCGGCGGCGAAGCCGGCGAAGACGACGACGATGATCAGCGCCGCGCCGGTGATGATCCGCGCCGTCGAGCTGACGCCCCACACCACGGCATCCCGCGTCGATCCGGACGCGTCGTGCCGCTCCTTGATCCGGCTCATCAGGAACACCTGGTAGTCCATCGAGAGGCCGAACAGGACCGAGAACAGGAAGAGCGGCACCCAGGCGTCGATCACGTGCGTGTGCTGGAAGCCGAACAGGCCTGCGCCGTGGCCGTCGAGGAAGACGAGCGTGAGCAGGCCGTACGCCGCACCGACCGAGAGCAGGTTGAGCAGCACCGAGACCAGAGCGACGACGACCGAGCGGAACGCGATCGTGAGCAGGACGAAGCTGAGCCCCAGCACGAAGAGGAGCACGTACGGGGTCGGGTTCGTCACGGCGTCGAAGTAGTCGACGTTCTCCGCGGTGACGCCGCCCACGTAGACGTGCGCCCCACTGCCACGGAAAATCGACGGGATGAGGTTCGCCCGAAGGTCGCGCACGGCGCTGACGGCTGCGCCCCCCACCGCGTCTCCGCGTACCGGCGAAGTGAGTAGCGCCACGTCGGCGCGAGCCGACGTCTGGATCGTCCCCGAGCCGAAGCTCCCTCTGGTCGCCAGCTCGCGGTTGAGCCGCACGAGCCCGCGGTGCACGGTACCGGCGTCGCCGCCGACGGCGACGATCCGCACCGGATCCGGGTTCTGAACCGGGAAGGAGCGCTGGAGCAGGACGTAGCCCTGCTTCGACGGGAGCGTGGAGGGCAGGGTGCTGACGCCGTTCGCGCCGATGTGCATACCGAAGATCGGCGCGGCGAGAACCAGCATGGCGCCCACGGATACCGCGAGCGAGAGCGCAGGCCGGCGCAAGACGCCGGTCACGATCCGCTGCCAGAAGAGACCTTCCGCCGTGTCGGCACGACCGAGGTTCCGGCCGAGGTAGGGAACCCGGAACGAGTTGACGCGGTCGCCGACGAGACTCAGCAGGGCGGGCAGCAGCGTGAGCGCCGCCGCCACCGAGACGATGCCGACGAGGATCGCGCCGAGCGCCAGGCTGCGCATGATCGAGGTCGGCACGAGGAACATGCCGGTCAGCGCGACGACAAAGGTACTGCCGCTGAACAGCACGGCGCGGCTCGCGGTGGCGCCCGTGCGGGCGATTGCGTCCTCCTTGGCCAGCCCCTGCCCGCGCTCCTCTCGATAGCGGGACACGACAAACAGCGAGTAGTCGATCCCGAGCGCGAGTCCCATGCCCGTGAGCATGTTCACGATGAAGACGGAGAGCGAGAACTCGAGCGACAGGATCGCGACCAACCCGAGCGCGACGATGATCGAAAGGATCGCCATCAGCACGGGCACGAGCCCGGCGAAGAGGGCGCCGAAGACCAGGAGGAGAACGATGAGCGCGGCCGGAAGGCCGAAGGCGAGCTCACCCTTCTCGAGATCCGTCTGCGACTGCTTGCCGAAGTCGTAGCCGGTGGTGTGGTAGCCCGTGATGCCTACCTGGAAGGCGTCGCCGTTCGCGTTCTCCACGGCCTGCTCGACGGGGCGCGCACCCGAGTCGCTGCGAATGTGCACCGCAACCAGTGCCGAGTGACGGTCGGGCGAGACGGCGACCGACCGCGAGCCGCGCACCTCCCCGGTCGCCCGGAGCACCGCGGCCAGACGCCTACCGAAGGAACGGAACTGCGGCGAGTCGACGGCGTAGCGTCGTGAGGTCACGACGATCACGTCCTGCTTCTCGCTCGCGACGACACCGGGGAACGCCCGCGCGATCGCGGCCTTGGCCTTCGTCGACTCCGGATTGCCGACGACCTTGCCCTGCGAGCTCAGTCCGTGCAGCGAGGTCGCCACCAGGGCGAGGGCAACCAGCACGGCGGCGCCCCAGAGCGCAAGCGTGAAGCGAGGCCGCGCCGCCGACGCACGAGCGAGCTTCTCGGTCAGTCCCATCTCTCCCCCTGCTCAATAGTCCGTTCCGGATCGTCTGGATCGTACGTTATGCTGGACGCCCATGTCAAATTCCCAGCTCACACCGGTCTCGTACGTCGTGCTCGGCCTGGTGGCCCAGGGTGCGACGACCTCCTACGACATGAAGCAGAAGGCCTCGCGCTCGGTCGGCTACTTCTGGAACTTCCCACACTCGCAGCTCTATGCCGAGCCCGCTCACCTCGCAGAGCTCGGGCTCCTGGACGAGGTGCGCGAGGCCGAAGGCCGCCGGCGGCGCGTCTACACGCTCACGCGTGCAGGGCGAGCAGCGCTGGACGACTGGCTGCGGGAGCCGACGAACGACCCGTCCCAGATCCGCGACACCGGCCTGCTCAAGCTGTTCTTCGGGGACGGCATGAGCTCCGCCGAGATCGTTGCCCTCGCCCGCGAGCAGGAGGAAGCGCACCTGGCGCGGCTGACGGTCTACGAGACGATCGAGGACGCCGCCACGAATCCGAGCCACGCCGCGGTCGTGCGTGCAGGACTCCTGCATGAGCGGACGTTCGTCGAGTTTTGGCGCGAGATCGCCGCTACTCGACCGTGACGGTTTTCGCCAGGTTCCGGGGCTGGTCGACGTTGAGGCCGCGCAGCCGCGCGATCCGGTAGGCCAGGAGCTGCAGCGGGATCACGGCGAGCGACGCCTGCAGGAAGTTCGGCGTCCGCGGCACGTAGATCACGTCGTCGGCGTGGTGCTGGATGTCCTCGTTGCCGTCCGTCGCGATCGCGATCACGTGCGCGCCGCGCGCCCGCGTCTCCTGGATGTTCGAGACGATCTTGTCGTAGACGTGGATGTTCGTCGCGACGACGACGACCGGCGTTCCCTCGGCCAGCAATGCGATCGGGCCGTGCTTCATCTCGCCTGCGGAGTACGCCTCGGTCGGGATGTACGAGATCTCCTTCAGCTTCAGCGCACCCTCGAGCGCGACCGGAAGGCCGATGTGGCGGCCGAGATAGAGGAAGAACGGCTCGTTGTGGAAGCGCTGCGCGATCGACTCGATCGGATGGTCGCCGTCGAGGAACTCCTGCATCTTCTGCGGCAGCTCGTGCAGGCGATCGAGGATGAAGTCGATCTCGTCCTCGGGCAGCGTCCGCCGGGTGTCGGCGAGCTTGAGTGCGAGCAGGCTCAGGAGCGCGACCTGGGCGGTGAACGTCTTCGACGCCGCGACCCCGACCTCCATCCCACAGCGCGTGTAGAGCGTCGCGTCGGCCTCGCGCGTGATCTGTGTCCCCATCAGGTTCGTGATCGCGAGGGTGCGCGCGCCGCTCTCGCGCGCGAGCTTCATGGCGTTGACGGTGTCACGGGTCTCGCCCGATTGCGAGATCCCGATCACGAGCGTGTCCTTCGACAGCACCGGATTGCGGTAGATCCACTCGCTCGCGATGTCGGGCTCGACCGGGACGCGCGCCCACTCCTCGAGGATGTAGCGGCCGACGACACCGGCGTGGTAGGCCGTGCCGCAGGCGACGATCACGATCCGCCGCAGGTTCCGGATCTCGAGCTCGCTCAGGCCGAGCGCGCCGAGGAAGAGCTTGTGGCCGCGGACGCGGTCGCCGATCGTCTCGGCCACGGCTTCCGGCTGCTCGAAGATCTCCTTCAGCATGAACGTCTCGTAGCCGCCCTTCTCGGCGCTCTCCTCGTCCCAGTCGATCTCCTGCCGCTCCGGCGCCTCGACCTCCGCGCCGTCGACGAAGAACCGGACGCTCTCCGGTGTGACCTCCACGACCTCGCCGTCGCGGGGATGGATGACGGTGCGGGTCTCGCTGAGGAAGGCGGCGATCGAGGAGGCAAGGAAGTTCTCCCCCTCGCCGAGCCCCACCACGAGCGGCGTCTGGTGCCGGACGCCGACCAGCAGGTCGGGCTGGTCGTGGTGGATGGCGACGATCGAGAAGTGCCCTTCGAGTTGCGGGTAGACGCGCGAGAGCGCCTGCACCAGGTCGCCTTCGTACGCCTCCTCGAGCAGATGGACCACGGTTTCGGCGTCGGTCTCGGACGTGAGCGTGTGGCCGCGACCGGCGAGCTGCTCACGCAGCTCCATGTAGTTCTCGACGATCCCGTTGAGGACGATCGCGAGCCGGTCCGGTTCGCAGCCGGTGAGCGGGTGCGCGTTCTGTTCGGTCACGCCGCCGTGCGTCGCCCAGCGCGTGTGGCCGAGCCCGTGATGCGAGTGGGAGCCGTTCGGGCCGGCGGCTTCGACGAGGTTGCCGAGGTTGCCGACCGCGCGCACGTAGTCGAGTGCGTCGTCTTCGCGCAGGGCGATCCCGGCGGAGTCGTAGCCTCGGTACTCGAGTCGGCGCAGTCCTTCGAGCAGTAGCGGCTTTGCGTCGCGCGACCCGACGTATCCGATGATTCCGCACACGTCCGCTCCTTTCCCCGCTGAGCACAAAAGTGCTCCTTGAAAACGCGAAGAGCCCGGCCTCATGGCCCGGCCGCAACGTCGCGGGCGGGTCAGCCGAGCTCGTGTGTCACCAGGGCGGCAACCCTAGCACAGAGGTCTTCCGCCGCCCCCGGCGTCTCGGCCTCCGCGAGCACGCGGACGACGGGCTCGGTGCCGGAAGGCCGCACGAGGACTCGTCCTGCGCCGGCCAGCTCGGAATTGACCTCCTCCACTGCCGTGACGAGACCATCCGGCAGCGGCCCGCGCCCGGCGCGCGGCAGGTTCCGCATCACCTGCGGGAAGCGCGGCATCACGGCCACCGCCTCCGAGAGGCGACGGCCTTTGAGCGCGCGGCACAAGAGGAGCCCCGCGACGAGGCCGTCCCCCGTCACCTGGCCGTCGAGCCAGATGAGGTGGCCGGACTGCTCGCCGCCGAGCTGCATTCCCTCGCGGCGCAGCGCCTCCAGGACGTACCGGTCACCGACGTCGGTCACGACGACCCGAATTCCGCGTTCTTCCATTAGCCGGTGGAAGCCGAGGTTCGTCATCGTCGTCACTGCTACGCCGGCGACGTCGAGATCGAGCGCGAGGACCGCGAGGATCCGGTCGCCGTCGACCGCCTCGCCTTGCTCGTCGACCGCGAGCATCCGGTCGCCGTCGCCGTCGAAGGCGATCCCGAGGTCGAAGCCGCCCTCGCGGACGACGCCGGCCAGCGCGGCGAGGTCGGTCGCCCCGCAGCCGACGTTGATGTTCGTCCCGTCCGGCTCGTTGCCGATCGCGGTGACCTCTGCGCCGAGCTGTTCGAACGCCTGCGGCGCGAGCCCGGCGTAGGCGCCGTTTGCGCAGTCGACCGCGATGCGCAGCCCGGACAGATCGGTGCCGAAGAGCTCGAGCACGTGCTGGAGGTAGCTGTCGGCCGCAACCTCGATCCGGTCGACTTCTCCACCGCCGGGAGCCGGCGCGTCGAGCAGCGCTTCGATCTCCTCCTCCGTCTCGTCCGTCAGCTTGCGGCCTTCGCGGTCGAAGAACTTGACGCCGTTGTACTCGGGCGGGTTGTGCGAGGCCGAGATGACCGCGGCAAGATCGAGGCGCAGCAGCGCAACCGCCGGCGTCGGCAAGACGCCGCCGAGGACGGCGGTCCCGCCCGCGGAAGCGACCCCACGCGCGAACGCGTCCTCCAGCTCCGGGCCGCTGGCGCGCGTGTCGCGTCCCACGAAGACGCGTCCCGAGTCGCACCATAGCGCCACCGCCTTGCCGAGCTGCTCGACGAGGTCGGGCGTGATCGTCTCACCGACGACACCGCGGACACCGTCCGTTCCGAAGTACTGCCGCGCCACGGCGCGGGAGGCTAGCGCTTCGAGAACTGCGGCGCCTTGCGCGCCTTGTGCAGTCCGGCCTTCTTGCGCTCGACCTGGCGTGCGTCGCGCGTGAGGAAGCCCTCGCGCTTGAGCGGGATGCGCAGCTCCGGATTCGCCTCGACGAGCGCGCGGGCGATGCCGTGTCGCACGGCTCCAGCCTGCCCCGTGAGGCCGCCGCCGTGTACCCGGACGCGCAGGTCGTACTGCCCCTCGACGCCGGCGACCTTGAGCGGCGAGACGGCGATGGTCTGCCACACCGAGCGCGGGAAGTAGTCCTCGAGCGTGCGGCCGTTGACCCACGTCGAGCCGTCGCCGGGCCGCAGGATCACGCGCGCGACCGACGTCTTGCGCTTGCCGGTGCCGCGGTACTGAGCGAGCTCGCTCACTGAGCGGGCTCCAGCGGCTTCGGGTTCTGCGCCTCGTGCGGATGCTCGGGGCCGACGTAGATCTTCAGCTTCGTGATCTGCTGCCGCGCGAGCCGGTTCTTGGGAAGCATCCCCTTGACCGCGACCCGCAGCACCTCGGTCGGCCGGCGCTCGAGCTGCTCGCGCAGCGTGCGGCTGCGCAGCCCGCCGGGATAGCCCGAGTGGCGGTAGTACCGCTTCTGGTCGAGCTTGTTGCCCGTCACCTGGATCTTCTCCGCGTTGACCACGATCACGAAGTCGCCGGTGTCCACATGCGGCGTGTACTGCGGCTTCCGCTTGCCGCGGAGCGTGTCGGCGATCTGGGTCGCGAGACGGCCGAGCGTCTTGCCCTCGGCGTCGACGAGATACCACTCGCGCGTGATCTCTCCCGGCTTGGCGCTGTAGGTCTTCATAGAAAGCGGCGGACACCAGCCCGCCGGCGGCCGATTGTAGCGAAAGCCTGCCGCAATCCTTGCTCGAATGCGGTCGCTCCGCCGTGCGACGGGTGGCGGACGTACGGCGCGTCCAGCGTGGCGGCCGCGAGCCGTCCGACGCCGATGACGACGCGTCCCCTCGTCAGCTCCTCGACGAACGGCGCCGCGGCTCCGACCTCGGCCTGCGTCGGCCTCCGGTTCGAGCTCTCGCCGCCCGGATGGGTCGGCACGACGTTCCAGAGCAGCACCTCGTCCTCGACGCCGAGCGCGGTAAGCACGCGGTGGACGATCGTCGCGCTCGCCTCGGCCGGGCCGGAGCCCGTGAGCTGGCGCTCGGAGGTGAAGGGAATCCCGCTGATGCGTGCCCCGCGGTAGCCGGCGGCTTCCCCGACGAGGACGACGCGCGCGTCGGCGTGCGCGGCGAGGTAGTCGCGAAGCCGCGCTTGCAGGAGTGACGAGCCGGCGTATTGGTTGTACGTCTCGCCGATCTCCGCGCCGGCGAGCCGCTCTACGAGCTCCAGCGGTTCCACTGCACGACCTCGTCGACCGTGCGACGGCGCTGCGTGGCACGGCTCGTCTTGGAGCTCCAGCCGGGGTCGGGTAGCGGGTGACCGATGCTGATGCCGGCGACCAGCGTGAAATCTTCCGGGATGCGCAGGAGGTCGCGCAGCTTCTTTTCGTCGTCGCGAAAGATCCCGTAGACGGCCGCCGCGAGACCCTCCTCGATCGCGGCGAGCAGGACGAGCATCATCGCGGCGCCGGCATCGACGTGCCAGAACGGCACTGGCCACACGATCTCCTCGCCATCCTGGAGCTTGTCGTCCCGCTGGTAGCGGTCGTGGTAGTCGCCCTCGCGCGTCATGACGAAGACCTGCGCGGCAGCGGTCTCGAACCACGGCTCGACGCCCTCGAACGGTTCGTCGTCCCCGAGTGCCGCGATCCGCGCGAGGAGCTCGGGATCGTCGACGACGAGCAGCCGTTGCCCCTGCGAGAAGCCCGCGCTCGGCGCACGTCGAACGGTCGCGACGATTCGTTCGAGCACGTCGCGCTCGGCCGGCTCGCCGGTGTAGTGGCGAACCATGCGGCGCTGCTGGAGCAACTCGTAGAAGGAGCCCATCCCGGACCTCCTACGCTACTCCCACTCGATCGTCGCCGGCGGCTTCGACGTCACGTCGAGCACCACGCGGTTCACGCCCGGAATCTCGTTCACGATGCGCGCCGAGATCGTCTCCACAAGGTCGTACGGGAGCCGCGCCCAGTCGGCCGTCATCGCGTCGTCGCTTGTCACCGCCCGGATCACGATCGGGTAGCCGTACGTGCGCTCGTCGCCCTGCACGCCGACGGAGCGAACCGCCGGCAACACCGCGAACGACTGCCACAGCTCGCCGTAGAGACCGGCGCGCCGCACTTCTTCCTGCAGCACCGCATCCGCTTGGCGCAGGATTTCGAGCCGCTCCTGGGTGACGGCGCCGATGATCCGGATCGCGAGGCCGGGGCCGGGGAACGGCTGGCGCCAGACCATCCGCTCGGCCATCCCGAGCTCCTCGCCCACACGCCGCACCTCGTCCTTGAACAGGAGCCGCAGCGGCTCGACGAGCTTCATCTTCATGTCCTCGGGCAGGCCACCGACGTTGTGGTGCGACTTGATCGTCGCCGCGACACCCTCGGTGCCGCCCGACTCGATCACGTCGGAGTAGAGCGTCCCCTGCACGAGCCAGCGGACGTCACCGAGCCTGCGCGCCTCCTCCTCGAAGACGCGGATGAACTCGCGGCCGATGATCTTGCGCTTGTCCTCCGGCTCCTCGACGCCGTCGAGCAGCTCGAGGAACCGCTCCTGTGCCTGCACGTGGACGAGCGGGACGTGGAAGTGCTCGCCGAACGTCTCGACCACTTGCTCCGCTTCGTCCTGGCGCAGCAGGCCGTGGTCGACGAAGACGCACGTCAGCTGCTCGCCGACCGCCTTGTGCACGAGCAACGCTGCGACGGCCGAGTCGACGCCGCCCGACAGCGCGCACAAGACGCGCTCGTGTCCGACCTGCGCGCGGATCCGCGCGACCTGCTCCTCGATCACCGCAGCCGGTGTCCAGCTGGGCGGCGCCTCGGCCACGCGATAGAGGAAGTTCTTCAGGACGTCCATCCCGTGCGGCGTGTGGACGACCTCCGGGTGGAACTGGACGGCGTAGAGGCCGCGCTCGGGATCCTCGAACGCCGCAACCGGCGTCGCGGGCGAGCTCGCGACGACGCGCGCGCCCTCGGGAGCGGCGACGACCGTGTCGCGGTGCGACATCCAGACCGTCTGCTCGGACGGGGTATCCGCGAGCAGCCGCGACTCGGTCGCTTCGATCGAGGTGCGGCCGAACTCCGAGACGCCAGTGCGGTCGACGCGTCCGCCCAGCTCGAGAGCCATCAGCTGCGCGCCGTAGCAGATGCCGAGTGTCGGCACGCCGAGCTCGAACAGCGCCGGATCGACGCGCGGAGCGTCGTCGGAGTAGACGGACGACGGCCCGCCGCTGAGGACGAGAGCGTACGGATTGCGGGCGCGCACCGCCTCGGGCGTGATCTTGTGGCCGACGAGCTCGGAGTAGACGCGGCACTCGCGCACGCGCCGTGCGATCAGCTGCGAGTACTGCCCACCGAGGTCGAGGACGAGAACGGGCCGGTCCTTGCGGGCCGGCAGCTCAAGAACCTGCGCCTCCTCAACGCCGATAGTTCGGCGCCTCCTTCGTGATCGTGACGTCGTGCGGGTGCGACTCGCGCAGCCCCGCCGCCGTGATCCGGACGAAGCGCGCCCGCTTCATCTCGTCGATCGTCTCCGCCCCGCAGTAGCCCATCGCCTGGCGCAGGCCGCCGACCAGCTGGTGGACGACGCGCTGGAGCGGGCCCCTGTAGCCGGTGCGCCCCTCGATCCCCTCGGGGATCAGCTTCTCGACGTCCTCGACGTCGCCCTGGAAGTAGCGGTCCTTCGAGAAGCCGCGCGCTTTCATCGCGCCGAGCGATCCCATGCCGCGGTACTCCTTGAAGCGCTCGCCCTGGACGAGGATCACGTCGCCCGGCGCCTCCTCGACTCCCGCGAGCAGCGAGCCGACCATGACGGTGTCGGCACCGGCGCCGATCGCCTTCGCGATGTCGCCGGACGACGTCAGCCCGCCGTCGGCGATGACCGGGGCGCCTTCCGCCGCCGCCACGCTCGCGACGTCGTGCACCGCGCTGACCTGCGGGACGCCGACACCGGCCACGACGCGTGTCGTGCAGATGGAACCGGGCCCGACACCGACCTTGAGCGCGTCCGCACCGGCGTCGAGCAGCGCCCGTGCCGCGCCTTCCGTCGCGATGTTGCCGGCGACCACCTCGAGCGCAACCGAGTCCTTGATCCGCGCCACCATCTCGATCACGCCGCGCGAATGCCCGTGGGCCGTGTCGACGACGAGCACATCGGCACCGGCAGCGGCGAGCGCCTGCGCGCGCTCGAGCGCATCGGGGCCGACGCCGACGGCAGCCCCTACGCGCAGCCGTCCCTGCTCGTCCTTCGTCGCCTGCGGGAACTCGATCTTCTTCTGGATGTCCTTCACCGTGATCAAGCCGCACAGGCGGCCGTCGGCGTCGACGACCGGCAGCTTCTCGATCTTGTTCCGGTGGAGGATCTCCTCGGCCTCCGCCAGCGTCGTCCCCACCGGCGCGGTGACGAGGTTGCGCGCCGTCATCAGCGCCGAGACCGGCTGGGCGACGTCGTTCTCGAAGCGGAGATCGCGGTTCGTGAGGATCCCGACGAGGACGCCGCCGTCGTCCGTGATCGGAACACCCGAGACCTTGTAGCGGGCCATCAGCTCGAGCGCCGCGCTGACCGGCGCGTCGGGCGGCAGCGTCACCGGCTCGACGATCATCCCCGCCTCCGAGCGCTTCACCTTGTCGATCTCGGCGACCTGAGCCTCGATCGAGAGATTGCGGTGGACGACGCCGATCCCGCCCTCGCGCGCGAGCGCGATCGCCAGACGCGCCTCGGTCACGGTGTCCATCGCAGCCGACACGATCGGAATCGCGAGCTCGATCGAAGGCGTCAGCCGCGCGCGGGTCGAGACGTCGTTCGGCAGGACGTGTGACTCGGCCGGCACGAGCAGGACGTCGTCGAAGGTCAGGCCTTCGTGGCCGAACTTACGGTCGAGCTCCAGCAGCCGCTGGACGTCGTCGCCGCTCAGCTCTGCTGCTGCGTGCTCGGTCAAGAAGGGCAGGGTAACAGCGGACCAGGACGCGAATTTGACAATGCGCTAACAGCGCACAGCTACCGTCAAACCGTGCGGGCCCTCCTCGCTACAGCGGGACTTCTCGTCCTTGCCAGCTCGGCGGCCGCCGCAACACCGACAGCACACACGCTGCGGAAGAGCGCGAGCGGCACGATCGTCGCTGTCGCACAGGACAACACCACAGCGGCCTGGCTCACCTTCAGCGCACCAAAGGGCCCGTGCAACACGGTGCACCTGCTGTCGCCGGGCAAGAAGGACCGGAGCATGCCGCAGCTCACCTCGGGCAGCACGAGGATGACCTGCAACTGGAATCTCGACGACGGCCAGCCACAACTCGCCGTCGCGGCGCGTATCTCCACGGCTCTCTGGACGCTGCACGAGACCGGTACGCCCAACTTCGACCAGGTCGTCGCGGCCACGGTCGGCGGACCCGAACGGCCGCTCCTCCGCTTCTCCCACGCGACCGGCGGCACCGGCAAGTGGGTCGGCGGGGTGGCCGGTGCAGGCAAGACGCTCGCCTACTCCTGGGACGACGTCGAGTACGTCAACCCCGAGGCGTGCCTCTCGGGTGGCTCGTGCAAGGAGAAGATCGCCGACGGCGGGATCCGCATCGTCACGCGCACGGCCGACACAGCGCTGCCCGGAGCCAAGCCGGCGCTCCAGATCGCCGCGTCCGCAGGGCGCATCGCCTACATCCCCGCGACGACGGTTCACGGCAACCGCCCGTATCCGGCGAACGGCAGCTCGTTTCCCATCGTGGATGCGAGCAACGGAAACGTTCTCGGCCAGCCGTCGGTGGGCGGGATCCCCATTGCGATCGCGCTCTCGCCCCAGATCCTCGCCGTCCTCACGACGCAGGGGACTTCCCACGACAGGATCTCCTGGTTCTCGGCGACCGACGGGACGAAGCTCGGCAGCGTCCTCGTGTCCGGGCTCGCCGTGGCGCAACTCGCTGCGAGCGACCACCTCATCGTGTACCGGGCCGGAGTTCAGTTGCACAGCATCACGATCGCGACCCGTCACGTCGAGAAGCTTGTGACAACGGGCCAGAACTACGTCGGCCTGGCGCTCGACGACGGCCGGCTCATCTGGGGAGAGAACCACAACGGCACCGGTCGGCTTCGCGCTCTCAGCGTCGGCTAGCCCCCGCGAACGAAGCCGTCGGAGCAGACGCTCCTGGTGAGCCTCCACCTCCTCGGCTCCCACACGTCGACCACCACCCGGAGCGGACCTCCCTCGCCGCCGTCCCAGTGCACCGACGTCTCGCCGACGAGCTGTCGACCCGTGCGTGACGTGAACGGGTGATGGCGGGGACTGGCACGGAACCCCACGAGCTCCGAGTAGCCAAGCGCGCGCAGCCGGTCGATCTCGTCCTGCACCCAGACGCGCGCCTCGTCGAGATCGGGGTGACTCCGGGCCTTGCGGCCGAGTCGCAAGCGGCCTACGCCTCGACGGGCTCGAGCTCCACGACTTCGACGCCGCCGGCGAGCCGGGCGGCCTCGCGCGGGTCGAAGCGGCCGGCACCGAGCTCGACGACCGACGCCGCCGCGCACCCGACCGCCGTCCGCAGCGCGTCGTCGACCGGGCGGCCGTCGAACCGCTCGGACAGATAGCCGGCGAGCAGGACATCCCCGGCGCCGACGGGCGCGACCGGTTCGACGCGAGGGATCGAGGCGCGGAAGCGTTGCACCCGCCGCTCCTCGCGCACGAGCGCGAAGCACGCCGTCTCCTGGGTGATGAGCACGTTGCGCGCCCCGAGGTCGGCGATCGTGTCGAGCGCCATCACGAAGTCCTCCTCGTCCATGAACTCCTGCCCGACGAGGCTCTCGGCCTCCTGCTGGTTGGGCGAGACGAGATACGGCTCCGCCTCGACGCCGAGCCTCAGCGGCTCTCCTTCGCAGTCGAGGACACACTTGATGCCGCGGCGGGTCAGGTCGTGGATCGCGTCGGCGTAGAAGTCGTTCTCGACGTCGCGCGGCAGCGAGCCGCAGAAGACGACGTAGCTCGCGACGCTCGAGAGGTAGTGGAGCTTGTCGGAGAGCATCTGCAGCTCGTCCGGCCGCACGGCGGGCCCCCACTCGTAGACCTCGGTCAGGGAGCCGGCGGTCGGGTCGACCACGGCAATCGAGGTGCGCGACTCGTCGGAGATGCGGACGAAGTCGCTGAGCATTCCCTCGAGGCCGAGGTCCTCGACGATCCGGTCGCCGGTGCGACCGCCCGCGAGCCCGGTCGCCACAACGGGCGTCTCGAGGCGCTTCAGCGCCCGCGCGACGTTGATGCCCTTACCGCCCGCGCTCGTGAGGCTGCTCGACGCCCGATGCCGGTGACCGAACTGGAAGTTCGGAACCGTCAGGGTCCGGTCGACCGCCGCGTTGAGGGTTACGGTGACGATCACTGCCGCTGCACCATCACGCCGGAGCGGAGGTTACTGGACGCGGATCGTCTCACCGACGCGGAGTGCGGTCGGGTCGATGCCGGGGTTGAGCTGCTCGAGCTTGGCGACGCTCGTCTTCGTCTTGACCGCGATGGAGGCCAGCGTGTCGCCGGACTCGACGGTGTAGGTCTTCTTCTGGGCCTGGTGCCGCTGCGCGTGGTGCTTCTTGCTCTTCGCGCTCGTGGTCGTCGCAGGCGGCTGGGCGTGATGCTTGCCCTGCTCGAGCCCGGCGCGGACGACGAGCGCGCCGATCGTGATTGCGGCGAGAAAGGCGATGGGAGCGACCCAGCGCGCGATGCGGTTCCGGTCCACGTTCAGCCCGCGACGAGGACGGCGCGCAGCTCGCCGGCCAGGCGACCGGCCTCGGCCGCCGCGGCCCCCTGCCAGTCCGCACCGCGATCCGCGTAGAGGACGGAGCGCGACGCGGAGACGAGTGCGCCTGCGGGACCGATCGAGAACGCTGCGCCGAGGTCCTCGGCACTCCCACCCTGAGCGCCGACTCCGGGTAGCAGGAGCACGGACCGCGGCAGCAACTGCCGAGCCTCGGCGACCTCCTGCGGGAAGGTGGCTCCGACGACTGCGCCGACCGACGAGAGACCGCTCTCCCCGACGAGGTCGGCTCCCCAGCGGTCGACGAGCGCCGCGACGTGCTGCCACAGAGGCCGCCCGTCGGCGAGCGGGAGATCCTGGAGGTCGACGCTGCCCGGATTCGAGGTCTTGACGAGGACGAACACGCCGAGTCCCACGTGTGCGAGGAACGGCTCGACAGAGTCGAGCCCGAGGTACGGATTCACGGTCATCGCGTCGGCGATCGGCGCGAAGGCGGCGGCGTAGGCACGGGCAGTCGACGGGACGTCGCCGCGCTTCGCGTCGGCGATCACGAGCAGCCCCGCCTCGCGCGCGTAGCCGCACACCTCGATGAGCGCCGCCCAACCGTCGGCACCCAGGGCCTCGAAGAAGGCGGCCTGCGGCTTGACCGCCACCGCATGCTCGGCGACGGCGTCGACGATTCCGCAACAGAACTCGACGACGCCCAGACCTTCCGGCATCAGCGCGGGATCGGGATCGAGTCCCACGCAGAGCGGCGCACCCCTCCGCTCGACGGCGTCAGCGAGCCGATCCCCGAAATGAGCCGCCCCGCGCACGCCTAGCAGGATACGAGCCGCCCGAGACGAGCGGTCCCCGAGCCCATAAAAAGAGGCCGCCCGAAGGCGGCCTCTTGATCCTCGGAGGAGATCTGGGTTGTCCTAGTAGGACGATCCCCCGGTCTTGACCGCCGTCTTGAGGCTGCTCCCGGCCGAGAACTTCGGGACGGTTGCGGCGGGGATGTGCACCTTCTCGGTCGGGTTGCGCGGATTGACCCCCGTCCTGGCCGCGCGATTCGCCGTCGAGAACTTCCCGAATCCTGTGAACGTGACCTCGCCCCTGCCCTTGAGCGTGTCCGTGATGGCCTCGAGGAACGCGTCGACTGCCTTGCCTGCATCGCGGTTGGACAGCTGCGCGCGGCGGGCAACCTCCGATACGAACTCCTGCTTCGTCACTCTCTCCTCCAGTCGCTAGATCGCTTGCTGGGCCGCACCGACCCTACCAACTCCGTGTTTGCGGCTCAACCATGCGGTTTTGCGGGGGTTTTCTCCCCCTGCAGCAGCTCTCCTGCCCGAAAGAGGGGCCAGAGGCGAACGCCGAGACGCGCGAGAGCGTCGGCTCCTCCCTCCTCGCGATCGATCACGCAGACCGCCGTTCGGACGACAAGCCCGGCTTCGCGGACCGCCGAGATCGACTCGATGAGCGCTCCGCCGGAGGTCACGATGTCCTCGACGAGGCACACGAGCTCACCCTTTTCGTACGCACCCTCGAGGCGGTTTGCGGTGCCGTACGACTTCGCCTCGTCGCGGACGATCACGAACGGCAGCCCGCCGGCGAGCGAGGCGGCGGCGGCGAGCGGCACGGCTCCCAGCACCGGCGCGGCGACGCGCACGGCCTCCGGCTCGTGCTCGCCGACGGCGGCGGCGATGCGCTCGCCGAGCGCGCCGAGGAGGTCGGGCCGCGTCTCGAAGCGGAACTTGTCGAGGTAGTAGCGCGAGCGCTTGCCGGAGCGCAGCAGGAAGTCGCCCTCGAGGTACGCGGCCGCGACGAGCCCCTCGCGAAGCTCCGCCTCGTTCATCCCCGAGCCGCCGTGACGACCCGCTGGGCGAGCGGCAGCAATCTCGCCGCTTCCTGCGATCCGTCCGCGAGCGTGACGAAGGAGCCGTCGTCGAAGTAGAGCTCGAGCCGCTCGCGCCTCGAGCCGGCCCAGCGCCTGTACACGGCGGTGCCCGCGAGCGCACCGGTCGCGAACCCCGCGAGGGCGACGGCCTTACGTCTCATCGGCAACCGCCGCGAGACAACGTTTGAGGTCGTAGAAGACAAGGCCGGGCGACACCGCCGCGGCCCGTGACGGCGACGATCGTCCGCTCATCCCCGCCGGTTACTGCGAACAGGTCTCCGCCGGCGAGCTCTGCGTGGAGCTGGGTGACACGGCCCTCGTCGCGCCGGTAGGCAGCAGCGCCGTCGAGCAGCTCGCGCACGGAGCGTGCAAGAGCGTCGGCCCGGGCTTCCGGCACGCCCACCGAGCCCTGCAGCTCGCCCCAGCCGGTCACCACGGCAGCGGCTTCGATCTGCGGCGAAATCTCGACGAGATCCGCGAGAGCCCGCACCGCCTCCATTGCCGTCGAGGCTATCAGCGAGGATTCAGGGGTGACGATTCGTCGCCGGCAGCTCGTGCACAAGTTCTTCGCCGACCGCGGCACCCACCTGGCCGCGATGGTCGCGTACTTCGCGCTCCTCTCGTTCGTGCCGCTCGTCTTCCTCGCGCTCTCGCTGTTCGGCCTTGCGCACCGCGCCAAGGCGTCCGACTTCTTCATCAAGGAGCTGAAGCGCGCGTTCCCGGGGACGTCTGTCGACAACATCATCAACCTCGTCCACCACGTGCAGAACAACGCGGCGGCCCTCGGGATCATCGGCGGGGTCGGCCTGCTCTGGTCGTCGCTCTCGTTCGTCAGCGCGCTCGAGTCGGCGCTCAACATCGTGTACGGGCTGCCGAACCGGCGCTTCTTCCACGGCAAGGGAATCGCAGCAGCGTTGATGGCCGGAGTCCTGACCACCCTCTTCATCAGCCTCGTGGTCGGCGCGTTCGGGGGGAGCGTGCTCAGGCACCACCTCCGCTTCGCGGACAGCCCCGCCGTCGCCGACACCGTCTCCTTCGGCGCCTCGCTCACCGGCGTCTTCGTCTTTCTCCTCGTCGTCTACCGCTGGCTCCCGAATACGCACGTCAGCTTCCGGGAAGCGCTGCCGGGCGCCATCCTCGGCTCGATCGTGCTCGAGGTCGTCGTTCCTGGCGCTCCCGTTCTTCGTCCGCCACGCCAGCGTCAACGTCACGCTGCGGACGCTCGGCGGGCCGGCGATCCTCTTGCTCTGGATGTACGTGATGGCGAACGTGATGATCTTCGGTGGGGAGCTCAACTGGTGGTGGCGGGAGCGCCGTCGAGAGCGCTCAGAAGCGCGCGCGCCGCATGAGCTCGGTGGGAGTGCTCCGCCTTCCACGCGTTCCCCAGCTCCGCAACCGTCCGCTCCTCGCCGTTCGGAATGAAGATCGGGTCGTAGCCGAAGCCCTCGCTGCCGTGCGGCTCGTTCGCGATCCGGCCCAGTAGGGCTCCCGTGCCGCGCAGCTCGCGACCGTCGGGCGCGAGCAGGACGAGCTCCGAGACGTAGTGGGCGCGCCGGTCCTCCACCCCCTCGAGCTCGTCCAGCAGCTTCGCGATCGCGGGCGCACCCTCGGGCGCATAGCGAGCCGAGTAGACGCCGGGCCGCCCGCCGAGTGCGTCGACGGAAAGTCCCGAATCCTCGGCCAGCACCCAGCCGTCAGCGTGCTCGCGCCCGAAACGGGCTTTGCTCAGCGCGTTGTCGTAGTACGTGTCACCGGTCTCGGGCGGATAGTCGTCGCGATCGAGTGGCTCGAGCGTCCACCCGGGAAGGAGCGCCTCCAGCTCGCGCGCCTTGTGCGCGTTGCGCGAACAGAGGACAGCCGCCAGAACGAGGGCGTCAGGGGAGCTCAACCGCGACAGCCTCGGCCTGCAGCGCTGCGATCTCGCCGATCCCTGCCGAGGCCAGCTCGAGGAGCTCGTCGAGCGTCTCCCGCGCGAACGGGTCGCGCTCGGCCGTCGCCTGCACCTCGACGAGGCGTCCGTCGCCGGTCATCACGACGTTCATGTCGGTGTCCGCGCTCGAGTCCTCGGAGTAGTCGAGGTCGAGCAGCGGGACGCCCTCGACGACGCCGACCGAGACGGCGGCGACCGAGTCGCGGAACGTGCGGGAGAGGCCGAAGCGGTCGAGTGCCCGCATCGCGGCGACGTAGGCGCCGCAGATCGCAGCGCAGCGCGTGCCGCCGTCGGCCTGGAGGACGTCGCAGTCGAGCCACAGCGTCCGCTCGCCGAGCGCCTCGAAGTCGGCGACCGCGCGGACGGCTCGGCCGATCAGCCGCTGGATCTCGACCGTCCGCCCCTGCTGCTTGCCCCGGGCCGCCTCCCGCTGGACGCGCTCGCCGGTCGACGCCGGCAGCAGGGAATACTCGGCCGTGATCCACCCGCGCCCCTTGTTGCGCAGCCAGCGCGGCACCTCCTCCTCGACCATCGCCGTGCACAGGACCTTCGTCCGCCCCTGCGTGATGACGACCGAACCGTGGGGGTTCTCGAGGTAGTCCGGCTCGAAGGAGATCGCACGGAGCTGGTCCGGCTTCCGCCCGCCCTCACGTGAGCTCATGCCACAGCCTCCTCGAGCGTTGCCACGGTGACGTGCTCGACCTCGCGCACCGGCAGCTGCAGGAACCGGTTGCCGAGCTCGCGGAACGCCTCGGGATCGCCGGTCGTGAGGAAGCGATACGTGCCCACGCGGTCGCGCTCGTTCTCGATCCCCTTGCGGGCGAGCGTCTCGACCACCTCGCGAGCCGTCTCCTCGGCCGAGAAGACGAGCGTCACGTCACGGCCGAAGACGCGCTCGAAGATCTTGCGGATCAGCGGATAATGCGTGCAACCGAGGATCACCGTGTCGACCTCTTCGGCCTGCAGCGGCGCCGCGTACTCGCGGACGGCGCGTTCCGTCTCCTCGCCGTAGGGATCGTCACCCTCGATCAGCGGCACGAGCAGCGGACAGGCGACCGGATGGAAGGAGATGCCGGCGTCGAGTGCGTGGACGAGCTCCGCGTAGCGTCCCGCTTCGACGGTCGCCTCGGTGGCGAGCAGGCCGACGCGCCGGTTCCGCGTCGCCTGCACGGCAGCGTGCGCCTCCGGAGTGATGACGCCGACGACCGGCACGGCCAGCTCCTCCTGCAGCCGCGGCAGCGCGGCCGAGGTCGCGGCGTTGCAGGCGACGAGGATGAGCTTCACGTCTTGCTGGGAGAGATAGGCGCCGATCTCGCGGGCGAAGCGCCGGATCTCCTCGAGCGGCCGGGGCCCGTACGGGAGGCGCGCATGGTCGCCGAGGTAGAGGAAGTCCTCGTTCGGCATCGTCACGAGGCACTCGTGGAGGACGGTCAGTCCTCCCACACCGGAGTCGAAGACGCCTACAGGACGCGGATCCATTGCGGGCATCGTAAAGGGGCGGTAGCGTGAGCCTCGTGGGTCGGGTGCGCGTCGTCGTTGCCATCCTTGCCGCAGCACTCGTGTGCACCGGCGGGGCCGCGGCGGCACCGGGCTGGACGGAGGTCACCATCACGGCCTCGGACTCGACGCCGCTCGCGTGCGCGTACACCGTCCCGAGCGGCACCGCGCCGGCCGGCGGCTGGCCCGGCGTCATCCTCTTCCACGGGCTCGGCCAGTCGCACACCGACATGGAGCCGATCGGCACGGCAATGGCGCAGTTCGGCTTCGCGTCGCTCGCCTGCGACGCTCGCGGCACCGGCGGCTCGGGCGGCAAGTTCGGGCTCGACGGCCCGACCGAGACGCAGGACGCGCGCGACCTCCTCAACTGGTTCGCCGCCCGGCCGGACGTCTCGGACACCCAGATCGGGGCCTTCGGCCTCTCGCTCGGCGGAGGCGTGGTCTGGAACGCGGCGGTTGCCGGCGTTCCGTTCAAGGCGATCGTGCCGGCGATCACCTGGACGGACCTCGGGACCGCGCTCAACCCGGACGGCGTACCGAAGTCGGGTCTCGTGGGGATCCTCTCGCAGGCCGTGCCGCTTTCGAGATGGGACCCGACCCTGGCCCAGACCGCTCAGACGCTGCTGCAGGGCAAGGTCACGCCGGCGGTCACGAGCTCCGAGGCCTCTCGCTCGCCGCGGTCGCACCTGCACGCGCTGACCGTGCCGACCCTCTTGCTGCAGGGACGCCACGATTTCCTCTTCGACATGGACCAGGCGATCGCCGCGTGGAAGATCCTCGCCGGTCCGAAGCGTCTCTACCTCGGCGACCTCGGCCACGCGCCGGCCACGAACCCGGCCGCGGAACAGGCCGGCTACGTCGCCGAGGCGACCGCCTGGTTCGGCCACTACCTCGCCGGAGGCCCGTCGCTCCCGGCCGGCATCGAGCTCGCCCACGATCCGTGGGACGGCGCGACGACCGTGTACAAGAAGCTGCCGGCGACCCGAACGGCGAGCGTCAATCTCCCCGGCTCGACCAAGCTCGCGGGTGTGAAGCTCGCGGCCCGCCGCTCCGTGCGCCTACCCGGCGGGCCGCGCGAGACATTCGGCGACAGCAGTCTCGAGGTGCGCTACTCGGGCGCCGAGAACTGGCCGGATCTCGTCGCCACCGTCCTGGTCAAGGACAACAGCACGCCGGTGACCGAGGGAGCGGCGCCGATCAAGTCCTCGTCGGGCGTGGTCACGATTCCGCTCATGAACGAGGCCGTCTTCCTGCCGCGCGGCAAGAGGCTCGTGATCGAGCTCGCCGCCAGGTCCAGCGACAACGTGAACAAGGTCGGGGTCTCGATCTACGAGCCCCCCGTCGGAGGGGCCGGAGCGATCAAGGTCGGCACGGCGACGCTCAAGCTCTCCTTCCTCAAGCACACCGTCTCCAGGTAGCGCCGCGGTAGCGTCCGCGCCATGGCCGCGACAATCCGGATCGGCACCTGCTCGTGGGCCGACGAGGCGCTCTCGAAGTACTTCTATCCACCGAAGCTGCCGGCGAAGGAGCGGCTCGCCTGGTACGCCGAGCACTTCGATACGGTCGAGGTCGACTCGACCTTCTACCGCCTGCCGGGCGAGTCGATGGTGCAGGGCTGGGCCGAGCGGACGCCGGCGGACTTCACGATGCACATCAAGGCGTTCGGCCTGATGACGCGACACCCGGTCAAGGCGGAGGCGATCCCCGAGGATCTGCGCGGCGAGATGCCGGTCGATGAGCGGGGCCGCGTCGACCGCCCGCCACGCGAGCTCCGCGGCGAGGTCTTCCGCCGCTTCCGCGAGGCGCTCGAGCCGCTGCGTTCAGCCGGCACGCTCGGCGGGATCCTGTTCCAGCTGCCGCCCTACGTCGTCTACAAGGAGGCGTCGCTCGACTATCTCGAATGGGCGCGCGAGCAGCTCGGAGGGGACGAGATGCTCGTCGAGTTCCGCCACCGCTCGTGGCTCGACGACGAGCACCGCGCCGAGAGCCTCGCCTTCCTCGAGCGGATCGGCGCAGGGTACGTCGTCGTCGACGCGCCACGCTCCGATACGGCGAAGAACCTCGTCCCGACCGTCGTCGCGACCACGTCCGAGACCGCCTACGTCCGCTTCCACGGTCGCAATCTCGGTACCTGGAACAAGCGCGGCGGCTCGGCGGCCGAGCGCTTCGACTACCTCTACTCCGTCGAGGAACTCGGCGAATGGGTCGAGCCGTTGCAGGAGCTCGCGGGGCAGTCTCAGCAGGCGTACGCATTCTTCAACAACAACGCCACGTCGGAGGATCCGGAGAACCCGCTCGGCCGCGTCGCGCAGGCGGCGACGAACGCTTTCCAGCTGCGCCGGCTACTCGACGTGAACCGCATCGCGGCCGGCGGCGGAACGTAGGCTCGCGCGGTGAACGTCCTCTCGATCGTCCACGGCGAGGACGCGGGCCCAGAGCTGTTCGGCCCGCTCGTCGCCGAGGCCGGCCACCGCCGCGACGACTGGAGCTTCGAGCGGGGAACCTCGCCGCCTCCGCTCGAGGAGTACGACGCCGTTCTCGTGTTCGGCGGGTTCATGCACCCCGACCAGGACGATCTGTTTCCGTGGTTGCGCGACGAGACCGAATGGGTGCGCGGGCTGGTCGAGCAGCGGATGCCGACGCTCGGAATCTGCCTCGGGTCGGAGCTCCTCGCGAGGGCGACCGGCGCGTGGGTCGGACGGTTGCCGGTTCCCGAGATCGGCTGGGAAGAAGTCGAGCTCACGGCTGCGGCCGCCTCCGATCCGGTCTTCTCGGCACTGCCCGCGTGCTTCGACGGCCTGATCTGGCACCACTACGCGCACGACCTGCCCGAGGGAGCCGTGGCACTCGCACACAGCGCGGCGTCGCTGCAGGCATTCCGCCTGGGCGACGCCTGCTGGGGAGTCCAGTTCCACCCGGAGGTGACCGAGCCGCAACTCGGACGCTGGATCGGCGACGAGAGCGACCCGCCGCCGGATCCCGAACGGCTGCGGGCGGAGACACGCGCGCAGATCGGCCGGTGGAACGAGCTCGGGCGGCGCCTCTGCCGCTCGTTCCTCGCCGCGGCCGAGCGGTTGCGTGCCGGCTGACGCGCTGGCGCTCGTCCTCGCCGCGGCGATCCTCCACGCAGGCTGGAACGTCCTCCTGCGCGCTCAGAGGCCGGTCAAGCCGCGGCCTCCGCGGCGACTGGGCCGGCTGCGGTCGCAATCCGCTTGCTTCGGTGTCTGAAGCGCTGCTCGATGAAGCGTGTGGACGCCCAACCCACGCCGAGCGAGATCAGAAGCGGCGTTACGCCCTGGCGGTCGAAGAGCGCGACGGTGGCCATCCAGACGTAGACGCCGTAGCTGATGGTCCCGACCCAGACGAGCGGCGGCAGCTCGAGAACCGGGGACTCTCCCAACGCGGCGAGGATCAGGACGATCCCGGCGAGCTCGACCAACGGGAACCCAGCGGCGTACGCGAAGACAGTACTTCCGTGCGCGAAAACGGCCAGAACGACGATCACCGTGAGAGCAACAGGTGACGCGAGCGGAATCCGTGGTAGGCGCAGGCCCGCCGCTCTCGCCGCTGCGAGAGCAGACCCGAGCAGAAGTCCGCTGCACCGCATGTCCGGACCGAAGTAGACCCGCCCCGTGGCGCCGCCGGTCAGCGTGACGCCGGCACGCCAGGCGGTCACAGCGATCGTCAGCACGACAAGAACGACCGCGAGGCGACCCACGCTCAGCCTTCTGGCGAGCAACACGAACAGCGCCGGCCATACGAAGTAGAACTGCTCCTCCTCGGCGAGCGACCACATCGGCGTGAGGTTGATCGGGAGCAGATGGCCGAGCATCCGAAAGACGTTGGCCGAGTAGAACAGGCACGCGAGGACACCCTCAATGCTGAGCCTGCCCCATCCCGGGCTCGAGCCGTGAGGCGGAACCACCGCCATGAAGCAGGCGACACCAAGAACCGCGATCAGAGCCGGGAGTAACCGTCGCGCGCGGCGCGCATAGAACGAACCGAACGAGACACGGCCGGTCGTCGTGCGCTCGTCGAGGAGAAGGCTGGTGATCAGAAAACCAGAGAGAACGAAGAAGAGATCGACGCCGTAGAAGCCTCCCGGTAGGCCAAGAAAGTGATACGCGAGCACCAGCAGGATGGCCATCCCCCGGATCCCGTCGAGACCGGGCACATATCCAACTCGCGTCGACATCGTTGTGAGCTACGTCCGCGGCCGTCGATTGCAGCATCCCTCACATCAGGGATCCGTTCGCCTTGCGATGAGAGGCCCGCTGGGACCGGCGCAGCTAACGCTCGAGCGGAAGCTCGTCGTGGCGGCTCCATTCGTGCCAGGAGCCGGCGTAGTTGCGCGCGTCGTAGCCCGCGGCGCGGAGAGCCAGCGTCGCCAGCGCCGAGCGAGACCCGGAGTGGCAATAGGCGACGACCTCCGTTCCCTCGGGCAGTCCGACGAGCTCACGGACGCGCTCGGGTGACGCCGGACGACCCGGCCCCTCGAAGAGCTCTCCGACGTCGAGGTTTCGCGCGCCCGGAATGTGGCCCTGGCGCGGATCGCACTGGTTCCCGCGCCGCCCCGAGAACTCGTCGGGCGTTCGCACGTCGAGCAGGGTCAGCGCCGGATCGCCGAGCCGGTCCGCAACCTCCTGCCGCGTCGGGAGCGCGCTCGGATTCGGCTGGAGATCGGCCTCCGCCTCGCGCACAGGCTCGAGCTCGACCGCTCCCTCCTCGAGCTCGCCGTCCCAGCCGGCGACTCCGCCGAGCAGGATCGCGACCTGCGGATGTCCGGCGAGCTCGGCCATCTGCGCGGCCGGCATCGCACCGACGCCGTCGCCGCGGTCGACGAGCACGAGCCGCTCGCGTCCGGTGATTCCGTGGCGCCGCAGCCGAAGCGCGATCTCTCGGGCCAGCGCGCGCGCAGACTCCTCGTCGGCCGCAGGCGGCGGCGAGCCGAGCACGAGCGGCCGCGAGCCGGCGATGTGGCCGCGCATGTGGGCGTTCGGACCGCGAACGTCGCCCACGACGAGATCCTCGTCGCCGAGATGCTCCGCGAGCCAGGCAGAGTCGACCACCGCCTTCACAACGCCGCGACCAGCTCGATCTCGGCGGCGATTGCGGACCGCTGCTCGAGCCGCTCGAGCCAGTCCGAAAGCGCGGCGAAGCCGTCGAGCTCGACGCCGAGCATGTCGCGAGCGCGCAGGAACCACGGGACGAGCGCGATGTCGGCCAGCCCGAATTCCTCGCCGCTGAGGTACGGCTGCTCGCCGAGCAGCGCGTCGAACCGACCGAGCGCCGAGTCGAGCGCCTCGCGCGCGCCGTCCTCGCCGCGCCGCAAGGCGTAGTACGGAGAGGTCAGATCGCCGTCGCGGAAGATGAGCAGCCTGACTGCCGCCCGGTCCGCGGGGTCGGCCGGCAGCAGCGGCGGCTCGGGGTAGCGCTCCTCGATGAACTCTAGGATCACCGCCGACTCCGGCAGCGGGACGCCGTCGTCCTCCTCGATGACGGGAACCCGTCCGGTCGGGTTCTTCTCGTACAGCCAGTCGGGCCGGTCGGAGAGGTCGATCTCGACGATCTCGTGGTCGATTCCCTTCTCGGCGAGGACGATCCGGGCACGTGCGGCATACGGGCAGCGTGCGGCGCTGTAGAGCGTGATCACGGTTGCACCCCCATCACAGTTGCGATCTGTTCGTAGAGCTCCTGGGCAGGCGGCAGCTCACCGGGCGAGGCTGCCGTCTTCGCTACTTCGCGGACGCGCCGCGGGTCGGCGCCGGTCAGCCGGCCGACGACCGTCGCGTTGGCTCCGAGCGCGTAGACGTCGCCCGGCGGCAGCGGTCCGAAGTACTCGGGAACGGACAGGTATTCGTCGACGTCGGCGCCGCGGTCGAAGAGGTCGTAGCGGACGACGACGCCGCGCCGAACGCCGAGCGAGAGCGTGACCCCGCCGCTCGTGTAGGAGAGCTCCTTGGCGAGCGCCTTCAGCCGCTCCGGATCCTCGTCGGTCACATCCGAGCGAACGCGCACCCAGTTCCCTTCGACCTCGACCTCGGGCTCGAGCCGCAGAAACTTCTCCGCGTCTCGCTTGACCTTGTCGACGTCGTCGGTCTGGACGTGGACGAAGCCGAACGTCGGCCCCTCCGCCGGCGCCATGCGCTGCTCGAGCTGGTCGAGCGGCGCGGCGAGTTGGAGCTGGACCGGTTGGAATCCCCAGCGGATGTACGCCGCATGGGCGCCCTCGTTCGCGGCGAGGACGCCGACCTCGATCACCCCCGCGCCCGCTTCGCGCATCTGGGCGACGAAGCTCCGCGTCAGGTCGGCGGCAACGCCTCGTCCGCGCGCGGCGGGCCGGACGAAGAGACCGCGCAGCTCCGCGACTCGTTGCCCGGTCATGCGGCCGAAGGCGATCCCGACCGCTTCGCCGCCGTCGTCCTCGGCGAGCCAGGCCGTGCCCGCCTTCGTCAACTCGTCGATCTCCTCGAGCTCCTCGCCCGAGTCGTCGTCGCGCCACGGCGCGTCCTCGATCTCCGCGCCGAACTCGCTCCAGAGCTGGTGGAGGACCTCGCGGTCGGCGGTCGTGGCTTGGCGGATCACGGGGTCAAGAATTGAGCGAGTAGGTAGTGCGCAGTCAGGTTCTGGAACGGCTCGAAGCGCTCGCCCGCCGCGCGGACGTCCACATCACCATAGAGCGCGCGCACGGCCTTGCGCAGGGCGAGGTCGCCGGCCGGCCAGGCGTGCGGGCGGCCGAGGTGGCGCGCCAGGAACCAGTCGGCCGTCCACTCCCCGAGCCCGCGCAGGGCGGTGAGCTCCGCCTTCACCTCGTCGTCTGGGAGAAGTGCCAGCGCCGGGAGGTCGAGCTCCGAGCGCGCGAGCCCGACCACGTACTCGGCCTTGCGCCGCGAGAAGCCGAGCGAGAAGAGCTCCTCCTCAGAGGCCGACGCCAGCCGCTCCCGCGTCGGGAATGCCCAGACCCGGCCGACGCGCTCGCCGAATCGCTCGACGAGCCGATTGCGGATCGCGACCGCCGAGAAGAGCGAGACCTGCTGAGCCGTGATCGCGCCGACCAGCATCTCGAACGGATCCGGTGCGAGCGTCGGCCGGAACCCGGCGAAGCGGACGACGAGCGGAGCCAGGAGCTCCTCTCCCGTCGCCCACGCCGAGAAGGCGACGAGGTCGAACTCGAAGCCGAGCAGCTTGCGGACGACCGGCTCGGTCTCTGCGTCGAGCGGCTCGACGTCGACGCCGCCGTTGGCCGCGGCGACCCGCAGCTCCCTCCCGCCTTCCGCGCGATAGAGCGCCCCGTCCTCCCACAAGGTCGCGCGATCGAGCCCGAACGCGCGAAAGCGCGCCGTCGTCAGCTCGAGCGAGAACGGCTGCGGAGCCGGAAGGAACAGGTCTAGAGGTGCGAGGTCAGCCCGGCGCCGGAGGCGTCGGAGCCCTCGGCGGCGTCTCCGTCCTGCGCGTTCGCGTACCAGGAGCGCCAGTACGTGCCGTCGTCGAGGTCGCGGGCGAACGTCGTGAGGCGGAGCGGATTGAACGTGTCGCACATCACTGCCAGCTCATGGGTCTCGTGCATGCCGATCGCCTTCTCGGCGAGCCCCGGCTGCGGTCCGTGTGGCAAGCCCGACGGATGGAGCGTGATCGAGCCGACCTCGACGCCCTTCCGCGAGCCGAACTGGCCGGAGACGTAATAGATCATCTCCTCGGACTGCAGATTCGAGTGGTGGTACGGGATCGGCACGGCCTGCGGGTCGAAGTCGAGCTTGCGCGGACAGAACGAGCAGATCACGAAGTTCTGGCCCTGGAAGGTCTGGTGCGACGGGGGCGGCTGGTGGATGCGGCCGGTGATGGGCTCGAAGTCGTGGATCGAGAACGTCCAGGGATAGAGGTAGCCGTCCCAGCCCACCACGTCGAAGGGGTGGTAGTCGACGACGTACGTCTGGTAGCCGCCGCGCACGCGAACCTTGACCGGGTATTCGCCGGTCTCGCGCACGGTGTGCAGCTCGGTCGGCGGATGGATGTCGCGGTGGTAGTACGGCGCGCCTTCCACCAGCATTCCGTACTGGTTGCGATAGCGGCGCGGGATCTCGATCAGCCCGGGCGTCTCGAACACGAGGTAGCGCTGATCGCCATCCGGCTTGAAGCGGTAGGTCGTGCCGCGCGGGACGACGACGTAGTCGCCCTCGGAGTACGGCAGGTCGCCGAAGATCGTCTCCAGCGTCCCCGAGCCCTCGTGGACGAAGATGACCTCGTCACCCTCGCCGTTGCGGAAGAAGTAGTCCATCGAGCCCGACGGGCGGCAGAGCGAGATCTCGACGTCGTTGTTCCACATCAGGAGGCGGCGGCCGGTGATCTCGTCGCCGGCACGCTCGGTGTCGAACGTCTTGAAATGCAGGTGGCCGTGCTGCTCGGGCACCCACTCCTCGCGCTCGATCGGCTCGAAGCCGGCCTGCTCCATGACGCGGCAGGGCGACTGGAGGTGGTACAGGATCGACTCGTTCCCGGTGAAGCCCTCGAGGCCCATCACCTCTTCGGTAAGGAGCGTCCCGTTGTCGCGGAACTGGACATGGCGCTTGCGCGGAACGTCGCCGAGGCGCTGGTAGAAGGGCATGGCCGAAGGTTACTTCAGCGTCAGTGGACGACTTGCCAGACGCGGTAGCCGTTCCGGAAGCGGCCGACGAAGAAGACGTTCTCGGAGAGACTCGCGCTCGGCAGGAAGGCGCGAAGCGTGACGTAGACGACGACCGTGCGCCGCCACACGCGCGTTCCGCAGTCGAACTTGGCCTCCCCGCCTCGCTCGTGATCCGCAGTCGCGAGGCCCGCTCGTGTCACCTGCGGCCGGGCGTCGGCACGCGTGTAGCGAAGGGCGGCCGCCGCGGCCGGCCCGATTGGGTTCTCGGTCAGGGGAAGCAGATGCCGAGGATCGCGCTGGACGGTGACCATTCCCCGCGTACAGACCGGCGAACGGCCCGTGCGTGAGGCAGGTGCGACCGCCGTGACCGTGATCACGGCGAGCACCGCGACGGCCAGGACGAGCAGGGGCCTCACCGATCTCGATTCTCGCCCTCGAGCGCCAGGGTCGCAAGCCTTCGCCCGACTGCGGGCGCGAACTTGAACCCGTGTCCGGAACACGCGGAGCCGACGACAACACGTCCGCGCCGCTCGAGGATGAAGCGCTCGTCCGCCGTCGTCGTGTAGAGGCACGTCTGCGCCTCGACAGGCTCGGGGTTGGCGGCCGGGAAACGGTCGCACACCCACGCTGAGATGCGCTCGACGATCGCGGGATCCGGCGGGGATTCCGCATCCGGATCGGCCTCCGAGCCGGCGTGGTGCGCTCCCGCCTTCAGTCCGTAGACCGGATCGTGGAGCGAGTACATCCCGTGGCCGCCGGTCTCGGCGTTGAGGTCGACGATCGACGGCGGCGGCGGCCCCTCACGCTCGAAGAAGGCGACCGTCTCGCGCGTCACCTTCACCGGCACGTCGGGGACGAGGTCGCGCACCCACGAGCCGGCCGTGACGACGACGACGTCCGCGTCGAGCTCGTCGGTCGACTCGACGCGCCGGTTCGTCTCGACCTCGATACCGGCCGCTTCGAGCAACGCGTGGCGCGCACGGTCGGCGAAGACGACGCCTGCGTCCGGGACGAAGAGCGCCGTCCAGCCGTCGGGGAGGTTCGCGCCGAGCGCGCGCACCTCGTCCCCGTCGAGCAGCCGGTACGGCAGGCCGCACTCGTCGAGCGCGTCCGAGGAGGTCTGAGCCGGGTCGGCGACGAGCTCGATCAGCCCGTAGAGGCCGAGCACGTCGGGGTCGAGGTCTTTCCAGCCTGCATACGCGTCCTGCGCGAAGCGCACCCACTCGACCTCGGGATAGGCGACGCGGAAGATGCGCGTTCGCCCGTGGCTCGAGCCGCGGTCGTGATCGAGGTCGAACTGCTCGTGCACGGTCACCTCGGCGCCGCGCTCGCGCAAGGCCCATGCGGTCGCGCAGCCCATTACCCCCGCCCCGACGACCGCGACCTTCATCGCACGATCAGGTCGCCGGGATAGAGCGTTGTGTTCTCGGCAGCATGCGCGACGAGCCGCTCCCAGTCGACGCCGGGCGGCGCGCCTTCGTCCGGCGTGGTCACCACGGGACCGAGGGCGAGAGCGAAGTCATGCTGCTTCGCGCCGTGCAGCTGCGGCGCGACCCACTCCAGGAGCGGCGTGAAGCCGCCGATCGCGCCGTCGGCCCCGAGGATCGCGGCGACGCGCTCGACCGGCTCGGCTCCCGGCACTCCGGGGTCCTCGCCGTCCGCCTTGATCGCAGCCGGATTGGCGAACGCGAAATCGCCGGCGTCGTCGAAGATCCGCACCGACGGCGGATGGAGCACCGGCGCCCGGAAGACGACGTCGGCGAGCGGGTACTCCGCATGCTCGCGTGCAGTTCCGCCGCCGGTGAAGAACGCCTGCAGCGTCTGCGCGGCGAGCTGGATCACCGTCTCGCCGTCGATCCGTCCCGGCCAGCCGCGCTCCAGCTCCTGGTCGCGCGGCGAGAACATGCACAGCTTCACCGGGGCTCCGTATGCACGACGACGTCGGCGATCTCGGGCCGCTCGCGCCGGATGAGCTCCTCGATCCGGCTCGCCTCCGCGTGCGCCGCGGCGAGCGTGTCGGCACCGAGGCGCAAGGTGAGATAGGCGACGAGCCCTTCGCCCGTGTCGACGAAGCGCAGCTCGGACGGATCGACGCCGAGCTCCTCACGGACGATGCGGCTGACGGTCGCGGCGTCCCCGGCGACCTCGGTTCCGGCCGCCTCCTCGTCGAGCGGCTCGAGGTGCGTCTGCACCGACGAGACCTCGGGAACCGCGTGCTCGATCGCGCGCTCGACCTGCTCGGCGATCGCGTGCGCCTCCTCCAGCGAGAGGTCGCCCGGCAGCTTGAGATGGAGCGAGAGCTCGATGCCGCTGTCGACGGCGAGCACCGAGACGTTGTGCACCTCGCGCACGCGCGGGACGTCGAGCGCCGCGGCGTGTGCGCGCTCGCGCACGTCGGCGTCGTCAGGCCCGGTCGGCTCGACGTGGACGACGACGTCCGCCTCAGGCAGGGCCGATTGGACCGCGCGCTCGACGGCGTCGGCCGCCGCGTGTCCCTGGCTGACAGCGGCGCCGTAGTCGACGCCGATCACGACGTCGGCGAAGAATCGTCCCGCCGCCTGCCGCATGCGCAGCCGACGCAGCTGCACGGGCGGCTGTATGCGGACGATCGCCTGGCGCGCAGCTTCCTCGGCATCCGCGGGAGCGCGGTCCATCAGGACGTCGACGTTGCGGCGCATCAACCGCGCGGCCGCGAGCAGGACGAGAGCGGCGACGAACAGGGCCGCAATGGCGTCCGCACCCGGGTAGCCCGCACGCACGAGGAGGAGACCGGCGAGCACCGCGAGCGAGCCGGCGAGGTCACTGCCGAAGTGCACGGCGTTCGACGCGAGCGCGGGGCTCGAATAGGCGCGGGCCACTCGCCACGAGGCCGTCGTCCGGGCGAGGTCGATGCAGATCACGACGCCGATGACCAGGAACGCGTACCAGGTCGCGTTGACCGGCGAGCCGCCGTCGACGAGCCGCACGATCGCGCGCCAGGAGATGAAGACGCTGGCGACGACGAGGATCGCGCCCTCGGCGAGCGCCGAGAGGTGCTCAGCCTTGCCGTGCCCGTACTGGTGGCCGGGGTCCGCCGGGCGAACTGCGACGCCGACGGCGAAGAACGTGAGCAGCGCGGCGATGAGATCCGTCCCCGAATCGGCCGCCGCAGAGACGAGGGCGAGGCTGTGGGTCGCGAGGCCGGTGCCGAGCTTCAGCGCGATGAGCGCGATCGCTGCGACCACCGACCAGAGCGCGGCTTTCCGCAGGGCTTCCACGCCGGAAGCGTAAAGAGGTGCCCGGTTTGCCGGCTGGGCGTCGCTCAGGACGCGATGGGCTCGGGCGGCCAGATCAGCGCGTCCTGGCGGAACGCGAAGTGGCAGCTGTGCGGCGCTCCGCCGAGCGTGAAGGGCACGATCGAGGAGAGCTCGACCTCGGCCTCGGCGGGGCTGAGGAGCCAACGGTCGTGGTGCATCTCCGCGCTCGCGTCCGCCGAGAAGAGGCGGTAGCGCTCGGTCAGGAACCACTCGAGCGAACCGAGCTCCGCGTGGAACGTCTCGCCGTTCGCCCGGTATTGCGCGGCGAAGACGCGGCCCGGCTCGCCGAGCCGCACGCACTCCACCTCCTGCCACTCACCGACGGGCTCGAGCGTCATGCGCGCGTGGAAGGCGGGCACGTGGTAGATCCGCCGTACGCCGAGCGCGGCAAGCCGGCTCGAGGCGTCGATGCTGAAGAACCAGACGCCCGGCAGGCCGTCGGGCCCACGGACATACGTGCGGACGTTGAGCTGCAGAAACGACGAGATCCCGGGCACAGGCAGTGCCCCACGCGCCCGCAGCGCGCGCACGCGGAAGAAGACGATCGAGAGCCACGCGCTGCCGTCGCATTCCTCGATCTCGAGCTCGTCGGGGATGCGCTGACGCAGCTCGGCGGTCGACACCGGCCAGTGCGCCCAGAAGGTGTGCTCCCACGTCTGGCCGAGCGTCCAGCGGCTCTCGGGAAGCGGGAACGGACGGTGGCCGACGCGGCGCAGCGCGCGTGCCTGCCGGCTCGCCGCCCTCGCGTCGTCGAAGAGATCCAGCGCGGCCTCTAGAGGTTGCCTCGCAGCGCCTGCTCGCGCTCGATCGCCTCGAACAGCGCCTTGAAGTTGCCCTCGCCGAAGGTCGTCGCGCCGTGCCGCTCGATCACCTCGAAGAAGACGGTCGGCCGGTCCTGCGCCGTCTTCGTGAAGATCTGGAGCAGGTAGCCGTCCTCGTCGCGGTCGACGAGGATCTTGTGCTCCTGCAGGATCGGCCACTCCTCGGCTATCTCGCCGACGCGGCCGGGCGCATCCTCGTAGTACGAGTCGGGCGTGTCGAGGAACACCAAACCCCGCTCCTTCATCGCCTCGACCGTGCCGACGATGTCGCTCGAGGCGAGCGCGATGTGCTGCGCGCCGGCGCTCCCGTAGAAGTCGAGGTACTCCTGGATCTGGCTCTTGCGCTTGCCTTCGGCGGGCTCGTTGATCGGGAACTTGACCTTGCCGGAGCCGTCCGCCATGACCTTCGACATCAGGGCCGAGTACTCGGTCTGAATGTCGTCGTCTCCGAAGTGGATGATGTTCGTCATCCCGAAGACGCGCTCGTAGAACTCGACCCAGTGGTCCATCTTGCCGAGCTCGACGTTGCCGACGACGTGGTCGAGGTTGAGGAGGCCGACGCCGGGATCGGCGTGACCGTTCGCCGAGATCGAGACGTAGCCCGGTAGGAATGGACCCGCGTAGTCGGCGCGGTTGACGAACGTGTGGATGGTGTCGCCGTAGGTCGCGATCGCCGAGCGCTCGACGGAGCCGAACCCGTCCTCGTCGCGCCGCGGCTCCATGACGCTCTCAGCGCCGCGCGAGACGGCTTCGCGATACGCCTGCGTCGCGTCGGGAACGGCGAGCGCGATGTCGCGGACTCCGTCGCCGTGCTTCGCGTGGTGCTTCGTGATCTCGTGCTCCTCGCGCAGCGCGCTCGTGACGACGAAGCGCACGTCTCCCTGCTCGAGGACGTAGGAAGCGCGGTCGCGAACGCCCGTCTCGGGGCCGGCATATGCGGTGCGCGTGAAGCCCATGGCGTGCTCGTAGAAGTACGCCGCCTGCTTTGCGTTGCCGACCCAGAGCTCGACGTGGTCCCAGCCCTTGAGCGGCATGAAGTCTTCGGCCATGGGCGGATTATGCCTCTAGTCCGAGGCGAGCACGCGCCAGGCGGCGAAGGCGATGAGGAGCAGCGCGACGCCGCCGAAGAGCGCAGCTTCGATCCCCTGGAACTCCCAGAACCGGCTCGCCGGCTCGTAGACGACGTGCGTGAAGCCGGCGCCGTGGCGGGCCATGCACGCCTGGTTGACTCCCTTGAAACCCCGCGAGCCGGCGGCTCGCGCGCACTCCTGGAAGACCTGGGCGCCGCCGGTGAACGGATGGCCAGCCCTGTCACTCGGGCTCTGGCTGATGACCCAGGCCTTGCTGAGATTCGGCCCGAGGGCGTGCGGCCCCCAGGTGGCAGTGAGAGGCGCGACGAAGCGCTGCCTGAGCCACGACTGGACGAACAGGCGCGCCGCGACGTAGCCGCCGTACGCGACGACCAGCGCCGCCGCGTTCCGGCGCAGGATGACGCCGACCGCGAGGGCGAGCCCGAGCGCGAAGAGCGCGTAGGCGGACGGAACGATCCACTCGAAGTCGAACTCGTCCCAACGGCCGAAGACCCGGTCGAACGGCCCCTGATACCAGGTGAAGAGGAGGCTGAGTCCGGCTGCGGCCAGAAGGACCGTTCCGACGGCAAGACCGAGCTTCGTCGTGACCCAGCGCCGGCGGGTGATGCTCTGCGTCCAGGCGAGCCGGACCGTGCCGTTCTCGAGGTCGAGGAGGAGCGGCGTGGCGAGCGCGACTCCGATCAGCCCCGGAATGAGGTTGAACCAGCCACTGGCGAAGAGGCCGCGCAGGGTCCCGGCGCTGACGGCGAAGCTTCCGATGGCAAAGGCGCACGTTTGGGACTGGCGGTTGACGCAGCGCGCGAGGTGCTGCTGAGCGAAGAGATCCGAGAGGTGGATTCCGGCAGGGATGAAGGCCGCTGCGAGCAGCCCCAGGATCGCCGCCGTAATCAGGGTTTCGGTGCGCTGCTGGCGCCAGCTGAGCCAGATCACGACGCCATCGCCTCTCGCCGCCGGGTGGCGGCGTCCTGGCCGAGATACGCGAGCACGATCTCCTCGAGGTCGAGCTCGTGCACGCTCCAACGGGAGTCGTAGACGTGGCCGTTCGCCCGCACGAGCACGCTCGTCTGCCGCTCGGCGTGGCTGACCCGCACGACGTCGTGCATGCGCTCCACGTCGTCGGCGGCGTCGCGCGGGCCGGTGAGGAGACGATGCGAGGCGACTATCTCCTCGATCGAGCCGGCGAGCTGCGTCCGGCCGGCTGCGAGGATCACGAGGTGGTCGCAGACCCGCTCGAGGTCGGCGAGGATATGGGACGAGAGGACGACGGTGATCTCGCGCTCGGCCACGGCCTCGAGCACCGACTGGAGGAACTCGCGCCGGGCGAGCGGGTCGAGCGAGGCGACGGGCTCGTCGAGGAGCAGCAGCTCCGGCCGCTTCGCGAGCGCCAGCGTGAGCGCAACTTGGGCGCGCTGCCCGCCGGAGAGAGTCCGCACCTTCTTGCGCAGCGGCAGATCGAGCTCGGCGATGCGGGCGTGCGCCGCCTCGTCGTCCCAGCCAGGGTTGAGCTTGCGGCCGACGCGCAGCATCTCGTCGACGGTAAAGCCGCCGTAGAGCGGATGCTCTTGCGCGAGGAAGCCGACGCGCGGTAGCGCCTCCGCAGCCTGTTCGCGCGGGTCCAGGCCGAACACCCGCACCGAGCCGGCGGTCGGGCGGGTCAGGCCGACCGCGAGCCGCAGCAGTGTCGTCTTGCCCGCGCCGTTCGGGCCGACGAGCGCCGTCACCGTGCCGCGGGGGACGTCGAGCGTGCAGTCCCGAAGCGCCCATTCCGAGCCGTACCGCCGTCCGAGTCGCTGCGTCTCCAGCGCGGCGGTCAAGCCACTCGCCTCGCGGAGCCCCGCTGCTCGGAGAGCAGCGCTTCGATCGCCTGTTCGTCGAGTCCGGCCGCACGCGCCTGGCCGAACCAGTTCCGGAGCGAGCGCCTGAGCTTCCCGACATCGTCGCCGAGCGGGGACGGCGCCGAGCTCGCGACGAACGTCCCCTGGCCGCGGCGACCCTCGGCGATCCCCTCGCTCTCCAGCGCCCCGTACGCCTTGAGGACCGTGTTCGGGTTGATCGCCAAGCTCGTGACGACCTCTTTCACCGTCGGCAGCTGGTCGCCGGGCCCAAGGATGCCGAGCTGGACGGCGTGGCGCACCTGATGGACGAGCTGCAGGTACGTCGGTACCCCGGAGCGAGAATCGAGATGGAACTCGATCAAGGCCATATATCTAGTTTTATAGATAAAGTCGGTAGGCGTTGTCAAGCCGGCCGGCTCACTCCGCGGTCGGCACGCGCGCCAGCTGCTGTCGGCCCACGCGCTCGTAGGCGATGCCGGCGAAGATGAGCGCACCGCCGGCGATCTCGAGACCGTGGATCGACTCGGAGAGGATCAGGAGCGCGAAGAGCACGCCGAAGAACGGCTGCATGTTGTTGAAGATCGAGGCCCGCGCGGCTCCGACCCGGTCGACGGCGGTGAACCAGAGGATGTTCGTGAGGAAGAGCGGGCCGATCACGGCGTAGGCGAAGCCGAGCCAGACCGTCCCGGAAAACGAGAAGTCCTGGCGGCTGATCTGCGGGATGCTCACGAGCGCGAGCGGCGCCCAACCGATGGCGAGCACCACCGCGCTGATTCGGTACGGCGAGTAGCGGCGCATGAGCGGCGCGATCGCGATCGTGTAGGCCGCCCACGTGACGGCGAGCGCGATCGCGAGTAGGTCGCCCTTCCAGCCCGAGACAAGTCCGCCTCCGGCGCCCGCCGCGATCAGGGCGACCCCGGCGAAGGTCAGGGCGGCCCCGATCCAGAACGAGCGCCCCAAGTGCGCGCGCAGGAAGACGATCGAGATCAGGCCCACGAACATCGGGCACGTCCCGAAGAGGAGCGACACCGTCGAGGCGTGCGCGAACTCGAGGCTGTAGACGAAGCAGAGCTGGTTGGAAAAGATCATCGCCGCCGCGATCCCGACGTATCGCCAGTCCTCCCGTGCGATCCGGAACGAGCGCTCGCGCAACCAGGTGTAGACCCAGAAGATGGCGATGGCCGCGAAATAGCGGATCGCTGCATAGGCGAGCGGCAGCCAGCCGTGCTCGAGCATGTACTTCGTGACGGTGACGTTGAGCGCCCACAGCAGGACGGCGCCGAGCAACATCGCGTCCACGACAGATAGGCGCCGCACGTCCTCGAACGTACCTTCGTTAGGCTCCGTAACGATGCCTGAGCCGACCTTCGCCGACGTCGACGAGCTCGTCGGGCCGGCGACGCCGCATTTCGCCTACCAGCTCCGCGCCCGTGTGCGCGAGCTCGTCGCCGATCTGCCCGAGGAGCACCCGGTGCGGCAGTACGCGGAAGAGAAGATCGAGCTGCTCGACCGGCTCGGGTACGCGTCGTCGAAGGCCGGCGACAGCCGGCGCGAGCCGCGCTCGCGACCCGGCTGGAGCGAGCTGCCGAGCTCGGCGCCCGCCGACGAGCCCCTGCCGCGGCGATGAATCTGAACGGAGCCTCCGTCCTCGTGACGGGAGGAACGCGCGGGATCGGCCGGGCGATCGCGCTCCGCCTCGTGGCCGACGGCGCGGCTCGGGCGGTGCTCGGCTACATGCGCAACGACAAGGCGGCCGAGGAGGCGGCAGCTCTCGTTCAGGAGGCGGGCGCCGAGGCCGTGCTCGTGCGCGGCAACGTCGCGGAGCCGCGGGTGGTCGAAGAGCTCGCAGCCGGCGGCCCGTACCGGGTCGTCGTCCACAACGCCGCCACGGGCGTGATCCGCCCGGCGCTCGAGACCGAGGACAAGCACTGGGACTGGACGATGGCCGCGAACGCGCGCGCCCTTCTGTCGCTCGCCCGCGCGACCGCGCCGGCGATGGAGGAGGGCGGGGCGATCCTCGCGATCTCGAGCCTCGGTTCCCAGCGCGTCCTCCCGAACTACGTCCTCATCGGCACGTCGAAGGCGGCGCTCGAGTCGGTGGTGCGCTATCTCGCCTTCGACCTCGCGCCGCGCGGGATCCGCGTCAATTGCGTGTCGGCAGGAGTCGTCGACACCGAGGCGCTCGACTGGTTCCCGAACAAAGAGCAGATGCTCGCTTCGGTCAAGCGCACGCCGGCCGGGCGCCTCGTCGAGCCGGAGGACGTGGCGGCTGCCGTCTCCTTCCTCTGCTCGCCGGACGCCTCGATGGTCTGCGGGCAGACGCTGGTGGTGGACGGCGGCTACTCGCTCGGTGCGTGATGGAGCCGACCGAGGAGAACATCCGAGCCTGGGACGACGCACATCGCGCCCGCGCCGAGCCGGTGGCGCTGCCGTCGACCGTGCAGCGGACGCTCGGCGACCTGAAGGGCAAGCGCGTGCTGCATCTCCATTGCGGCACGGGCGAGGCGACGGCGGCTCTCGCCGAGCTCGGTGCCGAGGCGACCGGCATCGACGCGCGGCACGGAGCGCTCGAGACGGCTCGGGAGCGGTGGCCGAAGATCCTCTGGGTCGACGGGAACCCACAGTCGCTGCCGCGGCAGTTGCGGCGCGGCCGCTTCGACCTCGTCTACTCGGGCGAGGGCGTGCTCGGCCACCTCGACGACCTCGACGGCTGGGCGCTCGGCATCGCGGCCGCGCTGCGCGAGAACGGCGAGCTCCTCGTTTTCGACGACCACCCCGTCGCCGACTGCGTCGACGTGTTCCTCCGCTGGAAGAGCGACTACTTCCGCGACCCGGCCGACCCCGACCGGCTGTGGCGGCTCGGCCAGGTCGTGAGCACGCTCGCGCGCGCGGGTCTGCGGATCCAGGCACTCGAGGAGTATCCGGGCGGGACCTCGCGCCGAGGTCACGACCGCCGCATCCCGGCCACGTTTCTCCTCTACGCGCGCCGCGCCGGCTAGCCGAGCCGCTCGAACGCCTCGTCGAGCTCGCTGTCGGTGATCGTCAGCGGCGGCGTCGCCTGGATCAGGGAACCGTCGAGGCCGGCCGGGACCACGAGGACGCCACGCTCCAGCGCTTCGTCCGCGTCGCCTTCGCGGGCACGCATAAGGCCGCGGCCGTGCCAGCCCTCGCGCTCGAACCGGTCGCCTGCCTCGCGCACCCGGTCGAGCAGCTTCGGCACCTCCTCGAGCACGACGAGAGCGGCGGCGCACGCGAGCGGATTCCCGACATGCGTGTGCGTGTAGACGTCCTCAGGCCCGAGCTGCCACACGTCCTCGAGGCTGTCGCGGTAGAAGAGCGCCGCGGAGAGCGGCAGCCCGCCGCCGAGTGCCTTGCCGACGCACAACACGTCCGCGACCTCCTCGCCCGGCCACATCTCGCCCACCCGCCCGAGCCCGCAGAAGATCGAGTCGACGACGAGCAGCGCGCCCGCCTCGTCGCAGCGGCGGCGCAGCGTCTCGAGGAATCCGTCCGGCGGCACCCGCGAGCCCGCCCTTCCCTGCACCGGCTCGACGATCACGCAGCCGGCGTCCTCGGGCAGCGGCCCGGGATCCTCGCCGTAGGGACGCCGGTGCACAGGCCCGGGCAGCCACGGAGCGAACGGCTCGCGGAACCGCTCGAAACCCGTCGCCGCGAGCGCCAGCAGCCCGGTGCCGTGGTAGGCGCCTTCGAATGCGACCATGCCCGGCTTCCCGGTGGCGAGCAGCTCGGTACGGAGCGCGATCTCGACCGCGTCCTCCCCGCTGACGCCGAGCTTCGCCGGCCGCGGCAGCGCCTCGCGCAGGCGCACCGTCACCTCGGCGTCGGCGAGGTCGCCGAGCGCATGCACGACCTCCTGCTCGCGCCAGGCCTCGAGGACGCGCGGATTGCGGTGGCCGAGCGCCGCGACGCCGAAGCCGCCCGTGAGATCGAGGAGCTCGCGCCCGTCGGCGAGCGTGACGCGGCAGCCCTCGGCCCGTGCCCAGATCACCGCGGGCCGAGGCGGAGGACGCGGCCGGCCGTCGCCTTGGCGATCGTCCCTGCCATCGCTGGATTCTCCTGCAGCCGGCGCAGCGAGTAGCCGTACCAGTGCTCGCCGAACGGGACGTAGACGCGGAGCCTGTGCCCCTCGGCGACCAGCTCGTCGCGCCGCTGCTCACGTACGCCCAGGAGCATCTGGAGCTCGTATTCGAGCGGCTGGAGACCGCGCTCGGCGATCCGCGCGAGCGTCTGTCCGAGCAGCCACTCGTCGTGGGTCGCCACGCCGACGTAGCACCCGGCGTCGAAGAGCGCGTCGAGGCAGCGCAGGAAGTTCGCGCGCACCGTCTCGTAGTCGGTGAACGCGATCGAGCCCGGCTCGAGGTAGATGCCCTTGCAGATCCGGACGCTCGGCTGCAGGTCGCCCAGCGCCTCGATGTCGTCGAGCGTCCGGCGCAGCCGCGCCTGCAAGACGACGCCGAGGTTGTCGTGGCCGTCCTCGCGTAGCTCGCGGTACAGCCGCAGCGTCTCGTCGGTCGTCGACGAGTCCTCCATGTCGATCCGGACGAAGTTGCCGTAGCCGGCCGCCGTCTGCACGACCTCGACCAGGTTCTCGCGGCAGAGCTCGTACGAGAGGTCGAGGCCGAGCGCGGTGAGCTTGACGCTGACGTTCGAGTCGAGCGCGGCCTCGTCGATCGCGGCGAAGACGTCGAGGTAGACCCGGGTTATCGCACGCGTCTCGTCCTCGCGCGTGATCTCCTCGCCGAGCACGTCGACCGTCGCCATCTTCCCGCCGTCGTTCAGCTCGCGGACGCAACCGACGGCCTCGGAGAGTGTCGCCCCGGCGATGTACCGGGAGGAGAACAGCTGCACGACGGGCTTCGGCACCGCCGGCAGGAGGCGGACGAGGGCGGAGTCGAGCAGCGACACGGGCGGCGCGATTCTATGCGGCAGGCGCCGCGCGGCTCACGACTCGCGCATGAACCCCTGGCGTGCGGCGCTGACGAGCGCCACCGCCTCGGGGAAGAGCACGCGCATCGCGTCGCGAAGTGCGACCGCCTGCTCGTCGACGCCGCCCTGCGGCTGCACCTGCTGCAGCGCTGCCGCGGTCAGCTCGACGGCGGTGTTGAGCGTGAGCGTCGCGAACTGCTCGCGCTGAGCCTCCTGCACGCTCTCGGCCTGCTGCTCGGCGAACTCGCGCAGGCTGCGCATCAGATCCTCGGGGTCACCGCCGAGAGGGAATCCGAAGCCGCCGCCTTCCATGCCGCAAGGGTAGCCGCGACGGCTACGTCAACGGCAGCTTGTAGTGCCGGTCGACGTCGTCGCTGATCCCCTCGACCGCGGCCATCGCGGACTGCATCGCCGCGGCGAACGGCGACGAGCCGCTCTCGCCGAGCGCCTGCTCGAGCCGCCGTGAAGCCGAGCCGATCGCGTCGAGATAGGCGCCGCTCGCCAGGCGCGGCTCGGGCTGGAGCGTGTCGGCGAGGACCGCCGCCGCGGTCTCGGCCTCCTCGATGCCTTCCGGGTTGTCCGTCGCGCGAAGCTCGGCGAGCCGGGAGCGGAGCTCTGTGAGGTCTCCGCCGCCCGCGGCTTCCTCGGCCACCTCGCACAGAGCCGCGAGCGAGGCGGCCTCCCGCACGAGCCTCCGCTCTGTCAGCGGCTGGGCGTCGTCGCCGAGCGCGAGCCACGAGTGGCCCTCTGCCGACTCGAACGCGCAGAGATAGACGCGGCGGCCGAGCGTCTCGGTGGCGAGCACGCCGGCGACCTCTTCTCCCGGGCCGGCGAGGCTCGCGGCGGCGCTCGCGATGCGTCCGACGTCCTCGGCGACCGTCATGCGGCCAGAATACGGTCGTGGAAGCTTCCACCCGGACGCGGCACGCACGCGAGCTGTTCGCACCGCTCGGCCCGACCTACGACCGCTACGCGCGCCTGCTCTCCTTCGGACAGGACCCGCGCTGGCGTTCCTTCCTCGCCTCGCGGATTCCGCCCGACGCCCGTCGCGTACTCGACGTCGCCAGCGGAACGGCGGCCGTGGCAATCGAGCTCGCTCGCGCCGAGCCGGCCCGCACGGTGATCGGCATCGACCAGAGCCCCGAGATGCTCGCCGCCGGAAGCGAGCGAGTCGAACACGCCGGGCTGACGGATCGGATCGAGCTGCGCGACGGACGTGCCGAGAGGCTGCCGTTCGCGGACGGGGAGTTCGACGCGCTGACGTTCACCTATCTCCTGCGTTACGTCGACGACGTCCCCGCCACCTTGCGCGAGCTCGCCCGCGTCGTCCGGCCCGGCGGCACGGTGGCGATGCTCGAGTTCGGGCTGCCGCGAGGCGTCTGGCGTCCGCTCTGGGAGCTCTACGTGCGAGTCGGCCTGCCCGCAGCGGGCGCCCTCGTCTCGCCCGGCTGGGGCGGCGTCGGCCGCTTCCTCGGCCCGAGCATCCGGGACTTCTGGCACGCCTGGCCGGAGCCGAGGCTCCTCGACGCGTGGCGCGAGGCGGGCATCTCCGACGTCCAGGCGCGGCGACTGAGCGTCGGCGGCGGGATCGTCGTCTGGGGGACACGCGAGTGACGGCCGCCCGGCCGCGGCCCGCCTTCTACGCCCTGCGTACGGGCGGCTGGCGCGACTACGTCACGCTCCTCCACCCGCCGTACACGCTCTGGCATCTCTCGTACGTCGCGGTCGGAGCCGCGCTTGCACCCCGGATGGATTGGGCGCTCTGGGGCTGGACGACGCTTGCGTTCGCGCTGGCGATGGGAGTCGGTGCGCACGCTCTCGACGAGCTGCGCGGGCGGCCGCTGCAGACTCGCATCCCGGAGACGGTGCTCGTGCCGCTCGCCGTGGTCTCGATCTCCGCCGCAGCGGCGATCGGGATCGCCGTCGCGATCTCGCGCACCCTGTGGCTGCTCGTCTTCGTGGCTGTCGGCGCCTTCTTCGTCGTGGCGTACAACCTGGAGCTGTTCGACGGGCGCTTCCACGGCGGGCTCTGGTTCCCCGCTGCCTGGGGAGCGTTTCCGGTCCTGACGGCGTACTTCGCGTCGGCTCGCACGCTGCACGCTGCGGCGTTCGCCGCGGCCGGCTACGCCTTCGCCTGCAGCTGGGCCCAGCGACGGCTCTCGACGCCGGTTCGGCTCGTCCGCCGCCGCGTCCTCAGCGTCGAGGGGAGCATCACGCTCGATGACGGGACGACGCTTCCGGTGGACGCAGCAGCGCTTACCGCCGAGCCCGAGGCCGCGCTCAAGGCACTCGTGGCGGCGACTGTCCTCATCGCCGTAGCCCTGCTCCTGCTCCGCGCCGTAGACTCAAGGCGATGTCGTTGACGACTATCGCGGATCTCGTCTTCGCGGCCGGCGTCGTGGTTGCTGCGCTCGCGCTTGCGGGAGCTGCGTTCCGCCGCGCTTCCTCGTCCCTGCTCATGGCTGCGTTCGTCCTCGAGGCCCTGGCCGCCGTCGGCGTCTGGGTCGCGTTCGCCCTGCGTCACGACCGGTCCCTCGCGGTCGCGGCGGGCGGACTGACGGCGTGCGCACTCGCAGCCGGGGCCGCGGTCCTCCTCCGCCGCGCGTTGAAACGCGTCGCGGCGACGGACGCGCGGCTCGCCGAGGCGCAGGCGGACCTCGTCGCCACCGTCGAGCGGGAGAAGAAGACGCTCGCGAAGGAGGTCGAGCTCACGCTCGCTCGCGCCCGCGCCGATTCCCGCTCGCTGCTGGAGCAGCAGGAACGGCAGATCGCCGAGGAGCGGCGCACGCTCGTCGCCGAGCGCGAGCACGACGCGACGGCAGCTCTCGGCGACAAGCTGACCCAGGTTCAGGCGCAGACGGAGCAGCGACTCGCGGGCTGGTCGCAGGACCTCGATCGAATCGCCGACGCGACGAAGCTGCGGATCGCCGAGCTCGAGCAGCGGCAGCAGCAGCTGTTGCGCGAGCTCGAGCTGCGGCTCGCCGCCGACGCCGAGCGGCTGTCGGCCGAGAGCGAGGAGCAGCGCGTGGGCGTCGCACGGCTGCGCGCAGAGCTCACCCGGACGCTCGACGAAGCGCTCGGCCTCGTACGGAGCGAGCTCGAGACCCACGCGGCCGACCGGCGCAGGGCGCTCCACGAGCTCGAGACGCGCATGGCCGGCCGCGAGCGCGTGCTGGCGGAACAGGCGCAGCGGGAAGAAGCCGACGCGATCCAGCGCGTGCGTTCCGGGTTCGAAGACCTCTCACGCCGGCAGATCGAGCAGCTCGAGCGCGCAGTCGACCGCGCAGTGGCCTCTCACGCCGAGGAGGCTGCTCAGCGCTTCGCGCAGCTCGTGAAGTCGTCGCGGGAGGATGCCGCCAAGCGCCTCGCACGCGAGCTCGACCGCGCGGTGAGCACCTTCTCGCGTGAAGCCGAGACGGTGCTCGCGGAACGGCTTGCGCACGTCGGAGACGCCGGCGCGCAGCGGCTCGAGCACCGCGTCTCGAACGTCTCGAAGGAGCTGGAGCGCCGGCAGGACGAGCTCGTTGCCGCGCACGACCTGCGGCTCGGCGAGCTCGAGTCCGAGATCCGCCGCAGAATGGACGACCTTCGCGCCGACATCGAGGCGGAGCGGGGCGTGCTGGAGGCACGCCTCGAGGAGCTCCTGCGCCGGGTTGGCTCGGCCGCCGCCGTCCGCGGTTCCTGAGCATTCCTAACAAAAAATTGGTCTAACAAAGCCCAGGAGGGTTCGTCGATAGCACCACGAACCAGATGTGACCAAAAGGTGGCCATGAGCGAAACGACGACGACCCCAATTCTCGAGCCCCTCTTCGACGAACGGTCGAAAGTGGAAGGCTGGCGCCTTCACATCCTGATCGAGGCCGGCTATCCGCTCTCGCTCGCCGAGCGGCTCGCAGTGAGCGAGGCCGACCTGCATCTGGCCTGCGAGATGCTCGGCCGCGGCTGCCGGCCCGAGACGGCCGCCGAGATCCTTCTCTAACGGTCGCCCCGACTAGGCTGCGGCCGTGGCCAAGGTCGAGGCGCTCCCCTACGACGACCGCACCGTCTATTCGGTGGCCGCGTTCAACCGTGGCGTAGGGCAATGGCTTTCACGGCTCCCGACGCTCTGGGTCGAGGGCGAGGTGACCGAGCTCAAGCGGCACGACCGGTGGGCAAGCGTCTTCCTGACGCTCAAGGATCCAGCGGACGGCTCCTGCGTCGGCGTCACGATGGCACGCGGCCGGTTCGACGCGCTGCGGCTCGACCTCGCCGACGGCGAGCGGGTTCACGTGTTCGGACGTCCCGAGCTCTACGAACAGCGGGCCGAGTTCAAGCTCCGCGCCCTCACGATCGAGCGATTCGGCGCCGGCGCACATCTCGCTTCTCTCGAGCAGCTGAAGGCAGCCCTCGCCGCCGAGGGTCTCTTCTCCGACGAGCGCAAGCGACCGCTGCCGTTCCTGCCGCGCCGAATCGGCGTCGTGACCGGGAACGACGCAGCCGCGAAGCGCGACATCGTCACGACGATCCGGACGCGCTTCCCGCCGGCATCGGTTCTCGTCGCGGAGACCTACGTGCAAGGCCCACGCGCGGCAGCCGAGATCGTGGCCGCGATCGGCGTTCTTTGCGAGCGTCCGGACGTCGACGTGATCGTCCTGACCCGCGGAGGCGGAAGCTTCGAGGACCTCCTTCCCTTCAGCGACGAGCGTGTCGTCCGGGCGGTGGCCGGGTGTCGGGTTCCCGTCGTCTCTGCTGTCGGGCACGAGCAGGACACACCGCTCTGCGATCTCGCAGCGGACGTCCGGGCGTCGACACCCACGGCCGCCGGCAAGCTCGTCGTGCCCGAGCTGAACGAGTTGTACGGAAAGCTCGACCGGGCCCACACGGCGCTTGCGCGCAACGCCCGGCGTTCGTTCGAGCGGGATCGCCAGCGCCTCGCCCGCTCCGCCGACCGGCTTCATGCCTGGCCGAGCACCGCCGTGGATCGGGAACGCCACCGCCTCGAGCGCACGCGCGACCGGCTACGGCTCGCCCCGGCGCTCGCAGTCGAGCGGAAACAGGCGGCGCTCGAGAACACCGCGGCGAAGCTTGTAGCGTTGTCTCCACTGCAAACACTGGAGCGAGGGTACGCAATCGTTCGGACGGAATCGGGCGACGTCGCAGCCTCGGCCGAAGACGTCTCGGTCGGAGCGCGGGTCGACGTCACTCTCGCCCGCGGCGCGTTCGGCGCGCGCGTCGAGGACGTGAGCGAGTGAGCGAGCCCGAGCAGCGGAGCTTCGAGCAGGCCCAAACCGAGCTCGAGCAGATCGTCGAGCAACTCGAGCGTGGCCAGGTCCCCCTCGACGAGGCGCTGAAGCTCTGGGAACGCGGCGAGGAGCTCTACACCTTCTGCCGCGCGAAGCTCGACGCCGCCGAAGGCCGGGTCGAGGAGCTCGCACGCCGCGTAGAGCAGTCGCGGCCGCCTGCCGCCCCGAGCGACAGCTAGCCCCGACCCTAGGCGGCTTCCTCGGCCGGCATCTCCGCCTGGTTCGCGGTCGGCATCACCCGCAACATCGCGAACGAGAGCCCCTCGCGCGCGAGGAAGAGGAGTCCGACGCCGATGCCGACCGACGCCTCGATCGCCTGCAGCCCGAACCCGTACGCGACGCCGACGCTGTACGACACGCCGTAACCGACGAGCGCGGAGGCGATTGCGACCTGGACGAGGCCGACGTTGCCCGGCCAGAACGGCAGGATCGTCACGACGTTCATCACGAGCAGCACGACGCCGGCCGCGGGCAGCGGCGCGTGGATGTCGAACGCACGCATCGCCGTCCAGACAGCCAGGAGCTGGAACGTCCAGCCGAGGATCTGGAAGAAGATCGCCAGCGCGGCGGCAGCCGGCGAGCGCATCACGCCCAGCCCGTGCCTGCCCATGGTGAGCAGGCTGCGTACGGGCCCCAGCCCTTCGATCGCCATCTCGTGGTGATGCCTGCGCGCGGAGATGAAGGCGAACGCGAACAACCCGACTCCGATCCCGATCACGAAGAGCAAGGTTGCGCGCGCCGACGACGGGATGCTCGCCGTGACGATCACGTAGAGGATGAGCAAGAGCACCGGGACGATGTCGAAGACGCGGTGCGCGAAGACCGTGCCGACGAGGGTCGCCCAGGCGCCTTTGCGACCGGGCATTTTGCGCGTGAGCACCGCGACCCGCGCGAGCTCGCCGACCCGACCGGGCAGCAGCGCGTTGGCGAAGAGCCCGACCGAGAAGGCTGAGAAGACGAGCATGAACCGCGGATGCGGCGGTTCCATCGCCGAGTCGATGACGGTCTTCCAGGCGAGGGCGCGAACGACGACCGAGAGGAGGTTCAACACGATCGCGACGACGACCCACTCCCAGCGGCACCTGACTGAACGCGCTCCCGATCGAGGCGAGGCTGCCGCGCCTCCACCAGAACAGCCCCGCGAGCGCCGCAAGGACGACGAGACCCAAGAGCACCCGCGCGATACGGCTCGACGGAAGTCGTACGAACTGGCTCAGGTCAGGCATCGAGTCCGGCGGCGGCATCGGCCCATTATCGTCGGCGACCCGGTGCGTCTCCGTTCCACGTACGACCGCGAGATCGTCCGCCTGGCGCTGCCGGCCCTCGGCGCGCTTGCGGCCGAGCCGCTGTACGTCCTCGCCGACACGGCGATCGTCGGCCACCTGGGCCGACCGCAGATCGCGGCGCTCGGCCTCGCCGGCACGGTGCTCGCCGGCGCCTTCACGATCTTCAACTTCCTCACCTACGGCACGACCGCCGTCGTCGCCCGCGCCTCGGGTGCGGGCCGGCACGAGGAGGCCGCCCGGCTCGCCGCGCAAGCGCTCTGGGTCTCGCTCGGGATCGGCGTGGCGCTGCTCATCGTCCTGGAGATCGTCGCCGAACCGCTTCTCGCCGGCCTCGGTGCCCATGGCCGTTCGGGCGACTTCGCGCTCACCTACTTCCGCATCGGGGCGATCGGCCTCCCCGCGGCGTTGGTCGCCCTCGCCGGCCAGGGCTATCTGCGCGGCGTCTCGAACCTCCGCCGGCCGCTCGAGATCGTCGTCCTGGCGAACGTCGCGAACCTCGTGCTGGAGGTCCTGTTCGTCTACGTCTTCCACTGGGGGATCGCGGGCTCGGCGGCTGGGACGGCGATCGCCCAGGTGGGAATGGGAGTGGCGTTCGTCGTCGAGCTGCTCCGGCCGCACGCGCCGTCGCGACGACCGAGCTGGCGCGAGATGCGGCCGCTCGTGCGCGTGGGGCGACAGATCTTCGTGCGCACTGCCGCCCTCTACGCCTCGTTCCTCGTCGCGGCGTCCGTCCTCGCGCGCATGGGAGACGCGCAGATCGGCGCCCACCAGATCGCGTACGAGCTCTTCATCCTCCTGGCGCTGATCCTCGATGCGCTCGCCATCGCCGGCCAGGTGATCGTCGGCCGGATGCTCGGAGCCGGCGACGCCGACGGCGCCTACGCGGCGGCGGTGCGGATGATCGGCTGGTCGGTCGTCGTCGGCCTGGGCTTCGCCCTCGTGCTGGCCCCGCTCTCGCACGCACTCCCGGAGGCGTTCACCAACGACCCTGCGGTCCTGCACCAGGCGGCGCTCCTCTGGCCGTTCCTCGCGGCGATGCAGCCGCTCGGCGCCGCCGTCTTCGCGCTCGACGGGATCCTCATCGGCGCGGGCGACACGCGCTTCCTCATGTGGTCGATGCTCGCTGCGAGCGCCCTCTTCGTCACGCTCGCGGCGCTCTCACTGGCTCTCGGATGGGGAGTCGTCGGCGTGTGGGTGGCGCTCGACGTCCTCATCGCGGCGCGGCTCGCGCTCCTCGGCCCGCGCTTCCTCAGCCGCCGCTGGGCGGTCGTCGGCTGGGACTAAACTCACCCGATGGACGGCCTCGCCGAGCTCCACACTCACCTCGGCGGCTCCGTCTCCTCCGACATCCTCTGGTCGCTCGCCCACCGGCAGGGCATCGCGCTCCCGGTCAAGGACTTCTGGGACTTCGACCGGCTCGTGACCGTGTCGGACCCGCGAGGAGTGCCCGATCTCGACGCGCTCGACGCGATCTACCACTACACGGAGCTGATCCAGTCGAGCCCGGCCGCCGTCGAGGTGTCGGTGCACGGGGCGATCGGCGGCGCGTACCGCTCGCAGGGAATCACGACCCTCGAGCTCCGCTTCAACCCGATGAAGCGAAACCGCGGCGGCGAGCGCGACCTCGACCACATCATCCTCGCCGCGATCCGCGGCCTCGACGTCGCGAGCCTCGAATATCCGCAGGTGCGCGCGGGCCTGATCCTGATGATGGATCGCACGTTCACGCCGCACCAGAACGAGATCATCGTCGAGAAGGCGATTCGCTGGGCGCCGCGCGGCGTCGTGGGGATCGACATCGCCGGGCCGCGGCCGGGCGGCGAGCGCTACGACTACGCGCAGGTGCAGCCGATGGTGGAGTACGCCCGCGCCGCCGGGCTCGGGGTGACGATCCACGTCGGCGAGGAGGGCGGCGAGATGGGCCGCGCAGAGATCGGAGAGGTGCTCGAGCTCCTGCGTCCCGACCGGATCGGGCACGGTGTGCTCGCGGCCGGCGACCCCGAGCTGATGAAGGAGCTGAGCGAGCGCGAGGTCGTCCTCGAGATCTGCCCCACCTCGAACCTCCTCACCAAGGCGCTGCCCGACGAGGAGGCGGTGCGCGACGTCTTCCGCACGTTCGTCGAGCACGGCGTGCTCTTCACGATTGCCACTGACGGCCCGGAGATGATGCGGACGCACCTCCGCGACGAGTTCGACCTGCTGCTGCGCACCGGCGCGCTGACGCAGGAGGAGCTCACCGAGGCCAACGCGCGCGGCCACCAGGCGAGCTTCGTCGGCGGAGCGCGCACCGCCAGCCCGAATACCCCCGTCGGCCGATAGCTCCGTCGCCGGCCTGGCCGTAGCGTGCCGGGCCATGACAGGCAGCGACGACGCAAAGCCAGACCTCACCGAGCGCCAGCTCCAGATCGTGGTGCTGATCGCGCGCGGATGCTCGAACGACGAGGTCGGACAGCGTCTCGGCATCTCGCCCAGAACGGCGAAGGCGCACTGCGATGTGCTGCGCCAGAAGCTCGGCGTGCCGAGGCGGCGGCAGATTCCTGCCGCGTTCAAGGCGCTCACCGGCGAGGACCCCCTCGCGCGTGAGCTTGCGCCGGCCCTTGCCGGCGCCGGGGGCTGACGGCAACCCGCGCTCGGGCCCTACCCCGAGCGCGGGACCCCCCGCTTGCAGCAGACGTGACGAGCGGGCGATACAGGAGTAAGGTCCTCGGACCCCGGACGAGCCGGGACGGGCAGGGGAATGGTGGAGACGATCACAACGGCGGCCTCGCCCGCCCTCGACCACATCATCGAGCGCCCGCGATTGATCGCGCATCTCGCGGAGGGCGGCGGTTCGCGCGTCTCGGTTCTTGCGGCGCCGGCCGGCTACGGGAAGACGACGCTCGCACGCCAGTGGTCGCAGCGACAAGACGGGCCGGTGGCGTGGTACCGGACGACGCGCGCATCGGGCGACGTCGCACTCCTTGCCGTCCAGCTCGACGACTTGCTCGCGTCGATTGCACCCGAGTTGCCCCGCGAGGAGGGGAAGGTCGCCGCGATCGCGTCCGTGAATGCCAGCCCGAAGCCTCTGGGCCGGGCGATCCTCCGCACCTTCGAGACGTTGAGCGAGGACGTTCTTCTGGTCGTGGACGAATGGGAGGCGGCCGGAACGAACGAAGCCGAGGAGCTCCTATCGATGCTCGTCGAGGGTCTCGGCATCCGGTTCCTGATCACGACCCGAACGCGACCCGACTGGTTCACACCTCGACTCGAGGTCTACCGCGAGGGCCTCGAGATCGGAGTCGACGAGCTCGCGATGACGGACGACGAAGCCGCCAAGGTCCTCACGGCTGTCGGCGCGGTCGCCGGGCGCGCCCGTCTGATGCGCACGGCCGAGGGCTGGCCCGCTGTTCTCGGCCTGGCGGCGATGAGCGGTGACGTCGACCTCACCTCGAGTCGACTCCTCTCTCACACGCTCTACGAGTTCCTGGCGAGTGAGCTGCTGGCTGCGGCGCCGGAGAGCACGCAAACCGCTCTGATGCTGCTCGCGGTCGCGTCGGTCACCGACGTCGGCGTCGCTCGTGAATTGCTCGGGCGTGGCGCGGGCAAGGTGATCGACGACGCCGTGGCCCACGGCCTCCTGGCTGTCACGGAAGGCACGTCGCTGTCGCTCCATCCGCTGCTCCGCGAACTTCTGATCCAACGTTTCGCCGGGGCTGATGCCGCCGAGCGCGAAGCGCTGCTGACGAACTCGCGCCGTCTACTGGCCGCCCGGCGCTGGGACGAGGCCCTGTCCGTCGCCGAAGTGGCGCAGGATGCCGGCTTCGCCACCGAGGCGATCGGCGCCGCGCTGGACGATCTCCTGGCGGCGGGCCGAACGAGCAGCCTGGAGCGATGGGTCGCCGCCGCGCGAGCAGCCGGCGCCGAGGGCGGGCTTATCGACTATGCGGAGAGCGAGGCGCTCCTGCGAGCGGACGAACTCGATCATGCGATGGCTCTCGCCACGCAGGCAGCAGGCTCGCTCGACGGAGATCTCGCGGCACGCGCTCATCTCGTTGCCGGCCGTGCCGCGCAGCTCTTGGATCGACCACGACAGATCGAATACCACGCGAAGTTGGCTGCCGAATCAGCCGAGACCGAGGCGACGCGCGAGGGGACACTTTGGCTGGCGTTTCTTCAAGCAATTGAAGAGCAGACCTCCGATCTAACCGAACGCCTCGACAACTTCCGGGCTGCGGCGAAACATGGCCATAACAAGTCGCTCATGATCGCAGCAGCCGAGGTCGGCGTGGCGCTGATCGAAGGCGGTCTGACTGAGGCTCTCGACCGCGCTCGCGGTGTACGGAAACTGGCAACGACAGCGACCGACCCGATCGCACACACCGGATTCCTTTGTACGTACAGCTACGGACTCGCCGCGAATGCGCAGTACCAGGAAGCGCTGGAATCCATCGATGCTTTATCAGCTCTCGCCGAGAGCTCTGCTATCGACTTCGCGGCGCCTTATGCACAGATGAACCGCGTTAAGGCGCTCATCGGACTCAGGAAGTTCGCAGCAGCTGCGCGCGTCCTCGCTGCGATCGAGCGCCAGATTCAAGACGACCCGGGCGCCTACTTCCACGAGAACTACCCGGTGCAACGTGCCCGCCTCCACGCGAGCGTCGGGGACGCAGATCGCGCCTTGGAGTTCCTGTCTCTTGGACCCGGCGAGCGTTCTACGAAAACAGGTCGAAGTGAGTTTCTCGCCTGGCAAGCACTTCTCAGCGCAATCGTCGGAAATCCTGAGCGAGTCCAAGACCTTTCCGCGGAAGCACGCAGCGAAGGTCGCGGAATGGAGGCTAAGGCGCTGACACTACTCGCTGAGGCGATCTGCGCTCTAAGAGCACAGAGGAATGAAGAAACCGCGGCCCGCGTGGGGCTGGCTATGGCGACCGAGGTTCTTGATCCCTTCGTCATCGCGGTGCGCGCAGCACCGCAGCTTGGTGCATTCATCGCCGGGCAACGGCAGTGGCGTTCTAGGTTTCAGCGGCTACTTGTCGCCTCGTGCGACTCCTCACTCGCACGCACACTCGGTCTGAGCGTCCCGCGAGAGGCGCGAGGGCCTACGGCTCTAAGTCCGCGCGAAGCGGAGGTACACGAGCTACTAGCGCAAGGAATGACCAACGAAGAGATCGCAAAGCTGCTCTACATCAGCCTTTCGACCACGAAGGTGCACGTGAAGCACATCTACGACAAGCTCGGCGTCCGCTCGCGGCTCGAAGCTGCTCGCGCTTTACGTGGCGACGTCTAAGGCCACCGCAACGTCTTCGTCGCCCTGGACGAGCTGCGACTGCTCGCGCATGAACGAGGCACCGCGGCCGGACCGGTAGTTCTCGTCAGAGGCAGCAAGGATCGCCTCGAACGCCGCGACGACAGTCGTGTCGAACTGCGTCTCGACCGCCTGGGCCAAGCGCATACGAGCAACCCGACTCGGGAGCGCTTCGCGATACGGGCGATCTGAGGTCATCGCATCGTAGGCATCGGCGACACCAATGATCCGAGCCAGGAGCGGGATGTCGTCTCCGTGCAGGCCGTCCGGATAGCCCATCCCGTCGATGCGCTCGTGGTGCGAACGGACGATGTCGGCGATCTCGGAGTAGTCATCGACGTTGCGAAGGATCCGCTCGCCGATCTCGGGGTGCTGTTCCATGTGCCGACGCTCCTCGAGGGTCAAGGGCCCGGGCTTCTCGAGCAGGCCGGCTGGGAGACCAATCTTGCCGATGTCGTGGACGAGGCCGCAAAGGTGGACGAGCTCCTGGTTCTCTTCCGAGAGTCCCATCCGCTGCGCGATGTCTCTCGCGTAGATCGCCACAGCCGCAGAATGGCCGGCCGTGTACTGGTCTCGGGCGTCGAGCGTTGCGACGAGCGCGGTCGCGAACGAGAGGCTCGCCCGCCGAAGGCGCTCATTCGCTCCCGCGAGATCTTCAGAGACAACCTTTTCCTGTTGGTAGAGGTGAAGCAGACGCTGCGCCGCGAGGGCAGGTAGGAAGAAGATGATCACGAGCCGCAGGGAGTAGAGGTGGTAGCCGTAGAGGAACAGCGCGAGGACGGGGATGTAGAGCGGCACCGTCAGCAAGGACACCGATGTGACCTCGCGCAGATACGTCGCAACATTCCTGCGGCGCACCCACGCAGTCGTCGCCACCAAAGCGCCGTCCGAGGCTACAAGAGCCACGGATGCGAAGAGACTCGCAAGCAAGTACTGGCCGAAGGTCGTCGGGCTGGGAGCAAGCTTCCAGGCGACAAGTCCGGCGGTGGCAGCTGTCAGACCGCGGATCGGCGTGTACACAAACCAGCTCGACCGCGATACGCGCAGATCCCACACATTTGAGATCGCTCCGACGACAAACGCGCCAAGCGGGCCAAACGCGACGGCCGAGAATGCGAGCGGCAATGTCGTCACCGACTGCCACGTGCGGTCGTTGATCGCGACCTGCTGCTGTTCCGCCAGAGCTGCAACTGCGCCTACGGCGAGGAGCGCCCAGGCGTGTGGCAACGGATAACCGGCAACCCAGAGCGCGCTGAAAGCAAGGACCGCTCCCAGGTTCAGGATGAACGCCCAGACAACCGTGCGGCGATCGGTGCTACCCAGACCTTTGAACAGCCGGTCCAGCCTTGCGTATCCCCCAAAAGGGGTATACGCTGCCCTTGCCGTCAGTTCCCGATCGATCGGAGTGCTCAATGCGTTCCTTTATGAATTTCGCAGCCCGGGCGACCGTCGCCGGGTGTTCCAGGATCTGGTAGAGCCGTCGCATAGTCCGTTATCCACAGCTTTCGCTCATCCCCCTCGCGGGGGATCCGAGTTGGAGCTGAGAGGCGGCTAGCTGGTTTCACAGGCGCCGGGTGATCTTCACCCGGCGCTTTGTTTTTCCTTTATCCACAGCGCCCGACGCTGGTCTGTGGACGAAGTTAGCCGATGATGCCGCGGCGGAAGCCGACTGCGACCGCATGCGCGCGAGACCGCGCCTGAAGCTTCGCGAGCAAGTGCCGCACGTGCGATTTCACCGTTTCCTCCGAGAGGAACAGCTTCTGGCCGATCTCCCGGTTCACGAGCCCGTCGGAGATGAGCTGCAAGACCTCGACCTCGCGCCCCGTCGGCTCCTGCTCGAGCTCGCGAAGCGGGTTCTGAAGCGGGATCACGTCTGCCCCGCCGGTGCCGCGACGCCGCGCCGCAACTTCCTCGAAGCGGCGCGAGTGCGTCAAGTACCGGCTGAGGATCTCCTTGCGCTCAGCAGCATCCACGCACCGAGTATCGGCGCCCCGTCCGAGCCGCTTTAGCGCCTGTAGCTACCTCGAACGGGTGTCAGTCGCCCGACGGCGCAGCGGCGGGGTTCGAGCTGCCCGAGCTGTCCTGCGGCAACGCGGTCTCATCGGCTGCGGCCGGCGTCTGCTGCTCGGCTACTCCCACGTGCTGCAAGGTCGCCTGGTCGACGTTGAGCGGGTGATGACAAGCGGCAAGATGGCCGTTGCCGTAGTCGACGAGCGGCGGCTCGATCTGCGTGCACACCTCGGTCGCGTAACGGCACCGCGGATGGAAGCGACAGCCGCTCGGCGGGTTGATCGGGCTCGGAACGTCGCCCTCGAGCACGATCCGCTCTCGCTTCTCGGACAGATCCGGATCGGGAATCGGAACGGCCGAGAGAAGCGCCTCGGTGTACGGCATGATCGGGCGCACGTACAACTCGTCCGCAGGCGACAGCTCGACGATCTTGCCGAGGTACATCACGACGATCCGGTCGCTCACGTGCCGCACGACGCCGAGGTCGTGCGCGATGAAGATGTAGGTGAGGTTGAACTCGGTCTGCAGGTCGCCGAGCAGGTTCAGCATCTGCGACTGGATCGAGACGTCGAGAGCCGAGACGGGCTCGTCGGCGACGATCAGCTTGGGCCTCAACGCGAGCGAGCGCGCGATGCCGATCCGCTGGCGCTGCCCGCCGGAGAACTCGTGCGGAAAGCGGTTGTAGTGCTCGGGCGAGAGGCCGACGGTCTCGAGGATCTCGTTGACCCTCCGCTTCTGCTCCGCCCGGCTGCCGAGATCGTGGATCCGCATCGGGTCGGAGATGATCGTCCCGACGCGCTTGCGAGGGTTCAGCGATGCGTACGGGTCCTGGAAGACCATCTGCATCTCGCGCCGAAGCGGCCGCAGCCGCCGCGTCCCGAGCTTCTGAATCGGCGTTCCATCGAAAATGATCTCGCCGGCCGTCGGTTGGAGCAAGCGCACGATGGTGCGGCCCAGCGTCGACTTGCCACAACCCGACTCGCCGACCAGTCCGAGCGTCTCCCCCTGGCTGACGACGAAACTCACATCGTCGACCGCATGCACGTACGCGACCTCGCGCTGCAGGACGCCGGCGCGGATCGGGAAGTACTTCTTGACGTGCCGGACTTCGAGCAGCGGCCCCTCGCCCGAGCCGTTGCTCTGCTCGAGCGCGGTCACGCGGCCTCGACGGTGCCGCCGGAAATCGTCTCGTCGCGATGGGCGCGCTTGAACTCGACGTCGAGCCAGCAGCGGTCGAGATGGCCGGGAACCTCGACACGGTTCTCGAGACCCGGCTCCTCCTTGCACTTCTCGAACGCATGCGGGCAACGCGGCCGGAACTTGCAACCCTCCGGGGCGTTGATCAGCGACGGGGGCGCACCCTCGATCGTGTGCAACCGCTCTACCCGCGGCCGGTCGAGTCGCGGAATCGAACCGAGCAGACCCCACGTGTACGGCATCTGCGGGTCGTAGAAGACGTCCCGCTTCGAGCCCTGCTCGACGACGCGGCCGGCGTACATGACGATGATCTCGTCGGCGATCTCGGCGATCACACCGAGGTCGTGCGTGATGAAGATGACGGCCGAGTCGAAGTCGTCCTTCAGGCGGTTGACGAGATCGACGATCTGCGCCTGGATCGTGACGTCAAGGGCCGTGGTCGGCTCGTCGGCGATCAGAACCGACGGGTTGCAGGAAAGCGCCATCGCGATCATCGCGCGCTGCCGCATCCCACCCGAGAACTCGTGCGGGAAGCTGTCGATGCGCGACTCCGGGTTCGGGATTCCGACCTGGCGCAGGAGCTCGATGGTGCGCGCCCGCGCCGTTCGCTTGTCGACCTTCTCGTGCGACTGGATGGCCTCGACGATCTGCTCGCCGATCCGGTAGACAGGGTTCAGCGAGGTCATCGGGTCCTGGAAGATCATCCCGAGCTCGTTGCCGCGAAAGTTCTGCATCCCGCTGTCCGAGACCTCGAGCAGATCCTTTCCCTTGTAAAGGACCTCGCCCTCGAACGCCGCGTTGACGCCGCGCGTCAGGCCCATCAGCGTCATCGCAGTCACGCTCTTGCCCGAGCCCGACTCGCCGACGATCCCGAGCACTTTGCCGCGCTCGAGCTTGAACGAGACCCCGTCGACGGCGCGCACCATCCCGTCCTCGGTCGCGAAGCGGACCTTGAGGTCGTTGACCTCGAGCAGCGGTTCAGCCATCAGGAGAGCCGGATCCTCGGATCCAGATAGGCGTAGGCGATGTCGACGAGCAGGGTGAAGACGACGATGAACATCGCGCCGAAGAGCGTCACGCCCATCAGCGGCGGCAGGTCCTGCTGGGAGATCGACCGCGCCGCGTAGAAACCGACACCGGGCAGGCTATAGACCACCTCGGTGATGATCGCGCCGCCGCCGAGCACGGCTGCGAAGTCGAGGCCGAACAGCGTCACGATCGGGATGAGCGAAGCCCGCAGCACGTGCTTCCTGAGGATGCGCTGCGACGTCAGTCCTTTCGCCTTCGCGGTGCGCACGAAGTCCTCGTTGATCGTGTCGAGGATGTTCGAGCGCAGCACGCGACCGTAGAACCCGATGAAGAGGATGGCGAGCGTGAACCACGGCAAAATCATGTGGTAGAACCACTGCGCGGGGTTCGTGGTCAACGGGACGTAGCCGCCGTCCGGGAACAAGGCAGGCCATCCCTTTTCACCGGCGAGGAAGTAGCGGAACAGCAGCCCGAGCCACGCGACCGGAAGCGAGATCCCGATCAGGGCCAACGCGGTGATCACGCGATCCGAGACCTGTCCGGCCTTGATGGCCGAGATCGTGCCGACGATGATCCCGAATCCCATCCAGATGATTCCGGCACCGATCGCGAGCGAGAACGTGACCGGGATGCCTTCCTTGATCTGCTGCACGACGTTCGTCCCGTCGTAATAGGAGACCAGGCTTCCGGTGAACAACGCCTTCACCATGTCCCACCACTGCCAGAAGAAACCGAAGAGGCCGTGATGGTTGAGCCCGAGCTTGACCTCGATCGCCTTGATGTTTCCCGGCGTCGCGGTCTTACCCGCGATCCTGAGCGCCGGATTGCCGCCGGGAATGACGATGAAGATGACGTAGACGATGAGGCTGACCGCGACCAGCACGAGGATCATCCCGAAGAGCCGCCGCACGATGAATGCGCCCATCTAGCTCACTCCCGGCTAGTGCTCGATCCTGACCTTGGCCCGCGGGTCTAGCGCGTCGCGCAGGCCGTCGCCGAAGATGTTGATAGCCAACACGGTGATCGCGATCGCCAGGCCTGCGTAGAGGCTGATCTGCGGAGCCGTCGCCAGCTGGTTCTCACCTTCCGCGATCATCGTCCCCCAGGAGGGATTCGGCGGCTGGACGCCCGCGCCGAGGAACGAGAGACCGACCTCGGTGAGGATGCAGGCCGCGATGATCAGCGTGAAGAGGACGAGCACCGTGGAGGCGATGTTCGGCAGCACTTCGGTGAACATGATCCGGATCGGGCCGGCCCCCTGGGCGGTCGCAGCCTCGACGAACTCCCGCTGGCGCAGCGCCAGAATCTGGCCACGCAGCGGCCGGCCGATGTACGGGATGAAGACGAACGCGACCACGCCGATCGTGATCCAGAGGCTCGAGCCGGAGAGGTTGATCCCGAGGTGGTGGAAGCCGTTGACGGACAGCGCCGTACCGAGCGCGATCCCGAGCAGGATGACCGGGAAGGCCCAGATCAGGTCGAAGAAACGCGAGATGACCCAGTCGGTACCCCCGCCGAAGTAGCCCGCCAGCAGGGCGAGGATCACCGCCACGACCGTGGTGATCGCCGCCGACGTCACGCCGATGAAGAGCGAGTTCTTGCCGCCGTAGAGCAGGCGGGTCACGACGTCACGGCCGAGCTCGTCGGCGCCGAGAATGTAGGCGCCGCCCGTCGCGCCGTACTGCGCGCCGATCGGGATGCCGCCCGTCTGGATCACCGGAACGCCGTTCACGATCGTCGTGTGCCCGTTCGAGACGACGGGGATCTTCTGCCCGTTCTTCACGACGGAGTCGCCGAGCCTCACCTCGTTCGGCGGAATGTGCGAGACGTGCGAGACGTAGAGCGGCGCGAGGAAACAGGCGAGGACGACGAGGATGAAGACGGCGAGGGAGCCGAGCGCTATGTAGTTCCGGCGCAGCCGCCGCCATGCGAGCGCCCACGGGCTGCGGCCCTGGATCTCCTGGCCGGCGCTGCCCTCTTCCGCCGCCAGTTCGGCAGCAGTGTCGAGAGTGAACTCGTCTCCGGTGGTCGCCACTGGTGTCGTCCAGACTAATTCAGAAAAGTAAAACCGGCGCGACGGTCCAGTTGCACCGCCGCGCCGGTTTCAAACGGTTACTTCTGGCAGAACTGTGCGATGTCGTCCTGGTTGTCGTCGAAGACGTCGCACGCGGGATCGAGCTTGGTCGAGAAGAACGACGTGATGATGCCGTTGAGGTACGGCACCGTCGCCGCGTTATCACTCATGGCCTTGTCGACCCCGGCCCAGCTCGCGTTCGTGCTCGAGGAGAGCGCCTGGCTCGGCGGCAGAGCCGCGAGCTTCGCCATCTCCTTGTTCTGAGCCGCGATGTCGACGTTTCCGTAGTTGTTGTTGTGGACCTGGGTGATGCGGTCGCCGTTCAGAAGGACGTTGAACCAGTCCGTCGGATACGGGAAGTCCTCGAACCAGTCGGTGAAGCCGATCTGGGCCTTCGTGGACTGGGTACCCATGATCGTGAAGTAGTTCGCGCCGGCGAGCGGCTTGAGCGTTGCCTTCAGGCCGATCTTGTTCAGCTGGCCCTGCAGGTACTCGCCGGTGGACAGGTCCACCGCCACGTCGGAGATCGTGTAGACCTTGACGGGCGTACCCGCCATGCCTGACTGCTGGATGAGCTGCTTCGCCTTCGTCAGGTTGTACGGATACGGATCCGGCGTGATCTTCTTGTACTGCGGGTAGCTCGGCGGCAGGAAGTTGTACGTCGGCACGCCGAGGCCGCCGCGCAGGTTGACCAGCTGCTGGCGGTTGATCGCGTAGTTCACGGCCTGCCGCACCTTCAGGTTGTTGAAGGGCTTCAACCGCTGGTTCATGAAGAAGTAGTACGTCGACGGAGTCGTCCAGAACTTGATCTGGTTCGGGTACTTCGTCTTGTAGTGCCCGAGCTGGTCGGTCGGCAGGATGTCCTCGTCGTACTCGTCCTGGCCGGACGCGGTGAGCTGCGCAGCCCGTGCCTGGTCGTCCGTCATCGTGCCGTTGATCACGTCGGCGTTACCGTTCGGGATCCCCGGGATCTCGTTCTTCGTCCAGTTCGGGTTCCGCTTGAGGACGAACGACTTGCTCGGGTTGTAGCTCGCGATGTAGTACGGCCCGTTCGCCGCCGGCGGCGGGTTCTCGGTGTCCTTGTGCGGCGTCGACGAAGGAACCACCGACGAGAACGGAATCGAGAGGACGTACTCGAAGTCGGACTCCGGCGTCTTCAGGTTGATCTTGATCGTCCCCGCCGCGTCGTTCGTCACGATGCCCGAGATGCTCTTGCACTTTGTCGGGTTCGCCTCGCAGGCGTCGATGCCGGCGATGTTCGAGTAGAAGCCGATGCCAGGCGAGTTCAGGTTGAAGTCGCGAATGATCGTGTTCTTGAAGTCACTCGCCTTCACCGCCTCGCCGTTCGAGTACTTCAATCCCTTGCGCAGGGTGAACGCATAGGTCTTGCCGCCGTTGGTGACCGTGCCGATGGTCGTTGCGAGACCCGGCTTGATCTCGGCGCAGTTGCTCGTTAGGCAGCTGACGTGCGCCTTGTAGACGAGGCCCAGGTACGTGTCCTGGAAGAGCTGCCACGACTCGAGCCGGTACGACAGGCCCGGATCCATGTAGTCGGTCGTGCCCCAGACGACATTCAACGTCGGATACGTCGCCGTCGAGAGCGTCCCGGTGGAGGAAGTGGTCGTAGTCGCACTCCCGCCACTGCTGCTGCTGCCGCCGCAGGCGCTCACTACCAGCGCGAGCGCCGCCGCGACCACCGTCGCGATCGCGACGGACCTAACTCGCTTCATTCTCACTCTCTTACACCTCCCGGGTAGCGAGCATGTACTGCTCTGGGCCATCCTGACCCCGCTCATGGGCCGGTCGGCCCATCGCAATTCTTATTGAAACACACTCTTATTGACGCAGTTGGGGCCTATTTGTTGTTGACGCAGATGCTCGCGTAGTCGAACTCGTACAGGACGTTATTGACGTAACAGCCGAGGTTGATGCGGGCGCTGAAGAAGTCCGTCGCCTCCTGGTTGAGGAACGGAGCCCACGGAGCGAGGCGCATCACCTTCCGGTCCAGGGCCGCCCAGTCGCGGTTGACCTTCGGCGTCAGCTCCTTCGGGCGTGTGAGCGCCTCGATCTCGCGGTTCGCCCAGCCGACGTCGAAGTTCGCGTAGTTGGAGTTGTGGATCTCCGTGATCGCCCGGCCGTCGAGGAGCCTGAACCAGTCGAGCGGGTGCGGATAGTCCTGGACGAAGTCCGCGAAGCCGACCTGCGCCCGCGTCTTCTGGTTGCCGATCGTCGCCCAGTAACTGCCGGCCGTCACGATCTTCTCCGTGGCGTGGAAGCCGATCTGACGCAACACCTGGACGAGGTATTGCGTGAACGGCCGGTCGGCGGGGACGTCGTGGTTCCAGACGAAGACATGCTTTCCGGCGTAGCCGGACTCGCGCACGAGGCGTTTCGCCTTGCGCAGGTCGTGCCGGTAGAGGGTGTGCGTCCGGAACGACGGGTAGCCCGGCGGCAGGATGTTCTCGGTCGTGCGGGCGAGGCCGCCCGCAAGCCGCTTGAGCCACCGGCGCGAGATCGCGTAGTTCACCGCCCGCCGGACCTTGAGGCTCGTGAACGGCGGCACGCGCGTGTTCATGAAGAAGTACATGAGGTTGGGCGGGGTGAAGGTGCGCAGACGGCTGCCGTGCTTTTCCTCGATCGCGGGCAGCCGTTTGCCGGGAACCTGGTAGTAGCTCATCCAGTCGTCCTTGCCGGTGAGGACACGGTGCAGCGCGACCGACGCGTCCGGGACGATGTCCCACGTCACGCGATCTGGGTTGCCGGCGGGCACTTTGCCGTCGAAGCGCCAGGCCCGGAAGTACGGGTTGCGCTGCTCGAGGATCTGTGAGGTGGGCTGGTAGCTCGTGATCTCGTACGGGCCGGTCGACGGGAGCGGATGGAGAGAGGTGTCCGTCGGCGGCGAGTCCGCGGGCACGGGCGCGGCGAACTCCGAGGCGAGCACGTTCGCGAAGTCGGCCTGCGGCTGCGCGAGGCGGATCTCGATCGTTCCGGTCGCGTCGTCGACGAGGATGCCGCGAATCCCGCCCTTCAGCCTCTGCGGGCTCTTCGCGAACTCCTTTGCCCCGACGATGTTGCGGAAGAACGCGGCACCGGCGGAGTCGAGCAGGAAATCCCGCTCGATCGTGGCCTTGAAATCGCTCGCCTTGACGCTGGAGCCGTCGGAGTACTTCAAGTGCTTGCGCAACGTCAACGTGTAGGTCCTGCGATCGCGCGAGATGCGCGGCAGCGCGGTCGCGAGGTACGGCACGAGCTTCGCCCCGGCCTCGCCGTTGACGTGGCGGTAGCCGAGCAGCGGGAGATAGACGTTCCACATCACGCCCCAACCTTCGGCGGTGTCCGAGAGGCCGGGGTCGAGGTAGTCCGTCGCCTCGTCCATCGCGATCCGGAACTCCGGGAACTCGTGGGCGGTCGTGGCGGTCGGGGTCTGGCCGGCCGGGCGGGTGGACGTCCGGGTGGCAGTCGTCGTCTTCGCGTGTGTTGTGGTCGCAGCAGCGCGGCCGGAGCCGCCGCAGCCTGCGACGAGAACGAGCGCAAGGAGCGGGAGCGCCGCGGCCGCGGCCACCTTCCTCGGAAAAGCAGTCGGCTCCACGCGAGCGGCGAAATCTAGCGCGCGCCGAGCCGCACCAGCGCACGCCTGCGCTCCCGCAATTCGAGCGGCTCCTCCTCCTCGACCACGCAGTGGACTCCGTCGCGCCCGGTCGCGTGGAGGATGCGTCCGTCGCCGACCCAGAACGCGATGTGGTCGGCATCCGCCGCGGGTCCGTACGTGACCAGATCGCCGCTGCGAAGCTCCTCTTCCGGCAGCCTCTCGCCCGCCTCCTCCTGCTGGTCCGCGTCGCGGGGCACCAGGCGGCCGCAGGCCCTGAACGAGATGTGGATGAGGCCGGAGCAGTCGATCCCGTCCCGAGGTCATCCCGCCCCACTCGTAGCTCGTCCCGAGCAGCGTGCGAGCGTGCGCGACCGGGTCGGTGGCGAGCGGCGAGAGCCAGTCCGGGTCGGGGTCGCCGCCCAGGTCTTCGCACCGCGCCCAACCCGGATACGCGTACGCGGTCTCCACGCGAGCCCACTCGCCGCTCTCCTCGAGCACCTGCAACGGCTCCCCTGGCAGCGCCTGCGTGACCTGCTCGGCTTCGTCGGAGGGCTCGGCGCGCAACCGAGCAAGCTGGCGGGCGAACGTATGTTCGCTTAGGCTCTCGCCCATGCAGCTCAGGCTAGACGCGGCCGATCGCCTCGTGGAGCTCGTGGAGGAGCAACGCGGGCCGGTGCTCGCCGAGGACGCCGCGCGTCGCCTTTTCGCCCTCCGGCAGGCGCCGGTCGCTCTCGCGCGCACGCTCCTCGCGGATGTCGTCGAGACCGACGCCCGGCTCTCATGGAGCGGCGACGCGGTCGCGCTCGCCGAGCCGCCGGGCGCGACGCTGCTGCTCGAGGACGCGACGTACGTGGTCGTCGACCTCGAGACGACGGGGCTGCGCCCCGGCAGCTCCGGAATCTGCGAGATCGGAGCGGTCCGCCTGCGCGGATTCGAAGTCGAGGCCGAGTTCCAGACGCTCGTCGACCCGGGACTTCCGATCGACGCCGGAGCGAGCGCGTTGACCGGGCTCAGAACCGCCCAGCTCCGTGGTGCACCCGGTCCTGCGGAGGCCGTGCGACGCTTCCTCGCCTTCGCAGGCGACGGAGTGCTCGTCGCGCACAACGCGCGCTTCGATCTCGCCTTCCTCGACCGCGAGACCGAGCGCCTGACCGGCAGCCGCATCGGCTCGGCGGTGGTCGACACCGTGCGGCTCGCGCGGACGCTGCTCGCCGGACGCGTCCCCAGCTTCGGTCTCGGCCAGCTCGCATGGTTTCTCGACACGAGCGAGCGGCCGTGCCACCGTGCACTTCCGGACGCTCGCGCCACGGCCGAGCTGCTGCTCGCACTGATCGGCCTCGCGCAGGAACGCGGCGCCCGCACGGTCGCCGACCTCACGGCCCTCACGTCGACAAGAACGCGGCGGCTGCTCGACAAGCGCCATCTCGCCTACGGCGCGCCCACCCGCCCCGGCGTCTACCTCTTCCTCGGTCGCAACGACCAGGTTCTCTACGTCGGCCGGGCCCGCGACCTCCGGTCGCGCCTGCGCTCGTACTTCCGCAGCGACCGGCAGCGGCCGGCGGTCGAGGCGGCCGTCGCCGCTGCGGAACGGATCGAGTGGCGGGTGACGGGCTCCGAGCTCGAGGCGGCGCTCGAGGAGCTGCGCCTGATCCGGGAGATCCGGCCGCCGGGCAACGCGCGAGTGTCGCGGCCGGAGCGGCACGTGTGGCTGCGGCAGCGGGGCGACTCGGTCGTCGCCTCGACTCGCTCGTCCCCCGTCGGGCCGCTGCGGTCGCGTCGTACCGCGCAGCTCGCGGCACGCGTGCTGACTCCCGACGAGCTGGCCCGGCCGCAGGACGCACTCCCGCGACTGCGACAACGACTGCGAGACCTCTCCGAAGCCCGCCGGTTCGAGGATGCCGGCCGTCTCAGGGACCGCATCGCCGCGCTCGAGCGTGTCTGCCGCGAGCTTGGGCGTCTGGAGCGGGTGCGAAGCCTCCGCTGTTGTGTCCTGGTTCCCGCCGACGAGTCCGGCTACGTCCGCGCGTTCTTCGTCGCGGGGGGCCGGGTGGCAGCGGAGCGAACGCTGCCGCCGGGTGGCGGCGCTGCGCTCGAAGTCGAAGCGGGGCTCGCCACCGCGCAGCGTCCCGGCGAGCTCGACCTCGACGAGGTTCTCCTCATCGACTCGTTCCTGCGCCGCCCAGCGCCTGAACAGCGGACCGCCCCGCTCGAGCGCGAGGCGATCCTGAGCGCGAGAGATTCCGTTCCGGGTTAGGCCGCTGCGACCGAGATCAGGTCGCGCAGTGCGCCGAGCCGCGAAAGCGCCTGGCCCTCGAGCTGGCGGACGCGCTCGCGCGTCAGGTCGAGCTCGTTGCCGATCGCCTCGAGCGTCCACGGCTCGCCCTCGAAGCCGAAGCGCAGCTCGAGGATCCGCCGCTCGCGCTCGGGCAGCGCCTCGAGCGCGCGCCGGACGCCTTGCCGGCGGAGCGACTCCTCGGCCTCGTCGAACGGATCGACGGCCTCGCGGTCGGCGAACAGGTCGCCGAGCTCGCCCTCGTCGTCGGCCCCGACGGTCTGGTTGAGCGAGACGGATGCGTTCGCTGCGCCGAGCGCCTCGTCGACGTGCTGCATGGGCAGGCCGGTCGCCTCGGCGAGCTCTTCCTTGGTCGCCTCACGGCCGAGCTCGACCTCGAGGCGCCGCGCGGCGCGTGACAGCTTCTGCTGGCGCTCGACGACGTGGACAGGAACGCGGATCGTGCGCGCGTGGTTCGCCACCGCCCGCTGCACCGACTGGCGGATCCACCACGTCGCGTACGTCGAGAACTTGTAACCACGGCGCCAGTCGAACTTCTCGACGGCGCGGTTCAGTCCGAGCGTCCCCTCCTGGATCAGGTCGAGGAACGGGACGCCGAGCCCGCGGTAGCCCTTGGCGATCGAGACGACGAGCCGGAGGTTCGACTCGATCATGTGCCGCTTCGCCGAGACGTCGCCGCGCTCGATCCGCTTCGCGAGCATGACTTCCTCGGCAGCGGTGAGCAGCTTGTGGCGGCCGACGTCGGCGAGGAAGAGCTGCAGGCTGTCGGCGGAGCCGGAGATCGCGACCGTCGCCACCGGCTCCGGCGCCGGCTCGTCCTCCTTCTCCTTCTCCTCTTCCTTCGGCGCCTCGGCAGCCGGGGCCACCGCAGCCGTCGCCTGCGCGGCCGGCTGGCCGATCTCGAGGCCCGTGCGCTCGAGCTCGCGTGTGAGCTCCTCGACCTCGGTGTCATTGAGCTCGAGCTCGGCCGCGAACGCCTCGATCAGAGCCGGCTCGATGAAGCCCCGCTCCTCGGCGCCCTCGACGATGGCGCGGATCTGATCCGACTCGAGCAAATCGTTGAGCTGGTTCTGCGTCAGCGCTCCCTCAGTCCTTTCGTCCTGCTTCTCAGCTTCCCCGCACGCCTTCGTACCTTAGGAGGGAAGTCCTCCGGTTGCCACCCTGCCGGGAGTGCCGCCGCTCCCGCCCGGTCGAACGTGCTGCGCGGCAAGTGTATTCCGCGCTTCGACCCGGTCCCTGAGCATAGGACGCCGACCGGTCGGCGAAGTTTGTGGAGAACCGTTCAGGAAGCCTTGCGGCGACGGCCGCCCCGCTTCGCCGGTCCCTTCGCGCGGCGCTCGGCGAGCAGCTCGAGCGCGCGGTCGAGGGTGACCGTCTCCGGATCGTCTCCCTTGCGGAGGCTGGCGTTCGTCTCGCCGTCGGTGACGTACGGGCCGAAGCGGCCTTCCTTGAGCACGATCTCCTTGCCCCCGACCGGATCGGTGCCGACCTCCCGGAGCGGCTTGGTCGCCCGCTGGCCGCGCCGCTGTCGCGGCTGGGCAAGGAGCGCGAGCGCTTCCTCGAGCGAGATCGTGAACAGCTGCTCCTCGGTTTCGAGGGAGCGCGACTCCTTCTCCTTCTGGACGTACGGGCCGTAGCGACCGTTGCGGGCCACCACCTCTTCGCCGTCGGGCGCAACGCCCACCACGCGCGGCAGTTGGAGCAGGCGAAGCGCATCGTCGAGCGTCACGGTGTCGAGCGACATCGTCTTGAAGAGCGAGGCGGTGCGCGGCTTCTCCTTCGCTCCCTCGGGAAGAACCTCGCTGACGTACGGGCCGTAGCGGCCGGTGCGCGCGGTGATGGTCAGCCCGGTGGCGGGATCGGTGCCGAGCTCGCGGTCGCCGCTGGGCTGCGCGAGAAGCTCCTCGGCCCGCTCGACCGTCAACTCGTCGGGCGCGAGCTCCTCGGGGACGCTGGCGCGCTGCTCGCCTCGCTCGAGGTAGGGCCCGTAGCGCCCGACGCGGAGCACGATCCCGTCGCCGATCTCGAGCGAGTTGATTTCGCGCGCGTCGATGGCGCCGAGATCCGAGACGAGCTCCTGCAGACCGCCGCTGCCGTCGCCGAAGTAGAAGCGCCCGAGCCACTCGACGCGCTGCTCGTCGCCGGCCGCGATCCGGTCGAGGTCGTCCTCCATCCGGGCGGTGAAGTCGTAGTCGACGAGACGGCCGAAGTGCTGCTCGAGCAGGGCGACGACCGAGAAGGCGAGAAAGGCCGGTACGAGAGCGGTGCCGCGCTTGAAGACGTAGCCGCGGTCGAGAATCGTGCCGAGGATCGACGCGTAGGTGGACGGGCGGCCGATCCCGAGCTCCTCGAGCGTCCGCACGAGGGTTGCTTCGGTGTAGCGGGCGGGCGGGCTCGTCTCGTGACCCTGCGGCTCGAGCCCGCGCAGCTCGACCGCGTCACCCTCCGCGAGATTCGGCAGCCGCCGTTCCTCGTCGTCGTCCTTCGCCGGCCCGTCGTCGTCGCGGCCCTCCTCGTAGGCGGCGAGGAAGCCGCGGAACGTGATCACCGTGCCGGATGCGCCGAACTCGACCGCTTCGCCTGAGCTCGATTCCCCTCCGATGCGGAGCGAGACGGTCTGGCCCTGCGCGTCCTTCATCTGCGAAGCGATCGTCCGCATCCAGATCAGCTCGTAGAGCGCGTGCTCGTCGGCGGAGATCTCGGAGCGCACATCCTGCGGCGTGCGGAAGCTGTCGCCCGAGGGGCGGATCGCCTCGTGGGCCTCCTGCGCGTTCTTCACCTTGCGCTCGTAGCGGCGAGGCTGCTCCGGAACGTAGTCGGCTCCGAAGAGCGACGTCGCCTGCGCGCGCGCGGCGGTGAGCGCCGACTCCGACAGCGTCGTCGAGTCGGTGCGCATATAGGTGATGTAGCCGTTCTCGTAGAGGCGCTGGGCGATCCGCATCGTCGTCTGCGCCGAGAAGCGGAGCTTGCGGCTCGCCTCCTGCTGCAGCGTCGAGGTCATGAACGGCGGGCTCGGGCGACGGACGTACGGCTTTCGCTCGACGCGGGAGACCTGGAACGAGGCGCCTTCGAGGCGCTCCGCCAGGCCGCGCGCCGCGTCCTCGTCGAGCTGGCGCGCTTCGCCCTTGAGCTTTCCGTCGGGGCCGAAGTCGCGGCCGGTCGCGACCCGCTGCCCCTCGACCGAGACGAGCCGGGCATCGAACGACTCCGGATCGAAGGTGCCGACCAGATCCCACCACGCAGCGGCGCGGAAGGCCATCCGCTCGCGCTCGCGCTCGACGACGAGACGCGTCGCGACCGACTGCACCCGGCCGGCCGAGAGCCTGGGCATGACCTTCTTCCAGAGCACCGGCGAGACCTCGTAGCCGTAGAGCCGGTCGAGGATGCGCCGCGACTCCTGCGCGTCGACGAGGCGCTCGTCGACCTCGCGGGTGTCGTCCAGCGCCTGCTCGATCGCGTGGCGCGTGATCTCGTGGAAGACCATCCGCCGCACGGGAACCTTCGGCTGCAGCACCTCGAGCAGGTGCCAGGCGATCGCCTCGCCCTCGCGATCCTCGTCCGTCGCGAGCAGGAGCTCGTCGGCGTCGGCCAGTTGCCTGCGAAGCTGCGCGACGGTCTTCTTCTTGTCCGGATCGACGACATAGAGCGGCTCGAACCCGTGCTCCACGTCGACGCCGAGCCGCGCCCACGCCTCGCCCTTGTACTTCTCGGGAACCTCGGCCGCGCTGTCCGGGAGGTCACGAATGTGGCCGACCGAGGACTCGACGACGAACTCCGGGCCGAGGTAACCGGCGATCGTGCGCGCCTTGGCCGGCGACTCCACGATGACGAGACGCTTCGACATCGGCGCGTCACGATAGCCATCCCTGCGGCAGGCGATACTCCGGCCGTGCGTGCGCCGCCCCTTTACCGCTTCGCCGCCTTCATCAGCCGGCCCGTCCTCTACGGGCTTTTTCGCCTGCGCGCTCGCGGCCAGGAGAACGTCCCGGCGAGTGGCGGCTGCGTGCTGGCGTGCAACCACCTCTCGAACTTCGATCCGTGGCCGCTCGGGATGCCGCTCTGGCCGACGCGCTGGCTGCGCTTCATGGCGAAGTCGGAGCTCTACTGGTGGCCGCTGCGCGTGGTGCTGAACGCTGCAGGGGCATTCAAGGTCAGGCGCGGCGTCGGGGACCTGGAGGCGATGGAGACGGCCGTGCGGCTTGCTCGTGAGGGCGAGGTCGTCGTCATGTTCCCCGAGGGAACGCGGCGGAAGAAGGGACTCGTCAAGAAGCACCAGGCCCGCGCACGATCGGGTGCGGCCCGGATCGCCCTCGAGGCCGGGGTGCCCCTCGTCCCGGCGGCGGTTGCCGGCACCGACAAGCTGCTGACGCTCGGACCGCTGCGCGTCGCCTTCGGCGAACCGATCGAGCTGGACGACCTGCCGGCCGACGACCTGCGGCAGTCGGCTCAGACCGCGACCGAACGGCTGATGGCGCGCATCACCGAGCTCGAGGCTTCCTTGTGAGCGTCTTGCTCGCGGTCGACGGCGACTCCTTCGCGCATCGCGCGTATCACGCGCTGCCGAAGTCGATCCGCCTCAACGCCGTCGTCGGCTTCACGAACATGCTCACGCGGCTCTGGCAGGCGGAGCAGCCGGACGCCGTCCTCGTCGCCTGGGACACGCTCTCCGTCCCGACGTACCGACACGAGGCCTTCGAGCCCTACCAGTCCGGGAGGGTGTTCGAGGAGTCGATCCTCGAGCAGCTCGAGATCCTGCCCGACGTTGTCAGCGCCTTCGGCTTCCTGGTCGCGAAGGCGCCCGGCTACGAGGCCGACGACTTTCTCGCCGCCGCGGCTCGGGAATGGAAGGGCGACGTGCTCGTGGCCACGTCCGACCGCGACGCCTTCCAGCTCGCCAGCGACCGGGTGACGATTCTCCAGCCGACCCGCGGCGTGAGCGAGCTCGCGCGAATCGGCCCCGCGGAGGTGCGCGAGCGCTACGGCGTCGACCCGGAGCAGGTGCCGGACCTGATCGCCCTGCGCGGCGATCCGTCGGACAAGCTGCCCGGAGCCAGGGGCATCGGACCGAAGAAGGCCGCCGAAGTGCTGGCGCAGTACGGCTCGCTCGAGGCCGCGCTCGCAGACGGCAGGTTCGCGGCGGAGGCGGAGGACTTGAGGCTCTTCCGGCGAATCGCGACGATGGACGCCTCCGCCCCCCTTCCTCCCCTCGCAGAAACATCCCCGGCGTGGGCGGAGGCGTCTTCTTTCCTCGAGCGGCTTGGACTCGGCGGGGTCGCGGAGCGAGTGGCAGCGCTATCGACGTCCTGACGCATCGCGCGTTCGCACGGCTGCACCCGACCGGCGGGCATCCGGAGCGGCCCGAACGGCTCGCGGTGCTCCTCGCGGTGCAGCACATCTGGAGCGAAGGCCGAGCCGCGACCGCGGAGGAGCTGCTGCTGTGCCACACCGCCGAGCACGTCGATCTCATCCGGGATGTCGAGGATCCCGTCTGGCTCGACGGAGACACCATCTGCACCGCGACGACGTTCGAGGTCGCGGCGCTTGCGGCAGGCACGGCCATCGAGGCGGCGCTCCGCGGTGGGTTCGCCCTCGTCCGTCCGCCCGGGCATCACGCTCTCGCGGGACGCGCAATGGGCTTCTGCGTGTTCAACAACGTCGCCATCGCCGCTCGAGCGGCGCAGCGTCGCCTCGGCCTCGAGCGAGTCGCGATCGTCGACTTCGACGTCCACCACGGGAACGGGACCGACGCGATCTTCCGCGAGGACGACAGCGTGCTCTTCGTCTCGCTCCACCAATGGCCGTTCTACCCGGGCTCGGGCGGACCGGACGACCAGGCCCCCACGACCCTCAACGTCCCGCTGCCGGCCGGCTCCGGAGACGACGAGTATCTGGACGCGTTCGAGCGTGTGGTCGAGCCCGCGGTCGAGCGGTTCGAGCCGGAGCTCGTGCTCGTCTCGGCCGGCTTCGACGCACACGAAGCGGATCCGCTCGCAGACATGGAGGTGACCGAAGACGGCTTCCGCGAGCTCGCACGGCGCTGTGCGTCGCTTTCCGACCGTGTCGCCGCCGTGCTCGAGGGCGGTTACGAGCTCGAGACGCTGCCGGGACTCGTCGACGCCGCGCTCGACGGCTTTACGAGCTAGTAGCCCCGTGCGAGCGCGAGCTGCTCGAGGGCCTCGCGGCGAGACGAGACGCCGAGCTTGCGCAGCAGGCTCTTCACGTGCGAGCGGACAGTGTGCTCGGAGATGAAGAGACGCTGCGCGATCTCGTCGGTCCCGTGGTGCTCGTCGAGCAGCAGCAGTACCTCGACCTCACGGGCGGAGAGAGCCGATGCGATGCGATCGGGCACTCCCGAGCCGCGGCCGCCGGACCGCACCTGGTCGAGCAACCTCCGCGCGACGGGCCCCGAGAGAGCAGCGTCGCCCTGGACGACGCCCTCGAGGAACTCCGCGATCCGGTCCGGAGACTCGGTCTTGAGGAGATAACCCGCTGCCCCACCGCGAATCGCGGCGAGCAGGTTCTCCTCGGTGCCGGAGGCCGTCAAGACCACGACCTCGCACCCTGGCGCGGCCTCGCGAAGCCGGGGCAGCGCCGAGAGGCCGTCGAGGCCGGGCATCAGGAGATCGAGCAACACGACGTCGGGCTGCGTCTCGGCCGCGACCGCGATCGCCTCCTCGCCGTCGGCGGCGATCCCAGCGAGCTCGAAGCCGTGTGAACGGAGCAACGCAGCGAGTGCCTCACGGGTGAGGGGATGGTCGTCGACGACGAGTACGCGCGCTGCCATGTGTTCCTTATCGGCAGCGACCGTTCTGCCGACAAGACCCATGTGAGAACCCAGCGCACCGAGCTGCAGGCGTGGCTGTGGGGCGAGGTCGTCCTCTCCGGGCTGCTCGCGGCCAGCCTCGCGCTGCTGCTGACGCATCCGACCCTCCGGACCCAGTACGACCGGCCGCAGCTCCTGCTCGTGCTCGAGACGAGCATGGCGCTCGCGGGCGTCCTCGTCGCGCTGCTCGCGGGCGTCCGCTTCTCGGTGGTCGGCTCGCGCACCGACCTGCTGACCGCGGCGGGCTTCCTCATCTGGTCGCTCTCGACGGTGGCCTTCGCGATCATTCCGGCGCTCGGCAGCGCTCCACTCGACCGGGCCGATGCCTGGGCGGCGCTTGCGGGCAGCATCGCCGGGCAGGGTCTCATCGCCGTCGCGCCGTTCGTCAGCGGCCGGAGCCGCCTCCGCGACCGAGCGCTGCGCGACATGGTGCTCGTGGCGGCCGTAGCGCTCGCCGCCGCGTGGTTCCTTCTGCGCGCACACGCCGGTTCGCTCCCGGCGCTGACGGCCACGCCGGGCGTCGCCACCGCTTCCGGCCTCGACTCGGCGCTCGCGGTGCAGGCGCTCCTCAACCTGCTCGCGGTCGTCGGCTGGGGACGGCGGTTCGCGAGGACGGGGGACGACCTTGCCAAGTGGCTTGCGCTCGGCTTCACGCTTCTGCTCTTCGCGGCGCTTCATCTGGTGTTCTCGCCGCCGCGCGGCACGAACTACGTCGCCGCGGGCGAGTACCTGCGCCTGCTCGCCTTCGGAGTGATGCTCGTCGGTGCGTGGCGCGCGATCCGCTCGGCCGAGCTCGGGCGCGCGGTGGCGGAAGAGCGCGCGCGGGTCGCTCGCGAGATCCACGACGGGCTCGCGCAATATCTCTTTGCGGTCTCCACCCACGCCCAGATGCTCGAGGCCGGGGCGCCGGTCGAGGAGGTCTCGCCGCAGCTCTCGCGGGCCGCCGCGCTCGCTCAGCAGGAGGCGCGCTTCGCGATCCTCGCGCTCTCGTCGGCGAGCGGTACCGCCCCGTTCGACTCTGCGTTGCGCCGCTACGTCGAGTTCCTGACCTCCGACGGCGAGCTCGCCGTCGACCTCGAGATCGACCCGGCGATCCGCCTCGCCCCGGACGAGCAGATCGAGATCTTCCGCATCGTCCAGGAGGGGCTCGGCAACGTCCGCCGCCACGCCAACGCGACACGCGCCGAGGTGGTGATCGGCCGCCGTCCCTCGGGCGAGCGATTCGTCGCCGTCGAGGACGACGGTGAAGGCTTCCCTCCCGACGCGGACGCTGCGGGGCAGGGGCTCCGGAACATGCGTGATCGCGCGGCGTCGATCGACGGCGGTTTCAACGTCCGCAGTACGCCCGGCCTCGGTACCGCCCTCGAGGTCGTTCTGCGCACGTAGACGTCCTCTCCTGCGGCCGCCCGGCCGCCTAGAGTTCAGCGCACGTGCGCCGCTCCCCGGCACTCCTGGCCGCGGTTGCGCTTTCGAGCGCGGTGGCGGCGACGGCGGCCGCGGGAAAGCAGCAACCGCTCCAGCACATCACGCTCTTCTCGGACTCGTCCGGCGCAGCCCTGAACTGGGACTCGACTGCGAAGAAGATCGTCGAGCACGGCAATCGTGTTCTGCTCGAGCTTCACCCGTGCGGGCGCCTGACCCAGCCCGGGTGCCTCACCGTCGATCCGCCGCCGAGCGTGCTCGCCACGGTGCGCAAGCTCGGTCGCAGGATCGGGACGAACGTCGTGATCTTCGTCGGCTACAACGACGACCCCGCGACCTACCGCCACGGCCTCCCGATCGTGCTGAAGGCGCTCTGGAAGCGGGGCGTCCACCACATCGTCTGGTTCACGCTGCACGCCGTCGACAGGCAGTACACCGACATCAACCAGGCGATCTCGCCGAAGAGCAGAAGTGGCGGCCGACGATGACCGTGCTCGACTGGAATCACTACTCGGGCTCTCACCCCTCGTGGTACGCGTCGGACGGGATTCACCTGACCGCGACCGGCGCGACCGCCTTCGCGACCTTTCTCCACCGCTCGCTCGAGCGGCTCGGCCTGACCGGGCCTTCGTAGAGATACGCCGCCCCGAGAGATGCTCGGGCCAGAGGCCTCGTTCGATGAAGAAGCCCCGCCGGAGCGGGGCTTCTCGTCAGCAGGCCTGTAAGCCGGATTTTGTCGAGGGTGACCATCCATCTGTGCGGCTACCCGGCTCCTCGGCGGGCCGCGTCAGCGGAGCCTGTTCGCCTTGCACCGGACGGGGTTTGGCGAGCCGACCCTGTCACCAGGGCCGCTGGTGGGCTCTTACCCCACCGTTTCACCCTTACCGGCCGCGACTCCGGAGATCCGCGACCGGCGGTCTGTTTTCTGTGCCACTTTCCGTCGGCTTTCGCCGCCTCCCTCGTGTCGTCAGACGATCTCGGGAGCGTCCTGCCCTGCGGTGTCCGGACTTTCCTCGACGCCTCTAGCGAGGCGCCGCGGTCACCCGGCCTGCAGATCGGATTGTAGCCCCGTACCGTGCAGCCCAGCCTCGGCGCCGTCGACCCGCCCGTGCAGGCGCATCGAGCACTCGGGGCAGCGCACGACGGCACCCTCGTGGAGGACGAACTCGCCGCAGACCGGGCACTCGAGAGACGCTCCGCGCAGCACGGCGAGGAGCTCCTGCTCGAGCGTCCGATGAAGTGAGGCGACTCCGCTCATAGCTCTCTGAACACCCCAACGACCTTGCCGAGGATCTCGACGTGCGCGGCGTAGATCGGGCTCGAGCGCGGAGTTCTCGGGCTGCAGCCGGATGCGCCCGTTCTCGCGGAAGAACCGCTTGACCGTCGCCTCGTCGGCCGACTCGTCGTCGCCGGCCAGGGCGACGACGATCTCGCCGTCGCGCGCGTCCTGGGCGCTCCGCACGACTACGACGTCGCCGTCGAGGATCCCGGCGTCGATCATCGACTCGCCCTTGACGCGCAGCAGGAAGTCGCCCCGGAGGTTCTCGGGGACCGCGAGCTCGTCTTCGACGTTCTGCTCCGCCAGCAGCGGTCCGCCGGCTGCGATCTGACCGAGCAACGGCAGCTTCGGCAGCTCGGCGGTGACCGCCTCGGCGCCCTTGTCGCGACCGACGAGCTCGAGCGCTCTCGGCTTCGTCGGGTCTCGGCGCAGCAGGCCTGCGCGCTCGAGATTCGCGAGGTGGGCGTGGACGGTGGAGGGCGAGGCGAGGCCGACAGCCGCGCCGATCTCGCGCACCGTCGGCGGATAGCCGTGCCGGTCGACGTACTCGACGAGGAAGCTCCAGATCTCGCGCTGCCGGCCGGTCAGTTCGGCTGTCGTCTGCATCTCACGCTCCGTGGGTCGGGAAGTGTGGCGAACACGTGTTCGACAGCAGAGTACGGACTCCTCCGGACGGCGTCAACAGATCGGGCAAGAGAAAGGCCGCCCGCAGGCGGCCCTGAAGAGTGCGCTGGAGAGGACTTGAACCTCCACGGCCTGTTAAGGCCACTAGGCCCTCAACCTAGCGCGTCTACCAATTCCGCCACCAGCGCGAGAGCCCGCGCAGTGTAGCGCCCGCCCGGGCGGCGCCTCGGCTACTGGAGGGCGTGGAAGAGGGCGATGCTGTTGGCGAAGAAGAGCACCGCGAAGACCACCGTCACGCGCGAGAGGTTCCGCTCGACGATGTGCGTGCCGCCCTGCGACGCCGGGGTGAAGCCCATCCCGCCCATGCCGGCATCGCGGCCGGAGTGCATGAGAATCGTCGAGACGAGCCCGACGACGATGAGGACCTGCATTACTGCAAAGAACGTGGTCACGCATCCAGGGTACCGACGGTCGCCCGGCCTCGCGACTCAGCGGCGAGTGACCTCGACGATCGTCGCGACGAGTTCGGAGGCGATCCTGTCCTTCGTCACGTAGCCGGAAGCACCCGCCTCCCGCGAGCGGTCGACGTCGTCACGCGAGTTCGACCCGGTGAGCATGAGCACCCGCACGCCGGCGCTCTCCTCCCTGATCTCGCGCGTCGCCTCGAAGCCGTCGAGCACGGGCATGCTCACGTCCATCAGGACGATGTCCGGGTCGAGCTTCCGTGCGAGCTCGACCGCCTGCGCGCCGTCGCTCGCCTGCCCGACCACCTCGATCCGGTCGTCCGTGGTGAGGATCGCCTCGAGCGCCTCGGCGAAGAGCCGGTGGTCGTCGGCGATCACCACGCGGAGCGGCGTCTGCTTTCCCCTGCGGCTGCGCACCTGTTCATCCTCCCTGTTAGCGTCGATCTGTGGAAGAGGACGTCCACGAACGGATCCAGAAGCTGCTCGTGACCGGCGACAACCGCCTCAAGCAGGGCGTCGACCCGGCCAAGGCGCGGCAGAGCTGGGAGCAGGCGCTCGCCCTCGCGCGGGAGGCAGGGATCGAGGAGCGGATCCGGCCGCTTGTCGAGGTCAGGATCGCGGATCTCGAGCAGCCGCCGCGCGGCTGAGGATCTCTTCGATGCGCTCGGCCTGGCGGTGGACGTCGTGCTCGGCCGTCGCCTCGCGAGCAGCCGCGTTCGGACACGGCAGCGCCGCGGCCTGCTCGAGCGCCGCGCGCGAGGCCGTCGACGTCGAGCGGATCGACCAGCACGCCGGCCTCCGGCGGGACGAACTCGGGCGGCCCTCCGATCCGGGTCGCCACGACGGAGCGCCCGCAGGCCATCGCCTCGAGCAGGGCCTGGCCGAGAGGCTCCACCAGGCTCGGCTGCGCGAGGACGCGACTCTCGGCGAGCAGGCGCGGGATCTCGTCGTGCGGAATGCGCCCGAGCAGGCGCACGCGCTCGCGCCCCTCGAGCCGGGGGCGGAGCGGCCCGTCGCCGGCGAACGTGAGCGTGCCTTCCCCGAGGCGAGCGAACGCGTCGGCCAGCCGCACGACGTTCTTCCGCTCGTCGAGCGCGCCGACGCAGACGAAGCTCGGCGGCCCGGCAGGCGCATCGGCGACCGCGAATCGCTCACGATCGACGCCGCTCGAGACGACCTCCACCTTGCCGCGCGCCTCGGGCAGCTTCGTCTCGAGCTCGCGCCGCAGATAACCAGAGACGCAGATCACCGTGGCAGCGCGCCGCACGACGAGCCGCGTCGCGGCCGTCACGCCCAGGATCGCGCCGATGTTGCGGACGTCCCGTCCGTGCGCGGTCACGACGAGCGGCGCACGGCCGGCGAGAGAGGCGATCAATCCGGACGGGACGAGGAAGTGCGCGTACACGACGTCCGGCCGGGCCGCCTGGATCGTCTTGCGCGCGAGCGTCAGGTAGCGGAGCTTCCCGCCGGCGCGCGTGTCGAGCACCGCCAGCTCGACCTCGTGTCCGCGCGCGACGAGCTCGCGCTCGACCTGAGCGACGAACGTCCCGAGGTCTGGGGCGTCGGGCCCCGGGTACATCTGCGAGACGAGGAGGATGCGCACGGGGCCAGCGTACGCGGGCCCCATGCGACGGAGAAGCTCTACGCGGCTGCGGCGTTGCGCACTGCGTCGAGGACGTAGTCGGAGCGGCCCTCGAAGAGGAGGTCGAGGAGCCGGGCGCCGCCGACGAGCCCGACGGGGCGCCGCAGCAGGGCCACGAGCCGTGCCTCGTCGAGCCCGACGGCTCGCGCGGCCTTGACCGCGTTCCGGACGCCGGCCGGGATCGAGCCGCCGGGCCCGAACTGCCAGGCCGGGTAGAGCCATTCGTCCTGACCACGCACGGCAAAGAGCTCGCCGCGCTGGCGAAGCTGCTCGATCTCGCGCGCATTGACGCCGAGGCGGCTGGAAAGCCAGGAGCCGGGAAGTGGGGTGGTCGGGGTGTCGTGCATTCGGATGCTCCTTTCGTTCGGGTGAGGAGCACTCTCGGTTCGACTGCTTAAGATCGGCTTGACGCCCACCTGGAGGTGCGATGAGCAACTACACGATCGTCAACGTCGGCGACGTCGAGAACGTCGCCCCGAAGTACCAGATGCCCGAGGGAATGGACGTCCGCTTCCCGCGGCGCGATCTCGGCTGCATGGCCGGCGGAGTCGGAGTCGAGAAGCTGCCGGCCGGGCTGCGCATGCCGTTCGGACACACGCACTCGGTGCAGGAGGAGATCTACGTGATCGCCGAGGGCTCCGGCCGGATCAAGCTCGACGACGAGGTGCACGACCTGCGGCAGTGGGACATCCTGCGGATCGGTCCCGGCGTGATGCGCAACCTCGAGGCGGGCTCCGACGGGATCACGCTGGTCGCATTCGGCTCGCCGCTCGGCGAGGAGTCGGACGGCGAGATCGTGCCCGGCTGGTGGAGCGACGGAGCCTAGGCGCGAGCGCGCAGAGCGTCGTACATCCCCCACTCCTCGCGCAGCGCCTCGCAGATCTCGCCGACCGTGCAGCGCGCCCGCAGCGCCTCGCGCAGCGGCGGAAGCAGGTTCGCCTCGCCGCGCGCAGCTTCCCGCACCGTCGCGATCGCTGCGGCTGCGGCGTCTGCGTTGCGCTCGGCGCGGACGCGCGCTGTCCGTTCGAGCTGGCGCCGCTCGGCCGCCGGGTCGATCTGGAGCAGCTCGATGCGTTCGCCTGAGGCCTCCTCGAACGCGTTCACCCCGACGATGACGCGCTCGCCCGCCTCGACGTGCTGCTGGAACTCGAACGCGGCGCGCTCGATCTCCTCCTGCACGAAGCCCGACTCGACGGCCGCCACGGCGCCTCCCGCCTCGTCCACCCGCTCGATCAGCTCTGACGCGCGCGCCTCGAGCTCGTCGGTGAGCGCCTCGACGTAGTAGGAGCCGCCGAGCGGGTCGGCGGTGTCGGTCGTGCCGGCCTCCGCCGCGATGATCTGCTGCGTCCGCAGCGCGATCTTCGCCGCGTGCTCGGTCGGCAGCGCGAGCGCCTCGTCGTAGCTGTTCGTGTGCAGGCTCTGCGCACCGCCGGCGACGGCCGACAGCGCCTGGATCGCGACGCGGACGATGTTGTTCTCGGGCTGCTGCGCCGTCAGCGTCGAGCCGCCCGTCTGGGCGTGGAAGCGGAGGGCGAGCGCGCGCGGATTCGTCGCGCCGAAGCGGTCGCGCATGATGCGCGCCCACAGCCGGCGCGCGGCGCGGAACTTCGCCACCTCCTGGAAGAAGTCGTTGTGCGCGTTGAAGAAGAAGGAGAGGCGCGCGCCGAAATCGTCGGGCGACAGCCCCACCGCGACCGCCGCGTCGCAGTAGGCAATGCCGTTCGCCAGCGTGAACGCGAGCTCCTGCACCGCGGTCGAGCCCGCCTCGCGGATGTGGTAGCCGCTGATCGAGATCGTGTTCCAGTGCGGGATCCGCTCGGCGCAGTACGCGAACAGGTCCGTCGTCAGCCGCATGGAGGGGCGCGGCGGGAAGATGTAGTTCCCGCGGGCGATGTACTCCTTGAGGATGTCGTTCTGGACGGTGCCGCGGAGCGCGTCGGGCGGCACGCCCTGCTCCTCGGCGACGAGCTCGTAGAGCAAGAGCAGAAGCGACGCCGGCGCGTTGATCGTCATCGAGGTCGAGACCTCGCCGAGCGGAATCCCGGCGAGCAGGATCTCCATGTCGGCGATCGAGTCGATCGCGACGCCGGTGCGGCCGACCTCGCCCAGGGCACGCGCGTCGTCGGAGTCGTAGCCGAGCTGCGTCGGCAGGTCGAAGGCGATCGAGAGGCCGGTCTGCCCGCGGTCGAGGAGGTAGCGGTAGCGCGCGTTCGACTCCTCCGCCGAGGCGAAGCCGGCGTACTGCCGGATCGTCCACGGCCGCCCGCGGTACATGTCGGGATACGGCCCGCGCGTGAAGGGGTACTCGCCCGGCGGCTCGAGCTCACCCGGCGCGTCGGCGGCCGTGTAGACGGGCTTGATCTCGATGCCCGACTCGGTGCGCCGATCCTCCGCCACGCGCCAGATCGTACGGGGCTACGTGACGGGGTGGCACCGCGAGCGCACCGACCGCACGCCAGGTGCGGCCGGCACGCTCGCTACCCGCGGAGGGGCGGGCAGAGGCGAGAGGTGATCGGCGAGCCCGCGCAGCAGCGACGCGGCTCGCGTGCGGAGGACTCCGGGACCCCGCAGACGCTCGGCCGCAGCTACGGCCTCACGCCGGCGGTGATCCGTCGAGAAGAGGTCGAGCAGGTCGATCGACTGAGGCAGCATGTGCGGGCTCCTTGCGTTCGAAGAATCTCAGGCGTTCGAAGATTATCGAACGCTGCCCTCTCTTCGCAAGCGCAACGGGAAATATCGCGCTACTATCCTGGTTACAGTTCGATGACAATCGAAAAGATCCAGCAGCCGCGGGCAACTCAGCAGCCGAGAGTCGTCGATGTCTCGCGTTCCGGACGGCGCTCTCACGGTCGAGATCGACGCCTCCGAGGCGTCGGAGCTCTTGCTGAGCATCGCCACGCTTCTCGTCGACGAGGAGCGCGACACGTACGACCTCGGAGCTGCCCGGATCGAGGAGCTCAGGGCGTCCGCTCCGCCCGAGCTGCTCGCTGCGGCGGCCGAGCTCCTGCCGGCGAAGACCGCGGCGCATCTCCTCGGACTCGTCTACACGACGCCCAAGCCGCGCACGGCGGCGGCGTTCCTCGACCATCTCGCGGCCACCGATCCGGTCGAGATCCGCCTGCACCTGCTCGGCTACTACCTGCGCGGCCACCACATGACCGAGCCGGAGACGATCCGGCGTGCGGCCACGGGAGACGTCGAAGCGATCGGCGAGCTGCGTCGGCGCCTACTCGGAGTACGACGACGCCGAGAAGTGCGCGAGCATCGAGCGGCTGCTCGTCGCCGATCCCGCCGACGGCAAGCGCGCGCTGCTCGATCTCCTCTCGGGCTGGCACGAGCGCGTGCTGCCGGAGATGGCGCCGGACTTCGTGTCGCTCGCCGAGCGAGACGCGAAGGCGAAGCGCGAGCTCGTCCGCTCGGTGCCGCCCGAGCAGGTCGTCGAGCGACTGGCGCCCGGAATCCAGTGGGTGCCCGGACCGGACGTCGACCGCGTCGTGCTCTTCGCCGCCTTCTCGGCGCGGCCGTGGGTCTACATGAGCGAGTACAAGCGGGTGAAGATCTTCTGCTACCCGATCACGCTCGACCGCGCGCGGACCGCTCCCGACGACCCCGCCGAGCTCGTCCGCATCTACAAGGCGCTCGGCGACGAGAGCCGCCTGAAGTTGCTGAAGCGGCTGCAGGCCGGGCCGCTCTCGCTCGCCGAAGCGACGCAGGAGGTCGGCCTCGCCAAGTCGACGACCCACCACCACCTCGCGATCCTCCGGCAGGCCGGCTTCGTGCTGATCCAGGAGGGCGACGACACCCTACCGGCTCCGTCCCGACCTCAGGCCGGAGCCCGGCGCGCTGCTCGAGCACTACCTCGGCACCTGAGACCGCAGGCAAGATCCGGGGATGCGGGTCACCGTCCGTCTCTTTGCCGGCTTGCGGGAACGAGCGGGACAGGCGCGGCTCGAGCTCGAGGACGTCGCGCGCGTCGAGGACGTGTGGCCGAGGCTCGGGCTCGGTGACGAGCCTCCCGGTCTGCTCTATGCCGTGAACCGGAGCTACGTCGAGCGCACGCACCCGCTGGTGGACGGCGACGAGGTCGCGCTCATCCCGCCCGTCAGCGGCGGCTCGTTCCGGCTCGTCGACTGCGCCTCTCGACGTCGCCGCCGTGCTGCGAGAGGTGGAGGACCCCGAAGCCGGAGCGCTCGCGAGCTTCGTCGGCACCGTCCGCCGGCGTTCGCGCGGCCGCGACGTGGTCCATCTCGAGTACGAGGCCTACGAGGAGATGGCCGAGCCGCTGCTCGCCGCGCTCGGCGACGACTTGACGGAGCGCCACGGCCTGTGCGCGATCGCCGTCCACCATCGGCTCGGCCGCGTCGAGATCGGCGAGGCGAGCGTCGTGATCGCCGTCTCGGCCCCGCATCGCGCCGCCGCGCTCGACGCCTGTCGCGAGGCGATCGAGACGCTCAAGACGACCATCCCGCTCTGGAAAAAAGAGGTCTACGCCGGCGGCGAGGAATGGATAGGCCGAGGATCATGAGCACGCAGCACACGAAGAGCAGCGGCGGCATCTTCGACCGGCTCATCGCGTCGCCGCGCTCGGCCGGCGGATTCGCGATCCTGATCTTCTTCGCGTCTCGTTCGCGGCGTTCTCGGTCGGGTTCGGGAGCTGGAGTTCGGGCTCGGCTTCGTGCTTCCTGATCCTCGTGCACGAGCTCGGCCACGTCGCTCGAGGCCAGGCGGCAGGGCCTGCCACGTCTCGCTCCCGATGTTCATCCCGCTTCTTCGGCGCCTACGTCACGGTGCGACACGCCGAGCCCGCTGCCGTGGCGGAACGCGCTCATCTCGCTCGCGGGACCGCTTGCCGGCGGTCTCGGCGCCGCCGCGGTGTGGGCGTCGGCTCGGCTCAGACTCACGACCTGCTCGTCGTAGCTCGCCTACTCGGCTTCCTGCTCAACGCCGTCAACCTGCTTCCGATCGGCTTCCTCGACGGAGGAACCGTCGTGCGCGCCGCGATCTCGCAGTCCTGGCGCGGCTGGATCCGGTTCGAGAACGGCGTGCCGGTCGAGGCGCTGCCGCCGGACCGGGAGCACGCCGTCCTGATCGGAACGCTCTACGTTCTGCTCGCGGCCGCGCTCGTCGGCGGAATGCTCGCCACGCGGCACAGCGGGATGCTCTAGACGATGGAGGATCGCGACCTTCTCCAGACCCACCACGCGCTCGAGTACCTCCGGGAGAAGTCGAAGTCGATCGGAGAGGAGTTCCTGGCCGGCTTCGAGGAGGTCGAGCAGATCGACCGCCCTGCGGTCTCCTGCTTCGGCTCGGCCCGCGTGCCGGAGGGATCGCGGCCCTACGAGCTCGCCCGCGAGACGGCGCGGCTCTTCGCGGAGGCAGGCTGGGCCGTCGTCACGGGCGGCGGTCCCGGCGTGATGGAGGCGGCGAACCGCGGCTGCCGCGAAGGCGGCGGGCTCTCGGTCGGCTTCGGAATCGAGCTGCCGCACGAGCAGCGGATGAACGACTACATCGACCTCGGCCTCGTCTTCGACCACTTCTACGCCCGCAAGACGATGTTCGTGAAGGCGGCGGAGGGCTTCTGCGTCTTCCCCGGCGGCTTCGGCACGGCCGACGAGCTGTTCGAGTCGCTCACCCTGATCCAGACCGGCAAGGTCCTCCACTTCCCGGTCGTGCTCGTCGGCGAGGCGTACTGGACGCCGCTGCTCGAGTGGGTGCGCCGCAGCGCTCTCGCCGACGGGATGGTCTCGGCCGGAGGATCTTGCGCTCCTGACGCTCACCGACGACCCCCACGTCGCGCGTCGAGACGGTGCTCGACGCCTTCCGCGCCGGCGACGGGAGCCCGAGCCCGCACGAGCCCGAGAAGGCCGACGCGCAGTAGCGTTCGCTCCGATGGAGCTGCGCGACCTGCCCTCCGTTGACGAGCTCGCGCGCGAAGCGGGCGACCCGCTCGCGGTCGACGCGGCGCGAGCGGTGATCGACCGAGCCCGCGAGGAGATCCAGGCCGGAGCGGATCCGGGAGATCTCGCGGCTCGCCTCGGCGCGGAGCTTGCAGACGCACGGCGGCCGCGCCTGCGGCGCGTGCTCAACGCCACGGGCGTCGTCGTCCACACGAACCTCGGCCGCGCGCCACTCGCCGAGGAGGCGGTCGACCGCGTCGCCGAGGCTGCGCGCGGTTATTCGAACCTCGAGTACGACCTCGCGGAAGGCGCACGCGGCTCGCGGCAGGACCACGTCTCGGCAGTCCTGCGCCGGTTGACCGGCGCCGAGGCCGCGCTCGTCGTCAACAACAACGCCGCCGCGGTTCTCCTCGCGCTCGCAGCGCTCGCCGAGGGCCGCGAGGTCGTCGTCTCGCGCGGCGAGCTGATCGAGATCGGGGACGGCTTCCGGATCCCCGACGTCCTCGCGCGTTCCGGCGCTCGCCTCGTCGAGGTCGGGACGACGAACCGGACGCGGGCCGCCGACTACGAGCGCGCGATCGGCGCCGGAGACGGCGGTCCTGCTGCGCGTCCACCAGTCGAACTTCCGCGTCGTCGGCTTCGAGGAGCGGCCGCGGCTCGAAGAGGTCGCCGAGGTCGCGCGCCGCCACGGCCTCCCGCTCGTCGACGACCTCGGCTCGGGACGCGTCTCCGCTAGTAACAGTCGTTACGAGGTCGGCGAGCCCACCGCGCGCGAGTCGCTCGCAGCCGGGCGCCGATCTCGTCTGCTTCTCGGGGGACAAGCTGCTCGGCGGCCCGCAGGCCGGGATCGTGCTCGGGCGCGCCGAGCTCGTCGAGCGCCTGCGCCGGCATCCGCTGCAACGAGCGCTGCGGATCGACAAGCTCTCGCTCGCGGCGCTCGAGGGGACGCTGCTGCTCCACCTCGAGGCGCCGGAACGGATTCCCGTGCTGCGCACGCTCGCGCAGGAGACGGAAACCGTGCGCGAACGCGCCGAGCGCCTGGCCGCCGCAACCGGCGGCGAGGTCGAGGAGACGGTCGGCCGCGTCGGGGGCGGCGCACTGCCGCTCGCCGAGCTGCCGAGCTTCGCCTGCGCGCTCGAGGAATCGCTCGCCGAGCCGCTGCGCAAGGGCGAGCCGCCCGTGGTGGGCGTCGTCCGCGACGGCCGGCTCCTGCTCGACTGCCTGACGCTGACGGACGCCGACGCCGAGGAAGCCGCGGCGGCGGTCGCGCGCGCCCGCGCATGAGCGGGCGGCCGCCGGAAGCCGTTCTCTGGGACGTGCTGCGCGGCTCGCTGGTGACGAAGGCGCTCGGGGCGGTCACCGACGCGGGCGTCCCCGAGGCACTGGCGGACGGGCCGCGGCCGATCTCGGAGCTCACGGGCGACCCGGACACGCTGCACCGGCTGCTGCGAGCGCTCGCGAGCGACGGCATCTTCCGCGAGACCGAGCCCGGGCGTGTTCGACCACACCGGGAGCTCCCGCCTCCTGCTCGCGCCCGGCTGGAGCGAGTTCGCGCACCTCTTCGGCGGCGTCTTCTTCGAGGCGACCCGGGATCTTGACGCCTCGCTGTCCGGGTCGCCCTTCGCGCGCCGGTTCGGGACCGGCTTCTGGGAGTGGCTCGCCGAGCACCCTGCCGAGCGGGCGACGTTCGACCTTGCGATGGCGGGCGAGCGCCTGCGGCCGGCCGAGCGTCTGGCGGCTCTCGAGTGGCGCGACGGCGAAGTCGTCGTCGACGTCGGCGGTGGCAACGGAGCGCTGCTCAGCGAGCTGATCGCGCGCCGGCCCGAGCTGCGCGGCATCGTCCTCGACCTGCCCGAGACGGTGCGTGACGAGGCGGCGCTCGGCGACCGCATCGAGTTCGTGGCGGGAAGCTTCTTCGACTCGGTGCCGACCGGCGACGCCTACGTCCTGTCCGGGATCCTCCACGACTGGCCCGATGACGACGCGGCCAGGATTCTGCGCACGATCCGAACGGCCGCCCCGGCGCACGCGCGCCTTCTGGTCAACGAATCCGTGATCGAGCCCGGCAACGAGCCGCAGGGCGCGAAATGGCTCGACCTCCTGATGCTCGTCCTCGCCGGCGGCCGCGAGCGCGACGAGCAGCAGTGGCGACGCGCTGCTCGCAGGCGCTGGCTTCCAGGTGGAGTCGCTCGAGAATCCGATCGTCGCCACATGCCGCTGACCGTCGGCACCGCCGGACACATCGATCACGGCAAGACGGCGCTCGTCGAGGCGCTGACGGGCAAGAACACCGATCGTCTCCCCGAGGAGCACGAGCGCGGGATCTCGATCGACCTCGGCTACGCGCCGCTCGAGCTGCCCGACGGCACGAGCCTCTCGGTCGTCGACGTCCCCGGCCACGAGCGCTTCGTGCGCACCATGGTCGCGGGCGCGAGCGGCATCGACCTCTTTCTGCTCGTGATCGACGCCGGCGAGGGAGCTCGGCCGCAGACGCACGAGCACCTCGCGATTCTCCGCCTGCTCGGGATCGAGTACGGGGTCGTCGCGGTCACGAAGGCCGACGCCGTCGACGAAGAGACCCTCGAGCTCGCCCGCGCCGAGGCGGAGGAGCTCGTGCCGGGCGCTCCCGTGGTGGCGACGAGCGCGCGCACCGGCGCCGGGCTCGACGAGCTGCGAGCGGCGCTGGCCGAGACCGCCGCGCGCGTCACGCGACACGACGCCGAAGGGCCGGCGCGGCTCCACGTCGACCGTTCCTTCACGCTCCACGGAATCGGCACGATCGCGACGGGGACGCTCTGGTCGGGGACGATCGGCGAGGGAGACGAGCTGCGCGTCGAGCCGCGCGGGCGAGCGGTGCGCGTGCGGAGCGTGCAGGTGCACGACCGGCCCGTCGAGCGCGCCGAGGCTGGACAACGGGTCGCCGTCTCCCTCCCCGGCGTCGAGCGGACGGAACTGCGCCGCGGCGACGTGCTCGTCACGCCGGGAACGGCGACGCCGAGCTTCCGGCTCGACGTGCTGCTGGTGGCTGTCGGTGAAGTCCCAGCTCGCGTCGTCCTCCATCACGGCACCGCGGAGACCGCCGCCAGGGTCGCACGTGCCGGCGACCGCTTCGCGCAGCTGCGCCTCTCGCGCCGCGTCGTGGCCGCCCGCGGCGACCGCGTCGTCCTGCGCGCCGGGACGACGGTCGGCGGCGGTGTCGTCCTCGATCCGGCGCCGCCGCGACACGCCGACGTCGTCCGGTTCGAGGCGCTCGAACGCGGCGAGACGTTCGTCCATGCGCCGGTGCGCGTGGACGGAGAGTGGCGCTGGTCGCAGGAGTGGCTCGACGAGCTGCGGGGGGAGCTCGAGCGGGCGATCGACGCCGCCGATCCGCTCGACCCGGGCGTTCCGGTGCCGGCCGCCGAGTGGGCGAGAGCCGTCGTTCCTCACCTCGGCCTCGAGTTACGCGGCGCGAAGCTCTACCGGCCCGGCGCCATGGCCGAGCTCGGCTCGCGCACCGAGGAAGCGGAGGCCCTCGCCGCGCAACTCGGCCTCGAGCCCGTCCGGGTCGAGGACCCTTCGCTCGCCCGCTTCCTCGAAGAGCAGGGCCGCCTCGTGCGGGTCGGCGACGGCTTCGCGATCTCGCCGGAGGCGTACGAGCAGGCGCGAGCCGTCCTCGCCGACGGGATCACCCTCGCCCAGTTCCGCGACGCGCTCGGGGTCGGACGGAAGACCGCGCAGCTCTATCTCGAACGGTTCGACGCCGACGGCGTGACGCGGCGCGTCGGCGACGGACGAGTCCTTCGCCGCCGCTCCTAGGCGCTCCAGGCCACGGGCAGCGCGACGAGGCTGCGGAAGAGCGGCACCGGCCGCCAGCGCAGCTCGTCTTCCGCCACCGCGAGCCGCAGGCCGGGCAGCCGCCGCAGCAGTGTCCCGAGCGCGATCTCGGTCTCGAGCCGCGCGAGCGGGGCGCCGAGGCAGAAGTGGCTCCCGCGGCCGAAGCCGAGATGCCGCTCGCGCGTCGGCGCCCAGGTCGAGCGTGTCCGGGGTGTCGAAGCGGTCGGGGTCGCGGTCAGCGGCGCCGAGGATCACGATCACGTTGTCGCCGCGACGAATCGTCTGGCCGCCCAGCTCCACGTCGACAGCGGCCCACCGGTTGAGCGTCCGCTCGACCGGCCCGTCGTAGCGGATCAGCTCTTCGACGGCGCGAGGGAGGAGCGACGGGTCGGCTTCGAGCGCGGCCCGCTGCTCGGGGTGCGTGAGCAGCGCGAGCGTCGCGTTCCCGATCAGGCTGACCGTCGTCTCGTGTCCCGCGACGATCAGGAGCGCGATCATGCTGCAGAGCTCCTCCTCGGAGAGCGTGTCGCCGCCGTCCTCGACCGCCACGAGCGCGCTGACGAGATCCTCGCCGGGCGCGCGCCGACGCTCGGCGAAGAGCGCGAGCAGGTACTCGACGAAGGCGGTCAGCGAGGCGTCGGCCCGCTCTGCCTCGGCCGCCGCGAGCGCCGGGCTCACCATCGCAGCCGACCACTCGCGAAAACGCTCGCGGTCGGCAACCGGAACGCCGAGCAGCTCGGCGATCACCGTGATCGGCAGCGGGAAGGCGAACTCCGAGACGAGCTCCATCTCGCCGGTGGTCGCGACGCGGTCGATCAGCTCGTCGGCGATCTCCTGGGTCCGCGGCCGTAACCGTTCGATCATGCGCGGCGTGAACGCCTTCGAGACGAGGCGGCGGAGGCGCCGGTGGTCTTCGCCGTCGCGGTTGAGCATGTTGCTGTCGATGAACGCGACGAACTCCGGAAGCTCCGAGCGGAGCTGGTCCGGAGGTAGTGCCAGCCGCGGATCGCGGACGAAACGCTCGTCGTCGAGCAGCACCGCCTCCGCGTCCTCGTACCGCGACACCCACCAGATCGGCGTCTCTCCGTCGAGGCCCGGCTGGCAGAGAACAGGGTCTTGCTCGCGCATGCGCGCGAAGGTCGCGTACGTGTCGGCCCGGAAGGCGTCGCTGTAGAGGTCGTATTTGCGGGCGGCCGTCGCCATCCGGCGATGCTACTCCGCGTAATCTCCCGCCGAGAGGATGGACGCAGCAACGACTCGCGAGCTGATCGAGCGCTACAACGCCGCCTGGAACGCACAGGATCTCGACGCGATCGACGAGCTCCACCACCCCGACATCGTCTTCCACAACCACACCGCGGACGAGCGCGCCGACGGCGCCGGCGCGGTGCGCGAGCACATCGAGCAGATCTTCCGCAACAACCCGACGCTGCGCTTCACAGCGCGGTCGCTCTATGTCGCCGACGACTTTGCCGTCTGCGAGTGGACCGCGTCGACCGGCTCGAAGGAGTGGGACGGAGTCGACGTCTTCCCGTTCAGGGACGGGAAGATTGCGCGGAAGGACGTGTACTCGTCGTCGCACCGCCCGCGCGAACTGTGAGCTGGAGCACGTCGGGCCGGCTGTAGTGGCCGACCGGGTCGAAGCGCTGCCGCTCGGCGAGCAGCCGCGCCGGGTCGAGCTCGGCGTAGAGAATTCCTTCCTCGCCGTACAACGGCCCGGCGAGGTATGAGCCGTCGGGGGCGAGGATCGCGCTGCCGCCGCGGCCGATCGTTCCGACTCCCTCGATCTCTGCGGCGAGCGGGAAGTCGTCGGGATACGCCGACTCGAGCTGGAAGTGCGCGGGCGCGACCACGTAGGCGCGGCTCTCACGGGCGATGTGGACGAGCGTCTGCTGCCAGGCCTCGCTGTCGTCGGCGGTGGACGCGATGTAGATCTCGACCCCCGACTCGTAGAGCGCGACCCGCGCGAGCGGCATGTAGTTCTCCCAGCAGATCAGGCCGCCGACCCGGCCGAAGCCGGTCTCGACGGCCTCGAGGCCTCGCCCGTCGCCCTGGCCCCACACGAGCCGCTCGTGGTTGGTCGGCACGAGCTTGCGGTGATGGAGCGCGAGCTCGCCCGCCGGCGAGTGGTAGAGGAGCGCGTTGTAGATGGTGCCGGGGCCTTCGGCGTCCACCTCGTTGACGCCGGTCACGATCCAGATGCCGAGCTCCTGCGCCGCCGCACCGATGCGCCGCTCGGCCGGCGAGCCGACGGCGACCGACTCTTGGGCAAGACGCGCGAACGTCTCCTTTGCGCCCTTGGTCTCCCAGCCGGCGAACGCCTTCGCCCAGGTCGACGAGGGATAGACGGGCACGAACGTCTCGGGGAAGACGACGAGCTCGGCGCCTTCCCTCGCGGCTTCTGCAGCGACCGTCTCGAGCTTGTCGAGCGTCGCCTCGCGATCGAGGACGACCGGCTGGACCTGAACGCACGCGACTTTGACGGGCCGCTCCATCGTCCAGAGAGCCTACTCCGGCGGCCCGTACCCGCCACCGCCGGGAGTCTCGAACCGGACGACGTCGCCCGCGCGCAGCTGGCGCGTCAGCTTCGGCGGTTGCTCCTCGTCGTTGATCAGGGTTCGGCCGCGGGCACCGTCCGCTCCGCCATCGCGACCGGGCGGTGCATGACGGCGCCGTTCGGCGAGCACGGAAAGGCGGCAGCCCTCGAGCACACGCAGCTCCCGCACGACGCCGTCGCCGCCTCGGTGGGCTCCTCTTCCGCCCGAGCCGAGCCTCAGCTCCCAGCGCTCGACGCGGAGCGGGTACTCGAGCTCGATCGCCTCGGTCGGTGTGGCGAGCGTGTTCGACATCGCGACGTGGACGCCGCTCGGACCGTCGGCGTCGGGACACGCGCCCTGGCCGCCGCCGACCGTTTCGTAGTACGTGAACCGGTCGTTACCGAGGGCGAGGTTGTTCATCGTCCCCTGCCCGGCGGCGGGGACCGGGACGAGCTCGCTCAAGGCGGAGAAGACGACGTCGACGATGCGCGACGACGTCTCGGTGTTGCCGGCGACGACGGCGGCAGGCGGCTGCGCGTTGACGAGACACCCCTCCGGCGCCGTCACTGTGACCGGGGCGAACGCACCGCCGGACGCCGGAAGGTCCGGCTCGGTGAGGCAGCGGACGACGAAGTAGCACGCAGACTTCGTGACCGAGAGCGGACAGTTGAGGTTGCCGTCGTACCGAGGAGCCGTCCCTGCGAAGTCGATCCGGATCGCGTCGCCGGCGATCTCCACCGTGCAGCGGATCGGCAGGTCTCCGTCGACCGCCTCGACGACATCCTCGGCCTCGCCGCGCCCGTCCGGCAGCAGCGCGAGCGCCGCGCGCACCATTCGCTCGGAGTACGCGTAGAGCTCGTCCATCGCCGCGGCGACCCGCTCGGGGCTGCGGCGTGTGCACAGCTCCTCGAGCCTCCGGCCGGCGAGGCGATGCGCGGAGAGCTGGGCGCGGAGGTCGCCCCGGCGCTCCTCCGGTTGGCGGGTCGCCTCGACGAAGCGCTCGAGCACGTCGTCGGTGAGGATCTGCGGGGGCAAGATCACGCCCTCCTCGTCGAGGGTGTGCGAGAAGGCGGGTAGGCTCGCCGGCTCGATCCCGCCGACGTCTGCGTGATGCGCGCGAGAGACCGCGAACCCGAGCACGGTGCGCGAGACGAGCGTCACGTCGGGCAGATGCGTGCCGCCCGTGTACGGATCGTTGAGGATCGCGACCTGGCCGATCTCGAGCCCGAGTTGCATGACGGCCGCCACAGCGTCCGGCATCGCGCCGAGATGAACCGGGATGTGCTCGGCCTGCGCGACCATCCGGCCGCGCCCGTCGAACAGCGCGGTCGAGCAGTCGCGCCGCTCCTTGATGTTCGCGGAGAAGGAAGAACGGATCAGGACGGCTCCCATCTCCTCCGCGATCGACCGCAACGCCGCACCGATCACTTGGAGCTGAATTGGCGCGATCACGTCACTCACGGGTCAGCACCCAGCTGGAACCATCCCTAACCCCCACCCACCCGGGGGGAATCCAGAGCGTCGAACCGTCCAGTTCGACCAGGGCCGGACCGGACGCGCGCTGTTGCTCGCCGCCGGGGAGCTTCAGTTCAGGCCCGGGTGTGACCTCGGCTGTGCGCACTGCCACGAGCTCTACCTCCCGCTCTCGATCCGCGTAGCCGTAGCGCTCCTCGTGGGCCCGGTGGAAACGCTCGGCGAGCTCAGGACCGAGCTGCACCGCGAGCTCGAACGACTGGCCGCGGTAGCGGAGGTCGGCCTCCCCTTCCGGCGGCAGCTCTTCGACCTCACGGAGCGGCCGCACGTGCGAGACGACACGGTCACGCCGCTCGTCGCCCGCCGCGAGCCCGAGCGCGGAGAGAACCCCCGCAGCCGCCGGGACGACGACAGCTTCCATCCCGAGCTCCTCGGCGAGCGCGCACGCGTGAAGCGGTCCGGCGCCCCCGTAGGCCACGAGCGCGAACTCGCGCGGATCGTGCCCCCGCTCGACCGAGACGACGCGCAACGCGCGCAGCATCTGGGCGTTCACGACGTCGACGACCGCGGCTGGATCGATTCCGTGAAGCGCCGCCTTCGCGGCGTCGCGGTCGAGGACGAGTCCGCCGGGCAGCTCGGCGGGCAGGCGACCGAGCAGGAGGTTCGCGTCCGTCACAGTCGGGCCGCCGCCACGCCCGTAGCAGGCCGGCCCGGGATCGGCCGCCGCCGACTCCGGCCCGACGCGGATTGCGCCGCCGGCGTCGCGCAGCACGAGCGAGCCCCCGCCCGCGCCGACCGTGTGCACGTCGACCGACGCCAGACGCACCGGGAGGCCGCCGATCTCGCGCTCGGCCACGCGCTCGGCGCGGCCGCCCGGGAGCAGGCATACGTCGGTGGAGGTCCCGCCCATGTCGAAGGCGATCGCGTCCGCAAAGCCCGCCCGGCGCGCGAGCAGCCCTGCCCCGACGACGCCCCCGGCGGGCCCCGAGACGAGCAGCCGCGCCGGGTGCGCCGCGGCCTCCTCCGCGGGGAGGACGCCGCCGGACGAGAGCATCACGACGGGCTCCGGCAGCCCGGCCTCGGTCGCGGCCGAGGCGAGACTGCGCAGATAGCGCGCGGCGACCGGCGCCAGATACGCGTCGGCGGCCGTCGTCGAGGCGCGCTCGTACTCCCGGAACTCGGGCGCGAGCTCGTGCGACGCTACGACATGCGCGCCGGGATGGCGGCGGCGCAACTCCGCCGTCACCTCCTGCTCGTGCGACGGATCCCGGAAGGCGAAGAGCAGGCACACGGCGACCGCCTCCGCATCACGGACGTCGGGGAGAGAGTCGAGCTCGAGCGGCTCGAGCTCGCCGGCCGGCCCGATCCGGCCGCGGACGCCGTGGCAGCGGTCGAGCGGCACGAGCGGCTCCGGATGCTCGTCGCACAGGCGATACAGGTGCGCGCGTGTCTGGCGGCGTAGGTGGAGCAAATGCTGGAAGCCCGCGTTGCCGACGTACGCCGTCTTGGCGCCCCGCCGCTCGAGGAGCGCGTTCGTGGCGACGGTCGTCCCGTGCGCGAAGCGCTCGAGCTCGGCCGCCTCCGCTCCGACTGCCCGCGCGGCCTCGAGGACCGACTCCTCCTGCCGCTTCGCGGTCGGCACCTTGGCCGTGCGGATGCTCCCCTCCTCGACGAGCACCGCGTCGGTGAAGGTGCCGCCGACGTCGACGCCCAGAATCGCCACGTCCGTACTCTGCACCGGCGATGGCCGTGCGCGCCCTTCTCTTCGACTTCGACGGACTGATCCTCGACACCGAGCTCGCCTCGCGCGCCGGCTGGGAGCTCCTGTACCGCGATCACGGCCACGAGCTGCCGCCCGAGCTCTGGGCGACGGTCGTCGGCACCACCCACGCGCCGTTCGATCCGATGGCGCACCTCGAGGAGCTCGTCGGCCGGCCGCTCGACCGGCAGGCGCTGAACGAGCGGCGCTACGCGCACGAGATCGCATTGATCGAGGCGGAGGAGCTGCGCCCCGGCATCGCGGAGTACCTCGCCGCCGCCCGGCAGCACGGACTGAAGCGGGCGATCGTCTCCAGCTCGCCACGTAGCTGGGTCGACATGCACCTCCGGCGGCTCGAGCAGGCCGTCGGCTGGGACGCGATCTGCACTGCCGACCGCGATCCCGTCCGGGCCAAGCCGGCGCCGACGCTCTATCTCGAGGCGCTCGACGCACTCGGCGTCAAGGCCGACGAGGCCGTCGCCTTCGAGGACTCGCCGAACGGCGTCCTCGCGGCAAAGGCGGCCGGCATCTTCTGCGTCGCCGTGCCCAACGAGGTCACGCGTGACCTCGGTCTCGAGGAAGCCGGCGCCGACCTCGTTCTCGACTCCCTCGCCGATCTATCGCCTCACGACTTGTTCGCGCGCCTCACCGGGGAATAGGGTCGCCATATGGCTGCCTACGAGAAGGCCAACATCGACGAGATCGCCTCGAACCAATGGCCGCACTGGATCCCCGTTCGCCACCACTTCGGGATCGAGACCTTCGGGATCAACCTGTGGCGAGGACAGGAGGACGGCACCGTGATCCCCGAGCACGCGGAGTCAGAGAGCGGCGCGCCCGAGCTCTACTACACGGTCGACGGCCACGCGGTCTTCACCGTCGCCGGCGAGGAGGTCGACGCGCCCGCCGGGACATGTATCTGGGTCAAGGACGCAGCGGCCGCCCGCGCCGCGCGCTCCAAGCTCCCAGGAACGCTCGTCCTCTCGGTGAGCGGCGCCGCGCCGGGCCAGGCGTACGCGCCGGCCGGCTGGGACTCGCACTACCTCGACGGCGACAAGTAGCTCGGTACGCTCGCGGCGGAGCGGCCGGGCCCGGTGGCCCAGCGGGTCTTCAAAACCCGTACGGTCGTGTAACCCACGGCTAGGTCGGTTCGACTCCGGCGCCGCTCCGTCTTGCTCGCTCGCCCGCTTCGCTGGCCCAGGCACGCCTGCGGCGTGCGTGAGCAAGCGCTCCGCTTTTCACTCGCGCGAAGTGCCGCGCCCGCCATGTCGGTAGCGGCTCGGAAGGGCCGCCCGGTTCGAATTCGGCTGCGCTGGGCAGCGACGGCGCATGGGATTTCTCCTCAGCCTCGTGATCGTCGCCGTCGGCTTCATCCTCGCCCTCGCCGTTCACCCCACGCGTCCGGGGTCGGTAAACGTCAACACCGTCGGCTGGATCCTCGTCGTCGTCGGCCTGATCGGCTTCCTCGCCGACCTGCTGCTCTGGTCGTCGTGGGGGCCCGGCTACCTGCGTAGCACCACCTACGTCGACGAGGGCCCTGGCTACACGGCATCTCGGTCGCGCCGGGGCTACCCGCGCCGGCGGGTGGTCGAGGAAGAGGAAGGCCCGCAGGGGCCCGGCTACTAGCCGGACTCGTCCGACTTCATCTCGTCGAGCGCGGCGCGGCCTTCCTCGTGTACCCGCCGGCGGCGCTCCTCGGGAGACTCCGGCTCGGCCGGCGGCGGCTCCTCGACGACCGGCCCGGCGGCGGGCTCGGCGGTTCGCGACTCGGCGAGCTTCTCCCGTAGCTCCTCCGCGCGCGCGTCGGGCTCTCTCGAATCGGGGGCCGACTCGGTCGGCTCAGGCGCGACCTGAGGACGTCGCCGCAGCAGGCGGTACGCGACGATGCCGGCCGCCGTTCCGCCGATCCACGCGGTGAGGCGCCTCACGCCGTCGATGCTACAGTGGCCGCCGCTTCCTGCCCCGTCATCGCACCGTTCTGTCCCGAGCGGTGCCGGCAGTCGGGGCCGACATCGAGACCGTGGGAAGGGAGGACATCGGGACGTGACGACTTACGAGATCTTGCTGATGCTGGACCCCGAGCAGGCCGAGGCCCGCCAGGACGACATCGTCGCCCGCACGCGCGAGCTCGTCGAGCAGGGCGGCGGCGCGTGGCACAGCCACGACGCGTGGGGACGGCGGCGGCTCGCCTATCCGATCGCGCACAAGGAGGAGGGCGTCTACCACCTCGTCGTCTTCGACGCGGAGGCCGCGACGCTCGACGAGATCTCCCGCGTCCTCAAGATCGACGACGCCGTGCTGCGGCATCTGGCGACGCGCCACATCGCCGGCTCGCGCACGAGCGCGCCCCGGGACGACGCCGCGGCCGTTCCGGTCGCAATCCCGGAAGCAGCCCCGGCCGAGGCCGCTACGGCCGAGGCGATCGAGCCCGAGACGACCGAGCCCGAAACGACCATTTCGACCGAGGCCGAGCCGGAGTACGCTGGCGCAGAGGAAGAGCCCGCAGAAGAAGAGCCCAGCGAGGATTCCGGCGAGGAAGAGGAGTAAGCAATGGCAGCCAACATCAACCGCGTCGTGCTGGTCGGGAACCTGACGAAGGACCCCGAGCTGCGACACACGCCCAGCGGGACCCCCGTCTGCAGCCTGCGCATCGCGGTCAACGACCGCAAGCGCGACGAGTCGGGCAACTGGGTCGACGCGCCCAACTACTTCAGCATCTCCGTTTTCGGCAACCAGGCCGAGAGCTGCGCGCAGTATCTGTCGAAGGGCCGGCCGGTCGGCGTCGACGGCAAGCTCCGCTGGCGCGAGTGGGAGGCGAAGGACGGCGGCGGCAAGCGCGAGGCGGTCGAGATCGTCGCCGACAGCGTCCAGTTCCTCGGCAGCCGTGGCGACGGCGACGGCGCAGGCGGCGGCAACCAGTTCGTGCCCGCGGGCGCGGCACAGCAGGAGAGCGCCGACTTCCCGCCGGCGGCCGACGACGACATCCCCTTCTAGGAGAAGCATGGCGAGAGAGAAGACTCAACAACAGCGCGGGCGCCGTCCCGGCGGTCCGCAGGGACAGATCAAGCGCCGCAACTGCTTCTTCTGCAAGGAGCACATCGCGGAGATCGACTACAAGAACGTCAACCAGCTGCGCCGTTACATCTCCGAGAAGGGGAAGATCCGCAGCCGCCGCATCACCGGCGCGTGCCGCCGGCACCAGGTGCAGGTGGCGACGGCCGTCAAGCGGGCCCGCGAGATGGCACTTCTGCCCTACGTCGCCGAAGGCTCGGACGAGCGCAGCGGCGGGCGGCGTGACCGTGGGGACCGCGGTGATCGCGGCGATCGCGGGGAGCGCTGACGTGGAGGTCATTCTCCTCTCGGACGTCGAGCACGTCGGCCTCCGCGGCGACGTCGTATCGGTTGCGCGCGGCTACGCGCGCAACTACCTCCTGCCTCGGCAGCTCGCCGAGGAGGCGACGGCGGCGCGCGTCGCCGAGCTGCAGAAGCGGGACACCCTGCGCGCGCGGCACGAGGCGAAGAGCGCCGACGAGGCTCGCCAGATCGCCGACGCGCTGGCGACGACGGTGCTGCGGTTCGAGGTCAAGGCCGGGCCGACCGGCTCGCTCTTCGGTTCCGTCACCCCGACCGACATCGCCGACGAGATCTGGAACACCAAGAAGATCCGGATCGACCGGCGCAAGATCGAGAGCGACCCGATCAAGCGCATCGGCCGCTACGAGATCCCGATCGGCCTGTTCGAGGACGTGCGCGTCGAGGTCAAGACCGAGGTCATCCCCGAAGGCGGCGAGCTTCCGTCCGAGGAGAAGCTGGCGGAGCTGGAGGCGGCCGAGCGCGCCGAGCAGGAGGCGGAGTCGCCCGAGCCGGCTGTCGAGCTCGAGGAGATCCTCGCCGAGGTGGACGCGGCCGAGGAAGCCGAGGCCGAAGCCTCGGAGGCCGAGGCCGGCGAAGCCGAGGTCGAGGTCGAGGAAGCCGAGGCGGAGCCCGAGTGGCGGGCCGACGCCGACGCGGCGCTCGCCGACGAATAGACTCGGCACCTTCCACAGCAGCCTCTTAGCGGCTGTGGAACTGCGCAGGAAGTTCCCGCTCAGAGCGCATCTTCCATCCCCAGCGATGCCATCCGACGCGCCTGCGATGCTGGCTGATTCTCCTGCAAATGGCCGAAAAAGACCTGTTCACAAGGGACTTTCCCCCATCTAGAAACCCAGCGGGTGGCGTGCTGGAATCGCCACGCATGTCGCTTGCCCCCGTTCCGACGCCCGCCTCCGCCCCGGGCGCCGTCCCCCCGCAGAACCTGGAAGCCGAGGAGTCGGTCCTCGGCGCGATGATGATCGCGCCGGGCGCGATCGCGGCCGTCAGCGAGATCCTCGACGCGAGCGACTTCTACCGCGAGTCGCACGCGAAGATCTACCGAGCAGCGCTCCAGCTCTACGGCAAGAACGAGCCGGTCGACGCGATCACGCTCACGAACGAGCTCGAGCAGCGCGGCGAGCTCGAGGCGGTCGGCGGCCGCGTCCGGCTCCACGAGCTTGCCCGCCTCGTGCCGGCGACCGCCAACGCCCGCCACTACGCGGAGATCGTCCGCGAGAACGCGACGCTGCGCGGCCTGATCGTCGCCGGCGGCGAGATCGCGCAACTCGGCTGGGAGCGCGAAGGCGAGCCTGCGGAGCTCGTCGCGCGTGCCGAGCAGCTCGTCTACGAGCTCGGCGAGCGGCGCGCAGACGGCGAGCTCGTGCTCTTCAAGGACACGCTCGTCGAGACGTTCCAGCGGATCAGCCACCTCTACGAGTCCGGTGCCGAGGTGACCGGGCTCGCCAGCGGCTTCAAGGATCTCGACCACATCACCGCCGGCTTCCAGCCCTCCAACCTCGTGATCCTCGCCGCCCGCCCGTCGATGGGAAAGAGCGCCTTCGCCCTCGAGATCGCCAACCATATCGCCGTCGACCTGCAGACGCCGTGCGCCTTCTTCAGCCTCGAGATGTCGCGGCAGGAGGTGGCACAGCGGCTGATCTGCTCGCGCGGGAAGGTCGACGCCCACCACATCCGCACCGGGAAGCTGTCGAAGGACGACTGGCCGCGCCTGGCGCAGGCGTGCGGACAGCTCGAGTCGGCGCCGCTCTACGTCGACGACACACCGGCGCTCAGCCTGCTCGAGCTTCGCGCCCGCGCACAGACGCTGAAGCGCCGCGAGCCGAACCTCGGCCTCGTCGTCGTCGACTACCTCCAGCTGATGACGACCGGCCTGCGCGAGGAGAGCCGCCTGCAGGAGGTCTCGTCGATCTCCCGCGGACTGAAGGAGATCGCGAAGGACCTCGACCTGCCGGTCGTCGCCCTCTCCCAGCTCAACCGCTCGCCCGAGCAGCGGCACGACAAGCGCCCGATGCTCTCCGACCTGCGCGAGTCGGGCTCGATCGAGCAGGACGCCGACCTCGTGATGTTCCTCTACCGCGAGGAGTACTACGACCGCGACGACGCCGACGACTCGAAGAAAGGCATCGCCGAAGTGATCATCGCCAAGCACCGCAACGGCCCCGTCGGCGCCTTCAACGTCGCCTTCATCAGCAAGTACGCGAAGTTCGCCACTCTGGCCGCGTGATCGTCCACTGCCTCAACTGCCGCCGCGAGTTCGAGACCGAGCAGGTCGTTCTCCTCGGCCAGACGTTTCCGGCCGAGCGGTACTGCGAGCTCTGCCGCGCGACCGAAGAGGTCGTCGACGAGCAGCGCCGAGCGGACCAGCGCTGGACGCGCGTGCAGGTACCGACCGCCTACGACGACTGTACGTTCGAGAACTTCGAGCCGGTGCCCAACACGCGCAACGCGCTCGCCGTCTGCCGGCAATGGACGAAGGAGTTCAGGGCCGGAACCGACCTGCGCCAGGGACTCCTGTTGCGGGGCAACCCCGGCGCCGGCAAGACGCATCTCGCCGTGGCGATCCTGCGCGAGGTCATCTGGAGCGACCGCGAGCCCCGGCCGACCGCGCTCTTCCTCAACGTCCCTGCCTGGCTGAACGCCCTGCGCGAGAGCTACGGCGAGGGCGAGCCTCCGCCGAACCCGAGCGGCTACGAGCTCGTCGTGCTCGACGACCTCGGCGCGGAGGACTGGTCGAGCTGGGCGCGCGACCGCATCTACAACCTCGTCAACCAGCGCGAGCAGCAGCGGCGGCTGGTGATCGTGACGACGAATCACGAGTGGCGAGAGCTGGCCGGCCGGGTCGGCGGCCCCACGGCGAGCCGGCTCCGAAGGCTGACCCGAGACGTCCATGTCGACGCTCGCGACGACTACCGCGAGCGCGCGGCGGCGTAGCGGCATACTGGCGACGTGTCGGCCACCGTCATCGTCGGCGCGCAGTGGGGGGACGAAGGCAAGGGCAAGATCGTCGACCTGCTCGCCCAGCACTCCGACGTCGTCTGCCGCTACCAGGGTGGGCCGAACGCCGGCCACACGATTGTGGTCGGCGACGAGACGTACAAGATCCGTGCGCTCCCGAGCGGAATCGTCCGCGGCAAGCCGTGCGTGATCGGCAACGGCTGTGTCGTCGACCCGGAGGTGCTGATCGCCGAGCTCGACGAGTTCGAGCGCCGCGGCCGGCCGACCGACGAGGTCTACGTCTCGGGCAACGCCCACCTGATCATGCCGTGGCACCTCGCGATCGACCAGGCGAGCGAGCGACGCCTCGGCAGGCTCGCGATCGGCACGACGAGACGCGGCATCGGCCCCTGCTACGCCGACAAGGCGATGCGGCTCGGGATTCGCGTGCAGGACATCCTCGACCCGAAGATCCTGCGCGAGAAGATCGAGGTCGCGCTCGCCGAGAAGAACCTCTGGCTCGAGCGCGTCTACGAGGCGGAACCGTTCGACCTCGAGCAGGTGGCAGCGCGGTACGAGGGGTACGCGCAGCGGCTTCGCCCCCTCGTCGCGGACACGTCTCTCTACGTCGACACCGCGCTGCGCGAGGGGAAGGAAGTGCTGTTCGAGGGAGCCCAGGCGACCCTGCTCGACCTCGACCACGGCACGTATCCGTTCGTCACGTCCTCGAACCCGGTGGCCGCGAGCGCAGCAACCGGCACCGGAATCGGCCCGCAGAGGATCGACCGCGTACTCGGGGTCTCGAAGGCCTACGTGACCCGGGTCGGCGAAGGCCCGTTCCCGTCGGAGATCGAAGGCGCCGAGCAGGCGCGGATGCGCGAGCTCGGCGGCGAGTACGGGACGGTGACCGGCCGGGAGCGGCGCTGCGGCTGGCTCGACCTCGTCGCCCTGCGCTACGCCGTGCGCGTGAACGGGATCGACCAGCTCGCGCTGACGAAGCTCGACGTGCTCTCCCACTTCGCCGAGCTTCCGGTCTGCGTTCGCTACCGCACCCGCGACGGCCAGGAGACGGGTGACTTCCCGGCGCACCAGAGCGACTTCCATGCGGCGACGCCGGTGTACGAGGTGCTCGACGGCTGGAACGACTCGCTCGACGACTGCTCGTCGGTCGACGAGCTGCCCGCCGCCGCGCGCCGTTACGTCGAGTTCGTGGAGCGCGAGCTCGGCGTCGAGGTGACGCTCGTCGGCACCGGAGCCGAGCGCACCTCGGTGCTCACGCGGGCGTAACCGAGGCGGCGAAGGCCCGCGCGTTCAGCTCGAACGGACCCTCCGGGCTTCCGAGCTGGACGTAGAGCTCCGAATGCGCACGCTCCCGCCCCTCGGCATCGAGCGACGCGAGCCACTGTCCGGCCGGGCCCACGCCATGACTCATGGCTTCCCAGAAGTCCTGAAAGTCCTCGTAGCGGGCTGTCACGTCGAGCTCCGCTGCCTCGACCTCGCCGTGCGGAGCGAGCAGGTCGTGGAGCTCCTGTGGAGTGCGGTAGCGGCGCGGCTCGGCTCCGCGGGTCGCGTCGATCGCTGCGGTAGTCCGATCGATCGCGGCGAACATGTCGACCTCGGCGATGCCCCACATGCACACGGCGACGCGGCGAGCGACCCGCGCCATCTCGGCGATCGCGGCCGGCGCGTCGGCCATGAAGGCGACGACGAGCTGCGCGAGCGCGGCGTCGAACACGCCGTCCCCGTACGGAAGCGACTCGGCCGGGGCCTCCTCGACCTCGAGGTTGGGGAACCGCTCGCGCAGGACGGCGACGAACTCGGGCGAGGGATCGGCCGCTGCCGCCTCGGCACCGCGGGCGACGAGCTCGGCCGTCAGCGCACCCGTGCCGGCACCCACGTCGAGCACACGCTGGCCCGAGCTCACACCTGCGAAGTCGGCGAAGAGGGGAGCCAGCGTCCTCGAATAACGACCCATGAAGTCGTCGTAGGCGTCGCCGTCGACGCGGAAGATCCCGCTCATGTGCCGAGCGTATCGAGGTCAGCCCGAGTGTTCACGTTCGCCAGCAGCCGCTCGTCGAGCTCGATGCGCGCGGTCTGCAGTCCGGCCAGGACGGTGCGGAGGCGACGCTCGCCGGTCTCGAAGGCCGGGAGCGTGTGCCGCGCGACCGCGCAGGGCAGCGGGCCGGCCTGCGCCACGGCGGCGTCGCGACAGGCAGCGGCCAGCAGCCTGAGCGCATCGCCCGTCAGGAGGGGCATGTCGACCGGAATCACGACAGCCAGCTCGTGCGCGGCCGCCCGCAATCCGACGGCGATCGCAGCCACGGGTCCCGTGCCGGGGTCGGCCAGGCCGTCGCGCCCCACGGCCAGCCGCTCGTCGCAAACGTCGCCGAGCAGGCGCCACGCGCGGTCGGCGAGCTTCTCCCCCTCGAACTGCGCGAGCTCCTTCGGCGAGCCGAACCGGCTGCTCGAGCCGCCGACGAGCAGGATCCCCGTCACCGGATTCGCCACGGCTCCGTGTACACGTTGAACGAGCCGCCGCGGACGAAGCCGCAGAGCGTGACACCCCGGTCGGCCGCGAGCTCGACCGCGAGGCTCGAGGGGGCGCCGACCGCGACGAGCAGCGGACACCCTGCGACGGCGGCCTTCTGGACGAGCTCGAACGACAGCCGGCCGCTCAGGCACAGCACGTGTTCGGCGAGCGGCAGCAACCGCTCGCGGAACGCCCAGCCGACGACCTTGTCCATCGCGTTGTGCCGTCCGACGTCCTCGCGCACGCACTCGAGCTCGCCGGCCGCGGAAAAGAGCCCCGTCGCGTGGAGTCCGCCGGTGGCCTCGAAGGCAGCCTGAGCCTCGCGCAGCCGGTCGGGCAGCGACGCGACGAGCGACGCCGGCAGCCGGAGCTCGGACTCGACGCGCGGCGCCTCGACCGCGACCGCCTCGAGCGCTCCTTTCCCGCAGACGCCGCAGGAGGACGAGGTGTAGAAGCTGCGCTGCAGGCGCGACGGATCGAAGCCTGGCGCGTCGACCTCGACCGCGTTCGCAGCGAGGTCTTCGGGCAGCCGCGCCTCGCGAGGCACGAGCCCTTCCGAGAGGCAGAAGCCGAGGGCGAGCTCCTCGTCGTGTCCCGGCGTACGCATCGTGACCGCGACCGGAAGCCCGCCGATCCGGATCTCCAGCGGCTCCTCGACGGCGACCAGGTCGCGCTCGGTCGCGCCGGCCGGCAGCCGAAGGACGTCGACCGCGGCGGCCGAATAGGGCGGCGCGTCCATCGACGCCAGCGTAAACGGCAGAGGCCGAGCCGCGCGTCGACGGCGCCGCGCCCCGGCCCTGCGCGGCCTCCCGGAAATGAAACGCGGGGTCGCATACGATCCGGCGCGTGCGAGTGCTCGTCGTCGGGTCGGGAGGTCGCGAGCACGCGCTGGCGTGGTCGCTCTCGCGCAGCGACGCCCTCGACGAGCTGCATGCGGCTCCCGGCAATCCGGGAATCGCTGCGCTGGCGCACTGCCACCCCGCTCGCGCCGACGACCACGCCGCGCTCGCCTCGCTCTGTCGCGAGCTCCGGATCGATCTCGTCGTCGTCGGTCCCGAGGCACCGCTCGTCGCGGGGGTCGCCGACGAGCTTCGCCATCGCGGGATCGCCGTCTTCGGGCCGAGTGCCGCCGCCGCGCAGATCGAGGGCTCGAAGGCGTTCGCGAAGGATGTGCTGGACGCCGCGGGCGTGCCGACGGCGCGGACGCTCCCGCACGCACAGCCGCCTTGCGTCGTCAAGCTCGACGGGCTCGCAGCGGGCAAGGGCGTGTGGGTCTGCGCCACCCAGGCGGACCTCGACTCCGCGCTGCAGGTGGCGGCGGCGTACGAGCAGCCCTTCCACGTCGAGGAGCTGCTGGAAGGGCCGGAGCTGTCCGTCTTCGCGGTGGCAGCAGGCGAGGACGCCGTCGCGTTCCCGCCGGCCCGCGACTACAAGCGAATCGGCGACGGGGACACCGGCCCGAACACCGGCGGAATGGGCTCGTACTCGCCGCTGCCGGACGTCGTCGACGAGGACGCACAGGAGATCCTCGAAACCGTGCACCTGCCGGTGCTCCGGGAGCTCGTGCACCGCGGCACGCCGTTCCAGGGGCTCCTCTACGCGGGGCTGATGCAGACGGACGACGGCCTGCGCGTGATCGAGTTCAACTGCCGTTTCGGCGACCCCGAGACGCAGTCGCTCCTACCCAGGCTCGAGAGCGACCTGCTCCCGCTGCTCGCCGGGGACCTCTCGCAGCCGCCGGAGCTCGCGGATCGGGCCGCCGTGACGATCGTGCTCGCGGGAAGCGGCTATCCGGCCGCCGGCGACCAGGGCACCCCGATCGAAGGCGTCGAAGACGCCGAGGCAAACGGCGCGCTCGTCTTCCACGCGGGGACGGCTCTGCACGACGGAAAGCTCGTCACCGGCGGCGGCCGCATCCTCGACGTCGTCGGCACAGGCGCCACCGTCGAGGCCGCGAGAACCGCTGCGTACGAAGCCGCGGCGCGCATAGATTTCGCCGGCATGCAGATGCGCACCGACATCGCCGCCGATGGCTGACCTCCAGGTCGGGATCCTCGTCGGCTCCGAATCCGACCGTGAGCGGATGCAGGGAGCCATGACGGTGCTCGACGAGGCCGGCGTCGGCTACGAGTTCGAGGTGCGCTCGGCCCACCGCACTCCGGACGCCGTTGCGGAGTACGCGCGCAGCGCCCGCGAGCGTGGCCTGCGCGTGCTCATCTGTGGTGCGGGCCTCGCCGCGGCACTGCCCGGCGCCGTCGCGGCCCACACGGATCTGCCCGTGATCGGCGTCCCGCTCCGCTCGAGTCTCAGCGTCCTCGACGGTCTCGACGCGCTGCTCGCGATCGCGCAGATGCCGCCCGGCGTGCCCGTCGCGGCGGTCGGCGTCGACAACGCACGCAACGGCGCCGCGCTCGCCCTCCGGATCCTTCGGGCGTAGTCCTCAGCCCACGATGTTCGTGCCGGCCGGAGGCACGGCGACCTGGTCGAGGCCCGCGGAGTCGAGCGCCTGAGCGAGGACGTCGTGCGCCGCCGCCGGCCGCAGCCCGCAGTCGCAGCTTGCCGTGCCCTGCGTCATGACGCCCGCGAAGTGGACGTCGCGATGGAAGCGAGCGCGGGCGATCCGGGCCAGCTCGGCCCACTCGCGCGCCATCGGGGCGTTGTAGATCTCGGGCAGCGCCTTCGTGTAGGGAAGCCCGCCGGCGACGTACCAGGCCTGGCGCGCGCTCCAGATCGCTCCGACTCCGCCGTCGAGCGATCCGTAGTCGTACAGCGTGTGCCCGTGCACGGCCGCGCGGAAGCCGCGGAAGAAATCGCGCGTCCGGTGGAACTGCCGGTCCCAGGCGGGCTCTGCGTCGTCGGCCGCGGCGACCGTGATCTGCGTCGCCAGCCCCTGCTGGGCGAGGACGAGGCCGAGCTTGTTCGTCTCACGGGCCCACCGGACGCCGGCCGTGTAGGCGCTCGGCACGGTCGGGTCGTAGTTGCTCGTCCCGCGCGCGATCTCGATCGACGCGGTCGAGCCGCTCGGACGGCATGACGAGTAGCCGTTCGCGTAGCCGAGCAGGGCGGCCGTGATCTTGTGGTTCTTCGCGAAGCGGCCCGAAAAGAGGAGCGTTCCGTAGCCGCCGCGCTCGAACGCGAGCTTGCCGAAATCGAGGACGACGATGCCGCTCTCGCCCCGCTTCGCCGCGGAGCAGCCCTGGGCCTCGAGGATCCACGGTTGCGCGCTGTGCTCGTAGATCGAGACCGTCGTCGCCTGCGCCGGTTGGGCGGCCTGCGGTTGAGGCTTCGGCTTCGGCGCCGGGGGCTGTGTCGGCGCCGGCGCCCGGTTGGCCGGGAGCACGCTGAGCGCGTTGAGCCAGGCGTCCGACTGCGGTGCCAGGTTCGGGATCAGGCTGGACGCAGAATCCGGGGGCGGCGGGTTGGCGGCCAGGGCGCCGCCGGCGACGGCGACCGCGACCGCGAGAGCAGCCGCGACGGAGACGAAATACCTCTTCAAGAACACCTTCCTACAGTTTTCGCGGGGTAAATCCGCGCCAGAGTAGCGGCGGATTTCGGCGGTCGCGGTCCCGCGACCGAGAGGCAGGGCGCCGGCGGGCCGGCCCTCTAGACTGGAGCCGTGATCGCCCGCTACTCGCGCCCGGCCATGGCCAGGATCTGGTCGGACGAGGGGAAGCTCGCCACGTGGCTCGAGGTCGAGCTCGCCGCGACGGCGGCCTGGGCCGAGCTGGGAGTCGTGCCCGAAGACGCCGCGGCCGGCATCGCCGGCGCAGTCCCACCGAGCGCCGAGCGCGTGGCCGAGCTCGAAGCGACGCTCCATCACGACACTGCCGCCTTCGTCGATGCGGTGGCCGAGCAGCTCGGCGAGGAAGGCCGCTGGTTCCACTACGGCCTCACCTCGTCCGACGTCGTCGACACCGCTCTCTCGCTGCAGATCCACGAAGCCGGCGCGCTGATCCTTGCGGGTCTCGAGCGCGCCTTCGCCGTCGTCGTCGCATGCGCCGAGGAGCATCGCGAGACGCTGCAGATCGGACGCACACACGGCGTCCACGCCGAGCCGACGACCTTCGGGCTGAAGCTCGCCGGCTGGGCGTTCGAGCTGGCGCGCAGCCGCGAGCGTGTTGCGCGGGCGCTCGAGGGAATGCGCGTCGGCAAGCTCTCGGGCGCCGTCGGCACGTACGCAGCGACCGATCCCGAGCTCGAGCGGCTCGCGTGCGAGCGGCTCGGCCTCGAGCCCGCTCCGTCCTCGACGCAGATCCTCCAGCGCGACCGCCACGCCGAGCTCCTTTCGTCGCTCGCAGTCGTCGCCTCGTCGCTCGACTCCTTCGCCCTCGAGATCCGGCACCTCGCCCGGACCGAGGTCGGGGAAGTGCAGGAGCCGTTCGGGCGCGGTCAGAAGGGCTCGTCGGCGATGCCCCACAAGCGCAACCCCGTGGTCGCCGAGCGCATCTGCGGGCTGGCACGTGTCGTGCGCGCGCAGGCGCTGATCGGGCTCGAGAACGTCGCCCTCTGGCACGAGCGCGACATCTCGCATTCCTCCGCCGAGCGCGTCGCGATCCCCGACGCCTTCCTTGCGCTCGACTACATGCTCGACCGCTTCGCCTGGCTCGTCGAAGGCCTCGTCGTGCGGCCCGAGCGGATGCGCCGCAACCTCGAGGCGAGCCACTTCCTCTTCTTCAGCCAGCGCGTCCTCAACGCGCTCGTCGAGTCGGGCCTCGCCCGGGACGACGCCTACCGCCTCGTGCAGCGCGCCGCGATGCGCGCCTGGGAGGAGGAGCTCGACTTCCGTGAGCTCTGCCGCGTCGACGACGAGATCGCCTCGCGCGTCGACCTCGACCTGGCCTTCGACCTCGGCGCATACACGCGCCACATCGACACCGTGTTCGCCCGACTCGACGCTCTCAAGGAGGAGCCGCTACATGCCTGAGACCCACATCGCCTCCGGAAAGGTCCGGGAGCTCTATGCCCTCGACGACGATCGCCTGCTGCTCGTCGCGTCCGACCGGATCTCGACGTTCGACGTCGTCCTGCCGACCGAGATCCCGGACAAGGGCCGCGTGCTGACCGGCCTCTCCGGCTACTGGTTCACGCTCCTCAAGCCGATCGTGCCGAACCACATGCTCGCGATCCGCGACGACGGCCGCTCGATGGAGTGCCGACGGCTCGAGATGCTGCCGATCGAGTGCGTCGTGCGTGGCTATCTCGCGGGCTCGGGCTGGAAGGACTACAGCGCGAGCGGAGAGGTATGCGGACACCGGCTGCCCGAAGGCCTCCTCGAGTCGGACAAGCTCCCCGAGCCGATCTTCACGCCGGCGACGAAGGCGCAGGAGGGGCACGACGAGAACATCACGCGCGAGCAGGCTGCGGAGCTCGTGGGCGAGGAGCGGCTGCGCGAGGTCGAGGCGGCGTCGCTCCGTCTGTACAAGACCGCTGCCGAGCACGCGCTCTCGGCCGGGATCATCATCGCCGACACGAAATTCGAGCTGGGACTCGACGCCGACGGCAACCTCGTGCTCGGCGACGAGGCGCTGACGCCCGACTCCTCGCGCTTCTGGCCCGGCGAGACCTACGAGCCCGGCCGGGCACAGGACAGCTTCGACAAGCAGTTCGTCCGGGACTACTGCGAGACGACCGGCTGGGACAAGACCGAGCCCGGTCCCGAACTTCCGCAGGAGGTCGTGCTGGACACCCGCGCGAAGTACCACGAGGCCTTCGAGCGGCTGACCACGATTCCGTTCCGGGCCTACCTCGAAGACCCGAGCGTGGTGCTCGGGTGAGGCGGCTCGGGTGAGGGCAACGGTTCTGGTGCGGCCGAAGCCGGGAATCCTCGACCCCCAGGGAGCGGCGGTCGGCTCGGCGCTCGGCCATCTCGGCTTCGAGGTGCATGACGCGCGGCTCGGCAAGGTGATCGACCTCGAGGTCGACGCGGCGGACGAGGCGGCGGCGAAGGCTGCCGTCGAGCAGATGTGCGAGCAGCTGCTCGCGAACCCGCTGATCGAGAGCTACGAGGTCGAGATCGTTGGCTAGCCCGCAGCCGCGGATCGGCGTCATCACCTATCCGGGCTCGCAGGACGACCGCGACGCCGTCTGGGCGCTCGCCGCGCTCGACGCGGAGGCGGTCGCGGTCTGGCACGAAGAGCGCGACCTGCCCGACCTCGACGGAGTGGTGCTGCCGGGAGGCTTCTCGTACGGCGACTACCTCCGCTGCGGGGCGATTGCGCGTTTCTCGCCCGCCACCGCCGCGGTGTGCGAGCTCGCGGACGCCGGCGGGCTCGTGCTCGGGATCTGCAACGGCTTCCAGGTGCTCTGCGAGGCGGGACTGCTGCCGGGTGCGTTGCTCCGCAACGAGTCGCTTCGCTTCGTCTGCCGCGACGTGCCGGTGACGGTCGAGCGGGACGACCTGCCGTTCACCACGCGCTGCTCGGCCGGTCAGCGGCTCGTGCTGCCCGTCAAGCACGGCGACGGTCGTTACGTGCCCCCGCCTGACCTCGATCCCGGCCAGGTCGTGCTTCGTTACCTCGACAACCCGAACGGCTCCGTCGACGGCATCGCCGGCGTCTGCAACGAGGCGGGCAACGTGATGGGGCTCATGCCCCACCCCGAGCATGCGGTCGATCCGCTGCTCGGTTCCGACGACGGCGCGCTGGTCCTCGCGTCACTCGTCGACGCCGCGCGCGAGCGCGTATTCGCCGCGTACTAGTCGCCCATCCCGAGCGCCTCCCCGAGCGCCGGAGTTTTCGCGAGGGCGGCTTTCAGCCGTCCGATGTCTCGCTCTCGGAGGGTCACCGGGCCGCGCGTGCCGCCGCCCGGGCCGGTGTAGGAGAAGCGAACGAGCCTCTCCCCCTTCGTCGTCTCGAGCAGCTGGACCTTCGATGCGAACCGCTTCGTGCCGGCCTGCTGCGGGACGGTCAGCTCCTCCACGAGATCCGCAGGTCCCCACGGTGTCGCCGCCCTCGTCGCCATGCCGAGGACGCTAGCCGGGCAACGGTGACGTGTTCGTGCCGCCTTCCCGGCGACTCGTTGCCGAGCAGCTCAGCCGAGCTTGGCGACGCAGGGGTCGAGATAGACGTCGTCGACCTGCCAGTTCCCCGACTTGGCCTGCGATGTGACGAGGATCTGGGCCGATGTCGTGAAGAGAGGAAGCGCGAGGGCCGAGAGCACCCGCTGGGTCGGCTGCCAGCTCGAGTAGCCGCCCGGCGACGCCGTGCCAACGTTCAGCAGGCCGGTCAGGTTGCCGAGGATCCCGTGGAAGAGCACCTGCACCCGGAGCCCCCCGTTGGCGCCCGCGCTGTGCGCGAAGAGGCGAACCCACGGGTCGAGGAGGCTGACCGGCAGCGGCGAGCTGACGGCCGTGGCGCCCGGGCCCAGCTGGAGCGCGTGCGTGCCGGGGCCCGACACGTGCCACGGCTCGTTCGTCGCGACGATCGACGTCTTGCCCGTCAGCGTCCACGCCGACGTTCCGCTCTCGAAACCGAGATTCGAGAAGGCGCAGTACGCATCCGGGTCTCCCCAGAGCGAGAAGGGGTGCGTCTCCGGTCCGCACGAGGGGAGCAGGCTGTGCGCGGGCCCGGCTGACGCCGCCGGCACCGCGAGCCCGGCCGCCGCAGCGACGACCGCGAGAACGAACCACAGACGCATTCCTGTTGCCCTCATCCGCTGGATCAAATGGTGCCGTCGTCCTCGGAGACGGACAATCACTCGGGCGGGGGTCATCGTTCCCTCGAACGAGGGTTTCTTCGCTCGGACTCAAGCGCCCCCATCCGGCGTGCCGATCTTGAGCGTGTGACCGAGACCATCGCGGCATCCGGCGTCCGCACGACCGACGACGCCGTTCTCGAGCTGCAGCGAGAGAGCGAGTCGCAGCACCTGGTGCGGACAGGCGTCACCGGGCTGGTCGCGGCGGGCTTCGTCGTGGTTGCGCTCGGGATGCTGCTGCTCCCGTCGCAGCGCTCGCTGTCGCTCGTGGCGCTTGCGAGCGCGGTCGCCGCCTACGCGATCGCGTCTCGCGTGGAGGTCGAGTTCCCCGGCTTCGTCGTGGTTCCGACGGAGGCGATCTTCGTCGTCATGTGGTTCGTCCTGCCTGTGCGCGTCCTCCCGCTCGCCGTGTGCGGAGCGATGCTGCTCGGGAGGCTGCCCGACGTACTCAGCCGCAGGGTGCCGCCGGATCGGCTCGCGCTCACCGTTGCCTCGTGCTGGTTCAGCGTCGGCCCGGCGCTCGTCCTCTACATCGCAGGAACGCAGATGCCTCAGTGGCGGGGCGCGCCCGTGTTTCTCGCTGCGCTCGCGGCGCAGTTCGTCTTCGACTTCGTCTCGACGTTCGCACTTACCCGCGCCGTGGTGCCGCTCTCGGTGCGCTCGCACCTCAGGAGCGTCACGCTCGCGTACGGGTTCGATCTCGTGCTCGCACCGCTCGGCCTCCTGGCCGCCTTCCCCGCCTATCGCCACCCGGAGGCGCTGCTGCTCCTCATGCCGGTGGTCCTGCTCGTCGCCCGGATCGGACACGAGCGAGCCGAGAAGAACGACAAGGTGCTCGAGCTGAAGAACGCCTATCAGGGGACGTCGTACCTGCTCGGCGACATGATCGAAGCCGACGACGCCTACACCGGATCGCACAGCCGCGACGTTGTCGAGCTCGTGCTCGCGGTCTCGGCGCGCCTCGGCCTCGACTCCGATGCGCAACGGCTGGCCGAGTTCACGGCGCTCCTCCACGACGTCGGAAAGATCAGGATCCCGAGCGAAGTCATCAACAAGCCGGGACCGCTCGACGAGGAGGAGCGGGCCCTCATGAACACGCACACGGTCCTCGGCCAGGAGATGCTCGAGCGCGCGGGAGGACTGCTCGGCGAGGTCGGACCCCTGGTGCGCTCGTGCCACGAACACTGGGACGGGAACGGCTATCCCGACGGGCTGGCGGGCGACGAGATTCCGCTCGTGGCGCGCATCGTCTGCGCCTGCGATGCGTGGAGCGCGATGACCGCCGACCGTTCGTACCGCCGGGCGCTCTCGCACGAGGCGGCGGTGGACGAGCTCCGGACGTGCGCGGGAACGCAGTTCGATTCCTGGGTCGTCGACGCGCTCCTGGCCGTGCTCTCTAGCTGACCAGCAGGCCGAAGACGTAGCCGGCCGCGATCGAGACCGCCGGCCCGAGCACCCAGCCCTGGAGGATCGAGAACAGCGTGGCGAGGTGGACCGTCTCGCGGCCGCGCGCGAACCCGGCGCCCGCCATCGCACCCACCAGCGCCTGGTTCATCGAAGTGAAGAAGCCGAAGGCGACGGCCGCGAGGACGACGGACGCCTGCACGAGCTGCGCGGCGGTCGCCATGGCGCGGTCGACCTCCACGATCTCGAAGGCGACCCGCCGCAGGAGCGGCTTCCCCCAGGTCAGCACGCCCACCGCGATCGCCGCGCCGCCGATCGCGCCGGCCTCGAGCGGGCTGAACGTGCCGGTGCCGACGAGCGCGCCGCTCGCGTTCGAGACGTCGTTCGCCCCCATGGCGAACGCGGCGACGGCCCCCATGAGGACGAGAACCGTCCCGATCCGCTCACCGAGGTGAAGCCGGTCGAGGCCCAGCGTGAGCAGCAGACCGAGGAAGATCGCCGCGGTCGGCGCCAGAGCCCAGACGATCACGAGATGCCCGATCGAGCCCCAGTCGACGCCGGTGCCGGTCGCCAGCGCGACCCCGACGACCGAGAAGACGAGGATCTGAATGGTCGAGGTCGGCATGCGAAACCGGTTGAAGAACGTCGTGACCGCGAAGGCGACGCCGATCACGACCACCTCCTGCTCGACCGACAGCGCGTGGTCGGTGAGACCCGAGCCGACCCGCTGCTCGACCGCATGACTCGCGAAGGTGGCGCCGAGGAATGCGAGCGGCGCCATGAGGAGAAGCGCCGGCCACGTGCCTATTGCCCGCAGCGCGTGGGGCATTCCCATCACCGCGCCCGTGTAGTGCGCGCCGATGCTCCAGGCGAAGCCGATCGCGAGGACGATGAGGAGCGCCGTCACCTCGCGCGAGGCTACCTCCCTTGTCGGTTTGGCCTTCGAGCCTGTACGGTCCGCAGCCATGGAGGGTGGCCACGGGCGCGACCCGGGCTTCGACGACTGGTTCGACGAGCCCGAGCCGCCGACCGAGACGCAGAGCGCCGTAGGCCGCGGAGTCTACGAAGACGCCGACGAAGTCTGGGTCCTGCCGGAGGACGAGGACGCCGCCGCACCCGGCCACCACCGCGAGTTCGTCGTCGCCGGGCGGACGCTGACGACGACGCAGGCCGCGATCATCGGCATCTGCGTGCTCGCCGTCGTCTTCGCGATCCTCGCGGCGTTCGGCGTGTTCAGCGGCAGCTCGCCGGCGACGCCGACGGTGGCGCCGCCGCCGAAGCCACTCACCACGACGACCCAGGCCACCACGACTCAGAGCACGACCTCCGCGGCCGAGGCGCCCGCCCAGACGCTCAAGCCGGGCGACACCGGCTCGCAGGTGAAGCTCCTGCAGGAGGCGCTCGTGACGCTCGGCTTCCTCTCGAGCAAGCCCGACGGCATCTACGGAACCGAGACGCAGGTCGCGGTCGAGAAGTTCCAGGTCTCGGCGGGAATCGCAGAGGACGGCATCGTCGGGCCCCAGACGCTGAACGCGCTCCAGAAACAGCTGGCGAAGCAGTAGGACGGCGCTCAGGCCGGCGCGCCGAGCCCGTTCAGCTCCTGGGGGATCAGAAGCTCGAAGCGTGCGCCATGCGGGCGATGGTCGTAGATGAGATCGCCCCCGTGCGCGCGTGCGTACGCACGGGCGATCGCGAGCCCGAGACCGTGCCCCGAGGCGCCGCCGCCGCGGGCGAAGCGGTCGAAGATCTTGCCCTCGAGCTCTTCCGGCACGCCCGAGCCGGAGTCCTCGACGGCCACCCGGAGATGGCGGCCGCGCTGCTGCGCGACGATCCGGATCGGCGGCGCGCCGTAACGGACCGCGTTCGCTACGAGGTTCGAGATCACGCGCTCGAGCACGAGCGGATCGACGACGGCGGCGAGATCGTTCGGGATGTCGAGCTCGACGTCCCCAGCCCCGGGAAGCCCGTGGACGACGTCCACCAGAGCAGCCTTCAGCACCACCGGCCGCGGCTCGACGTGGATTGCCCGCGCGTCGAGGCGCGACAGGTCGAGCAGCTCCTCCAGCAGACGACGTAGGCGCTCGCCCTGCTCGACCCCGACGTCGAGCAGCTCCTCGCGGAGCTCGTCCGACAGGCCGGCGCCGCGCTCCTTCAGCGTCTTGAGCACGCCATAGACCGAGGTGGCAGGCGTCCGCAGCTCGTGCGAGGCGATCGCGACGAAGTTGAGTTTGAGCTGGTCGAGGTGGATGAGCTCCTCGTGCAGCTGCGCCCGCTCGATGGCGATCGCGACGCGCTCGGCGACGAGCTGCAGCAGCTCCACTTCGTCCTTGCTGAACCGGCGCGGCGTGAGCGTCCCGACGTGGAGGACGCCGAGCGAGACACCGCGGACGAGCAGGGGCACGCCCACCATCGATTTCAGGTGCTTCCGGCGCAGAATCGGGTTGAAGACCGGGTACTCGTCGACGTCGATCACCAGGGGCCGCGCCTCGACCGCGACCCTCCCTGCGAAGCCGGCACCGAGCGGGATCCGGACGCCGACCTCCTCCTCGATCCCGAGCGCCGCGCGGGCAACCAGCTCGTCCGTCTCCTCGTCGAGCAGCAGAACCGCGCAGGTGTCGGTGCGAAGGATGTCGCGGATCCTCGGGAGCAGGACCCCGAGCAGCTCGCTCACGTCGAGGTGCGCGAGCGCGGCGTCGGTGACTGCCTGCACGTACTCGATCCGCTCGCGGGCCGCGCGCTCGGCCTCGAAGAGTCGCGCGTGCTCGATCGCCAGTGCTGCGCGGTCGCCGACGAGCTGGAGCAGCTCGATCTCCTCCTCGTGAAAGACGCGCGGAACGAGCGAGCCGACATGAAGCACCCCGCGCACCTCTCCCTCGACCACGAGCGGAACGCCGAACATCGACTTGATCCCCTTCTCGCGCAGGAGCGGATTGAGGACATGCGCGTGGTCGACGTCCTCGAGGATGACCGGCCGCTTCTCGGCGGCGATCCGACCCGCGAAGCCCCCGCCTACCGGTACGCGGACGCCCTGCTCGACTTCCTCCTCGATCCCGAGCGCGGCGCGGGCGACGAGCTCGTCCGTCTCCTCGTCGAGCAGGAGGATCGCGCAGGTGTCGACCTCGAGGATCTGCCGCGTCCGCTCGAGCAGTGCCGCGAGGAGGTCGTCGAGCCGGAGGTGTGCGAGGGCCGCGTCGGTGACCGATTGCAGCCGCCGGACGTGCTGGGAGGTGGGCGCCTCGGGCCACATGGCCGTAGATATCCCGCAAGAGCAGGAAAGCTAGTCCTGAGCGGCCTCGGACCCATCCGTGATAAGCCGCCGTCGGAGCCCGGAAATCCCCGATGCGCGTCGACGACGCCCGAGTCACGATCGAGTCGTGAAAGAGATGCTGCTGACCGGGCGCGGTGGCGAGGGCGTGGTCCTCGCGTCGCAACTGCTCGCCGACACGTTCGCCCGCGCCGGATACTGGGTGCAGGCCTTTCCCGAGTTCAAGGCCGAGCGCCGCGGCGCGCCGATCTCGGCGTTCCTGCGCTGGGATGACGAGCCCGTGCGCCGCCGGTTCAAGGTGCGCGAGTGCGACGTGCTCGTGGCCATCTCGGCTTCGCCGCCTCCCCCGGAGGCGGTTCGCAAGCTCCGGCCGGGCGGTCTTCTCGTGGTCAACCGCGAGGCGCGCTTTCCGCACAGGGGCGACTACCACGTCGCACGCGTGCCGGGAGCGCGGATCGCCCGCCGGAACGGGATCCTGTCGGCGGAAGGGAGGCCGATGGGGAACGTGGCCGTCCTCGGAGGGGCGGTGCGACTGCTCCTCCCGGATGGCCTCGAGTTTCTCGAGCGGGCCATCGCCGCACGCATGGGAGCGCTCGCCGCTCCCAACGTCGTGGCGGCCCGCGAGGGATTCGAGCAGTGCTCGCGCCAGCACGTGGTGGACGCCGACACGCCGTACGAGGCCGGGCAAGCGGCGCCGCCACGGCCGCCGCTGCCGCCGTTCCCGGTGAGCCGGATCGACTCGCGCGGGAACCACACAGGCTCCTGGTCGCTGGAGCGTCCCGTGCTCGCCGACGTCTGCACGGCGTGCGGTGTCTGCGCGCTCTTCTGTCCCGAGTCTGCGATGCGGCGTGAGAACAACGAGATGCTCGTCGACTACCTCTACTGCAAGGGCTGCGGGATTTGCGAGCTCGTTTGCCCGGTCCGCGGCGCGATCGCGATGGAGGAGGTGCCTGCCTGATGCCGGAGCTTCCGAGCGGCCGCACCGTCCTGACCGGCAACGAGGCCGTAGCCGTCGCCGCCGTCCTCGCTCGCGTGCAGGTGATCGCCTCGTATCCGATCACGCCTCAGACGCTGATCGTCGAGCGGCTGGCCGATCTCGTCGCCGGCCGCGAGGACGTCCAGTACACGAACGTCGAGAGCGAGCACTCGATGTTCGCCTACGCGCTTGCGGCCTCGAGAACCGGTGTCCGAGCCTTCACGGCGACGTCGTCCCAGGGACTGCTCTACGCGCACGAGCAGCTGCACCGCGCCTCACGCGAGCGGGTGCCGCTCGTCGCGGTCAACGTCAACCGCTCGATCGTAGCCCCGTGGAGCCTCGAGCCGGACCTCGCCGACAGCATGAGCCAGCGCGACACCGGCTGGATCCAGCTGTACTGCTCGAGCGCGCAAGAGCTGCTCGACAGCGTGCTCTGCGCCTATCGCGTCGCCGAGCAGGCGATGCTCCCCGTGCTCGTCTGCGCCGAAGGCTTCCTCGTCTCGCACACCGCCGAGGTCGTCGACGTACCCGGGCAGGAAGCGGTGGACGCGTTCCTGCCGCCGTTCAGCCCGCCGGACGACTGGGTGCTCGATCCGAGCAGGCCGCGGGCGTTCCTCGGCTTGCCGGAGCCGCGCGAGTACGCAGCGTTCCAGCACAACGTCGCGACTGCCCACGACGAGGCCCGCGGGCTGCTGGCCGAGGCCGCAGCGGACTTCTCGGCGCGCTTGGGCCGGCCGAAGGTGGCGTCGCTCGAGTTGTCGGGCGACCCGGATGCGGAGACCGCGCTCGTCACGATCGGGACGATCGGCGAGACGGCACGCGAGTTGCTGCACGACGCCGAGCCGCCTCTCCTCGCGCGCATTCACGCGCTGCGGCCATTCCCGGGTGAGGAGCTCGCCACGGCGCTCAGCCGCGCCCGGCACGTCTGCGTCGTCGACCGCGCGCCCGCCTTCGGCGCCCCTGGCCCGCTCGGCCAGGAGGTCCGCAGCTTCGGCATCCCCGCGACCGACGTCGTCTGCGGCCTTGGCGGCTGCGACGTCACTCCGGACACCCTTCGCGACGCGCTCGAACGCGCCCACGGCGACGGCGGTGCCGGAGCGGCCGTCTACCTGCTGGAGGAGGTGTAACCGTGGCTGCCTGGCTCGAAGAGGTGCTCTCGGAGGAGCCGCTTCTCCTTCCCGGTCACGCAGCGTGTGCCGGGTGCGGCCCGGCGATCAACATCCGGCACGTCCTCGACGCGCTCGCCGCCGCCACGCCGGAGAGGCGGATGGTTCTCGTCATTCCCGCCTCCTGCTGGACGATCATCGCCGGCGCGTGGCCGGTCAGTGCCTTCGGCGTCTCGGTCTATCTGACGCCGTTTGCCTCCGCCGCCGCCGAGGCGTCGGCGATCAAGGCCGCGCTGCGCCTGCGCGGGCTCGGCGACACGCACGTCGTCGTCTGGGGCGGAGACGGGTCGACGAACGACATCGGCTTCTCGACCGTCTCGGCCGCCGCCGAGCGCAACGAGGACCTGATCTATGTCCTGAACGACAACGAGGCCTACATGAACACCGGCGTCCAGAAGTCAGGCGCCACCCCCGAAGGGGCCTGGACGACGACGACCCCGGTCGCCGCACCGCGTCACGGCACGAAGAAGGACATCGACCGGATCATGGCCGCGCACGGCATCCCCTATGCCGCCACCCTCGCGGCGGGGTCGGTGCCGATGCTCAAGGACTTCCGGGCGAAGGTGACGAAGGCCGCGACCGTGCACGGCTTCCGCTTCCTCCACGCTCTCGGCGCCTGTCCTCCCGGCTGGCGGTACGGGACAGCAGATTCGGTCGAGATCGTCCGCCGTGCCGTCGAGGCACGGTATTTCCCACTGCTCGAGTTCGAAAACGGCCGCTGGAACATCACCTACCGGCCGAAGCACGACTTGCCGGTCGGCGAATTCCTCGAGATGCAGGGCCGCTTCGCGCATCTCTCGCCGGAACAGATCACGCAGATACAGCGCCACCTCGACGAGCGCTGGGACCTGCTTTCGACGCTCGCGCGGTGAGCCGAGTCGCTGCGGGCGCCTGAGCGGCGGTGGCGCCGAACGAGCCTTCGTCGTCCGGCGCCACCGCCGTCCGCGTCACCGTGCCCGCAAGCGAGCGCCTCCGTATGCCGCGAGGCCGTAGATGACGAGGACGTTGATCGTGAACATCGCGAGGCCCCACCACGGGTTGGCGTGAAGGAACATGAGCTGCCCCCAAGCGCCCAGTCCCGCGACGACGATGCCGAACCAGCGCGCAACTTCGCTGCCGGCAAGGACTGCGAACGCCGCGCAGACCGCCGCGACGCCGAGGATCATCACGATCCAGCCCCAGGTGCGGAGGTCGCTGAAGACATAGGTGGCGTTGGCCACGAACACCTTCGACGACGAGATCGCGAGGATGCCCTCGAAGAACGCCCAGAGCCCGGCGAAGCCGAGCATGATCGCCGAGAACATCACCCAGCCGATGCCCCTGGGCGAGGGCTCCTCGTACGGGGCAGTCGGTGTCTCGGGCGTCGCACCGTACGTCGTCACCGGGGCAACTCCATTGCCTCGTTTCTCGATGGTTGCCATGTGCTTCTCCCTAGGGTCAGTTCTGACCGCGGGCGCACGGCCGCAGGCTCAGCGTTGCTCTCCCACGCGAGCCGAGCATCGGTGCGCTCGCGGACGCGCAGTCAGGAAAAGCCCGCAGGCCGCCCGACAGACGATGACCCGTACTACTTGCCGCTGCGGTCGATCAGCTCGACGCGGTAGCCGTCCGGATCCTGGACGAAGCAGAGCAGCGAGCCTCCCTCGCGCACGCGGTACGGCTCGCGCTCGGGCTCGATGCCCTGCTGCTTCAGCTCAGCGAGGGTCTGCTCGAGGTCGTCGGCCGCGACGGCGATGTGTCCGTAGCCGGTGCCGACGTCGTAGGTGCGGCCGTCGTGGTTGTAGGTCAGCTCGAGCACCGACTGCTGATCGCCGATGCCGAAGAAGTAGTTCGTCGCCTCGAGCTCGCCGTTCCGGACGATGTCCATGTCGCGCTCGAAGCTGAAGCCCAGCGCCTCGTAGAAGGCGCGGCTCTGCTGCGGATCGGTGATCCGGACCATCGTGTGCAGGAAGTCAGCCATGCCCGGATCCTACGGCTCCGACTCTACGGCCAGGCGACGAGGCGGCACGGCACGTCGGCGTCCTCGTCGATGTGATGGCTCGCGCAGATCCGGTGGTATCCGTCCGCCACGCTCAGCGGCGTGCCCTTGTCGCCGCGGCCGCAGACGAGCAGCACCGGTGACAGCCGCTTCCCCTCCTTGACCTTGGCCAGGTCCTTCTTCACGTGCACGTTTTCGGCCGGGAGCAGAGGGAGGCGGCTCGCGCGCAACAAGTCCTTGGCCTTGCGGTGGATGGTCTCGGCCGAGCGAAGCGCCTCGACAGCCTTCGTGACCTCGCCCGCCGGCGCGACCAGGCTCAGGTAGTCGGCGGCAGCCGGGAAGTCGTGCTCCTCGGGCTCGTCCTGCCAGTGCTCTGTGGGCGGCACAGCGAGGGCTTCGCTGAGATCGGACGTGCTCCTGCGGCCCACTCACAAACGACATCGCGGTTCTAGGCCCTGCTGCGGCCGCGGAAGGGGGCCGCAGCAGGGCGGCACGGTCAGCAAGAGCACGATCGAGAACAACGAGTACACGGGCAACTCCACCTCGGCGACCGGCGTGCTCGTCTACGGCAGCTGCGGCGACCCGCTCGCCACGAACGTCACCGTCAGCGGCAACACGATCACCGACAACGACCAGGGCGTCGCGCTCGACAACTACACCGACGACTGCAGCGCGAGCGCCACGACGCCGACGGACAACCACGTCGTCAACAACACCATCTCCAAGAGCGACGGCGAGACCAACCACGCTGCGTTCACCGACTGGCAGAACACCGCCTATTCCGCCTATCAGGTCGGGATCGGCGACTCGGGCGACGGCGATCACATCAGCGGCAACACGATCACCGGAACGCTCGTCGGCGGTAACGACACGGCCTACGGCCCACAGCACCAGGCGGACGGCCCGTTCCTCGACTGCATCGACCTGATCACGTACCCGCCGACCGGCGCCAAGCTGAGCAAGAACACGTGCGACGGGTCGAAGAACTATCCCGTCATGCCGGGCGGGACGAAGTTCGAGTCGGGCGACAACGGCGACCCGAGCAGCGCCGGCAACGCCGCCCTGTCGGGTGGAGCCGCTCTGCTGACCTCGAACGAGTACGGGTACGGCCTCGTCAGCGCCAGCTTCCGGTCGGGTACGACGTTCTCGCAGCTTGCGAGCCTCGAGACCGACTACAACCTGACGAAGGGCACCTGTGCCGGCGGCTCGCCGCGGTACCAGATCGACCTGTCCGACGGCAACCCGGCCGACGCGGTCAGCCTCTACCTCAACTTCGGAACCTCCCCGTGCGGAGGCTGCAACAGCGGGCAGAATCACGAGGGAGAGGTGATCGGAGGCACCGCCTCGCAGTGGTTCGTGTACGGCGGCGGATACAACTCGAACACCGCCATGACCTACTCTCAGATCGAGGCGGCGTTCCGCAGCTACAACCTCCTCGACGTGCAGATCGCCGTCGACGGCGGGTGGGCGCAGGCCGACGGGACCAGCAGGTCTCGGTCACGAACTGGGAGCTCAACGGCAAGTACTTCTTCGCCGGCTAGAGCCGACTCAGGCAGCTTCGCTGCGCGCCGCCGCTCGGGCGGCGCGCAGCGAAGCAAGCCGAACGGAGCCGGTCGCGAGCGCGACGCCGACGAGGATGAGCGCTAGCGACACGAACGCTGTCGCGCCGAAGCTCTCGTTGAGGAAGATCGCCCCGTAGGCGAGCGCGATCGGTGGCACGAGGTACGTCACGAGCGTCGCATAGTTCGCGCCCGCCCGCTGGATGAGATCGAAGAAGAGCAGGTACGCGATCGCCGTGCCGACGAAGCCGAGCACGAGAATCGCCGCGATCGTCTCGCCGTGCCACATCTGAGCCGGAGCCTGGATGACTCCGACCGGGAGCACGGCGATCGTCGAGACGGCCGTCGAGGCGAGCGCAACCACCAGCGGAGGCGTCCCGCGGAGGTAGCGGCCTGCGATCAGCGCTCCGATCGCGTAGCAGAGAGCCATCGCGACGACCGCGAGCGCGGCGAGCAGCTTCCCGTGCGGCTGCGCGCCGACGAGCAGCGCCACCCCGACGAAGCCGACGAAGAGGCCGACGAGACGCAGGCCGACCACCCGCTCCTCCCGAAAGAACGCGAAGGCGAGCAGCGCGTTGAAGATCGGGACGGCGCCCTGGATGATCGCCGCTAGGCCGGAGTCGAGCCGCTTCTCGCCCCAGGAGAGGAGCCAGAACGGCACCGCCGTGTTCACGAGCCCGATCACGACGAGCCATTGCCAGCGGCGGCGGATCTCGGCGAGCGTCCGGCGCGGCCCGAGGCGCACCAGCGCGATCGCAGCCAGCAGCAGCGCGGCCGACGCCAGGCGGCCGAGGATCAGCGTCGCCGGCGTGAGCTCGCGGTCGGCGATCTTGATCAACATGAACGAGGCGCCCCAGATGAGCGCGAGCACCGTGAGGATGACGATCGGCCGGCGCATCTACCTAGTAGAACGCAACGCCTCCCGCTCCCGTGAGATTCCGCCGCGCCTCTCGTTAGACTCGATCATCTGACGGAGCTGGCCGCCCATCAGCCCCTGCACCGTGCCCTTGGTCTGACCGACCGGGAGGCGGATCGAATCCGAGAGTTGCTCGGGCGAGACCCGAACCATTTCGAGCTCGCGGTCTTCTCCCTCCTCTGGTCGGAGCACTGCGGCTACAAGCACTCGGCGCCGCTGCTGCGACGGCTGCCGTCGGCGGCCGAGCGCGTGCTTCAGGGCCCGGGCGAGAACGCCGGCGTGCTCGATCTCGGCGACGGGACGGCGGTCGCGTTCAAGGTCGAGTCGCACAACCACCCGTCGGCCGTCGAGCCGTTCCAGGGCGCAGCGACGGGGATCGGCGGGATCCTCCGCGACGTGATCGCGATGGGCGCGCGGCCGATCGCGCTCCTCGACGGGCTGTGGTTCGGCGAGCCGGGCTTCGCCTTTCAGCAGGCGGTGGCCGGAATCGGGCACTACGGCAACTGCGTCGGCGTGCCGACCGTCGGCGGCCAGACGCTTTTCGATCCCGCGTATTCCTCGAACTGTCTGGTCAACGCGATGTGCGTAGGGCTGCTCGAGACCCGGCTGCTGCGCTCGGCAAAGGCGAGCGGGCCGGGCCGGCTCGTCGTCCTCTACGGAGCGACGACCGGCCGCGACGGCATCGGCGGCGCCTCGGTGCTCGCGAGCGCGGAGCTGAGCGAAGGCGACGCCGACAAGCGGCCGACGGTTCAGGTCGGCGACCCGTTCACGGGCAAGAAGCTGATCGAGGTCTCGCTCGAGCTCGTCGAGTCGGGCCTCGTCGAGTCGCTCCAGGATTGCGGCGCAGCCGGTCTCGCCTCCTCCCTGTCGGAGATGGCGTCCGACGGCGCAGGTATCGACGTTCGCCTCGACCGCGTGCCATTGCGCGAGGAGGGTATGGAGCCCTGGGAGATCATGATCTCGGAGTCGCAGGAGCGGATGGTGGCGGTCGTCCGGCCGGAGATGCTCGAGGCGGTCGAGAGCGTGTGCGCCCGCTGGGAGCTGCCCTGCTCGGTGATCGGCGAGGTGACCGACTCTGGCGCGCTCCGCGCGTTCCAGGACGGTGAGGTCGTGGGTGACATTCCGGCGCGGCTTCTCACCGACGAGTGTCCGCGCTACGAGGTCGAGCAGCAGGCGGAGCCGCGGTCCGTCCGTCGCGTCGACCAGCCGGAATTCGACGTCCGCGAGGTGATCGAGCAGTACGACCATCTCGTCGGCTCGCGCACCGTCCGGCGACCCGGCCTCGACGCCGCCGTTCTGCGGCTGCGCCCGTCCACGCGTGGGCTCGCGGTCGCGCTGCAGGGGCCGGCGCCCGGCGAGACCGACGGCTTCCGCGCGGGCGTCCAGGCGACGCTCGGCGCCGCCCGCAACGTCGCGTGCGCGGGCGGCGAGCCGATCGGCCTCACCGACTGCCTCAACTTCGGCAACCCCGAGAAGCCCGCGATCGCGCACGAGCTCGCGCAGGCGATCGAAGGGATCGCGCAGGCGGCGGAGGCACTGGCGATCCCGGTCGTCTCGGGCAACGTCTCGCTGTACAACGACGTGGACGGCACGTCGATCCCGCCGACGCCCGTTGTGGGCTGCGTCGGGCTCGTGCCTGACGTGCGCCGCGTGCCGAGCCGGTGGCAGAGCGGCGACGCCGTCCTGCTCGCGACCTCCCCCGACGGCTCGCTGGCCGCCGAGACCGCGCTGATCCGCTTCCTCTGGAAGGCCGCGCCGCACCTGAGCCTCTGCCACGACGTCGGCAGCGGCGGGATAGCGGCCGCGCTCGCAGAGGCCGCGGCCTGGAGCGACGGGCTCGAGGCCGAGGTCGAGCTGCCGCCCGACTACGACTCGCGGCGCGGAGCCGCGATCCTGGCGTGCCGACCGGGCCGCGCGAAGCGCCTCGGCTCGCGTGGCTTCGTCCAGATCGGAGAGGTGCGCTAGGCGATGTGTGGGGTCTTCGGCGTCTACGCACCCGACCGTGACGTCGCGCGGCTGACGTACTTCGGACTTTTCGCGCTCCAGCACCGCGGCCAGGAGTCGGCGGGCGTCGCCGTCTCCGAGCACGGGCGGCTGACGGCGATGCGCGATCTCGGCCTCGTCTCGCAGGTGTTCAACGAGCAGAAGCTCGGCGGCCTGCGGGGCCAGGTCGCGATCGGCCACAACCGCTACTCCACCACCGGCTCGTCGCAGTGGGAGAACGCGCAGCCACTCGTCCAGCACGGCCGCGCCCGCACCGTCGCCCTCGGCCACAACGGCAACCTGATCAACGTCGGACAGCTCCGGGAGGAGCTGCGCGAGGCCGGAGTCCGGCTCGGGACGACGTCCGACAGCGAGCTGATCGCGGCGCTGATCGCGAACGACCCGGCTCCGCTCGACGAAGCCGTTGCGAACGCGATGCGCCGCCTCGAAGGCGCCTACTCGATCGTCGCGCTGTCGGAAGGACGCCTTGTCGGCTTCCGCGACCCGCACGGTTTCCGGCCGCTCGTGATCGGGCGGATTCCCAGCGGCGCGGAACGCGCCGCGGTCTCTCGGCCGGGCGCCGCCGGCTCGGCCGGTGGCGCTTCCAGCCAATGTGACTATGTCTTCGCCTCGGAGACGTGCGCGCTCGATCTCGTCGGCGCGGAGTTCATCCGCGAGGTCGCTCCCGGCGAGCTCGTCATCGCAGACGCCGACGGCCTCCATGCGACGCAGGCGCTCGAGCGGCCCGACAGCGGCGCGCTCTGCATCTGGGAGTTCTTCTACCTCGCCCGCCCGGACAGCCGGCTCGAGGGGATCGAGGTGCACAACGCGCGCGTGCGGATGGGCGAGCGGCTCGCGCAGGAGTCGCCCGTCGAGGCGGATCTCGTGCTGCCGATCCCCGACTCGGGCACGCCCGCCGCGATCGGCTTCGCGCGCGCGCTCGGTTTGCCGTTCAGCGAGGGGCTGATCAAGAACCGCTACGTCCAGCGCACCTTCATCCAGCCGGACCAGGAGCTGCGGCGACAGGGCATCAGGCTCAAGTACCACCCCGTCGCCGAGGTGGCGGGCAAGCGCGTGGTGGCGGTCGACGACTCGATCGTCCGCGGCAATACGACGCGCGAGATCGTGCGGATGCTCTTCGACGCAGGCGCCGCCGAGGTCCACCTCCGCGTCTCCTCGCCGCCCGTCATCGGCCAGTGCTTCTACGGGATCGACCTCGCCGATCCGTCCGAGATGATCGCCTCGACGCGCTCGGTCGAGGAGGTCCGCGAGCAGGTCGGCGCCACCTCGCTCGCGTACCTCTCGCACGACGGGCTCGTCGAAGCGACCCGGCGACCCGCCTCGGCCCTCTGCCGCGCCTGCCTCACGGGCGACTACCCCACCGAGGTACCCGCGGACGCCGCGAAGCTTCGCTTCGAGCCCGCACGTGCTTGACGAGCTTCTCGCGCGGGCGCGCGACGACGAGAACGTCATCGGGGTCGTGGTTCACGGCTCGCGCGGCCGGGATCTCCACGTTCACGACGCAAGCGACTGGGACCTGATCGTCGTCGTCCGAGAGCCCGCCGGGCACTACGACTCGGAGCGCGGCGGAGAGCTGGAGGCCTTCGAGGTGACGAGCATCGCGCAGCTGCCGAGGTGGATGCTTCCGGCTGTGACCTGGACGACGCCGGCTCTGGACAAGACAGGCGAAGTCGCGGCGCAGCTCGCGGAGGCCACTGAGGTCGATCCGGTTACGGCGGCCGAACCGCTCGACGGATACGTCAACTCCTACTACCGCTCGGCCAAGAACGCGCGTACTGGCCTCGAGCTGGCGGCGCTCCTCGACGCGCAAGAGTCGATCCCGTACTACCTCGACTTCGTCTTCGCGGCGCACGGCCGGGTTCGGCCGTACAACAAGTGGCTCGAGTGGGAGCTGCGAGAGCACCCTCTACCGGTTCCGCTCGATCTCGCCCGGCTCGAGCGAATCGCGCGGACCGGCGACCTCGACGAGCAACGAGCGCTGTTCCGCGAGACCGAGGCGTTTGCGCGCAGACTCGGCCACGGCGCAACGATCGACGGCTGGGAGCCGGACGTCGCCTGGCTCCGCGGCTGACTCAGGAGCCACGGAGCGCTGCTTCGCGTTCCTTGCGAAGGAGCACCAGGATGCGATCCGCGTTGGCGCGCTGCTCGGCGTCTCGCCGCCAGAACTCAGCCGTCAACTTCGTCTTCTTCTTCGCCATCTTCTCCGAACAGTTCGAGGATCTGGTCGAGCTTCACGTGCACGTACTGGGAGGAGGTGAGGATAGCTTCGAGCACCTCGCGATCCGTGAGCTCGGGCATACCCGAAGCTTGGCGTCGGCGCACTCCAGCCGCAAGGTGGCCGATTGGGACGGGCGACCGACAATCGTTGGCACGATGAGCGCCGGTGCAGCTCTTCCACTACCACCTCGTCACGAGCCGCGTCCGCGAGGTAGAGGCGCGCTACATCGGCAAGCTCGGGTTCGACCTCGTCGCGCGCCACGGCCGGATCGGTGAGGACCTCACGTCGTACGAGCCCGGGATCGCCTGGAACGAGCTCGACGCCATGGGCTTCAAGCTGCGGCTGACCGAGCTCGAGAAGGGCGCGGTGAACGTCGTCATCCAGCCCGGCCAGTGGCCGACTCCGCGGGTCGACCATCTCGGCTTCGTGCTCGACGAGGACGAGTTCGACACGGCCCTGATGCGCGCCGAGCAGAACGAGCTGCGCGTGCAGGAGCACGGAGGACGGCGCACGTTCGTCTCCACCAACGCCGGCTACCGGCTCGAGCTGCACCCACCCCGCGAGTGGATCGACGAGCTCCTCGCCCAGGACGACGAGCTGAGCCTCTCCGAGCTGCACCTGAAGGCGGACGACCCCGCAGGCAAGGCGAAAGCGCTGGCGCAGATCCTCGACGTCGAGCGCGACGGGGCCAGCGTCGAGGTCGGCGACACGGTCGTCCGCTTCGTCCGCGGCGGCCCGCAAGGCCGGCCGGAGCTCTTCGGCGAGCTGTTCGTCTAGCGGCCCGCTTAGACTCGCCACGTGGCGGAGGAGGGACGGACGTACGGCGCGGCAGGCGTTTCGCTCGCCACGGCAGACGCGGTCGTCGAGCGGCTGCGCGCCGCCGTGGAGTCGACCGGCGCCACAGGCTTCGGCCGGTTCGCAGCGCTCCACCCACTCGGCGACGGCCGCTTCCTCGCCGCCTCGACCGACGGCGTCGGCACCAAGCTGATCCTCGCCCGGGAGCGAGGCGCGCTTCGAGCGTGCGGCGCGGATCTCGCAGCGCACTGCATCAACGACGTCGCAACCTGCGGAGCCGAGCCGTTGATCCTGCTCGACTACGTCGCCGCCGGGCAGATCGAGCTCGAGGAGGTGGCCGAGCTCGTGGAGGGAGCCGCCGAGGTCTGCCGCGCCGCCGGCGTGGCGCTCGTGGGCGGCGAGACGGCCGAGCTGCCCGGCATTTATCGGGATGGAGAGCTCGACTTCGCCGGAACCTGCGTGGGCATCGCCGAAGATCCGCTCGACGGCTCGGCGATCGAGGCCGGCGACGTCGTGATCGGCTTCCCGTCGGCGGGAGTCCACGCGAACGGCTTCACGCTCGTCCGGCGCGTGCTCGAGGCCGAGGACTACGACGACCCCGACCTCCTCGCGCCGACGCGGCTCTACCTCGACGACGTCCGGCGCCTCCGCGGCCGGGCACGCGCCTTCGCGCACATCACCGGCGGCGGCATCCTCGGCAACCTCGAGCGCGTCGTCCCGGACGGGCTGCACGCCGAGATCGACTGGGACGCGTGGGAGCGCCCGCCGGTCTTCGCGTGGCTCGCCCGCCACGTCGCCGAGGACGAGCTGCGTCGCGTCTTCAACCTCGGCATCGGCTACTGCGCGGTGGTCGACGCAGCCGAGCCGGGCGAGCTCGTGATCGGGCGGATCGCATGATCGGCGTGCTCGTCAGCGGCGAGGGCACGAACCTCCAGGCGCTGCTCGACGCCGGGCTGCCGGTCGTCGCCGTGGCCTCGAACAAGGCGGGCGCTCCGGCACTTGACCGCGCGTCCTGCGCGACCGCGGCCTTCGAGCTGGCCGACTTTCCCGACCGCGCCGCGCGCGACACGGCCATGGCGGAATGGCTCCAGGGGCAAGGCGTCCGCCTCGTCGTGCTCGCCGGCTACATGCACCTGCTCACTCCCGCCTTTCTCGAGCGCTTCCCCGACGCAGTGGTCAACGTCCACCCTTCCCTGCTGCCGGCCTTCCCCGGGGCGCATGCGGTGGAGGAACAGCTCGCCGCAGGGGTCGCCGAGTCGGGTGCGACAGTTCACCTCGTGGACGAGGGCGTCGACAGCGGGCCGACGCTCGCGCAGGAGCGCGTTCCGGTGCTCGCCGGCGACACGGCCGAGACGCTGCACGCGCGGATCCAATCGGTCGAGCACAGGCTGCTGCCCGAGGTGGTGAGGGAACTGTGCGCGCGCTGATCTCCACCTGGGACAAGGACGGGCTGGACACGTTCGCGCGCGGGCTCGTCGGGCTCGGCTGGCGGCTCGTGGCCAGCGGGAACACGGCTGCCGCGCTCGAGGCGATCGGCCTGCCCGTCGAGCGCGTCGAAGACGTGACCCAGTCGCCGGAGATGCTGGGCGGGCGCGTCAAGACGCTCCACCCGCGCGTGCACGCCGGGATCCTCGCGCGCCGCGACGAGCCCGGGGACGTCGCCACGCTGGAAGAGCACGAGATCGAGGCCTTCGACCTCGTCTGCGTCAACCTCTATCCGTTCGAGGAGGTCACCGCGCGGCGCGGCGTGACCGAGGAGCAGGCAGTCGAGACCATCGACGTCGGCGGCCCCTCGATGCTGCGCGGCGCGGCGAAGAACTTTGCGCACTGCGCTCCTGTCTGCCGGCCCGACCAGTACCACGCGATCCTCGAGGAGCTACGGCAGAACGGCGAGCTCTCGCTCGAGACGCGCCGCCGTCTCGCGGCCGAGGCCTTCGCGCACACCGCCGCCTACGAGGCCGCGATCGCGACCTGGTTCAACGCGCGTGAGGAGTTCCCCGACTCGCTCGTCGTCTCGCTCGAGAAGGTGCTCGACCTGGCCTACGGCGAGAACCCGCACCAGCGTGCCGCGTACTACGCGGAGCGCGGCGCCCGCCGCCACCTTCTCTCGCGCGTCGAGCAGCTCCACGGCAAGGAGCTCTCCTTCAACAACCTCAACGACTTCTCGGCGGCCCGCTCGCTCGTGCGCGAGTTCGCGCTGCCGGCCTGCGTGATCGTGAAGCACGCGAATCCTTGCGGCGTCGCGGTCGCGACGACGCTGGAGGAGGCGTACGACAAGGCGCTCGCCTCCGACCCGACCTCTGCCTACGGCGGCGTCGTCGTCCTCAACCGCGAGGTCGAGGCGGCGCTCGGAGAGAAGCTCGCGCGACAGTTCGTCGAGGTCCTGTTCGCGCCCGGCTACACCGAGGACGCGCTCGACGCGCTGCGGCAGAAGAAGAACATCCGCATCCTGCTCGACGGCGAGCGCCGCGCCGGCGAGCCCGGCGAACGGGGCTACAAGCGCGTGCTCGGCGGGATGCTCGTCCAGGACTCCGACTCGGAGATCGAGGAGCGCGACGGCTGGCAGCTCGTCGCCGGCGAGCTCGACCAGGCGCAGTGGGGAGACCTCGTCTTCGCGTGGCGCGTCTGCAAGCACGTCGCCTCGAACGCCATCGTCCTCGTCAAGGATCTGCAGACGATCGGGATCGGCGCCGGCCAGATGAGCCGGGTGGACGCCGTGCGGATCGCAGTCGAGAAGGCGGCCGAGTTCGGGCACGACGCGACGGGGTCGGCGCTCGCCTCCGATGCCTTCTTCCCGTTCCCCGACGGGCCGCAGATCGCCCTCGACGCGGGCACGACGTCGATCGTCCAGCCCGGCGGCTCGCGCCGCGACGAGGACGTGATCGCCGCGGTCGCACAGGCAGGAGCGGCGATGGCCTTCACGGGTCGCCGCCACTTCCGCCATTAGGCTCCCGGAAGTGAGCTCAGGGGAGATCGCAGCGACCGCTGGACCGGATCCGAGGCGCTGGCAGGCGCTTGCACTCGTCTGCGTGGCGTTCTTCATGACCGTGCTCGACGTCTCGATCGTCAACGTCGCACTGCCCTCGATCGGTCGCAGCCTGCACTTCTCCTCGACCGGCCTGCAGTGGGTGATCACCGCCTACGCGATCACGTTCGGCGGCTTCCTGCTGCTCGGCGGCCGGGCCGGCGACATCCTCGGCCGCAAGCGGATGTTCCTGGTCGGGCTCGTGATCTTCTCGCTGGCCTCGCTCGTCTGCGGTCTCGCCGGGTCGACGGGCGTGCTCATCGCAGCACGCGCGGTGCAGGGCTTCGGCGCGGCGATCGTGTCGCCCTCCACGCTCTCGATCATCACGACGACCTTCGAGGAAGGTCCCGAACGGAACAAGGCGCTCGGGATCTGGGGCGCGATGGGCGGCAGCGGTGCCGCGGCCGGCGTCCTCTTCGGCGGGATCCTCGTCAAGTACCTCGGCTGGGAGTGGATCTTCTTCGTCAACGTCCCGGTCGGCGCGCTCGTCCTGGCGCTCAGCCCCGGGATCGTGCGCGAGAGCCGCGCGCCCGACGTCGGCCGCGACTTCGACGCGATCGGCGCGTCGTCGGTGACCGGCGGCCTCGCCCTGCTCGTCTACGCGATCTCGAAGGCGCCGGTCGACGGCTGGGGAGACGCGACGACGATCGTGCTGCTCGTCGCGGCGGCCGTGCTCATCGGCTTCTTCCTCTTCTGGGAGACGCGCGTCGCGAACCCGCTGATGCCGCTCTCGATCTTCCGCATCCGCACGCTGGCGGGTGCGAACGCCGTCGGGTTCCTGCTCGGCGCCTCGATCTTCGCCGACTTCTTCCTGCTGACGCTCTACGTGCAGAACGTGCTGGGCTACTCGCCGTTGAAGACCGGCATCACGTTCCTCGCGACCGCCGGGACGACGGTGCTCTGGGCCGGGCTCGCGCAGTACCTCGCCACGAGGCTTGGGCCGAAGCCGGTCATGGTCACCGGCCTCACGCTCAACACGATCGCCCTCATCTGGTACGCGCAGATTCCGGTCGACGGAACCTACGTGCACGACCTGCTCGGCGGCTACCTCCTGTTCGGCTTCGGGCTCGCCTTTGCGTTCATCCCCGTCTCGATCGCTGCCCTGGCCGGCGTCGGCCCGCGCGAAGCCGGGCTCGCGTCGGGACTGCTGAACACCTCGCAACAGGTCGGCGGCGCCATCGGCGTCGCGATCGCGACGAGCGTGGCCGTCTCGCACTCGACGCACCTGCTGCAGACGGGCGACTCACAGGCGGCCGCGCTGACCGGCGGCTACGCACTTGCCTTCTGGGTGATCGCGGGCATTTCCGCCGCCGGGGTCGTCGCCGCGGTCGTGCTCGTGAAGAACGAGATTCCGCCCGACGCGCAGCCGGTGGTCGCCTAGGTCGTCGCCTTCTGCGGCAGGACGGTGATCCGCTTCGTTGTCAGGTGTACGCCGTCGACTCCCGTTCGCACCGAGAGAGTGAGCGTGAGATGCAGGCCAGTGCCGGCGAGGAGTCGCCTCAGCGCGGTCTTCCTGAGCCTCACGGACACGAGCTTGCGGTGCGCCCGAGGAACCGAGTAGGACTTCAAGCCTATGGCCTGGCTGCCGAGCTCGAGCAACGCCTGACCCTTACAGCTCGAGAGCGAGTTACCTCCGCACGAGACGGGCAGCGAGACGATGCCCTTGGCAGTGGCCCTCACCACTCGCGCCTGCAGAGTGACGGCCATCCGCTTCTCCTTCGGGGTCGAGAAGGTCAGGTCCTGGCTTCGGGCTTCCCCGGAGTCCGTCGTGTGCCAGGCTTCGATGCGGTAGTGGTAGAGGGTCTGCGGGGAGAGGCCGGTCAGAGTGAACGTCAGGTCTTTGGTGGCGCCGGCCGGAATCCTCTGAGCCGCCGATTTTGTGCCGTAATTCGTGTCCTTTCCGTAATCGATCCAGACCTGGGTCGGGGAGCCGTTCGGGTCGACGGGAACGACGATCCTCGTGCTCGTCGGCCCGAGTACCGTCGTGTCGACGGTGGTCAGCTTGGGCCCCGGGTCGCTCGCGTTGCCCGCGTTGATCACGACCGTCGCGGGTGCGCTCTGCACTCCCTGGTTGTCGGTGACCGTCAGGCTCGCCGTGCAAGAGCAGGCGCTTGTGTACGTGTGCGTGATCGCACTCGGCACCGAGCCGCTGCCGCCGGTCGAGGTCCCGTCTCCGAAGGCGAGCGTCCAGGATGCGATCGAGCCGTCCGGGTCCGAGCTGCCTGCGCCGTCGAACGTGACAGTGAGCGGCACCGGGCCGCTCGTTACGTTCGCCGCGAGAACGGCGTTCGGAGCCTTGTCTGTCGTGAAGGTCACGTCCTGGCCATACCCCGTGGAGTGATCGGCGTGGGATGCGACGACCTGATAGTGGTACGTCGTCCCCGGCGAGAGGCCGGTCAGGGAGAACGTGAGCGCTTGAGCGCTGGTCCCGGCCGTCAGGTGCTGCGTCGCTGTCTGGCTCCCGTACGAGTCCGTCGGCCCGTACTGGACGTAGACGTCGGTCGCGTCGCCGTTCGGGTTCACAGTCGCCGCGACGGTGGCGTGGTCCACCCCGATCGACGAGGCCGCGCCCGTCGTCGCCGTCGGCGGGTTCAGCCCGTCGTCCTCGATGATCGTCGCGATACCTAGACCGTCCCCCTGCTCGATGGTGGCATTCGTGGGGCTGGAGAACACGACGTTGAACCACCGCGTCAGGTCATCCCCCGGGTTGGCCGGATTCGGGTTCTCGCGGGTCGTGTTCGGAATCGTCTCGAAGGTGACGCTCCCGCTCTCCGCCCCGGCCGGAATCGTCAGCGTGCCGGCTGCGGAGACGTAGTCCTGCCCTTCGATGACGGGGATGCTGGTGGTGAGCGAGTGTCCGTCGCTCGTCGCGTAGTGCACCTTGGTGTCCAGGCCGCTGGTGGTCGGGACGCAGTCCGCCAGGCTGTTGTCCGGCGTCTTCTGCGGGTCGCAGAGGACAACGGGGATTGTGATGAAGCGCGGCTGGAAGGCGATCTGGCCGACGGCGACCGAGCCGGACGGGCTGACGCCGGTGAGCGTGTCGCCGCTCAGGCCGTTGTACGTGTACGGCCCGCTCACGGAAGGCGCCCCAGGCGTGGCGATGAAGAACGTGTGCACACCTTCCGAGCTGGGAAAGCCGCTCGCGTCGTTGAGCTGAAGGCTCCCGCCGGTGCTCCAGGACTGCGCGCCGTTGACCACCGAGCCGGTGTCCCCTTCCAGGGTGGCGCCGGCCTCGGCCTCCACCAGCGGGGGCTGATCGTCGTTCACGATCGTCGCGGTCGCGGAGCTGGTTGCGAGCGTCGCGCCCGTGGAGTTCGAGAGGTTGAGCGTGAACGTCTCGCTGTTCTCGTAGAGCGTGTCGCCGGTCACGGGAACCGGGATCTGGCAGGCGGAGTTGGTCTGGTGGCCGCTGGTGCAGTCCGTATTGGCCGGGATCGTCAGCGTCGCGCTTTTCGCGGTGTAATCGGAGCCGGCCGTGGCCGTCCCGTCGGCGGTCGCGTAATCGACCGTGACAGCGTGGGTACTGACCGACGACAACGTCACCGGAAAGTTGAAGTTCGTCGTGCCGGAGTTGCCCTCGTTCTGGGAGACGTTCCCGACGCTGATCGAGGGCTGCGGGTTGACCGTGATCGTGACGGGCGTCGAGGTTGTCGGTGCATTGCTGCTGTCGGTGACAGTGAGCTTCGCGTGGTACGTCCCCGCGGCCGAGTACGTGTGGGGGATCGCGTTCGGCACTGCACCTGTGCCGGTCGCAGGCGTGCTGCCGTCGCCGAAATCGAGCGACCAGGAGGCGATCGAGCCGTCCGGATCCTGGCTCGCCGAGCCGTCGAAGGAGACGGCGAGCGGCACCGTGCCGGTGGTCGGCGTGGCGGTCAAGGCGGCGACCGGCGGTAGGTTCGTCGTCACGTGCATCCCGACCGTCGCCGCCGCGCTCTGCGCGCCCTGGTTGTCGGTCACCGTCAGGCTCGCCGTGCACGAGCAGGCGCTCGTATACGTGTGGGAAATCGTGTTCGGCACCGCTCCGGTGCCCGTCGCAGTGTTGCCGTCGCCGAAGGCGAGCGACCAGGAGGCGATCGAGCCGTCGGAGTCCGTGCTACCGGAGCCGTCGAACTTGACAGTGAGAGGGGTCGGCCCGCTGGTCTTGTCCGCCGTCAGCGCGGCGGTCGGCGGAGCGTTCGCGTCTACCGCGACGGAGTCCGTATCCGAGGCTCCGTTGTCGTCGGTGACAGTCAGTACCGCCGCATACGTTCCCGCCGCGTAGGTGTGCGGCAGGCTCGACGGCGGCAGGCCACTGCCCGAAGCGACCGTGCTGCCATCGCCGAAGTCCAGCTTCCAGGAGGCGATGCTGCCGTCCGAATCGGAGCTCGTCGACCCGTTGAAAGTGACGTTCAGAGGCGCCTTCCCCGTCGCCGGCGAGGGAGACGACGTCAGCACCGCTGTGGGCGGAACGTTCGCGTTCGCCTTCACGCTCACCGAAGCCGAATCGGTCGCACCGTCGTCGTCGGTGACGGTCAGTACCGCCGTATGCGGCCCCCCGGCCGCGTAAACGTGACTCGTGCTCGACGGCGGAGGGCCGGGGCCCGAGGCATCCATGCTGCCATCGCCGAAGTTCAGGTCCCAAGAAACGATGCTGCCGTCCGAGTCCGAGCTTCCCGACCCGTTGAAGGTGACGTTCAGAGGCGCCTTCCCGGTCGCCGGCGAGGGAGACGACGTCAGCACCGCCGTGGGCGGAACGTTCGCGATCGCTGTTACGTCGACCGAAGCGCTGTCAGACGCGGGCTGGTCGTCGGTGACGGTCAGTACCGCCGTATACGGCCCCCCGGCCGCGTAAACGTGACTCGTGCTCGACGGAGGAGGGCCGCTGCCCGAGGCATCCATGCTGCCATCGCCGAAGTTCAGGTCCCAAGAAACGATGGTCGCGCCGGAATCATCGGAGCTTGCCGACCCGTCGAACGTGACCGTGAGCGGCGCCTTGCCCGTCGCCGGTGTGGGTGACGAGGTCAACACGGCGGTGAGACCGGAAGCGGCCGGCGAAGACCCGGGGAAGAGGATCAGCGTTGCGGCCGCCGCGACGACAAGTGCCGCGAGCAACGCATTACGGCGGGGGGAACGCCCCCGCGAGTGTCCCTTCCGACCCACCTTCTCCCCTTCTCGACTGCCGCTGGGGCGCTTTGCGCCCTACGCCGAGTATAGGAGAGAAATCCGGAATTTACGAGACTTCGCAGACGGACACGTCCGCCCCGCCGGGGCCGCCGAGGTCGCCCGTCCAGTGGTAGGCGCTCTCGCCGACCCCGATCTGCGTGAAATACGGACACATCAGGAGCGCCCAGTGCGGAGGGCTCCCCTTGAACATGTTGAACGCCTGCTGTGCCGAGGCGGGCGGGTAGCTCACGAGCGTCACCTCCCCTTCGAAGTTGGCGCTGAAGCCGGCATCGGCGATGCGCTGCCACGGCGTGCTTCCGTTGCACCCCGGCTGATGCGTGAGCCCCGTGTAACCGAAGGCCACGTCCTGCCAGTAGGAGTGGCTGTCCGCCGCGAGGTTCAGGCTCGAGTTGAGACTGAGTGGAGCCAGGCCGAGCGATCCTCGGGCCTGGTTGACGAGGCCGACGAACTCCTGCTCGTCATTCGAGATCCCGGGGTACACAGGCCAGAGATACGTGTACGGCGACTGCGCGCAATCGGTCGCGCTCGGCGGCGGCGCCGGCGTCGGTGGCGGCGGTGAAGGCGGAGGCGGAGGAGGCGGAGGCGGAGAAGGCGGGGGCGGAGTCGGGGTCGTCGAAGTGGTCGTCGAAGTGGTCGTCGAAGTGGGTGGGCCCGCGGAAGGCGGAACGATCTTCCACGAATAGCTCAGCCAGTGAGCCCGGCCTCCACGAGTGCGCACGACGAGCAGGAACGTGTAGCGCCCCCGGCGGAGGTTCTTCCAGGTCGCGGGCCGACTGCAGTGCTCGAGCCTCCGGGACACCCTCGGCCGGGCCCGGACCGAGCCGCCCTGCAGCGGGCGCCAGCGCAGGCGGCAGAGCGTGCGGGACGGCCCCCCGCCCGTGTTCCACTTGAAGACGGCCTTCGTGTCTGAGGTCGTCGGCCGCGGCTCGACGGTCAACCTCACCCCGGGCCGGGCAGCCGTGGCCACCGCTACCAGCAGAAGAACTGCACTGCCAGCGGCGACGGCGAACACGGGAAGACTCCGGCGCACAGCGGGACCCTAAAGAGGTTTGAAGACGATTGTCACCGGGACCTGTCCTGTTTCACCGACACGACGCCGGGAGCCGCGCCGGTGCTTGGGCAACCGGGCACCGTGCACGGTCAGGGACGCCGACCGCGGACGGCGAACCCTGCACTGCACGTCGAGCCGGTATTTCCCGCCGGCAACTCTCGCGACGAGGGAGTCCGCCGTCGGCCCGCGCTTGCTCGAGAGCCAGATGCCGTCGGGGGAACGGAGGCTGAGGAAGCACGACTGCGCTTTCGGCGAATGGAGCGTCGCGGCCACACGGCCTCCTGCGACCGCCAGCCGAACGTGCCAGCGCGCGCGTAGAGCACCGCGGTTGACATGGGCGCGCAGCGCCGGCCGCACGTGGCTCTTGGTCGCGGGGGGCCTGCTCGCGCGCCTGGCGCGCGACCGCGTCAGCGTGGCGGGCGCGGCCCGGAAGGTCGCCCCGAGCACGGTCAGCATGCCGACCGCGTCGACGCGACCATCGACCACGCCTGAGACGTGGTGGGCGCTGGAGACGATCGCGTGCTCGATCGTCTCAGCGGACGAACCAGGCGAGTACGAGAGGGCGAGACCCGCCAGGCCGGCCACAACCGGCGCGCTCGCCGACGTGCCGCAGAACTGGCGGAAGCTGCCACCTTCGGACGTCGTGGTGTCGCATCCGGGCGCGGCGACGTCGACCCAGCTTCCGTAGTTCGACCACGGGTAAAGCTGGTCGGCCTTTTCGGTCCCGGCCACGCTCAGGACACCTGGATCGGCAGCGGGATAGAACGGCTGCGAGCTTCCGTTGTTGCCGGCCGCGGCGACGACAAGGACGCCCTTGCTCTGCGCATAGCGGATGGCCGCGGCAACCGTGTCGCTCGGCCCCCCGCCGAGGCTGAGGCTGATGATCGATGCGCCGTGGTCCGTCGCCCAGGTAATCCCGGCGGCGACGTTGAGCCAGGTCGCCACTCCGTTCTTGCTGATGACCTTCACAGGCATGATCGAGCAGCGAGGGCAGACGCCGGCGACGCCGAGGCCGTTGTCCGCACGCGCGCCCACGATCCCGGCAGCCATCGTCCCGTGACCGTTGTCGTCGCTCGGATCGTTATCTCCGTTGACGAAGTCGTAGCCCGGAACGAGAGCGCCCCGCAAGTCGGGTTGTGAGAGGTCGACCCCGGTGTCGAGCACCGCGATCACGACGTGCGGCGACCCCATCGTCACCGCCCATGCCGCCGGCGCACCGATGAGGGCAGGCCCCCACTGGTTCGACCAGAGGGGGTCGGTCGGAACTGCCTGCACCAAGGCCGTCGTTCGCATCAGGGCGCGGTTGCGCTCAACGAAGCGCACGCCGGAAGTCTGCACCAGCCGGCGGCTGACAACCGGAGCGTCGCGGCGCGGCACACGAACGGCGATCAGACCCGGCCCGGTAAGCAGCCGCACCTGCCGGCCGCCGAGGGCCCCTACCCTCCGCGCGACCGCTCGAGTCTCTCCAGGCCGATCGGCTGCGACGAGGAGCCTCGTGTAGCCGGCTGTGGGGTGCACCGTCGCTCGTGCCGCGACGATGCCGGCGGACCCCGAAAGGACGAGGATCGCGGGCAGCGCGAAGAGGAGCGAGACGCGACGGCAGAGTCCACGCGGGAGCACGAATTGCAGGTCGGCTCGCCCGCGCCATCTCTTTAGCGGGCCTCGTCAGCCTCTTTGGCCTTTTCCCTAAGCAGCCGGCGGGCGTATCCCTCGTACCAGGGATAGGCACAGTCGCTGCGCGCTAGTGCGAGAAGGCGCGCAGCGTCAGAGACGCCTGGCGCAGGCGCCGAAGCTTGCACGCGACGACGAGCCGGTACTTCCCCGTTGAGACCCGCGCCACCAGCGAGTCCGCGGTGGGACGGCGGCTGCTCGTGAGCCAGATCCCATCGGGAGATGTCAAGCTCAGCGAGCATGACCTCGCCTTCGCCGAGCGGAGCGTCGCGGATACGCGCTTCCCCTGGACCGCGAGGCCGAGCTTCCAGCTGCCCGCGAGGAAGCGCCTGAGGCTGACCACCTTGCCCCCGGCGCGTGCGGCCGCCGTGGCACCGGCGGCAAGGAGAGCCGTATAGGCATCGACTCGGCCGCCGGCGATACCCGCGACAGGTTTTGACGTGCGCTCGAGAATCGAAACGATCTGGGCAGGGGTCAAGGTCGGGTTGACGCTCAGCATGAGCCCTGCGATGCCGGCGACGGCGGGCGCGCTCACCGAACTCCCGCACGGTTCTTGGACCTGCCTGTTCTGCGCGATCCCGAGCTGGCAACCCGGCGCGGCTAGATGGATCCACGAGCCCTGGGCCGACCACGGGGAGATCTGGTCGAACTTGTTGGTCCCCGCGACCGCATACGCCCCGGCATCGGCCGCCGGATAGGTGTAGCTCGAGCTTCCGTACGTGTTGCCGGCAGAGGTGAGGACCAGGATGCCCTTGTCCGCCGCGTACGCGATCGCGGCGGCGACGCCGGGATCGGGGGCGTTGTCGTGCTCGCTGAAGCCGAGCGTGATGATGCGCGCTCCGTGATCCGCCGCCCACCTGATTCCCTCCGCCGCCAAGTTCATCGAGAAAGACGTGTTGACCGCTATGCGCACAGGCATCACTCGGCAACCCCAGCAGTAGCCGGGGATCTCGGTGGCGTTGTTGCCGCGAGCGGCGATGATGCTCGCCAGCAACGTCCCGTGCCCGTCGAGGTCGACCTTCGTGTAACCGCCGGTGACGAAATCCCGGCCGCGGACGAGCCGGCCTTTCAGGTCCGGGATGTTCGGGTTCACGCCGGTGTCCACGACCGCGACGATCACGTGCTTGCTGCCTCGGGTCACGTTCCAGGCGAGCGCCATCTTGACTCGTCCCTGCGGCCACTGAAGGGTCCAGTCGTCGTCGTTGGGCCTGAACGCCATAGCGAGGCCGGCGGTCGCGAGCGCGCACGCGATCAAAACAAGAAGAAGGAGACCGACCCGGTGTCTCACGCGACCGGATTCTACGCGCTGTTACGGACATTGGTACCTAGGGACGAGGCTGACCCATCCCTTTGGCTAGACGTCGCGAAAGCGCTTGAAATTGAGCGGCTGGAGTTGTAGAAACGACCTTGTCCCGCCGGTACGCCCGGCGGCGATGGTGTCCCGGCTTACCCGGGCGTCCGCGAAGAGACGAGAGGAGGAACCAAGGGGCCGCACGGATCGGCTCTAACAGCGGGTTTGAGGGGCAACGTTCGCGGGGCCCTCGTACTACAACGTCTAAATCACTGAAGCGAGGGGGAGGTAATGAAAATCGGGAGAGGCTCAACGAGGCTGAAGCTTGGCCTCGTTACAGGTGTCGCTCTCCTCGCGTTCGCGGCCATGTTTGCAGGCAGCGCGCGCGCGGCGGCGCCGGCACCCACGCCAGTCTCGGATCCGAGCGGACTGCCCGCCAACGCGGGGCCGTTCGATCCGCTTTCTACAGACGTTCCCTATTTGGCTTGGCGCGGTGAGCTGGTGCGCCTGGTCGGCTGTATTCCGTACGACCAGAACTCGTATCCAGGAGACTTCGGTCTCACCGCTAACACCGGGAACACGATCACTTCCAACGGTGTCAGCGGCGCGAACGGCGGTCTCTCGGTGCAGGTTCAGGGCTACACGTGGAGCGGGCCAACGGACGATCCGTTCGCGATCCCGCAGCCGGTGACCACGCCGTCCGCCAACGTCTTCTACGACGGCACGAACAACCGGCTCTGTGTACGCAGCGACTGGATCTCGAACAAGCCGGGCATCTTCCAGGCGAAGCTGACGGTCGCGTACAACGGCATCGTCCTTATCCAGCGCGACTTCATGGTCGGCTGGATGGCGATCAACAGTGCCACGATGACCAACGCAGGAACGGTCACCGACGTGCCTAACCAGCAGCCGGGCAACTCGGCCAACGTCCAGGTCACGGGCTCGATCCCCGTCAACAGCGAGTTCCAGTCCGACTGGGGCCTGCCGGCGACGCTGGTCATGCCGAACGACTGGGCAAAGTGGGCCACGAGCGGCATGGCGTCGGCCAACATGCCGGCAGAGCAGTGCGTCGAGTACTACAGGAACGGCTGCGAGGAGTGGGGCGCCAACCCGTACTACGGGACACCGGCGTCGGCCTTCTGGGACATCCACGACTCGTCTGGGCCGCTCGGCACCGAGAGCCCTGACGGTTCGCCGGACGTCCACGTCTACGGAGGCGGCTGCACGCTGCCGGGCACCGTGTACTCGCCCAACATCGACCAGGTCGACAACTGTGTCGGCGGCTGGTCGTTCTCGCGGCTCTTCGGCGACTTCAGCTCCGGGGGCGGCCCGTTCGACCCGGCCTTCGCCAGCACACTGCTGAGCGACGGCAGGCTGAACGCGTCCGACGCTCCGATGCCGGCGCTGGAGATCGTCTACAACTCCACCGGCGGCATGGGCGGCTTCGACAACTCCGTGCTCAACCGGAAGGCGTGCGTCTACAACCGCGAGTCCGACGTCGCGAACAACAACTGCGTCGCGCCCGGAGACCACGAGTCCGATCCGCACAACCTGTACTCGCCGTACTACTACCAGTACATCCCGGCGACCTCGCGTGATCCGCTGGGCGCGGCGTCGGGGATCGACTCGGCGTTCCAGACGGACAACTTCCAGGCGTTCGCCGGGTGGTACGGCTCGTACGACAACTGGGAGATCGCCAGCACCCTCGTTCAGGGCGCGGGCGGCGACTCGGGTTGTCTGCTCAACGGCTCTGACCGCAGCCTGAACACCGGTGCGACCAAGGTCGTCGAGTTCACCGACGAGCATGGTGAGGCTCGGGCTCAGTGGCAGCCTGGCGAGGACGCGGACTTCTTCGCGAACTACGCCAACAACAACGGCAAGGGCGGTTGCGACCTCCAGGGCGTGACCTTCCCGAACCAGACCCTCAGCGCCGCGGCGCAGTATCCGTACCAGCCGACGGCGAATCCGACCCCGGTGTCGGGCTCGATCACCAAGGTCATCAGCAACCTGTTCCAGAAGACCCTCTCCTGCGTCGCCGAGCGGAACCCCGACGGCAGCATCACCGGTTACATCTGCACGGTGACTGCCCGGGACATCGACGGCAACGGATACGTCATGAACGACGAGAAGGTCTGCCTCAGCTCCCAGGGAAGCCTTGGGGATGGCACCTGGTTCAACTACGCCAACGGCCAGATCGGCAGCGCAGGTAACGGCAACAGCATCTGCGTGTGGCTCGAGGGCGGCAAGCCGGGCGTGCCGGCATCCGCACAGGCCGATCTGCTGACGACCCAGGGCACAATCGACATCAGTGCCCTCTACACGGGCGAGAAGATCGTGCGTGACGCGTGCGTCGTCTACGGCAACGCGTCGAGCACGGCCGGCCCGTGTGGCGCAACCGGTGGCACCGGAACGACCGGTGGCACCGGAACGACCGGTGGCACCGGCACCACGACCGGTGGCGGCACCAACCCCGGTGGCACCACGACCGGTGGCCCGGCGGGTGGCGGCACCACGACCGGCTGGCGGTGGCCCGACCACTGTCGGATCGACCAAGGCCCACAAGACGACGCAGGTCGCCCAGGTTCAGCTCGTGCTGACCCGGAACGGCCGTGTCCTCTATGTGAAGGTCAGTTCGCCGAACAAGTCGGCGAAGATCCGCATCTCTCTCATGGGCGCGAAGAACAAGCTCATGAAGAACGTCATGCGGACCGTGAAGACCAACAGTCGCGTGAAGGTGTCGCACCTGCTGATCGGTAAGCAGGTCAAGCACGTGAACGTGAAGGTGATGCACTGAGCTAGCAGCTCGGAGCAATACCGAGTGCGAGGGGCCCGCGAGAGCGGGCCCCTCGTCTTTCATACGATGCGAGCCTGAACAGCTACCGCCGACCTCCGAAGTGAGCGAGTACGACGCCGTCGTGGTCGGGTCCGGCCCGAACGGGCTCGCTGCCGCGATCGAGCTGGCGCGGGCCGGGCGCTCGGTCCTCGTCCGTGAGGCAGCGGACTCGGTGGGCGGCGGTCTGCGCTCCGGAGAGCTCACGCTGCCCGGTTTCGTCCACGATCTGTGCTCCGCGATCCATCCCATGGCAGCCGCGTCTCCGTTCTTCCGCACGCTTCCGCTCTCGAAGCACGGGCTCGAGTGGATCGAGCCGCCGGTTCCGCTGGCCCATCCGCTCGAGGGAGGCGAGGCCGCTGTGCTCCTGCGCTCCGTCGTGGAGACGGCCGAGGGGCTGGGGACAGACGCGGAGAGCTATCGCGCCCTGTTCGGCCCGCTCGTCACGAGCTGGGCGCAGCTGGAGCCCGCACTACTGGGTCCGCTCGTGCGTCTCCCGCGCCATCCTCTCGCACTCGCCCGCTTCGGCCTCTCGGCGCTGCAACCGGCCGCCTCTTTCGCCCGCAGGCGCTTCAAGGGCGAGCCGGCGCGGGCGCTCTTCGCCGGGCTCGCAGCCCACTCGATCCTGTCTCTCGAGAGCGTCGCCACCGCCTCGTTCGGGCTCGTGCTCGGCACAACGGGACACGCCGTGGGATGGCCGCTGCCGCGCGGCGGCTCGCAGCGAATCGCGGACGCGCTCGCGACGTACCTGCGCTCGCTCGGCGGCGAGATCCAGACCGGCGCGCCGGTCGAGTCGCTGGACGAACTGTCGGCGCCGATTCTCCTCTGCGATGTCACGCCGCGACAGTTCCTGCGGCTGGCCGGCGATCGCCTGCCGCCGCGGTACCGGCGGGGACTCGAGCGCTTCCGCTATGGCCCCGGCGTCTTCAAGCTCGACTGGGCGCTGTCAGCCCCCGTCCCCTGGACGGCACCGGCGTGCGCTCGGGCCGGCACCGTGCATCTCGGCGGCACCCTCGAGGAGATCGCCGCTTCGGAGCGAGCTCCTGCTCGCGGCGAGACGACCGAGCACCCCTTCGTGCTCCTGGCCCAGCCAACCCTGTTCGACGCCTCGCGCGCCCCCGAGGGCAAGCACACGGCGTGGGCGTACTGCCACGTCCCGAACGGCTCGAGCGTCGACCTGACCGAGACGATCGAGCGCCAGGTCGAGCGCTTCGCGCCCGGCTTCGGAGAGCGAGTGCTCGCGCGTTGCGTCTCGGCTCCCGCCGACCTCGAGCGCCGCAACCCGAACCTCGTGGGAGGAGACATCGGCGGCGGCTCCAACGACCTGCGGCAGCTCATGGCGCGCCCGGTCCTGCGCGCCGTCCCCTACGCGACGCCGCTCGCCGGCGTCTACCTCTGCTCGGCCTCGACCCCGCCCGGAGGCGGCGTGCACGGGATGTGCGGGTACCTCGCCGCCCGCGCGGCGCTACGGTCCGGCTGAGGGCGCGGGCACCGGAACGGCCGCCTGCGGGCGTGAGAGGCGTCGCCTGAGGGCGAGCAGCACGGCCTCCATGCGCTCGGGAGGAACCCAGAGCAGGTACATCGACAGGATCGACAGGCCGAAGAATCCAACCCGGATCGCGTACTCGATGCCGAGATGGAGCGAGAGTCCGGCGAGCAGGACGTAGGGGCGCAGCGTCCGATTCCAGACGAGGACTGCGAGCGAGAGCTCGATCGCGAGCGTCCCGAAGCTGAGTAGGTTGCTGATCAGTAGCGAGTGGGTCACGAACCCCGGGACCGGGAACCTCTGGATGTCGGTGATGCGCAATGCGATCGAGACCGCGGTCCCGTTGTTCCAGGTGGTGCCGCGTGTCTTGTCCCAGACGGCGAAGAGGTAGACCGCGCTGAACTGGAGCTGCATCAAGCGCATCGGCCACGCCGCTCGCACAGGAAAGCTCCAGAACTCGCCGCGATTGCGGGCGAAGGTGCGCAGAGAGAGCGACGCGGACGCGGGCGCAAAGATGAGGTAGAAGCAGAGCAGTCGGATCAAGTCGTCGCCGGAGTTGAAGACCCAGGGATTCCTCCGCTCGAAAGACAGGACCGCGACGAACGCAACCGCGGCGGCGAGCTGCGAAAAGACGCCGAGGAAGAGAGCGATCGACGCCACGAGCAGCAGCGTCCAGACGATCACCACGGCCGTCTCGCTCGGGAAGCTTCCGAACAGTCCCCACGCTCCGCCTGTGTAGTGCGCTTGCTGCGGAAGGATTCCGCCCTTGGTGAAGAAGGGCGAGAGCTCGGGCAGCAGCGAAAGCGTCCAGAGGAAGAGAATCAGGCCGAATACGATCCGAAAGACGGCGAGAGGAGCGGTCGAGACCGGCTCGAACCAGAAGCGGTTCCAGCCTGCGACCGCGCCGGCCAGATGGTCGCGGGCGCGCGTCATCCGCTCGACCCGCGCAGCATCGCCTCTGTGATCCTTGTCGTGTAGAACGGGCGCTCGGTGGACGGCGCCGGGAACGAGGGCTGCCCCGGCGGCGTGATCGGGTGGGACCGGTCGATCAGCGCCACCTGTACGGGCCGCCGCTCCGGCGTCGCGAGCCGGCGGGCGGCATAGATGGCGCCCGGCCTGTAAAGGAACGCGTAGGCGGGCGAGACGATCCACTCTTCCCATTTCCGCCAGCGGTAGTCGATGTACTCGCCGACCGCTGCGTTCCGAGCCGGTATCTGCCACGTCTCGTGGGAGCCGTCGGAGAAGGTGACGTGGGCGAGGAGGTGCACCGTCTGCTGCCGCGGGTCGGGGGCGAACACACCCCAGTTCTGCGAAAAGTACAAGCCGTTGAGGTACGGGTGATCCGCTCTCATCAGCAGCGACTGGAGGCGGGAGGCGGGGAGGTTCGCGGTCAAGACGGTGAGAAGCGTCACGACCACGAAGACCGAGATCAGCACACGTCCCGCGCGGCTGCGCTCGACCCTCTCTTGTCTCGACGTTGGCCCGACCCCGGTCCGCGCCACCACCCGAACAGCTTAGGGCGTACTCCGGGGGAATGTTGATCGAGTGCTCTGACGAGGACCACTGATCTAGGCTTCCCGGCGATGCCGCGGGAGTATCCGACCGTCCTTGAGCTCGTCGGGGCCACGCCGATCGTCCGGCTCGACAGGCTCTCGCCGCCGGGCCGCGCACGGATCCTTGCCAAGCTCGAATATCTGAACCCGGGCGGATCCGTCAAGGACCGGATCGGCCTCGCGATGATCGAGCAGGCCGAGCGCGAGGGGAAGCTCAAGCCCGGCGGGACGATCGTCGAGCCGACCTCGGGCAACACGGGCGTCGGCCTCGCCATCGCGGCGGCCGGCAAGGGCTACCGCTGCATCTTCGTCATGCCCGACAAGATGAGCCAGGAGAAGATCTCGATGCTGCGCGCGTACGGCGCCGAGGTCGTGATCACGCCGACCGCGGTCGACCACGACTCGCCCGAGTCGTACTACTCCGTCTCGTCGCGGCTCGCCGAGGAGATCCCGGGCGGCTTCAAGCCGGATCAGTACTCGAACACGGCGAATCCGCAGGCCCACTACGACGTGACGGCGCCGGAGATCTGGGAGCAGACCGGCGGAGAGCTCGACGCGCTCGTCATCTCGGTCGGGACGGGCGGCACGATCTCGGGCGTCGGCCGCTGGTTCCACGAGCGGAAGCCCGAGGTGAAGATCATCGGGGTCGATCCCGAGGGCTCGATCTACACGGCGGCTGACGAGTCCGAGCTCCATCCGTATCTCGTCGAGGGAATCGGCAAGGACACGTGGCCCGAGACGATCGACCTCGAGGTCGTGGACGAGTGGATCCGCGTCTCGGACCGCGACTCGTTCCTCACGGCACGGCGGCTGGCGCGCGAGGAGGGCATCCTCGCCGGCGGTTCGGCCGGCTCGACGATCTGGGCGGCGATCAGGGTCGCCGAGCGGCTGCCGGCCGACGCGACGGTGCTCGCGATCGTCCCCGACTCCGGCCGCTCCTACATGTCCAAGTTCTACGACGACAACTGGATGCTCGAGCACGGCTTCGTCGAGCGGCAGACCTCGCTGCCGACCGTCGACGAGTTGCTGGTCTCGAAGCATGCCGGTGAGGTGCCGGAGCTCGTCACGATCGCCGCGCACGCGAAGGTCGGGGAAGGCATCGACACGATGCGGCGCTACGGCATCTCGCAGCTGCCGGTCGTGCGCGACGGACAGTGCGAGTCGCTGGCCGACGTGATCGGCTCGCTCCAGGATCGCGCGCTGCTCGAGCGCGTCTTCGGGAATCCCGACGCGGTGCACGAGGACGTCGCGGCCGCGATGCAGCCGCCGCTCGCGGCGGTCGAGGCCTCGGCGACGCTCGACGAGGTGTTCGCGACGCTGACCGGCGGGATGAACGCCGTCGTCGTCGCGCGAGAGGGAAGGCCGGTCGGCGTCCTCACGCGCAGCGACCTTCTCGATTTCCTGGCCCACCAGCGGTAGCTACGCTCCGGCTTGTGGCCGTCGAGCGCATCGAATCGCTGCTCCGCGACGCGTTTCCGGACGCGCCGGAGTTGCGCGTCGAGGATCGCACCGGCGGCGGCGACCATTTCCAGGTGACCGTCGAGAGCCCGCGCTTCGACGGACTACCGCTGCTCGAGCAGCACCGGCTCGTGAACGACGCGCTCGCCGAGCCGCTGCGCGACGGCACCATCCACGAACTTCGGATCAAGACGAGGGGGACGACATGAGCGACGTTTCGGAGCGGATCAAGGACGTGATCGAGAACGAGCCGGTGGTGCTGTTCATGAAGGGCACACCGCAGTTCGTGATGTGCGGCAACTCGGGCCGGGCGCTCGAGGCGCTGCGGGAAGCCGGCGCGCCGGTGACGACGGTCGACGTCCTGCCGGACCCGTCGATCCGCCAGGAGCTGGCGGAGGTGTCGGGCTGGCCCACCATCCCGCAGGTGTTCGTCAAGGGCGAGCTCGTCGGCGGCGCCGACATCACGCAGGAGCTGGCGGAGAGCGGACAGCTGCGGACGCTGCTCGAGGAGAAGCTCGGCGCGGGCTACGGCGACGACGCCGAGGAGCGTGTCGTCGACGTGCTCAGCGGCACCCGTGCCTAGTAGCTGATCATCCCGGTTGGATGACGCCGGCGGCGTCGCCGGCCGCTTAGCTCGTAGACATGCCGAAGCTCGTCGGTCTCGCGGCACTGTTCACGGCCGGACTGCTGCTGGCCGGGACGCTCACGGCCGTCGGCGTCGCGGACATCACCACCACCGAGACGCTCGCGACCACCACGACCGTCCAGGAGACGACGACGGCGCCCGCGCAGACCGTCGTGACGACGGTCGAGCAGACGACGACGCGCAAGGTGCCCGTCCCCGCGAATACGACAGCCACGACGTCCGAGACGAGCTCCAGCTCGACGCCGACCTGGGTCTGGGTGGTGCTCGCGATTCTCGCCGCCGCCGTGATCGGCCTCATCGTGGCTCTCGCCACGCGGCGAGGCGGAATCTCCGGCGAAGAGCGCCAGCGGCGACTCGAAGCTGCGGTAGCGAGCTGGGCGGCGCAGGGCTGGGCGCTCGAGAATCAGACTCCCGGCTCGGCGATCCTGCGGCGCGGGCCCGAAGTGATGGTCGTCAGCGTCGACGACAGGGGCCAGGTCAGCACCCGGCCGGCGGCGGGCTCGTAGCCCCAGCCCGATTCCTCTCGCCGCTCACAGGTGGGGTAGCCACCACCAGGTCGTGGATCGCTGTGCGAGAGGATCCGCCCGATGACGCGCCGTCGCTGGATGGCTCTCTTCTTCGCGCTCGGCTCGACGTGCTTCCTCGTCGGCCCGTTTCCCGGCTACGCCCAGCTTGTCGGCGACCGGGCCGACGCGATCACGTTCTTCGTCGGCTCGATCCTCTTCACGGGAGGCGGTGGGCTTCAGAGCTGGCTCGCCTGGGGTGACTGGCGATCGCAGAGGCCCGGAGGTGGAGCGGCGTGGTGGTCGGCGATCGTCCAGTCCGCCGGGACGCTCTTCTTCAACGTCACGACCTACCAGGCGATGCACGTCGCCCTGACGAGCGCGGAGTACAACAAGCTCGTCTGGCGACCCGACTGGCGCGGGTCGATCTGCTTCCTCGTCTCGGGTGCGATCGCCTACGCCGCTTCGCCGCGCCGCGGCCGGCACGGCTGGTGGCCGCAGCGGGTCGGCGACGGTTGGTGGCAGCCCGGGATCAACCTGCTCGGCTGCATCTTCTTCGGAATCTCCGCGGTCGCCGGCTACGTCGTTCCCTCGACGGGCTCGATGATCAATCTTGCCGCTGCGAACTGGAACACCTCGCTCGGGGCGGCCTGCTTCCTCGCCTGCGCGCTCGACACCCTGCGCACCGGCCGGGCCTCGAAGATGCCGGTGCGGCGGGGTCTCAGGAAGCTCGAGCACGAGCTCGAACACGACGTGCAGCGCCTGAGCTAGAACCCGGCTAACGTCCGCCGTCCGAGCCCACGAACCAGGAGAGCCATGACGACGCTCGACAATCGCCCGAACACCGCACTGCTCGTGATCGACGTGCAGACCGGCGTCGTAGGTGGCGCCTATGAGCGCGACACGGTCGTCGCCAACGTCGGCACCGTCGTCGAGAAAGCCCGCGCGGCGGAGGTTCCGGTTGTCTGGGTGCAGCACTCGAGCGACAACCTCGTCGAGGGAAGCGAGCCATGGGAGATCGTCGCGGAGCTGAGCCCGGACGAGGGCGAACCGCTCGTCCAGAAGCGCTATCCGGACTCGTTCGAGGAGACGACCCTCGAGACGCTGCTCGCCGAGCTCGCCGTCGGGCGCCTCGTCGTGGTGGGCGCGCAGACGGACGAGTGCGTGCGCTCGACCCTGCACGGAGCCCTCGTGCGCGGCTACGACGCGACCCTCGTCAGCGATGCGCACACGACCGAGGATCTCTCCCCGTGGGGCGCGCCCCCGCCGGAGCTCGTCATCGCGCACACGAATCTCTACTGGGGCAACCATGAGGCTCCAGGCCGAACAGCCGGCACCGTCGAGGCAAAGGACGTCGACTTCACGCGGTCCTGACGGGGCCCGTGGTCACCCCTGACGAGATCCGCGCGCTCGCGCAGACGCTTCCTCGCAGCTACGAGGTGTTCGTGCACGGCCAGATCAAGTTCCGGGTCGGCCAGATCGTGTGGCTTGCCCTCTCGCAGGACGGCGAGCGCATGGGCTGCGGTTTCCCGCGAGAGATGCGACAGGCGGCCGTCGACGCCGAGCCGCACAAGTTCCAGCTGCCCAGCGAGGGCGACATGCGGTTCAACTGGATCCACGTTCGGTTCGACGCGATCGATGCCGACGAGATGCGAGACCTCGTGGAGGAGGCGTGGTCGAGGGCCGTGCCGCTCTACGTCGCGCAGGAGTACGGCGAGACGCAGGGCTATCGCTAGGCCGTTTACGTCCGAGGCGCGTACTGGACGCTTGCGAACGGCCAGTCGGCTGCGAGCCATTCGCTCACGGCTCGCCAGAGGGGAGCGTCCAGCTGGGCGTGGCTCGCTGACACCCAGGAGCGCGCCTGGGCGTCGTAGCCGGGGTCGCGCGCCGGATAGATGTAGAGGCAGCCGATGACGTCGCGGCTCGCCGGGTCGAGCACGGTGTACGTGAAGCCCTTCCGGGTGCGGAAGTCCTCGGCGTGTCGCTCCAGGTCGGCACGGTTCTCGTCCGAGGGCATCTCGCGCGGCCAGGAACCCCACGGGAAACCCGGCGTCGCCGCGATGTGCTCCATCGACGAGGTCCACGCGTCGTAGTCGGAGTCGTTGTGCTCGGGCCCGAGCGGCTCGAGCACGAACTCGGAGGTCTCGATCCCGAGCGGAACCTCGAAGTCTGGCGGGACGAACTCGGCCATCGCCGTCACCGTAGCGACGTTATCGACGGAGTCTCAGGTCGCGCGGAAGAGTCTTCGTCCGCCTTCTTGAACACCGCGGCGCTTGCGTACCCTGGACACGTGATCAAGGTCTCGTGCGAAGCGTGCGGTTGGGTCGCGATTACGAGCCAGCCCGTGAACGACGTCTGGCGCGAGCACGAGGCGGGGTGTCCCGCCTTCGGTGGCGCCGTCCGCCACCTTCCGGATCTACCGCCGCCGCGGCGCCTCCTGTCGCCGGTGAACCAATGCCGTCACCAGCCGGTGCGCCGTCAGATCGCCGTGACTCCCGCGGGCGTGAAGAAGTACGCGGTCATGTGCGAGCTCTGCGGTCGCCTCGTCGGCTGAGCGGAGCCGCGCGGGCGAGTGTGCCGGAATGACCCCTGAAGTCAGATCTGCGGGCCGTAGCTCCGGGCCGGATGCCTTCGACTCTGGCCGGAAGCTGAAACCAAGCCCCCAACGACGATCGCTCCTGCGCTTAGCAGCGCGAGCCAGATGCCCCAATTCAGCGACAAGGACACGAGATCTGTCTCTGCGCCCGGAGGCTTGAGCATCCGGTAGAGCACGAACAGCGCCGCGACGCTACCGGCGAGCGCGATCTGACCGCCGCCGGCCTCGAGCATTCCAGTGATGCCGGCGAGACGCAGAAGGGACGCCAGGAGTGAGACGCCCGCGAGAACGAGGAGTATCGCGCTGATGTCCTTGAGAGCTTGGTGCGCGCTCACGGTGGTGAGCTGACGTCCGGTGAGTGAGCTGAACTCTGCTCCCAGCTCGCTTGCTCCCGTCTGGAAGGTGGTGTTCCCGTACTGCTGGGCCACGGTTGCGAGCTCCTGTTGGGCCGAGGCGGCTCCGGACGCGGTGATGCTGACTCCGTACCAGGGCAGAAACACCGAAACGGCGAGCACGGCTGCGCCGAGCGCCGCGATGAGGAAGCCGAGTTGCGAACGATCGTCGACCATGGCCCTACGTGTAATCGGCGGGTGCAGTGCGCCGCTTGAGCCCCCTGGCGACTCGTTTCCAGGCGTACCCGAACGCAGAGTTCTGGTTAGAGGAGACACGGCTGGGCCGAGCGTCCTTACGCCTGAGCGGCGTTAGCTCTTCTGGCCCGAGACGATGAAGGCGACCAGGTCGTTCAGCTGCGTTGCCGAGAGGGAGTTGCCGAACGTCGTCGGCATGATCCCCTTGTTGTAGCCCTTCGCGATGTAGGCGTCCGGATCCGTGATCGACTGCTTGACGAACGCCGTCAGATCCATGTTGTTGTCGGCCTTCGCGTCCGTTGTTGGAGCGGTGTCCAGGTTCGGGCCGATCGTGCCCGTCGAGCCCGCAGGCTGGAACGTGTGGCATGAGGCGCAGCCGTTCGCCTTGAAGACCGCCTCGCCCGCCGCCGCGTTCCCGCCGCCCGACGAGGATGTGGTGGTCGCCGCGGAAGTGGTGGTCGCGGCCGAGGTCGTCGTCGCAGCAGACGTCGTCGTCGCTCCCGACGTCGCCGGCTGGAAGGTCACCGTGTGTACGACCGTCGAGGCCGATTTCCCGAGCGAGGTGTAGTGGCCGACGACGTAGCCGGCGATGCCCGCCGGGAGGAGGAGCAGGGCGAAGAGCACCCAGATGAAAACCTCACCCGTCGAGGTCCACGGATTCCGGCGTCTCGGGCGCGGCACGGGCGGGAGGCTATCGACTCGGGCGGCGGGACGTTGCACCTACCTGCTAGGTAGAGGCCGATGGCGACCACGACCGTCAGCCTCGCCGCGATCAGGCGGCTCACCGTTTCGACCCAGGACTACGCGCCGCGGTTCCGCCGAGCCCGCGCCGGAGACGTCGAACAAGCGATCCGCCGGCTCGGCGCGGTGCAGCTCGACTCGATCTCGGCGGTCGACCGCGCGCACCGCCTCACCCTGTCGAGCCGCATCGGCGCGTACTCCGAGCAGGAGCTGCAGAGCCTGCTCACCTCGGGCCGCGTCTTCGAGTACTGGGCGCACGAGGCCTGCCTCCTCCCCATCGAGCTCTGGCCGCACTGCCGCCTCAACATGGAAGGCAAGGGGCACTGGGGTTTCCACGAGACCGCGCTGGACAGGCACGCGGACCTCGTCGAGCCGGTGCTCGAGCGGATCCGGGCCGAGGGGCCGCTCGGCTCGCGCGACTTCGAGGGAGCCGCCGACGGCACCGAGATGTGGAACTGGAAGCCGGCGAAGATGGTGCTCGAGGCGCTCTGGGATCGGGGAATCCTCGCCGTCGCGGGCCGGCAGTCGTTCCAGCGCCGCTACGACCTCGCCGAGCGCGTGATCCCGCGCGCGATCCTCGATGCGCCGACCCCGACCGAGGCCGAGACCCTGCGCGCATTTGCCCTCCTCGCCGTCCGCGCGCGCGGCGCGCTGACCGAGCCCGCGATCCGCGAGCACTGGCGGCTGAAGGGCGGACGCGCCCGTCTCCACCAGCACGTCCTGGCACTCGTGGACGAGGGACTCCTGCGCGAGGTGGCCGTCGACGACGGCGGGCCGCCGTTCTACGTCGACGCCGAAGCGGAGCTCGACGGCCCGCCCGCGCCGCCCGTCCTCCTCTGCCCCTTCGACAACCTCCTCTGGGATCGCCCGCTGCTCGAGCGCGTCTTCGGCTTCCGCCACGTGATCGAGGTCTACAAGCGCGAGCACGAGCGCGCGTACGGCTACTACGTGCTGCCGCTGCTCGCCGGCGACCGGCTCGTCGGCCGCGCCGACCTCAAGGCCGACCGCGCCGCAGGCGTCCTCCACGTCCGCAGCTTCCACCCCGAGCCACGCGTGCGCGGGAAGGTCGGCGCGAAGCTCGAGCGCGCCGCAGCGCGGCTCGCCCGCGTGCTCGGCCTCCGAGGAGGTGCGCCATGCGTGAGGTCTCGGTCGAGGAGGCACGCCGGATCGCGATCCGCGCACAGGGGCTCGACGGCCCGGCCGGCGGCGTGCTCGAGACCGTCCGCCGGCTCGGCTTCCTCCAGCTCGACCCGATCTCGAGCGTCGCGCCGCCTCAGCATCTCGTCCTCTGGAGCCGGCTCGGCGCGTTCGACACCGCCGAGCTCGACCGGCTGCTCTGGCAGGAGCGGAAGCTCGTGGAGTGGCGGGCGTTCGTCTATCCGGCCGAGGACCTGCCGCTGCTGCGGGCGCGGATGCGGCGGGCGCTGAACCGGAACGCGAACGACTGGCTGAAGGCGAACCGCTCATTCCGCCGCTACGTGCTGCGTGAGCTCGAGCAGCGCGGGCCGCTGCTCTCGCGCGAGATCGAAGACCATGCGGGTCTCGAGCGCGAGCAACACGATTGGTGGGGAGCGCGCAAGATGGGGTTGATGCTCGAGATCCTCGCCGCGCGTGGCGAGGTGGCCGTCGTCGGCCGCCGTGGGAAGCAGCGCGTCTGGGATCTGTCCACGCGCTGGTACCCCGAGACGGAGACGATCCCCTGGCCGCGAGCCGAGAAGCTGATCGCGCAGCAGCGCCTGCGTGCGCTCGGCGTGCGTCTGCAGCGCGGCCGTCTCGTCGCCCACCCGGAGGCGGAGGACGGCCCGGTTCCCGAGCGCGTCACGTTCCTCTCGCCGTTCGACCAGCTCGTCCACGACCGCGCGCGCACCGAGGCGCTCTGGGACTTCTACTACCGGCTCGAGATGTACGTCCCGGCGGCGAAACGGGAGTACGGCTACTACGTCCTTCCCATCCTCCACGGCGACCGGCTCGTCGGCCGCATCGAGCCCGTGTTCGACCGCAAGACGCGCCGGCTCGAGGTCAAAGGCCTGTGGTGGGAGCCGGGCCAGAAGCCGCTCGACCTCACCGAGCCTTTGGACGACCTCGAGCGCTGGTTAGCATCGACCTGATGGATTTCGAGACTCGCGCCATCCACGACGGCCAGGAGCCCGATCCGGCGACCGGCGCGATCATCACGCCGATCTACCAGACGTCGACGTACGTCCAGGACGCCGTCGGCGAGCACAAGGGCTACGACTACTCGCGCGTCGCGAACCCGACCCGGCAGGCGCTCGAGACGGCGCTCGCTTCGCTCGAGTCGGCGGAGCACGGAATCGCCTTCTCCTCCGGGCTCGGCGCGACGACGACGCTGATGCACCTGCTGAACCCGGGCGACCGCGTCGTGCTCGTCGCCGACGTCTACGGCGGCGTCTACCGGATGACCTCGCAGGTCTACGAGCCCAAGGGCTACCGGTTCCACTATCTGCCGGCCGAGGATTTCCCGAACCTCGCCGACCACCTCGACGACTCGACCCGGATGGTGTGGATCGAGACGCCGTCGAATCCGATGCTCAACGTCATCGACATCGCCGCGACGGCCGAGGCGGCGCACGCGGCGGGCGCGCTCCTCGTGGTGGACAACACGTTCGCGACGCCGTACCTGCAGCGCCCGCTGGAGCTCGGCGCCGACGTCGTCGTGCACTCGACGACGAAGTACCTCGGCGGCCATTCCGACGTGGTCGGCGGCTTCGCGGCGACGAACGACCCCACCGTGGCCGAGCGCCTGCGCTTTCTCCAGAAGTCGCTCGGTGCCGTGCCCGGCCCGTTCGACTGCTGGCTCGTGCTGCGCGGGATCAAGACGCTCGCGGTGCGGATGCGCCAGCACTGCCTGAACGCGTTGGACGTCGCGGCGGTGCTCGAGCGGCACTCGCGCGTGTCGAAGGTCTTCTATCCGGGGCTGCCCTCGCACCCCGGTCATGCGATCGCGGCGCGCCAGATGCGCGACTTCGGCGGCATGGTCTCGTTCCTCGCGGAGTCGCCGGAGGAAGCCGAGGCGATCGTGGGCCGCACGCGGTTGTTCCAGCTCGCCGAGTCGCTCGGGGGCGTCGAGAGCCTGATCGAGGTGCCCGCCCGGATGACGCACGCGGCTACCGCCGACGCGCCGTTCGCGGCGCCGCCGAACCTCATCCGCCTCTCGGTCGGGATCGAGTCGGCCGAAGATCTCGTGCTGGATCTCGAAAACGCGCTCGTGCCCGCAGCCGCGCGCGCATGACATGAGCGGCGAGGCGGTCGTCTTCGTCGAGATCCCGTCGGGGTCGCGCAACAAGTACGAGTGGGACGAGAACCTGGGCGGGCTGGTGCTCGACCGGCGCCTCTTCACCGCGATGACCTATCCGGCCGAGTACGGGTTCGTCGAGGGGACGCTCGCCGAGGACGGAGACCCACTCGACGCTCTCGTACTTGTCTCCGACCCGACCTTCCCCGGCTGCCGGATCCGCGTCCGCGCGATCGGCGTCTTCCACATGTCCGACGAGAAGGGCCCCGACGAGAAGCTGCTGTGCGTGCCGCTCGGCGCCGCGGAGTTCGAGCGAATCGCGGACATCCACGACGTGCAGAACGAGCTGCGCGACGAGATCGAGCACTTCTTCCAGCGCTACAAGGATCTCGAGCCGTCGAAGAAGACCGAGACGCGCGGCTGGGGCAACCGCGACGAGGCGGAGAAGATCCTCGCCGCGGCGCGGGAGCGCGCCTCGTAGGATCGCTCCGTGGCCGCGCCGGAGCCCATCGACCTCCACCACCTCGGCCGCGAGCGGATCATCGCGAGCTACCTGCTCGACACCGACGACGGGCCGGCGATCTTCGACTGCGGCCCCTCGACCACGATCGACGCGCTGAAGGCGGGCCTCGCGGAACGAGGCCTCGCACTGACCGACGTCCGCCACCTGCTGCTCAGCCACATCCACCTCGACCACGCGGGCGCGACCGGCGTGCTCGTGCGCGAGCACCCGGAGCTGCAGGTGCACGTCTCGCCGATCGGCGCGCCGCACCTCGTCGATCCGGAGCGACTGGAGCGCAGCGCGCGCCGGCTCTACGGCGACAGCTTCGACTCGCTGTGGGGCGAGCTGGCACCCGTGCCGCAGGAGAACGTCCACCCGCTCGACGGGCCCGTGCTCGGGCTGGAATCGTTCCCGACGCCGGGCCACGCCTCGCACCATGTCTGCTTCCTCGATCCGGACGGGACGCTCTACGCCGGCGACGCGTGCGGGGTGCGCGTTCTGCCCGGCCGCTTCGTCATGCCGCCGACGCCACCACCCGAGGTCGACGTCGAGGCGTGGGAGGACACGCTCGACGAGATCGAGCGGCGCTCTCCCGAGCGGCTCGCACTCGTCCACTTCGGCGTCGCCGACGACGTCGGGCGCCACCTCGCCGAGCTCCGGCTGAACCTCCTCGACTGGGCCGAGTCGGTCGAGGGCGGCGCGACCGAGGAGGAGTTCGTCGAGTACGCCCACGCGCAGCTCGCGGACTCGCGGGAGGACGCACCGACCTACGACTTCGCGATGCCGCTTTGGCAGTCGTATTCCGGGCTCAGGCGCTGGGCCGACAAGCGCGCGCGCTTGTAACTCCGCACACGACGCGGCACGATTCCTCCATGGCCGGCCCGCTTCGGCTACCCAACTTCCGCCTGCTGTTCGCAGCACGGGCCATCTCGTACGTCGGGACGTACCTCGCGCCGATCGCGGTCGCATTCGCGATCCTCGACAACGGCGGGGGCGCGACGGCGGTCGGGCTCAGCTTCGCCGCCTGGACGCTCGCGCAGGTGGCGATGCTCGTGGTCGGCGGCGTGATCGGCGACCGGGTGTCGCGTCGGACGGTCATGGTCGGCTCCGACATCGCGAGCACGATCGTCCGCACCGCGATGGGCGTGCTGCTCGTCTCGGGACAGGCCCAGATCTGGCAGCTCGTCGCGCTCCAGGCCTGCGGCGGCGCCGCGGTCGCGTTCTACTCCCCCGCGTCCTACGGACTCATCCGCGAAGTCGTCCCGGAAGAAGACCTTCAGCAGGCGAACGGGCTGCTTGCCATCGCCCGCTACTCCGCGTTTCCGCTCGGTGCCGCGATCGGCGGCTCGATCGTCGCCCTGATCGGCCCTGGAACGGCCCTGCTCGTCGATGCAGGCACGTATGCGACGAGTGCGCTCCTCCTTTCGCAGATCCGCGTCAAGTCGCTCGCCCGCGCTGGCGCCGGGTTCGTGCAGGAGTTGCGCGAGGGTTGGAGCGCCTTCGTCGAGCAGACGTGGGTGTGGGTGCTCGTCGTCTACGTCTCGCTCTACTTCCTGCTCACGTATGCGCCGTTCTTCGTGCTCGGCCCGTACATCGCGAAGCACTCGATGGACGGCGCGCGGTCGTGGGCGTTCGTCGTCACGGGAGAAGGAATCGGCGCGCTGCTCGGAGGCGTCACGGGCCTTCGCTGGCGACCCCGGGGACGGCCGATGGTCACGACCGGGCTGCTCCTGATGGTCACGGCGGGGCAGAACCTCGTCCTCGCCTTCCATCCCACGACCGCCCTGCTCGCGCCTCTTGCCCTGTGCGCGGGATTCGCGTTCGCCCTCGGCTCGGTGGTGTGGGACACGACGTTGCAGCGAAAGGTCCCGGCGGACAAGCTCGCGCGCGTCGCCTCCTACGCCTGGATGGGCTCGATGATCTTCCTGCCCGCGGGCTATGCGCTCGCCGGGCCGATCGCGATGGCGATCGGCGTCAAGGCGTACCTCGTGATCGCGGCCGGCTGGATCGTCGTCAGCACCCTGTTCGTCATCCGCCTGCCGGCCGTCCGGGAAGTGGGGTTCGAGGAAGAGACCGACTCGATGCCGGTTGCCGCTCAGTAAGTAGGCTCGCAGCCGTGCCGCTTGTGCCCGTCCCGCCCGAGGTCGACACGTTCCTGGCCCGGCCGAACCCGGCGGTCGTCGCGACGGTCAGCCCGAGCGGCGAGCCGCACACGGCTGCCACCTGGTACGACTGGGAGGACGGCCGCGTCCTGCTCAACATGGACGAGAGCCGCCTCCGCCTTCGCTACATGCGCGAGAACCCGGCCGTCGCGCTGACCGTGCTCGGCGAGGACAGCTGGTACGCGCAGGTCACGCTGCTGGGCCGCGTGGTCTCGATCGAGGACGACCCTGACCTCGCCGGCGTCGACCGCCTCTCCATCCGCTACCTCGGCAAGCCCTACCAAAGCAGGGACGCGCGCCGGGTCACTGCGTGGATGGAGCCTCACCGCTGGACCGCCTGGCCTCTTCCTCGCTGAGCTCTTCCGTTTCGACGATCCAGAGCGGCGCGTCGCCGCAGTCGAGCCGCCGCGCCCCTTCCGCCTCCGTCAGCGACGTCGCGAGGACGCGCACCGGCGTACCGTCGAGCTCGAGCAGTGCTCCGCGCGGTCCCGTGAGCGACATTCCGTAGCGCCAGGCCCAGGCGAGCCGGTGCACCTCGGCCGCCGGACGCGAGACGTCGAGCCACGCATCGTCGTCGGTGAAGAACGTCTCGTAGTTGCCGCCTTCCGGCTGCGGCGTCCCCTCGTCGCCGGACGCCAGCCGCTCGAGCGCCTCGGCCAGCGTCTCGCCAACGGTCGGGCCGAATCGCGGATAGAAGTCGTCGGGCGGCTCGAGCTCGCCGAGCGGGTAGCTCCGCTGCGCGAGGATCGGCCCGGTGTCGAGCTCGGCGTCCATGCGGTGGAAGGTGATCCCGATCTCGTCCTCGCCGGAGCGGATCGCCCAGGCGACAGGGAGCGGGCCGCGATGCTTCGGCAGCAGCGAGGGATGGCCGTTCAGCCAACCGAGGCGCGGCACCGCAAGTGCTTCGGGCGGGATCTTCCACGGGAAGCCCATGCAGACCACGAGGTCGGGCTCGACCGAGGCGAGCAGCGGAGCGATGGTGGTCCGGCGCGCGGGCAGCAGCACGTCGACCTCCTCGGCGGCGCTCAGCACGAGATCGCCGGTATCGGCCGGAGGGCCGTACCGGCCGTCGACGTTCCGCATCGACAGGAATGCGACGGGCTCATGACCCACCTCCCGGATCAGCGCGTCGAATGCCGCGAGCACCGGCGGGATGCGCGTCACGATGACGACGCGCAGACTCATGTGTCGCGCAGGATCCGTCCGCCCGACGACTGGTTGCGGGTCTTGACGACGATCTCGTCGACGTTCACGTGCCACGGCCTGGTGAGCGCAAAGAGGATGCAATCCGCGATGTCGTCCGGCTGGAGCGCCTCGACGCCTCGATAGACGGCGGCCGCCTTCTCCTCGTCGCCCTTGAAGCGGACGAGCGAGAAGTCCGTCTCGGTGAGACCGGGGTCGACGGTCGTGATGCGGATCGGCCGGCCCAGGAGATCCTCGCGCAGGGCGTATGTGAAGCCGCGCTCGGCGAACTTTGCGGCGACGTACGTTGCGCCGTTCTCGTACGCCTGCCGCCCCGCGACCGAGCCCATGTTGACGATGTGGCCCCAGTCGCCGAAGTGCGGGAGGCAGAGGCGCGTCATCCGGATGAGACCCGCAACGTTGACGTCGAGGACGGTCGCCTCGTCCTCTTCGCTCGATTCGTCGAACGGCGCGCGCCCGAGCGCGAGCCCCGCGTTGTTGACGAGGATGTCGAGGCCTCCGAGGCGGTCGACGGCCTCTGCGACGAACCGCTCGCAACTCGCGGCGTCGGTTACGTCGAGCTCGAGCGCGACCTCCGTCTCGAGCCGCTCGACGCGCCGTGCGCCGCCCGCGACACGCACTCCCGCAGCTGCGAGCGCGGCCGCGGTCGCGCGGCCGATGCCAGAGGAGGCCCCGGTCACGATCGCCCGCTTGCCGGTCAGGTCGAGAGTGGCCAAGACCCCGCTCAGACTATGCGCGAGCCGCGTGCCCGGGAGCCAGGACGTGCCCGTCTGCCGTCCGCAGCGCCTCGTACTCGGCGGTCGTGAGCGAGACGGTCGCGCGACAGTCGGATGCGCCGCACTCGCACGTGAAGTCCCAGCGGTCCGCGCCCGGCTCGGTGCCCTCGAACCGCCGTGCCGCCTCGTGCACGTGCGCGTTGACCTCGAGCAGGACGTCCTGCTCGTCCAGAGACCCCTGGTTCTCCCCACTCCCGGTCACCGCTTGCCACGTGCTCCCTCTGCCCCCTCTCAGAGGGTAGAGCGGATGCGCCCCGTAGGCAACACCGCTACGAGGGAATGGCATCCCTACGCGTGGGCGGTTCGCCATGCCCGGCCGAGTGCGAGACGCTCGGGCGGAGTCGGATGGCTGAAGAGCAGCAGATAGGCGAGGCGCGGCGGCTCGAGGTCCGAGAGGTTGCGGCGCGCCAGCTCGACGTGCGCGCGGGCGAACGCCGCCGCATCCTCCGTGAGGTCGAGCGAGCAGCGGTCGGCGGCGCGCTCGAAGCGACGCGAGAGCGCGGCGCCCGGAGCCAGCGCCACGAGCTCGAGCGCCAGGAGCACGAGCAGCGCCTCCGGGAGTGTGCGGGGATCGGCCATCCGCGTCCCGAGCGTCGCCCAGAGAACCGCAACCGCAAGCGCGGCTCCCGCCATGGCGAGCACGGTCAGCTTCGCGACGTGCCCGTCGCGCCGGTGTCCCAGCTCGTGCGCGACGACGACCTCGACCGCACCCTCGTCGGCCGCCTGCAGCAGCGTGTCGAAGAGAACGACCCGGCGCGTGCTGCCGATGCCCGACACGTAGGCGTTGACCTTCGTCGTGCGGCGGCTCGCGTCGGCGACGAGGACGTTTCGCAGCGGGACTCCGGCTCGCTCCGACAGCCGCCGCAAGCGAGCCGCGAGCGCTTCGTCCTCGAGCGGCCGGAAGCGGTTGAAGATCGGCTCGAGGACGACCGGAGCGACGAACGAGAGAAGAAGCACGGCCAGTGCGAGCGCGACTCCGGCCGGGAGCGCCCACCAGCCGGGCAGGGCGCGAGCGAGTGCGACCGCAGCGGCCCACACGGCGGCCGCCAGCACGATCGCCACGGCCAGCCCCTTGGCGCGGTCGGCGAGCCAGGCGGCCGCACCCTGGGTCGAGAAGCCCCACTGCCGCTCGCGCCGCCAGCCGCGCCAGAAGGCGAGCGGTGTCCTCACGACGCTCGGGAAAATCGTGACGAGGGCGGCGTAAAGGGCGGCCGCGGCGAGCGGCGAGAGCGACTCGAGTGGGGAGAAGAGCCATCGCCCGAGCGCGGTCCAGGCGAGAGCGCCAAGCAGGCCGGCCGCAAGCGCAACGTCCAGAAGGAGGGCGAGGTAGAGCGGCCGGTGGTAGGCCCGCGCCCGGTCCCGCTCAGCCGGCGTGAACTCCGCGTCGACGGCGCCCATCGACAATGAGCGTACGCCCGTAACCGAGCCGGCGGCTTCGTCGTTTATTGATCAGAACCGCAAACGAGCTCCCCGTCTCCGGACGGAAGGAGGGGTGAGAATGCTCTTGCTGATAGTGCTTGCAGTTCTGGCGATCATCGCCTTCGGCGTCGGCTTCACCATTCACTGGTTGTTCATCGTCGCCGCAGTGCTCGCGCTGATCTGGCTGATCAGCCTCTTTACCGGCGGCTTCGGCGCCGGCGCGCGACGCTGGTAGATAGGTCCATCGCGCCGCGAGGATGAGTCGGGCGGCCCATTGCGGGCCGCCCGTTCCTCTGCGACCGTGAGGGCATGTCGCGGACCGCGATTCTGCTCTGGATTCTCGCCCTGATGGTGCTGGAGATTCAGCATCTGAAGTGGATCTGGTGGGAGTACTGGGACTGCCGCAGGTGCTCCGTGAAGCACAAGGACTGTTCGTGCGGCGCGACCCGCAGCTGGGTCATGTTCCTTTAGACGTTTCTGAGGAAACTCTCACTTACCTCTCAGAGACGCGGCGTAGGTTCCCGCCCGCGTTGAAGCGGCTCCTTCTCGTCGTGCTCGGGATCGTTCTCCTGCTGGGGCTGCTCGTCGCGTCAGCGGAGATTCCCGGCCATCGCCACGACGCGGACGCCGCCACGCGGGGGATCCACAAGATCCGCCACGTCGTGATCATCATGCAGGAGAACCGTTCGTTCGATAACTACTTCGGCACGTATCCCGGAGCCGACGGCATCCCGGGTCTCGCGGGCAATCCCGGCACGATCCCCTGCAATCCCGATCCCGGGACGCACCTCTGCATCCAGCCCTACCACGACACCCACGACCGCAACGCGGGCGGCCCGCACGACACCGTCGACGCGGTCAAGGACGTCGACGGCGGCACGATGGACGGCTTCGAGCGGCAGGCACGTAAGGGGCGGTTCCTCGCCTGCCACAACACCGACAACCCCGGCTGCTCGCTGACGCCGAAGGCGCCCGACGTCATGGGCTATCACGATTGGCACGAGATCCCGAACTACTGGGACTACGCGCGCCACTTCGTGCTGCAGGACCACATGTTCGAGGGCGTCAACTCCTGGAGTCTGCCGGCGCACCTTTCCCTCGTCTCCGGCTGGTCGGCGCGCTGCTCCAGGCACGGCGACCCCATGAGCTGCAAGCCGACACTCACGGCTCCGTTCGGCGCGACGGGCGGCGGCAAGAAGCTCGACTACCCGTGGACGGATCTCACCTGGCTCCTGCACCGCTACCACGTCAGCTGGCGCTCCTACGTCGCGAGCGGCAGCCAGCCCGACTGCAGCGACAGCAAGATGTTCTGCCCGCAAGTGCGGCAGAGCGCGAGGACGCCGGGGATCTGGAACCCGCTGCCGCGTTTCGACGACGTGCTGGAGGACCACCAGCTGCACGACGTCCAGCCGCTCGGGGACTTCTACCGCGCGGCGCGCAAGGGCAGGCTCCCCGCGGTCTCGTGGGTCACGCCCTCCCAGGGCGTGAGCGAGCACCCGCCTGCGCTCGTCACCGCCGGCCAGACCTACGTCACCGGCCTGATCAACTCGATCATGAAGGGCCCCGACTGGAGGTCGACCGCGATCTTCCTCGCCTGGGACGACTGGGGCGGCTTCTACGACAACGTCAAGCCGCCGCGAGTCGACGGCGAGGGCTACGGCATCCGCGTCCCGTCGCTCGTGATCAGCCCGTACGCCCGGCGCGGCTACGTCGACCACCAGGTGCTCAGCTCCGACGCGTACCTGAAGTTCATCGAAGACGACTTCCTGCACGGCCACCGGCTCGATCCGCGCACCGACGGCCGACCCGACTCCCGGCCGAACGTGCGCGAGAACGCCAAGATCCTGGGGAACCTCGTGCACGACTTCGATTTCGACCAGAAGCCGCAGCAGCCGCTCCTGCTGCCGCTACACCCGCCCTTCAGCTGAGCAGCGAGCTGCTCCAGCGCTCTTCGATGCGCCCGTACTTCCACACCGCGAGGGCGATCGCCCAGGTGGCGACGAAGATGCCGACGATCAGGAACCCGACCGTGTTCAGGTCGATGTTCTCGAGATACGACCAGAAGGAGCCCGAGAGCCCGAGCTGCGAGGCGACGAGACCGCCGAGCTCGATCGTGCCGACCAGCAGCGCGACGGCGACCGAGAGCCCCGTCACGGTGATGTTGTAGTAGATCTTGCGCACCGGCTGAGAGAACGCCCAGTCGTAGGCGAAGTTCATGAACGAGCCGTCGATCGTGTCGAGCAGCGACATTCCGGCTGCGAAGAGGACCGGCAGGCAGAGAATCGCGTACCACGGGAGGCCCGCGCCGGCCGCTCCGCCCGCGAGCACGAGCAGGCCGACCTCGGTCGCCGTGTCGAAGCCGAGCCCGAACAGAAGGCCGATCGAATACATCTGCTGCGGCTTGCGCACGGCGCGCGTCAACCGGCCGAGGTAGCGGTTCATGAGCCCACGGTTGTTGAGCTGGTGCTCGAGCGCCTGCTCGTCGTAGGCGCCCCGGCGCATCTGCCGGAAGACCTTGAGGATCCCGAGCAGGACGACGACGTTCAGGATCGCGATCGCGTAGAGGAAGGTGCCGGAGACGAGCGTCCCGATCCAGCCGGTCACCGCGTGGAGCGAGGAGCCGTTGTTCGTGACGGGTCCCGCGACCGAGCGGATGCCGATCGAGAGCAGGAACGAGAGCCCGAACACGATCGACGAGTGGCCGAGCGAGAACCAGAAGCCGACGCTCAGCGGCCGCTTGCCGTCGGCCATCAGCTTGCGCGTCGTGTTGTCGATGGCCGCGATGTGGTCGGCGTCGAATGCGTGGCGCATCCCGAGCGTGTAGGCGGTGATCCCGATCCCGACGGAGAACGCGCCCCCGCCGCCGAGGGCGTAGTGGTGCGGCGCGACGACGAAGACCAGGATCCCGAACCCCACCGCATGGAGGGTCGCGATCACGGTCGCCATCATCAGCATCGTGCGGCGCTGGCCGTGGTCGAGCGAGGTCCAGAATCCGCGCCACCTCGGGCTCGACTTGATCGGAATCGCCGCTGCTTCCAAGACCAACCTCCCCTTCGCTCGCTCGCCAATTGCGAACCATTCGCTGGAAGGAGCGGACCGGTTCGGACATGATCGACCCGTGGTCGAGGACGCTGACAGCCTACGCAGGCGCGGCCGGCGGCTGACGCCGCAACGGCGGGCGATCTGGGAAGCGTTGCTCGCCGAGCCGCACGGGCATCTGAGCGCGGAGGACATCGTCGCGCGCGTGCGTGAGCGCTCGCCGAGCGTGAACACGTCGACCGTCTATCGAACGCTGGAGATCTTCGTCCACGACGGGCTCCTGCTCAGGACGGACCTGGGCGGCGACCGCGCGTACTACGAGCTCGCGGGCGAGCATCGGCACCACCACGTGATCTGCGAGCGCTGCGGCGAGGTCACGCATGTCCACGACGAGACGCTGGGCGACCTTCGCGCCCGCGTCGAGCAGGACACGGGCTACCGGTTGGGCGACCGGGAGATCAGCTTCTTCGGGACGTGCGCGTCATGCCTGCGCGCCCGCGACTGACAGCTTCGCCGCGCGCCGCTCGGCGGCGGCGGCGAGCCAGATCGAGCCCTCGAAGAGCGCGAGCATCGGCAGGAGCTCGAGCAGCGTGGTCACGGGATCGGGGCCCGGTAGGGCCAGCGCCACGACCGAGACGATCATGTAGCCCTTACGCCGGTTCCGGCGCAGAGCGGCCGACGAAAGCACGCCGAGGTTGACGAGCGCGAGGACCACGAGCGGAGTCTCGAAGACGCAGACGATCCCGAGCAGCACCGTGACGACGAACGAGTAGTAGCTGCTCGCCCGGATCAGGAGCCTGAAGTGCGTCGTGTCGTAGCCCGTCAGGAAGTGGATGGCGCGCGGCAACAGGATCCCGTAGCCGAACGCAAGGCCGGCCGCCGCCATCACGACGCCGAACGCGGCGAAGAGAAGAATCCGGCGCTCGGCCGCAGGGTCGAGCGCCGGAGCGAGGAACGACCAGAACTGCCGGAGAATCACCGGCAGCGCGAAGAGGATCCCGGCGTACAGGCTCACCGCGATCGAGACCGAGAACGGCTCGGTCACGCCGAACGCCACGACGTGACGGTGTCCGGGCGGAAGCGGACGGGCGAGCCAGTCGAGGATCCTGTTGTGGAAGACGAACGCGACGGCCGTCGCGACGCCGACTGCCACGAGCGAGACCATGAGGCGCCGCCGCAACTCCTCGAGATGCTCGACGAGCTCCGCCTCCTCTCCGTGGTCGAGCCGGCGAGTCCGCATCAGTCGGCGTTCTCGTGCTCGGTCTTCTCGGGCAGGGCCGCCGTCTCGTGGCTGATGGACTCCTTGAACTCGCGCATACCCGAGCCGAGCGAGCGTCCGATCTCCGGCACGCGCTTGGCGCCGAAGAGCAGGAGCGCGATCAGAAGCAGGAGCGCGAGATGGGTCGGGCTGGTCAAGCCGATCATGCGTAGGCCTCCTCAATCGAGATGTCGGTGACGGCCGCGTCCGCAACGGCGACGTTGCGCCGGAGTGGCCGGTCGTCGAGCCAGAGCGTGTACTCGCCGGCGGCCAGGCCGTCGAACACCGCGCCGTAGAGCGGCCGGCCTGCGACCGGCCGCTCGTGGACCTGCTTGTGGCAACGCTCGCCGTCGCGCCCCATGGGGCTGATCTCGATCTCCTTCCCGTGCAGGTCTGCGCCGGTGTGGAGGACGAGGGCCCCGACCCCCGGCCCGAGATCGAGCATCACGTGCTCGGGCCGGGGGTCCTTGGAGTGGTGCGGGTTATGGGTCACGACGATGGCGTGTCGTAGCCGTCGTGCGGCGAGCCGAGGTAGGGGAAGGTGTCCTGGTACCGGTCCGCCGCAGGCGTGATGTACGACGAGACCGCACCGACCGCCGCATCCGGGGCGAAACTCGGGTCGACGAGCGGAATCGTCGCTCCGGCGATCGCCTTCAGCTCGATCGAGACGACGTCGTCGAAGACGCGCCGCCCGTTCGGGTAGCCGGCGAGGTCTCCGCCCACGACGCCGAGCGCGTTCGGGTTCGAGGTGGTCGGCGGGATGGCGACGTTCAGCCGCAGCATGTCCGCCGGCCTCGGCCCGGTGAAGTTCTGGAAGTTCGGGACGATGCCGCTCGGGATGCCGGTCAGCAGGATCGCGTGCAGATCCGCGCGGTCCTTGCTGTACGCCGCGAGGTTCGGGAACTCCCCGGGGTACAGGACCGGCAGGAGCTTCGCGAGCTCCGGCTGGTTCACGTACTTCTGGAAGTTCTTGTCGTTGATCGGGTCGACCGCGTTCCAGCGATCCTTGTCGCCCGACCGGGACGACGACCTCGTTGAAGAGCGGATTGCCCAGCCGCGAGACCTGCGTCCAGGGGCCGCTCCCCTGCTTGCGCTCCTGCTCCTGCACGACCACGCGACGCCGGCTTGCGCCGGCCCAGATGCCGAGGACCGAGGCTGCCTTCGACGGGTCACTGGGAACGTTGCCGTGACTCGTCAGCCTGGAGATCGGGACCTTGATCGCGATCGTGTGGATGTTCATGTTCTTCAGCGGGTCGACGCTCGTTCCCGTCGGCGACGGGATCAGATGGAGGGTGTTGAGCTCCCGGATGTCGCCGAGGTCGAAGATCGCGCCGAGGTCGACGAAGAACCCGTCCTGACGCTGGCCGGCGAACACGGTCTCGCCCGTCGGCAGCTGATGAACGGCCGCCGCCGCGAGATCGTCGTAGTTCGGCGTCGAGCGCGGACCGATGTTGCACGGAGGACAGGCGAGGTTCTTGCCGAGCACCTTGCCGCCGCCGTCATGCGCGTGGTCCTGCATGTTCCCCCCACTCGGCGAACTGAGCCGAGAGACGGAGTAGAGCTGCCGCTTGTTCCAGTTCGGGTCGGCGAGCGACCCGATCGGCCCCGTGTTGTAGAGGAACGTCTCGGGATTCTGGTACGTCGTGTTGAACTGGAACTGGTAGGTGACGTCCGGCAGCGCGTCACCGTTGTTGTCGATGAAGATCGAGTAGAGGACGTCGTCGCCGAACTCGAAGAAGTTCGGGCCGCCCGGAGGTGCCTGGAGCGGCACGTAGTTGGTGATGATCGTGACCGTGGTCGGGTCGTCCGGGCTGACGAACGCGTAGGTGTCGGCGCTGTCGGCGGCCGGGTCCTGGCTGATGCCCGGAGCTTCGCGATGGGAGGACATCTAGATCGCTCCCTTCCTGCCCGCAGCGCGCAGCAGGCGCTGCACGAGGGCGCGGTCGCGATAGGTGTGCTCGGTGGTGCCGGAGGCGACAGTGACCTCGCCGCGTGCGGCGTCGCGGACGTACGCGACGACCGGCTCCTCCGGGACGTCGGCGGTCGGATGGGTGCGCTGAGCCCCTTCCTCACCGACCGCAGCCCGCGCGATCGACGGCGCTCCGGCCAAAGCCGCAGCGCCGGCGGCCCCGCCGGCGATCTTCATGAATGAGCGCCTGCTCAGGCGTTCCATTGCCCTCTCCTTCCCGGCGGTTTCCGGCCGCCGTGTGTAATGCGGTCGGCGCTGATTCGCTCGAACGGGTGAACCGGTTCGATCGACTTGAACCGCCGACGGCCGGCGCGCGAATATCGGAGGCAAATGAACCGGCAGCTCGCCCACCTCTCCGACGAAGCGCTCGTGGCCCTGGCGGCCCGGTCGGAGCAGACTGCGCTCGCCGAGCTCTACGACCGCTACGGCCGCACCGCGTACGGGCTCGCGCTGCGCGTCCTGCGCGACCAGGCGCTCGCCGAGGACGCTGTGCAGGAGGCGTTCCTCACCATCTGGCGTACGGCGTCGAGGTTCATGCCGGAGAAGGGCCGGGCCAGCACGTGGATCCTCACGCTGGTGCACCGGCGGGCAGTCGACGCCGTGCGTCACGAGCAGCGCCGGCGCACCGATTCGCTCGAGCTTGCAGCCGAGCCGTCCGTCGAGGGCGTCGAGGAGGACGCGTGGCTTCGCCTGCAGCGTGAGCGCGTCCAGGCGGCGTTGCGCCATCTCCCCGACGCGCAACGCGAGGCGCTCGAGCTCGCGTACTACGGAGGGTTCAGCCAGTCGGAGCTCGCCGAAAGGCTCGGCCAGCCGCTGGGTACCATCAAAAGCCGGATGTTCACGGGGCTCTCGCGTCTGCGCGAGGAGCTGGGAGAGCCGGGGACGGAGATTTCATGGACCACCACGACCTGACCGCCGCATACGCGCTGGACGCGCTCGCGCCCGACGAGGCCGAGGCCTATGAGCGGCACCTGAGCCAGTGCGAGGAATGCCGCACGCAGCTCGCCGAGCTGAGCGAGACGGCGTCGGCGCTCGCGTTCGGCACGGTCGCGCCCGCGCCGCCTCCCCGGCTGCGGGACGTGATCCTCGAGCAGGCGGCCGCGGAGCGGGCGAACGTCGTCCCGTTCCTGCAGCGCCGGTGGGTCGCGCGGGGCATGGCGATCGCGGCAGCCGCGGCAGCCTGTGTCGTGGTGGGTCTCGCGGTGGCGCTGAGCCAGTCGAACCACACGCGTTCGCTCAGCGTCTCGGTGGGCCCGAACCGGACGGCGACCATTCAGGTCTCAGGCTTGTCGGCGGCTCCGAGCGGCAAGACCTACGAGGCCTGGATCATCCCGGCGGGCAGCGCTCCTCGTCCGGCAGGCCTCTTCCGCGGCGGCGCGAGACTCGACGCTGCACCTCCAGGGCAAGGTGCCGCCGAACGCGATCGTCGCGGTGACGCGCGAGCGCGCGGGCGGTTCGAGCGCACCGACGATGACGCCGATCCTCAGCGCGCGCACCTAGCGCGAACGCGGCGTCACTCGCTCAGCCACTCCACCGCCTGGTCTCGCTGATCGAGCGAAAACGTCCGGGTCTCGCCCGGTGTCATCCAGCCGAACAGGTGCGTGAGGTGGGTCATCCACTCGATGTCGGTGACGAGCGCGATCCGTTTCCAGGCGCGGAGGTGGTCGATCCCGACCTTCAGGTCCTGCCAGACCGCTCCGCCGGTCATGCCGTCGAAGTCGCGCATGACGATGAGGAAGCGGACGTCCCCGGTCTTCGCGGCCTCTTCGAGGGCGGGCAGGATGACGTCGCGATAGTCCTCGGCGGCGATCTTGCCGCTCGCCTCGAACCCGATCACGCCTTGCGGTAGTCCCTCGAGCTCTGCGATCACGGCGGTCTCCTTACGGTTGGTTCAGGCGGATGCGCCGGCGGCCGGCGTTCGGATCACGCAGCGAAAGCCGATGTGGCAGGTCGACGTGTCCACGGTCTCGCTCTGGCGCGCTGCCGGGCGATAGCGCAGGCAGTAGTTCGGCGCACAGAGATGCGAGCCGCCCTTGATCACCTTGCGCGGGTAGCGCTCCTCCCCGGCGCCGACGAGCGGAGCCTGGGGCGCGCAGCACGGCCGGCCGTTGCCGTGGGGCTGCGCGAAGTCGTCGACCGTCCACTCCCAGACGTTGCCGGCCATGTCGTAGAGGCCGAAGCCGTTGGCCGGGAACCGCTCGACCGGTGAGGTGCCCTCGTACCCATCGGTGAGGAGGTTCTGCCACGGGAACTCGCCCTGCCACGTGTTGGCCATCATCCGGCCGTTCGGAGCGAACTCCTCGCCCCACGTGTAGGTCGCACTGTCGAGCCCGCCACGGGCGGCGTACTCCCACTCCGCCTCGGTCGGCAGCGACTTCCCCGCCCACTCGGCGTACGCGGTCACATCCGAATACGCGACGTGCGTCACCGGATGCAGCTCGCGGCCGCCGACGTTGCTGCCGGGCCCCTCGGGATGCCGCCAGTCGGCGCCGGGCATCCACCCCCACCAGTTGCGGTAGTCGCGCAGGTCGACCGGCCCGGTCGACTTGCGGAAGACGAGCGAGCCCGGCACGAGGAGCTCGGGAGGGGCAGCGGGGTAATCCTCGGCGAGGGGCGCCTGCTCGGCCCACGTCACGTGCCCCGTCTCCTTCACGAAGCGCCGGAACTCGGCCACGGTCACCGGATGACGGTCGATCGCGAAGCCGTCGACGGTGACCTCGCGCACGGGACGCTCCTCGGGATAGAAGCGATCGCAGCCCATCCGAAACGTCCCGCCCGGCAGGTCGACCATGTTCTTCATGCGAAGACGGTACTCAGTCGCGGGCGAACGCCATCTTCGCCTCTTGGGCAAGGTCGACGAACGGCTCGCCGCTCACGTCGATCACCGCCTTGTGGATCGTGCCGCCGACGAATGCCCACGGGGCGTCGCCCGAGTAGTCGTCGGTGACCGGCTCGCCGCCGTCCTTGCCGACGTTGAGGCCTTCGCCGCAGAGCGAGAAGTAGCCCGGCTGCGTCTTGATCCGGCCTTCGCCGACCGCCTCGTCACGGATGTGGAGGGTGAGCGTGCCCTCGGCCGGCATCGACTCGCCCTCTCTCTCGAACGACGCAGAGAGAACCACGTGGCCAAGCGGGACGGGCTCCGCTGACTCGACCATCTGCTCCGCGATCCCGACGAAGTTGTTGACGTATTTGAGCTTGCCGTCCTTGAGATAGAGGGAGTGGCCACCGAAGCGGGCGCCCTGGGAGAACAGCACGCCGCCTGCCTCCTCTGTGTCGATCGTCACCTCGACTGCGACCGTGAACGAGCGGTTCCGGAGGTTCGGCGCGACCGACTCCGGGATCTCGGAGCCGCCGGGGTAGTAGGTGTAGCGCGTCTGGGGCTTCGCCAGCTGCGGCCGTTCGGTGCCGAGGATCTCGACCGCGTCGCGCGACTCGAGCGGGAACGCGTTGTAGCGTCCGGCCTCCGCCCACCAGAGGTTGACAAGCTTCTGCAGCTTCTCCGACTGCTCGGCGGCAAGGTCGTGGCACTCGCTCGGGTCGTTCTCGGTGTCGAAGAGCTCCCAGCGCTGCGTCGCGAAGTTCGGCCAGCTCTGAGGCGCAGCCGGAGAGACCGCCGCGGCCTTCCAGCCCTGGTGCCAGATGGCGCGGGTGCCGAGCATCGAGAAGAACTGCGTCTGCTTCCCGGTCTTCGCCCCCGAATCCGAGAACGTCGCGGCGAAGCTCACGCCCTCGATCTCGTGCTGGGTGTAGCCCTTCACGACCTCGGGCGGCTCGATGCCGAGGCACTCGTACACCGTCGGGACGATGTCGATCGCGTGCACGTACTGGCGCCGCGACCCGGGCTCGGCGATCTGCTTGGGCCAGGAGACGATCATCGGGTCCGCGGTCCCACCCTCCCAGTTCGAGTAGCGCTTCCAGAGCTTGAACGGCGTGTTAAAGGCAAAGGCCCAGCCGGTCGGGTAGTGGTTGTAGGTCTTCGGGCTGCCGAGCTCGTCGATGAAGGGCAGGTTCTCCTCGATCCGGTCGGGGATCCCGTTGAAGATCTTGTTCTCGTTGACCGAGCCATTCGGTCCGCCTTCGCCGGAGGCGCCGTTGTCCGAGACGAGCACGATCAGCGTGTTGTCGAGCTCGCCGGTCTCCTCGAGGTGGTCGAGGAGTCTGCCGATCTGGTGGTCGGCGTGGCTGAGGAAGCCTGCGTACACCTCCGCCATCCGGCAGAACAGGCGCTTCTCGTCCTCGGACAGGGAGTCCCACGGGCGGACGGTGTCGAGCTCCGGCCACTCGCTGCCGTCCTCGCTCTTCTCACCGCTGTACGGGTTGATCGGCGACAGCTCGGCCTTGTCGGTGACGATCCCCATCTGCTTCTGCCGCTCGAAGACGGTCTCCCGACACGCCTCGTATCCGGCGTCGAAGCGGCCCTTGTACTTGTCCGCCCACTCCCGGGGCACGTGATGGGGCGCGTGCGCGGCGCCCGGGCAGTAGTAGAGGAAGAACGGCTTGTCGGGCGCGATCGCCTTCGCATCCCGAATGAACGAGAGCGCCTTGTCGGTGATGTCGACGCTGAAGTGGTAGCCCTCCTCGGGCGAGCAGGGCTGCTCGACCGGGTGGTTGTCGTAGCAGAGGTCGGGATACCACTGGTTCGTCTCGGCGCCGAGGAAGCCGTAGAAGCGCTCGAAACCGCGGCCGAGCGGCCACTGCGTCTTGCGCGACGCGAGGTTCATCTCGTCCGACGCCGTGAGATGCCACTTGCCGACCGCATACGTGTTCCAGCCACGCTCGCCAAGGACTTCGGCGAGGGTCGCGCACTCGTGCGGGATGTGTCCGTTCTGGTTCGGGAATCCAGCCGAGGCCTCGGTGATGCAGGCCATCCCGTTCGTCGTGTGGTTACGGCCCGTGAGGAGGCAGGCGCGCGTCGGCGAGCAGAGAGCCGTGGTGTGGAAGTTCGTGTACGAAAGGCCGCGCTCGGCGATCCGATTGATGTTCGGCGTCTCGATCAGCCCGCCGAAGGGCTCCATCGCCGAGTAGCCGACGTCGTCGAGGACGATGTAGAGGACGTTCGGAGCGCCCTCGGGCGCGATCGGCTGGGTGTACGGCTCCCAGTCCGGGACCGAGTCCCGGATGTCGACGTTGATCACGCCTTTGAACGGCTTGGCCACTGCTTCCTCCTACTCGACGGATGAACTGACGCTAGAGCCCTTCCTGCACGGTGATCCGGCCTTCGTCTGCGGCCTTCTTCAGGGTGGCGTAGTCGCGCTCGTTCTGGTCGGCGTAGGCGACCGCGAACTCGGCGAGCGAGCGATCGAACGTGTCGCCCTTGCCGAGGTACGACGCGATGGCGACCCGGTCGCCCGAGCGTGCGTGCGCGCGAGCGAGCAGGAAGCCGCAGACCTCGCCGTAGAGCTCGAGGCCCTTCGGCAGGATCGTGTCGAGATCGACCGACGTCTTCCAATCCCAGAGCTGGCGCACGAAGAAGTCGCGCGGCGCGCCGTCGAGGGTCTCGGGCGAGTGCACCCAGCCGAGGAAGATGTCGCTCGTGGTCTGCATGAGTCTCTGGCCGGCGACGACGCGCTGGCCGTGGTTCGAGTACTCGCTCTTGCCGAGATACGGCTCGAGCACCGACGCCTGGGCCTCCTTGATCTGCAGGAAGAGCGGGTCGTTGCCGTCGCGACCGAGCAGCAGGAGAATCCAGCACCTCGTGCCGACGCTGCCGACCCCGACGACCTTGCGCGCGATGTCGACCATCCGGAACTCCTCGAGCAGGTGCCTGCGATCCTCCTGCAGCGTCTCGCGGTACGCGCGGAAACAGCCCGTGGATCACGCCCTCGAGACGCTCGAACGAGATGCCTACCTCCTGGGCGAGATCCGCGGCCGAGACGATCAACGGCGGATCGGAGACGATGCGCGGCTCGCCGTCGACGAGCTGCGTCAGCTTCGCGAAGGCCTTCATGCTGTCCTTCGTCCGCGCCTTCGCCGCGGCCTTCGCGACTCCCTCGGCTTGATGTTTCGCCTGCTGCTGCCGCAGGTTCTGCTCGATCATGTCGACGTCGAGGCGGGCGTACCAGACGTCGAGGTTGGCCGTTTCGGCGAGCTTCCGCATCCAGGTGCGGTACGCACGAACCGCGGAGGAAACTGCCGCCTGGCGCTCGGAGTCGCTGAACTCACGGTCGCGCCCGGCGACCTCGAAGCTCGCCACGAGCCGCTTCACGTCCCACTCGAACGGACCGGGAAGGGTCTCGTCGAAGTCGTTGAGGTCGAAGACGAGCGTGCGCTCGGGCGACGCGTAGCCGCCGACGTTGGAGAGGTGCGCGTCTCCGCAGAGCTGTGCCCGGAGCCCCGCGCGCGGCGACGAAGAGAGATCGTGGGCCATCACGGCGGCAGCGCCGCGGTAGAAGGTGAACGGCGAAACGAGCATCCGTCCGTAGCGGACGGGCACGAGCTCCGGTACGCGCGAATGCCGCCTGCGCCTCGAGTATCGCGACGGGGTCGCGGTCGGGCGTGAGCTCGAAGCCGGCGTGGCTCGAGCGCGGACACTCTTCGCGTGCGGCTCGGCCGCGTGCAGCGCGTTCGTCGACCGTGAAATGCGGGACGGCGCCCGCAAGTGCGGGCGCTTTCTTTTCGACGGCGGTCATCTTCCTGCCCTCCTCAGTGTGCGAACCCCGTGGCGGTTGTGGCGTCGTGGGTGGGCGCCGGCTGCTTCTCGAGCCTGGCCAGCTGGCGCTCCACATCCGCGAGCAGCATGTCGGCCATGTCGTGGGTGAAGCCTCGCCGAACGACGACGCGTAGCGCCGCGAGGTCGGTGCGGTTCTCCGGGAACGTGTAGGCGGGCACCTGCCAGCCGCGCTCGCGCAGCGCCAGCGAGAGGTCGAAGACCGTGTAGTTCTCGATCTCCGGCTTCAGCGCCAGCGCGAACACCGGCAGCTCGTCGCCGCGAGTCAAGAGGTCGAACGGGCCGAGCTCGTCGAGCCGGGCGGACAGCCCCGTCGCCACGTCGCGCGCGTACTGCTGCACGCGCCGGTAGCCCTCGAAGCCGAGCCGCATGAAGTTGTAGTACTGCGCGACCACCTGGGCGCCGGGGCGCGAGAAGTTGAGGGCGAAGGTCGGCATCGTGTCGCCGAGGTAGTTGACCCGGAAGATGAGCTCCTCCGGCAGCGCGTCGGCGTCGCGCCAGACGATCCAGCCGACACCCGGATAGACGAGGCCGTACTTGTGGCCGGACGTGTTGATCGAATCACGCGCGGCAGGCGGAAGTCCCACACGAGGTCCGGGTCGATGAACGGTGCGACCATCCCGCCCGAGGCCCCGTCGACGTGCACCGGCACGTCGATCCCGCTCTCCTGCTCGAACGCGTCGAGCGCCGCGCAGATGTCGGCGACGGGCTCGTACGAGCCGTCGAAGGTCGAGCCGAGCACGGCGCAGACGCCGATGGTGTTCTCGTCGCAGCGCTTGACGGCCTCCTCGGGCGAGAGGTGGAACCGGTCGCCCTCCATCGGCACGAGGCGCATCTCGACTTCCCAGTAGTTCGCGAACTTCTCCCAGCAGACCTGGACGTTCGTCCCCATCACGATGTTCGGCTTGCCGGCGGGCATCCCGTCGGCCAGCCGCCGCTTCTGCCAGCGGCGCTTGAGCGCCATCGCCGCGAGCATCACTGCCTCGCTCGAGCCGGTCGTCGAGCAGCCCGTCGCCTCCGGCGACTCCGGCGCGTGCCAGAGATTGGCGAGGATGTTGACGCAGCGCGTCTCGAGCGCCGCGGTCTGCGGGTACTCGTCCTTGTCGATCATGTTCTTGTCGAGGCACTCGGCCATGAGACGCTCGGCCTGCGGCTCCATCCAGGTCGTCACGAAGGTCGCGACGTTCAGGCTGGCGCTGCCGTCGAGCAGCAGCTCGTCGTGGATGATCTGGTACGCGGCGTCCGGCGGCATCTCGCCGTCGGCCAACTCGTAGCGCGGGACGGCTTGCGTCTCGAGGTCGTACAGCGGCCCGACGGGGAAGCCCGTCGGTGTGGTCGCGGGACTTGCTCGAGTGCTTGACCGTCGTCATCTGGGATGCCTCCTCGCAGGTGTGGAACGTCAACGTTCGCAGCGCGGCCGCGGGAAATCGTCGTCTGTTCAGGGTGATTTGCGTGGTTTCGGGTGCTGCTAGGTTCGGCGCGGGATGCGGATTGCGATCGGAGTGTTCGACGGCGCGGAGGAGCTCGACTTCGTCGGGCCGTGGGAGGTTTTGACGATGTGGCGCGACATTTCCCCCGACGACGAGGTCGAGGTGATGCTCGTCGGCGAGACCACCGAGGTCAGTCACGTGCGCCAAAGGCATGCGCGTCCTGCCCGACACGAGCTGGGACGAGGTCGGCGAAGTCGACGTCCTCATCTACCCCGGCGGCCGGGGCACGCGCGCGCAGCTGGGCGACGAGACGATCCGGACACGAATGCGCGCGCTCAAGCAGCGGGGAACGTTGCTGACCAGTGTCTGCACCGGGTCGCTCGTCTACGCCGACGCGGGCCTGCTCGACGGGCTGCCCGCGACGACCTACTGGAGCGCGTTCGATACGCTGCTGAGCCTCGGACGCGACATCGAGCCGCAGCCGGACGAGCGTTTCGTCGATACGGGAGACGTCATCACCGCCGCCGGAGTGTCAGCGGGAATCGACATGGCCCTGCACCTCGTCGGCCGGCTCGCCACACCCGACAAGGCACGCGAAGTGCGCCGCGCCATCCAGTACGACCCGGAGCCGCCCTACTAGCGCTGCCGCGCGGCAGCCAGCCCGGCCGCAGCCCGGTAGCGCCCTTCTCTCCTAACCCCCGCAGCCCGGTAGCCTGAGTTCCAGCCAGGCCCCCATCGACTAGCGGTCCAGGTCGCGGCCCTTTCAAGGCTGAAGCACGGGTTCGAATCCCGTTGGGGGTACCTCGTCCGACTAGGCTGGGCCTCGTGGCAAAGGTTGAGAAATCCGAGCAGGAGTGGCGCGAGAGCTGACGCCCGAGCAGTACCGCGTGCTGCGCGAAAAGGGGACCGAGGCGCCGTTCAGCGGCGAGTACGACCACGTCTTCGAGCCGGGCTCATACCGGTGTGCGGGCTGCGGCGCCGAGTTGTTCGAGTCGGACGCGAAGTACGACTCGGGCTGCGGTTGGCCGGCCTTCTACGCACCGTCGGGCTACGACGCCGTGGAGGAAGAGTCCGACGCGAGCTACGGGATGGTGCGCACCGAGGTGCTCTGCGCGAGCTGCGGCGGCCACCTCGGCCACGTCTTCCCCGACGGCCCGCAACCGACCGGGCTCCGCTACTGCATCAACTCCGCCGCACTGAAGCTCGACGAGAAATAGCGGTACCGTTTTCCCGTCCGGGCGGTTAGCTCAGCTGGGAGAGCAACGGCTTTACACGCCGTAGGTCGCAGGTTCGAGCCCTGCACCGCCCATCGAAAGTTCCCGCATGAGCAAGCTGATCGTTCGACAACGGCGTTGTGCTCCTCCGCTATCACCCCCTCGGATGATGACCCGGACCGACATGGCCTCTCGAGTCGGTCCCCGCACCGGTCGGTCGCGTCTACGAGGCGCTCGTGGACGCGGCGGCACTCCTTCGGTGGCTGCCACCCGACGGCATGAGCGGCCGATTCGAACGATTCGACGCCCGCCCCGGTCGGCTCCTACCGCCTCGTCCTGACCTACACGGACCCGTCGAGCGCCCACGGCAAGACCACCGCGGACTCGGACGTCGTCGATGCGCGCTTCGTCGAGCTCCTTCCCAACGTGCGCGTCGTGCAGGCGGGGACTTCGTCTCCGCTGACCCCGCCGACGCGGGCACGATGACGATGACCTGGACGCTCGCTGCAGTCGACGCCGGAACCAATGTCCAGATCCGCGCCGACGATGTTCCCGCCGGCATCTCCGCAGAAGACCACGCCGCCGGCATGACATCCTCACTCGCGAATCTAGCCGCGCACCTCGAGCGAGAATCACGGGCATGAGCGAAGCCAAAAGCTCGAGCACGACGTCGGTTACGAGCTCGAGAAAGGGCCCCACCTTCATCACCACCTGGGCGCGCGCCGCGAGCGCGCGATGTTCGCGACGCTCGGCTTCACGCTCGCGCTCGCCGTCACCCGCGGAGTGACGACGGTGCTGCACCAGCGCGGCGCCGGCCCGAACGGCGGCATCTTCGTGGGCGGCGTCCACATCCACCATTTCGTCTTCGGGATGGTCGGCCTGCTGCTCCTCTCCTACGTCTGGCTGCTCCTGTTCGGCGCCGAGGACACGCCGCCGCGGCACTGGTTCCGCCTCACCGCGTTCGGGTACGGGGTCTGCTCGGCGCTGATCCTCGACGAGTTCGCCCTCTGGCTCAACCTGCGCGACGTCTACTGGCAGCGGCAGGGCCGGGAGAGCGTCGAGGCGCTCGCGATCTTCGCCGGCGTCTTCCTCTGGGGAGTGCTCATCTGGCCGTTCGCGCACGCGGTCTGGCGACACCTCCGCGGACCTCCGGCACCGGCTCCACCGTGCGAGACTGAACCGGTGGAAGCCGCGCAGGTGAGCCTTCTCCGCTGGCTGCGGCGGCAGCTGCGGCAGCCGATCCCGGTGCGCGAGCACCTCGAGGCGGCGGTCGAGAACGACGACGTCGCCGAGGCGCGGCGCCTGCTCGCCGGCTTCGAGTTCAGCGACGAGCAGCGCCGGAACGTCGAGCAGCTGCTCGACGCCTGGGAACGGCAGACGCGCCTAGTAGAAGCCCTCGCGGCGGCGGTACCGCTCGGCGCGGGCGTCCTCGTACTCCTCGACGTCGAGCTCCGGGTCGGCGGTCGACGCGCAGGATCTCGCCCGAGCTCGGCAGCTCGGACGCGGTCGATGTGCTGCTCGGGGTTCCAGAGGTCGGAGCGCAGCAGCGCCTTCGGGCACTGCGTGTACGCCTCCTCGACCTCGACGAGGATCCCGAGCCGCGGCGCCTTGCCTTCGACCGCGCTCGGCGGCGAGCAGCTCCGCGTCGTCGACGATCCGCGCGCGGCCGTTGACGCGGAACGTGTCGTCGACGCCCGGGATCAGGAAGAGCAGCGCGATCCGGTCGTCCTCGAGCAGGTTCGTGAGCGTGTCGGCGAGCTTGTTCCCGGGCCGGTCGGGCAAGCAGCAGCGTCCGTTCGTCGAGGATCCGGACGAAGCCGGCGGGGTCGCCGCGCGGCGAGACGTCGAGCCCGCCGTCCGGGCGGCCGGTCGCGACGACGACGAACGGCGACCGCTCGACGAACTGGCGCGTCAGGGGATTGAGCCGGTCGGCGATCTTCGTCGCGCACGAGCTCGGCCGGCTCGCCGAGCACCTCGCGGAGCTCGGCCTCGTTCACGACGCGAACCTCGGCGGCCGCTTCTCGCGGATGGCGGCGACGCCCTCGCGCACGTCCGGGCCGGTCATGTCCAGGAACTCGAGCTCGAGCGAGGCGTCGAAGATCGGCCCGGCCCTGAGCAGCCACTCGTTGAGCGCGGCCTTCGTGTGCGTGATCGCCGCGCGCGAGCCGGAGGCGAGTCGTTGCGCGATCTCGAGCGCGCGCTCCTCGAGCTCGTCCTCGGGCACGCAGAGCGAGACGAGCCCGATCCGTTCCGCCTCGACACCGTCGACCGGCTCGCACAGGAGCAGGAGGTACTTCGCCTTGGCCATGCCGCACAGCAGCGGCCAGACGATCGCCGCGTGGTCGCCGGCGGCGACTCCGAGCTTCGTGTGGCCGTCGACGATGCGCGCGTTCGGGCTGGCGAGCGAGACGTCGGCGAGCAGGCCGACGACGAGGCCCGCGCCGACAGCCGGGCCGGTGATCGCCGAGACGATCGGCGTCGGGCAGCGCGAGCATGTTGTAGACGAGGTCGCGCGCCTCGTGGAAGACGCGGCAGCCGCGTGTCGGCGTCGTCGGCGATTGCGAGCACGAGGTCGAGATCGCCGCCGGAGCTGAACGCACCGTCGGCGCCGCGGACCAACACCGCCCGCGTCTCTTCGTCCTGCCCGATCGCCTGCCACACACGCGCAAGCTCGCCGTGCTGCTCCTCGCTGACAGCGTTGAGCCGCCCGGGCGCGCGAAGCGTCAGTCGCAGGATCCCTTCCTCGGGCCGGTCGAGGTCGAGCGAGGGAAACTCCCTCTCGTACGGATAGGGCGCCACGCGCAGATCCTACGGCGCGGCGCTACGCTCGCCTCCGAACGCCGCGGGCCGGTAGCTCAGTTGGTAGAGCAGCGGACTTTTAATCCGAAGGTCGCAGGTTCGATCCCTGCCCGGCCCATGCTGCTGCTCGAGGCATCCCTCGATCGAGGCACTACGGACGGCGGATGCCGGCTGGACGTAGATGCGGTGCATCGCCGCCCGGCGTCGGCGAAGCTCTTCCTGAGATGAGCGAGTGGAGAGAACAACGGGTTCGGCAGCAAATGCGCGTGGTGACGTGCGTGGAATGCGGCGGACCGAGCGACGTCGGCTGGCTCGGCTGGCGTGCCTACCGGGTCGACGATCCCGAGCTCGACGAGCCTCCGGCGCTCGGGTTCTATTGCCCGGCCTGCGCCGAAGCCGAGTTCGGCCCCGACACCTAGCCGTTACGATCGCCGCGTGCCGTTCGTGGTGCGCATCCTCGTTGCCTGGGCCGTCGACGCTGCCTCGCTTGCGATCGCGGCGTGGATCTTCACCGGCATCTCGGTCGGCGGCTCGGCTGGGACGCTCATCCTCGCCGCGCTCGTGTACGGCATCCTCGCCACGTTCGTCAAGCCGGTGCTCAAGCTCCTGACGCTGCCACTCGCCATCGTCACCCTCGGCATCGCCTGGTTCTTCGTGGCCATGTTCATCCTCTGGCTGACCGACCTGATCGTCAGCGGCATGCACATCAACGGGTTCTGGGATCTCGTCGGCGGGACGATCGTCGTCTGGGCGGTCGGAGCGGTCGCCGACTTCTGGCTGTTCCCGAAGCGACGACCGCGCAGCGACTGACCCACGCACCGCCGCGTTTCGGACGCGGCTGATCGGAAATCAGCGCGGGAGCATGCGGTCGGCTCCGGTGGTGTGCGTGCGGGACGTTATGCCGCTCGGGCCGACCGCGGCTAACGGCGAACGGCTGCGGCGTGAGCCGGCAGCGACTCCGCCTCGGCGAGCGCCTCGACGGTCGGCCGGATCTGGCCGAGGCCTTCCTCTGTCAGCCGCTGCACGACGACCGGCTTGAGGAACGTCTCCAGGCCCAGCCCGCCGGTCGAGCGCGCCCGGCCGCCCGTGGGCAGGACGTGGTTCGCGCCGGTGCCCAGATCGCCGGCGGCCACCGGTGAGGAGGGTCCGACGAAGACGGCTCCGGCGTTACGGATCCGCGGCGCCAGAGCCTCCGCCGCGCCCAGCAGGACGACATGCTCCGGCGCGCGCCGGTCGATCTCCGCGAGCGCCTCCTCGAGGTCGTCGGCCTCGAGGATCTCGCAAACGGAGTCAGGCCCGTGCTCGGCCTGGGCGGCGACCTCGAGCTCGGCGATGCGCCGGTCTCCTCCCTCGCCGAGGACGACCAGCACCTCCGAGGGGCCGGCCGGCAGATCGATCGGAACGTCCCGCGAGACCAGTAGCTTCGCCTCGTTCACGTACGCATTCCCGGGGCCGACGATCTTGTCCACGGCTGGGATCGCCTCGGTTCCGTAGGCGAGAGCGGCGATCGCGTGTGGCCCGCCGACCGCCCACACCTCTCCTACGCCCAGCAGTTCGGCTGCAGCCGCAACGAGCTCCGAGCCGGCCGGAGGCGTGACGATGACGATGCGATCCACGCCGGCGACCTGTGCCGGCACAGCCGTCATCGCGACGGTCGAGATCAGTCCGCGCGGAATGTAGACCCCGACGGAACCGAGCGGCACCCACCGCCGCTCGAGCTCGACGCCCTCCGCGACCTCGAGACTCACGTCGGGTGGACGCTGCGCTTCGTGCCAGCGCCGGACGCGTCCCGCCAGGTCGAGCAACGCCTCGACCGGCACGTCGCCGCCCGGAACTGCCGGCGCCGGCTCGACGCCGTCCAGCCGCAACGACCACTCGGTCAGCGCCGCGTCGCCGCGCTCACGGACGTCGGCGACGATGCTCGCGACTTCGGCCACGGCCCGAGTCTAGGCTCCCGCGATGCGGCTCTTCCTCGTCGCGCGGCACGGCCAGTCGCTCTTCAACGTCGACAAGATCGTCAACGGCTACCCGACGCTCGACCGCGGCCTCTCGGAGCAGGGGATCGAGGAGGCGGAGCGTCTGGCGGGACAGCTCGCGGCACTGCCGCTCGAGCTCGTTGCGATCTCGCCGTTCCCGCGCGCCGTCCAGACCGCCAACATCGCGCTCGACGGTCGCGAGGTCCCGCACCTCGTCGACGACGACCTCGGCGACGTCCGCATCGGCGAGCTCGAAGGAGACTCGCTCGACGCGTATCGGGAGTCGCCGGCGCACTCGAACCGGAAGGTGCGTTTCCCCAGCGGCGAGAGCCTCGACGAGGCGGCGCTCCGCTACGCGGGCGCGTTCGAGCGGCTGCTCGCGCGCGACGAGCAGGTGATCCTCGTCGTCTGTCACGAAATCCCCGTCCGCTATCTCGTGAATGCTGCCGCGGGAAGCGCCGAGCTAAACGGCCCTCTCAAGTACGTCGCCAACGCGGATCCGTACCTCTTCGACGACGCGTCGCTGCACCGCGCGGTCCAGCGCATCCGTGAGCTCGCGGGTTAGCGTCACGTCATGACTGCCGCCGACACGCTCGCGCTGCTCGACTGGAAGCGGCGTGTCTTCGCGCTCTACGCGGCCGTTCGCTCGCTGCCCGGGGAATCCGGCTGGGAGCTCTGGCGCGATACCCGAGAGGAGTTGTTCCGCTCGCATCCTCAATCGCCGCTGCCGGCCGACCGCCGCGCGTCGGCCCGGCTCGAGTACTGGCCGTACGACCCGCAGGCGCGTGTGCTGGCCGAGCTCGAGGACATCGAGTCTCCGCCCGAGCCCATCGCGTCGAGCGGGACGGAGCCGATCATGTTCCGGCCGTTCGCCCGCGCGAGCTTCGAGCTGCGCGGCGAGCCGCTGACGCTCGAGGTGTCGTGGCTCGCGGCCTACGGCGGCGGCGCGCTTCCTCTCGTTCCGCGACGCGACGAGCGGGAAGGAGAGCTACGGCGGCGGCCGCTACCTGCTCGACACGGTGAAGGGCGCCGATCTCGGGGAGGAGGATGGGAAGCTCGTGCTCGACTTCAACTTCGCCTACAACCCGTCCTGCTCGTACGACCCGGGCTGGGTCTGCCCGCTCGCGCCCCCGGCGAACCGGCTCGCCATCGCAGTCGAAGCCGGCGAGCTGCACGCGGCATGAGCGATCTCGACGAACTCCGCCGCGAGATCTCCGAGCTCGACCGGCAGCTGCTCGCGCTCCTGAACCGGCGGCTCGAGCTCGTCGCGGCAGTCCGCGACTACAAGGACTCGGCCGGCGAGCGTTGGATCGATCCCGAGCGCGAGGCCGAGCTCGTCCAGGCGCTCGTCGAAGAGAACCCCGGTCCGCTGTCCGAACGCGGCGTCCGCTCGATCTTCGCGGCGGTGCTCGACGTGCTCAAGCAGGAGGTCGTCGCCGACCGGGCCGCCCGCGCGACCGCGACGCCGGGTACCTGGACCAGGCGGCTGGCGCCGATCGAGCATGTCGCCGTCGTCGGCACTGGTCTCCTGGGGACCTCCGTCGCCCTCGCGGCCCGCCGAGCCGGCACAGGTGGGGTTCGTGGCTTCGACTCGGACCGCCGTATCCTCGACGGAGCCGCGGCTCGGCGCGCCGTCGAGCCGGCGCCGTCGCTCGCGCGAGGCGGTCGCCGCCGCGGACCTCGTCGTCGTCGCCGTACCTGTCGGAGCGGCGCCCGCCGTCGTGCAGGAGGTGTTGGACTCCGTGGGCGAAACCGTGGTCGTCACCGACGTCGCGTCGACGAAGCGCGCGCTCGCCTCGATCGAGGATCCGCGCTTCGTGCCGGGCCATCCGGTCGCGGGCGGCGTCACCGGCGGCCCCGAGCGCGCAGCCGCCGACCTCTTCGAGGCAGCGACCTGGTTCCTGACTCCGACCGAGGCCTCCTCGGCCGAGAGCGTCGCGCTCGTCGAGCGGTTCGTCGCGTCGCTCGGCGCCCGTGCGGTGCACACGGACGCCGCAGCGCACGACCGCCTGCTCGCGCTGACAAGCCATCTCCCCCACGCGCTGGCGAACCTCCTCATGCTGCGCGTCGCGGAGGCTGCGAAATCCGACGACGATGCGCCGCTCGCCTTCGCCGGCGCTTCGCTGCGCGAGATGACGCGCCTCGCCGGGGCGAACGCGGCCGTCTGGAGCGACATCTTCCTCGGCAACGCCGACGAGATCGCAACGGCGCTCGACGGATTCCGCGCCTCGCTCGACGAGCTCGAGCAGTCGCTGCAGGATGGTGACCGCGAGCAGATCGAGGCGACGATCGCGACCGCCGCGGCCTCACGCGAACGGCTGGAATCCTTCGCCTACCGCACGGCGCCCGCCGAGCTGAACCGGATTCGCATCCGCATCCCCGACCAGCCAGGGACGCTGGCGCGGATCACGCAGATCCTCGGCGCCGCGCAGATCAACCTCGAGGACTTCGAGATGCGTCACGTCTCGCCGGAGTACGGCGGCGTGCTGGTGATCCTCGTCGCGGGCAGCGACAACGCTGCGCAGGCGCGCGAGCTGCTGCGCCGCGAGGGCTTCGCCGCCGCCTGACGCCTAGCGCGCGGGCGGTCGAACCTTGGCCCAGAGGGCTCGCCCGAGCAGCGGGACGATGTAGCGGCGGGCGGGGCCGTTGAGGATCAGGAAGTCGTCGAAGGTGTGCGAGCCCGGCTCGTCCTTGACCGATCGGGCCGCATCCCGCATGGCAACGAGCTGCTGCATGGTCATCTGCAGCGGAGGCTCGTCGGGCTGGTAGGTGCAGCCGACCGGATAGTCGCGGCCGGGCTCGCGAGTCATCTCGATGTGGCAGCCCATGACGTGCGTGACCTCGCGGCTGCGTGCGAACTCGACCGTCCGTTCCATGCTGTCGAGATACGCGGGGAAGTCGAAGGCGTAGATCCGGCCCGGCAGGACGTTGTCGCCGGTCAGCAGGAACCCGCTCCACGGGTCGTAGATCGTGAGCGTCGCAGCCTGGTGGCCCGGCATCCCGATCAGCTCGAGCACCCGGCCGCCGAGGTCGTAGCGGACGGCCTCCTCGGGCCAGCTTTCGATGCCGAAAAACTCCTGCACGGCGGGCAGCTCGCGATCGACGACCAGGTCGCCTCGGCCGGTCGGCGAACTGCCCGTCTCCGGCGACATGATCGGAATGGCCGTGCGTGTGAGCGACGACGAGCTCGTAGCCCTCTCGCGGGTTCTCGGCCAGCCACGTTTCGACGATGCCGTCGACCGTCGCGCGCAAGGGGTTGTCGCCGCTGTTTGCCCGCGCCGGTGTCGAACAGCACACAGCGGTCGTTGCCGAACAGCAGGTACAGGAAGGGAGCCTCCGCATTGAGGGCCTTGCTCTGCCGCAGCACGTAGGTGTGCGGGTCGTAGCGGTGCACCTGGAAAGCCGGGTCGTCATTCGGCCGGCCGCGCGGCGAGCCGTGGATCCAGCGCACCTCGAGATCGCCGTGCACCGCCATTGCCCGATCCTAAGTTGGTGCGATGAGTTCTCGCATGCCGGCTCGTCTGTACCGCTAACGACAACAGGAGGCACGTTGAAGCTTCTTCTCACTTCCAGCGGCACCATGAACGTGAGCATCCAGGACGCGCTGGTCGAGTTGCTCGGCAAGCCAATCGCCCATTGCAACGCGCTCGCCATTCCCACCGGGGTCCAGCCGTTCCCCGGCGGGCCGCAGCACGTCCACCGGTTCCTCACAGGCCCAGATGTGCGGGCTGGGGTGGAAGTCGCTGGGAGTGCTGGAGTTGACCGCACTGCCGAGCATCAACGAGGAGTACTGGGTGTCGGCGGTTCAGGAGACCGACGCGCTGCTGGTCTGGGGCGGCAGTCCGATGTACCTCTGCTTCTGGATGCGGGAGTCCGGCTCGCCGACCTCTTGCCGTCGCTGCGGCCCGAGGTGGTCTATGTCGGCACGAGCGGCGGGGCGATGGTGGCGACGCCCGACTGGGGCGGCCTGAGCTACGACGGCTTCGAGCCGCTCACCGGCAGCGACCAGGGGCTGGGGCTGGTCGACTTCTCCGTCTTCCCGCACCTCGATCGCAAGGACGGGCTGCCGCCGACCCCTCAGGAAGAGATCGAAGCCTGGGCCGCCGGCCTATCCGTCCCGGCCTACGTGATCGACGACGACACCGCGATCAAGGTTGTCGACGGCGTCGTCGAAGTCGTCTCCGAGGGGCGCTGGCAGCTCTTGTCCTAGCCTCGGCCCAGGAGCGCGAGCACCCAGCGCACGACGAGCGGCGCGAGCGCGAGGACGACACCGAGCGTCAAGTACGGGTCGCCGGTGCCGTGCCCGGCCGCCCACAGGCCGGCTCCGGTCAGGATCAGCGCGAGTGCCGCGAGGTAGTAGATCCAGACCAGCGTGGTTCTCCGGCTCAGGCTCACTGTGATTTCCGGGCCTCGATCCCGGCGGTTCGGCCGGGCCGCACTACGGAATGACCTATGACCGAACCATGGCCTGAACGGTGACCCGAGCGCTGTTGAAGCCGGACGTGATCGTCGCAGTGAATTGACAACTATCCAGACCCTTCCACGTCCTCTTCTTCAGATTCCAGGTGTAGGGACCAAGGCCGGATCGGTTCCAGTCGAATTCCTTCGTCCCCCTGAAACACCGAACGTTCGCACCACAGCGTGCCTTGGTGCCTTGGCAGTAGAGGATGATCTTGTAGGGCTTCTTCACCGTTCCCTTGAAAGACCCGACGGTGCCACCCCTTGGACGTATTTCGTTCCCACCGTGTACCTCCGCAGGGAGGCCGCAGCGGTGGTGGCAATCGCTCCGGAGAGAATCAGTACGGCTGCGATGCTCACTGCTTTCTTCATCCGCTGATTGTAGTGGGGCACCGCCTGGACACCACCGTTGACGGCTGCCACACTCGGCGTCGTGATCGGGAAGACGCTCGCGGCGGCCGCGCTCTGCGCACTCGTGCTGGTTGCCGCAGCGAGCGCCCGCGCGCCCGCTCGCACCGTGTCGCTGAAGATCGCCATCTCCGGCGCGGGGACGGTGAACGTGAGCAACGGGCCCTCGATCAAGTGCACAGCCACCTGCCACCGCTCGGTGCACGTCACGAAGGGCAGCCGCGTGACGCTCGTCGCCAAGCCGGGGAAGCTGGGGAAGCTCGGACCGTGGAAAGGCGCGTGCAAGGGCACCGCTTTCAAATGCAGCCTCCACGTGACGCGGAAAGAACGGGTGACCGCGACGTTCGTCCCGCCCGGCGCGAAGACGAACCCGATCCCGATGCAGACCGGCTGGCCGATCGGCGACGGCTGGACGCTCAAGGTCGTGGGGGCAACACCGAACGCGGATGGCCAGGTGATCGACAACGTCTCCGGCCTGCCCGCGATACCGTCCTCCGGCACGCAGTTCTTCATCCCCGAGATCGTGTTGACCTACGCCACCACCGGGTCTGCGATGCTCGAGCCGATGGCCCAGAACTGGTTCGCCGAGGGCAGCCACAACGTCAAGTACTTCTACTTCGGCGACACCAGTTGCGGCGTAGCCTCAAACGTGAGCCTGCCGGCGCCTGACCTGCAGCCGATGATCGTGAACAACGATTCCGTGACCTCGGGGCAGAGTGTCGAAGGGCGCATCTGCCTCCAGGTCGCGTCGAACGATGCCTCGACGCTGCTTCTCCACACCGCGCGAACCGGCCACAACGGGGCCTTCGACTTCTGCCTCCCTGATCAATAGGCGCGCTAGCCCGCGCCGAGCTCGTCGACGCCCGCTTCCGCCTCTGCGACGCAGCGGTCGAATTCGGCGAAGGCGTGCGCCCACGTCTGCGGATCGCGCAGGTCGACGCCCAGCGGCGCGAGCAGATCCTGCGGGGAGCGCGACGAGCCGCTCGAGAGGAACTCGAGATACGCCGGCACGAAACGCTCCGGATCCTCCCGGTAGCGCGCGGCGAGCGAGAACGCGACGAGATGCGCGAACGCGTATGCGTAGGTGTAGAAGCGAACGTGGATGAAGTGCGGGACGTACGACCAGCCGAGCCGGTAGCCGTGCGGAAGCTCGATCGAGTCGGCGTAGTAGCGCTCGTTCTCCTCCAGCCAGGTCTCGGAGAGCCGGTCGCTCGTCAGCGCCTTCCCCTCCGCGCGCGCGGCGTACGCCCGCACCTCGAAGCGCGCCATCATCGTCTGGCGGAAGATCGACGCCATCGCGCCCTCGGCACGGTCGGCGAGCAGCATCACGCGGGTCGCGGGGTCCTCCTCCAGACCGATCAGCCGCTCGACGGCGAGGAGCTGCGCGAAGGTCGACGGCACCTCGGCGAGCGCGAGACCCGTGTGGTACGAGCGGTACGTCTGTTGCTCGAGCGACAGCGTCCCGTGCACCGCGTGGCCGAACTCGTGCGCGAGCGTGACGACGTCGCGCAGCTGGTCGGTGTAGTTCATGAGGACGTACGGGAGCACGCTCTTCGAGATCGAGGCGCAGTAGGCGCCGCCGACCTTGCCGGAGCGAGGCTCCGCGTCGATGTGCGCGCGGTCGACGCAGGTGCGGAAGATGTCTCCCAGACGCGGGTCGAAGTCGCGTAGCGAGTCGTCGACCATCGCGACGGCCTCGTTCCACTCGACCCGGCGGTCGCTGCCGATCGGGGCGTACTGGTCGGCGAGCTGGAGGTGGTCGAGCCCCAGCGCCTCGGCCTTGCGGACGAACCAGCGGCGGCCGAGGGGATAGTGCTCCTCGATCGCGCGCATCATCGCCTCGACGACCCCGCCGTCGAGCTCGTTGCGCTGGTTGGTCGGCCACATGACATCGGGGATGCCGCGCAGCCGGTCGATCGAGAGCCGGTCGCCGACGAGCGCGTCGTAGCAGGCCGCCTGCACGTCGGCGACCCTTTCCAACCCCTCGTAGAGGACGTCGAGCGCGGCGAGCCGCAGCTCGCGGTCCGGGTGGTGAACGTAGGAGATGAGGCGGTCGATCGTGTGCGGCTCGGGGCCGTCGCCGCCGTCGAACTCCATCGTCAGCGTCGCGAGCTCGCGGCCGTGCAGCGACTCCCACGCCGAGATCGCGGGGCGGCGCGCGTTGAGCGCCTGCTCCTCGCCCTCGGGCAGCACGTACGGCTTCTCCTCCCTCGCCACCCGCAGCCTGTGCCGGTACGGCTCGAGCTCCGCCGCTGCGAGCAGCGCGTCGGCCTCGGCGTCTTCGAGCGCGAGCCACTCGAGCTCGACGAAGAGGAGGAGGTTCTCGAGGTCCGAAGCCCGGTCGCGCGCGAGCGTCGCAAGGTCGTTCGTCTCGAGGTCGGTCGCATCGGTGTGCTCGCGGGCCGAAGCGTAGAAGTGCACGCGCGAGATTTCCTGCGTCAGGTCGTCGAGCTCGTCGAGCAGCTCACGCAGTCCTTCGGGGCCGGCCTTGCCGACCGTGCCACGCCGCGCGTCGGCGAACGTGCGCGACCGCTCCAGGAGCGAGTCCCAGTCGCGACGCGCCTGCTCGGCATCCGGCTCGAGATCGCTCAGATCCCAGCGGACCCCAGCGGCACTGAGAGAGCTGACCGCCACCGCCGCAGAGCGTATCTGGCCCTCCGTCGGGCTGCCATACTTGCCGTGAAGTGTCTCGCCGGCTGCAGTGGATCGTCCTCGGGATAGCGCTTCTCGCAGGAATCGGCATCGGAACGGCGGTCGCGGCGACCCGTTCGTCGGGTACGCCCGCGCCGATCCCGATCTCGGCGACCCCCGGGCCGCAGAATCCCGCGCTCGATCCCGGCTCTGCGCTCAACGAGACGGCTCCCGCCTTCACGCTCACCGACCAGTTCGGCAAGAAGGTCTCGCTGAGCTCCTTCCGCGGCAAGGTCGTCGTCCTCACCTTCAACGACCCGTTGTGCACGACGATCTGCCCGCTCACGACGACAGCGCTGCTGCACGCGAAGGAGCTGCTTGGGCCGGCCGCCTCCGACGTCCAGCTGCTCGGCGTCGGAGCCAACCCCGAGGCGACGCAGGTCAAGTGGGTGCGCGACTACTCGCGGGTGCACCGGATGACGAACAAGTGGCATTTTCTGACCGGGTCGCTGTCCGACCTGAGGCGGGTCTGGCACGAGTACTACATCGACGCGGCCGTCATGAACGGCTCGATCGACCACACGCCGGCGACGTACGTGATCGACACTCGCGGCCGCGAGTCGCGGCTCTTCCTGACTCAGATGGCGTATTCGAGCGTCGACCAGCTCGGATACGAGATCGCGCGCAGCATCGCCCCCCTGCTTCCGGGCCATCCTCGGCTGAGCGGCGCGACGTCGCTCGCCGAGCCGGTGCTCTCCGGCCCGCACGACCGGGTGGCGCTGCCGCGGAGCGACGGCGGAACGGTGCGATTCGGCCCCGGCTCCGGTCCGCATCTCGTGCTCTTCTTCGACACCTGGGACACCGAGGTGACCGCTCTCGCGAAGCAGCTCGAGGCCCTCGACGGTTACGCGGCGGCTGCCCGGCGCCAGGGGTTGCCGGACCTCGTCGCCGTCGACGAGGACAAGGTCGAGCCTTCGCCCGGCGCGCTCGCGGCGTTCCTACACGGCCTACCGCACCCGCTCCGGTATCCCGTGGTCGTGGACAAGAGCGGCACGTTCGCCGACGGCTATCGCGTGCAGGACTCGCCGTACCTCGAGCTCGTGTCGGGCACGGGCCGCATCGTCCTGCAGAGAGACATCGCCGTGAAGGGCTGGCCGAGCCTCCAGACGCTGCTCGCGCAGGCGCGGGCGAAGTAAAGACTTTTCGGCGAATCTACGCCAACCTGCCGGAAGCTGCGCTCACTGACCCATACGGGGCATGCGAGCTTCTCGTCCCTCTGCTGAAGTGCGCGACCACGCCGAAAGCGAGCGGCCGGACACTCCGACGGCCGCGCCCATCGACGGGAACCTCCCATTCTCTTGCGGCCGATCCGCCTCCTCATACTGCTGCTCGCCGTTGCCATCGCCCTGGCGCTCGCGCTCGTTCGCCCGCTCCAGGGGCGCGCCGTCCGCGGCGGGAAACGGCACGCAGCGCATCCCGTGAAGCTCGTCCCGAGACCCGAGCCGAGGCGGCACCTGGTGGCGCATCGTCGCGTGGCGCCTCCGTTCGGCAACCGCGTCGTCTCCTACGCGCGGCACTTCCTCGGCATCCCCTACCGCTGGGGCGGCTCGAGCCCGCGCAGCGGCTTCGACTGCTCAGGACTCGTGCGCTTCGTCTACAGCCACTTCGGGATCGGGCTGCCACATTCGAGCTGGGCCGATATGGCGCATGGCCGCCGCGTCTCGCACGGCTCGTTGCGGCCGGGCGACCTCGTCTTCTTCTACGGCGCGAGCCACGTCGGCATCTACGCCGGCGACGGCCGCTTCATCGATGCACCGCACACCGGAGCGCGCGTGCGCGTCTCGACGATGCACGAGTACGCCTACTACGGCGCCCGGCGCTTCCGCTAGCGCAGCTTTTCGGCCATGGCGGTGAGCAGCTTCCAGGCGATCGCCGAGTTGCTCTCGACAAGCGGCCGGAAGTCCCACGGCGTCATGCCGTAGCAGAGCATGTCGGTGCTGGCCGTCAGCGTGGCGGTGCGCGGCGAGTCGTTGATGAGCGCGATCTCGCCGAAGTAGTCGCCGGGGCCGACGACGCCTCTGTCCTCGCCGCCGACGGTCACCTGCGCCTCGCCCTCGTCGACGACGAAGAAGCCGACGCCACCCTGACCTTCCTGCGTCACCGTGTCGCCCGCCCTGAAGCGCCGCTCGCGCATGCTGCTCGCGATCTGCCCGAGCTCCTTGTTGTCGAGGTCCGCAAAGAGCGGCACCTTCCTCAACGTGTCGGCGGAGACGGCCACGGCGCAGTTATACACAGCTGCGCTTCTCGGTGCGAGCACCCGTCCGGTCCAGCGAGGATAGGCGCCGTGCGAGTGAATGTCGTCGGCTGCTCTCCCGCCTGGCCGAATCCCGGCGGCGCCCAGTCGGGCTATCTCGTCGAGGAGGACGGCCGGCGCCTCCTGCTCGACTGCGGCCCCGGCGTGCTGCCTCGTCTGCGGCGGTTCGAGCCGTGGCCGCGGGTGGACGCGATCGTCATCACCCACTTCCATCTCGATCACTGGGGAGACCTCGTGCCCTGGGCCTTCGGAGGGCTCTTCGGCGCGGGGCAAGACGTGGAGCCACCCGAGCTCTGGCTGCCGCACGGAGGACGCGAGACGCTCCACGGCCTCGATCCCGTGCTGTACGCGAACGCGATCCTCGAGCTCTTCGAGGTGCACGAGTACGAGGAGGAGACGCCCTTCACGGCCGCGGGCTTCGAGCTCGTCGGCTACCGGATGCTCCACTACGCGCTCGAGAGCTATGGGCTGCGCGTCTCGGACGGCGACCGGACGCTCGCGTACAGCGCCGACTCTGCCCCATGCGACGGGCTCGTCGAGCTCGCCCGCGGCGCCGACCTCTTCCTCTGCGAGGCGACGCTCTCGCAGCCCGAGCAAGGCATCCGCGGTCACCTCACGGCCGAGGAGGCGCTCGACGCCTTCTCGTCGTCGGGCGCGAAGCGCCTCGTCGTCATCCACCGGCCGGACGAGCTTCCCCTTCCGGACGGCGTCGAGCGCGCGCACGACGGGCTCGAGCTAGACGTCTAGCGGCGGAAGCCGAAAGGCTCGCCCGCCGAGCAGGCGGTGACCGTCGACCGAAGGATGGTCTCCGTCGTCGGTCAGGCCGTCGCGCATGCGCGTCGGATCGGCGGATCGGCGAGCGTGTCGTGGAACGGGAGAAGCGTCGTCCCGAGCTGCCGGATCAGCGCATTGAGCCGTGCGATGTCCTGCGCCGTTCGCTCGTCGCCGTTGTTCCAGGGCAGCACGTCGGCGACCGCGAGGGCGGCTCCGGCGGCACGACCGCGATCGAGCATCGCCCGGAGGTTCTCGGCCGCGGTCGCCACCGGCCGCCGCTGCACCACGTCGTTGATCCCGCCTTGCACGACGAGCACGTCGGCGCCGTCCAGGACGAGGTCGAGCCGGCGCGCGATCTCGTCGGTGCGCTCGCCATAGACGGCCGTCGTACGGAACTCGAGGCGGGGGTCGGCCTGCGCCGCCCACCACTGCCACTGGCTCCGCTCGTCGGGCGCCGGAATCCGCGCACGAACGGCCGGATCCGGATCCCAGAGCGGCGACCCGGCCGAGATCGAGTCTCCGGCGACCGCGACGACGATCTGCGGCATGAGCTAGTGGGTGCGCGGCTCGAGCTCGACGACGAGCTCGCAGTCGAGCGCCTCGGCGATGCGGAGCAGAGTGTCGATCCGCGGCGGCCGGCCGCCGCGCTCGAGGCGGGCGATCGCGGACTGGGTGGTGCCGCAGAGCTCGGCCAGCTCCCGCTGTGAAAGGCCCTTCGCCGTGCGCTGTTCGGCGACCTTGTCGGCGATCTGAGCGAAGAACCAGCCGCGGTCGCCGGCGACGATGCGCTCGTGCAGCCGCTCGACCGGCCCCTTCGCCTCCACCCGTGGCTTCGCCGCCATCGCCCTAATGCTATGCCTCGACCGCGTCGGGCACGGCCGGGCGCACCGGATCGCCGACGCGGACGCGCCCGGGGACGGCCACGTCGCAGTAGACGCCGAACGGCAGCGGCTCGGTCACGCCCTCCCGCCGGTAGCCGGCGAGGAGCTTGAGCGTGTCGAAGTCGGAGACGCCGTCGTCCGGGTCGCACGTGGTCACGACGCAGCGGCCGACGTCTCCGAGCGGGACGATCACCGCATCGCCGATCGCAACGCGGTGTCCGAGCCACGAGTCCTCCTCGTGCGCCCCGACCCCGTCGATCTCGAACAGCATCCGGAAGCGGCGCCCGTCGACCGGCTCGTCGGCTCCGGCCTCCGCGCGAATCCGCTCGAGCGACCCGCGCGAGACCACCGAGGCCCAACCGCCGCGGTCGTTGCCGCGATCTTGTGCGCCGCCCTCCGACCAGAGCAGCGTCAGCGGCTCGCCGGCGAACTCGGAGAGCGCGTCCTGCCACGGTCCGGGCACGGTTCGCGACGGATGAGGAGTGCCGTAGAGCTCGGCCTCGAAGGGCTCGCCGGGCGAGACCTCGCCGTCGACGACCGACCCGTCGGGGAACGTGAGCGCGAGCCGGCGCGAAGCCTCGTCCCAGGCAGGATGCACGCGCATCAGCTCGGGATGACGCTTCCCGTTCACGAGCCGGCGGTCGCGGTCGACGAGCCAGAAACGGCGGTCGCCCACGACACCCGCGCGCGTGAGCTCGACCTCGGCGGGATTGACCAGGTGCAGCGCCTTCACCGGCGCGGTCGAGATCCGGACAACGCGGCCTTCCATCCGGCCAAGCTACCTACTGAGGCGGCTCGCGTACCTCCACGACTTCCCCGCCGCGCCGCACGCCGCTGCCGTCGAGCTCGAAGATCCAGAAGTTCCGGCCCGTCACGTGAACGGCGACGTTGTAGACCGGGATCTCACCGATCGAGCCCTCGAACGAGCCGGCGTGGGCATGGCCGTGCAGGACGAGGTCGGCGCCGTACTCGGCGATCGGCGTCGCGAGCCGCTCCGACCCCAGATACGTGTGGATGCCCGGCGGCTCGCCTTCGAGCGTGTCCACCACCGGCGCGTAGTGGAGCAGGACGATCCGCACGTCGCAGTGCACGATCGCCTGCAGCCCGCTCGCGATCGCCTCGGCCTCGGCGGTCGTCTCGGCGTAGACGCGGCGGAGCAACGGCTCCCCGAAGTCGGGCAGCGCCGAGCCGGGGAAGCCACCGACGAAGCCCTTCGCGCCCACGACGCCGAGTTCGAGGCCGTCCAGCTCGCAGGTCGCGCACTCGCGGTCGAGCAGTCGGACACCGGCATCTACGAGTACCTCCTCGATCTCCTCGGTCCGCGCGGCGTGGTGGTCGTGGTTGCCCAGCACCGCGAAGATCGGGACGTCCAGCCCCCGGCACGCGCCGGCGACTACGGCCGCCTGCTCCGGCTCTCCGGTCGTTGTCAGGTCGCCGGCAAGGAGGACGACGTCGGCCTCGCCGTCCAGCTCGGCGAACGCGCGCTCCACCCGCTCGCGACTCGCGGCGGACGCGTGGATGTCGGCTGCTGCGGCAACGCGGATCACGGGCCCCATGTTGCGCGATCGGACAAACCGGAAACGATCCGGCGATGCCCGAGCCCACCTTCGAGGAGTTGATCGACGCCATGAAGGATGGTGTCGGCGTTCTGCAGCGCACCGACATCCCGTTCGTGCTCGGGGGTGGTCTCTCCGCCTGGGCACGCGGCGGCCCGCGCAGCGAGCACGACGTCGACTTCCTCGTCCGGCCCGACGACATCGAGACGGCGCTCGCAGCCTTCGAAGGGGAAGGCTGGGAGACGGCGCGACCGCCCGAGGGCTGGCTCGTCAAGACCTGGCATCCGAACGGCGCGCTCGTCGACCTGATCTACCACCCTGCGAGCGGGCCGATCACCGACGAGCAGATCGAGCGCGCACCGCTCGCCGAGGTGATGGCCGTGCGCGTCCGCGTTTCGACGCTCGAAGACGTGATGGTGGCGAAGCTGATGGCGATGACCGAGCAGGAGCCCGACTTCGGAGCCGTGCTCGAGTGGACGCGTGCGCTCCGCGAGCAGATCGACTGGGACGAGGTGCGCGCGCGCAGCGAGGCGTCGCCGTTCGCTCGTGCCTTCTTCACCCTGGTGGAAGGCCTCGGAGTCGTGGACGTGTCCACCACGCGATAAGAACGAACGCAGTCGGCCGGCCGCTGCGGTTTCCTACCGTTGACGGCCCCCGCCACACGCGGGATGCTCGTCGCGTGATCTCGTGAGCGCCGCGGTCGCTGCGGAAGGGCCCGACGAGGCTGCCGTCGCGCCTCGCGGCCTGCCTGCGCTCGCGGTTCGGCCGCTGCTCGTCGTGCTGGCGCTGAAGTGCGGTCTCGGCCTCGCGTTCGCGGGCCGGTACGGCTGGCAGCGCGACGAGCTCTACTACGCAGTCGCGGGCCGCCATCTGCAGGGCGGTTATGTCGAGTTCCCGCCGGTCACGGCGCTCCTCTCGGCGGCGGCGCGCCTGTTGTTCGCCGAGTCGCTGGTCGGCTTCCGCGCCTTCGCGATCCTCGCCGGCGCGGCGACGATCGTGCTCGCCGCGCTCGTCGCGCGGGAGCTCGGAGGCGGTGGCCGGGCGCAGGCGCTCGCGGCCGCGCTCGTCGCCTTCTCGCCCATCCTGCTCGCGACGAATGGGCTCTTTCAGCCGGTCTCGTTCGACCAGACGGCGACGATGCTCGTCCTCTGGCTGGCACTGCGGCTCGCCCTCGGCCGTGGCTCGTGGCTCGCGCTCGGCGTCGCAGTCGGAGTAGGCCTCGAGACGAAGTACACGCTCGGGGTCGTGGTCGTTCTGCTCATCGCCGGCTTCGCCCTGTGGCGGAGAGACGTGCTCGCGTCGCGTGACTTTCCCCTCGCCATCCTCGTCGCGGCCCTGCTGCTGGTGCCGAACCTTCTCTGGGAGGCGGGTCACGGCTGGATCAGCGTGCACTGGTTCCTCCACCCGCCTGGGAGCGCCACCGACGAGTCGCGCCCGCAGTACCTCATCGACTTCCTGCTGCAGACGAACCCGTTCGCCGTCCCGGTCGCCGTCGCCGGCGTGGTCCTGCTCCTGCGCGACCGCCGGTTGCGGCCGATCGGAGCGGCCGTGGCCGCCGTCCCGGTCGCGTACTTGGTCCTCGGAGGGAAGTCGTATTACGCGATGCCGGTCGTCTTCTTCGCTCTCGCGGCGGGTGCGGTGCCGGCCGCGCACTGGCTGACGCGCCGCCGGTTCGTTGCGTTCGCCGTCGCCTACGCGGCGGTCTTCGTCGTCGCGCTGCCACAGGTGCTGCCCGTCTACCCGCTGCACACCGCGATCCGGCACGGAGTCGTCAAGGCTCGCAGCGACTACCAGGACGAGCTCGGCTGGCCGGCGCTCGCGGCCCAGGTGGAACGGCTGGCACGAGGCGCAGACGTCGTCGTCGCGAGCAACTACGGCGAGGCAGGCGCGCTCGAGCTGTTCGGCCACGAACTGCCGCCGGTCGCGTCTACCGACGTGACCTTCCGCTACTGGCGCCCTCCGGTCGCCGGACGCCGCGCGGCCCTCGTCGGATTCACAGGCAGCCAGGCCTCCCGCTTCTGCCGCGGCTACACGCGCCTCGGCTCGATTCGGATGCCGACGGCGAACCAGGAGCGCGGACTGCCCATCGCCGCCTGCACGCTGAGCTCGAGCCTTGCCGCCGAGTGGCCGGAGATCATGCGGGCGACCGGCCCGTGACCGTCCCCCTAGAAGAAGAAGCTCGACCAGGCCGACCACCAGTCGTCGCCACGAACGACCAGTGAGCTCGGGCTCGTCACCTCGACGGCCTTGCGGTTCGCGTACTCCTGCAGGCGGTCGGGAGTGGTGAAGACGATCTCGATCTCGCACGGCTTGCCGGGGTCATACGGTGCGACGGCCGACAGGTCCGAGAGCGCCTTCTTCGCGCCCTCCTCGATCAGCTCGCGCGCCTCGAGCGGCGTCTTCATCCGCGCGCTGAAGCGGCCGAGCCCCTCCTTCACCTCGACCGTCGACAGACCCTCGCCCAGCAGCTCCCGCGCCTCGTTGCACACCGCACGGTCGCCGGTGACGAGGACGACAGGAACGCCCCAGTGGCCGCAGAGCGCAGCGTTGATGCCGGTCTCGCCGACGAGCGTCCCGTTGAAGCTGAGGCACTGCCACGCCTGGCCTGAGACCGTGTGTGAGAGGACGCCGTTCGCCGTGCCCGCCATCGCATGCATGCCGACGAAGAGCGCCGCGTCGCAGCCGGACTCGAGAAAGCTCGTGTACTCCGTCCACTCCCGCTGCACGACGTACTCGCAGCCGGGATCGAGGAGCTCGGGGAGCAGCGAGTTGAAGTCGTACGCACCGCCGGCGCCGTGGCAGTCCATGACGACGATCTCCGTCGCGCCGGCCGCCTTCGCGCCGCGCACGGCAGCGTTGATCTCCTCGGTGTAGAGCGCCCGGCCCTCGTCGTAGAGCTTCTCGCCGCCGGTCGTCTGCTGCCACTTGACGATGCCGGCGACGCCCTCCATGTCGCTGATCACGTGGACGCGCATGGTGGGACGATAACGTCAGCCCGTGGAGACTGGACTGGCCGGGAAGCGCGTCCTCGTGACCGGCGGCGCGGGTGGGATCGGCTCGGCGTGCGTCCGCGCGTTCGCGGCCGAGGGTGCCGGCGTCGCGATCCACTACCGCACGAGCGCCGAGCGCGCCGCGGAGCTCGCACGGGAGACAGGCGGCGTCGCGCTGCAGGCTGACCTGACCGTGGAGGACGAGGTCGACGCGCTGTTCGAAGCGGCCGAGCGCGAACTCGGCGGCATCGACGTCTGCGCGGCCGTCGCCGGGTTCTGGCCGCGCGAGGACGAACCGGTCTGGGAGCTACCGCTCGAGCGCTGGGAGGCGACGCTGCGCGCGAACCTCACGGCCACGTTCCTCACCGCGCGCGGGTTCCTGCGCCTCGTCGAGCGAACCGGCCACGGCAACCTCGTCCTCGTCGGCTCGACCGCAGGGCGTTTCGGCGAGGCGGGACATGCCGACTATGCGGCCGCGAAGGCTGCGATCCAGGCAGGGCTGCTCCTGAGCCTCAAGAACGAGATCGTCCGGATCGCACCGCTCGCCCGCGTGAACGCCGTCGCCCCGGGCTGGACGTACTCACCGATGACGCGCGGCGAGCTCGACCCTGAGTTCGTCGCTCGCCTCAGCCGGACGATGGCGCTGCGCAAGGTCGCGCAGGCCGAGGACGTCGCGCGCGCCGTCGTCGTGCTCGCGTCCGACGAGCTCTCCGGCCATGTGACGGGCGAGCTCGTGACCGTCGCGGGCGGGATGGAGGGCCGCACCGTGCACCCCGACGCATGAGCCGGTTCGAGGAGCGGCTCGCGCAGGAGACGCCGATCGTCGCCGACGGCGGCATGGGCGCGCTGCTCTCGAGCGCGGTGTCCGGGCTTCGGTGTCCCGAGGAGGCGAACCTCCGCGCGCCCGAGAGCGTGCTCGAGGTGCATCTGGGCTACATCCGCGCGGGCGCCGAGCTCATCGAGACCAACACCTTCGGCGCGAACCGCGCCAAGCTCGCCCGCCAGTTCCTCGCCGACGAGCTCGAGTCGATCAACGCGGCCGCAGTTCGCGTCGCGCGCGAGGCGCGCGAGGTCGCCGGCCGGGACGTCTTCATCGCAGGCTCGATCGGGCCGCTCGGCGACACCGAGCTGGCCCGGCAGGAGCCTGCGGAGCTCTATGCCGAGCAGGCCCGCATCCTCGAGGGGCGCGGCGTCGACCTCTTCATGGTCGAGACGTTCTACGACCTCGAAGAGCTGGAGACGGCGATCGCCGCGGTCCGCTCGGTCTCGACGCTGCCGCTCGTCGCCCTCCTCACCTTCGACGCCGGCGGCGAGACGCTCGCCGGGGTGAAAGCGGAGGACGCGGCGGCGAAGCTACAACCGCTCGGCCTCGCCGCGTACGGCGCGAACCACGGTGCCGGCCCCGCGGCCTCGCTCACGGCGCTCGCCCGGATGCGCAGCGACGGGGCCGTCCTCGCGGCGCTGCCGAACGTCGGCCTCGCGAGCATGAGCGGCCAGCGGATCGTCTTCCCGCACGCCACGCCGGCCTATTTCGCCGAGTTCGCAGCGCAGGCGCGCGCGCTCGGGGCGCGCCTGATCGGCGGCTGCTGCGGCACGACTCCGGCCCAGGTGGCGGCGATCCGCGAGGCGGTCGACGCGAACCGACGTCCCGCCGGCTCCTTTCTCGTCCAGGAGCGCGAGCAGGTCGCGCCGTTCGAGCCCGCCACGGGAGAGACGCAGCTCGCGCGACTCCTGCGCGAGGGCGAGTTCGCACTCTCGGTCCAGGTCGATCCGCCGCTGGGGGCGAATCCGGAGGCGTTGATCGAGACGGCGCGCGCCGTCCGCGACTCGGGCCGCGCGCAGTTCGTCGACGTCAACGACAACCCCCGCGCGCGGGCGCGCATGAGCGGGATCATGGCCTCGGTCGCGATCGAGCGCTTCACCGGGGTCGAGACCATCCCGCACCTCACACCGCGCGACACGACCATCACCGGCCTCGAATCGCTGCTGCTCGGAGCGCACGCCGAGGGCGTGCGGAACATCCTCGCGGTCACGGGCGACCCGCCCGAGGCGGGCGACTACCCCGGCACCCATGGCGTCTACGACGTCGACTCGATCGGGCTGGTGGAGCTGATCGCGAAGCTCAACGCCGGCGAGGACTGGCACGGGCGCGCGATCGACGCACCGACGACGTTCTTCCCGGGTGCCGCGGTGAATCCGACCGCCGACGACCTTGGCCTCGAGGCCGAGCGCTTCCACCGTAAGGTCGCTGCGGGCGCCTGTTTTGCGATGACGCAGATCCTGTTCGACCTCGAGGCGTTCGAGGCGTTCCGGGAGCGGCTCGGCGGCTGGCCGGTGCCGGTGCTGGTCGGGGTCTGGCCGATCCGGACGACGGAGACCCTCGTCCGCGTCCACAACGAGGTGCCGGGAATCGTCGTCCCGGAACACGTGCAGGACCGATATCGAGCGGCGGGCGCGGGCGCGCGCAAGGTCGGGCTCGCGCTCGGACAGGAGCTGATCGCGGGGGCGCGCGAGCTCGCGAGCGGCGCCTACGTCATGGCGCCGTTCAGGCGACCGCTCGACGTGGTCGAGCTGCTTCCCGAGGCTAGTTAGGGAGCGCAGGCGCCGGTCAGAACCGCGTGCGTGCCGACCTTGGCGAGATCGCTCTCGATGATCGAAGGCGGAACGCCGTAGCCGCTCGCGGAGCCGACTCGGGCGGCGAAGATCATCGACTGGACCTGGCCGGCGGCGTCGACCGCAGGCCCCCCGGAGTCGCCGTGCTCCACCTGTCCCGCCACCGCCGTGATCGTCCTTGCGACCGGCCCGTGGCCGAGTGCGTCCTGCGTCAGCACCGTCGCCGTCCGGCCGATGCGGCCCGGCGTCGCCGTCAGCCCACCGTCGAGTGGATAGCCGAGGATCGCGACGGCGGCGCCGGACTGCGGGTCGGCGAGCTGCAGCGGCTTGAGGTTCACCCCGTCGACTCGAAGCACGGCGACGTCGTTGTGGGTGTCGAGCGCGACGACGGTCGCGGGCCGGAACGGGAGCACGTCGCCGGGGACCCGCACCTCGGTGTCGCTCTCGCCGGCGACGACGTGCGCGGCCGTCACGACGAGGTTCGGGCCGGCGAACCAGCCGCTTCCCTCGACACCGACGCCGCAGGCCGTTCCGAGCACCTTGACGATCCGCGAGGTGGCGCCCCGGATCGAGGCGTCGCGCAGCACGCCCTTGCTCGGCGGCAGGGTGGGAGCTTTGGGCCCGACGATCGAGGGGAAGGGGTCGATGCGGGCCAGGAGGTTGAGCAGCGTGCGCGGCGGGAGAGCCGAGTCGAGCTGCTTGACGATCGCCGAGCGCTGCACCTCCTGCCGCAGCCGTGTCTCGCCGGGGCTGAGGAGCGCGACCGAGGCGCCGACCCAGACGATCGCGAGGCCGATGGCGGCGCCGAGCAAGAGCCCTCCCGCCGAGTCGAGCATTCGGAGCGGCGTCAAGCGAAGACCGCCGCGCACGAACGAGCCGGCGACGAGCGCCCCGAACTGGAAGAGCATCGCGCCGAGCACCGCGCCGACGAGCCCGGCAATCGGGGTCCACGTCGAATCCGACCCGCCGGGAAGCACGTGCGGGGCGACGCGGGAGCCGATGTAGGCGCCGACGGCGAGCCCGACGAGGGAGAACGCGCTGAGGACGAGGCCGCGCCGCATCCCGCCGACAGCTGCCACCAGCACGATCGCAACCGCGACCCAGTCGGCGAGGTTCACCCGCGCAGAGTAGATGGGAGGCCGGTGCACCGACTCTCCGGCTCCGGCCGGGCTACCGCCTGCTCGCTAGACTGGGCGTCCCGCGGGGGCGTAGTTCAGTTGGTTAGAACGCCGGCCTGTCACGCCGGAGGTCGCGGGTTCGAGTCCCGTCGCTCCCGCTCGAGAACCCGCCGCACAGGGCGGGTTGCTCGCTCGAAGATACGGTCCATACTCCCGGCATGCTCCCGCTCTCAGACGGTCTCAGAGCGCGCAACTTCCCGATCGTCAACGTTTCGCTGATCGTTGCGAACTTCGCGGTCTGGATCTTCTACGAGCTACCGCACCTTAACTCGTCGATCTTCCACGCGTCCTTCTATCCCTGCGCGGTCAACGGCTCCTGCCATGCGCCGGAGCCCTGGGGGATCAGCTGGATCACGGCGATGTTCCTGCACGGGAGCTGGGATCACATCCTCGGCAACATGCTGTTCCTGGCGGTCTTCGGCAAGAACGTCGAGGACGCGTTCGGTCACCTGCGCTATCTCGTCTTCTACTTGGCCGGCGGCTTCGTCTCGATGATGACGCAGACCCTGATGACGCTCGTGTTCGCCAATCACGCTGCGGCGCGTGTCCCCAACCTCGGTGCGAGCGGCGCAATCGCCGGGGTGCTCGGCGCCTACTTCGTGCTCTACCCGAGATCGAGGGTGTTCGGGCTGGCGACGATCATCCCGGTGACGGTCTCTGCCTGGGTCTTCCTCGGCTTCTGGTTCCTCTACCAACTGTTCGAGGCGAACTACGGCCTCTACTCGTCGACCGCCAACGGAGGCGGCGTCGCCTTCTTCGCTCATGTCGGCGGCTTCATCTTCGGCGTGCTCGTCGCGAAGCTCTTACAGACCGCAGGACGGATCCAACCTCAGGACTACGGGACCTTGGCGAGCCCGCGCGCCGGGCTGCTGCGCGCATGAACGGAAGGCCGACTGCGATACTCACGCCCGTGGGTGAGGTTGATCCGCTCGGCGCGCGCAAGGACGGCCTCGACGTGTTCCTCGACCAAAAGGTCGCGGAGGGCTACGTGATCGAGACCCGCACCGACACCCACGCGATCATCGCGCGACGCCCGAAAGGTCTCAGTCGCTTCAAGAGAGGCGCTGACCCCGGGCGTTTCGTGGTCGAAGTCGACGAGGGTGGAACTGCGACGATGCGTCCGGCAGAGCCCCGACGCACCTGAAGCGGCGCTCGAGGCTGCTACCGTGGATGTGCGGTCGCCGTTTGGTGGCCGGAGATTCAGCTTCTCGTTCCTCCTGTTTGCAGGCGTTTCGAGTCTCTCGCATCTCGAACCCTGCAGTACACGGAAGGAACCAACACATGATTCAGTCATTCACCGCGCTCGGTGTGAGCGCGCCCGTCGTCGAGGCGCTCGCGCGGCTCGGCATCCGGTCGCCGTTCGCCATCCAGGCGCTCGTCCTCCCCGACGCCCTCGCAGGCGTCGACGTCCTCGCCGCGTCGCCCACCGGCTCGGGCAAGACGCTCGCATTCGGAATCCCGCTGGTCGAGCGCACCGCCGGCGCCTCGGCGCAGCCCGGCGCGCTCGTCCTCGTCCCGACCCGCGAGCTCGCCTCGCAGATCGTCGACGACCTCCAGCCGCTCGCCGGCGTCACGGAACCTGCGGATTGCGGCCGTCTACGGCGGCACGTCGGTCACCGGCCAGGCCAAGCGGGCGCACGGCGCGCGACATCCTCGTCGCCACACCCGGCCGGCTGCAGCGACCTGCTCGAGCGGCGGCTCGTCTCGCTCGCGCTCGGTTCGCGTGCTCGTCCTCGACGAAGCCGATCGCATGCTCGACATGGGATTCCGGCCGCAGGTCGACCGCATCCTGCGCGCAGATCCCGCAGAACCGGCAGACGATGCTGTTCTCGGCCACGCTCGACGGGCCGGTCGCCGAGCTCGCTCGCACGTACACGGTCAACGCGTCGCGGTTCACGCGCCGGCGCGCAGATCGAGGACGTGCGCGGCGACGTCGAGCACGAATTCGTCGCCGTGACGGCCGACGACAAGCTCGAGCGGCTTGCCGAACAGCTCCGGCGCGAGCGCGGGCTCGCACTCGTCTTCGTCCGCACGAAGCACGGCGCCGACAAGCTCGCCCGCAAGCTCGCGCGCGCGCACGACATGCGCGCCGCCGTGCATGCACGGAAACATGTCCCAGAACGCGCGCGAACGTTCGCTCGCGCAGTTCGGCTCAGGCCGCGTCTCGACGCTGATCGCCACCGACGTCGCCGCCCGCGGGCTCGACGTCGACGACATCACGCACGTGATCAACTTCGACCCGCCCCGCACGGCAGACGACTACGTCCACCGCGTCGGCAGAACCGGCCGCGCCGGCCGCACCGGCACGGGCGTCACCCTGGTGCTCCCCGAGCAGCGGCTCGACGTCAGCCGGCTGGCAGGAGCGGTCGGTCACGCGCATGCGTTTGCTGCGGCCGGGATCGAAGCTCCGCCTGCCGCGCCGAAGGCGCCGAGGCGCCGGCGGCGTCATGGACAGAGCGGACGGCGATCGCGCGTCTAGAGGCCGTGCTCGCCGAGCCAGCCGAGCGACTGAGTCGGCCACCTCGCGCCAGCCGCGGTCGATCGTCAGCGAATGGCCGCGGTCGGCGAAGGTCTTCAGATCGGTGACGGCCGACGACTTGCTGTAGAGCTTCTGCGTCTGCCTACTGACCGCCGCCGGAACCGTGTGGTCTTTTCCTCCGGCCGTGATCAGCAGCGGGCCTCGCGTCTCGCTCTTGCGGTCGACGGCTGCGGGCGAATGCGGCTCGACGTTCGCGAGCGCCGCCTCGAACAGCGGCTTGCCCGGTGACGGGATCGTCCATTGCTCAAAGAGCTCGTCCGACTCCTCCTCGGAGATGGCGTTGCCGAACCCGTAGCGGAACTGCTCCTTCGTGAGCGAGACGGCGCCGTTTCGGTTTCCCGGGTTGCGCAGCGCGATCGAGGCGACGCGCAGCGCCGACGGCGGCAAGTAGAGGACGCCCTTGGCGGGCGCAGGGTCGATCGCCACGGCAGCCGAGGCGAAGCCGCCCGAGAGAAGACGCTGTGCGATGAGGCCGCCGAAGGAGTGGCCGACGACGATCGGCTTCCGATCGAGCTTTCCGATCTCGTGCGCGTAGTTCGTGACTACGTCGGCGATGCCGTGACCCGCTACCTGCTCCGGGTGGGCCCGCGTCTCGGCGACCGTGTCGCCGTCGCCGGGCCAGCCCAGGGCGCTCGCCGCGTAACCCGACTCGTCGAACAGGTCGACCCACGGCTTCCACGACTCGGCGTGCAGCCACAGTCCGTGAACGAAGACGACGGGGGTGGGACCTGCCTCCATCTGCTGATCTTCGCATGCGGAGCCGTCTCGCCGCGGAGCCCCACCGTCAGAATGGCTGCGTGACTTCTGCCGAGATCGAGGCCGACTCCGGCGGCGTCCGTCTGGCCGGAACCCTCTGGCGTCCGGCAGGCGAGGCCGTGGCAGGTGTGCTGATGCATCCCGGCTCGGGACCGTCCGACCGGAACAACGACGTGCTCTTTCCGCCGATCAGGGAGCACCTGCTCGAAGCCGGGATCGCGGTGTGCTCGTTCGACAAGCGCGGGGTCGGCGGCTCGGGCGGAAGCTGGCTCGAGGCCGGGATCGCCGAGCAAGCCGACGATCTTCTCGCCGGGCTCGCCGTCTTCGAGTCCGAAAGCCCTGCCGGCTTCCCGATCGGACTGTTCGGCCACAGCCAGGGCGGCTGGGTCGTCGTCGAGGCCGCCTCGCGGGAAGTTCCGGTTGCCTTCGTTGATCACGAACTCCGGGCCCGGCGTCTCGCCCGCGAGGCAGGAGCGCTACTCGCTCGCAAGCAAGCTGACCGACGACCAGCCGGCCGAAGCACTTGCGACGTATGACGCTGTCGTGGCGGTGATGCGCGAACGTCCAAGCCTGGCCGTAGGGCTCCAGCAGCTCGACGCCGCCGGCGTGCCCTACCGCGAGCTCCCGGGCCTGAAGTTCATGTTCGAGCACGAGGAGGTCTGGGACCTGTCCTGCCTGATCTTCGATTACGACCCTGCGTCGGCGCATTCGCGGATCGCGGCGCCGCTCCTTGCGATCTTCGGCGAGGCCGACAAGGTGACGCCGCCCGAGGAGAGCGTCGAAGCGCTCCGCGCGGCGGTGCGGCCGGAGCTCCTGCACGTCGAGGTCTTCCCCGAAGGCGATCACCGGCTCTATCACGGCGAGCCGCCGCGCTTCGTCGACGGCTATCTCGACCGGATCAGCGAGTTCGTGCTGGAAGCTTGTGATTCCCCGAGATGATGAGCGACCGTCTCCGGGTGCTCGCCATCGTTCTCGGCGTCGCGGCTATCGCGTACGGCGTGTACCTGCTGCTGAGATAGGTTCGTCCGGCGATGCAGCCGCTGAGCGGAATGCTGGTCGTCGACTTCAGCCGCTATCTCCCTGGCGCGTTCGCGTCGCGCGAGCTGCTCGAGCTCGGAGCGCGCGTGGTCTGCGTCGAGCCGCCCGGCGGCGATCCGCTGCGTCGCACAGCTCCAACCTGGGACGCGGCTCTGCGCGCCGGCAAGGAGTCGATCGAGGTCGACCTGAAGCAGGATCCGGCGCCGGCGCTCGAGCTCGTCGCCAAGGCGGACGTCGTGCTCGAGTCCTTCCGGCCCGGCGTCGCAACGCGGTTAGGCATCGGTCCCGAGCAGGTCTCGGAACGCACCGTCTACTGCTCGATCACCGGCTTCGGACTCGGCGGACGCCACGAGCAACGCGCAGGGCACGACCTGAACTACCTCGGCTGGGCCGGAGTGCTCTGGGACACCGCGCCCTCCCTGCCACCCCTCCCGGTCGCCGACTTCGCGGCAGGCGCCCTCGGCGCAGTGACGCAGATCCTCGCGGCTCTGCTCGAGCGCGAACGCACAGGCAAGGGCTCCCGCCTCGTCATCTCGATGGTGGACGGCTCGCATCGCCTCGTCTCGCATCGCCTCGACGAGACCGTGCCGCGACTGCTCACCGGCGGCCTCGCCTGCTACCGCATCTACGAGACCGCCGACGGCCGGCACATCACAGTCGCCGCCCTCGAGCCGCAGTTCTTCCGGCGGCTCGCCGAGCTCGTAGGCCGGCCGGAACTCGCCGAGCGCCAGTTCGACACCGACCAGGAGGCGCTCGCGGCCGAGCTCGCGGCGATCTTCGCGACGCGCCCGCTCGACGAATGGCTGGCGATCGTCGACGGCGAGGACGTCTGCGTCGGGCCGGTCGCGACGATCGCCGAGGCGGCGGCCGACCTCTCCCCTCCACCCGGTTAGGATCGCGGAGCCATGGGCTTCGACGGGACTTCCGTGCAGAACGCGATCTACACGGGAGGGGCCGAGTGGCCGATCGCGCCCGCCGAGTGGGAGAGCCGCGCGGAGGACGCTCTCGAGCCCGGTGCGTTCGGGTACATCGCCGGTGGAGCGGGCGGCGAACTGACGATGCGCGCCAACCGCGAGGCGTTCGAGCGGCGCCGGCTGCGACCCCGGATGCTGGCGGGCAACCGCGAGCGCGACCTGTCGATCGAGGTACTTGGGACTCGGTCGGCGGCGCCTTTCATGCTGGCGCCGGTCGGCGTCCTCAGCATCGCGCATCCGGAAGGCGAGCTGGCCTGCGCGCGGGCGGCTGCCGCCTCGGGCGTCCCGTTCATCCTCTCGAGCGCCGCCTCGCATTCGATCGAGGAGATCGCCGAGGCGATGGGCGACGCCCCGCGCTGGTTCCAGCTGTACTGGATCAACGACCGCGACGTCGCCGCGAGCTTCGTCGACCGCGCCGCGAACGAAGGCTACGGCGCGATCGTCCTGACGCTCGACACGCTGATCCTCGGCTGGCGCCCCCGCGACCTGGCCCGCGCCTACCTGCCGTTCCTCAGCGGGCAGGGCTGCGCGCAGTACTTCACCGACCCCGTGTTCCTGCCGCGCCTCGAGAAGCCACCGGAGGAGGACCTGCTGACCGCGGCGGCGACGATGCTCAGCACCTTCCCCAACCTCGGCCTCACCTGGGACGACCTCGAGTGGCTGCGGAGCCAGGTCGAGCTGCCGCTGCTCGTCAAGGGCGTCTTGACCGCCGAGGACGCTGTCCGCGCTCGCGACTGCGGCGTCGACGGGGTCATCGTCTCGAATCACGGCGGCCGGCAGGTCGACGGTGCCGTCGCGGCGCTCGACGCGTACGTCGAGGTGCGGGAGGCGCTCGGCGGCGACGCGACCGTGCTCGTCGACGGCGGGATCCGGACGGGAGCCGACGTTCTCAAGGCGATGGCGCTCGGCGCCGATGCGGTGCTCGTCGGCCGCCCGTATGCATACGGTTTGGCTGTCGGCGGCCAGGCAGGTGTCGAGGCGGTGATCAGGCAGCTGCTCGCCGAGACGGACATCACGCTCGCGCTGCTCGGCGGGCGCGCCGCCCGCGATCTCGACCCCACCTTCCTCGCCGAGTGAGCGCCGCAGGACGCCGCGTCCTCATCACCGGAGCGTCGTCCGGAATCGGCGAGGCGACTGCGCTCCGGCTCACGCGCGCCGGCTGGCACGTGCTCGCCGGGGTTCGTGCCGACACAGACGGCGACCGTCTGCGCGCCGCGGCCGGCGAACGGCTCGAGCCCGTGACGATCGACGTGACCGAGCCGGCGACGATCGCGGCAGCCGCCGCAACACTCGGGGACGAGCCTCTGGACGGTCTCGTCAACAACGCCGGAACGGCGCTTGCGATGCCGCTCGAGTTCCTCCCGCTCGACCAGCTCCGCCGTCAGCTCGAGGTGAACCTCGTCGGCCACGTCGCGGTCACACAGGCCTTGCTGCCGAATCTCCGCGCGGCTCGCGGTCGCATCGTGAACGTCGGCTCGATCGCGGGTCGCAGCGCGCTGCCGTTCCTCGGCGCGTACGCGGCGTCGAAGCACGCACTGGAAGCCGTCACCGATGTGCTGCGCGTCGAGCTCCGGCCGTTCGGGATCGCGGTCACCGTGATCGAGCCGGGGACGATCGCAACGCCGATCTGGCGCAAGGGCGGCGAGCGGTTCGAGGACCTTGCGAAGGAGCTGCCTGAGCAGCTCCGTGAGCTCTACGGGGAGCGCATGGCGGCGTTTCGCAAGGCGGCTGCGGCCGCGGGACAGCGTGCCGAGCCGGCGGACGAGGTGGCGATGATCATCGAGCGAGCGTTGACCGCCGAGCGGCCGAAGGCGCGCTACGTGGTCGGCCGCGACGCGCGGCGGCGGGCGCGGGTCGAGCGGCTCCCCGCCGGCTTGCGCGATCGCGTCTACGAACGCTTCCTGCTGCGCGGTTAGGCGGCGCGCCCGAGAGCCGGGACTGGGGATAGCCCCAGGGTGAGATGCCGGGCCGCGCCATGGTGCGGGGCGCGCGGCGCGAGCAGCCTGGAGTCGTGACCTCGAACACGACCCAGGAGGGGAAGATGAACCTCGCAGCACGCGCGGGCCGCTGGAGCGCCGCGCACTGGAAAGCCGCCACCTTCGGGTGGCTGGCGTTCGTCGCAGCAGCAGTCGTCCTCGGAGCGATGCACGGCACTGTCCAGCTGACGGACGCCGAGCAGACGAACGGCCAGGCGGCTCGCGCCCAGCAGATGCTCGCCGCCGCTCACGTCAAGAACGTCGCGAGCGAGAACGTGCTCGTCCGCTCAGCGCACGCTCACCGCCTCGTCGCCGGAGTTCCGGCGCACATTGGAAGAGGCGCGCACGACGCTGGCACGCACCGAGCACGTGCGCAACGTCCACTTCGGCTCCGTCTCGAAGGACGGGCACCTCGCGCTGATCGGCTTCGACATCCGCGGCGACGCCGACACCGCCGACGCCCGAGTGCAGCCGGCACTCGACGCCACGGCCAGGCTCGCAGCCGCGCATCCCGGCTTCACGATCGCCGAGGTCGGCGATGCGAGCATCTCGAAGGCGATGAACGGCGTCGTCTCGGGCGGCCTGTCGCATGCCGAGAAGCTCTCGCTGCCGATCACGTTCGCGATCCTGCTGCTCGCGTTCGGCGCGTTCCTCGCGGCCGGGATCCCGGTGCTGCTGGCGTTCACCGCCGTGCTTGCGGCGCTCGGCCTCACGCACCTCTCGAGCTCGTTCATCCACGAGGCCGACCCGACGGCGAGCGTGATCCTGCTCATGGGCATGGCGGTCGGCGTCGACTACTCGCTCTTCTACTTGAAGCGCGAGCGGGAGGAGCGCCTGCGCGGCGCGAGTCGCGAGGAGGCGCTGCAGCGAGCGGCGGCCACGTCGGGACGCGCGGTGCTCGTGTCGGGCCTCACCGTGATGACGGCGGCGGGCGGGCTGATGCTCTCCGGCAACAGCGTCTTCACCTCGCTCGGGATCGGCACGATCCTCGTCGTGCTCGTCGCGGTGCTCGGCTCGCTCACCGTCCTGCCCGCGCTGCTCGCAAAGCTCGGCGACCGCGTCGAGTGGGGACGGCTGCGGTTCCTCAACTCGAACCGCGAGTCGCGGATCTGGCGGACGGCGCTGCGGCCCGCCCTGCGCTATCCGAAGATCACCGTCGTCGGCGCCGTCGCGCTGCTGCTCGCGATCGCGTCACCGGCGCTGCACATGCACACGCGGGACGACGGCGTCTCGGACGCTCCGCAGAACCTCCCGGTCGCAAAGGCCTACAAGCAGGTGACGAAGGCGTTCGGCACGACGAACGCGCCCGCCGTCGTGGTCGTGCATGCGCCGGATCTCGACGCGCCGCGCGTCCGGGCCGGGCTCGCCGCGTTCCGCAAGGAGGTGCACCGGCCCCTGAAGACGATCCGCCACGCGGACAACACGGTCGAGCTCGACGTCCCGCTCGCCGGCGACGGGGCAGACACCGCGTCGCTGCGTGCTCTGCACGCGCTTCGTTCGCGGGTCATCCCGTCGACGATCGGCTCGGTGCCCGGCGTGCAGGTCGCGGTGACGGGCGAGACGGCCGGCAGCGCCGACTTCACGTCCACCATCGACCACCACATGCCCCTGGTCCTCGGCTTCGTGTTCCTCCTCACGCTGACGTTGATGGTGCTCTGCTTCCGCTCGCTCACCGTCGGGCTGACCGCGATCGCGCTCAACACGCTCTCGGTCGCAGCCGCCTACGGAGCGATGACCTGGGTCTTCCAGGACGGGCACCTGCACAACGTCCTCGGCTTCCACTCGAGCGGCGCGATCGTCCCGTGGGTGCCGCTCTTCCTGTTCGCGGTGCTGTTCGGACTCTCGATGGATTACCACGTCTTCATCGTGAGCCGGATCCGCGAGCTGGTCGACCGCGGCTACTCGACGCGCGAAGCCGTCGATCGCGGCATCCGCTCGACCGCCTCCACGGTGACGAGCGCTGCCATGGTGATGGTCGGAGTGTTCGCGATCTTCGCCACGCTCGGGCTGCTGTCGCTCAAGCAGATGGGCTTCGGCCTCGCCGTCGCGGTGCTGATCGACGCGACGGTGATCCGGGCACTTTTGCTGCCGGCGGCGATGACGCTGCTCGGCGAGCGCAACTGGTGGCTGCCGCGCGCACTCGGCCGGCTGCCACGGCTCGACCTCGCCGCCGAGGGCGCGTGATCGAGAATGGACTCCGTGATCACGCTGACCCTGTTTCGGAAGACGGTTCGGGCTTCGGCCTGGGCCCTCCTCCTCGTCGACCTCTTCGTCCTCGTCGTCTGGGCGGTGGGCGGCGGCGGCTCGTTCTGGCCGATCTGGGTCTGGCTGCCGACCGCGCTCGCCGTCGCCTCTGCCTGGTGGGCCGGCGAGGCGAAGAGCCGCTGGGCTCGCCGCGTGGGCGAGGCTGTTCTGCTCTCGCTGTTCCTGGTCGGCGTCTGGGCGGCGGCGGGACGCGGCTCGTTCTGGCCGGTCTGGCCGATCGCCGTGATCGCGCTCGCGCTCGGACTGGAAGCAATCACGCGCGGTAAGAAGGACGAGGCGCGCGTGGAGGAGCTGACCCAGAGTCGCGCCGGCGCCGTCGAGGCGGCCGAGACCCAGCTGCGGCGCATCGAGCGCGACCTGCACGACGGCGCGCAGGCCCGGCTCGTCGCACTCGGCATGAACCTCGGCCTCGCCGAGCAGCAGCTGGAGAAGGATCCCCAGCAGGCGCAGGAGCACCTCGCCGAGGCGCGCAAGGCGGCGGGCGCCGCGTTGCAGGAGCTCCGCGACCTCGCGCGCGGGATCCATCCGCCGATCCTGGCCGACCGCGGGCTCGACGCCGCGATCCGCGCCCTCGCCGCGCACGCCGCCGTGCCGGTGTCGGTCGACGTCGAGCTCGCCGAGCGCCCGCCCGCCGCGGTGGAGACGGCCGCGTACTTCGTCGCCGCAGAAAGCCTGGCGAACGCGCTGAAGCACGCGCAGGCGTCGCGGATCGACATCGACGTGCACAAGCGGGATGACGCGATCGTCGTGCGCGTGCTCGACGACGGACGCGGCGGAGTGTCCGAGGCCGGCGGCGGCCTCCACGGACTGCGGCAGCGCGTCGAGGCGCTCGACGGGTCGCTGCGAATCGCCAGCCCCGAAGGCGGGCCGACGGTGATCGAGGCGGTGTTGCCGTGCGCGCAGTGATCGCCGAGGATCTCGCGCTGCTGCGCGACGGCCTGACCCGCCTCTTGCGCGACAACGAGATCGAGGTCGTCGCGGCGGTCGGGGACGGCGACGCGCTCGTGCACGCCGTGCTTCGCGAACGTCCCGACATCGCGATCGTCGACATCCGCATGCCGCCGACCTTCCGCGACGAGGGGCTACGAGCGGCGCTCACGCTGCGCGAGCGCGTCCCCGAGACGGCGATCCTCATCGTCTCGCAGTACGTAGAGGAGACGTACGCGCGTGAGCTGCTCGCCGACGGCCGCGGCGGCGTCGGTTACTTGCTCAAGGATCGCGTGATGGACGTCGACGCCTTCGTCGAGGCCGTGCGGCGCGTCGGGGAGGGAGGCACGGCGCTCGATCCCGAGGTGGTCGCGCACTTCGTGGGGCGCAAGCACGACCGCCTCGCCGCGCTGACGCCGCGCGAGAACGAGGTGCTCGCGCTGATGGCCGAGGGCCGCTCGAACGCGAGCATCGCCGAGGCGCTCGTCCTCACCGTCGGCGCGGTCGAGAAGCACGTCGCCTCCATCCTCCAGAAACTGCGGCTGCCGCCGTCGGAGGAGACCCACCGGCGCGTGCTCGCGGTGCTCGCGTATCTCGACTCGGCTTCCTGACCGCGGCCGGCCGACACTCCCGAATCCGTGCATTCACCGATGCCGCTCAGCCGGGAGCGCGCGACGATCCCAGCGCGTCGAGTGAGATCAAGGGAGGCTGAGATGACGGCAACCGACAGCATTCGTCCCGTCCAGCCAAGCGACGTCGTCAAGACCAGCGGTCGCCGCGTGGGTGACGCAGGGCGCACGGGCGAGGTCGTCGCCGTGCTGGGCGAGGAGGGTCTCGCGCACTACCTCGTGCGCTGGGAGGACGGCCGTGAGAGCATCTTCTATCCGGGCGAGGGGACAACAATCCATCCGAACGAAGGCGCCGTCGCCAGCGCCGACTAGTCGGCGCACGTGAAGCACGTCGTCATCCTCGGTGCCGGCTTCGGCGGATTGGAGCTCGCCAGCCGGCTCTCCGAATCGTTCGCCGACCAGGTGCCCGACGAGGTACGCGTCACGCTGATCGACCAGAACGACGCGTTCACATTCGGCTTCTCGAAGCTCGACATCCTCTTCGAGCGCGCGAGCGCCGCGGAAGTGCGGATCCCCTACCGCGGCCTCTCGAAGCCGTGCGTCGAGTTCCGCCAGGAGCACGTCACGGCGATCGATCCGGCCGCCAGACGCGTGACGACCGACGCCGGCTCGTACGACGCCGACATCCTCGTCGTCGCGCTGGGCGCCGAGTACGACCTCGCCGCGACGCCGGGCCTGACGGAAGGCGGCTTCGAGTACTACTCGATCGCCGGAGCCGAGCGGATGCGCGACGTGGCGCTGCCCGGCTTCAGCGGCGGGACGATCCTGTTCGGCGTCCTCGGCCAGCCGTACAAGTGCCCGCCCGCGCCGTTCGAGGGAGCGTTCCTGTTGCACGACCACCTCGTCGAGCGCGGGCTCAGGGAGCAGACCGAGATCCGGATGATCGCGCCGATGACCGCGCCGGTTCCCGTCACACCGGAGGTCTCTCAGCGCTTCCTCGACGAGCTCGCGGCGCGCGACATCGAGTACATCGGAAAGAACCAGGTCGTCGAGCTCGATGTGCCGAGCAAGGAGGCGGTGCTCGAGAGCGGCGAGCGCATGCCGTACGACCTCTTCGTCGGGATCCCGATCCACCGCGTGCCGACCGTGGTCGCGGAGTCGGGGCTCGCCGAGAACGGCTGGGTCGAGGTCGATCGCGACACGCTCGAGACGCCGTTCCCGGACGTCTTCGCCGTGGGCGACTGCGTCGCGATCCCGATGGCGAAGGCCGGCGTGTTCGCCGAGAACGCGGCGGCCGTCGCGGCCGACCACATCATCGCGCGGCTGCGCGGCGAGACACTCGAGCGGCGCTACGAGGGCGAGGGCAGCTGCTACCTCGAGTTCGGCAGCGGCCGGGTCGCGAAGGTCGAGGCGAACTTCCTGGGCGGTCCGTCGCCGACGGCGACCGTCGTCGGACCCTCCGAAGATCTGGCTTCCGAAAAGGCGGAGTTCGGCTGGAGCCGGCGCAAGCGCTGGTTCGGCACCGCGTCCACGTAATCATTCGGGAAGTGGGCGCGCTTCCCGAGGGAACGGTCACGTTCCTCTTCACCGACATCGAGGGGTCGACGAGACTGCTGCACGAGCTCGGCCCGGTCGGGTACGCCGACGCGCTCGCAGAGCATCGGCGGATCGTGCGTGAGGCGGCGGGCGAGCACGGCGGAGTCGAGGTCGACACCCAGGGTGACGCGTTCTTCATCGCTTTCCCGACGGCCGAAGGAGCGGCAACCGCCGCACAGGACGCCTGCCGCGGACTCCAGGCAGGCGCGGTGCGCGTGCGGATGGGCCTGCACACCGGCGTCCCCACGCCGACGCCTGAGGGGTACGTCGGGCTGGACGTGCATCGCGGAGCACGCATCGCGGCGCTCGCGCACGGCGACCAGATTCTGCTCTCGCCCACCACCGCCGCGCTGCTCGACACGGAGCCGCTCCGCGACCTTGGGCAGCACCGGCTCAAGGATTTCGAGGGCGCCGTTCGCCTCTACCAGCTCGGCGAGCGCGAGTTCCCGCCGCTCCGGACACCGGGAAGCGTCGACCTCCCGGCTCCTCCGACGCGCTTCCTCGGCCGCGAGCAGGAGCTGTTCGACGCCGTTTCGGTGGTCTACGAGCGAGACCCACGTGTCCTGACGGTCGTCGGCCCCGGCGGGACCGGCAAGACGCGGTTCGCGATCGAGCTGGCGCGTCTCCTCGGCGACGACGCAGAAGGTGGAACGGTGTTCGTTCCGCTCGCGCCGCTGCGTGATGCGGAGTTCGTCCTACCGACGGTGGCAGACCGGCTCGGGGCCTCCTCCCCGGACCCGGCTGCGATCGCCGCGCGCGTCGGCGGGCGCCGGACGCACGTTGTGTGCGACAACCTCGAGCAGCTCCTACCGGAGGCCGCCCGGCCTCTCGCCGATCTCGTAGCCGCCGTCCCGGCGTTGCGACTCTTGGCCACGAGCAGAGAGGCGCTTCGCGTGCAGGGCGAGGCCGAGCTCGACCTGCCGCCGCTCGTCCGTGACGAGGCGGTGACCCTCTTCTGCGAGCGCGCCCGCGCGGTGCGGCCCGACGTGACCCGGACGGACGCCGTCGTGCAGCTCTGCGAGCGACTCGACGGTTTGCCGCTCGCGCTCGAGCTCGCTGCCGCCCGCACCAAGCTGCTCACGCCCGAATCCCTTCTCGAGCGACTGTCGGACCGGCTCGACGTGTTCAAGGGCACGCGCGACGCCGAAGAGCGCCACGTGACGCTGCGCGCGACCATTGCCTGGTCGTACGACCTGCTGGAGGCGGACGAGCAGGAGCTGTTCGCGCGACTTGGCGTCTTCCGCGGCGGCTGCACGCTCGAGACGGCTGAAGCCGTCTGCGACGCCGACCTCGACACGCTCGCCTCCCTGCTCGACAAGAGCCTGCTTCGCCGCCGCACCGGCCGGCTCGGCGAAGAGCGCTACTGGATGCTCGAGACCATCCGCGAGTTCGCGCTCGAGCGGCTCCGCGAGTCGGGACGCGAGGACGGCCTGCGCCGGCGCCATGCAGAGCGCATGATCGAGATCGCCCGCGACGCCCACCTCGGGGCGGGTGACACCGAAGGGGACATCGCGCTGGCGCTCGCGGAGCGTGACGATCTGCGCGCGGCGATGGACTGGGCGGAAACAAACGATGCGACGTTCGGTCTCGAGCTGGCAGTGGAGCTGCTGAATTTCTGGAACGTGGCAGGCCCGCAGGAGGGCCTCGAGCGACTCCAGCGCCTGCTCGGCTCCGCGGGAGCGATTCCGATCGAGTTGCGCGCGAAAGCGCTGCGCGCCTGCGCCGCTGCCGCCGACCTCGCGGGCCACGACGAGCTCGCCGAGCAGACGGCCCAGGAGAGCCTCGGCCTCTACACGCAACTGGGCGACGATGAAGCGGCCGCGATGCTCGAGCACATGATGGCGGTGGGGGCGTGGCGACGAGAGGACTGGCAGCGCATGCGGGAGCTGACCGAACACTCGCTCGTCCTCGCCCGCGACCGGTTCACGTTCATCGAGATAAGCGGCTACTGGTTGTCCGGCCAGCTTGCCCTCCACGACGGCGACCTCGACGGCGCGGTCGACCTCACCCGACGAAGTGCCGAGACGGCGCGCGAGGCAGGCTGGTCGTGGTGGGAGTCGGGCCAGCGGCACGAGCTCCTGATGCTCGCCCTTCGGCAGGGTGATCTCGACAGGGCAGAGCGAGAGGGCCTCGTCGCGATCGAGATGGAGCGCCGGCAGGAGAACCGCCTCTGGGCCCTCTACACGCTTGCGGGCCTGGCCCAGGTCGCGCTCGCCCGCGACGATCTCGAGCGGGCGGGGCTCCTCTGGGGAGCAGCGGAGAAGGAGGGCGAGAGCCTCGCGCGGTGGGCCGACGAACGCGCCCGCCGCATCGGTCCGCTCGCCGAGGAGAGCCGCCAGCCGGTCCTCGCCGCGCGAGAACGGGGCAGCGCGATGGATCTCTGGGAGGCGGCAGATATCGCGCTCGGAGACGCGGGTTAGCTGGCCATCGTCGCCGCGCGCGCCCTGGCCTCGAACCGCTCGCGGCAGCGTTCCGAGCAGAAGTAGACGAGCCGGCCGTCGTGTTCCGAACGAGCCGGAGCCTGCGCCACCTCGACCTGCATCCCGCAGACGGGGTCGATCGCGTAGCCAGCTCCGCCGCCGAGCCGCCGCTGGTTCCGCGCCAGCCACCAGAGGCCGACCAGCACGACTCCGAAGACGAGGTTGAGGAACGTCGTGTAGTTCCACGCGAAGCTCGTCGGCACGACGGACGCCGGACGCTCGGTCGGCTCGATGCCGAGGCCGCGGAAGAGGTACTCGACCGTGAGGCCGGCTGCGCTCATCACCGTCCAGAAGACCGCGAGCAGCTTCAGCGTCAGGCGGCCGCCGTAGTAGCGGCGATAGATGAAGAGCAGGGGGATCGCGATCAGGTCGGCGAAGATGAAGCTGATCACGCCGCCGAAGCTGATGCCGCCGTACCAGAGGGCGGCGGCGAGCGGGACGTTCCCGACCGAGCAGACGAAGCTGATCATCGCGATGAAGGGGCCGACGATCACGTTCTCGAGCGACGTCCAGAACCCGTGCCCGCTCACGAACACCGCGTTCCAGACGCTGACCGGGACGAGGACGGCGAGGAAGCCGGCGATCAGGTAGCCGGCCGCGATCTCGTTCCGCACCATCTTCACGTCGGCGAACGCGTAGCTCGCCGCGTCGGCCCAGCCCGCCTGCGACGTCAGGCGCTCCCGCCACGGCTTCCGCTGAACCGCGTCGGCGTCGGGGAGGTCGCCGCCGCCGAGCCGCTCGCGCGCCGCGTCGATCTCCCCGCGCTTCAGCACGAGCCGGGCGAGGAGCGTGAAGAGGACGATCATGATCGCGCCGCCGACGAACTCCGCCAGGGCGAACTCCCAGCCGAGCAGCACCCACAGGACGATCCCGAGCTCGATCACGAGATTCGTGGACGCGAACATGAAGACCATCGAGCTGACGAAGTCGGCGCCTCGCTGGAAGAGCGTCTTCGCCATCGCCGACGCCGCGTAGGAGCACGAGGACGAAACCGCGCCGAGCACGCTCGCGCGCGCGATCTCGCGCGGGCCGCGGCGACCCAGCAGCCGCTGCATCTCCCTCCGCGAGACGAACGCCTGCACCGCGCCCGCCAGCGTGAAGCCGAGCACGAGCGCCCAGAAGGTCGCCCAGAGCATGAAGAACGCCTCGCGGAACGAGTGGCCGACGTCGATCAGGATGTGCACGGCACCGAACTACGCCGACGGTAGCTCGACCGGCTCGGCGCGTTGCTCGAAGCCGCGCAGGACGAATCCCCCGACGAAGAGCACGATCAGCTCGACCAGCGTGAGCGCGACCCGGTTCAGCGCGACCGCTCCGAGGGCCTGTCCCGGCGTGGCGACCGCGAGCAGCAGCCCGTACATCGACGCCTCGCGCACTCCGATTCCCGACGGCGCGAAGACGAAGACGACGGCGACGATCGCGCCGACGGCCGCGACTCCGCCGAGATAGACGATCGACGCGACCTCCGGATGCCCGCCGACCGAGCGCAGCAGCAGCCAGAGCGCGAAGCCGCCGAGCACCCACGTGCCGGCGTAGAAGAGGAGCAGCATCGTGAGCGTATGGGTGCGCATGTTCGGCAGTTCCTTCGTGTAGCCGAACTTCCGCAGCACCCAGCCGGCGAGCGGCCTGAAGACGCGCGGCTGCACGAGGACGGCGAGCACCGCGCCGAAGGCGATCAACGGAGCGAGCGGGGCGTTGACGTCGTCGACGAACGGGAGGCTCAGCACGAAGACCATCACTCCGGCGACCGCAGACAGGCCCGCCTCGAGCAGCATCGACGAGGTGACGAGCGCCGCGTCGGTCACGCCGGCACGGCGCGCCGCGACGACCCGCGCTGCCGGAGCCCAGATCGCGCCCGGGATGTACTTCGCGAGCATCGAGATCATCTCCGCCCGCAGAGCCGCCGGATAGGGCAGCCGGACGCCCCACTCCAGCAGGATCCACATCCAACCGAGCACGAACACGAGGTAGTACGCCGCGAGCGCGGCGCAGCCGAGCCCGAACAGAACCAGGTTCGCGTTGCTCAGGTCATGCGCGGCGGAATGGGCGGCGCCGCGCAGCGCCCAGGCGAGGCTGGCGAAGAAGACGGCGAGCACGATGAGCTGGACAGCGACGAGCAACCGGCGGTGCCGGAAGGCCCAGTTCGCCACGTCCTGAAGGCGGCTCACAGATGCCCCGTCCAGTGATGGGCTCCCGTTCCCGGCGCGCGAAAAGCGAGCGAGGCAAGGACGCAGGGAGCCTCGATAGCCGAAGCTATCGAGGCGACTGAGGACGCCGCATCGCGACGCTTTGCAGCCGCCGGGAACGGCCAGACCATTGCTGGATGGGGCATCACTGCTCAACTCTTAGCACGGCGGCACCTCGTATCCGCCCTGCCCGCAGACGCTCGAGCGCCTCGTTCGCCTGCTCGAGCGGGAACGGCTCGACCTCGGTCCGCACCGGCACCTGCGGCGCGAGTGCGAGAAACTCCTCGCCGTCCCGACGGGTCAGATTCGCGACCGAGCGCACCATGCGCTCCTCCCAGAGCAGCTCGTACGGGAAGCTTGGGATGTCGCTCATGTGGATGCCGGCGCAGACGACGACGCCGCCGCGAGCGAGAGCGCGCAGCGCCGCCGGCACGAGCTCGCCCGCCGGCGCGAAGATGATCGCCGCGTCGAGCTCCTCCGGTCCCGGCTCGTCCGACGGACCGGCCCACTCGCAGCCGAGCTCGAGCGCGAACTTCGCCGCCTCGTCGTCTCCCGGCCGGACGAAGCCGAACACGCGGCGGCCCTCGTGCCGCGCCACCTGCGCGACGATGTGCGCCGAGGAGCCGAAGCCGTACAGCCCGAGCCGCTCGGGATCGCCGGCCAGGCGCAGCGAGCGGTAGCCGATCAGCCCCGCGCACAGCAGCGGCGCGGCCTGTACGTCGTCGTAGGAGTCGGGAATCGGCAGGCAGTAGCGCTCGTCGGCGACGACCCATTCCGCGTAGCCGCCGTCGAGGTCGTAGCCCGTGAATCGCGCCGACACGCAAAGGTTCTCGCGGCCGGAGAGGCAGTAGCGGCACGTGCCGTCGGTCGAGCCGAGCCAGGGCACGCCGAGCCGCCGCCCGTCCTCCGTGCGACCCACCACCTGGTGGCCGGGGATCAAAGGGAGCTTCGGGTGCGGCAGCTCGCCGTCCACGACGTGGAGGTCGGTGCGGCAGACCCCGCAGGCCGACACGCGCAGGAGGACCTGGCCCGCGCCCGGCTGCGGGGCCGGCACGTCCTCGAGCCGCAGCGGCTCGCCGATCGCATGAAGCACCATCGCGCGCACCACTAGATTCTCTCCTGTGGAGACCACCCTGCCGTACGGCTGGTACACGGATCCGGAAATCCTGCGACAGGAACGGGAGCGGATCTTCCGCTCGTCGTGGCAATACGTCGGCCACACGGGGCAGCTCGCGCAGCCCGGCTACTTCGCCGCCGAGGCCGCGGGGACTCCCGTCGTCGTCACGCGCGACCGCGACGGCGTGCTGCGAGGCTTCGTCAACGTCTGCCGCCACCGAGGCCACCTCGTCGCCGACGGCGAGCAGACCCGCGAGACGCTGCAGTGTCCGTACCACGCCTGGACGTACGGCCTCGACGGCAGGCTCCGCGCGGCGCCGCGCAGCGAGGAGGAGCCGGACTTCCCGCAGGACGAGCTCGGCCTTGCGCCCGTCTCGGTCGACACCTGGGGGCCGTTCGTCTTCGCCAACGCAACGCCGGTCGGGGAGCCGCTCGCGCAGGCCCTCGGCTCGCTGCCCGTCCAGGTCGCCGAGCTCGGCCTCGACGTCGACTCGCTCGTCCACCACTCCCGCTGGGAGGCCGAGGTCGAGGCGAACTGGAAGATCGTCTGCGAGAACTTCCTCGAGTGCTACCACTGCCAGGTCGCGCATCCCGGCTTCAGCGAGGTGATCGACGTCTCGCCCGACGCGTACGAGCTCTCGAGCGACGGCCGCCTCTCGACCCAGCACGGCCCGCTGCGAACGGCGCCGCCGCAGGGCGAGCTGCCGCGCGCGCAGTTCCACTTCCTCTGGCCGAACCTCGGGATCAACATCTTCGGCGGCCGGCCGAACATCTCGATCGGCCCGATCGTGCCACGCACGCCCGAGCGGACGCACCGCTTCCTCGACTACTTCTTCGGCCCGGACGTGGAGACCGCCTGGATCGACGACCTCCTCGCGTTCGACGACCAGGTCGGGAAGGAGGATCGGGGGCTCGTCGAGACGGTCCAGCGCGGCGTCTCGTCGGGCGCGCTCGACCACGGCGTGCTGATGGGACGCAGCGAGCAGCTGATCGGCCATTTCCAGGCCCTCACGGCTGCCGCGCTCACGGAGTAAAGTCGCCTCTCTCGCCGGTTTCAAGATAGGAGGGCAATCCGTGAAGCGTCTTCTCCCGCTGGTCGGGATCGTGGCTATTGCCAGCGTGCTGGCCGCCTGTGGTGGCGGCGGCGGTGGCAGCAGCAACACGACCACCACCTCGTCGACCACAGGCGCGCCCACGCTGCACCCAGGCAAGCTCGTCGTCGGCTTCGACCTGCCGGCGCCGGCGTTCTGGAACGGCCAGGCGTCGGGCACCACGATCAAGAACCCGTCGGGCTTCGAGTTCGGCCTCGCCCTCGACGTCGCGTCGCAGCTCGGCATCCCGAAAGACAAGGTCACCTTCCTGCGCGCGCCGTTCGCGACGATCCTGCTCGCCGGGAAGAAGCCGTACGACTTCGCGATGGAGGAGACGACCATCACCTCGCAGCGCGCGAAGGTGATCGGCTTCTCGGCTCCGTACTTCGACGCGAACCAGGGCGTGCTGATCGCCAAGGGCGTGAAGAAGCCCACCTCGATCGCCGACCTCAAGAGCCTGCAGACCTGCGCGCAGGCAGCCACGACCGGGCTCGACTGGATTCAGCACCAGCTGCGGCCGGCCAAGCAGCCGCTCGTCTACTCCGCGTCGTCGGACGCGGCGTTCAACGCGGTGCAGTCGGGCTCGTGCCAGGCGCTGATCCTCGACGTGCCGATCATCGAGGCGCAGAACGCGAAGCAGCCCAGCGCGTACGGAGGCGTGGTGGGGCAGATCGACACCCACGAGGGCTATGGCGCGGTGTTCGCGAAGAACAGCCCGCTGATCCCGGACGTCAGCAAGGCGATCGACAAGCTGCAGAAGAACGGGACGATCAGCCTCCTGACCAAGCAGTGGTTCGGCTACGACCCGGCCAAGGTCCCGGTACTGAAGTAGGCATCGACCTGATCCAGGCATAGGACGCGGAGGAGGTCGAGTTGGGCCAGTTCCTGCACGAGTTCTTCAGCCCGCTCGACTTCCTTCGCGCGACCCCGCAGGTCTGGGCCGGGTTCAAGCTCAACCTGCAGCTGATGATCGTCGCGGAGGCGCTGGTCCTCCCGCTGGCCCTGCTCGTCGCAATCATCCGCGGCCTACCCGGGCGGATCGCCCTTCCGTTCCGCGGCGCCGCGATCGCGTACGCGGACATCTTCCGTGGGACGCCGCTCATCCTCGTCCTCCTGATGGTGCAGGGCTTCGCCAGCCTGAACTTCGTCGGGTTGTCGGCCGAGACGCTGTTCAGGAACGGCCTCATCGCGCTCGTGCTCGTCTACACGGCCTACGTCAGCGAGGTGTACCGAGCGGGCATCGAGTCGGTCCACCCGAGCCAGCGGATGGCGGCCCGCTCGCTCGGCCTCAGCTACATGCAGACGATGCGTTACGTCGTGCTGCCGCAGGCGATTCGCCGGGTCATCCCGCCGCTCCTCAACGACTTCATCGGCCTGCAGAAGGACACGGCTCTCGTCACGATCATCGGGGTGACGGAAGCTGTCGCGCAGGCCGGCTTCTACTCGAGCGACTACGTGAACGACGCCGCCTACGCCGTCGCGGCCGTGTTCTTCATCTTCCTCACGATCCCACTCGCGCGCTTCACCGACAACATCATCAAGAGCCGGGAGCGGCGGGAGCGGGCGCAGGCCGTATGAGCGCGAACGGGCACTTCGTCTCCCTGCAGGGCGTCACGAAGCGCTTCGGCGACCTCGAGGTCCTGCACGGGATCGATCTCGAGGTGGGCGAGCACAACGTCGTCTGCCTGATCGGAGCCTCGGGGTCGGGCAAGTCGACGCTGCTCCGCTGCATCAACCTGTTGGAGCACGTCGACGCCGGCACGATCGTGGTCGACGGCCAGACGGTGACGGGGACGAAGGTCGACGTCAACAAGCTGCGCCAGAAGATCGGGATCGTCTTCCAGTCGTACAACCTCTTCCCGCACATGACCGTGCTGCAGAACGTGACGCTCGCGCCGCGCAAGGCGTTGGGCATCTCGCGCGACAAGGCGCAGGCGCACGCGCGGGCCCTGCTGCGGCAGATCGGCCTCGAGGACAAGGCAGACGAGTTCCCCGACCGGCTCTCGGGCGGTCAGCAGCAACGCGTGGCGATCGTGCGGGCGCTTGCGACCGGGCCGAAGCTGATGCTGCTCGACGAGATCACGTCGGCGCTCGACCCGCAGCTGATCGGCGAGGTGCTGGAGCTCGTGCGCGAGCTGGCGGGATCCGGGATGACGATGATCCTCGCCACCCACGAGATGGGCTTCGCACGCGAGGTGGCGAACAAGGTCTGCTTCCTCGACGAAGGCGTGATCCGCGAGGAGGGAACGCCCGAGCAGATCTTCTCGTCTCCGACCCAGGAGCGAACGCGCGAGTTCCTGGCCCGTGTGCTGGAAGGCGGCCGGCTGTGAGCCGCTTCCGCGGCGCGCCGAAGACACCCGTCGCCGTCGCGGGGATCATGGCGGTGCCGCTCTTCTTCGTCGGGCTCATGGCGTTCTCGCTCAAGATCGACAAGCCCACGAAGCAGGTGACGGCGAACGGGAAGCTCGTGCTCGGCGACCCGACGAAGGCCACCATCGGAACGATCTACCTGCTCGCGCTCGTCGTCGCGCTCGCCGTCGTCCTGGTCGCCGTCCTGGCCGTGCTGCTTCGCTCGCGCCTTGCTCCGATCGTCCCTGCCGTAGCGGGCATCGTCGCGGCAGTGCTGCTGATCGTCCCGCTGGGCAGCTGGGCAAGCGGGCACACCAACCGGTACCCGTACGGGACGGACAACATCCCCGACGGGACCACAGCCAAGCCAAATCCGACGAACCTCATCCTCCGGGGCGAGTGGGAGGCGAACGCGAAGACGACCGCCGAAGAGATCGGGGCCGTGGTGATCGGGATGGGGCTCGCGGCGATCGTCCTCACCGTCATGCTGGACGTCCGGCGACAGCGTGGCCGAAGCGGCTACGTCCCGCCGCCACCGCCGTCGATCGCAGGCGAGCCGGCGATCTCCTCGGGGCTCGAGCTGGAGGTCGCCGACTCGGATCTCAATCGGCGCGGCCGCCCTGGTCGCTGGCGCTTCTAGAGCACCTTCGAGAGGAACTCCTTGGTCCGCGCTTCGCGCGGGTTGACGAGCACGTCCTGCGGACGGCCGGTCTCGACGACGACTCCGCCGTCCATGAACACCGCCACGTCGGCGACCTCGCGCGCGAAGCCGATCTCGTGCGTGACGACGATCATCGTCATCCCCATGTCCACCGCGAGACCGCGCATGACATCGAGCACCTCGCCCACCAGCTCCGGATCCAGCGCCGACGTCGGCTCGTCGAAGAGCATGAGCTTCGGGTTCATGGCCAGCGCGCGCGCGATCGCGACTCGCTGCTGCTGGCCGCCCGAGAGCTTCGACGGGTACTCGTCGCACTTCTCCTCAAGGCCGACCCGCCTCAACAACTCCTTTGCCGAGGCGACCGCACGGTCCTTCGGCGTTCGCTTGACGCGGATCGGAGCCTCGACCACGTTCTCGAGCGCGGTCATGTGACCGAAGAGGTTGAAGCGCTGAAAGACCATCCCGATCTCGGTGCGCTTCCGCGCAACCTCGCGGTCGGGCAGCTCGTGCAGCGTGTCCCCGACCTCGCGGTAGCCGACGAGCTCGCCGTCGACCCAGAGCCGGCCGGCGTTGATCTTCTCCAGGTGGTTGATGCAGCGGATGAAGGTCGTCTTGCCCGAGCCCGACGGGCCGAGGATGCACATCACCTGGCTCGGCTGGACCTCGAGCGAGATCCCCTTCAGCACCTCGAGCCGCCCGAAGCGCTTGTGTACGCCCTCGGCCTTCACCATTGCGGTCATCGGCGGAAACCGAGGAACGGCCGCCAGTCGGTCATGTTCAGCCAGAAGTTCTGCGTGGACTGCTCGACGCGTGCCGCGCGCGTAATACCGCTCGATGTAGTACTGGCCGACCGAGAGAACCGTTGTGCAGGCCAGGTACCAGATGCTCACCACGATGAGCAGCTGGATGGTCCGGTAGTTCACGGCATAGATGATCTGCGCCGAGTAGAGGAGGTCGGGCAACGCGATGAACGCGACGAGCGAAGACGTCTTCAGCATCGAGATCGTCTCGTTGCCGGTCGGCGGAACGATTACGCGCATCGCCTGCGGCAGGATGATTCGCCGCAGGGTCAGCAGGCGCGTCATCCCCAACGCGTGAGCCGCCTCGGTCTGTCCCTCGTCGACCGAGATGAGCCCGGCTCGGACGATCTCCGCCATGTATGCGCCCTCGTTCAGTCCAAGCGCCAATGTCCCCGCCAGGAACGGCGTGATCAGCGTCTGGATGTTGACGTGCGCGAACTGAGGTCCAAGCGGGATCCCGATCGCGATCCGCGGATAGAGGCTGCCGATGTAGTACCAGAAGATGATCTGCACGAGAACCGGCGTGCCGCGGAAGAACCAGATGTAGACCCAGCTTGCCCCGGCCACGAGCGGGTTGGGAGAGAGCCGCATCACTGCGAGCAGGACCCCGAGAACGATTCCGATCGCCATCGCAGCCGCGGTGAGCTCGAGCGTCGTCAGCAGGCCGTGCAGGATCCTCGGATCCGTCAGGTAGCGGCGCACGATCGACCACCCGAAGTTCTTGTTCCTCACCATCGAGACGACGAGCGCGTACACGAGGAACGCGATGACGGCAGCGGCGACCCACCGGCCCGGATGGCGGACCGGGATCGCCCGGATCTCATCGGGCGGGACCGCCGAAGCGGCCCCGCCCGGAGTGATGTCAGCTGATTGCGCCGTTGATCTTCGGGTTCGAGATTGCCCCGCCCTGCACGCCCCACTTCTTCAGGATCTTCTTGTACGTGCCCTGCTTCATGAGGTACTTGACGGCCGCGAGCATCGGCTTGGTCATGCCGTTGCCCTTCGGCAGTGCGATGCCGTAGGGAGCCGTGCCGTACGACTTGCCGACGAGCTTGAACTGGCCGTGGGACTGCTGGACGATGTAGGCCGCCACGGGAGAATCGGCCATGCCAATCTGCTGCCGACCACTCGAGATCGCGAGATTCGCCGAGTTCTGGTCTGGATAGGCCTTGACGCTGACGCCCGGCTTACCGGCGTTCTTGCACTTCTTGTTCTGCGCCGTCGCGTCACTCTGCTCGGTCGTGCCGTTCTCGACCGCCACCGACTTGCCGCACAGCGAGGCGAGACCCTGCAGCGCGGGGCCGCCCGACGCCTTCTCGTAGAACGACGTGCCGGCCGAGAAGTAGGTCACGAAGTCGACCACCTTCTGGCGCGCCTTCGTATCGGTGAACGACGACATCCCGATGTCGTACTTCCCTGCCTTGAGCCCCGGGATGATCCCGTCGAAGCTCGCGTTCTGGACGTTGAACTTCAGGCCCATCACGGTCCCGAGCGCCTTCGCGAGATCGGCGTCGACGCCGACGACGGTCTTGCCGTCCTTGGCGATGAGCTCCATCGGCGCGTAGGTCGCATCGGAGGCGACGGTCAGCGTCCCCTTGGAGCGGATCTTCGCCGGCACCTGCTTGGCGATCGAGGGGACTTTCTGAAGCTTGGTTGATTTGCTCGACGCGCCGGCGACGCCGGAAACGACGAGTGCTAGCGCTGCGGCAACAACCAGCAGCCCAGCGATTCGGCGAGACATTCAGTACCTCCTGGTTCACGACCTTTGACGCCTGCCGCCCGATGCGGCAACGCCATCGTACGAAGTAGGACCGAAAAAGAGAAGTGAGGGTTGGGGGTATGAACCTGTAAGGAATTCGTAACCACGTTAGGCATTTTGCTAGCCTGGTTAACAGAATGTCTCAAGCGACGAAGCACCAGCTCGACGCGATGGCGGTGGCCGACAGCCTCCGCCCGACGCTGCTTCGCCTCGCGCGGGAGTTGCGCCGCGAGAAGATCGCAGGCGTCTCGCCGCAGCAGGTCGGTCTGCTCGCCATGATCAAGTACGCGCCCGGCATCACGGTCGGCGAGCTCGCCGCCGAGGAGCGCGTCTCCACCGCCGCGATGTCGAACCGCGTCTCGCGGCTTCAGCGTGACGGCCTGGTCGCCCGCACCAAAAGCGAGGCCGACCGCCGCCGCACAGGTTTGACACTTACAGAGGACGGCCAGCGCACACTCCGCCGCGTTCGCTCCCGCCGCACTGCATGGCTTGCCAGTCGGCTGGGGGGCTTGACGCCGGCTGAGCTCGCTGCGGTGGGGGCGGCGGCGGAGCCGCTTGCGCAACTCGTCGAATCTGGGAAGGGCCGCCGGTGACGCGCGCAGCACGGCGCACGTTCCAAAGCCTCCGTTACCGCAACTACCGCCTCTTCTTCGGCGGCCAGATCGTCTCCCAGACCGGGTCGTGGATGCAGCGCATCGCGCTCGGCTGGTACGTCCTGCAGCTGACGCACTCGCCGTTCGACGTGGGCGTGATGGCGTTCGCGCAATTCACGCCGTACATGCTGTTCGGCCTCTTCGCCGGGGTCCTCGCCGACCGGCTCGACGCGCGTCGCACCGTGATCGCGACGCAGACTGCGCTGCTCATCTCGGCCTCGGCCCTCGCGTGGATCGCGCTCGGCGGCTTCGCCGAGCCGTGGATGCTGTACACGCTCGGGTTCATCAGCGGGACCGTGCTCGTGCTCGACGTGCCGTCGCGCCAGCAGCTGACGTACCGGATGGTCGGCCGCGAGGATCTGCCGAACGCGATCGCGCTCAACTCGACGCTCTTCAACGCGTCGCGCATCTTCGGGCCGGCGATCGCGGGCATCGTGCTCGTCGCCGGCGCGGGCATCTGCTTCCTCACCAACGCGATCAGCTACCTCGCCGTGTTGATCTGCCTGCTCCTGATGCGGGTCTCGGAGTTCTTCCCGCTCGAGCGGTTCGAGCGGCCGAAGATCCTCGCCGGCACGCGCGAGGGGCTCGCCTGGATCAGCAGGCAGCCGCGGATGCTGATCGTCCTCTCGCTCGTCTTCGTGATCAGCACGTTCTGCTTCAACTTCAACGTCACGCTGCCGGTGCTGGCGAAGGTCACGCTGCACGGGCACGCCTACGTCTACGGCCTGCTGTCGGCCGCCTTCGGCGTGGGCGCGCTGGCCGGGGCGCTCGTCGCGGCGTCGCTGGGACGCGCGTCGATGAAGGTGCTGCTCATCGGCGGAATGGTCTTCTCGGGCGCCGAGCTCTTGCTCGCTCCCGTCAACTCCGCGCTCCTGGCCGGGGTCCTTTTGTTCTTCGTCGGCGCGGGCTTCACCGCGTGGTCGGCGAACTCGAACGCGATCATGCAGCTCTCCGCGCCCGACCACCTGCGCGGCCGCGTGATCGGGCTGTACTTCTACGCCTTCAACGGCACGGGAGCGATCGCCGGGATCATGACCGGCTACCTCTGCGACATCGGCGGCACGGAGCTCGCCTTCGTCGTCGCGGGGTTGATCGGCCTGGTCGCGGTGACCGCGACGGCGCTGATGCTCGGCTGGACGCCGCGGCTCACGATGCGCCGCCGCGCCGAGCAGCCGCAGCACGCTTAACCCGCAGCGAGTTAGCGGGAACGATCAGGCGGGAAGCGACGCTCGAGCTCCGCGGCGAGTGCGGCCTTCGAAGGCTCGCCGACTGCGTCCCATGACGTTGAAAACGTGGTCGAGAACCTGCTCTGCCGCATCGATGAAGCTCGACGCCTGTTCATGCGACACCATCACCGCCCGGTGAGCGAAGGCGTGCCGGATTTTCTCGCCGGTGACGTACGCCTGCCATCCCGGGGCCTTGACCATGTCATCGCCGGTCATGGCGGCCCAAAGTCCCCTCACGCGATCGTTCGTTGGAGACCAGGCGCGAACCGTTGAGCGGTGCCCGATCCACTCCTGCAGCGGCTCATGAACGTCGCGAAGTTGGAGAGCGAAGGAGATCGCGGTCTCTACCCCGCTTTCGACCGCCGCCTGCGCGACGATGAGAGCAAGAGCCGTGCGGCTCCTCGGAGGCGAGGCTGCGAGCGGCAGCGATCAGCGATCGACGGCGAATCGCCTGAAGGTTGAGGATCGTGAGTCCTTCGGCCACGTCGCCGAGCGTAGAGACGTGCCCGGATGCGCTTCAGCCGTGCCGCGCGCACAACGGCACGTGCGCCTCAGCTGACGACCCAGGTCTCGCCGGAGTGCAATAGCTCCCCGAGGTCGCCCTTGCCCTTCTTCTCCTCGGCCTCGCGGAGCTGCTCCGCCATCAGGTCGTCGTAGACCGGGCGCTCGATGTTGCGGAAGATCCCGACCGGCGTGCCGTCCGTGCGTCGCCTGCGTCACGCGCGACAAAGCAAACGCCAGCGACGGCTCCGCGTGCGAGGAGTCGTGCACGAGAACTCCGTCCTCGCCCGCGGCGCACGCCTCGATCGTCCCGTCCGGCCGCTGGCGCAGTGCGTGCTCGCCCTCGGCGCCCCACGTGATCGGCTCGCCCTGCCGCAGCAGGATCCGGTTCACGCCCTCCTTGTCGTCGCGCACGTAGTCGAACGCGTCGTCGTTGAAGATCGGGCAGTTCTGGAAGATCTCGACGAACGCGCTGCCGCGATGCTCGGCCGCGGCGCGCAGCACCTCGGTCATCCCCTTCTTGTCGGTGTCGATCGCGCGCCCGACGAACGTGGCCTCGGCGCCGATCGCGAGCGAGATCGGGTTGAAGGGCCAGTCGATCGAGCCCATCGGTGTCGACTTCGTCACCATCCCGACCTGACTCGTCGGCGAGTACTGCCCCTTCGTCAGCCCGTAGACCCGGTTGTTGAAGAGGAGGATCTTGAAGTTGACGTTGCGGCGCAGCGCGTGGATCAGGTGGTTGCCGCCGATCGAGAGCGCGTCGCCGTCGCCCGTCACGACCCAGACCGAGAGGTCGGGCCGCGACGTCGCGAGGCCGGTCGCGATCGCCGGGGCGCGGCCGTGGATCGAGTGCATCCCGTACGTGTTCATGTAGTACGGGAAGCGCGCCGCGCAGCCGATCCCGCTGATGAAGACCGTGTTCTCGCGCTCGATGCCGAGCTCCGGCATGAACGACTGCATCGCCGCGAGGATCGCGTAGTCGCCGCAGCCCGGACACCAGCGCACCTCCTGGTCGGTGCGGAAGTCCTTCGCGGTCAGCGCGCCGTTGCCGTTGCCCTCGGTCATGCCGCGTCCACCAGCGCCTCGGCCGCGTCGGCCACTTCTTGCGCGCGCAGCGGGAAGCCGCGCACGCGGTTGTAGCCGATCGCGTCGACAAGGAACTGCGACCGCACGAGCTGCAGCAGCTGGCCGAGGTTCATCTCCGGGATCAGCACCTTGTCGTAGCGGCGCAGCACGTCGCCGGTGTTGCGCGGGAACGGGTTGACGTGGCGCAGATGCGCGTGCGCCATCTGCTTGCCGTTCGCGCGCACGCGCCGTGCCGCCGCCGCGACCGGGCCGTACGTGCCGCCCCAGCTCAGCACGAGGAGCTTCGCCTCGCCGTCGGGGTCGTCGACCTCGAGCTCCGGGATGTCGCCCGCGATGCCCGCGACCTTCTGCGCACGCAACCTCGTCATCAGGTCGTGGTTCTCGGGGTCGTACGAGATGTTGCCCGTGCGGTCCGCCTTCTCGAGGCCGCCGATCCGGTGCTCGAGACCCTTCGTTCCCGGCAGCGCCCACGGCCGCGCGAGCGTCTGCTCGTCGCGCAGGTACGGCAGGAACTCGTCGCCCGCATTCGGCTCGGTCGCGAAGGTCGGCGTCAGATCCGGCAGCGTGTCGAGGTTCGGGAGGAGCCACGGCTCGGAGCCGTTCGCGAGGTACGCGTCGGAGAGGAGATAGACCGGCGTGCGGTATTTGAGCGCGATCCGCGCCGCCTCGATCGCCGCGTGGAAGCAATCGGACGGCGAGCTCGCCGCGACGACCGGCACCGGCGACTCGCTGTTGCGCCCGTACATCACCATCAGCAGGTCGCCCTGCTCCGGCTTGGTCGGCATCCCGGTCGAGGGGCCGGCGCGCTGGATGTCGCAGATCACGAGCGGCAGCTCGAGCATGATCGCGAGCCCGATCGTCTCGGCCTTGAGCACGATGCCCGGCCCGGCCGAAGTCGTGACGCCGAGCGCTCCGCCGAACGCAGCGCCGACCGCGGCACCGGCCGCCGCGATCTCGTCCTCCGCCTGGAACGTGCGCACGCCGAAGTGCTTGTAGCCCGCGAGCTCCTCGAGGATCGCGCTCGCCGGAGTGATCGGGTAGGCGCCGAGGAAGAGCGGGAGGCCCGACAAACGAGAAGCCGCGACGAGGCCGAGCGACAGCGCCTGGTTGCCGGTGATGTTGCGGTACGTCCCGGGCGTGAGCTTCGCCGGCTTCACCTCGTAGGTGACCGCGAAGGACTCGGTCGTCTCGCCGAACGCGTAGCCGGCGCGCAGCGCCTTGATGTTCGCCGCCGCGATCTCGGGCCGCTTCGCGCCGAACTTCTCCTCGAGGAACTGGATGCTCGGCTTGATCGAGCGCCCGTAGAGCCACGACATGAGCCCGAGCGCGAACATGTTCTTCGAGCGCTCGGCCTCGCGCGACGTCACTCCCTCGATCTCCTTCAGCGCGCCGACCGTGAGCGACGTCAGCGGCACGGCGTGCACCTGGTACTCGTCGAGCGAGCCGTCTTCGAGCGGGCTCTGCGCGTAGCCGGCCTTCGTGAGGTTCCGGTCGCTGAATGCGTCGGCGTCGACGATCAGCGTCCCGCCGCGCGGCAGGTCGCCGATGTTCGTCTTCAGCGCCGCCGGGTTCATCGCGACGAGCACGTTCGGCGCGTCGCCGGGCGTGAGGATGTCGTGGTCGGCGAAGTGGAGCTGGAAGCCCGAGACGCCCGGCAGCGAGCCGGCCGGCGCGCGAATCTCGGCGGGGAAGTCGGGCAGCGTGGAGATGTCGTTACCGAGCAGCGCCGCCTCGGACGTGAACTGCGAGCCGGTGAGCTGCATCCCGTCGCCGGAGTCGCCCGCGAAGCGGACGATGACCTGGGAGAGCTGCTCGACGGGCTTGCTGCTCATTCCTCGTTAGCAGGTATAGCGCACTGCCCGGCCCTTGGGCGTCCCTACACTCGCCGCATGGCGCCGGTCGTCTCCGTCCGCGGTCTGCACAAGCGCTACGGCGAGCTCGATGCGGTCGCCGGAATCGACCTCGAGGTCGAGCGCGGCGAGATCTTTGCCTTCCTCGGGCCGAACGGCGCGGGCAAGACGACGACGGTCGAGATCCTGCAGGGATTCCGCACGCGCACGGCCGGCGAGGTCACCGTGCTGGGAGTCGATCCGGCGAAGGGCGATGCCGCCTGGCGCAACCGCGTCGGCAGCGTGCTGCAGGAGTCGAACGCCGAGCCGGGGCTGACCGTGCGCGAGTGCCTCCAGCTCTACTCCGGCTACTACCTCGAGCCGCGCGACATCGACGAGACGATCGCGCTCGTTGGGCTCGACGGCAAAGGCGACGCACTCGCGCCGCAGCTCTCGGGCGGGCAGCGGCGGCGCCTCGACGTCGCGCTCGGGCTGATCGGCGACCCGGAGCTGATCTTCCTCGACGAGCCCACCACGGGCTTCGACCCGTCGGCGCGCCGCACCGCCTGGGACGTGATCGACGGGCTGCGCGACCTCGGCAAGACCGTCTTCCTCACGACGCACTACATGGACGAGGCCGACCAGCTCGCCGACCGCATCGCGGTCATCGCCGGTGGGCGCATCGTCGCCGAGGGCACGCCGGGAACGCTCGGCGGCCGCAACCGGATGGCGGCCTCCATCTCGTTCACGCTGCCCGGCGGAACGGGCGCCGACGACCTGCCTCCCGAGCTGCGCACGCTCGTCGCGAGCGCGGACGGTCTCGTGACGCTCACCACCGACACGCCGCTCGTCCACGTCCGTGCCCTTGCCGACTGGGCGCTCGCACGCGGCATCGACCTCCCCGACCTCGACGTCCGCCGGCCGACGCTCGAGCAGGTCTACCTCGAGCTCACGAAGGAACCGGCATGAAGACGGCCGCCGCGCGCGGAAACCTCGCGCTCGTCCTCCACCAGGCGCGCTTCGACTTCCGGAGCTTTCTCCGCAACCCGCAGGCGTGGTTCTTCACGCTCGCCCTGCCGCTGCTCTTCCTCGTCATCTTCGTCAGCGTGTTCGGCAACAACAAGGTCGGCCCGCAGGCCCTGCCCGCGCGTTACTACTACGTGCCCGGCATCTCGGCGCTGGCGATCATCGCCGCGTCGTTCGTGAACCTCGTGATCACGATCACCGTCCTGCGTGAGGAGGGGATCCTCAAGCGCCGCCGCGCGACTCCGGTGCCGGCGTGGGTCGTGATCGCCGGACGGACGCTGATGGCGATCGTCATCTCGCTCGTGTCGATGACCGCGCTCATGCTCGTCGGCCGCTTCGCCTACGGCGTCCACATCCCGACCCACACGATCCCCGGCATCGCGATCACGGCAGTCGTCGGCTCGATCTCGTTCTGCGCGCTCGCCTATGCGTTCTCGACCCTGATCGCGAACGAGGACGCGGCGCAGCCGATGGTGCAGGCCGTGATGCTGCCGCTCTACTTCATCTCCGGCATCTTCATCCCCGCGGTCAACCTGCCGCCGTGGCTCGAGCACGTCGCCAAGTTCTTCCCTGTGCAGCACCTCTCCGACGGGCTCCACCACGCGTTCACCCCCACGACGACCGGGATCGGGATCGTCTGGAGCGACATCGCCGTGCTCGTGATCTGGGGCGTGGTCGGTCTCGTCGTCGCGTTGCGGCGCTTCAGCTGGCTGCCGAAAGCGGCTGCCGGCTAGGCCGCCACCAGGACGAGCGGGTTCCCCGAGGGGTCGCTGACCTCGGTGCCGCCAATCCGCTCGGCCACGCGCTGCACTTCGTCGTCGTCCGGGAGGACGATCGTGAAGCGGAGCAGCCTCGCCGTGCCCTCGGGGGCGTGTGGCGCACCGCGCGTCTCCCACGTGTTGCCGCCGAGGTGATGGTGGTAGCCGCCGGCACTGAGGAAGGCGGCCATGCCACCGGGGCGGTGCGCGGTCACACCCATCCCCAGCTTGTCGTGGTAGAAGCCAACCATCTCGTCGACGTCGCGGACGGTGAGGTGGACGTGGCCGACCGTCGTCCCGTCCGGCAGCCCGTCGAACTCGGCATCGCCTGCCTCGGCGAGCAGCGAGTCCGTGTCGAGCGGGATCGTCGTCATCGTCTGCGCCACCGCCCTTCCCATTCTCGCGCGGGCGGTCGGCGTAGACCTCGATCCCGTGGTAGTCGGGGTCGCGGAGGTAGATCGCCTCGCTCACGACGTGGTCGGACAGGCCCGTGAGCGGGATCCGCTCCCGCCCGGTGTGGGCGAGGAAGCGGCCGAGGCTCGCGCGATCCGGGACGAGCAGAGCGACGTGGAAGAGGCCGGTGAAGCCCTGAGCCGGCCGAGCGCCCGGCTCCTCGACAAAACGCACGAGCGGCGTGTCGGTGCCGAGCTCGGCCGTGCCGTTCTCGCGTGAGAGGACCCGCAGGCCGATCACGTCCTGCCAGTAGGCGAGCGAGCGGTCGAGGTCGGAGACGCTGAGCTCGACGAGGCCCATGTGCGCGTCCGGAGCGATCTCCACGCGCCGACTCTACCCCTGCGTGTGCTTGATCGTGTCCTCCTTCTGCTGCGCCTGGGCGAGCGTCAGCTTCCCGTCGCAGATCTCCGAGTTGAGCTCGTTCTCGATCTGATCCATCTGCGCGGCGCGCGGATACGGCTCGGGCCAGAGATTGCGGGGATCGGTCGGGTTGCCTCCCATCTCGAGGCTGATCAGGTGGTCTTCCTGGTAGTCGGACGGTGAGCCCGTCTCGCCGTACTGCTTCATCTGCTTCATCTTGAGCGCGTCCGTGTACGAGACCGGCGGGCGGATCGTCGCCGTCCAGCCGCGGCGGCAGATCGGTGGAGCGGATGTTCGGCCTGCGTCACGTTCGGGTTCACGACGCCCGGCGTGCGCACCGGGTCGGCGAGGATCGGCGTTCGTCCGGCTGGCGTGACCGTGCCCGAAGAACACGACTGCCGCCGCGACGAGCGCGACGGCGATGAGAAGGTCGAGCGGCGTGACGCGCCTCGTCATCCAGCCGACGCTAGGCACCGCTTCCGGCCGCCGCAAGACGCTCGCGCGGCCGTGTCCAAGCGAGGCAGTAGGCTCGCCGGACATGGTCGAGATCGCCGTCCGCCCGCAGGGGCCGTACTCGCTGGCGCTCTCTGCGCGGCTCGCGAGCGATGCGACGCGGCGGGTGCGCGAGGGCCTCGTCACCGCGCGCTGTGGCGGAGGCGTTGCCCGCGCGTGGCAGAGCCACGACGGAATCGTGACGATCCGGTCCGAGTCTCTCGACGCAGCCGAGAAGCTCCGCTGGGTGCTCGCCCTCGACGACGACCACTCCGAGTTCCTGCGGCGATTCGCGGACGATCCTCTGCTGGGTCGGGCGACGAAGCACTTTCGCGGGCTGCGGCCGGTGCGCACCGCCACGGTCGCGCAGGCCCTCCTCCGCGCGGTCTGCGGCCAGCTGATCGACTCGAAGACGGCGCGCGCTCACGAGCGCCGCGTGATCCGCGCGCTGTCAGCGCAGGACGAGGACGGCCTCTGCGAGCCGCCGACGACCGCCGCGCTCGCAGCCGTCGCGCCGTTCGAGTTGCGCCGGCTCGGACTCCACGAGCGACGCGGCGCCGCGCTCGTCCGAGTCTGTCGCGGCCTCGAGCTGGAACGGCTCCACGACCTGCCGACCGACGCAGTCGTGCGCCGGATCGAGCGAGAGCGCGGACTCGGCCCGTGGTCGGCCGGCATCGTCTGTCTCGAAGGCCTCGGCCGCTTCGAGTACGGGTTCGTCGGCGACCTCGGGCTCGTCAAGCTCCTGCGCGCGCTGCGCGGGCGGCCCGTCGAGGCGTGGGAGACCGCCGAGCTGCTCGAGCCGTACGGCGAGTGGGCCGGACTCGCGAGCGTCTACCTCCTCAGGGGCTTCAGCCGCGGCCTGATTCCGCTGCCCGCCGCGCGCGCGGCCTAGGCTTTCAGGATGGACGAGCGCAAGATCGCAATCCTCGGCGGCGGGAGGATCGGTGAGGCACTCCTCTCCGGCCTGCTCAGCTCCGGCTGGCGCGAGCCCGGTGAGGTCGTCGTCACCAGCCGGCGCGAGGAGCGAGTCGCCGAACTGCACGAGCGCCACGGCACCGAGGCGACCACCGACAACCGGGCTGCCGTCGAGGGCGCGGGCATCGTCGTCGTCGCTGTTAAGCCGCAGGACATCTACGTCCTGCTCGGCGAGGTCGGCCAACACCTGACGACCGAGCAGACCCTCGTCTCGGTCGCGGCTGCCATCACGACTGCGCACATCGAGGAGCGGATCGCCGACGGCGTGCCGGTCGTGCGCGCGATGCCGAATGCGCCCGCGACCGTGCACGAGGGCATGGCCGGAATCTGCGCGGGCGCGCATGCCGGCGACGAGCAGCTCGCGCTCGCCGACGAGCTGCTCTCGCACCTCGGCCGCGTCGTCCGCGTGCCGGAGGAGTGGATGGACGCGATCACCGCCGTCTCGGGCTCGGGCCCGGCCTACTTCGCGCTCCTCGCCGAGGCGATGATCGAGGCCGGGATCCTGTTGGGACTCTCCCGCGAGGTCTCGACGACGCTCGTGGTGCAGACGATGTTCGGGACGGCGAAGCAGCTCCGTGACGAGGGCATGCATCCGGTCGAGCTGCGCGAGTCGGTCACCTCGCCGGGCGGCACGACGATCGCCGCGATCCGCGAGCTCGAGCAGGCGGGTGTGCGGGCGGCGTTCCTCAACGCGATCCAGGCTGCGATGGATCGCGCGCGCGAGCTCGCCGACGGCGGATGAGCTCGGTCGACATCACTGTCGTCGACGACGCCGAGGAAGCGGCGCGCCTCGTCGCCGAGCGGCTCGCCGAGCAGGCGCGCGCCGGCGGCGGCATCGTGCTCACCGGCGGCTCGACGCCGCGCCGCGCCTACGAGCTCGCGACCGAGCTCGAGCCCGACTGGAGCCGAGCCGAGCTCTGGTGGGGAGACGAGCGCTGCGTACCGCCCGACGACGAGGAGTCGAACTACGCGATGGCCAAGGCCGCCCTGCTCGACCGGATCGAGCAGCAGCCGGCCGCCGTCCACCGCATGCAGGGCGAGCTCGGCCGCGACGCCGGTGCCGCCGAATACGAGCGCGAGCTCACCGGCGTCGGCGACTTCGACCTCGTCCTGCTGGGACTCGGCCCGGACGGCCACGTCGCGTCCCTCTTCCCGAACTTCCCCTCGCTCGACGTCACCGACCGGGGCGTGATCGGCTCCGAAGCGGGCCACGAGCCGTTCATCGACCGGATCTCGCTGACGCTGCCGCGCATCGGCGCGACGCGAGAGCTGCTCTTCCTCGTCACGGGCGACGACAAGGCGGACGCGGTCTCCCGCGCGTTCGCCGCCGAGCCGTCACCCGCGACGCCGGGCAGCCTCGCGCGCGCGACCGGCGGAACGACGCGCGCCGTGCTCGACCGAGCCGCCGCGGCGAAGCTCTAGACGCGCCAGCGCCGCACGACCTGCCATGTGCGGCCGTAGTCGTGTGTCCTCAGCAGGCGCGGATCGGCTTCGCCGAGGAAGACGTAGCCGATGCCGCCGCTGAAGGCCGCCGCGCCGCCGGCGAAGTCGACTTCCGGACGTGCGACATTCGGCTCGGCGTGGAAGTGCGTCCCGCCGTCCCGCGAGACGTAGAGCGTGCCGCGGCTCTCGGTCAGAAGCCCCCAGCCGTCCGGAGCGAAGGCGAGCCCGTCGGGATACCCGTACGACGAGATGCCACCACGCTCCCGTCCGATCGTGGCGGATGCGCCCGCTTCCCAGGTCCTGCCGCCGTCCACCGTGCGGTAGATCGCCTTGTCCTCGTTGCCCGCGCCACCTTCGCCCTCACAGACGATCCACCACAACTTCGGCGTCACGAAATCGACAGAGGCGCTCATGGCGGCGTCCGTCTTGTTGCAAGGACCTCTTCGGCGCTGCCACGTGCGGCCTCCGTCGCGCGTCACGAACATGGCGAGCGCAGCATGGTTGTGGGCGACGTAACTGTGGAAGCGGACACCGACCAGCGGGTTGAGCCAGTCGACGGTGAACCTGGAGTAGAACCGCTGCCAGGTCCGACCGCGGTTCAGCGTGCGCCAGGCCTTGCCGGTCGCGGTGCTCGCGATCGCACCTTCGGAGCCCACGGTCTGCAGGTCCAACGTCCCCGGCGTCCGGAAGACAACGTGATACGTGCGCCCGCCGTCGGTCGTCAACTCGATGACGCCACGGTTGCATGCGACCGTGGCGCGCGGACACTCGTCTGCTGCAAACAGACCGTCATGCGCATTCCAGAAGACGATCGAGTTCGGAACGGTGACCAGAGACGTCGAGCCCCGCGCGGCCGCGCCCGCCTGCGTCACCACGGCGGCGACGACCGTGACCAGCAGCGCCCGGAGCGCGAGCTTCACGCGTGCAGCTTACGCCGCTCCGCGAGCGCGTCCAGGGCCAGAGCCGTGTCGGCGACCGGCAGGTCCTCGAGGAAGTCCTTCCGCTCCTCGAAGGAGCGGCGGACGGCGTCGACGGCGACCGGGAACGCTTCGGCGTCGTGTGCGGCGAGCGCGGCGAGCGCGGCCGCGACGTCGCTGGGGAATCCGTCGCCGAGCGTCGCCGTGAGAGCTCCCGCCTCCGTGTCCCGGCCGAGGACGAGCAGCGCGAGCGTCCCGGCGTAGCGGCCGATCGGCGACTCCGCGCGAACCGCACCCGCGGCGAGCGCCCAGTGCGCAGCATCGCTCGGGTCGTCGCCGGCGATGAGCAGCGCCTTCAGCGCGCCGATCGGCCTCCCCCAGGACTCCGAGCCCGGCTGCCAGCTCTCCCGGTACCGCGCCGCCGAGCGCCGCAACCACTCCGCCGCACCCTCGCGATCGCCCGCCATCAACAGCGAGAGCCCGGCAGCCCAGGCCGCGTTCGCGAGCTGCACGAGCTGCCGCTCGTCGAGCTCGCGCCCCTCGCCGGCCGCGTACCGCGCAGACGCGCGTTCGTATCGCTCGCGCCAGTCCACGCGCCGCAGGTTACGCTCGCGCCAGCATGGCGAACGACGACTGGCGCATCCGCATCGAAGTCGAGGAGGAGGAGCACGCCGCCGGCCTCCTCGACCGGCTCACCGACGACCTCGACGAGGAGGCGCGCGAGCTCGCGACCGATCTGGAGTCGCATCGCCTCGCGGTCTCCCGCGACGGCGACACCGTCTTCGTCTACGCCGCCTCGCGTGCGGCGGCCGAGCAGGCTCGTCTCGTGGTCGACGCCCAGCTCCGCGCGCACGGCATCGAGGCGCAGACGAGCAAGGTCGAGCACTGGATCGACGAGGAGGACCGCTGGGACGACGAGCCGCAGGGCGAGACGTGGGAGGAGGAGGAACTCGACCGCGGCTTCGCCCCCTGGGAGGTGCGTGTCGAGTGTGCCTCGCGCGAGGAGGCGGACGAGCTCGCAAAGAAGCTCGAGACAGAGGGCTACCAGCCCGAGCGGCGTTTCCAGTACCTGATCGTCGGCACCGCGAGCCGCGAGGACGCGGACGCCCTGGCCACGCGGCTCCACGGCCAGGTCGAGGCGGGCGGCGAAGTCGTCGCCGAGGCGTGGGAGGCACGTCCCGGAAATCGCTGGTTCTCGGTCTTCGGCGGCCTCGGCGGCTAAAGACACGTTGACGAAGGCCGCGGAGGGGGTATTCTTCCCGTTGGCGCCGCTCGTTCAGGGGAATACGCAGAGCGCCGCGCACCTCTAGATGGACCTGCAGCACCGAAGCGTGCTGCGCATATGCAGGAAGCGATTCAGCAGCCGATCAGCTCATTGGAGGCGGCAGACCCGGTGGTCGCCGCCGCTCTCCGCGCGGAAGCGTGGGCGGGCGAGCCGTTCGTTCGCGAGGGCGAGGATCCGGCGGAGGCGCTCGGCGAGGGCACAGCCCGCCGGCGTGCGCTCGACGACGCGCTCGCCGAGATGGACGCCGGCCTCAAGACACCGTCCTCGAAATGGAAGGTGCGCTACGGCCTCCTGCTCGGCCTCGAGCGCGTACTCGCCGAGCCCGAGCCGCACACCGCAGCGGGCACTGCGCTCCGCCGCCACCAGGTCGACGCGCTGGCGGGGATGCTCACGGAGCTCATCGCCGCGAGCCAGCGCTACGACGAGGCGGCCGCGAACGGCAACGGAAACGGCCACGCGGCGACGGCTGAGGAGCTCGAGCAACTGGAGGTCGAGGACGAGGACGAGGACTCGACGCTCGTCGTCGAGGTCGAGGAGGCGGAGCTTCCGGAGCCGCCCCAGCCCGACGACCCCGGCGCCGTCCGCCGCTATCGCTTCCGCCATCCGACAGCGTCGGGGAAGACCATCGCGGCGGCCGGCTTCGTCGAGGCGGCGCGCACGCTGGGCGTTCTCATCCTCACCCACCGGCGCCTGCTCGTCTCGCAGTTCACGCGCGACCTGACGACCGAGGGCTACGGCAAGCGCCTGACCGACGTGATCACGCGCGACAGCCGCAGCGCGAAGAAGGCGCCGCTCACGATCCAGACGTACGCCTGGTTCGCGCGGCACGTCGACGAGATCGACCGCGACACGTACCAGCTCGTGATCTGCGACGAGGCGCACACGGCGCTCGGCGAGAAGACCTCCGCGGCGATCCGCTCGTTCCCCGAGCCGATCTACATCGGCATGACGGCGACCGAGCAGCTGATCGCGAAGCAGGTCTCCGACGTCTTCCCCGCTTCGGTCGACGACCTGCCGCTGCAGGACGCCGCGCGCCGCGGCCTGATCGCGCCGCTGCGCTGCCTGCGAGTGCCGCCGGTGACGGCGATCAACTCGGTGCCGATCGTCGGCGGCGACTTCGACCAGGAGATCCTGGCCAAGACCCTCGACCACCAGGCGCTGAACCAGGCCGCGGCGAGCCTCTACCGCGACCGCTTCGACAACACGCCAGGCATCGTCTACGCGGCCGGAGTCGAGCACGCGTACAACCTCGCGCAGGAGTTCCGCGCCGCGGGATTGAAGGCCGAGGCGGTCTCAGGACGGACGCCGCCGGTGCGCCTCGCCGAGACGCTCGCCGCCTACGAGCGCGGCGAGATCAACGTCCTGATCAACGCGCAGCTGCTCGCGGAAGGCTGGAACTCGCCCCGCGCCACGATCTGCTTCCACCTCGCGCCGACTGCTTCGCGCCGCGTCTACCAGCAGCGGATCGGCCGCATCATGCGCCTCCACCCGCGCAAGGAGGCGGGCATCGTCGTCGACTTCGTCCCGAAGGGCGCGACCCACAACGAGCGCGTCGTCTCGCTCCACTCGCTGCTCGACGCCGACTTCTACCGCGAAGGAGCGCGTGTCACTCCGGCGCCGCGCCGCCGCTCGCAACGCCGCGCCCGTCGCCGCCTGACGCCCGCGCCGTGGCTCGTGCCGGTCACGCCCGACGTGCGTCGCCGCATCAACGTGATCCAGCGCGAGTGGCAGCGCATCGATCCGAAGTACCTCGACGAGGACGAGCAGCGCTACTGGGCGACGATCGCGGGCCGCCAGATCCGCTTCGACGAGCGCGCCTCCTTCGTCCAGAAGCTGACCGACCGCAGCGCGAGCAAGGTCGCGCTCGAGCAGTTCCTCACCACGGCCGCGGCCGAGAACCCGAATCGGCGGCTGCGGATGATGGCGCTGCAGGACCGCGTCTCGATGCGCATCGAGCGCGCCGAGTTCGACGACCTCGTCACGCTCGTGACGCAGGCGCCGACGTGGGAGAAGGAGCGGCTGGCCGGAATCCGCATCCTCCTGCGCGCCATCGGGGAGGAGAAGCCCGACGCGCCCGAGCAGATCCTCGCGCGCTGGACGTGGCGGCTCGCGCGCGCGACGCGCAAGGTGCAGGACCGGCGCGCATCGGCGGAGTATCCCGAGGCGAAGCGGCTGCTCGGCGCGCTCGCGAACTCGCGTGGCCATCGCCACGAGGAGAACGCCGCGAAGCTCGTGCAGGCGGCGCTCCAGCTGCCGTTGCCGGTGGGAGCCGCGCTCCTCGCCTCGGCCGAGGGCTACACGCCGAGAGCGACGAAGCTCATCGACGAGGCGCGGGAAGAGCTCGGGACGGTCCAGGAGGTCGCAATCGCGCTCGCGGAGAACCTCCCCGCCCCGAAGCAGGGCTCAGGCCGCAGCAGACGGCGCCGGCGGCGGAGGCGCAAGGGCGGCGCGACCGCGAAGGCCGCACCTGCGGCGAAGCAAGACGACAACAAGTCCAAGGCCGCACCCCGGGCCAAGCCCGAGCCACAGAGCTAGGCGCGCTCAGCCGCTGAGCTGCGGGAGATCCCGGCGAGCCCGTTGCCGCCGTTGCTGAGGCATTGAACTCGGACGTCGGCGATCCGGTAGGCACTGCACCGCTCTTGATGAAGACGCAGCTCGAGATCACAGCGAGATTCGCCACGCCGAGGAGGTTGTTCTCGAAGTCGGCGCGCGGGCCAGCCGCATAGATCGTCCCCGAGATCGTGCCGAGACAGATGCCATCGTGACCATCACATTGCCAGTTCTTCCGGTCCCGAAGGGGGTGGGGGAAGCGGCCGGTCCCGGCCTTGATCGTAAATCCGTTCGCCGTCCCGGAGAGTGTTCCACTGGCGGTCCTATACGGCGGTCGATGGCCGCCGCTGCCCATGATTTGATGCTGTGATGCGTGTCGACGTTCCGGTCACCCTCAACGTCGCGGTCGTGGTGCTCGTGACCTGACGCCATCGTGATCCGGGGCACGGAGCCGGCGTATTGCCCTGCACAGCCCGCAACGGCGGTGTTGATGTCCGGATCGTTGACCTTGCAGTAGAAGTTCGCGTCGGAAACCGCCCGGGCAGCAGCGACGGCGGCGGCATCTGCGGCGTTCTGCACCGACTGCTTGTTCTGGAAGAGGTTCCGACCGCCGACGATGAGCCCAGCATCATCAGGAAGGCGACCATCCCGGCCGCAACGAGAACCGTCGCCTGGACGGACTCGTCCGCGAGGTGGACGCGCGTGACCAGCCGTTGCACGATCACATTGAGCTGCCGTGTCGAGCGTGTTCCCGTTGGCATCGGGCGGCGCCCCCTAGATCCGGGTCGTCACCGTCGAGGTGATGTGGAGCTCCCGATCGGAAGGCCGCACTGGAGAGAGAGCTCCGAGCCACTTGAACGGCGCGCTCACGGTCACTTGGAGCGGATCGCCGACGATGTCAGTTCCGTTCGGGGAGGCAGAATTTGATGGTCACGGTGCTCTTGGGGTGAGCATTGTCAGCCGTGCTCTTGAAGTACAAGGCGATCGCGATCCCTGTGGTGCCCGTGCACGGAGCGGACGCGTTCACCGACGCTCGCGCTGCCTGGTTAGCGAGGAACCCACTTCTGGCCGTAGGCCGCGCCGAAGTCGAAGATCCCGATCATGATCGCGAGCAGGATCGGGAGGATAAGCACGAACTCGACCAGGGCCTGCCCGCGCTGGCTATTCAGTCTTTGGACGTCATTCCTCGCCTTAGGCGGCGCTCGTCAACCGTTTCACAGTAATCCACGGCTCCGCGACCGACTACTCGCCGCGCGGCACGTTCGACCTATCGTTGGTTTCGCGGCGAGAAAAGCGGCTTACGAAGGCAAAGCGTCCGCAATAGTTCGTAGACCGATTTAGGAGGCCGGACCGCCGGCGCTTTCGCCGCCGTCTTCCTCTTCGTCGCGCTCCCGGAGGAATCGCGTCAGCTCGGCGGCAAGGCTTTCGCCCGACGGCAGATCTTCGGCCGCCTCCATCAGGTCGACCCGGCGCTCGAGCTCCTCGACGTACGCGGCGGTCTCGGCGTCGGAGGCGACCGCCTCGGTCACCTGCTCGTTGTACTCCTCGGCCGCCTCCTCGAGCTCGGCGAGGTCGATCTCGGCCCCGACGAGCTCGCCCAGCCGGCGGCAGAGGGCGAGCGCGGCGCGCGGGCTCGGCGCGAGCGAGACGTAGTGCGGCACGGCCGCCCACAGGCTCACCGAGGGCAGCTCAGCCTGGCGACAGGCGTCGAGAAGGACGCCGACGATGCCTGTCGGCCCTTCGTAGCGCGACGGCTCGACGCCGAGCTCTTCCACGAGCGCCGGGTCGCTCGCGGCTGCGCTCACCGGCGCGGGGCGCGTGTGCGGCACGTCCGCGAGCAGCGAACCGAGCGTAACGACGAGCTCGATCTCGAGCTCCTGCACGAGCTCGAGCACGAGGCGCGTGTACGTCTTCCAGCGCAGATTGGGCTCGACGCCAAGCAGGATCACGGCGTCGCGGTCGAGACCCGGGATCGGGGCATGCAGGAACGTGTTCGTCGGCCACTCGAGCTTGCGCGTGAGGCCGTCCTCGAGCGAGACGGTCGGACGCACCGCCTGGAAATCGTAGAAATTCTCCGAATCGATCTCGGCGAACTCTTCGGCGTCCCACTGCTTCGCGAGATAGCCGCCGCCGAGCGTGGCCCCCTGGCCGCCGTCGTTCCAGCCGCGGAACGCGGCGATGAGAACCGGGCGGCGGAGATCGGGCCGCGAGGAGACGATCAGCTCCGACATTCCCTGAGTCTAGTTGGCCCCGATCGGGCGCCAGATTCGCGCAGCGAGACCGATCGTCCAGGCGAAAAGCACCGCCGCCACCGTGACGTGGATGACGACCACCCACCACGGCACGCTGCCGTACTTGCGGTACTGGGCCTCGCCGATCCCCATCTGGACGAGCAGGATTGCGATCAACCCCGCGCACCCACGGAGCAGCCAGGAGAACTCCACCCGCCGAAGCCACGCCCAGCCGGCGAGCGCGAGTAACACGATCCCGAACACGGCGACGGCGCGAACGTGCCAGTACACGGCGGGATAGAACGAGCCAAGCCGCGGCACGACATCCGTCCCGTTGTTGCCCGGGAACCGACCGGCCGCGGTCGCAACCGTGCCGCTCACGACGAGAACCGAGACCGCCACCACCAGCGCGGCGCTGCCTGCGCGCGCGAGCCCGGGCAGGGCCGGAGCTGTCCCTCGCACGAGCCGCACCGCCTCGAGCAGCACGAGCACGGCGAGCCCGAGCACGATCAGCGTCAGGAGGAGGTGCGAGATGACGAGGTACGGGTTGAGGTCGTAGTACACGACGATCGCGCCGAACGGCGCCTGCGCGATCACTCCCAGACTGACGGCGGTGGCGAGCCACTTGCCGCGACGGGAGAGCCCGCGGGTCAGCCATGCCGCCACGGCCAGACCCAGCGTGGTGAACACCGTGATCGCCGAGACGACGCGATTCGAGAACTCGATATCCGAGTGGTAGCTCTGCGGCAGAGCGTGCTTCGTCGTACAGGTCGGCCACTCCGGACAGCCGAGCCCCGAGCCGGTCAGCCGGACGGTCGCGCCGGTGGCGACGATGAGGATGAGCACCCCGACCGCCGCGAACGCGACGCGCCGGAAGACGACCGGCGAGACGGCGAGACGGCGCGGCAGCACGGCCGGTGCGGACCCCGCATGCACCTCCCGAGTGTAGACCGGGCTTGCCTGCGATCAGGGCTCGAGCACGACGCCCGCGCCCTCCTCCACCGCGCCCACCCGCGCGAGGAAGAGCCCGGCTCGCTCGAACTCGGTCTCGAGCGAGAGCGCCTTCTCGGCGGGGAGCGTCACGAGGAGCCCGCCCGCCGTCTGGGCGTCGTAGGCGAGTGCAAGCAGCTCATCCGGCACGCCGTCGCTGGAGACGTGCGGGCCGGCGAAGTCGCGGTTGCGCGGATCGCCGCCCGTGCGGACTCCATCGCGCGCGGCCTCGAGCGCACCGTCGAGCGCCGGCAGCGCCGACGCGTCGAGCCGGATCCGCACACCACTGCGCTCGGCGGTCTCGTGCGCGTGGCCGAGCAGACCAAAGCCGGTGACGTCGGTGACCGCGTGCGGCGAGAACGGCCTCAGCACCTGCGCGGCGCGGTCGTTGAGCGTCGTCATCCAGCGAGCCGCCTCCGTCAGGTCGCCCTTCGCCGCCAGCACGAGCCCGGTGCCGAGAGGCTTCGTCAAGAAGACGGCATCTCCCGGCCGCGCACCGCTCTTGATCCAGATGCCGTCGGGGTGCACGGTGCCGACGACCGCGAGGCCGTACTTCGGCTCGGTGTCACGGATCGTGTGTCCGCCGGCGAGGATCGCCCCGGCGGCCCGGACCTGCTCGTCCGCGGCGGAGAAGACGGCAGCCACGAGCGCGGTCTCGAGCTCCTCCGGGAAGGCAGCGACCGAGAGCGCGAGGAGAGGCGTGCCGCCCATCGCGAAGACGTCGTTGAGCGCGTTCGTCGCCGCGATCCGGCCGAAGAGCGCCGGGTCGTCGACGAGCGGCGGAAAGAAGTCGACGGTGAAGACGAGCGCCCGCTCGTCGTCGAGCCGGTAGACGGCGGCGTCGTCGGCCGGATCGAGCCCGACGAGCAGATCCTCCGCCTCCGCCGGGACGAAGCCCTTCAGCAGCTCCTCGAGCCGCGCCGCCGAGTACTTCGCAGCGCACCCACCCCCGACGGTGAGGCTCGTGAGGCTCGGCGCTTCCACCGCGTTTACTGTAGGCGCAATGGCAAAGGCTGCACTCGTCACCGGCGGCTCGTCGGGCATCGGGCTCGCAATGGCGAGGATGCTGCGCGACGAGGGCTTCGAGCTGACGCTCGTCTCGCGCCGGGCCGAGCGCGTCGAGGCTGCGGCGGCGGAGCTCGGTGCGGCGGCGAGCGCGGCGAACGTGGCCGACGAGGAGGACTGTGCGCGTGTCGTCGCAGAGCATCGCGACCGGTTCGGCCGTCTCGACGTGCTCGTCAACTCGGCCGGAGTCGGGATCGGCGGGCGGGTCGAGGACCTACCGGCCAAGCACCTCGACATCCAGCTCGGCGTCAACCTCCGCGGGCTGTTCCTCGTCACGCAGGCGGCCATCCCGCTTCTGCGCGAGTCCCGAGGCTGGATCGTCAACCTCGCGTCGATCGCCGGCACGCTCCCGACGCCGGGGCTCGCGACCTACGGCGCCACGAAGGCCGCCGTGATCGCACTCACCCGCTCGCTGAACGAGGAGCTCGATGCCGACGGCGTGCGCGCGATCGCACTCTGCCCGGGTTTCGTCGACACTCCGATGGCGGAGTGGTCGGGCATCGAGCCCGGCCAGATGATCCGGCCCGAGGACTGCGCGGAGGTCGTGCGGATGTGCCTCCGCCTCAGCCCCAACGCGCGGATCCCGCAGGTCGTGATCGAGCGCATGGGCTCGTCGAACGGCGACGTGCCCTAGAGGACGCCCGCGGCCGGCGGAAGCTAGGAGAAGCCTCCGCCGTCGCTCATGCCGTTCGTGAGCAGGCCGGACGCAGCCAGCAGGTACGCGAACAACGCTGCGACGATCAGCAGATAGATAAGGCGTGCCTTCGTCAAGCCATCACCTCCTCTCCCCTGTTTTGAAGCAGACACGGTTCGAAGTAGACATAGCTAGAACCGAACATCCTGTAGAGCCTCGGCAGCGGTCCGGTAGAGCTCGGCCGCGCGTTGGTGATCTCCCCGTCGTGCGGCCAGGTCGCCGCGCGCAACCCAGGCGGCTGCGCGATGGCTTCCGGATCCAAGCTCTCCGAAACAGGCCTCGGCAGCGACGAACGCTGCCTCGGCCTCGTCGAGGCGCTCCTGTTCGAGCAACGACCGGCCCAGCACGAGCTGCGCGCTCCCGACCTCGTCGACGTAGTCGACCCGGCCCTCGAGCAGCTCGAGCGCGTGCCGCGCCTGCTCCTCGGCCTGGGCGACGTCGCCGGTGCGAAGGTGAACCTGGGCGAGAGAGGAAACGGCGCGGCCCGCATCGGCTTCACGTCCGAGCTCGAGCGCGACCGCGAACGCCTCCTTCAGCAGCTCCACCGCCTGCTCGGTGTTTCCCAGCAGGAAGTTGAGGCCGCCGAGATTGTTCGTGAGCTGGCTCACGTGGACGCGGTCGGCAAGCTCCGCGTACGCCTGGCGGGCCCGCTCCGCGTAGTTGCGCGCCAGCACCCAGTGGCCCTCGCGATCGGCGATGAGCGAGGCCTGGAAGTAGGCCGCACCAATGGTGCGGAGATCCTCGACACCCCGCGACAGCTCGAGCGCCAGCTCGACGTCTTCCCGTGCAGCTTCGAAATCGCGTTGCCGCTGCCAGCAGCGCGAGCGCCAGGAAAGGATGTTCGCCTTCAGCGCGTCGCAAGGCAGGCCGGAACGCTCGGCGAGCCCGAGCGCCTCGTTGAAGAGCCCAAGCGCTGTCTGAGTGCTGTTGAGCTGGTAGCGGCAGCCGCCGAGCCGGAACAGGACGTCCGCCCGCTCGACGTCGGAGAACGACTCGGCCTCCGAGATCGAACGCGCTTCGTTGAGGAGCTCTTCCGCGGCGCGGTGGTCGTGCAGGCGCATCTTCGCGAGGCCGCTGCCGACCAGCGCCCGCACCTGCAGCTCGGGCACGCCCGTCGCTCGGGCAGCAGCGGCGAGCGGCTCGAACGCGGCCGCCGCCTCTTCGTCTTCCTGTGCCTCGTACAGCGCTTCGGCTCGCGAAAGGGCCCCCTCGATCCGGGCACGCTCGTCGGTGGCGACACCGTTTGCGAGGAAACCGGCGTCGACTCCCAGACGGTCTGCGAGCCACTCGATCGTGCCCTGGGTCGGGCGCGTCTTGCCGCGCTCGATCTGAGAGACGTACTCCTTCGAGAAATGGTCGCCGGCGAGCTCGCTCTGCGTCAGCCCCGCCGCAACGCGGAGCTGGCGGAGCCGTTCCCCGAGGCGAAGTCCCTCGGGGCTGGTCCTGCGTGCGGGGCGGCTGGCGGTCTCTCGCATCGGCATAGCTCGGCGCACTCCAGTGAAGCGCATACTTCACTAAAGCGCAAGTCGTCTCTTCTGGCCATCCCTCGTTTGAGCGTATTTAGGCGGAAAACTCGTCAACCATGAGGGACATCGAATCACTTGACTGAGGTACTTGACGGCCGTCCCGCAGGCTCCTATAGTGAGCGCACCTTGCAACCAGGCCGGACGCCAGGCCGAGGTTCGCAGGGGGTGCGTCGGGAGCTCCCGGCGAGGACGTGAGACGGGTGGGCCGCAGATCCGTCTCCTCGGAACCCCGTCGAGAGTGGCGCGCCTCTCGAGAAGGCCCCGGAGCCGCAGCCGGGGCCTTTTCATTGAGGCGCGCCGCCCGCTGCGCTTGCCCGGGCACGCCGGGTGGCGTGCGCGGGCTGAGCTGTGCTTTCCGCTCGCGCCTCGTCGCGCCCGCGCATGTCGGGCGCGACACGGATACACCTAGGTCAACCGCGAAGCCAGCTGAGGCGGGCTGCGCGGATCGCCTGCAGCTCGGCGTCGTCAAGCAGGCCGACCCGGCGGCCGACCATGCCCAGGATGCCGCCGGCGAGCATGATCCACGCCTCGGAGTCGGCATCGCGCTCCTTCGAGATCGCTCCCTGCTCCTGGCCACGCCGGACCAGGTCGGCGACGAAATCGTGCACCTCGCGCATGTGCCGCCTCAGATGGCGCTTCAGCACCGGATCCTCGGAGGCCTCGCCGAGCGCCTGCACCCAGAGCTCCGCGAGCTGGAGCTTGGGCGACCGCACCGAGACGTGCCCTTTGCCGATCGCTTCGATGGCAGCGCACGCGTCGGTGGCCTCGGCGAGCGTCCGCTCCCAGCCCTCGCGCATCTTCGCCCAGACGTGCTCGAGCGCGGCAAGGTAGAGATCCCGCTTCGAGGCGAAGTGCCGGTAGAGGATCGGCTCCGAGACTCCGGCGGCGCGCGCGATCTCCGCCGTCGTCGTGCCGTGGTAGCTGCCCTCGGTGAAGAGGAGGATCGCGGTCTCGATCAGGTGTTTCCGCCGATCCGCAGCCGCCATGCGTGGCGCAGAGACGCTCACGCGGCCATCTCCACGATGTGCTCGCGTACGACTTCGGGGCGCGCCCTGACCGTGACCACCGCGACGATCGCACCCACGAAGGTGATGACGGCAGCGACTGCGAAGCCCGCATGGAGGCCGTTGACGTAGTCCTGCGCGGCGGCGGGGCTCGTCGTCGGGTGGTGGAGATAGGCGGCGACGATCGCGCCCATCACCGCGATTCCGAGCGAACCGCCGACCTGGCGGAAGCTGTTGAGCACACCGGAACCGACTCCCGCCTTGTCCACCGGAACCGAACCCATCGCGGCGGAGGTCATGGGCGACATCGTCATCGCCATCCCGATACCGCCGAGGATCATCGACGGCAGGAGCGTCCAGAAGGTGGAGTGGACCGTGACACGCTCGTAGAGCAGAAGTGAGAAGCCGAGCAGCGTCATCCCTGCTCCCATGAGCCAGCGCGAGCCGACTCGATCGGACAGCCTGCCCGCAACCGGCGCGATCAGGATGATCAGCGTCACCATCGGCAGGAACGCGGCTCCGGCCTGGGTCGCCGAGTAGCCGAGGATGTTCTGGATGTAGAGCGAGACGAAGAAGAAGACGCCGAACATCGAGAGCGAGACGAGCATCGCCACGACGTTCGCGCCGGTGAACGAGCCGATCTTGAAGAGCGAGAGGTCGAGCATCGCCAGCCGCTGGCGCTTCTCGACGACGATGAACGCGACGAGCAGGACAGCCGCCGTGGCGAAGAGACCGAGGATCTCGGGCGACGTCCAGCCGTGGCTGTTTCCCTCGACCAGGGCGTAGCTCAGCGCAAAGAGGAAGCCGACCGAGGTCACGAGCCCCGGGACGTCGATGCTCTGCTCGGCGGACGTGTCGCGCGACTCGCGGATCGCGAACTGCGAGACGATGATCCCGAGGATGCCGACCGGGATGTTGATGAAGAAGATCCAGTTCCAGTTCAGGTTCTCGACGATCAGGCCGCCGCCGAGCGGGCCGATGGCGAGCGCGAGTGCGGACACGCCTGCCCAGATCCCGATCGCCTGCCCGCGCTGCTTCGGCGGGAAGGTGGCGACGATGATCGACAGCGTGGCCGGGTTCATGAGAGCTGCCCCGATGCCCTGAACGGCGCGCGCACCGATGAGGAAACCTGCACTCGGGGCAAGTCCGCAGGCGAGCGAGGAGAGAGTGAAGATCGCGAGCCCGATGACGAAGATGCGCCGCCGGCCGTACAGGTCGGCGAGCTTGCCGCCGGTGATCAGGAGCGAGGCGAACGTGAGCGCGTAGGCGATCACGACCCATTCCAGCTGCGAGATCGACACATGGAGGTCGCGCTCCATCGTCGGCAGCGCGACGTTCACCACGGTGTTGTCGAGCATGATCATGAAGAGGCCGAACGAGACCGCCGCAAGCGTGATCCACTTGCGGTTCTCCTCGGCCAGCAGGGCATCAACTACGCGTGCTCTCACGTTCTCACCTCGTGTAGTAAGTTAGCGCCCACTAGGTTAGCGCACGCTAACTTGGCTACGGCGAGGCTAGGTCCGCGGAGGTTTTCGACTGTTAGGCTGAAACCACCATGAAGCTCGCACTCGCGCAGATCGACACGACGGTCGGCGACCTCGACGGAAACCGTGAGCTGATCCTCGCCCGCATCGAGGAGGCGCGGTCGGGCGGCGCCGACCTCGTCGTCTTCCCCGAGCTCGCGGTGACGGGCTATCCGCCCGAGGACCTGCTGCTGCGGCCGGGATTCGTGCGCGCGGCTCTTGCCTCGATCGAGCAGATCGCGGCGGCGACCCGCGGCATCGTCGCGCTCGTCGGCGTGCCACTGCTCGCCGACGGCGACCTCTACAACGCGTGCGCCATCTGCGCTGACGGCGAGATCGCCGGCTGGGCGAGGAAGTGGCACCTGCCCAACTACGGCGTCTTCGACGAGAAGCGGTACTTCGCGTCCGGCACGGACCTCGCGCTGGTCGACGTCGCAGGCACGAAGGTCGGGATCACGATCTGCGAGGACATGTGGGTTCCCGGACCGCCGACGACGGAACTCGCCGCGGCGGGCGCGGAGCTCATCGTCAACCTCTCGGCCTCTCCGTTCCACGTCGGTCGGGCACAGGAACGCGAGGCGATCTTCACGGCGCGCGCTCGAGAGAGCGGCGTGCGGGTGGCGCTGTGCAACGCGGTGGGCGGACAGGACGAGCTCATCTTCGACGGGCATTCGCTCGTGGTCGAGAGCGACGGGAGCGTGCTGGCACGAGCGCCCGGCTTCGAGGATGCGCTGCTCGTCGTCGACCTCGAGCGGCCCGAGACGGCTGAGGTCGCGGCGCTCGACGACGACCTCGAGCAGATGCGACGCGCGCTCGTGCTCGGCCTACGCGACTACGTCGCGAAGAACGGCTTCGACGCCGTGGTGGTCAGCGTCTCGGGCGGGATCGACTCGGCCGTCACGGCGGCGCTGGCGGTGGAGGCTCTCGGGGCCGAGCGCGTGCACTGCGTTTCGATGCCGTCGCGCTACTCCTCGGAGGGCACGCGAACCGACGCACGCCGGCTGGCCGAGAACCTCGGCTGCGACTTCCGCGAGTTGCCGATCGAGCCGGTGGTCGAGGCCTACACGGGCGTCCTCGCGGAGTCCTTCGCCGGCCGCGATCCAGACGTCGCGGAGGAGAACCTGCAAGCACGGATCCGTGGGACCCTCGCGATGGCACTCTCGAACAAGTTCGGCTGGCTCCTCGTCGCAAGCGGCAACAAATCGGAGCTGTCAGTGGGGTACGCGACGCTCTACGGAGACATGGCCGGCGGGTTCGCCCTCCTCAAGGACGTGTTCAAGACCGACGTCTTCCGGCTCGCGCGGCATCTGAACGAGCAGGCCGGACGCGAGCTCGTGCCGCAGTCGACCATCGACCGAGCGCCGAGCGCCGAGCTGCGGACGGATCAGCTCGACGAGGACTCACTGCCTCCCTACTCCGAGCTCGACCGGGTGCTCGAGGCGTACGTCGAAGACGATCGCTCGCTCGACGAGCTGAGCGCGGACGGCTTCGACCCGGAGGTGGTGGCTCGGGCCGTCGCGCTCATCGACCGCGCGGAGTACAAGCGGCGTCAGGCGCCGCCCGGAGTGCGGCTGAGGCCGAAGGCGTTCGGACGCGACCGGCGCACGCCGATCACGAGCCGCTGGCGGAGCTGACGAGCCCGGCCAGCTCGCTGAACCAACGAAGCCGCTCGTCCCACGGCACAGCCGCGTTCGCGGGCGAGGTCGACGGCAGGACGAACAGCTTCGTCTCGTCGAGCGTGTTCTCCTGGACACCGAGCTCGGCGCGCACGCCGAAGGCGCCGCGGTAGGCCTCCTTGCCGACGAAGGCGAGCCATGCCGGTCGTAGCTCGTGCGCGATTCCCTCGAGGCGCTCGGCCGCGCCGGCGAAGTCTGCGCGCCGCAGGTCGCCAGAGCCGGGCGTCGTGCGGTAGGCGGCGTTCGTGACGCCGATCCCCGCCTCGAGCAACGCGAACTGCTCGTGCGGCTCGTACAGGCGCGAGGTCAGCCGCGCAGCGTGGAGGAGGCGCCAGAAGTCGTTGCGCGGATTTGCGAAGTGCGCGTGGGCGGCGGCGGACACGCGGCCGGGGTTGATCCCGACGAAGACAACGCGAAGGGCGGGAGCGAGGACATCCGGCACGTCGCTCGGAGTGGTGTCCGTTTCGGCCATGTCCCGCTTTTGTGCCACCTACTCCCCCATCGGGGGAGCGAGGGTCCCTTCGGGAACGCTAAGCCACGAATGGTTACGCCGGATTTGCAACTTCGCGCCGAAGCGTCGACGCCGCGCTACGCAGCTTCCGCGGCGGCCTCGGCCGCGTCGAGCTCCGCGGTCAACTCGTCCGTTCGCGCCTCGATGCGGGCCTCGAAGTCGCGCCGCAGATCCTCGCCCGAGACGGCCAGCTCGTACCGCGGACGGCGCGGCTCGATCCTGGTGAGGGTCACCGTCGAATCCCAGCCGCCGTAGAGGCGGACATAGCATTCGGTTTCCGACAGCGTGCGCAGCCGTCGCACGCGGCGCACAGTACGACGCATCCCGGACGGAGCCGGGCATCTGAGACCATGGGGCCGTGGCGAAGGAGCTGCGGTACGGGGTCGACCTCACGGCGGACGGCGGGTTGACGGACGAGAAAGGCGTCGGGCTCGACGTCCCCGCCGGATGGACGCCCGAGCACCTGTTGCTCGCCGCGCTCCTCCGCTGCACCGTCAAGAGCCTCCGCCACCACGCGCAACGCGCAGGCGTCGATGTTCGCTCGGCCTCCGGCAGCGGCCGAACACTCGTCACCCGACGCCAGACGGATGACCGGTACGCGCTCGTCGAGACAGAGGCCGACCTCACGGTCGAGATCGCCCCCGACCCCGAGCCGGCAGCGCTAACCGACCTCCTCGCGCTCGCCGAACGCGACTGCTTCGTCGGCTCCTCCCTGACCGCCAAGCCGAGCTATCGATGGGTCGTGAACGGCCGCCCGGTCCGGACGTGAGCGGCACGCTGACACCGCCGCGGGAGCGGCTCGACCGCGGCGAGCGCACAGACCTCGGGCGTCCCTGGCTCGTGATCGTCCTCAACGACGACCACAACACGTTCCACGGGGTCGCGTCCGCACTTGCGAGGGTAATCCCGGGCGTCTCGTACGACGGAGGGATGCGGCTGGCGGAGCGGATTCACCACTCCGGCCGGGCGACCGTCTGGTCGGGTCTCCGCGAGCAGGCGGAGCTCTACTGGGAGCAGCTGGGGGAGCGCGGGTTGACGATGGCTCCGCTCGAGCAGGGATGACCTTCGACCTCGACGCAGTCCGGGCCCGGTTTCCCGCACTCGCGGCCGGCGCCGCGCTGCTCGACGCGCCGGGTGGAACGCAGTGTCCGCAGTCGGTGCTCGACGCGATCACCCGCTATCTCCGCGAGTCGAACGCGAATCTCGGCGGCGCTTTCGCCGCGAGCCGGCGCAGCGACGAGCTCGTGGAGCGGGCGCACGCGATCGCGGCGGACTTCCTCGGCTGTCGCGCCGAAGAGACGATCTTCGGCCAGAACATGACGACGCTCAACTTCGCCCTGACGCGCGCCCTCGGACGTACCCTCGACGCCGGCGACGAGATCCTCGTCACGCGTCTCGACCACGACGGCAACATCGCCCCGTGGCTCGAGCTCGCGCGCGACCTCGATCTTCGCGTCGAGTTCGTCGAGATCCGCGACGACACGACGCTCGACCTGGACGACCTCGAGCGGAAGCTGACCGCGCGGACCCGCGTCGTGGCGTTCCCGTTCGCGGCGAACGCATTCGGCACGACGACCGATGCGGCGCGCATCGTCGAGCTCGCGCACACAGCCGGGGCGCTGGCCTGGGCCGACGCCGTCCACTACGCCCCCCACGGCCCGATCGACGTCACGAAGCTCGGCGTCGACGTGCTCCTCTGCTCGCCGTACAAGTTCTTCGGCCCGCACCTCGGGCTCGCGTACGGACGGGAGGGGCTGTTGCGATCGTGGCGGCCGTACAAGGTCCGGCCTGCGCCCGACGAGCCGGTGGGCGCCCGCTTCGAGACCGGGACGCTCGCGCACGAGCTGCTCGCGGGCTTCGTCGCCGCGGTCGACTACCTGAACGAGATCGGCTGGGACGCGATCCAGACGCACGAGCGATTGCTCGGACAGCGGTTCCTCGACGGCCTGCCGGACCGGTGCACGCTCTACGGGCTGGAGACGATGGACGGCCGGGTGCCGACCTTCGCCTTCCGGGTCGACGGAACGCCGCCGCGCGAGGTCGCCGAAAAGCTCGCCGCGCGCGAGATCGCGGTGTGGGACGGCGACTACTACGCCATGGAGGCAATGACGCGCCTGGGCCTGCAGCCCGAAGGCGCCGTCCGCGCCGGATTCGTCCACTACACGAGACGATCAGTCCACAAGCGGCAGCGGAACGCCTCGCCGAGAAGGAGATCGCCGTGTGGGCCGGGGACTATTACGCCGTCGAGGCGATGCGTGCGCTGGGCCTACCGGATGGTGCGCTTCGGATTGGATTCGTCCACTACAACACCGCCGATGAGGTTGATCGCGTGCTCGCGGAACTCGCCGGAATCGACAACTAAGCGGACGCCTGAGATGGGGTCAGAGGCCCTCTGGTAGTCACTCTGGTAGTCACGCTCGCTCTGACCCTCGCATCAGGGTCGGTATCCTGGTCGAGCCACTGCACGCAAGGCTCATCGAGAAGTCCTCGCAAGCAAGCGCCTTACGGCTGGTGCCGGAGAGAGCGCGAGGGTAGCTGGCTCGGATTAGACCTCCAGTTGTGGCCCGAGACCCTGGAGGTCTCACAGTGCTTACGTTCGACATCGACGGCCTCGAAGAGATGCTCCGGCGGGTGGTGCGCGAGGAGCTACAAGCCCAACACACCGACTGGCTCGACTCGAAGCAGGCGGCCACCTACATCGGCACCTCGGTCGGCCAGATCCGCAATCTTGTCCACGAGGGCAAGCTCCCCCAGCACGGGCCGAAGGGCCACGCGATCAAGCTCCGGCGCGGGGACTGCGATCAGTACATCTCGACGCGCGGGCAGAGGGGTTGACCAGATCCAGATGCTCGCCGATGATGTGACTACCAGCAAAGAGGGCCTGCACGAGTTGTCGCTCGCCAGGCCCGTGGACAAGGAGGACTAGCTCCATGCCAAGCAACACCGTAACGAAGAGGCAGCGACACGTCTCGGTCAAGAACCTCGACCACGTCTACAAGAGCCAGCGCTCAGACGGGTCGTGGCACTACGAAGTCCAATGGCCGAAGCAGACGGACGGCAAGAGGCCGTACGAGACGATCTGCCCGGTCAACCGGAAGGGCGCTCGCGCTCTGGTGATCGAGCGCAGGTCGGAGATCTTCGGCAGCGGCACCAAGTCGAAGTCGAAGGATCCGCACGAGACGCTGGAGCAGGCAGTCGAGCATTGGCGGGCCGACTGCACCGGCCCGAATGACCTCAAGCCTCGCTCGGTCGAGATGTACGAAGGCCACATCGTCCGGCTCAAGTCCTCGCCGCTCTGGAAGACGAAGGTGCGGGACATCGAATGGACGGACATCAAGCGCTGGCTCGACGGGCTGAAGCGGCGTGATGGTGCTCCGCTCGCGGACAGCACCAAGCGCGGTGCGCTGGCGACCATCGACGTGATCCTGGAGTACGCCCGCTCTCGCGGCATCCTCTCGGTCACGCCGAAGATCCCGCGCGGCAAGAAGCCGAAGACGAGCACCCAACGCGACCGCGTGCTCACCCGCGAGGAGGACGACCGCCTGGCCGCCGCCTTCGGTCGTAGGGGCTGGATGCTCCAGGTATACGACGTAGCGCTCGGGCAGGCGCTCAGGTTGGGCGAGGTCACCGGACTTCAATGGAGCGACATCGACTTCGAGGCCGGGACGGTCACCATCCAGCGCCAGATCGGCAAGAACGGCGAGGTCGGCACACCGAAGAACGGAGAGATCGGCACCATCGACCTCACCGAGCGGGCGGCGCGGGCGCTGCTGGCCCTGCGCAAGGAGGCGATGGCCGAGGGTCGGATGCCCATCGGGCCGGTCTTCCTGAACACCCTCGGCGAGCGGCTAGACCGCTCGCTCATCGAGCGGGCCTTCTCCGAGGCGGTCAAGACGGCGGGCATCGAACACATCAGCATGCACGGCCTGCGGCACACGATGATCTCGTGGATGTTCCTCGCCGGGGTCGCGCCGACCTCGATCCAGCGCTTCGCCCGGCACAAGGTGCTGGCGACCACGCTCGGCTACGCCCACCACGTCAAGGACGAGGCGCAGTCCGACCGGATCAGGAAGGTCGGGGTGGCAGCGTGATCACCGGCCAGCAGATCGTCATCCCGTTCGCCGAAGGATCCGAGCAGCACCGCGCTTGGATTCGCGGCGCGGACATGGCCGACCGCGCGGCCACCGTGCTCTTCCCGGCGCTCACGACCGCCGCACTGGAGGTCGTGGCCGAGGAGATGGAGGCCCGGCTAGAGCGCGGCGGGCTGGAGCCGTTCGACCTCGGGCACACCTACACGACCGCGTGGCAGGCGGTGCAGGAACTGCACGACCGGGATCCCGAGGCCGAGGGGCCGATTCTGTGGAGCGCGTGACGAGTCACACTTCGACGCTGTACCCGGAGGCACCGGAGACGGTGCCTCCGTCGTTCTGCGGCGGCTTGAAGGGCACGACCGCACCGGTGTCGTTGGTCGTGTACACGCCCAGCACGCGCCCAGGCTGGCCGGTGAACGGCAGGTCGGCATGCTCGATGCTGATGGCGAGGCTCATGACGGCGTCTTGCCGGATCGCCACGTCGGGCATCACGTAACCACGGAGTTCAGAGAGCAGTTCCACACACTCCTCGGGGATGCTCAAGAGCAGCCTCTGGAGGTGCATCTGCACGCCCTCGATGATCCGGGCCTTGCTCGGCTTGTCGTGATGAAGCCCGAGACACGCGGGAGGTCGTCGAGTCGAGCACGACCGCGCCGATCCCGTTCTCCTCCAGCACCGTGAAGTGCTGCCCGGCGGCGAAGCGGTGGTGCGTCTCGCGGATCGCCTTGAGGATCTCGTTGTAGTCGGCCCCACGCAGGTACGTGAAGCCGACCACGTCCAAGTACGGCGAGTCCGACACGTCCAACGTGATCCCGACCGTCGCATCAGCACGGCTCCCGAGATCCCATCCACTCACGTACTTGCGGCCCGGCTTGCCGTCGGCCAGGAGAGGCGCAGCATCGACCGTGGCGGCCTCGATCTCCTCGGGGTGGAAGACGAGCGCACCGCCTCCGCTCAAGGCGTCCTCGGCGGTCATGGCGTACTCCCTGCGGTAGGCGATCTCGTTCAACTCGCGGCGCTTGATCTCCATCTGCACCTTGTCGCGTCCGGGCCGTGCGTCGGCGGGGATGAAGCAGGTCGTGTGCTTGCCCAGGCCCGCCTCACAGGCCCTCCAGTAGTCCGCAGCGGCCCCTTGAGGCCCAACTCCAACGGTCAGGATCAGTGAGGTCTTGGCGGTCGGCTCGACTCTCTGATACAGGTCGGCTGGATCCGGGTGACGTGCCCACTCATCGAAGAGCGCGAACTCGCAGCCCTGGTCGATGCCGCTCGTGCCCGCAGCCGCGTAGGCCCGGCAGATCCGAGACCCCTCGAACTCGAAGACGTGCGCTGCCCGACGCACGACCGGGAGCCGCAAGTACGGCGGGAGGTTCTCCAGGCCGAAGGCGACGCTCCGCAGCAGATCGACCGCCTCGCGCTCTCCTCGGGAGAAGATGTGGACGCGGACGTTGGCCGGTGCCCGGCGCAGGAGGTAGCCGCAGTTGGCCGCAGCGATGGTGCTCTGGCCCAGCCTTCTTGCCTTGAGAGCGAAGAGGTTGGGGGTGCAGGCGACGGCCTCCACGAACATCTCCTGCGCGTGCCAGAGGTGCTCGCCGAGGACGAGGCTGGTGTTCTCCTCGGTGGACTCGAAGCGCCACACGTTGAGGAAGTCGCGGAAGGTGCCGGTGGCCTGGAAGATCTGCTCGCGGATCGCGGGGTCTTCAACGGCGAGGCGGGCAGCCTCACGAGAGACCGGCACGGTGCGGTCTCCGCGATGTAGCAGGACGACGCTCACTGCCACACCTGGAGACGGGCGTACGGGCGGGCCTGACCGTCCGGCGGGTCACCGTCCATGAACTCGACCTCGTCGTACTCGGTGGTGGCTGAGTCGGCGGTGGCGGACTCGTCCATCGCGTACAGCACGCGAGCCGCACCCAATCTGATGTTCGGCGCGGGATCCGCGAGCAACTCCTCCAAGACCTGGCGGGCCGGAACGGGGTCGTAGTGTTCGAGCAGCTTGGCCGCACTCCAGTTCTTCACGGTGCCGATGGGGGTGCCGGTCTGCTCGGCGATCTTCGAGAGCGAGAGACCGCGCGTGCGGAGCTTCTGAGCCTCGCGCAGCTTCTCGCGGTTCGAGAGACCGACTGAGCCTGGATGGCGGCGGCCCATCAGAGGCTCCCCGTCGTGATGACGCCCATGATCCGGCCTCGACCGGAGAGGGACTGGTAGCCACGCCAGCGCTCGCGGCAGTAGTCGAAGGTCTGCTGCACCTCGCGCTCGTGCTTCGGTGAGCGATCCCACACGAACTTGTGGTCGTCGTAGTCGCGCGTGCCCGTGAAGCAGACGCCACGGACTCGACCCTCGCCAGGGACATCGACCACGATCACAACCTCGCCGGTGGAGAGCGAGCGCAGCACAAAGCCGCAGTCCGCCATGAAGCGAGCGCGGTTGATCGCCTCCTCATCGTCGCAGCCGAACACGACCGGCAGGCAGTGCGTCGGCACGAGTAGCACCGTCCCGTCCTTCCCGGCAGGGTGCTCGACGCCCGGCCAGATCACGTAGTCGTCCGGCTCCGGCTCGGGCAGCGTGAGCGGCGCGTCGATGCCAACCTCGTCCGCGAGCAACACCGGCTCATCGTCCCCGGCGGCGAGGTGCTCGGCCCACAGCTTCAGCGAGTGTGTGTGAGTTCCGCCACGACGCTGCACGGTCGAGCGGTGGCACTCCAAGACGCTCGCGATCTCGGAGTCCGACATGCCCTCGGCGATCCGCATGCGGGCGATGTCGAGCGCCTCTGCGGCAGGTGTCGCACGCTTGGAGCGTCGGTGCGTCAGGTGGGTGGCGGTCATCGGCACCTCAGAGGAGAGCGTGTGCATCCCTGGTCAACCGCTCCGAGCGTGACTACCAGAGTGACTACCAGCCCGGCGGATCGGCTCAACCACGCGGTCTGCGAGGTGCTGGCCCAACACCTCGTACGGCGACCGGAAAGTGGGCGGGCGGCACATGCGAGACCGTCGAGTCCGGCGGGGACGAGAGGTCGGTGGCCGTGTTCCACGACCCCCGTAGTCACACATCCGACATCTCTCCGGGGGATGCACCATTCCACACACACCCCACCAACTAGCACCCTCTTATGTACCCACCCTCTAGATGTGTCGGATGTGTCGGATGTGTCTTCAGCAATCCCGCATGAGAACTCAGATCTAGCGCATCCGACATACCTCTCAGATGTCGGATTCTGGTCGGATGTTTGGCCCTGAATCGGGGTCTCGGTGTCGGATGTCATACCTCGACCGGCTCTCCGACGAAGCTCTCGTAGAGGGCGCTCACGTCCGTTCCGGCCCCCACATCCGACATCGTGTCGGATGCGTTCTCGTCCTCGTTGTCGATCTTGCGGAGCACGTACATCCGGGTCTGCTTGCCCTTGCCGATGGTGACCTTCTTCTGGAGGTTCCGACCTTCACCCGGCACGAGGATGTCCTTCTCCGCCAGCGTCTGCATGACCGGCTTCACGTCCTCGATCCCGATCTCTGCCGCGATCCTCTCAGCGGTCTTGGGCATGACGCCCCAGGTCTTGCCGAGATCCTTGCCATAGCGCTGATCGGGGGAGAACCCCAAGCCACCCAGGTCGTTCGCCTCATAGCGGCCTGACCAGGTGTCAAGGTGCTCGCGGAGCGCCCGCATGAGCCGCTGCCAGGTGCGACCCTCGTCTTGCATCGCCTCCCCAAGCTCGTCCCACACGACCGACCAGTCCACCTCGGGCACCTCTTCCAGGCCGACCGCGCGACACGCCCGCTCGAAGCCGAGGATGGCCGCCGAGACGACCCGCACCTGCTCCTGCATCATCGAGTCCTCGAACTCCGGCGCTCGGTCGAGGACGGCCTGGAGGTCTTCCTTGGTCGCTGGCCCGAGATCGACCAGGAGCTTGAGCGTCCAACCGGGGTGCTCGCCCATGACCTCCGCGAAGAGGTCGGCGGTCTCCTTGTCCGCGAGCGGAGCCTTCAGTTCGATCACCCGGCGGCGCAGACCCGAGAGCGCGATGGCTTCGGGTCAGACGCATCTCGCCGGTCGAGAGCACGTTGAGCCGGAAGGTCTTTGCCTCCCGCGCCTTGCCCTTGTCGTTGGCGCGGATCTTCTCGCGCCCGTTGCGTACGTTGAAGGGCAAGATCGCCATCTCATCCCTCCGGCCAGTCGCAGTCTCATCGACGCCGTAGGGCATGATCGACGCCTCGGCCAGCCGGTCAATCGTTCCGTTGAGCGTGTCCATCCACTCGCCTCGAAGCTCGGGGTTCGTGCCCATCTGCCGCATGGACGACTCCATGTCCTGCGTCTTGCCGAGGGTCGAGTCGCCGTAGGGGTGGAAGACGCTGCCGGGCGTCTCGATCCGCTCAAGCTCGAAGGAGATGTTCACGGCCCCGGCGACGAGGGCGAGCTTCGGATGATTGGCGGCGGCCAGGTACGCCTCCTGCAAGCGAGGCCGTGCTGCCTCCTCGTCTCCGTCACGATCCGGGCCGTAGTTGTTCCTGCCCGGACGCGCCTTGACGCCGTGGATGCCAGGGATCCTGGCCTGGTCTGCGTTCAGGTACGGGCGCTCGACGCAGGTGTCGGTCTGCACGTCCGTCCGCGTCGCCCTCACGATCCACTCGTTGAGCTTCTGCATCTCGGGCCGGGGAGTGCCTCGCCGAGCGCCTCGACCGTCCTGCCCATCGTGGAGTTCGGGCCGGTGATGCCGGTGACCGGAAGCTCGATCTCGTGCGAGCCGTTGTTGAGCGTGACCTTGGTCACGACCAGATGCGTGATCACGCCATCGACCGCGATCCGCTTCTTGAGGTCGAGCCAGAAGCCGTAGGCGTACTTCGAGTGGAGCACCTCGACCTCATGGCCGTCCTCGTCCTTGCGGGTCACGACCGAGATCGTGTGCGTGACCGGCACATCGGGCTTCGTGTAGTAGCCGTGAACGGCGGTCGAGATCCAGCCGTCTTGCTCGATGAGGAGCGCCTTGCGCTCGCGCTCGGCCTTCGCCGGGTCTACCGCGTCGGATGTCTTCTTGGCTGCCATCTGGCTGCTCCTTGACTGGGCAGCCGGGCGATGCTGCGAGGGATGGACACAGGATTCACGGAGTCGCCTCCGTGGCGAACGGGAGATCCAACTCATCGCGAATGCGCTCGGCCCGGTCAAGGGTCAGTTCGCGGATGACCACCACACCGTTCCGATCTCTGATCTCCCAGTGGTCGAAGACGCCGGTGCTGTGAGTACCCAGCGGGAGCTTCTGGCCCCGCAGCAGTAGGTACGTCACCTCGCCGTTCGTGGCGAACTCCAGGCCGCTCTTCTCGACCATCACGAGCCGGTACGGGGCACGCATCCGCCAGCGCTTTAGCTGGGCCTCACGCACCGCTTCCTTGTGGGTTGGAGTGGAGTTCGACATTACCTAGAGAGGATTGTACCCTCGCAACTCAAACACCCCGAGCGCGACCCTAAGGGAATAGATCAACCTCGGCTACGTTAGCGGCATGTCGTCCCTTACGATAAAACGACACGTATTCCGATACGAAAAAGCGACATGCTCGACGACTCTACAATCGCGGCTACACTCCTAACCGCGCGAGCCTCCTGGTCAGAGGCAAGTTGGTACACAGGCTCTGAGGCCCGTCGAAAGGCGGGTCTCGGTGTTTCTTCACCGGATCCAACTGCGGAGACCTCCCGTTTCCGAGAGGTCTCCGCTGTGATCACCGGACTTCCGGTGTTGGATTCGACATGAACTATGAGCCACCGTCTGAAGAGACCCTTCGCCTAGATAGGAGTGTACATCCATGACGCATTCCGCGTAACGCGCCGCGTAATCTCGGGCGGAATAGCAAACGCGAGACGAGCGTACACTCTTATCTATGACAAACGGATCCAAACGGCCCTCGGGCTACGAACTGGCGAAGCAGAGGACAGAAGCTGCGAGGCGTACGGCTGCCATCGAGGCCGAGTGCCACGAGGCAGGTGTGCTGCTTGCGGTCGCGGCGATGAAGGCCAAGAGCACAGCGAAGCAGCGCGAGCTTGACCCGGACGTGATCGAGGCGAAGGTCAATGATCAAAGCCTTGAACGAGCGAGACTCGGATCCGTCGTCGGCAGTTCTAGCTGCGCTTGACGCGCTCCAGATCAAGAAGAACGCCGCGCCGACGTGGCTCTTCAATCTGGCGTCGCCAAGCTCGAGTAGCTCCCTCACCGACAACAAGGAGAAGACGTGGTCGCATTGACCCCCGATCAGATCTTGGAGCGTGCCACTAGGCCGGACGGCCCGTCGGCGTACATCCGAGAGGAGGCCGAGAAGCCGGCCGAGGCCGAGAAGCTCAAAGCCGAGAAGCTCGCCGAGCAGCGGCGCATGGAACTCAGCAAGACCGTGGACGAGACGCGAGCCGCCTTCGTGGCCCTGCGCGACCGGCGCTGGGAGCACCTCAAGGGTACGTGCCGTTGAACGAGGAGTTCAAGGCCGCCGAGACTGCGTACCGGAGTGCTCAGAGACTCGCTCGCTCCGCCGCGTCGAAGATCCCGATCCGCAGTTCGACACGATCCAGTCGGCGCTTTCCGGCGGCGGCTCGTATGAAGTACGCCGCGAGGCGCAGGTCATCAAGGAAGCGCTGGCGGTCGGTCTGTGAACCTGGACGAGGCTCTCCAGCGAGTTGACCGCGCGGCAGCCGAGCATGCCCAGGACGAGTACGACAAGCGCGACGACCGGGAACCGTGACCGCTAAGGCCCGCGCCTTCCACGCCACGAAGCTGGCAGCGGTGACGCCGTCCTTGAGCACGCTCTCCGCAAGACGTACCGGCTCTAGGCCGCCTTCAGGCGTGAGGACGCTCGCCCAGCCGAGCGACCTGTCACTCTTACTTTTTCATCGCTCTCGCTATATGAGGATAGCGACGAAGCTTTTGCCCCAACGGCGCTCGTTGAGCCGGAGACGCCTGGCGGTCTCCATGAACGCACGCAGATCCGGGTCTCACCCTCGTCGAGCTCTTCGCCTTCAGACAACTCACTGTCTAGTTCTTTCAGCAGCCTAGCTATTTCTCTAATTCGCTGTCGCGAACGAGCGACGTCGCATACCTTGTCTCGTCTCCGAAGTACACGTGCGGCATCTAGTCGTCTTTATCGGCCTATTTCTCGTCTCTTATCTCCTCAAGCGGCGATTTTCTCTCTACCAACAATCCGACGAACGCTGTCTCGTTACGCTGAGGTTGATCCACACTCTTAACTTAGCGTCGCTCAGGAGTCATTCCGGAACACTGGCTCAGCCGAGTGGCGGCCCGTCTGGGCGTATAACCAAGCCGAGCATCGACGGGTGTCGGCGGTTGGTGTCACGTTCGGCCTTCCATCGGCACCTGTACATGTAGATGAGGGAAAGCGCCGAACAACTGGAGTCTCTGCTCGAGGGAGCACCGGGAGCACCGTCAGGGCGAGAGGCCAGCGTCGCCGCTTGGTGGAGCAGCTGTCGAGCGCCTGTTCTACGGCTGTGAGGCTCGTCTAGGCCGCTTTCTCGCTCAGATGGTTGGCAATCGGGCGCTGGCGGAGGACTTGCTCCAGGACACGTTCTACCAGGCGTTCCGCTGCCGCGATCAGCTTCATGCGATCGAGAATCCTGAAGCGTGGTTGTTCGGGATCGCGCGCAATCGCGCACTTGCGGCGCTTCGTAGACGCCGTCGCCTGCGGTCTGCACTGGAGCGCTTCACACAGCGTCCCGAACCAAGCGAGCGTGACTACCTAGAGTTTCTTGCCGTCCGCGACCTGCTTCAGCGTCATCTCGACCCTCAAGACCGAGCGCTTCTGATTCTGCCATACCTGCACGGTTTTCAGGCGACAGAACTTTCCGCCATGACTGGTCGGACGCCCGTGTCCGTTCGCCAGCGGCTTGCGCGAGCTAAGAGCCGCCTCATTCGCGCGGCTGACGCCAGCCCAGCCCTTCCGAAGAGGAGAAAGAGACATGAACCGTGTAATCGCACTGGAACGCGACGACGACATCGTTCGCGAGCTGCTCGCGCCCTTTGAGCGCGTTCAGCCTGTCAGCCTGAGGCGCGGCCCGCGCCCGCGCCGATCTCGCCCCTTGCTGCTCGCGGCTGCGACGGCAGGCGTCGCGGTGCTGGCCTTCTTCAGCCTCGCCACCGCCGGTGCGATCGCATTCGGCCCGTTGCACGGCGCTTCTATCAGCCCCAACCCGCCGACGCTCACTACCGGAGCGACGAACACGCTCGCCTGCAATCTGATCGGGCAAACCGCCGGCCAGGCGGAGACCGCCCTGCATGAGAAGGGCGATCAGATCGAGTGGCGCTTCCAGACCTGTGGTAGCCAACCTGCCCAGAACACCGACAAGAACGCACCAGGCGGCGTGATCGGCTACACAAGCGAGCCGCAGACCGTGCCCGCAGACAGCGTCGTCTGGGACATCAGCGCAGATACCCGCTCCGCCAATCGGTTCTTCGTCTTCGTCGAGGCCCCGAACGACCCCAACGCGCCGACACTCACCCCGCCGAACTGTCAAGGAGGATGAGGCCGCACGCCTCTTTGGTCATTCCGTAACACTGGCCCAGGTCAGCCGCCAGTTACCTGGAAGTTCGCTGGCGCGAAGCTGGCGAAGGTCGTTGCTCCACCGCTGTGCGCTTCATGACCAGGAGCTTGGTAAAGAACCTCGATTGGATACGTGCCGGGCGGGACAGACGGTATCTTGACCTGCACCTGGTAGGTGCAGAGCTTCGCCACATCCTGCGTGCCGAGAACCTTCACGGGCGACACCGGGACTGATTCACGGGCGTCGGCGAGTTCCCCAAGACCGACCACCATTTGTCGAAGCTGAGTTCCAATACACGTCCACCTGGACGCTGTCTGCCCGACATCGCTTCCATCTTCGCTCGTTACCGGTAGAGGCCCTGACACGGTCACTGTTGAGCCGGCGCGCCGCATGCGGGGCTAAGCCCCGTGTTGTAGACACCGTCACCGTATCGCGCTGTGCCATTCGTGTCGGCTGTGGTGGTCGAGACTGTGAGCGCGACGTTCGCGGCCCGCACGATTCTTGGCCCGTGAGGTTGGCGTTGCCGTGGAAAGCGACCCAGGCGGCAGCCGCTCCCACGCCCACAACGATTGCCGTGACTCCGACAGCGAGGAGACGCCTGCGGCGTGGCTGCCGCAGCGGTTCTTGTCCTCTGACCGCCGTTGCGAATGCGTCTCTTGCGCGTTCTGTCGCCTCCGCCGAGGGGCGCGGATACTGCTCGCGCAACTGCTCGATCTGGTCTAGGTTATCCATGTTCTGCCTCCGTTGTTTCTCGAAGCTGTGCAATGCCCCGACCGAGTCGGCAAGCGGCTGTCCCCTCGGGGACACCGACGACCCCGGCGACTTCACGCAAGCTGAAGCCGAGAACGTGATGGAGCACGACCGCCTCACGTTGCTCGACCGGCAGCGCCGCTACCGCCACCAGTAGTGGAGTCACATCCGCTCGCGTAGGCGCTTGCACCGTGTCGTCCAGCCTCCCGGCCTCACGCCGTCGCTCTGCCCGCAGCAGGTCTCTCGCGCGTTGACGGCGATCTTGGCGATCCAGGGTGCGAACGGCCTGTTGCTGTCGAAGCTGCCTAGAGACCGTATTGCACTGACGAAAGCATCCTGCGCGGCGTCATCAGCGAGATCGCTCCTGCCCGTCACGGCGTAGGCGGCCCGCCAAGCGGTCAGCCAATGCTCATCAAAGAGAGCTTCGACCGCAGAGGCGAACCCGCCTCGGCGTGAGCAGCTCACTGTCTTCGTGGGCCATCCACCTTCTATACGCCTGGCAGGCCCTTCGCTATCCATTCAGGCCAAGCGACGCTGGGCGCTCGCTGTCATTCCTGAACACTGGCCCAGGCGAGTGTGGAACCATCCATGCATCTGGAGGGTGTCAGGGGCATGGCAGATTCCGTCCGATTCAACTCGTAGCCACCGGCGCGTTCTCGCCACCCTGGTCGGCAGCGGCTGCTCTGACCATTCCCGATCCGGCAAGCCCGCATCGTCCACGACCGCTGCCAGCCTGAGTGTCTCGCCGAGGCTGACGTCTGCACCTACGACCTGTCCTGGCCCGAAGCCGCACCTGGAACTGTCACGCCGAGCGTCGCGCCAGCAATCGGACTGTAGCCTGTCTGGGTGCCTTCTACGCGAGGCTTGATCCGAAGACTGGTGCCCTTCACATGGTCTGCAAGTTCCTCGTACGCGGTACGCTGGCGCGACAAGGCGATCTGGCTAGTCGCCTCTCACCGCAAGGGTGTGATCCGGCTTCGCGGCCACAACCTCACGACTGGAACAGCCCTCAGGTTCAATGTTTTACTCTCGGGACAAGGAGTCACCACGTTGGTCTCCTCAACCACAGCAAACCGGGAGCAGTAACGAATCCGGCCAGCCGAAGACGTTCCCCGCCAGCATCTACTTCCCGAGAGCCTGTTGCTACGCGCTGAACGCAAGGTGGAGAGGCGTAGCTGGAGGCTCGTCGTCGGCCTGAGCCGCTAAGTGCCGAGACCGATCCACGGTCATTCCCCAGCACTGGCCCAGGCGAGAGTTGTGACATCTTGGCTGCTCGTGTCTTACCTTTAGTGGCGTGAACATTCACCGGCTTAGAGCGAGCGAGGCGGGACGGCCACTAGTCGCGGCTCTCGTCCTCGCTACGACCCTCCTTGCGTGTCTTTGGCTCGGCGTTTACTATTTCTCTTTTCTAACCACTTCCCATTTCTTACATTTCCTTCTTTCTATCTCTCCTCTCCTTTTTTTTCTTTTCCCCTCTCCATCTCCATCTTTTTCTTCTTTTCATCCTTCTCCCTTCTTTTCCTCCTTTCTCATCTCTCCTTTCTTTTATCTCTCATTTTTCTTTCTTTCTTTTTTTTTCCCTTCTTTATTTCTCTTTTTCTTTCTCTTCTTTTATTCTCTCTTTATTCTCTTTCTTCCTTTTCTTTTCTTTTCTTTCTTTTCATTTTTCTCTTTTCCTCTTATCTTTTCTTTCTTCTTTTTCCTTCTTTTTCCTCCTGCCTTACAAGTTCTTCTTCCCTCACCTCTTCTCCGTACACGGAGGGCTGTTGCGATCGTGCGCCGTACAAGGTCCGCCTGCGCCCGACGAGCCTGTTGCGCCCGCTTCGAGACCGGACGCTCGCGCACGAGCTGCTCGCCGGCTTCTCGCCGCGTCGACTACCTCGAACGAGATCGGTGGGACACGATCCAGACGCACGAGCGAGCGCTCGGACAGCGTTCCTCGACGGCTGCCGGACCGCTGCACGCTCTACGGGCTCGAGACGATGGACGGCCGGGTGCCGACCTTCGCGTTCCGGGTCGACGGAACGCCGCCGCGCGAAGTCGCCGAACAGCTCGCCGCGCGCGAGATCGCGGTGTGGGACGGCGACTACTACGCCTTCGAGGCGATGACGCCCCTCGGCCTGCAACCCGAGGGCGCCGTCCGCGCCGGTTCGTCCACTACAACACGTTCGAGGAGGTCGACCGGCTCCTCGCCGCGCTCTAGCTCGCGTTGTCGGCCTTCGCGGCTGCGGCGGCCGCAATCCAGCGCGGATCGTGACGGCGGATCCGGTCCGGCTCGCGGCCGCGGCGCTCGGCCAGCTCGACCGTCAGGCGCTGGAAGCGCACGATGTCGACGACCGGGTGACGCGTCGGCACGAGGTCGACGCCGCAGCCGAGCGCGCGCAGCGCGGCGGCCGCTGCGGCCGCCCGCTCCCCGGCGACGCCTTCGCCGTCGAGCACGAAGGCGCGCACCGACTCGTCGACCGCGGCGAGGTAGCCGTGGAGAAGCTGTTCCGTCTCGTACGCCTCGGCCGCGACCCAGGCGCCTTCGCGCAGCTTCAGCACCGCCTCGTGGGCGGTCGCGAGCTCCCGGCCGGCGCCCGCGACGAGGAACCGCTCCTGCTCGCCCACCTCCGGCAGCGGCGCCGCGAGAGCCTGCTCGACCGCGCCCGGCAACCGGGAGATGTCCTCTCCCCGGAGCGCGGCGATCGCCGCGACCGCGCACGCGTAGCTCGCCGTGTGGCACCAGCTCTCCTCGATCTCCGGCGTGCAGACGACGACTTCGTCGCAGAGCTCGGCGATCGGCCCGTCAGCCCGTCCAGTGACGAGCCAGCGCGGGCCGCGCCAGGCGCGCGCCGCCTCGAGCGTGAGGGGCGTCTCCCCCTCGTGGGAGACGAGCACGAGCAGATCGGCGTCTCGCTCGGGTCGCAGAACGAGCTCGAGCGCCTGCACGGCCTCTCCGCCGGTCATCGCCGCATGGAACGACGTACCGCAGCCAGTGAAGAGCAGGCGCGCGCCGTCCGGAAAGCGCCTGTCGGTAGGCACCCGCGCCAGCCATTCCGGCTGGGCGGCGATCGCGCGCCTCGTCTGCTCGCCGTGCACGGTGGATAGCTCTATACGATCGAACGCGGTGACGATGTTCCAACGCGACACGCTCGACAACGGCCTGAGAGTCCTGACGGCCGACCTGCCACAGGCGCAATCCGTGGCCGTGATCATCATGCTCGCCGCCGGCTCGCGCTACGAAAGCGCCGAGTCGAGCGGCATCGCGCACTTCTCGGAGCACATGTTCTTCAAGGGGACGGAGCGGCGCCCGACCGCGCGCGAGATCGCCGGCGCGATCGACTCCATCGGCGGCGAGTTCAACGCCTTCACGAGCAAGGAGACGACGGCGTACTACGTCAAGTGCGCAGCCGAGCATCGCGACGTCGCGCTCGACGTCCTCGTCGACATGCTCCGCAACTCGCGCTTCGCCGAGGAGGAGATCCAGCGCGAGAAGGGCGTCATCGTCGAGGAGATGAACATGTACTACGACACGCCGCGCGACTACATCGGCGGCGTCTACGAGCAGCTCCTCTGGGGCGACCAGCCGCTCGGCCGCGACATCATCGGCAGCAAGGACACGATCCGCGACGCGACGCGCGACACGTTCATGGACTACCTCGGCCACTGGTACAAGCCGTCGCGCATGGTGCTCGGCGTCGCCGGACGAATCGGCGACGGCGTGCTCGACCGGGCGCAGGAGCTGCTCGGCGACCTCGACGACGCCGAGACGGGCGAGCCAGAACCTGCTGCCGCCGCGCATCTGAACGGCCGCGTCGTCGTCTCGACCAAGGCCTCGGAGCAGGCGCATGTCTCGCTCGGAGTGCACAGCCTGCCGCTCGACCACCCCGACCGTTACGCGCTCCTGCTCCTCGCAACTGCGCTCGGCGGCGGGATGTCCTCGCGTCTCTTCAGCGAGGTCCGCGAGCGGCGCGGCCTCGCCTACTACGTCCACGGCCTCAACCACAGCTACACCGACGCCGGGACCCTCTACACGCAGGCGGGCGTGGACATCGCCCGCATCGACGACGCCGTGGCCACGATCGCCGGCGAACTGCGCAAGATCGCGGCCGCGCCGCCGCAGGCCGAGGAGCTCGAAAAGGCGCGGAACTTCTCGAAGGGCCGGTTCGTGCTCCAGCTCGAGAGCCCTCAGGGGCTGATGATGTTCGGACTGCGGAAGGAAGTGCTCGAACGGAAGCTCCCCGACCCGGACGAGGTCTTAAGCGGAATCGAGGCGGTGACGAGCGACGACGTGGCTCGGGTCGCGTCGGAGCTGCTCACGAGCGACCGCCTGCGGCTCGCGGTTATCGGTCCGTTCGACGACGCCTCACGCTTCGAGCCGCTGCTCGACGGCTGAGTCCGGTCAGGCGAGAGGACGCTCGCCCGACCGTCTAGATCGCCCGCGCGTTCGCGCCCTGATGCGGGCACTTGCCAGTTAGCCGACCGCCTATTAATACCGGCTAAATGACGACCGCTACTGCCGCCACCGCTGAACGGTGTTGCTTCAAGCGCCCTGCAGACCCGACGCGTTGTGCATTCCCTGGCAGACTCGCCGAGGGTGACCGACGGTCGGTGACCTCCCCAAGCCTCACGCGATGAACCTGCCGTCGATCTCCCGCCACCTGGTGCTTCGAGGCGGGCTGGCCTGGTGGTCGAAGGCGATCGGCCCATGGCGCCCCTGTCGCCTCGAACCCGCCCCGCTCGCCGCGGCGGATGCCTGGATGGCGCCCTACCGCACCTTCTTCGAGTCGCGCGTCGCACGCCTCGCAGAACACTTGCACAGTACACGGACAGGATGATTCATGACGTCCGCCGACCACAGCCAGGAGCTTCACGATGACCTGGCTACTCGACTCCTCGCCCGTGACGGTGTTGGGTGCCTGGACCGATCAGCCCGCTCGGCTGGTTCTACAACCCGCAGCAGCCGGTCCCCGACGAACCGATCGAACTCGACCTGCTCGTCGGAGGCGCCTCGGCAGATGACGCTGAGCGACGACGAGACTTCGTCCTTGACCTGGGGCGGCTACGGAGATCGTCCCCAACAACTCTTCGCCTCGCGAACTACGGCTGGCCGCAGCTCGACCGCAACAACCTCGACCAGAGCCCCAGGTGTTCTTCAGGCTGAAAGAGACCATCTCCGGCACGAAGATGACACTCCACGTCGAACTCCCCGCCAACCTCCCCGACGACGGCGTGCCCAACTGGTGGCCGATGTTCCGCGGCGGCATGAGACACCCTCGATCGGCTCGCCGCTAACTCAACGATCGCGAACGCGGGCCTAACCAGGCTCGCGACTGGGGGCCGTCAAGATCGGGAGTCGCTACCTGCGTGTTCGTCCCAACCGCGGTGTACGTTTGCGCGCGTGCTGCGCAGGCCACGCTCACTTTTCCTCGCAGGCTCGCTCGCACTCGTCGTCGTGGCGAGCGCGTCGGCAGCCGCCTGGGGTGGGAAAGATCCCGCGCACGACACGCGGATCGGGCGGATGCCGAGCTCTTGCCACAGCGCGCCGACTGGAAAGCAGTCATCGACGCCGTCGTGTACTACCTCGACAAGGCGCGGGGGCGCGCCGGCCTCCGCCCTACGCGCTCCCGGCGAACTTCCCGTCGCTGTCGCCACCGGTGCAGTTGTTCATCCTCGTCAACCTCGATCGCGTCCAGTACGGGCTCCCGCCGATCACCGGAATGACGGCCGCGCTGGTCCACGACGCGCCTGTGAGCGGCGTCTGGCGGGCGGACGACCCTCACCCGAGCAACGCGTCCTTCCTCACCATTTGGTGCCGGGCTGGGCCAGCGCGTTCTCCCAGCCCCGACGGCGTACGGGCGTGGGTCTCGGTTGACGGGCTAGGATGTAAGACCCCCGCTCAACGCCGCCTGATCATTCGCCCTGCTGGGGGCACGGGCACGGTGTTCTGTGGCAGTCCGGCCCGGTGCTCGCGATGGGCGCGGCCGCGGGACGCGTTCGAGACCACCGCCGCGGCTCCGCGTATCTCTTCGTCGGGGCACCGCGGTCTACACGCCGGCCTACCGTACACCTGGAAGCAAGCCGTCGAGGACGGAGCGGGCACGAACACGTACGACCCCGGCCCACCGCCGTGCGAGGTGAGCAAGGTCCCGGTCCTCGATCGGCGGAAGCTGGCCAGTGCGTCACAGGCGATCGAAAGGCGCACTGATCGTCGGCGAGTCGTCCGCAAGCATAGCGACTACATGCCTGGAATCCTGCTCCGACAGCCTCCCGAGTGGGGCCGACGCTCGCGCGCGACGCGAGTATTGGACTCGCCGTCAGCCTCGGCCCGCACATGTCACGCGGCTTTCCGGTCACGCCGAGCTGACCGTGCCCGGCGTCGATTCAAGAGGACGGGCGGCGGCGCCTTCTTTCGAGGTCGGCGGTCCAGTTGGCACCTGACCCGGATTCGCCCGTTGGAGTGCCTTCGACCTCCGCTGCCGCTCGTGCGCGAGGTTTCTACCATTCGACGCGGACGTTGCCTAGCCCTCCAAGATAAAAGGGGAGCCCGAAGGCTCCCCCAGTTCTCAGGCCTCGGCCTCTTGCGCCTTTTCGTCGGCCGCGCGCTTTGCGATCTCGTCCACGACCGTCGGATCGGCGAGCGTCGTCGTATCGCCGAGCTTCCGGTCGTTCGCGACGTCCCGCAGCAGGCGGCGCATGATCTTGCCGCTGCGGGTCTTCGGCAGCTCGGGCGTGAAGACGATGTTCGCCGGCTTCGCGATCGGCCCGATCTTCTGCGCGACGTGGTTGCGCAGCTCCTCGAGCTTCTCGACGGAGCCCTCGCTTCCGCCTTTGAGCGTCACGTAGGCGACGATCGCCTCCCCGGTCACCGGATCGGCCCGCGAGGTGACTGCCGCTTCGGCGACTTCCTGGTGATCGACCAGCGCCGACTCGACCTCGATCGTCGAGATCCGGTGCCCCGAGACGTTCATCACGTCGTCGATCCGGCCGAGCAGCCAGTAGTCGCCGTCCTGGTCGATCCGGGCACCGTCGCCGGCGAGGTAGATGTCCTCGTACTTCGACCAGTACGTGTCCCGGTAGCGCTGGTCGTCGCCGAAGATGCCTCGCAGCATCGCCGGCCATGGCTTCTTGAGGACGAGATAGCCGCCCCCCCGGGGCCGACCTCCTTGCCCTGCTCGTCGTACACCGCCGGCACGACGCCCGGGAACGGCTGGGTCGCCGAGCCCGGCTTGAGCGTCGTGACCCCCGGCAACGGCGTGATCAGGACCATCCCTGTCTCCGTCTGCCACCAGGTGTCGACGATCGGCGTCCGGTCGCTGCCGATGTGCTCGCGGTACCAGATCCACGCCTCCGGGTTGATCGGCTCGCCGACCGAGCCGAGCAGGCGCAGCGACGAGAGGTCGTGCTGCTGCGCGTACTCCGGCCCCCACTTCATGTGCGAGCGGATCGCTGTCGGCGCGGTGTAGAGGATCGTCACCTTGTACTTCTCGATGATCGACCACCACCGGTCCTTGTCGGGGAAGTCGGGCGTCCCCTCGTAGAGGACCGACGTCGTCCGGTTGCAGAGCGGCCCGTAGACGATGTAGCTGTGGCCGGTGATCCAGCCGATGTCGGCGGCGCACCAGTACACGTCCTCGTCCCGCTTCAGGTCGAAGATGTAGTTGTGCGTCGTCGACGTGCCGACGAGGTAGCCGGCCGTCGTGTGGATGATCCCCTTCGGCTTCGCGGTCGTGCCGCTCGTGTACATGAGGAACAGCATCCTCGCTGTCCATCGGCTCGCACGGACAGGACTCCGGATCGTCCGACGCGTCGCTGTAGAGCTCGTGCCAGTAGTGGTCACGGCCCTTCTGCATCGACACGTCGCCGCCGGTGCGACGGAGGACGACGCAGCTCTTGACGCCGGGCGCGTCGGCCATCGCCTCGTCGGCGATCGTCTTGAGCCCGACCTTCGAGCCGCGCCGCCACGCCGCGTCCTGCGTGATGATCAACTCGCACTTCATGTCGTTCATCCGACCCGACAGCGAGTCGGCCGAAAAGCCGCCGAAGACGACGGTGTGGGGCGCGCCGAGCCGGGTGCACGCGAGCATCGCCACGGGCAACTCCGGGACCATGCCCATGTAGATCCCGACCGGCGTCCCCTTCTTCACACCCAGCTTCTTGAGCGCGTTCGCGAAGCGGACGACGTCCTGCTGGAGATCTGCGTACGTGACCGTGCGCGTGTCTCCTTCCGGCTCACCCTCCCAGTGGAACGCCACCCTGTCTCCCGCGCCGGCCTCGACGTGCCGGTCGACGCAGTTGAAGCAGACGTTGAGCTTGCCGCCGAGATACCACTTCGCGTACGGCGGCTCCCACTCGTAGAGCTGGGTGAACGGCTCGAACCACGTGAATCCGGTCCACGACCCTCCCGCTCCCAGCCCTTCTCGAACGGGATGTCGTAGATGTCCGGCTTGGCGTTCGCCTTGGCCGCGAAGTCCTCGGGCGGCGGATAGGTCCGCTCCTCGAGGAACATCGTCTCGATCGCGTGGTCGCTCGCTTCCGCTGCCAAGAGCGGCCTCCTTCCTTTCGCTAGCTAATCTGATCCTAGGCCGTCGCCGAACCGCGGGGGAAAAAAAAAAAAAAAAAAAAAAAAAAAAAAAAAAAAAAAAAAAAAAACCCCCCCCCCCCCCCCCCCCCCCCCCCCCCCCCCCCCCCCCCCCCCCCCCCCCCCCCCCCCCCCCCCCCCCCCCCCCCCCCCCCCCCCCCCCCCCCCCCCCCCCCCCCCCCCCCCCCCCCCCCCCCCCCCCCCCCCCCCCCCCCCCCCCCCCCCCCCCCCCCCCCCCCCCCCCCCCCCCCCCCCCCCCCCCCCCCCCCCCCCCCCCCCCCCCCCCCCCCCCCCCCCCCCCCCCCCCCCCCCCCCCCCCCCCCCCCCCCCCCCCCCCCCCCCCCCCCCCCCCCCCCCCCCCCCCCCCCCCCCCCCCCCCCCCCCCCCCCCCCCCCCCCCCCCCCCCCCCCCCCCCCCCCCCCCCCCCCCCCCCCCCCCCCCCCCCCCGGCCGCCGACACCCATACCGCCGTAGAAGATCGCCGGTCCGACCCAGATCAGGTCGGGGATGAACGGCACCGGCAACCTGTGGCCGCGCGAAGCAGCAAGGGCGCCCCCGTTAGGGCCAATCCCGCGAGACCGAGCGGCGCGGGGTCAGCGGCCGGTGTGCTCTCTACGCACTGCACCCGGCCGGTCGGAAGCCATTGCGCTCATCCAGCCCTCCGAGCTTGGGCGAAACGGCGGAGGCCCCCCATGAGCCCTCCGTCGGTTCCCGATGTAATTGCGGAGGCTTTACGCGGTTTCGCCCGGATTGACTCAAGGTTCGAGATCGTACGGGTAGTCCGTGAGATATCTGCCCCGATCTCGGTCACGAGGACGATGTCCTCGAGCCGGACGCCGCCGTAGCCTGCCCGGTACAGACCAGGCTCGACGGTGACCACGTCGCCGGCGACGAGCTTCTTCCTTGCCATCCGCCCGATGCTCGGCTCCTCGTGCACCTCGAGCCCAACGCCGTGCCCGAGCCCGTGGAAGAACCGTCGCTCAGCGCCCCGCCGGGCTTCTTCGTCCGTTGCGTCGGCTCGCCGGCGGCTTCGAAGATGTCGCAGGTGCCGTCGAAGACGGCCCCGCCTCGACGCCGGCACGGATCTCGCCGACGGCGCGATCGAGCGCCTCCTTGCAGAGCCGCTGCCACTCGCGCACATCGTGGGGCACCTCGCCGACGACGAACGTCCGGGTCATGTCCGTGTAGACCGCAGAGGAGTTGTCGCGGGGGAAGATGTCGACGACGAGCGGCGTGTTCGGGCGGATCGGCCCGGAGCCCATGTCGTGGCCCACCGCGCCCTGCGCGCCCGGCGCGACGATGTACTCGTCGGCGGTCGTGTCGTGGGCGGCGAAGACGACGTTCATCTCCGCCTTCACGCGCTCGACGGTGAGCTGCTCGCCTTCGAGGAACAGCTCGTCGCCCCGGATCTTGGACCGCCGGAGAAGCTCGCGGCACGCGTCCATGGCCGCCTCGGCGGCCCGCTGGGCGCGGCGGATCCCCGCGATCTGCGCCTCCGTCTTCGCACGGCGGCGATCGTCGAAGAGCTCCTGGTCGACGTCGAAGCCGACCCCCTCGGCCCGAGCCGGTCGGCGAGCCAGACCGGAAGTCGTCGGGCACGCTCGCCCGCTTCAGCTCGACCGCCGACGGCCCGAAGCGCGAGTTGGGCACCGACTCGCGGGTTTGTGCCCCGCTGCGACCAGCTCGTCCACGCCGACTCCTCGTCCGCATGCACCTCGAAGAGCCCGAGGTCGCGAAGGCGGGCGGCCTCCATCGAGCTCGCGAAGACGTGTCGGCTGCCGTTTCGCTCGGCGTAGAGGAACGGGTCGGGCACGCCGAGCGGCACGGCGTGACGCATGTCGGCCGAGCGGAAGGAGTCGGCGTAGATCAGAACCGCGTCTGGCACAGGCGATCGATCCTAGCGACGGCGGACCGTTCCCTTGACGTGCGCATCAGCGAGAGGGGAGCTCGGGCGTCAATGGCAGCCACCGGCTAGACAGACGACCCGGCGTTCCCCGTCGGAGCTGCCTGCCGGATCGACTCGCTCTCGCCGTGGCGGCAGGTCGCGGAGATCCCGGTCGGCCTCGCCCCGAGGGCATCGCAGTCACTCGCGCGGCGGCGTGCATTCGTCGCCTGCTCGCGCAGCGACTTCGTCTCGGTCGTCGACCTCGAGACGCACGAGGTGATCGGTGAGATCACGACCGGCGACGAGCCCATCGACATCGGCCTCGACGAGCAGACGGGCCGGGTCTTCACCGCCGATGCGCACTCCGACCAGGTGACGTTCATCGACTCGGCGACGCTGAGGTCGAGACCGCCGTGCCGGTGGGGGGTTATCCGTCCGGCCTGACCCACGTCCCGGAGTTCCGCCGCCTCTATGTCGGCAACTCGCTCGGCTCCACGATGAGCGTGATCGATCTCGACACCCTCGAGACCGTGGCCACGGTCGATGCCGAGCCCGGCGCCGGTGCGATCGGCGTCGATCCCACGCGCCGGCTCGTCGTCTGCGTCAACTTCGTGGCGGCCTCTGCCAACTTCTACGACGCCGACTCCCTCGAGGAGGTCGGCCGGCTCGAGCTGGGTACCGGCACCTGCGCGATCGGGATCGTCCCCGAGCGCGGCGAGGGGTTCATCGTCAACTCGATCGCCGGCACGGTCTCGCGGGTCGACCTCGATCGGGATCGAGGTGCTGGAGGAGATCCGCACGGGCTCGGCCCCGGTCGGGCTCACCATGCATCCCTCGCACGACCGCGTCTACGTCACGAACCGCGGGGCCGGCTCGGTCAGCGTCCTGGGCGTGGCCGACGGGGTCGAGTGGTCGCAGATTCCGGTCGGCGGCGGACCGGGCGGCGTGGTCGTCGATCCGTACGACGGGCGAATCCTCGTCGCCAACGCCGGGAGCCAGACGATGTCGATCGTCGGGGGCCTGCTCGCGGCGCGGCCGCCCGCCCCGGTCGTCGAGGAGCCGAGCCCGTGGATCGGCAGCCAGCTGCCTGCATTCGCGCTCGAGGACTACTGGTCGGGCGAGCGGCGTACGAACCACGACTGGGCAGAGAAGAAGTACATCCTCAACTTCTTCGCCTCCTGGTGAGGACCGTGCAACGCGGAGGCGCCGTTCCTCGAGGATCTGCGCGTTCGCGAGGGGGCCCGGTCGGGCCTCGAGGTCGTGCTCGTCGACATCTGGGAAGGCACAGAGCCGCGCCCGGAGGTCGAGCGTTTCTGCGAGATGTGGGGCATCAAGGGGCCGATCCTGCTCGACCCCGACCTGAAGCTCGCGGGCGCGCTCGGCGTCCGCGGCGTGCCCACCAACGTCGTCGTCGACTCCGACGGGACGGTGCGCGCCTTCGGCGCCGCGCGCCTCGAGGAGCTCGAGCAGGCGATCGACGAGCTGTACGGCCGCTAGGTCAGCTTCAGGCCGGCCCAGAGCCCGGCGACGCCGCCGAGCGTGCCGAAGACGAGCGAGGCGAAGCCGAGCGCGCTCCCGCCCCATACGACCGGGACGAATCCGCCGACCGTCATCCCGAAGCCGACGAAGAGCCAGATGACGCGTCTTTCCATCGGAGTGCCATCGGCTGACGCCGGCGCGCGCTGGATCCCTCACAGGCGCAGGTGAAAGGCGCGCCGCGGCCCCTGCACCGGCGCCCGGAGCTCGACTCGCGCGACGACGGCTCCTCGAACGCGGCCGCCGTACGAGAACACGGCGACGCCCGAACCGTGCGGCAGCAGCTCGCCGCGCCGCGGCTCGAGCGTGGCGAACCGCCGGCGTCCACGGAAGAGCGAGAGCCGCAGCCCGCTGCCGCCCAGCTCCTCGGTTACGTTGCCGCGGTTGACGAGACGGAGCTCGAGGAGTCGCCGCGTGCCGAGACGCCGGAGGGTGAGCCTTCTGGCATCGAGGCGGCGCACGAGCTTTCCCCGAACCCGGAGGTCGACGATCACGCCCACGCGCAGGCGCACCCGAACGTGCTTTACGCCGAGGGGTCGCGTGGTCAGGAGCACGAGCCCTGTGTGATCTCCGGGCGCCGTCCTCCGCGGAGGAGCGGTGCGAACGTGGAGCACGGCCTTCGCGCCTGCGCGGAGCCTGATCCGCCTGGGCCGCAGGCGGAGCCAGCCCGCGATACCGCGAGCCGAGTGCACCTGCGGCTTGCCGTGCAGCGAGCGCCCGAAGCCGGCGCGCGAGACGTCGACGAGGAGCGGCCGCCGCCCTGGGTTCCGCACGGTGATCGCCGCCGTCGACGCGCCGCGGAGCGTCACCCGCAGCGGGCTTGCGCTGAGGCCGATGCCGCGGCCGGCCGCGGCACCCGGGATGGATGCCGCGGCCGTAGCGAGGATCAGCGCGACGAGCGCGCGTCTCACTTGCCGATCACCGTGAACGTCAGCGTCGCCGTGTAGTGCCCGGCCGGGACGACGGGCAGCGGCGAGACGAACCCGACGCTCGTCGCGACCGTGTCGCCTCCGTCGGCGCTCGGGGCGCTCGTTCCCGCCAGAGACAGGTCAGCCGCCGGCGCGATCGGCACGGCTGCGAGGCTGCCGCTGCCTACTCCGATGCCGAGCGGCAGATCCTGCGGCGAGAAGGCCGTGCGGTGGACGCCGAGCGTGTACCCGCTCGGATCGTTGCTCGTGACCATGACGTGCTCAGGCAGCGAGCTCGGAGTCGTTCCCGGAACGGCGGCCGGGAAGCTCAGCGTCGGGTGGTCGAGCGAGATCGAGAGCAGCGGCTGGACGTCGACGTCGACCCCGGCCGAGCCGCCGGTGCCACCCGACGGCGGCGTCGCCGAGCATGCGCTCGCCGCCGCCGACGAGTTCAGCGGATTCGGCGCCGCGGTCGCGAAGTCGGCCGCGTTGTCGTCCGTGTCGGTGCAGCCGCCGCCCGCACGCGTGATCGCGTTCGTCGCGCTTCCCGCGGGAGCGTCGTCACTTCCCTCGAAGTCGGTCGCGCTGCCGTAGCCGACGAGGTCCTGGACGCCGGAGACGGCCGAGCAGCTTCCGGCGGACGAGCCGCACGAGAGCGCTGTGGCACCGTCGACGACCGCGACCTTGCCGCCGGTGACGGCGAGGTTCGAGGTGCCGGTCGCGTCGGGCGCGGGCAGCGTCGCTCCGTTGGCTCCGCCCGAGGCGAGCTGGACGAGATACCGCCCGCCCGCCGGGATCGAGCCGCTGAGAGCCGTCGACTGCCACGACGTGCTCGAGCCGGATGCGTACTGGAGCGTCCAGCCGTCGACGGCCACGCTGCTCGCGCCGCGGTTGAAGAGCTCGACGTAGTCGTGGGCATACGCAGCGCCGCTGTTGCCGCCGGCGGCGAAGACCTCGCCGACGACGATGCTGCCCGAGCCGCCGGCCCGCGCCGAGGCGGCGGCGAGCGGCAGAGCGAGAGCCGTGAGCAGGACGAGCAGGTAGATGCGCTTCATGGAGCCTCCGATCCGGGGGACGAGATGACGGCTCCTTGCTACCGCCCCCCGATCACGGGCGACAGTGTCCTTTCAGAAGTCGGCACGAAATCGGCGCACATCAGCCGCGCGACGCGCGTGGTCTACGGACGGCTAGATTCAGCCGGATGGACGCGCTCGAGCGAGCAGGGCAGGTCGCGGCTTCCTGGGAGGAGCGTGTCCAGGCCGACCTGCCGGACGCTCTCGACATCTTCGACGCTCATACGCATCTCGGCACCGACATCGACGGGATGGTCGGCCGCCTCGAGGAGCTGACGGGAACGATGGACCGCTACGGCGTCTCGCGGGCCTTCATGTTCTGCCTCGACGAGCCGGATCGGCACCCGAGTTTCCGGGCCGGCAACGACCGGACGCTCGAGTTCGCCGCCCGCTCGGAGGGCCGCCTCATCCCGTTCGTGCGGCTTGCGCTCGACGAAGGGCCGATCGAGGAGGCGGAACGCTGCCTCGACCTGGGCGCCCGTGGGATCAAGCTCCATCCGCGCGCCCAGAAGTTCCTGCTCAACGACGAGCGGCTCGCCCCCGTCTTCGCGCTCGCCGCCGAGCGCGGCGTCCCGATCCTGATCCATGCCGGCCGCGGCCTGCCGCCCATCGCGGAAGGGCTCGAGCGCCTCGTCGATGCGCACCCCGGCGCGCAGCTGATCCTCGCCCACGCCGGGATCGCCGACCTCGCCAACCTCGCGTACCGCTTCTCGGGCAAGCGCGGCGTCTTCTTCGACACCTCGGTCTGGAGCGCCATCGACCTGCTCGGCCTGCTGCGGCTCGTGCCGCCCGAGCAGATCGTCTACGCCTCGGACTACCCGTACGGCCAGCAGCCCGGCTCGCTGCTCCTCTCGTCGCGCGTCGCGCGGGCGTCCGGCTTCGACGACCGCCAGTTGCGCGACATGTTCGCCGGCAACGCAAACCGAATCGCAGACGGCGAGGAGCCGCTCGAACCGTCGCAGCCGCAAGGCTCCGACACACTCGAGCAGCCGCTCGCGCAGGCGCGTATCCACCAGTACGTCTCGATGGCGATGCCTCTCCTCTTCGTGCGGCAGCCGGACGCATTCGGCGCGCTCGGCCTCGCGCTCAACGCGACCGAGGAGCCGAACGGAATGCACCGAGAGGAGCTCGGGCAGATCCGCGAGCTGCTCGAGGCGGCTCGCGATCTCTGGCGGACGCTGCCCGAGGCCGAGGACGACACCGAGGTCCGCCTCATCGCGCGCACCGCCGTCCGCCTGATTCAGATTGCCGACACGGTGGCAGTGACGTCGACATGACCGAGCTGCGTTTGACCGTGAACGGCGACGAACACGTCCTCGACGCGCCGGTCGGGACGAGCCTGGCGCATGTCCTGCGCGAGGAGCTCGGCCTGACTGGAACGAAGATCGCGTGCAACGAGGGACATTGCGGCGCCTGCACCGTGCAGGTCGACGGCGTGCCGCGCCTCTCGTGCATCACGCTCGCCCACACGGTCGAGGGCGAAGTGACGACGATCGAAGGGCTGCGCGAGCATCCGCTCGTCGACGCCTTCGTCCGGGCCGACGCCGTCCAGTGCGGCTACTGCACCCCGGGCCAGGTCGTCTCGGCCGCCGCGCTCGTCGCGGCCAATCCGGAGCCGACGCGCGAGGAGATCAGGCACGCGATGGCCGGGAACATCTGCCGCTGCGGCACGTATCCCAAGATCGAGGAGGCGATTCTCAGTTGGCAAGGCTGATCCGCACCGAGAAAGAGGTCGAGGGACGCTTCGAGGAGGTGTGGATCGTCGTCGAGGAGGATCCGCTGGAGCAGTGGCCCGCCGGACCGCTCGCAGTTGTCGGCCGCCCTGCGACGCGGAAGGACGGCCACGAGCGCGTCCGCGGCGAGGCGCGCTTTACCGCCGACCTGAAGCTCCCGGGAATGCTGCACGCTGCCGTACTCCGCTCGCACCACGCGCACGCGAAGGTGAGGCGGATCGATTTCGCGCGAGCGCTCGCGCTGCCGGGTGTGCGGGCTGCGATCGGCCCGGGCGAGGCGCACGGGCTCGAGGATGAAGCCGGCTTCGCGGGCGGCGCCGTCGCCGCCGTCGCGGCCGACACGTTCGCCCAGGCGCGCGCCGCGCTCGACGCGATCGAGATCGAGTGGGAGGAGCTCGAGGTCGTGCTCGATCCCGACGACGCAGTCCGGCGCGAGCTCTTCACCGCCGAGCCGCGCCACTACGAGCGCGGCGACGTCGAGAAGGCCTTCGCCGGCGCGGACGTCGTCGTCGAGGCGACGTATCGCACGCAGACCGTCCTCCACAACTCGCTCGAGACGCACCAGGCGATGTGCGAGTGGCAGGGCGACACGCTCCACGTCTACATCTCGACGCAGTACATCTGGGGCGTCCGCCAGTCGGTCGCCGAGACGCTCGGACTGCCCGAGGACAAGGTGCGCGTCGTGTGCGAGTACATGGGCGGCGGCTTCGGCTCGAAGAATGGCCCCGACGAGTACACGTTCGTCGCTGCAGAGCTCGCGAAGCGGACCGGGCGGCCGGTGCGCTGCGCGCTCACGCGACGTGAGGAGAACACCTCGGCCGGCAACCGCAACGCGACCGTACAGCGGCTGCGCGCCGGCGCGCGCAGCGACGGGACGATCGTGGCGCTGGAGGGCGAGTTCACGAACTCCGTCGGCTGGTCGGGCTGGAACGCCTCGACCGAGGGCCCGATGAAGATGCTCTACGACTGCGAGAACGTCCGCACGGCCACCTACGGCGCGCGGCTCAACACGCCTCCGATGAAGGCGTTCCGCGCACCCGGCTTCGTCGAGGGGACGTTCGGGCTCGAGTGCCTGATCGACGAGCTCGCCGCCAAGCTCGACGTCGACCCGCTCGAGCTGCGGCGCCGCAACTACGCCGCCTCGAACGACGGCACGCCGATCTCCTCCAAGAACCTCGAGGAGTGCTACCGCCGCGCCGAGCCGCACTGGGAGCGGCGGCACGAGGTGCACGCGCGCTCGGACGCCGTCTGGAAGCGCGGCGTCGGGATGGCGAGCCAGATCTGGTACGGCGGCGGCGGACCTCCGTCCTACGCCTGGGTGCGGCTCGGCTCTGACGGCCGCGCGACGGTGATCACCGGGATGCAGGACATCGGCACCGGCACGCGCACGGCGATGGCGCAGATCGCGGCCGAGGAGCTCGGGATCCCGCTCGAACACGTCGACGTCGTGCTGGGCGACTCGGCGCGCGGGCCGTACGCCTCGATCTCGGCCGGCTCCTCCACGCTCCCGTCGATGGGGCCTGCGGTGCGAGCGGCGGCGGCCGACGCACGCGAGCAGGTCGAGGACATCGCAGCGCAGCGGGACATGCCCGAAGGCACTCCCCTCGAGGAGATCGTCGCGGTGCTCGAGGAGTCACAGATCCTCGGCAAGGGCGCGCGCGGCCCGAACCCGACCGGCATGAGCGTGCTCACGTTCGGCGTCCACGTGGTCGAGGTCGCGGTCGACGTCGAGACCGGCGAGGTGCAGGTCGAGCGCGTCGCGGCGATTCACGACGTGGGCCGGATCGTCAACCCGCTCGGCGCCTCGAGCCAGGTCGAGGGCGGGATCATCCAGGGCATCGGTCACACGCTCTCGGAGGAGCGGCTGCTCGATCCGGAGACGGGCGCCATTCTCACCACTTCGCTCGACGCGTACCGGATGCCCACCATCGCCGACGTGCCGGAGATCGTCTGCGAGTTCGTCGACCGGCCCGACGAGCACCTGACCAACCTCGGCTCGAAGGGCCTCGGCGAGCCGCCGATCGTGCCGATCGCCGCCGCGATCGCGAACGCGGTCCGCGACGCGACCGGAGCCGACGTGCACGAGCTGCCGATCTCCCGCGAGGAGATGCTGCGCGCATTGCGCGAGGCCGAGGCGCGCGAGAAGGAGAAGCGTGGAGCTCCTGCGGCCCTCTAGCGTCGCGGAGCTCGATGGCGGAGTCTTCGTCCACGGCGGGACCGAGGTCGTCCCGTTGCTGCGGGAGGGCCTGCTCGACGCGGAGCGGCTCGTCGACGTGCGCGGCGTCGTGCCGCGCGGCGTCCGGGACGGGCGTGATCGGCGCGGGGACGACGCTCGCCGAGCTCGAGGTCGAGGCCGTCGATCCCCGAGGCGCTGCGCGAGGCGTGCCGGCTGGCCGCGTCGCCGCAGCTCCGGAACATGGGCTCCCTCGGCGGCAATCTCCTGCAGGGGACGCGTTGCTGGTACTGGCGGCTCGGTTATCGGTGCCGGCTTCATGGCGGCGACCGCTGCCACGCACGGGACGGCGAGCATCGCGAGCACGCGATCTTCGCGAACGACTTCTGCGCCTCGGCGCATCCATCCGACGTTGCTGCGGCACTCGTCGCACTCGGCGCGCGGCTGCGGACGAGCACGGGGGCTCGCGGTCGAGGAGCTGTACCGGCTCCCGGACGAGGGCGACCGGAGCACGACGACGCTCGAGGACGGCGAGTTGCTGCTCGAGGTCGAACTGCCGGCGGTCGAGGCGAGCGCGTACGTGAAAGCGATGGACCGCAAGCGCTGGTCGTTCCCGCAGGTCGCGTCGCCGCGGCACGGGTCGGCGGCGAGACGCGAATCGCGCTCGCAGGCGTCGCCCCTATCCCGTGGCGAATCGAGAGCGTCGAAGACCTCGACGCCGCAACGCCGCTGCCGCGGACCGAGTGGAAGGTGCCGCTGGCGCAGGCGCTCGTGCGCCGCGTTCTCGCCCAGCTCGGATGATCTACGCGGTCGTCCTGGCCGCGGGCGCCTCGTCCCGCTACGGGACGAATCCGCCGAAGCAGGTCGCGCTGCTGCCGTACGTGCTCGCCGCGTTGCGGGAGAGCTCGGTCGACGAGGTCGTGGTCGTGAGCGGCGCGCACGCGCTGCCGGTCGAGAGCGTCCCCTGCCCGGACTGGGAGCGCGGACCCGGCGCATCGCTGCGGTGCGGACTCGCTGCGCTTCCGCCGGGAGTCGAGGCTGCGGTCGTCGTCCTTGCCGACGGCCCCGACCTCGACTCCCGCGCGGTCGACCGAGTCGTCGCCGACTGGCGGGCAAACGGCGGAAGCGGTCGCCGCCAGCTACGGCGGCATCCGCCTGCATCCGGTCTTGCTCACCCGGAACCTGTGGAGCGACATCCCCGACGAGGGCGCGCGCGCGCTGCCGGCCAGGCTCGTCCCCTGCGACGACCTGCGTGCGCCCGGCGACGTCGACGTCGCTAGTCCAGCGGGATCCTGAGGGCGGCGAGCTTCTGCCGGAGCTCCACCGGCATCGGCTCGTTCACCGCCTGGCGCACGTAGATCCGCAAGCTCTCCTCGAACCGGTAGCGCTTTGCGCAGTACTCGCACTGTGCGAGATGGGCCTCCGCCTCGACCAGTTCCTCATCGGTGAGGACATGGTCCATGTACGGCTGCATCATCTCCTCGCAGTGCGCGCAGGGGTCCGTCATGTCGCCTCCTCCAGGGCGGACTCGGCGAGCTCCCGCTTCAGGATGCGGCGCCCCCGGTGGAGCCTCGACATCACCGTGCCGACCGGGATGTCGAGAATCTGAGCCGCGTCCGCGTAGCTGAAGTCGCCAAGATCGACAAGCACGATCACGTCGCGGAAGTCGTGCGGCACCGCCGAAAGCGCCGTCACGATGTCGTCCTGCGACAACCGCTCCACGACCTTGTCCTCGTCGGAGTCGCCGTCCCCGTTCTCCGCGAGCCGGTCGTAGAGGAAATAGTCGTTCGCCTCGAGCGGCTGCATCTGCGGTGCTCGCTGCTGCCGGCGCCCACGGTCGATGTTGAGGTTGGTCAGGATCCGCAGGAGCCAGGCACGCATGTTCGTGCCGGGCGTGAACGAGCGCCAGCTGCGGAACGCGCGGGCGTACGTCTCCTGCATGAGCTCGTCCGCGTCCTCCCGCGACGAGGCGAGGTGGCGGGCGACGCGGTAGACCTGGTCGGAAAGGGCGAGCGCGTCCTCCTCGAACCGGACGCGGTCACGCGCCTCGGTCGCCAGCCTCTGCGGCTCCTCGGGCTCCGCGTCCACGCGGCAACCGTACCAGTGAGGGCCATTCCGGTTCGAACGGCGCCGGGGGCGCCGCTATTCCGCCCTAGACGGCAGCGAGCTCGGGAAAACCGGCCTTCGCAAGGCGCTCGACGATGACTTCGCGACTCGTCTGCTCGTCGTCCCAGGCGAGCGTGACCTGTCCCATCAGGTTCGCGTTCGCGCTCTCGAGGCCGTCCTGACCCTCGAGCGTGTGCGCTAGCCGCATCACGCATCGCTCGCAGCGCACGCCGCCGACCTGGATCGTCTCGGTCTGGGTCGCCATCGCGGTCAGCGTACCGTCACCGCAGCGATCTCCCGCACGGCAGCCTCCGGTCCGAGCTCCAGCTGCCGCTCGGCCTCCGGGCCGCCGCCGTCGCGGCCGGCGGCGTCTCGCAGAACGGCGTACTCGTCCCGGTCGAACGGCTTGCCTCCCACTCGGCGGCCTCACGGACGAGCTGCTGCACCTCCGCGGCGAACTCGGCCGTCCGTCGCAAAGAGGTGGGCTGGTCGAGGACGCGCACCTCGAGCGTCCCGTACCCCGGGCGCGGCCACGCGTCCCAGTGCCGGCGCGTGTTGTCGCCGCGCGACGCCGCCTGCCAGTCGTCCCAGCCCCGGAGCACCGGAGGAGTTCCGCCCGTCGGCATCTCGAGCAGGATCTCGGAGCGGATCGAGCGCCGGCCGCTCGGCGCACCGTCCCAGAACGGCGAGTTCGCGGAGGCAGCGAGCAGACCCGGCAGCCGGGGCACCACGCCCTCGAAGGCCCGGAGGCATGTCTCGGGATCGGGCACGGAGACGTGAATGTGGAGCCCGCAGACCCGCTGCCGGTACAGACCCGGGCCGAGCTCCGCCTTGATGCGCCGGTAGCGCTCGACCGGCACGATCGGGACGCATCCGCGTGCGGTCGGATGCGATCCCGTCGCGAGCAGGGCGAGACCGTGGACCGCCGCCCGCTCGGCGACCTCGTGCCGCGAGGCGCGTAACTCGCGTTCCGCTTCTTCCGCCGACTCGACCACCGGGGTCGTGAGCTCGACGAACGACTCGAACAGCTCCGGCTTGATCCGCTCGGTGGCTTCGCCGAACACGCGCGAGAACCCGTCGCGCGCGGGCTCGAGCGTCTCGGCGTCCACGAGCATCAACTCCTCTTCGATGCCGAGCGACCACGGCGGCGCCGCTCCGAAGCGGCTCAGATCCACGCGGAGCTCCTACTTGCCGCGAACGCCGTGCACGGGCCGTCCCGCGGCTTCCCACGCGTAATACGAGGCGCTCGGACCGAAGTCGACCTCGTAGGAGACGATCCGCGGGTTGCGGCCGACCTCCTTCGCTCGTTGCGCGTGGCGCAGCAGGTTCGGGTCGTCCTGTTGCTCCCAGACGAGCACGAGGTGCGCCGCCGTCATGAACGTGGCGACGAAGAAGCAGTCGGGAGCGGGACACGGGAACGGATCGGTGCTGACGCAGAACCAGCCGACGTGCTCATGGCCGTCCTCCGTCCACAGCTCGTCCGCCTCTTCGGGAATGGCCTGCTCGGCAAGCCGACCGATGCCGGCGTGGATCTCCCCGTGCTCCACCGCGCAAAGGTAGCGCCAGCGTCCCGCTCGTCGCTACCCACTGACGAGCAAAGGCTGCTGTCGGCTCAGTCCCGATATGCGGCAAGCACGCGGGAGATCCTCGAGTGCTGGCTCGACGGCGCACTGGCGGACCCAGAACTGAGACGCCCGCCTCTAGACTCGGAGACATGGAGCAGCTACGGGTCGGTGACGAGAGCTACGGGTTCCACAGGCTCGACGAGCGCGCGACCCGGCTTCCCTACACGCTGCGGATCCTGCTCGAGAACGTCCTCCGCCAGGGCTCCGAGGAGGGTGCCGAGGCGGTCGCCGGCTGGGTCGCCGACGCCGAGCCGTCGCAGGAGATCGCGTTCACGCCGGCGCGCGTCCTGCTGCAGGACTTCACGGGCGTCCCGCGCGTCGTCGACCTCGCGGCGATGCGCGACGCGATGCGCGACCAGGGCGGCGACCCGAAGGCGATCAACCCGCTGATCCCGGTCGAGCTCGTCATCGACCACTCGGTGCAGGTGGACGAGTTCGGGTCGCGGCTCGCGATCGAGCGCAACGTCGAGCTCGAGTTCGAGCGGAACCACGAGCGCTACGCCTTCCTGCGCTGGGGCCAGAACGCGTTCGACAACTTCCGCGTGGTGCCGCCGAACACCGGCATCGTCCACCAGGTCAACCTCGAGTACCTCGCGCGCGTCGTCGAGGTGCGCGACGGAGTCGCCTTCCCCGACACGCTCGTCGGCACCGACTCGCACACGACGATGGTCAACGGCCTCGGCGTGCTCGGCTGGGGCGTCGGCGGGATCGAGGCCGAGGCCGCGATGCTCGGCGAGGCGTTCTCGATGCTCGTGCCGCAGGTCGTGGGCTTCCGGCTGACGGGCGCGCTGCGCGAGGGCGCGACCGCGACCGACCTCGTCCTCACCGTGACCCAGATCCTCCGCAAGACGGGAGTGGTCGGGAAGCTCGTCGAGTACTTCGGCCCCGGCGTCGGCTCGCTCGCGCTCGCCGACCGCGCGACGCTCGGGAACATGAGCCCCGAGACCGGCGCGACGTGCGGCTTCTTCCCCGTCGACGACGTGACGCTCGAGTACCTGCGCCTCACGGGCCGCGACGCCGAGCGGATCGCGCTGGTCGAGGCGTACTGCAAGGAGAACCGGCTCTGGCACGACCCGAGGAGCATCCCGAGTACTCGCAGGTCGTCGAGCTCGACCTCGACGACGTCGAGCCGTCGCTCGCAGGGCCGCGCCGGCCGCAGGACCGCGTGCCGCTCGCGAGCGCGAAGAGCGCGTTCATCGACTCGCTGGACACGTTCGGCGTGGAGTACACGAACGGGACGTACGACAAGGAGATCGCCGACTCGTTCCCGGCGAGCGATCCGCCGACCGGCGACGGCGTGGCGCGAGGCAAGGAGCCGGCGCCCGCGCACACAGCGACGCTCGAGAAGAAGCGGGTCGCCGTCGAGGGCTCCGACTACGCGCTCGAGCACGGCTCGGTCGTGATCGCGGCGATCACGTGCTGCACGAACACCTCGAACCCGTCGGTGATGATCGCCGCCGGCCTGCTCGCGCAGAAGGCGGTCGAGCGCGGGCTCGAGCGGCGGCCGTGGGTCAAGTCCTCGCTCGCCCCGGGCTCGAAGGTCGTGACCGACTACTACCGCGCGTCCGGCCTCGACACGCTACCTCGACGAGCTCGGCTTCAACACGGTCGGCTACGGCTGCACGACCTGCATCGGCAACTCCGGGCCGCTGCCCGAGCCGATCAGCGCCGCCGTCGCCGAAGGCGACCTCGTGGTGTGCGCCGTCCTCTCGGGCAACCGGAACTTCGAGGCGCGCATCCACGGCGAGGTGAAGGCGAATTACCTCGCGTCCCCGCCGCTCGTGGTCGCGTACGCGCTCGCCGGGCGGATGGACATCGACCTCGTGAACGAGCCGCTCGGGCAGGGCTCCGACGGCGAGGACGTCTTCCTGCGCGACCTCTGGCCGAGCCGCGACGAGATCGACCAGGTGATCGGCGAAGTCCGTCAAGGGCGAGATGTTCTCCTCCACCTATGCCGACGTCTTCACCGGCGACGAGCGCTGGCGCGAGCTCGAGACGCCCGAGGGCGAGCTCTACGCCTGGGACGACGCGTCGACCTACGTGCGACTGCCGCCGTACTTCGACGGGATGCCGCGCGAGCCCGCCCCGGTCGCGGACGTCGAAGGCGCGCGCTGCCTCGTCATGCTCGGCGACTCGGTCACGACCGACCACATCTCGCCGGCCGGCGCGATCCGGCCCGACTCGCCGGCGGGGCAGTACCTCACCGAGCACGGCGTCGAGCGGCGCGAGTTCAACTCCTACGGCGCGCGGCGCGGCAACCACGAGGTGATGGTTCGCGGGACGTTCGCGAACGTCCGGCTCAAGAACCTCCTCGCGCCGGGCAGCGAGGGAACCTGGACCGCCCACCTGCCGGACGGCGAGGAGGGGACGATCTACGAGGTGGCCGAGCGCTACCGCGACGAGGGCGTGCCGACCATCGTGATCGCCGGCAAGGAGTACGGCTCGGGCTCGTCACGCGACTGGGCGGCGAAGGGGCCGAACCTGCTGGGCGTGCGCGCCGCGATCGCGGACTCGTACGAGCGGATCCACCGCTCGAACCTCCTGATGATGGGGATCGCGCCGCTGCAGTTCATGCCGGGCGAGAACGCCGAGTCGCTGGGGCTGACGGGCCGCGAGGAGTTCTCGATCACGGGTCTCGAGGGCGGCGCCGGCGACGAGGTGACGGTGCGCGCGGACGACAAGGAGTTCCGCGCCCGCCTGCGGCTGGACACGCCCCGAGAGCGCGAGTACTTCCGCCACGGCGGAATCCTCCAGTACGTGCTGCGGCGCCTCCTCAGCGAGAGCTAGAGGTCGTCAGGCGAGAGGACACTCGCCCAGGCGAGCGTCCCGTCGAGCGCTCTCGCCTGGGCCAGTGTTCCGGATGACCCTGAAGGCGATACCCGGAACCGGTTAGCGCGGAGCGGGAAACTAGGTGTATGGGGTGGTCCTCTGATCAGGTCTTTGAAGCCGAGGTCGAGCCGCTGCATGGCTACATCGCCAGGAGGCTTGGCTCTTCGGCAGCGGCACCCCGGATGTCTCCACGAACTTCACCCAACTCAACAAGATGGCCGACGCCGCGATCCAGCAGGGCATCTCGGCGACGTGGCCACAGGTAGACGCGAGCAAGGCCCACGGTGTGATCGAGATTCAAACCCCGGACGGCCCCCAAGACATGTGGGCCGCGCCCAACGACCAAGGCGGTCAGTGCTACTTCATCGACTGGGCGAACGACCCGCCTGGGCAGGACGGAATCAAGTACGGCTTCGGTGGTGACTGCGGTCCGTCGCCGCCGCCGCCCGCTTCGCCGCCGCCGCCCGCTTCGCCGATCAGCTTCGGCGATGTCTGGGTCGCGGGGCACCCAGATCTCATGACCGTCTGGGGAACGGTGCACGTCGATGCAGCAGCGGTGCAGATCACACTCGACGACGGCTCAACGGTGACGCTCCCCGTCGTCGAGCACGCCTTCCTCGGCTCGCTTCCTAAGGGGACGAAGCTGGACAAAGTGGCCGCCTTCGATGCGGCTGGGAATCAGGTCGCGGAACGGAAACTGCTACGGCAGTAGCCCCATACCGTTCCACCCCGCTCAGGCGCGAGATCGACCGCTCGCCTGGGCGAGCGTCCTCTCCCCCGAGCGCGCGGCGGACTATGCCGTAGCCGGCAGGTAGGGCGTCCAGCCGGACGGAATCCGCGGAGCCGCCAGCTTGATGAAGAGCGTCGGCGTCGGGGCGCGCGGCGAGGCGTGGAGCACCATGCCGGCCTGCTCCAGCGTCCGGTCGCCCTTGCGCAGGTTGCACGGCGCGCAGGCGGTGACGACGTTCTCCCAGATCGACTCGCCGCCTTTCGACCGCGGGACGATGTGGTCGAGCGTGAGGCGGCCGGCCGTCGTGCCGCAGTACGCGCAGCGCCAGCCGTCGCGCGCAAACAAGGCGCGGCGGGAGATCTTGCGCTGGATCGCGCGCGGCACGCGCACGTAGTGCAGCAGCCGGATCACGTGCGGCCAGATGAAGCTGCCGCTCGCGGAGCGAAGCGGCTTGTCGAGCTCCTCGATGACCTCGGCCTTGCCCTTGAAGACCAGCACGTGAGCGCGCCGAACCGTGCACACGTTGAGCGGCTCATAACTTGCGTTCAAAACAAGAACGTGCTGCAACCTGCGCGAAAAGTAGCAGGGGGATATGCGGCTACTGCTGCGACCGCATGGCGCGCTCGACGGCCTGCTGCTCCTCCGGCGAGAGGGAGACTGCCGCGCGGCCGCCGTCGAGCTCCTTGATGTAGATCCGCGCGTAGTCCCGTCCCTGGATCGCCGTCAGGACGACGCCGGTGCGCGACGCGTCGAGCAACGCGACCGAGGCCGACTGGTGGCCGCCCGTGTTCTCGTAGGCGTCGTAACGCACGACGGCGAGGCGCGAGACGGTCGCATCGACGCGCCGTTCGAGGCGCCCGAGCGTCGCCGTCAGGTCGTCGAGCGAGCGATGAAGCCCGTCCACGCGCCCCTGCAGCGAGACGGCGAAGTCGACGAGATCGCCGCCGCCGCTCCGCTTGCAGCGTGAGCTGCGCGGCTCGAACGCGCCGCAGCCGCAGGTGCAGGACGAGCGCGATCACGAGGGCGAGGACGGCCACGGCCCCGGCGGCGATCGCGATCCAGCCTGCGACGGACGAGCTCACGCTACGGGTTCGACGAGACGCTGAAGAAGACCGGGTACGACGCCTTGTTGTTGTCGAGGTTCTTCTCGCCCGGCACTTTGCCGACCCTGACGTTCACCGTCGCCTGCGCGCCGAACGCGCTCGTCGGCAGCTGGAGGTTGCCGAAATTGACGGTCGCCGTCGCACCCTTGTCGACCGAGAGCACGGTCTGTTTCTTCGTCACCACCGCCTTGTTGAAGACGTTCACCGTGAGAAACACGGGGACCTTGACCTCCTGGAAGTCACCCGCGTTCTTGAACATCACTCTGAAGACGAGATTCGACGACACGTCGACCGTCGTCGTGGCCGGAGGCCGAGAGCTCCTCCGTCTTGCTGCCCGCGACCGCCTCGGTGCTGAGGAGCTCGCTGCCGCGCAGGCCGGTCACGTTGCCGGTGGTCGGATTCGTGGCCGTCAGGCTCTGGTAGACCTCCTTCAGCGCGAGGGGGCTGACGACCTCGGGATTCGTGATCATCTGCGACGGCGGAGCGATCACGCCCTTCACGCCGAGCCTGTTCATCGTCGCAGTCGCCGGCAGCTTGAAGAGCTCTTTCCAGACGAGGTCGCTCGCACTCAGCAGCTGGGCCTGGTTCGCCAGGAGGTTGGCGACCTTGTCCGCGGGTTTCGACCCTGCCTCGGCGAGGGTGTTTGCAAGACCGGTGAGGCCGATCGCGCGCAACTGCAGCGTCGACAGCACCTGCTGATGCGCCGACTGGAGCGGAGCGGGCGGACGCAGGCGCAGGGCGGCGTTGTAGTCCTGCTGCTGCGCGGCCGACCATTGCTCGAGCTTCGAGTGGAGCGTCGCCAGCGTGAGGCCTTTCGAGCGGAACACGGTCGAGAGCGCGTCGGTGCCGGTCGCCGCCGAGCTCTGCGCGATCGGCTGCACCTTGTCCATGTACGACTTGTACTCGTCGTGGGTGCTCTTCCCCTGGCAGGAGCCGACCCAGAAGACGAGGCCCACCACGACCGCGATCGCGAGCGCCACGAAGCCGGCAAGCCGCGCGAGCGCGACGGCACCCGGAGGCGGCGGAGAGGGACGCCGCGGCCCACCGGGACGCTGGGGCCTCATGCGCCGACGCTGCGGCTCGGGCGCCTCGACCGTCTCCGGCTCCTCGAAGAACTCGAGCTCCGATCCGTCGTCGAATGTGTTCATCTGGATCGCAAGCCTAACCGCGTCGGGGAGGACAGTCCGACCGGGTCGCCAACCTCCACTCTTGCATGGGAGAGGCTGCACCAGAGCTCACCGGCATCGAACTCGTCCTCGACCGCTATCGCCCGCTGCGGCCGCTCGGGAGCGGCGGGTCGGGCTCGGTCTGGCTCGCCCGCGACGAGCGGACGGGGCTCGACGTCGCGCTCAAGATGATCGCGCGCGAGGGCAAGGCCGCAGCGCGGGCCGAACGAGAGGCCGCAGCCGCGTCGCAGCTGCGCCATCCCGCCTGCCTGCGGGCGAGAGGCTTCGGCCGCGACTCCCGCCACGTCTACATCGCCTACGAGTTCGTCCCCGGCCAGACGTACCGCGAGGCGCTACGCGCCGGCGAGCTGCGCGACGAGGAGGCGATCGAGGCCTGCGCGCAGGTCTGCGACGGCCTCGCCCACGCGCACAACGCCGGAATCCTCCACCGTGACGTCAAGCCGTCGAACGTCCTGCTCGCCGACGGCGACCGGGTCTCGGCGCGCGTTCTCGACTTCGGCCTCGCGCAGATGGCCGACGCCGAGACGCTGACGGAGGCCGGCGACGTGCCCGGCACGCTCGCGTACATCTCCCCGGAGCGGCTCGCAGGCGGCGAGGCGACGCCGGCGGCGGACGTGTGGGCGGTCGGCGTGATGCTGTGGGAGGCGCTTGCGGGGCGGCATCCGTTCTGGCGCGGCTCGATGCTCGAGACAGCGCGCGCGATCGAGGCCGGCGCGCGGCCGCTGGCGGAGTTTCGCCCCGACCTGCCGAAGCGGCTGCTGCGCCTCGTCGACAGTGCACTGGCGAAGAACCCGGCGCGACGCCCCTCCGCCCGGGAGCTCGCCGACGCGCTGCGCGGCGTCGTTTCGCCGACGGCCGTCCCCCGGCCCGGCATCCGCTTCCCCACTCGCGTCGAGCCCGGCCAGGCGCTCGCCGCTGTGCTCGCGGCGATCTTTGCCGGCTGGACCTCGTCGGCCCTGCCCTTCTTCCCGCACGGCTGGCCGCTCGCGCTCGCGTTCGTCGTCGCCGGCGCGACCGTCCTGCGCGAGCGAGCGGGCATCGCGCTCGCGCTCGCGGTACCGGTCTTGCCGCTCGGCAACATCTCGCTCGGTCTCGCGCTCCTCTACGCGGCACTCGCCGCCGGGTGGCTGCTCGTGACCTGGCGGGAGCCGCGAGTCGCGCTGCTCTTCGTGCTCGGGCCGCTGCTGGCTCCGCTCGCCGCGCTCGGACTTCTCCCGCTCGTCGTCCTGCGGGTCCGCTCGGCGCCGCTGCGCGCTCTCACCGTCGTCATCGGCGTGCTGACCGCGGCGCTCGCCGCGGGGATCCGCCATGTCGCACTGCCGCTCGTCGGAGGCCCTGCGCCGCTCGGAGTCGGCGTGGCGGGCGCTCGCGGCCCGTTCGACGTCGCTGGCTCGCTTGCCGGCGCCGCCGGCGCGCATCCGGCGCTGCTGCTCGAAGCCGGCGCGCTCGCGGTCGTCGCGGTCGCTCTCCCGTACGCCTGGGGCCGCGGACGCTGGGCCGCCGCCGGGCTCGGCGCAGGGATGATCGTCCTCACTGTCGCCGTCGTGCCCAGCTCCGCCGCGGTCCCGCTTCTGCTTTCGGCATGGGCGATCGCGGCGTTCATAGCGCTTCGTCCTCATGTCCTGGGGGTACCCTCCGCCGCGAGCTGATGGTGCTGCGCGGAATCGAGCAGAGGCTGGAGCGAGTCTTCGAAGGCGTCTTCGGCCGCGCCTTCCGTACAAACGTCCAGCCGGTCGAGCTCGCGCGCAAGCTCGCGAAGGAGATGGACGAGCACCGCTCGACGTCGGTGACGCGCGTCTACGTGCCGAACGAGTACACGATCTACCTCTCGCCCGGCGACCGCGAGCAGTTCGAGGGGTACGAGAACTCGCTCGTCTCGGAGCTCGAGGAGTACCTCTCCGAGCACGCCTCCCGCGAGAACTACGCGCTGCTGACGCCGCCGCGGATCCTGTTCGAGACCGACGACGACCTCGGAATGGGCGAGTTCGGCATCGCCACTCGCATGGCGCAGTACGGAAGGCAGGCCGGCGAGGCGGCGCCACCGGCCCCGGCGCCCGGGGCGACGATGCTCTACAAGCCGAGAACTCAGCCGACCGAGGCGGCCTCGCCGCTCGACCTCGGCGTCGAGCGAGAGGTCGCCGTGCTGCAGTGGAACGGCCAGCGGGCCAAGCTCGAGAAGCAGCGGTCCGTGCTCGGTCGCTCACGCGACGCCGACGTCAGGATCGACGACCCGAACATCTCGCGGCGCCACGCCGAGATCGTGCAAGAGGGCTCGACGTACTGGCTTGTCGACCTCGGCTCGACGAACGGGACGGAGGTGGACGGCCGGCGCGTGCAGCGCGCGAAGCTCGCCGACGGCTCCAGCTTCACGGTCGGCGAGACGACGGTCACCTTCTCGACCGAACGGGAATAGGAGCACCGTGACCATGGTCGCCTCAACAGGCGTGGCGGAGGTCCTCCTCGTGCTCAAGATCGCGTTTCTCGTGCTGCTCTATCTCTTCGTGGTGCGCGTGATCCGCTCGGCCGCCCGCGAACGGCCCGAGTTGAGCCAGGACAGCATGATCCTGACTCCCGACGCGGCCGCAGCCGCCGGCCTCGGCCGGCAGAGCCCCGCGCGCAGATCTGTGCGGCTCGTCGTCCAGCGCAGCCCGAGCCTCGAAGAAGGAGGCGAGTTCCCGCTCAACTCGGCGCCGGTCACGGTCGGCCGGGGCGGCCAGAACGACCTCGTGCTCGACGGCGACGAGTTCGCGTCGGCCCGCCACGCGCGGATCGAGGTGCGCGGCGACGGCGTCTGGGTGCAGGACCTCGAGTCGACGAACGGCACCTTCGTCAACGGCTCGCGCGTCGCGGGCGCGCAACGGCTCGATGATGGCGACGTGCTGCGCGTCGGCGAGACCGATCTCCGCGTCGAGGAGAGCTAGGAGATGCCTGTAGGCGCATACGCGGTGGCGAGCGACACCGGTCGCAGGCGGCGGCGCAACGAGGACAACTACGTCGCCGCCCCGCCACTCTTCGCCGTCGCTGACGGCATGGGCGGCGCGCAGGCCGGCGAGGTCGCCTCGCAGCTCGCAGCCTCCGCTCTCGAAGGCGGCAGCTCCGACGGGCTCGACGGGACGGAGCGGATCGACGCGCTGATCCAGGAGGCGAACCGCCGTATCTTCGACCGCGCCTCGACCGACCCGACCGCGTCGGGGATGGGGACGACGATGACGGTCGCGCTCGTGGATGGCATGACCGTCGCGCTCGGCCATGTCGGCGACTCTCGCGCCTACCTCGTGCGCGGCGAGCAGATGGAGCAGCTGACCGACGACCACTCGCTCGTGAACGAGCTGGTCAAGACGGGCAAGCTCTCTCAGCAGGAGGCACAGGTGCATCCGCAGCGCAGCGTGATCACCCGCGCGGTGGGCACCGATCCGGACGTCGACGTCGACGGATTCACGATCGAGGCCGAGGACGGCGACGTCTTCCTGATCTGCTCCGACGGGCTCTCGGACATGGTCGACGACGAGGAGATCCTCGAGCTCGTGCTCCAGAACCGCGACGACCTCGACAAGGCCGTCAAGGCGCTCGTGAGCGCCGCCAACCGCGGCGGCGGCGAGGACAACATCACCGCGGTCGCCTTCCGGATCTCGTCCGAGGCTGCGCCGAACCTCGAGGACACGGTTGCGATGCCGGCGATCACGGTCGACGAGGACGAGCCGGACGAGCAGACCCGCGAGTACGTCGACGCGGATGCCGGGGGCGACACGATGATCGTCGCACCGGGCGAGATGCCCGAAGAGACAGCGGCGCCCCAGGACCCGCCGGCCGCGAACGCCAAGCGCGTGCGGCTCGTCCTGAGCGTGCTCGTCCTCCTCCTGGTCGTCGCGGCGCTCGTCGTCTGGTGGCTGGTGCGGTGACCCTTCGTAACCGCGAGCTCGCCGCGCTTCTCACGGTCGGCGTCCTGACGGCGATCGGCTTCGCCACCGTGTACATCGCGCTCAAGTCGCAAGTCTCGAACGGCTCGCTCGGCTACGCGGTCTTCTTCTTCGGCCTCTACCTCGTCGCGCATGTCGTCGCGCGGATCACGGTGCCGCTCGCGGACCCGTACCTGCTGCCGATGGCGGCCCTCCTGACCGCGATCGGGCTGACCGAGATCTACCGGCTCGGCCCGCCCAGCAACGCCTTTCGGCAAGGGCTCTGGGTCGTGATCGGCGTCGCCGCGTTCGCCGCGACGCTCTTCGCGCTTCGCCACGACTACCGCGTGCTCGAGCGGTACAAGTACGTGTTCGGCGTAACGGCGATCTTCTTGCTCTTCCTGCCGCGCCTACCGGTGATCGGCGAGCAGATCAACGGCTCGCGACTCTGGGTCCACGTCGGCTCGCTGCAGTTCCAGCCGGGCGAGCTCGGGAAGATCTCGCTCATCGTCTTCCTCGCCGCGTATCTCCGCGAGAAGCGCGAAGTTCTCGCGCAGGGGAGGCTCAAGGACTGGGGGCCGTTGCTCGTGATCCTGGGCGGCGCGATGCTCGTGCTGCTCGCGACCGACGATCTCGGCAGCGCGCTCCTCTACTACGGGATCTTCCTCGCGATGCTGTACGTCGCGACCGCGCGGCTCTCGTTCGTGGCCGCCGCTCTCGGCCTCTTTCTCGTCGGCGCCTTCGCGATCACGCGGGTCACGCCCCATGTGCAGGAGCGGGTGGACATCTGGCTCAATCCGTACCCGCACGCGCAGACGACCGGCTACCAGATCCTGCAGTCGCTCTACTCGATCGCCCACGGCGGCGTCGGCGGCACCGGTCTCGGCCGCGGGATCGTCAACACGCCGACCGGACAGCTGATCGTTCCCGACCTGAACACGGACTTCATCTACTCCGCGCTCGCGCAGGAGCTCGGCCTCGTAGGCGCGGCCGCGATCCTGCTGCTCTACATGGGCTTCGTGCTGCGCGGCTTCCAGGTCGCGATGTCGGCCAGCGACGGGTTTTCGAAGTTGCTCGCGGCCGGGCTCAGCTTCAGCTTCGCCTTCCAGACCTTCGTGATCGTCGGCGGCATCACGCGGGTGATCCCGCTGACGGGAATCACGCTTCCCTTTGTCTCGTACGGAGGGTCGAGCGTCGTCGCGAACTTCCTGCTCGTCGCCGGGCTCATGCTCGTCTCGAACCGCGCCAACCGGCAGGAGGCGGGCGCGTGAACAAGCAGCTCCGCCACGTCTGCGTCACGGCGCTCGTCCTGCTCGCCGCCCTGATCGTCTCGACGACCTACTGGCAGACGTGGGCGGTCGGCAGCCTCGCGAACCGGCAGGGCAACGCGACCGAGCTCGTCGCGCGCCAAACGGTCGACCGCGGCAAGATCCTCGCCGTCGGGAGCCTGCTCGCGACGAACCGCCGGCACCGCAAGCACAACATCACGGTCTTCACGCGGCACTACCCGCAGAACGACCTGGCGCCGCAGGTGGTCGGCTACGCGACGACCCTCGGAACGACGACCGGGCTCGAGCAGTCGCTCGACGACTACCTGACCGGCGCGAACACGAATCTCAGCAACACGTTCAAGCAGGAGCTCGACAGGCTCGGCGGGCAGACCGTCAAGGGCGACAACGTGGTGCTCACACTGCGTCCCGACATTCAACGGCTTGCGCTCCAGCAGCTCGCCGGCCGGTGCGGCGCGGTCGTGGTGCTCGACGCGAAGACCGGCGCCGTCCTCACGATGGCCTCGTCGCCCACCTACAACGCGAACCTCATGGTGCAGCCGACCGGCTACAACAAGGTCAAGAAGATCAAGGGCACCTGCGGCGATGCCTCGGCGCTCGTCAACAACGCCGCGGCGGGCCTCTATCCGCCGGGCTCGACGTTCAAGATGGTGACAGCCGCCGCCGCGCTCGACTCCGGCGCCTACACGCCGAGCTCGCCGTTCAACGATCCCGGCTACTGCATCGAGTACGGCCAGCACGTCTCGAACTCGGGCAACCCGGACCAGTCGGGGCCGGAGGCCTTCGGCAACGTCACGCTCGCCCAGGGCTTCGAGCACTCGATCAACTCGGTCTTCTGCAACGTCGGCAAGCAGATCGGCGGCGAGGAGATCCTCAAGTACGCCAAGCGGTTCGGCTTCTACTCGCTGCCGCCGCTCGAGACGCCCGCCGACGAGCGCAGGATCTCGGGCCTCTACAAGAACTTCAGGCTCTGGGACCCCTCGAGCGAGTCTCAGATCGATCCGGGAAGGCTCGCGTTCGGCCAGTTCAACATGCTCGCCACGCCGCTGCAGATGGCGATGGTGGGACAGACGATCGCGAACCGCGGCAAGGAGCTGGCGCCGTACCTCGTCAACAAGATCGTCGCCCCTGACGGCAGCCTCGTCAGCAAGACGGCGCCGCAGACACTCGGCCAGCCGATCAAGGCGTCGACGGCCGCCGAGCTGAACCAGATGATGCAGCTCGTCGTACAGGGCGGAACGGCCGCAACCGTCGGCTTCCCGGCCAGTCTCAAGGTCGCCGGCAAGACGGGCACCGCGGAGCTCGGTCTCGGGAGCGTCTACGACGCCTGGTTCGTCTGCTTCGCACCGGCCGACCACCCGCGCTACGTCGTCGCGGTCGTCGTCGAGAAACAGCCGAACGGCTTCGGCGCCTCGGTCTCGGCCCCGATCGCCAAGGCAATCCTCGAAAAACTGTTGGCTCGCTGACCATGTCTTTACCCTTTAGGCGGCCGTGGCGGTAACCGACTCTCTCATCGACACGCTCTTTGACGGGCGCTACCGCATCCAGCGCAAGCTCGGTGCGGGTGGGATGGCCGACGTCTACCTCGCCGAGGACCAGGAGCTCGGGCGCCGCATCGCGATCAAGATCCTCAACGGCCGCCACGCGAACGACGACCAGTTCATCGAGCGCTTCCGCCGCGAGGCGAAGAACGCCGCGGCTCTCAACCATCCGAACATCGTCTCGATCTACGACCGCGGCGAGGCCGAGGAGACCTACTACATCGCGATGGAGTTCCTCGACGGGCGCACCCTCAAGGAGCTCATCGTCAGCCGCGGCGCCGCACCGGTCAACGTCGCGATCGAGTACGCGCGCCAGATCCTCTCGGCGCTCCGCTTCGCGCACCGGCACGGCATCGTGCACCGTGACATCAAGCCGCACAACGTGATGGTCGACGGCGAGGGGCGCGTGAAGGTGACGGATTTCGGCATCGCGCGCGCCGGCACGAGCCAGATGACCGAGGCGGGCTCGATCGTGGGAACCGCCCAGTACCTCTCGCCCGAGCAGGCACGCGGCGGCGAGGTCGACCCGCGCTCGGACCTCTACTCGCTCGGGATCGTCCTCTACGAGCTCTTGACCGGCAAGACGCCCTTCGACGGCGAGACGCCGGTCGAGATCGCGATGAAGCACCTCTCGACCGCTCCGAAACCGCCGTCCGCGCTGCGGCCGGACGTCCCGCCCGAGCTCGACATGGTCGTGATGAGGGCGCTCGCCAAGAATCCCGACGACCGCTATCAGAGCGCCGACGAGATGGAGGGAGACCTCGACCGGGTCGCGCGCGGCGCGCGGGTCTCGGCTACGACCGTCGACTCGGCGACCCAGGTGCTGCGCCGCCCCGCGACTGCTGCCGCGGCCGCGACGGCGGCGACGATGATCGCTCCGCCTCCCTCCGCGGCGGCCGTTCCTCCGGCTGTCGTCGAAGACGAGGAGTACGAGGAGCACGACGAGGCAGACCGGCCTATCTGGCCCTGGCTCGTCGCGATTGGCTTCGTCCTGGCGGCGATCGTCGCGGGCTTCTTCGTCTGGCACGAGCTCTCGAGCTCGACGCCGCAGGTGGCCGTGAGTAGCTACACGGGGCTTCCCGTGGCGCAGGCCAGGCAACAGATCACCAACGCCAACCTGGTCGCCGCCGTGAAGAAGGGCCCGAATACGCGCTACCACCACGGAATCGTCTTCAAGCAGGATCCGGGCCCCGGTTCCAAGGTCGACAAGGGCGGCACAGTCACGATCTGGGAGTCGACCGGCCCGCCGAAGGTGAAGGTGCCGACCGTCAAGGGCCAGCAGTGGACGCAGGCGCAGCAGACGCTGCTCAACGCCGGCCTGAAACCCGTCGAGCACTTCGTCCCGGGCAAGACGAAGGGTGTGGTGACCGCGACCGACCCCGGCGCCGGCGAGTCCGTCCCGAAGGGGTCGATGGTGCGCGTCAACGTGTCGAGCGGTCCCGAAGTCGGGACGGTGCCGAACGTCGTCGGTAGCACCGTCGCGGAGGCGACGAGCGCGCTCCACACCGCAGGCTTCAACTACAGCCTGACCTACGTCGACAACGACGCCACGCAGGGTCAGATCATCCACCAGGATCCCGCGCCGAACTCGTCCGAGCCGAAGGGGAAGACCGTCGATCTCCAGGTCTCGAACGGCCCGCCTCAGGTGACCGTCCCGTCTGTGGTCGGCGAGACGGCTCAGCAGGCGGTCGGCGACCTCGAGGCTCAGGGCTTCGTCGTCAACCAGCAGACCATCGCTGTCAGCGACCCGAGCGAACAGGGCATCGTCCAGGCGCAGAACCCGGACGGCGGCACGTCGGCGACGAAGGGGTCGACGGTGACGATCGAGGTCGGCCAGCACTCGCCGGGACCGCCGCCGGGGACGACGACCACGACCACCACGACGACGCCCGGGTGAGCCAGGGCCGCCGTCTTCGCGTGGCCATCCTCGCGGGCGGCCGCTCGAGCGAGCACGAGATCTCACTGGCCTCGGCGCGATCGGTCGCCGCAGCCCTCGATCCCGAGCGCTACGAGATCGCGGAGATCGCGATCGGCCGCGACGGCCGCTGGGAGCTCGGAACCGGCGCGACGACGGCGGAGACACTGCCCGTCCCGTACGCGGGCGGCCCGCTCGAGAAGCTCGGCTCCGTCGACGTCGTGCTCCCGATCCTGCACGGCCCCTTCGGCGAGGACGGCACGGTGCAGGGGTTGCTCGAGCTCGCCGATCTGCCGTACGTCGGCGCCGGCGTCGCGGCCTCGGCGGTGGCGATGGACAAGGACCTGTTCAAGAAGGTCATGCGCGACAGCGGCATCCCCGTAGCCGCGCACCACGCGATTCGGCTCGGTGACGCGATCGAGAACCCGTTCGGCTACCCGGTCTTCGTCAAGCCCGCGCGACTGGGGTCGTCCGTGGGAATCTCGAAGGTGCACGCCGAAGAGGAGCTCGCTCCGGCCGTGGAGCTCGCCTTCCGGCACGACGAGAAGGTGCTCGTCGAAGAGTTCGTCGCCGGAACCGAGGTCGAGGTCGGCGTGCTCGGCAACCGCGTGCCGCCGCCGGGCGCCTCGCTGCCGGGCCAGATCGACACGCTCGAGCACGAGTGGTACGACTACGCGTCGAAGTACGACGAGGACGGGATGGAGCTGCTCGTCCCGCCGCCGGGCCTGTCGCAGGAGACGATCGAGCTGCTCCAGCGACGCGCCGCCGAGGCGTTCGTCGCCTCCGAGTGCGAGGGCCTGGCCCGCGTCGACTTCTTCGTGCGCTCCTCGGACGGCGAGGTCATCCTCAACGAGCTCAACACGATGCCGGGCTTCACCGCCACGAGCGTGTGGGCGCGACTGTTCGAGGCGTCGGGCCTCGGCTATGCGGAAGCGCTCGATCGCCTGATCGAGCTCGCCCTCGAGCGGCACGAACGCCGCTCGAAGCTCGTGTACTAGCTCTTCGCGGTGACTTCCGAGATCTCGGCGCTGCCGCCCGGCGGAAGCTCCGTGATCCAGACCACGTAGTACTGCCCGGTCTTGCCCTGGAGGTCGAACGTCGTCCGGCCGGTGACGGTCTGCGAGGAGGAGTCGACCGAGAACGGCCCGTTCGGCGAGTCGCCGACCTGGATCTCGGCAGTGAACCCCGGAGTGGGAGTCGACACGGTGACGTGCGCGAGCTTGACGGAGCTGCCCGCGTCGAGGACGAGCCCGAGGCCGGTCAGCAGGCCGCCGAACGCCTGGTCGCCGTAGGTCTGCGTCATCCAGGAGGTCGACTCGGAACCGTCCGTCGCCGCCGACGCCGTATTGGCATGCGCATCCGGATGGCCCGGAGCCGAGTACGCATCGCCGACACCCTGCAGCGGCACCGTCGTGCCCGACGAGCTGCTGCTGCCACCCGATCCGCCTCCGTGGTGGCCCGAGCCGCCGAGCAGCAGGACGGCGGCGAACGCAGCGCCCGCGACCACAAGGGCAAGAAGGGCGTAGAGCAGCGCTCTCCGCCGTGGGCGGTTGGCGCGACGAGGTGCCGGCGGGCGGGCGGGAGCACGAGCCGGAGGCGTGACGACCGTGAGCGCGGCGTCGTCCTGCGGAGGCGGAGGGACCGCCCCGGTCGCGTCGAGCTCCGCCAGGCAGGCGCGCAGCTCCTTCGCGAAGGCCGCCATGGACGGGAACCGACTCGCCGGATCCTTGGCGAGCGCGCGGTTCACCGCGGCCGCGAGCCTCGGTGACACGTCCGACCGCCGCTCGCGCAGGTCCGGGGGCAGCTCGTTGACGTGACGCAGCGCGACGGCGACGAAGTTCTCGCCGACGAACGGGACGTCTCCAGCCAGCAGCTCCCAGAGCACGACTCCGAGCGAGTAGACGTCGGTCGCGGGCGACACGGGCTTGCCGCTCGCCTGCTCGGGCGCGAGGTACTCGCCGGTGCCGAGCACCGTGCCCGTCTGCGTGACGCCGTGCTCGACATGCATCGAGCGCGCGATCCCGAAGTCGGTCACCTTCACGTCGCCCTCCTTGTTGAGGAGGACGTTCTGCGGCTTCACGTCCCGATGCACGAGCCCGCGCTGGTGCGCGAACGAGAGCCCGTCCGCGATCGCCAGGGCGAGCTCGAGCGCGCGCCGCACCGGGAGCCGGCCCGAGCGCAGGACGAGCTCCTTCAGGTTCTCGCCGTCGACGTACTCGAAGACGATGAACTGCCGGCCGTCGTCGTCGCCGCGGTCGATGACGGTGACGATGTTCGGGTGCGAGAGCCTCGCAACCGCGCGCGCCTCGCGGCGGAAGCGCTCGAGGTACTCGGGATCCGCGGCGTAGTGCTCGTGGAGGATCTTGATCGCGACGCGCCGTTCGAGCTGGAGGTCGTACGCGCGGAAGACCGTCGACATGCCCCCGGTCCCCACGAGCTCCTCGAGCTCGTAGCGCTCGGCGATCAGGTCGCCGGACTGCGGGGGCCGCGACACGGCATGGGTGGTCGACCTCGATCCCGGCACACCGCTAGAACGCGCGAACCGGCGGTGCGGCTACGCAAGGACCGCTTCCAGCGCCTCCTCCCACGCCGCGAGCCCTTCCTCGAGCTCGGCGTCGGTGATGACCAGCGGACAGAGAACGCGGTTGCAGTTCGAGTGGATGCCGGCCTTCAGGAGCAACAGCCCCCGGGCGGCGGCTTCCTCGGCGACCCGCGAGGCGATGGCCGGCGCGGGCGCCTTCGTCCCGCGATCCTCGACGTACTCGACCGCCAGCATCGCGCCGAGGCCGCGAACGTCGCCGATCGCGTCGAAGCGCTCCTGCCACGCGAGCATGCGGGCGCGGATCGTCTCGCCGATCCGCTGCGCGCGCTCGACGAGCCCCTCCTCTTCGAACACGTCGAGGACAGCGACGGCAGCCGCAATGGCCACGGGATTCCCGACGTACGTGCCGCCGACCGCGTTGTCCCAGAGCGAATCCATGATCTCGGCCTTGCCGACCACGCCCGAGAGCGGCAGCCCGCCGGCGATCGACTTGGCCAGGGTCATCAGGTCGGGCTCGACCCCGTAGTGCTCGATCGCGAACATGCGCCCGGTACGACCGAACCCGGTCTGCACCTCGTCGACGACGAGCAGGATTCCCTCGCGGTCGCAGATCCTGCGCAACCCGTCCATGAACTCCTGCGGCGCGGGGATGAAGCCGGCCTCGCCCTGCACCGGCTCGACGACGATCGCCGCGACCGTCTCGGCCGCGACCTGCGTCGCGAACGCCCGCTCGAGCGCCCCGAGCGCGTCGGCCGTGGTGATCCCGCGGTACTCGTCCGGGAACGGGACGCGGTAGACCTCGGGCGCGAAGGGGCCGAGCCCGGACTTGTAGGGGTGCGTCTTCGAGGTGAGCGTGAGCGAGAGGAGCGTGCGGCCGTGGAAGCCGCCCTCGAAACCGATCACGGCCGGGCGGCGCGTGTAGCCGCGCGCGAACTTGACGGCGTTCTCGACGGCCTCGGTGCCCGCGTTGAAGAAGGCGGCCTTGGCCGCGCCCGAGAACGGCGCGACCGCGACGAGGCGCTCGGCGTACTCCACGTAGATCTCGTAAGGGACGATCGTGAAGTCGGTGTGGAAGAAGCGCGCCGCCTGCTCCTGCACCGCAGCGACGACGCGCGGATGCGCATGACCGACGTTGAGGCAGCCGACGCCGCCCGTGAAGTCGACGAAGCTGTTGCCGTCGACGTCGTTGACGGTCGCGCCCCGGCCGTCCGCGACCATGACCGGCAGGTAGAGACCGAGCGGGTCGGCGACCACCCGTTCCTTCCGCTCGATGATCTCGCGGGAGCGGGGGCCGGGGATCTCGGTGCGAAGCTGGATTGCGCGTGTGACTGCCATGAAGCCACGATATCCGCTGCGCCCGACGCGGCTTCAAGGTAAGAATCGCTCCGATGGTCCTCTCCGACGCGACGATCTCCCGCCTGCTCGCCGAGGGGAGGATCGAGATCGACCCGTACGACGACGCGCTGCTGCAGCCGTCGAGCGTCGACGTTCGCGTGGACCGGCTGTTTCGCGTCTTCCACAACAACCGCTACCCCTTCATCGACGTCAAGGTCGAGCAGGCGGAGCTGACCGAGCTCGTGGAGGTCGAGGAGGAGCACCCGTTCGTCCTCCACCCGGGCGAGTTCGTGCTCGGCTCGACGCTCGAGCGCATCCGGCTGCCCGACGACCTCGTGGCGCGGCTCGAGGGCAAGTCGAGCCTCGGCCGCCTCGGGCTTCTCATCCACTCCACTGCGGGCTTCATCGACCCGGGCTGGGACGGCCACGTGACGCTCGAGCTCTCGAACGTGGCGAACCTGCCGATCACGATCTATCCGGAGATGAAGATCGGGCAGATCTCCTTCATGCAGATGACGGAACCCGCCGCGACGCCGTACGGCTCGGCCGCGATCGGCTCGAAGTACAAGGGCCAACGCGGACCGACTGCGAGCCGCTACTGGCAGAACTTCGAGGACAGTTGACGGTCCTCGTCACCGGCGGAACGGGTTTCGTCGGGCCGTATGTCGTGCACGCGCTGCGCGCCCGAGACGTGCCGGTGCGCGCGCTGGTGCGCGATCCGGCGCGCGCGTCCCGGCTCACAGCCTGGGGCGTCGAGCTCGCGACCGGCGACGTGACCGACCCCGCCTCTCTCAACGCCGCCTGCAAGGGAGTGGACGCCGTCGTCCACCTCGTCGCGATCATCAAGGGCAGCAAGCAGGCGTTCGAGAGCGTCATGGAGCAGGGAACGCGGAACGTCGTCGCTGCCGCGCAAGAAGCGGGCGTCCGCCGATTCGTGCTCGCGAGTGCGCTCGGCCTCGACGAGCGCTCGAAGGACGCCGTGCCGTACTTCGCCGCGAAGTGGCAGATGGAGAAGGCCGTCCGCGAGTCGGAGCTCGGGCACGTGATCTTCCGCCCCAGCTTCGTCTTCGGCCGTGACGGCGGCGTCCTTCCCACGTTCATCCGCCTTGCTCGCTACGCGCCGGTGACGCCGATCATCGGCCCGGGCCGGCAGCGCTTGCAGCCGATCTGGGTCGAGGATCTCGCCGAGTACTACGCGCTCGCCCTCATCGAGCAGGCGGCCGCGAACCGAACGTTCGACCTCGGTGGCCCCGAAGCGGTCACCTGGAACGAGTTCTGGGAGCGCCTGAAGCGCGTGCTCGGCGTGCACCGGCCGTCGATCCACGTTCCGTTCGGCGTGATGCGTGCGCAGGCCGCGGTGACCGAGCGGCTGCCGGGCGCGCCGCTGACACGCGACCAGCTGACGATGCTCCAGCTCGGCGACAACGTCGTCGGCGATTCGAGTGCGGTCGAGACGTTCCAGCTGCCCCTCGTGCCGCTCGACGAGCAGCTGCGACGCGCGACGTGACCCGCGGGGTCGTCTACGCGGAGCCCGACGCGGCGCCGGCCGTCGAGGAGTTGACGTTCGATCCCCCCGGCCCGCACGAGGTGCTCGTTCGCGTCCTCGCGTGCGGGCTCTGCCATTCGGACCTCCATGTGGTCGAGACGAAGGGCTGGGGCACGCGCTTTCCGATCCTGCTCGGGCACGAGGGCGCCGGCGTGGTCGAAGAGGTCGGGAGCGACGTGACTCTGGTCGCCCCCGGAGACCGTGTCGTCGTGGCGTGGCGCGCGCCGTGCGGCGAGTGCCCGCAGTGCCGCCGCGGTGACCTGCGCCGGTGCTCGTCTCAGCTTCGAGCGAGGCGGCGGATGCACCGGGCCGTCGACGGCGCGCTCCTGACGCCGGTGCTGCGCTGCGGCACGTTCGCCGACCATGCGATCGTCCACGAGGCGTGCGCCGTCAAGGTGCCGGAGGAGCTCCCGGTCGAGCAGGCGGCGCTGCTCGCCTGCGGGTTCTCGACGGGTGCGGGAGCCGCGCTCTGGTCGACTCCGGTGCGCCAGGGCTCCGACGTCGCGGTGATCGGCTGCGGCGGTGTCGGCCTCGCAGTGGTTCAGGGCGCTTTGGTGCGCGGCGCGGAGCGGATCGTCGCGGTCGACGTCGCCGCCGACAAGCTCGAGCACGCGCGGGCTCTCGGCGCGACGGATGTGGTCGACGCGTCCGGCACCGATGCCGTCGAAGCAGTCCGCGAGTTGACCGGCGGCCGCGGCGTCGAGTTCGCGTTCTCCGCGATCGGCGCGCCGCTGGGCCTCGAACAGGCGATCCGGATGTGCGCGTACGCCGGCACGGCGACGCTCGTGGGCATGCCCAAGCCGGACACGAAGCTCGACGTCGACCTCTTCACGGACATCTTCGGCCCGAGACCCACGATCGCCGTGACGCACGGCGGCGACACGATCCCGCGGGAGGACTTCCCCTTCCTCGCGCAGGCGGCGCTCGACGGACGGATCGACCTGGCCCGCTTCGTGACGAGCACGATCCCGCTCGACGAGGTGCCCGAACGGCTGCCGCGCATCGGCGAGCGCGGCGAGATCCGCACGGTCGCGCTGTTCAGCTGAGTCCCTGCCGGCGCGGCAGGTCGACTTCCTCGTTCACGAGATGGCCGTCGCGCTCGACGTAGCCGTCCTTGCCGCCGACCACGAAGACGATCGCGTCCTCGTCACCCACGTTCGAGATGCGCCTCGGGGTCGTCGAGCTCGCGTGGAAGAGCCCACCCTCACCGAGCTCGCGCGATTCGCCGCCGACATCGACTCGAATGCGCCCTCGGTGCACGAAGTAGAGCTCGTCCTGGGTGTCGTGGAAGTGCTCGGGCCCCTCGTAGTGTGCCGGGTAGACGATCGCGTTGACGCCGAACGCCTCGACGCCGAGCGGCTGCCTGATCTTGCGGAAGCCGGGGCCGTCGCCGAGCTCGTCGAGGGAGGAGAACGCGTAGGTCATCCGGAGCACGCCTCGGAAGTATGCGCGAGCGGAAGACGGCCGAGCAGCTCCGCCAGCTGCGCGCGCTCCTGCGGCGAGAACCGAGAGCCGAAGATCTCCTCGATGTCGGCGAGGTGCGATTCGCGCGCCTCTTCGATCTTCTTCACGCCGGCCTTCGTGAGCACCGCGTAGGTCACGCGTGCGTCGGAGTCGCAACGCTCCTTCGCGACGAAACCGCATGACTCGAGCCCGTCGAGCAGCCGCGTGATCCCGGAGGCGGTCAGGAGCACGGAGCGGGCGAGGTCGATCCGGCGCATCCGCCGTCCTTCCGAGTAGTAGAGCTGCACGAGCACGTCGAAGTCGCTGAGCGTCAGCTCGTGCAGCGCCTCGAGACGCGCCGAGAGCTCCCGGGTGAGAGCTGCGTGCGCGCGCAGGAAGCGCACCCACGCGCCGTCGGGCAGGGTCGATGTTTCAGATGTCTCTTGTACGGTCAATATTTGACTAGTCAATCTTTTCTCGCTATAGTTGCTTGCGAACTCAAGTATAGCCCATATCGCCTAGGAGGCAATGTCCCAGATGAGCACCCTGGAATCCACCACAATCGCGCCGGCCGGCACCACGTGGGCCGCCGACCCCGTCCACTCGAACATCGCGTTCGAGGTCGAGTACGCCGGCGTCAACACCTTCCGCGGCAGCTTCCGCGACTTCGACGCCACGCTCGAGGGATCGACCCTCGCAGGCTCGGCACGCGTCGCGAGCGTCGACGTGAAGGACGAGCAGCTGGCGGGCCACCTCCAGTCGCCCGACTTCTTCGACGCGGAGCGGTTTCCGCAGATCTCGATCCACGCCGACGAGCTTTCGCTCGGGGACGACGGCGCGCTCACCGCTCGCGGCGAGCTCACGATGAAGGGCGTCACGAAGCCGATCGAGCTGAAGGGCCGGCTTGCGTCGGCGCCGAGCGTCGATCCGTTCGGCCGCGAGCGCCTCGGGCTCACGCTCGAGACGGCGGTCGATCGCAACGACTTCGGGATCGCCTGGAACGCGCCGAACCAGAGCGGCGGCAACTACCTCGGCGACGAGGTCGTGCTGAAGGCCGAGCTCGCTCTTGTGAGGCAGGAGAGCTAACGATGCGGATCCTCGCCGTCTCCGGCAGCCTGCGGGAGGGCTCGTTCAACACGAGCCTCCTGCGGGCTGCGGTCGAAGCCGCGCCGGAGGGCATCGAGCTCGAGCTCTGGGAAGGGCTCGGCGACCTGCCGCTCTACGACGAGGACCTCGAGTCGGACGTGCCCGAGTCGGTTCATCGTCTGCGCCAAGAATGGGCCGCGGCCGACGCGATCCTCTTCTCGACGCCCGAGTACAACGGCTCCGTTCCGGGCGGCCTCAAGAACGCGATCGACTGGGCTTCGCGCCCGGCGCTGCGGGGCGCGCTGCGCAACAAGACGGTCGCGGTCGTCGGCGCAAGCACCGGCCAATTCGGCGCGCTCTGGGCGCAGCAGGACCTCAAGCGGATCCTCGGCATCGCCGGCGCCCGCGTCGTCGGCACCGAGATCCCGGTCGCGCGCGCGCACGAGCGCTTCGACACCGAGGGCCGGCTCCTGGACGGAGAAGTCGTCGCAGAGCTCCGGCTGCACCTGACCACTCTCGCGTCGGAGGCCATTGCGGCTCCCGACCGAGTCGCTGCCTGAGCTGAGCCAAAAGACGAGGGGCCGCTTTCGCGGCCCCTCAGTCACGGTTACCAGCGCGTAGTGGCAGAGGCGCCTTCCAGCCCGGCCTCCTGCTCTTCGGCCCGGCGTCGGCGGCTTCGCCGACGACGCTTCCAGCCTTGAGCGTAGTTAGACCGGGCGGCGCGAGACGCGATGTCCCCCACGCTGGCTAGGCGGTTCCCCGTGGGTCCCGGGGACGGCACCCCTACCCGCTGGTACCTCCACTGCCCGTACTGTCTGAAATCACTGCCGGACCACCTCCTTTCCGCGGTTACCTGCAAGATAGCGAAGCCCGCGGCTACCGCAAGACGACACTCAGCTCGAGCCCGCGGTCGAGCGGGACGGTGACGCTGAGGAGGGTCGGATCGGCCTGCCGCGCGGCGGAGTACTCGGCGAGCGGGTCGGGATGCGAGAGGACGTTGTCCGCCACGAACAGCGCGCCCGGCTCGACCTTATCGCGGGCGAGCCGGAACAACTCTTCGTAGTCGTCCTTCTCGGCGTCGATGAAGACGATGTCGAACACGTCGTCGATCCTTGGCAGCTGCTCGAACGCGTCGCCGTCGACCAGCTCGACCCAGTCCTCGAGCCCCGCCTCCTCGACGTTACGGCGCCGGGCCTCGATCTTCGCCGGGTCGTACTCCAGCGAGAGGACGCGACCGCCGAGATTGCGGACGCCCGCGGCGAGCCAGATCGTCGAGTAGCCGCGCGAGCCGCCGATCTCGAGGACTTCGCAGTCTGTCTGCGGCGAAACGAGCGAAAAGAGGAACCGGCCGGTGGTGGGCTCGACCTGACGAGCGCGCTGCTCGGGCGGGAGGCCGCGCTCCCGCTCGGAGGCGTCCTCGCGCTCGAGGCGTTCGAGAACCGCGCGGACTCGGTCGTCGAGCACGTCCTCGAGCCTATCCTGCGTTCCGTGCGCGCCGAGTTGGCGATCGAGATCGAACGGACGCCCGAGGACGTCTTCGCCTATCTGACCGATGTCTCGAACGTGCCGTCCTGGCAGTCCGGAGTCAAGAGCTCCACCGTGCGCGGCGGGCGGATCGAAGAGTCGCGCACGCTGCTCGGCCGGGACATCGACACGACGCTCGAGATCGTCGAGCAGGAAGAGCCGCGTCTCTTCACGCTGCGGGCTCTGAAGGGCCCCGTGCGGTTCACGGTCCGGCACGAGCTCGAGGCGGCAAACGGCGGCACGCGGCTGACGGTCACCGCAGAGGGCCATGTCCCGGGCGGCTTCGCCGCCGGAATCCTCGCGCGCAAGGTCGAGAAGCAGTTCCGCAAGGACTTCGAGCGGCTGAAGCGGATCCTCGAGAGCTAGCGGGGCGCGGCGCGGCGCTCGGCCTCGACCGCGTCCCGCACCCAGCAGTCGGCGCGGTGGCCGTTGACGATGCCGCAAGCCTCGAGCGACGAGTAGACCGTGGTCGGGCCCACGAAGCGAAAGCCCGCTGTTCGGAGGCGCTTCGAGAGTTCCTTGCCGTCCGCCACGTCGCGGTACTCCCACATCAGCCGGTCGAGCGGCGTCCCGTTCTTCCGCAGGGCGAGCGTCGCCTGCGCGTTGGCAATCGCGGCCTCGATCTTGCCGCGGTGGCGGACGATCCCGGCGTCGCCGAGCAGACGGTCGACCTCGCGCTCGCCGAAGCGCGCGACTCGCTCGGGCTCGAAGCCGGCGAATCCGCGACGAAACGCCTCGCGCTTGCGGAGGATCGTGATCCATGCCAGCCCGGCCTGGAAGCCCTCGAGACACAGGCGCTCGTAGAGCCCGCGCTCGTCGAGCACCGGCCGTCCCCACTCCTCGTCGTGGTAGGCGATGTAGGCGGGATCGTCGGTGGGCCAGCAGCGGACGAGCTCGGTCATTCGCCCAGTGTCGAGCCTTGACCGAGCGCTCCGCAAGTCGGGCCAAAGCCGGTCATGATTCCCCCGAAACCGGGTTGCCATCCGATCGGGATTCTTGTATCCCTGCGGTAGGCCGGGACGGATCCACGCAAGGGGGGAAGGACAGGCCGGTGTCGGCCGACGAACGCAGTAAAGAGCTCTGGGTGATGGCCCGGCGGGTGGTGGCGCCGCTGGTCGCAGTTCTGCTCGGCGCGGCCGCGATGGCGCTCCTGCTCGATTCGGGCACGGTGCATCTCCCGGCGACCGGATCCCGGTCGGCGTCGCCGCCTCCGCCGCAGAAGGTCGTGGTCTCGTCGCCGGCAACTCAGAGCAGACCGGCGCCTCATCAGCGGCCCGTCGCACCTCCGGCGAGCGCCGCTCCGACCACGTTCGTCGCGCCGGCAGCGAGCGTCTCGAGGCCCGCCGTCGCTCAGCCGCGGCCCTCGAGCAGCCAGAGCAAACAGCCGGGCCCCAAACAGCCGAAGCCGGCGACCATCCGGCCGGCGAACCCGGTCCTTCCCGCCGCCGCCGCCTCCGCGCGCGGCTCCGAAGCCGGCCACGCCGGCGCACCCCGAGCCGGCGGCTCCAGCGCCCGCGCATCCGGGTCCGCCGCCGCCCCCGGCGCCCCCGGCGCATCCCGGTCCGCAGGCGCCGCCGCCACCGCCCTCGGCCGCGCACCACGGCCCGCCGAAACCTCCGCATCCCGGCCCGCCGCCCGGCCCTCCACCGCCGCCACCACCGTCCCCACCTCACCATGGCCCGCCCGACCATGGTCCGCCCGACCATGGCCCGCCCGACCATGGTCCGCCCGGCCCTCCGCCGGGGCACCCGTACCGCGTTCCGCCCGGACAGGCCCGCAAGGAGAGTCCACCCAAGGTCCGCGTCGCCCCCGCCGGCAAGGGACCCGGCTCGCACGGACGCGGTCACGGACACTGAGCCGCGTGGCGCGTCGCGCCTCACCATTGGGGCTCGGGCTTCGTCTGCGGCTGATGCTCACCCTGGCGGCGGTCGCGATCTTCCCGATCGTCTTCGTCTCGTACGTGATCGTCCGGGACGAGGTTCGGAACGTCACGCGCACCGTCGACTTCGACGTCCACGACGCCGCGCAGAGCGCCCAGGCGCGCTTTTTGCGGCTCCTCGACCGGCGCCAGCTCCGCGCGGTCACGGCCGCTTCGTCGCCGCGTCTACAGACGGCAATTCGCCGCCACGACGCGGCGAGTCTCGAGCGTTTCGCGCGCCGCAACGACCTGCTTCTCGTGGTCGACGGCCACACGTACGGGCAGCGGGTCGAAAACGCCGCCACCGCACGCGTGCGACTCGTCCGCCACGACGCGGGAATCGGCGCGGTCGTCGCGCAGCTGCCGGCCGGCGCCGCGGCGCTGCAGCGCGTTTCGGCCGGGGCCGCCGACGGAGTCCGGGTCGCGTTCGTCCGGCCGGGCGGCGCACGACCTGCCCGCGGCGTGACCCTGCCGGTCGGCAGGAACCTCGGCATCCAGGCGTACGTCCCCGGGCGGATCGAGCAGCAGCGCAAGGACGCCGCCTATCTCCGGGTCGCCGAGGCGGGCCTGCTCGCTCTGGCGGCGCTGATGCTGCTGACGCTCGTTCTCGCCCGGCCGCTGCTGCGGGCGTTCCGCTGGACGGAGGAGCAGGCGAGCGAGGCCCGCATCGACTCCCTCACGGGCCTCGCGAACCGGCGCGCGGTCGAGGAGATCCTCGCCGCCGAGATCTCGCGCGCCCAGCGCTTCGCGCATCAGCTCGCGGTCGTGCTGCTCGACCTCGACCGCTTCAAGGAGATCAACGACTCGTTCGGTCACGCGGCCGGCGACGTGATGCTGCGCGCCGTGAGCCGTCTCCTCACCTCGCTCGCGCGCCAGGGCGACACGGTGGCGCGCTGGGGCGGCGAGGAGTTCGTCGTCGTCCTCCCCGAGACCGACCTCGCCGGCGCGCGCCGCTTCGCCGAACGGCTCCGCCGCACGATCGAGGCACATGCGGTGGGCGAGATGCGCACGAGCGCGAGTTGTGGGGTCGCGACCATGCTCCCCGAGGACGACGTGGAAGAGCTGCTCAGCGCCGCCGACCAGGCGCTCTACCAGGCGAAGTCGAGCGGCCGGAACCGCACCGAGATCGCCGTCCGCAACCCACGGCAGGACGCGGCCTGACGAGGCCATGCGGCGACGGGCAGGAGCGGCGGCGGTCCGTCGCTCCTCCCGCGCCTCTGAACTCCTCAGTCGTCCTTGTGCTCTCGGAAGCCGTGTCTCGCCACAATCCACGTGCCGAGGAACGCAAAGAAGGTGACGAAGACTGCGGTCGGAATGGTCGAGCTGCTCCCGTCAACACTGTGGAACTGCGCGTCCGGCCCCCAGATTGCGGTGAGGAAGACGGCAACCCACATCGCTGTGATCGCAAGCGATGCCCACATCTCGGGAACGGCCCGAAGCGCCGACCAACTCGACCGCTCGCGGGCAACCGGAGGAGATCCATGCGACATAGTCGACATGCTCCACACTCCTTTCCAAGGCCCATTCTCGCGGCAGGCGGCGCCGGCATCATCAGGGAAATTCCTGACCCGGCGACCGCCGCCGGCCGACGCGGCGGCTTCCACTTCACGGCGAACCCATCCTCGCGGCTAGATGTGTTCGGGAAGACCGAAGCGGCCGGGCAGCGCTGGGTCGATGAAGAAGGTGATCTCGTCGACCTTGCTTCCGCTCAAGGTGAGCACCATCATGCCCCAGGGCTGCGAGCGCAGGTAGCAGCCGAACGCCGGCTGGCCGTTGGCGCGGGTCGGGCGTACCTGTAGCGGGGCGCCGCGGCCCTCGGCGCCGTGTTCGAGGTACACGCCGATTGCTTCGTGTCCGATGAGCTCGCCCGGGTTCGGCGGCATGGTCACACGAGCGTCGGAGCTCAGCAGAGTTAGGAGACGCGCCGTGTCGCCGGCTTCGACGGCGTCGCTGAAGGTGGCGAGAAGGTTCCGTTCGGTCGGCGAGTCGGGAAGCGGCGCCTGCTCGCGTTCGATGGTGTACGAATCGAGTGTTGCGCGTGCGCGTTGGAGCGCGGCTTTGACCGACTGCGGCGTGGTCTCGAGGATCGAGGCGGCTTCGTCGGTGGGGAAGCCGAGCACGTCGCGCAGCACGAGCGCTGCGCGCTGCTTCGCAGGCAGCTGCTGCAGCGCGACGATGAACGAGAGCTGGATCGCTTCGCGCTGCTCGTAGCGCGCTTCAGGTCCGGGAGCGGGATCCGGAAGCGCGCTGTCCGCGTAAGGCTCGAGCCAGCTGGGCTCGACGGCGAGGCGGGTTCTTGACGGTCTCATGGTGTTCTCCGTGGCGGGGCGGCGCCCGCGTTCGCGAATTGCGTTGAGACTTCGGTGGGTTGCGATCCTGTAGAGCCAGGAGCGCAGCGACGCCCGCTCCTCGAAGCCGTTGAGCCCGCGCCAGGCGGCGAGCAGTGTTTCCTGGACGAGATCCTCGGCGTCCTGCACGGAGCCGAGCAGCCGGTAGCAATGCAACTGGAGCTCGCGCCGGAACGGTTCGACCAGCGTCGCAAACGCGCGCTCGTCACCTCCCTTGGCCCGCTCGAGATCGACGGTCATCGCGTTAATGACACCAGGTCCGTCGTAAACGGACCGCGGTCCGTTTCGCGGCATCGCGGTGTCTTTGACCTCCGATGTACCCCGAGCTGATTCATCAGCTAGTGCTCGAGCGGACGGCCCGCTTCCAGCGCGATGCCGATCGGCACCGCCAGGCCCGGGAGGCCCACATCCGGCCGCCCCAACCCGTGTGGACGGCGATCGAGCTGCGGCTGAGCGCCTGCCGCGAGGAGCTCGAGTGCCTCGCTCGCCGTCATGGAGCGGCGGGTCGCTCGACAGAGTGAGCAGCGCGCTCGCACGTGTGTTCGCCCTTTGGCGTACAGGCCTACCGAGGCCTGTCCTCGTTCTGCAGGGCGGGGACGCGCTCAACTATTTCGGCACCGGACTGCTCCTTCCCTTCGAGATCATCTACCTGCACGCGGTCCGCGGCTTCTCGACGGCGACCGCGGGGCTGGTACTCGCGACGGTCATGGGCACGGCCGCAGTGGTATCGCTCCCTTCGGGTGCGCTCCTCGATCGTTTCAGTGCGAAACGGATCCTGATCGCGGGCAATGTCTTGAACGGACTCGGCTACGGGGGCTTGGCGTTCGTCGACCGTCCTTGGCAAGGGTTCTTCTGCTCGGCCGTCGGCGGTGCCGGCTTTGGACTCGTGGGAACCGCCGGCCAAGTCATGACCTTGACCCTGGTTCCGGCGGAGCAGCGCGCCGCATCGACAGCGCTCCGACGAGTCGCAGGCAACTTCGGTCTCGGCCTCGGCGCGACGGTTGCGGGCCTCATCGTCGCGGCCACCCATCATCACCTCCAGGCGTTCCAGGGTCTCTACCTCTTCGACGCAGTCACGTTCGTCGTCTTCGCGCTGGTTGTGCTCGTCTGGATCCCGGATCCCGGCCTCGCGGATGCTCCGTCGGCGAGCGAGGGCGCACGGGGTTTCCGAGCTGTTGCTCGGGATCGGCTCTTGCTCGCCTTGATCGCGGGCAACTTCGCGCTTGTGATGATCGGCGGCGCGTTCTTCTCCTACATCCTCTCGCCGTTTGCGGCGGCGCATACGCCTGTCGGGCCCGTGGGGATCGGTGTCGTCATCTTCATCAACACCTTCTTCATCGTCGTAGCGCAGGTGCCGGCGACACGGGTGGTGGCGCGGATGCGCCGCACTCGCGCTTTGTTCGCCACCAGCGCCATATTCGCAGTCGGCCTGCTCGCGGTCCTGCTCGCAACGCTCACGCACTCGACGCTCGCCGCTACCACCGTCTTGGCCGGCGTCGCGATCCTGATCGCGGTCGCTGAGTGTGGCCAGTTCATCGTGCTCGGCCCGCTGGTCGCGGAAATCGCGCCGCCGCATCTGCTCGGCCGCTACATGTCGCTCTACCAGCTCAGCTTCCTGGTCGGCGTGGCTCTCGGCCAGGCGGTCGGCGGCGTGCTGCTCGGAACGTCACCCGACAGCATCTGGTGGGGCGGCGCTCTGGCGCTGGCACTGACGGGAGCCGGCTTCCTTCGACTCGGAAACCGAATACCCGACCCCCTCGTGACGACGAACTCCCCGCCGCTGCAGGCCGCGTCAGAGGCGACCTGATGCGCCGAGGGATGGCGGGGGCGGGAGCCTCTGACCGGGCGCCCATCGCAATGACACAGCGCGGCGAAGCCGAGCGAGTCGGCACTCTTCGCAGCTCTGATCAGCTAAGACATCGAGGGTGCGACACTCTGCGCGTCTACCTTGAGGCGTGGGGACGCCGTAAACGTGTCTCTGGAGGAGGCGACCCAGGGTGCAGATCGCGCTCGCGCTGGTGCTCACGATTGTCTCGGCCTGCGCTCTCGACCTCGGGTATCTGTTCCAGCACGACGTCGCAGCGCGCCTGCCCCCGCTCTCGCTTCGCCGGCCGATCGACTCTGTGCGCTCCCTGCTCCGCGAGCCGCGGTGGCTCATCGGATCCGGCATCCAGGTGGGCGGCTTCGTCCTCTACGTCGTCGCGCTCGCGCTCGCACCCCTCTCGCTCGTGCAGGCGACCGCCGCCGGCGGCATCGGGATCCTCGCCATCATGGTCTCGCGTATCAGGCACGTCGCGCTCAGCAGGCGCGAGCAGGTCGGAGCCGCTATGTCGGTGCTCGGCCTGGCGCTGCTCGGCGTCTCACTTCTCTCCAGCCATGGCGAGGGAAGCGGAGCGACGTACGTCTGGGTCGGGATCTGGCTCGGAGCCTCGACGGCCGGCGCGATCCTGTGCATGCGGCCGCTCGCATCCGCGATCGGTCGCGCACCAGCATGGGGCATCGCCTCCGGCATCCTCTTCGCCGCCGGTGACGTGGCAACCAAGATGGCCGTCTCCGGCGGACTCCAAAACGTTGCCTTCCTCATCTGCCTGATCGTCTTCTACGGCGCCGGAACAGCGGTCCTCCAGGCTGCCTTCCAGCGAGGTGGCGCGCTGACGACAGCCGGCCTCTCGACGCTGCTGACGAACGCACTCCCGATCGTCGCGGGCATGGTGCTCTTCCACGAACCACTTCCCTCTGGACCGATCGGCGTGGTTCGCCTCGCGGCGTTCGCTGTAGTCGTCGCCGGGGCAGTCCTCCTCGCTGCGCGGAGCGAGGAAGCCGAACCGCGCCCGCCCGGGCAGGAACCGGCTCGCGTCAAAGCGATCGCCGGCTGAGCCGCAGCCACGCCCGTTTGACCGACTACGGCCTTACGGAAGCTCGAGGACGATCGAGCCGTCGACGACTCGCACGGGGTAGGTCTCGACCGGCTCCGTCGCCGGCAGGCTCCGCGGCGTTCCCGTCGCGAGGTCGAACGCAGAGCCGTGCCGCGGGCAGATGACCCGGCAGAGATCCTCGTCCCAGTCGCCCTCGCAGAGCGGCCCGTCGTCGTGCGAGCAGCGGTCCTCGATCGCGTACAGCTCGCCGCCGCAGTTGTAGACGCCGACGAAGAGGCTCCCCTGGCGGACGATCTTCGACGTGCCGGGCGGGAACGCGTCGGCCGCAGCGACCTCGATTTCAGCCATGTCCGCTAGCTGAGGTCGAGCTCGTCGAAACCGGCGAGACCCTCGGGGAGCGGCGTTCCCTTCGCCTTGTGGAGCGCGACCTTGAGGGTCGTGAGCCCGAGCACCGCGCACTTGAGGCGAATGGGACTGAGCGGGACGCCGATCTCGGCGAGCAGCTCGTCCTTGTCGAGCGACGCGACCTCGGTGGCGGTGCGGCCCTTCGTCATCTCCATCAGCATCGAAGTGGCCGCCTGCGAGATCGCGCAGCCTCGGCCCGAGAACTTCACGTCCTCGATCGTCTCGCCGTCCTCGCCGAACGCGACGTAGACCGAGACCTCGTCGCCGCAGAGCGGGTTCTGGCCCTCTGCCTCGGCGTCGGCGTCCTCGATCACGCCGTGGCCGCGCGGGTTCTTGTAGTGGTCGAGGATGACCTCGCGGTACAGGCTCTCGAGTCCGGGATCGCCGATGCTCATGCGAACACCTTACGGACGGCGTACAGGCCGTCGACGAGCTGGTCGATCTCTTCGGAAATGGTGTAGAGGTAGAAGCTCGCCCGGTTCGTGGCGGCCACGCCGAGCTTGTGCATCAGCGGCTGGCAGCAATGGTGGCCCGCGCGGATCGCGACGCCCTGCAGGTCGAGGATCTGCGCGACGTCGTGGGGGTGGATGTCCTCGAGGTTGAACGAGACGATGCCCGCGCGGCGGTCGGCGGGCGGGCCGTAGAGCTTGATGCCCGGCACCTCGGCGAGCCGGCCGAGCGCGTACGCGGCGAGCTCGTGCTCGTGCGCCTCGATCGCGTCGAGGCCGATCGCCTCGAGATAGTCGATCGCCGCGCCGAGGCCGACGGCCTCCGCCATCGGCGCCGTGCCTGCCTCGAACTTGTGCGGCAGCTCACCCCACGTCGTCTTCTCGAGGCGCACCGAGCTGATCATGTGGCCGCCGGTCATGAACGGATCCATCGCCTGCAGCAGCTCGGCGCGGCCCCAGAGCGCGCTCGCGCCGCTCGGCCCGCACATCTTGTGACCCGAGATCGCGAGGAAGTCGACGCCCAGCGCCTGCACGTCGATCTTGGTGTGCGGCGCTCCCTGCGCGGCGTCGCAGACGTAGATTGCGCCCTGCGCGTGCGCCCACTCGGCGAGCTTCGCGACCGGGTTGATCGTGCCGAGCGAGTTCGAGATCAGGTTCGTCGCGACGACCTTGACGCTGCCCCCGCGGGCGACCTCGTCCAGAACGGAGAGGTCGAGCTCGCCCTGGTCGTCGAGCGGGATCATCCGCAGCTCGGCGCCCGTCTTGCTCGCGATGAACTGCCAGGGCACGAAGTTCGAGTGATGCTCGAGCTCGGTGACGACGACGAGATCGCCGGGGCCGAGGTTCCAGAGGCCCCACGCGTAGGCGACGAGGTTGATCCCCTCGGTCGCGTTCCGCGTGAAGATCACCTCGCGCGCGTCGGGCGCGTTGAGGAACGCCCGCACCCGCTCGCGCGCGTGCTCGAGCCCTTCGGTCGCGCGTTCGGCGAGCACGTAGACGCCGCGATGCACGTTCGCATACGAGGTCTCGTAGAACTCGGTCATCGCGTCGAGCACCTGCCGCGGCTTCTGCGAGCTGGCGGCCGAGTCGAGGAACGCGAGCGGCTTGCCGTGGATCTCCTGCTCGAAGATCGGGAAGTCGCGCCGCAGCGTGCGGGCATCGAGTTTCGTGACCGCGCTGGTAGCCATCTCGATCATCGTAACGAGGCCGCTATCGTCCGCCGCCGATGTCCTCGGACTACGTCTACACCATGTACCGGGCCGACAAGTTCTACGGCCCCGACCGGCAGGTGCTCGCGAACATCTCGCTGTCGTTCCTGCCGGGAGCGAAGATCGGCGTGCTCGGCCCCAACGGTGCGGGCAAGTCGACGCTGCTCCGCATCATGGCCGGCAAGGACGAGCCCTCTTCGGGCGTCGCCGAACTGGCGCCGGGCGCAACGGTCGGCCTGCTCGAGCAGGAGCCGGAGCTCGATCCGGCCAAGGACGTGCGCGGCAACGTCGAGGACGGCGTCCGTCCGCTGCGCGACTTGCTCGACCGCTTCAACGAGATCAGCGCCGCCTTCGCCGAGCCCGACGCCGACTACGACACGCTGCTCACCGAGCAGGCCAAGGTGCAGGACGCGATCGACCGGCTCGACCTCTGGCAGCTCGACGACAAGCTCGACCACGCGATGGACGCGCTCCGCCTCCCCGACGGCGACCGCGACGTCGAGACGCTCTCGGGAGGTGAGCGCCGCCGCGTCGCGCTCTGCCGGCTGCTGCTCTCCTCCCCCGACCTGCTGCTCCTCGACGAGCCCACCAACCACCTCGACGCCGAGTCGGTGCTGTGGCTCGAGCGGTTCCTCGCCGACTACAAGGGCACCGTCGTCGCCGTGACGCACGACCGCTACTTCCTCGACAACGTCGCCGGCTGGATCCTCGAGCTCGATCGCGGCCGCGGCATCCCGTTCCAGGGCAACTACTCCTCGTGGCTCGAGCAGAAGCACGAGCGGCTCGCGCACGAGGAGAAGACGGAGTCGGCGCGGCGGCGCACGCTCGCCCGCGAGCTCGAGTGGGTGCAGTCGAGCCCGCGCGCCCGCCACGCGAAGGCGAAGGCCCGCCTCGGCGCGTACGAGCGGCTGCTGGCGGAGGAACAGGACGTCAAGCTCGACGGCGTCGAGATCCACATCCCGCCGGGGCCGCGGCTCGGCGACGTCGTGATCGAGGCCGACGGCGTGCGCAAGGGCTTCGGCGACCGGCTGCTCGTCGACGACCTCACCTTCTCGCTTCCGCCTGCCGGCATCGTCGGCGTGGTCGGCCCGAACGGCGCGGGCAAGACGACGCTGTTCCGCATGATCGCGGGCGAGGAGCAGCCCGACGACGGCTCGCTCCGGGTCGGCGACACCGTCGAGCTCGCGTACGTCGACCAGGCGCGCGCCGACCTCGACCCGGCGAACAACGTCTGGAAGGAGATCTCGGGCGGCCACGACACGATCGAGCTCGGCAAGCGCGAGGTGAACTCACGCCAGTACGTCTCCTGGTTCAACTTCAAAGGCTCTGACCAGCAGAAGCGCGTCTCGGACCTGTCCGGCGGAGAGCGAAACCGGGTGCACCTCGCGAAGCTGCTGCGTTCGGGCGGCAACGTGCTCCTCCTCGACGAGCCGACCAACGACCTCGACGTCGACACGCTGCGCGCGCTCGAGGAGGCGCTGCTCGAGTTCGCCGGCTGCGCGGTGGTGATCACGCACGACCGCTGGTTCCTCGACCGCGTCGCGACCCACATCCTCGCCTTCGAGGGAAACAGCGAGACGATCTGGTTCGAGGGATCGTGGGGCGACTACGTCGAGTGGATGAAGGAGACGCGCGGCCCCGACGCGCTCGAGCCGCACCGGATCAAGTACAAGCCGCTTGTGCGGAGCTGAAGGAAAGGCCGGCGGGCTGCCGCGGACAGCCCTCCGGTCGTCGCTCTAGGCGAGCGACTTGATGAAGACGTCGACCTTCTCGATCGGGAAGGTCTCGGTCTTGATCACTTCGAGCTTGCCGATCTTCGCCAGCGCGCGGAACGCGGCGGCGTTGTCCGGATACTTGACGAGCGCGAGGAAGTCCCAGGGCCCCATGAGGGCGAAGGTGTCCTCGAGGACGCCTCCCTCCTCTTCGATCAGGTGCTTGAACTTCTCGATGTACTCGGGCGCCTTGTCGAGAGTCTCTCGGCCCTCGGGCGTCAGGGTGATCAAACCCGCATACGTAAACACGGTGTCACCTCCCTTCAAGAGCGCACGCTACGGGTCTTTGCGGTCTGGGACGTCAGTGAATTCCCGGATTCGCCGGCCGCGGACCACCTCTCTCCCGACTAGGCTCCAGTCGTGGACGAGATCGCTCCGGGTGTCTGGCACTGGACGGCACTTCGCGAGACGATCGGGAGCCAGGTCAGCTCGTACTACCTCGCCGACGAGCGGGTCGCGATCGACCCGTTGCTGCCGCCGGAGCGACCGGACTGGCTCCGGCCCGAGCACGTCCTGCTCACCTGCCGTCACCACGATCGCGACGCGTGGCAGCTCGGCGGCGACGTCTGGGTCATGGCGCAGGGCGCGTACGAGCTCGAAGGCCGGGGCGAGGTCCGGACGTACGAGTGGGGCGACGAGCTACCCGGCGGAGTGGTCGCGCACGAGGTCGATGCGCTGAGCCCCGACGAGACGGCCCTCTACAGCGCGGCGCATCGGGCGCTCGCGGTCGGCGACGGCGTGATCCGCTGGGAGCAAGACGGGCCGCTCGGCTTCGTCCCCGATCGGTTCATGGACGACCCCGACGGCACGAAGACGGGTCTCCGCGCGGCCTACGAGCGGCTACTGGAACTCGACTTCGATCTGCTCCTGCTCGGCCACGGCGACCCGGTCGTGGGCGACGCCAAAGAGCAGCTGCGGGCGTTTCTCCAGCCCTAGGGCAGCCGCGGCGCCCAGACCATCGAGGCGAGCCCCGCGAGCAGCAGGAGGATGACGGCCCCCGCGACGAAGTCCGCCGTGACCTCGACCTGTTCGTGCGACCGGCCGAGGCTCGCGCCGAGCTTCGCGTAGGCGGCCTCGACGTCGCCGGCGGTCTTGGCCCGGAAGAACTCGCCGCCGGTGGTGACCGCGATCGCGCGGAGCGTCTTCGGGTCCGGCGCCAGCCCGTTGCCGAAGCCGCCGCCGCTGCCGCCGAAGAAGAATCCTCCGTTGGTGGGGCGGCCGCGCAGCGTCGTGTTGCCCGTCGTGCCTAGTGCGACGGTGTAGACCGGGAAACCGGCCGCCTTCGCCCGCGCCGCGCCCTGCAGCGGCTGCAGGTTGCCGCGGTTCTGGTGACCGTCAGAGAGGAAGAGGATCGAGACCGGCGCGTGCGTCGGCGCCGCCTCGCTCTCGGCAGCGAGCGTCCTCGCCTCGCCGAGCGCCTGCTGTCCTCCGGCCGTGCCCGCGACCTGGCGGCCGAGCCTGACGGCGGCCGCGAGCGCGTCGCCGATCGCGGTGCCGCCGAACGGATTCACGTCGCCCGCCGAGTCCACGGCCCGGCCGACGAGGTCGTGGTCGGTGGTCGGCGGGGTGGCAACGATCGGCGTCCCGGCGAAGAGGACGAGCCCCACGCGCACGTTGCCCGGCACCTTGTCGAGGAAGATGTGGATCGCGCGCTGCGCGGCCGCGAGCCGCGTCGGCTTGACGTCCTCGGCCTGCATCGAGCCCGAGACGTCGAGCACGAGGATCACCGCGCCCTTGTCGCTCGGCCCAAGCCCGGAGACGTGCGGCCGCGAGATCGCGAAGCAGAGCGTCGCCAGCGCGAGCGCGAAGAGGACCGGTGCCACGAACCGGAGCCGCGACGGCTTGCCCACCACGGCGGCGAGCACCTCCACGTTCGTGAAGCGGACGGCGTACTGCATCCGCCGCCGCGTCGCGAGCCGCCAGCCGAACCACGCGAGCGGCAGCACGAGCAGCGTCAAGAGAAGCAGCGGCTGCTCGAAGCTCATCCGCCACCTGCACAGAGCAGATCGAGCTGGACGACGGCGCGCGCTCCCTGAACGTCGGCGTCGCCGCGGACCGTCGCCGTGACCCGCCGGCCGTGCGTCTTCCGCTGGACGTGCACGCCTCGAGCGGCGGTCAGCGAGGGAGGCTGTCTCGAGCGGAAGGCGATCGCGTCGCTCGAGGTGACGAGGCGCTCGCCCGCGCGGCAGCTCGCGGCGACGTGGCGGGTCGCGCCCGCGACCACCTTGAGCGTGGTGGCCCGCAGCACCGTCGGGCGGCCGGGCGGATAGACCTTGTGGACGACGGTCGGCACGCGCTGCCCGCCGCCTGCGCCGGGGATGCAGCCGATATGCGGCCTGAAGCTCGCCGCCGGATCCCTGCCCGCCGCGAGCCTGCCGAGGAAGACCGCAGTCCTTGAGGTGCTGATTCCCGGATTGACCGGGCTGCCCAGCGTCGCGCGGAAAGCGACGTCGAGCGCGCGGTTCGTCAACTCGGCGTCGGTGCCTCCCACGACGTAGCCCTTCGGACAGGCGAGCTGCCACTGCGTCTCGGCGCGTCCGGTCGCGAGCACCCACGGCCCAGCGACGGGCACGCACTGGTTGAAGCCGATGCACTCGCGCGTCGCGGCGCCCGCTGAGCCGGCGGCGACGAGGGCTGCGGCCGCGGCCGCCGCCACCAGTAGCAGCCGCCTCACGGAATCACCCGCCGGAACCAGTAGAACGAGAGGCCCGAGCCGACGAGCAGAAGCAGTGCGCCTCCGCCCGCGAAGATGTCCGTGACCTGCCTGTCCTCGGTCGTGTGACCGAGCCGCGTGGCGAGCTTCTTGTAGACGGCCGCGAGCGCCTCGGGCGTCGGCGCGCGGTAGAAGGTGCCGCCGCTCGTCTGCGCGATCTGCCGCAACCCGGTCGGGTCGGCGGGCACGCGGATCTGCTCGGTGTAGCCGCCGGTCAGCTTGGCGTTTACGATTCCGTCGGGCGTGCCTACCAGCACGGTGGAGACGGGCACGCCGAGTGCCTTCGCCTTCTTGGCCGCCGTCAGCGGGGCGACGCGGCCGCCGTCGCGCGCTCCGTCCGAGATCACGAGCTCGGTCGTCGGCGGCACGACTCCCTCCACGACCTTCTGCTTCTTGCCGAGCCGCGCCGCGGCCAGAACCGCGTCGCCGATCGCCGTTCCCTCGCCGGGGCGCAGCTGCGCGAGCTCCTGCCGCACGAGGTTGCGGTCGGTGGTCGGCGGCACCGAGACGATCGCGCTGCTGCCGAACGCGACGAGCGCGACGCTGTATTGCTGCGGGATCTCGTCCAGGAACTGGTTGGCCTGCGCGACCGCCGCGAAGAGGCGCGACGGCGGCACGTCCTTCGCCGCCATCGAACGCGAGACGTCCATCACGAGCACGACCGTGGCGTCGTGTCGCGGCACCGTGAGCTTCGCGTGCGGCTTCGCCATCCCGACGAGCAGAGCGCAGAGCCCGAGCACGAGCAGCACCGCCGGGATGAGGCGCAGCCGTCCCGGCGCACGCTGCACGAGGGCCGGTAGCAGCGCCGCCGAGGCGAAGCGCTCGCCCTCGGCCTGACGCCGGCGCTCGAGCGCGCGCCAGACGAGCACCGCCAGCGGCACGAGCAAGAGCGCGAGCAGCCACCAGGGACGGTCGAAGCTCACCGAGCGCGGCTCCGGCTTTGCAGGAAGACGGCGAGCGCGCGCAGCCAGTCGCCCTCGGTCGTGAGGACGGTGTGCGGAACGCCGAGCGCCGAGAGCACGCGCGCGACGCCGCTCCGCTCCTCGGCGGCCGCCGCGGCGAAGCGCTCGCGCAGCGCTGCGCTCTGTGTGTCGACCCGCACCTGGCGGCCCGTCTCCGGGTCGACCAGCCACACCTCGCCGACGTCGGGAAGCTCCTGCTCGCGCCGGTCGCGGATCTCGAGCGCGAGCACGTCGTGGCGGGGGAGAAGCTGCAGCAGCGGCGGCCGCCAGTCGAGCGGCCCGCGGAAGTCGGAGACCACGACGACGAGCCCGCGCTGCCGAGCGACCGAGCCCGTGCGGGCGAGCGCCGCGCCGACCGAGGTCGCACCTCCGCCCTCGAGCTCCGGCTCCTCCTGCAACGCGGTAAGCAGGCCGAGCAGCCCGTGCCGGCCCTGAGCCGGCGGCAACGTTTGATCTTCGCGGCCGCCGAAGGTGAGGACGCCGAGGCGGTTGCCGCGCCGGGTCGCGACGTGCCCGATCGCGAGCGCTGCGCCGGCCGCGACGTCGCACTTGCGACGCTCGGCGGTGCCGAAGCTCATGGAGGGCGAGACGTCGAGCACGAGCCACGTGACGAGCACTCGCTCGGCGAGGTTGACGCGCACGTGCGGCACGTTCGTCCGCGCCGTGACGTTCCACTCGATCAGCCGCACGTCGTCGCCGGGCACGTAGGGCCTGAGCTGCGCGAGCTCGGTTCCCTCACCGTGGCGGGACGAGCGAAACTCGCCCGCGAGCAGCCCGTCGATGCGGCGGCCGACGTCGAGCTGCAGCGCACGCAGAAGCGGGGCTGGAAGATCGCCGCGGCCGGTGAACGCGCTCACGCGACGGCGGGAGGCCGCGCGCTGCTCACCTCGGGAGCCGGAACCGCGGCGAGCACGCGGTCGAGGATCTCGTCCGCGCTGACGTTCTCGGCGAGCGCCTGGTAGCTGAGGACGAGCCGGTGCCGGAGCGCATCCTTGGCGAGCGCACGCACGTCCTCGGCGGTCGCGTAGTCGCGTCCTCGCAGCAGCGCGATCGCGCGCGCCGACTGCGTGAGCGCGATCGGCCCGCGCGGCGAGGCACCGTACTCGACGTAGCCCCCGAGGTCGGTGAGCCCGACGCCGGCCGGGTCGCGCGTCGCGGACGCCAGCATCACGGAGTACGAGACGAGCGCCGGGTCGACGTAGATCTTCCCGACCTCGCCCTGCAGGTCGCGCAGCTCCTCGAGGCTCAGCACTTCGCGCAGCGCCGGGTGCGAAGTCAGCTGACGCTGGACGATCGTCAGCTCCTCGTCGTGCTCGGGGTAGCCGATCAGGATCTTGAGCATGAAGCGGTCGACCTGAGCCTCGGGCAGCGGATAGGTGCCCTCCGACTCGATCGGGTTCTGCGTCGCGAGCACGAGGAACGGCTCGGGCACCGGGTAGGTCGTGTGCGCGAGCGTCACCTGCCGCTCCTGCATCACCTCGAGCAGCGCCGACTGCACCTTCGCGGGCGCGCGGTTGATCTCGTCGGCGAGCAGGAAGTTGCAGAAGACCGGGCCGAGCTCGGTGTCGAACTCACCCTTGTCGGGCCGGTAGATCCGCGTTCCGACGAGGTCGGCGGGCACGAGGTCGGGCGTGAACTGGACGCGCGCGAACGAGCCGCCGAGCACGCTGGCCGTGGTCTTGATCGTCAGCGTCTTCGCGAGCCCGGGCACGCCCTCGATGAGCAGGTGCCCCTGCGAGAGCAGGCAGACGAGCACCCGCTCGAGCATCGCGTCCTGCCCGGCGATGATCCGGCGGATCTCGAAGAGCGCCTGCTCGAGCTTGTCGCTCACCTCAGCGGGCGAGCGCGGCGGCGTGCTGCTGGTGTCGTTCTCGGTCACAGAGCCCCTCCCCGGTTGTGGACTCAGATCATCCTAGGGATACGTAAGTCCCGGATGAGCCGGATTTGGCCGGGAGGTTACGCCTGCGGAATCCGCGCCTCGAGCGCCGCCGTAACGGCCTCGCGCACGGGCTCGAGCTCGATCCGGTCGAGCACTTCCTGGAAGAAGCCGCGCACGATCAGCCGCTCGGCCTCCTGTCGCGTGAGCCCGCGGCTCATCAAATAGAACATGTCCTCGCGGTTCACGCGCCCGACCGTCGCCGCGTGCGTGCAGCGGACGTCGTTCGCCAGGATCTCGAGGCCCGGGATCGGCACCGCATGGGTCGCCGGCGAAAGCATCAGGTTCCTGCACTCCTGGTACGCGTTCGTCTTCTGCGCGTCCTTCTCGACGCGGATCATCCCGCGCCACACCGCCGTCGCCTCGTCACGCAGCGCGCCCTTGAAGGCGAAGTCGCTCTCGCAGTCGGGCGCGATGTGCTCCTGGAACGTGTCGTAGTCGAGGTGCTGCGTACCGTCGGCGAAGTACGCGCCCGTCACGCGCGAGGTCGCGCCGCGGCCGTTGAGGTCGTTCTGGATCCGCGTCTTGCCCCTCTTCGAGCCGAAGCCGCCGGCGACCCAATCGAGCTCGGCGTCGCGCTCGACGCGCGCGTGGTGGCTCGCAAAGTGCCACGTCTCGCGCGAGAGGTTCTGGAGGGAGACATACTCGAGCTTCGCGGCCGGCTCGACGAAGAGCTCGGTGACCGCGTTCGAGTAGGCCTCGGTGTCGGGCGCCGGCGACGCGTACTCCTCGATCAGCGACGCGCGCGCGCCTTCCTCCACGACCACCACGAGGCGCCAGAACGTCTGGCCGGTCGCGGAGATGCGGACGTAGAGCGGCTTCTCGAGCTCGACGCCCTTCGGCACGACGACGAGCAGGCCGTTCTGCCAGAGCGCGGCGTTGTGCGCGGCGAACTTCTCCTCCCAGCCGACGAGCGAGTAGAGGCGCTCGTGGTCCTCGGGGAGCGGCGCGAAGATGACGCCGTCGGGCGCCTGCTCGATCTCGATCCCGTCGGCGGTGACGGTCGCGTAGCCCGCGACGTCGAGGTCGAGCATCGTCTCGATCTCGGCCGTCGCCGCGCCCGTGAAGGCCTCGGGGTCGAAGCCGCGCAGGTCGGTGAAGCGCCAGTGCTCCTCGGTCGTGTCCGGGATCGGCAGCTTTTCGTAGGCGGCGCGGGCGTCGTTACGACTCATAGGGCTTGTACCGGTGGTGGAGGAGGATGCGATTGCCGGCCGGGTCGCTCACGCCGGCGCCGTGGCAGGCACCGCTGTCCCACATCTCGCGGACCTCGACGCCCTTCGCTTCGAGCTCAGCCTTGGCGGCTGCGACGTCGGGCACGCCGAGTGCGATCGTCCCGGGCGGCATCACGGCGAACTCCTGGTCGTGCGTGTGCGGTGTCATCACGGCAAGCGTGACGTTGGCGGCCTCGTACTCGATCCAGTCGTCGTGGTCGAGATGCTCGTTGCGCGGCAGGCCCAGCACCTCCCCGTAGAAGTGCTTCGCCTTGTCGATGTCGTCCACCGGCACGCGGATGTAGTCGACGCGCGTGACCTCGATCACGGGGTGCTCCCGTCGAGGTAGGGCTCGTACCGATGGTGCAGAGCCAGACCGTTGCCCTCGGGATCCTTGAACGCGGCGCCGTGACAGACGCCCGAGTCCCACGTCTCGCCGAGGAACTCGACGCCCTCGGCTTCGAGCTTCGCCTTCGCCTCCGCGACGTCGGGAACGCGAAAGACGATCGAGCCGATCGGCAGCGGCGCGAACTCCGCGCCGAGCATGTCGGGGCTGACGAGCGCGAGCGTCGCGTTGCCGGTCTCGAACTCGATCCAGTTCTCCGTCGAGTTCGGGTTTCGCTCGAGGCCGAGCGTGTCGCCGTAGAACTTCGCCGCGCGCTCGCGGTCCTGCACGGGCACCGCGACGAAGTCGGTGCGCTGCACCTCAATCATTCGGCGCGTACCTCAGGTGCAGCATGAAGCGGTTGCCGTCCGGATCGTCGAACGGGGCCATGTGGCAGACGCCGGTGTCGTAGATCTCGCCGACGAACTCGATGCCTCTCGCCTCGAGCTCCTGGCGCGTCTCGGCGACGTCGGCGACGCGGAGCGCGATCGGCGACCCGTGCCCCTTCGTGAACTCGCCGCCGAGCGAGGTCGGGTCGATCAGGTAGAGAAAGGCGTTGTCGCCGAGCTTGAACTCGGGGAAGCCGCCGTCGCCCGTCTGCGGCAGGCCGAGCGTGTCGCGGTACCACGCGGTCGAGGCCTCCAGATCTTTGACGGGGACGCTGATGAAGTCGACGTGCTCGACGTTCATGCGTCGAACCTCCTGTGGAGTAGGAGTGCGTTGCCGTCGGGATCCTTGAAGAAGGCCATGCGGCAGACGCCGGTCTCGATCGTGTCACCGTCGAACTGCACGCCCTTCGCCTCGAGCTCGGAGCGCGCGGCGTCGACGTCGGGCACGCGGAGCGCGAGCCCGGCCGGCGACAGCGCGAACTGCCGGCCGATGCTCGACGGATCGAAGACGTCGAGCGTCACCTGGCCGCAGGTGAACTCCAGGTCGCTCTCGCCCTCCGACTCGATCTCGAGGCCCAACGTGCCGGCGTAGAACTCCTTGGCCCGCCGGATGTCCTGCGTGAACACCGAGACGAAGTCCGTCCGCTCGATGTTCATGCCGTGTACGGCGCGAAGCGCTTGTGCAGCACCAGCCGGTTGCCGTCGGGGTCGAAGAACGTCGCCATGTGGCAGACCGGCGTCTCGACGGTCTCGCCGTCGAACTCGACGCCCTTCGCCTCGAGCTCGGCGCGCGCAGCCTCGACGTCGTCGACGTGGAGCAGCACGATCGCGTTCGGCTGCGGCGTGAACTCCTCGCCCCACTGCTCGGGCATCCAGATGCCGAAGCACGTCTCGCCGGCCCAGAACTCCGCCTGCGCGTTCTCGTCGGGCCGCAAGCCGAGCGTCTCGACGTAGAACCGCCGCGACCGCTCCCAGTCTCTCGAAGGAATGCCGACTGCGTCGACCTTCGCGATCGAGCTCAACCGACCGAGCCCTCCATCTGCAGCTGGATCAGCCGGTTCATCTCGACGGCGTACTCGAGCGGCAGTTCCTTGGTGATCGGCTCGACGAAGCCGCTCACGATCATTGCGCTCGCCTCCGCCTCGGTCATACCGCGCGACATGAGGTAGAAGAGCTGCTCTTCGCCGATCTTGGAGACGGTCGCCTCGTGTCCGATGTCGACGTCGTCGGCGTCGATCTTGATGTAGGGGTAGGTGTCGGAGCGCGACTCGTCGTCGAGGATCAGCGCGTCGCAGACGACCTTCGACTTCGAGCCGCCGGCCTTCTTGTTCACCTCGAGCAGGCCGCGATAGCCGGCCCGGCCGCCGTTCTTCGAGATCGACTTCGACGTGATGACGGACGTCGTGTTCGGCGCGACGTGCACGGCCTTGCCGCCCGCGTCCTGGTGCTGGCCGGCGCCGGCGAAAGCGATCGAGAGCACCTCGCCGTGCGCGCGCTCGCCCATCAGCCAGATCGCCGGATACTTCATCGTCAGCTTCGAGCCGAGGTTCCCGTCGACCCACTCCATCGTCGCGTCCTCTTCCGCGATCGCGCGCTTCGTGACGAGGTTGTAGACGTTGTTCGACCAGTTCTGGATCGTCGTGTAGCGGCAGCGGCCGCCCTTCTTGACGACGATCTCGACGACGGCGCTGTGCAGCGAGTCGGTCGAGTAGATCGGAGCCGTGCAGCCCTCGACGTAGTGCACGTACGCGCCCTCGTCGACGATGATCAGCGTCCGCTCGAACTGGCCCATGTTCTCGGCGTTGATCCGGAAGTAGGCCTGCAGCGGCATCTCGATCTGTACGCCCGGCGGCACGTAGATGAACGAGCCGCCCGACCACACGGCCGAGTTGAGCGCCGCGAACTTGTTGTCGTTCTGCGGGATGATCGTCCCGAAGTACTGCTTGAAGACGTCCTCGTGCTCGCGCAGCGCGGTGTCGGTGTCGAGGAAGATGACGCCCTTCTTGGTCAGGTCCTCCTGCAGCTTGTGGTAGACGACCTCCGACTCGTACTGCGCGCCGACGCCGGCGAGGTACTTCTTCTCGGCCTCCGGGATGCCCAGCTTGTCCCAGGTGTCCTTGATGTCGGCCGGCAGGTCCTCCCAGGAGTCCGCCTGGTTCTCGGTCGGCTTGATGTAGTAGAAGATGTTCTCGAAGTCGATCTCGTTGAGATTGCCTCCCCACTGCGGCAGCGGCCGCGCGAAGAAGTAGTCGAGCGACTTGTGGCGGAACTTGCGCATCCAGTCGGGCTCGTCCTTGTGCGACGAGATCGCGTCGACGAGCTCGTGGGAGATGCCGCGCCCGGACTTGTAGAAGTAGTCCTCGGTGACGGAGAAGCCGTACTTGATCGCGTAGTCGGAGCCGATCCCCTCGACGATCTCTGTTTCGGTCTGCGCCATTACGCCTCAGTCCCTGCCGTTGCTGGAATGAAAGGGTCGTAGCCGTCGGCCTCGAGCCTCTCGGCGAGCTCGGGCCCGCCTGACTCAACGATACGTCCGCCGACGAACACGTGGACGTGATCGGGCGTCACGTAGTTCAAGATCCGCTGATAGTGGGTGATCACGAGCGCGCCCATCTCGGGGCCGACGAGGTCGTTCACGCCGCCCGCGACGACCCGCAGCGCGTCGATGTCGAGGCCGGAGTCGGTCTCGTCGAGCACCGCGATGCGCGGCTTCAGCATCGCCATCTGCAGGATCTCGACGCGCTTCTTCTCGCCGCCCGAGAAGCCGTCGTTGAGGTAGCGCGAGGCGAGCTCGCGGCTGACCTTGAGGCTGTCCATCTGCGCGAGGAGCTCCTTGCGGAACTCGGGGATCGCGATCGGATCGTCCACGCCGCCGTTCCGGGCCTTGCGCACAGCGTTGATCGCGCTGCGCAGGAAGCTCGTCACGGTGACGCCGGGAATCGCGTGCGGGTACTGGAATGCGAGGAACAGGCCGCGCTGTGCGCGCTCGTCGGCGCCGAGCTCGGTCACGTCCTCGCCGTCGAGAAGCAGGCGCCCCTCGGTGATCTCGTAGGCCGGGTGGCCCATCAGCGCGTACGCGAGCGTCGACTTGCCGGAGCCGTTCGGCCCCATGATCGCGTGCACCTCGTTCGTGTCCACCTCTAGGTCGACGCCCTTGACGATCTCGGTGCCGTCCTCGAGCGCGACGTGCAGATCTTCCAGCTTCAGCAATGCCACAGATGCACTCTCTCCCTATGCCTCTTTCCCCGAAAATAGCGGGGCTTTCGCCCCGCCCACACAACGGAGACAAGTCTAGCGAGAGGGTCCGTCTCCCCGTCCACCAGCCCGCAAACGCGCTACTCTCACGGGAGACATGGGTTATCTGCAGCCCTGGCACATCATCGTCCTCCTTGCGATCGCGCTGCTCCTCTTCGGCGGCAAGCGGCTGCCCGAGGTCGGGCGCTCGCTCGGGCACGGGATGCGCGAGTTCAAGGATGCGGTGACCGGCAACTCAGAGCCCCCGACCGAGACGCAGCCCGAGCTCCCGCCTGCCGACACGACGACGGCGACTCCGACGACGGCGACCCCGCCGCCGGAGCGCGAGACCGTCTAGCAAGGACTCGGCTCAATGGCGAGGCTCCCGCGCCGGCTCGGCCACGCCGAGGAGGCGTCGCTCGCCGAGCATCTCGACGAGCTGCGGGCGCGGCTCTTCGTCATCCTCGGCGCGATCGCCGTCGGAACGCTCGTCGCCTACATCTTCCACGGGCACGTCCTCGACTGGCTGAACCAGCCGCTGCCGCCGGGCCATCGCAAGCTCGCGGCGTTCGGGGTGGCCGAGCCGTTCACCGTCACGATCACGGTCAGCCTCTACGCCGGCTTCGTGCTCGCGCTGCCCGTCGTGCTGTGGCAGCTCTGGCTCTTCTTCGCCCCCGCGGTCGACCCGGCGCTGGAGCGGAAGGCCCTCGCCCTCGCGCTCGCCTCCGTCGCCCTCGCCGCCGCAGGTGTGGCGTTCGGCTACTGGATCCTGCTGCCGCGCGCCGTCCACTTCCTCACGAACTACGACAACACGCACTTCGTCCACCTGATCCGGGCGTCGTCCTACTACAGCTTCGTCGTCACGGTGCTGGTGGGGATCGTGATCGTCTTCCAGACGCCGCTCGTCGTGATCGGGCTCGTCTCCGTGGGCGTCCTCAGCTCGCGCACGTTGCGCAGCCATCGCCGGCTGGGCTACTTCGTGACGGCTGCGGTCGCGCTCGCGTTGCCGGGCCCGGATCCCGTGACGACCTTCCTCGAGCTGCTGCCGATGTGGCTGCTCTTCGAGGGATCGATCTGGCTCGCCGTTTTCGTCGAGCGGCGCATGGCCAAAACGGCTCGAGCCTCGGCTACTCTGAGCGCCTGATGGCTAGGGCAGCGGTCACTGCGAAGCAGCAAGCGGCGAAAGCGCAGGCGAAGGCGACGCGTCCGCGCGGCAAGCGGCGGCACAGCGGCGGCGGCAACCCGAACCAGGAGCTCTTCTTCGTCCGGCTGCGGCGCCACCAGAAGTGGGTCTACGCCGTGCTCGCCGTCGTCTTCGCGTTCAGCTTCGTCCTCGTCGGCGTGGGCTCCGGCAACGGCGGCGGCCTGAACCAGCTCTTCAACGGCATCTTCAGCGGCGGCGGCGGCAGCTCCGTCTCGAAGGCGCAGGATCTGGTCAAGAAGGATCCGGCGAAGGGCTACCGCGCTCTCGCGACCGCCTACGAGACGAACGGCGACAACCCCCAGGCGATGACCGCCCTCAACCACTACCTCAAGCTGAAGAAGACCGACGCAGCCACCTGGGCCGAGCTCGGAGGCCTCGCATTGTCGCAGGGGAGCCAGTACTCGACGGAATACTCGACGGCGGCGCAGAACGCTCAGACCGCCGACCCGAGCGCGCCGTTCCAGCCGGCCGGCACCCTCGGTACCGCGATCGGCACGAACACGACGTACCAGCAGGCCGCGCAGAACGCGAGCACCAAGGCGACCAAGCTCTACACCAAGGCGACCACCGCGTTGGGCGCCGCCGTCAAGGACTACCAGCAGGCGTCGAAGCTCCGGCCGAACAACTCGACCTACGCGCAGGAGCTCGCGAACGCGGCAGCCAACTCCGGCAACTCGACGGTCGCGATCGCGGCGCTGCATCACTACCTGAAGCTCAATCCGAACACGCCGCTCGCCAAGCAGATCAAGGCCGAGATCGCCTCGCTCTCGCAGAGCACGCCGAGCGTCAAGTCGGGCGGCAAGTAGGACGATTGCGGCTTCGGCCGCGCGGATAGACTCACCCGGAGCGGCCCACGAGAGGCCGGCTAACGACTTCGGGGGATATCTGCGCATGAACTTCGACATCAAGACCGAGCAGCTTTCAGGCGACGTGTACGTGATCTCGCTGACCGGCGAGGTCGACCTCTACACGGCGCCCGAGTTCAAGCAGCAGCTGCTCGAGGTGATCTCGCAGGGCGGCAAGAACGTCGTGGTCGACTTCAGCGGCACGACGTTCATCGACTCGACGACGCTCGGCGTGCTCGTCGGCGGCGTCAAGCGGCTGAGGACGAACGACGGTCAGCTCTCGCTGGTCTGCAGCGACCGGAACATCACGAAGATCTTCGAGATCACGGGTCTCGACAAGGTCTTCGCGATCTATCCGACGCGCGAAGAGGCCGTCTCAGCCGTGGGAGTTCCGCAAGGTTGAAGCGGCCGTACCGGGTCGGAGTTCTGGGGGCAGGACTCGCGGCGATCGCGCTGCTTGTCTCGGGCTGCGGCACGGGCGGCGTGGCCAGCGCCGGCAGCACGCCGGATACGGCCAACGGCCAGACGCTGTTCGTGTCGAACTGTGGGTCGTGTCACACGCTCGCGGCCGCCGGCACGAGCGGGACGATCGGCCCGGACCTCGACAACGCGTTCGCCGGAGACGTCGCGCAGGGGCTCTCGCAGACCGCGATCGAGAACACCGTCCTCGACCAGATCCGCCTCGGCTCGGGCCTGATCGCGACGTACACGACGAGCAAGGACTTCATCAACCACCACTGCCTGAACGACCAGGCGAAGTGCACCAGCACGGCGATGCCCGCGAACATCGTCAAGGGCCAGGACGCGATCGACGTCGCGGCGTACGTCGCCTCGGTCGCCGGCACGGGCGGCTACACGACCTCGGGCGGGTTCGCGAGCCTGGGCACGGACGGCGCGGCGATCTTCAAGGGAGCGGGTTGCGCGGGCTGTCACACGCTGTCGGCCGCCGGCGCGACCGGCACGGTCGGCTCGAATCTCGACCAGCTCAAGCCGTCGATGGCGGCCGTCGCGACCCAGGTGACGAACGGCGGCGGCGTGATGCCTGCGTTCAAGGGCAAGCTGACCCCGGCGCAGATCAACGCGGTCGCGCAGTACGTCTCCTCTTCGGCCGGAAATAGACTAGCTAGGCGCGACTGACCGGGAGCGCGACCCGTTCGCGGATCGCGTCGAGCATCCCGTCGTTGCCCGCCACGAGCACCTCGTCGGCGCCGAACACGCGCAGCGCGTCCTCGACTGCGAGCGCCGGATCGTCCGCGCCCACTTCCACCCTCGCGCCCGGCAGCAGGGACTCGAGCGCCGCCGCGGTCGCCTCGGCGTCGTGGCGGCGGTCGTCGACCGCGCCGGTCAACGCCTCACTCGTGGACGCGAGCGCCGGCACGACGACGAGCACTTCAGCTCCGTCGGGCACGTTCACCGCGTCCGTCCCCGGCGGCGCGACGACGAGCACCCGATGCGTCCCCGGCGGCGTGCCGGACGCGACGGCCTTCGGAGGATCGCCGGCGCCCGGGACCGGCTCCTGCTTCAGCCACCAGAAGAGACCGGCGAAGACGAGCACGGCCACGGCGACGCCGAGCCACTCGTTGATGAACGACGCCGCGATGATCGCCGCCGCGCAGACGACGATCACGATCAGGAACCGGTAGGCCTCGGCCTCGCTGCGGAGCGGATTGCGCATCTCCGCTCCTTTACCCGCCGCTCAGAGAACGTAGACCGTCGTGAAGACGACGATCCACATCACGTCGACGAAGTGCCAGTAGATCCCGCCGATCTCGACACCGTGATGGCTCTCGGCGGAGAAATGCCCGCGGAAGGCGCGCACGGTCATGATCGCCAGGATCGCGAGACCTATGAACACGTGGCAGCTGTGCAGGCCCGTGAGGCAGAAGAAGATCGTGGGGAAAGCGCCGTCCGACGTGTTGAAGCCGGCGCGCATGTACTCGTACAGCTGCCCGATCAGGAAGGCGAGGCCCATCAGGAACGTGAGCAGCAGGCCCGCGCGCATTCCCCAGACGTTGCCGCGCTTGATCGAGGTCGTCGCCCAGTGGATCGTCGCGCTCGAGGTCATGAGGATGAACGTGTTGACGGCGGCCACGAAGACCGGCAGGTGGTACGGCGGCGTCGGCCACGGGACCCCGTTGACGATCCGGATGAAGAAGTAGGCCGTGAAGAACGAGCCGAAGAGCATGATCTCGGACGCGATGAAGAGGTACATGCCGAGGGTCTCGGGCATGATCCGCGAGCTGTAGTGCGGCACCGGCGGGCCGTGATGCCCGTGGTCGTCGTCGTGTCCGACCGGCTCGACGTGGGAGTAGGTCGCTATGCGCCGACCTCCGCCCACGTCCTGTCGACGATCACGTGCTCGACCGGCAGGCCCGTCTCCTTCTGCAGCCGCTCGACGACGTGGCCGCGCAGCCAGCCGGAGCTCAGCGGCTCGAACGTCGAGACGAGGATCTCGTCGACGCGCTCCTCGTGCACGGCCTCCATGGCCGCGCTGAACGGATCGGGATGCGCGACCTGGCCGTGGGCGTCGATTCCCTCGCCGCGCAGCGTCGCGAGCGCGCGCTTCAGCCGCCGCTCGGCCTCGGGATGGTCGCCGGCCGACGGGTCGCTCTGCGGCGAGACGATGAGGAAGCTCGCCGGCCCCGTCGCGGCACGCTCGCGAATCTTCGCCAGCAGCGGCTCGCCCATCACGGTCTCGTTCGCAATCACGAGCACGTTCGTCTCGGCCGGCCCGTCGCCGCTCGCGACCAGGTGCTCGACCGGTACCGAGCCTGCGGCCGAGCGAATCCGATCGAGAACGCCGCGCCGCAACCAGCCCGACTTCTCCTCGGGATGCGTCGAGACGAGGACTTCGTCGACGGGCGGCTCGAGCGTCGCGAGCGCGTCGCGCACAGCGGCAGCGGGATCCGCCTCGACGACGTAGCCGTCGGCCGGAATCCCGTCCTCGCGGAGGTGGCCGAGCGCGCGCTCGAGGCGGCGCTGCGCCGACGCACGGCGTGAGTCGGCGTAGACGACGTACCCACGCCGCGGCTCGTTCACCGGCGAGACGACGCTCACGTAGAGATCGTCGCCGCGGGCTTCGAGCGCGTCGCGCAGCGTCTTCGCGTCGACGGTCTCGTTCGCCACCACGAGCAGATGCGTCATACGGGCACCTCCTCCATCTCGCGAGCCTTGGAAGGCGCGAGGATGGCGTGCTGCGCGCCCGGGACGCCGTACTCGTAGGGCGAGCCGACGACCTGCGGGATCTCGTCGAAGTTGAAGGTCGGCGGCGGCGAGGTGACCTGCCACTCGAGCGTCATCGCGTGCCACGGGTTCGCGGGCGCGATCTCGCCGAAGCGCCAGCTCGTGATCATGTTGTAGAGAAAGACGATCGTCGAGGCGCCGAGCGCAAACGACGCGAGCGAGATGAACATGTTGAGGTCGGCGAACTTCGGCAGGTAGGTGTCGACGCGGCGCGGCATCCCTTCCGTGCCGAGGATGTGCATCGGGAAGAAGGTGAGGTTGAAGCCGACGAAGGTGAGCCAGAAGTGGAGCTTGCCGAGCTTCTCGTCGTACATCCGGCCCGTCATCTTCGGGAACCAGTAGTAGATGCCGGCGAAGATCGTGAAGACGGAGCCGCCGAAGAGGACGTAGTGGATGTGGGCCACGATGAAGTACGTCTGGCTCACGTGGATGTCGATCGGTACGGCGCCGAGCATGACGCCCGAGAGGCCGCCGATCACGAACATCGAGAGGAAGCCGAGCGCGAACAGCATCGGGGTTCGCAGATGGAGCTTCCCGCCCCAGATCGTCGCGAGCCAGCTGAAGATCTTGATCCCGGTCGGGATGGCGATCAGGAGCGTCGTGATCATCATCGGCACCCGGATCCACGACGCCATGCCGCTGACGAACATGTGGTGCGCCCAGACCGAGAAGCCGAGCACGACGATCGCCATCAGCGAGAGGGCCATCAGCCGGTAGCCGAAGATCGGTTTACGGCTGAAGACGGCGATGATCTCGCTCATGATCCCGAACCCGGGCAGCATCATGATGTAGACGGCCGGGTGCGAGTAGAACCAGAAGATGTGCTGGTAGCCCAGCGGATAGCCACCGCCGACCGGGTCGAAGAACGACGTGTGCATCACGTGGTCGAACATCGAGAAGAACTGCGAGCCGGCGATGAACGGCGTCGCGATCACGACGAGCAACGAGGTCGTGAAGTTCGCCCAGACGAGCAGCGGCAGGCGCCAGAAGGTCAGCCCCGGCGCGCGCATCGTGATGATCGTGACGAGGAAGTTGAGGGCGGTCATGATCGACGACGCGCCCGCCCACTGCACTCCCTGGTTGAAGAAGATCGCGCCGATCGGCTGGTGCTGCGAGCAGAGCGTCGCGTAACCCGTCCAGCCGCAGGCGAACGCGCCGCCCGGCATGAAGAACGAGCTCAGCATCATGATCCCGGCGATCGGCAGCAGCCAGAACGAGAGCGCGTTGAGCCGCGGGAAGGCCATGTCGGCGGCGCCGAGCATCAGCGGCACGACGAAGTTCGCCAGACCCGCAAACGCCGGGATGATGAAGAGGAAGATCATCAGCGCCGCATGGACCGAGAACAGTCCGTTGTACGTCTGCGGGTCGAAGTAGTGGCTGTTCGGCTTGGCCAGCTGGGCCCGCACGAGCATCGCGAGCATCCCGCCCGCGAGGAAGAAAAAGATCGTGGTGACGAGGTACTGAACGCCGATCACCTTGTGGTCGGTGTTGACGCGGAAGTAGTCGCGCCAGCTCTTGGCGCCGTGGCCCGAGTGGTCCTCGGCCCGGGTCGGGTAGCCGAGCGCGTAGTAGACCCAGTAGTCGAACGCGCCGATGCCGGCGAGGAAGCCGATCGGCGCGGCGACGAGTGCAGCGATCAGGACGACCGGTTCCAGCAGGAGAATCGGGTGCCAGCCGGCGGCCCAGCGGATTCCGGCGACGATCCCGAAGCCGATGCAGCCGAAGAGGACGAACATCCACGCCCCGCGCAGCAGCCCGGGGCCGAGCAGCAGCCGCCGAACGCCACCGGTCGGGCTCGGCGCGCGGTGAAGATCCTGGGCTGTACCGGTCGTCGTCGTCACGTGTTGTTGCTCATCCCTTCTTACCCGCTTGCTATTTACCCGCTTGTTGGGCCGACTGCACGAGGAACGTCACCAGCGCCTCGAGTTGCCCCGGGTTGAGCTTCTGCGCGAAGTCCGACGGCATGACGCCCTTCGGATAGCCCGGCTGGATGTACGCCTCCGGGTTGACGATCGACTCGTGGACGAACGACTCCAGCGGCTGGTTCGCCTGCTTCGCGTACGCGACGAGCTTGTCGAGGTTCGGCCCGACGGTGCCCGTCGCCTTCGCCGCGGTCAGCGTGTGACAGCCTGAGCAGCCGTACGAGTTGAAGGCCGACAGGCCGGCGGCCGAAGACGATGCCGTCGTGGAGGTGGAGGTCGTCGAGCTCGAGGTCGTCGATGACGCCGGCGGCGCAGCGCCCTTCTCCTGCTGCTTGAGCCAGGCGTCGAATGCCGCGGGCGCCATCACGATCGCCTGCGTGCGCATGAGCGAGTGGCCGAGACCGCAAAGCTCCGTGCACTCGAGCGGGAAGGTGCCGACGCGCGTGGGCGTGATGTGCAGCTGCGTGACGAGCCCGGGAACGACGTCCTCCTTCTGCGAGAACTGCGGTACGAAGACCGAATGGATCACGTCGAGCGAGCGCATGTAGAGCTCGACGGAGCGCCCCTCCGGCAACCGGAGCACCGGGCTCGTGACGTTCTTCGCGTCGGGGTAGCTGAACGTGAACTCGAACTGCTGGGCCGTGACATTGATGTGCAGCGTGTCCTTCGCCTGCGCGTCGTTTCGGGAGAGGACGACGGCGCTGACGATCGCGATCGCGGTGACGATGACGAACGGAATGGCCGTCCACGTGATCTCCAGCCCCGTATGGCCGTGAACCGGCGGGCCGTCCTCCCAGTCGTCCTCGGCAACCCGGAAACGGATGACCGAGTAGATCATCACGGCCGCGACGACCGAGAAGATCACGATGCAGATCACGACCACGAACCAGATGACGAAGTGGATGCGGTCGGCTTCGCGAGAGGCAGCGTCCGGCAGCCACGTGGGCACGACCGCGACGGCGGCGGCGACACCGCCCGCGATCAACGCAATCCCCACGAGCGCGACGATGGAGCCCCTGCGCATCCGAGTCGGAGCCTAGACCAAAAGGCGGCACCCCCGAACCTCGAACCGGCCCTCGTCCGTTGCACCCCTGACCCCGCCAAAAGGAGGAAGCATGGGGCTCGGAGTAGGACTGATACTGGCGGCAGTGGGCGCCGTGCTCGCCTTCGCCGTAAACGCGACCGTCTCAGGCGTCGACATCCACACGATCGGCTGGATTCTCTTGATCGTCGGCATCGTCGGCATCCTGTTGTCACTGATCTTCTGGTCCTCGTGGGCCGGTCCCGGCGGCTTTAGCCGTCGGCGCACCACCTACTACGACGAGGGCCCCGCCGGACCGGCAGGTCCCGGCGGCCCCGGCTACTAGACGCCGCTGATCGATGCGCGACATGTCCCGGTGCCCGGCACCGGGACATGTCCGGATCAGACCCCGTCAGGCGACCGGAAGCTCGAGGAAGAACGACGAGCCTGTGCGGCCGTCGGAGTCGACCCAGATCCGGCCGTTCATCCGCAGCACGAGTTCCCGCGTGATGTAGAGACCGAGACCGGTGCCGCCGACGCCGCGCGTCAGATTCGGGTCGAGGCGGAAGAACTTCTCGAAGATCCTGTCCTGCTCGGCGGGCGGAATGCCGAGCCCGTGGTCGGTGACGCGGAACCTCACACGGCCTCCGCTGCGGGCGATCTCGACCTCGACGCGCCCGCCGTCGGGCGAGTACTTGATCGCGTTGTCGATCAGGTTCGTGAGGATCTGGCGCAGCTTGTCGGAGTCGGCGGCGACCTGCGGCAGCCCGCGCGCCTCGCTCACCACGACCTCCAGCCCCTCGGGGGCACGCGAGCGAAGGACGTCCACCACCTCGGTGGTGATCGCCGCCGCGTCGCACCGCTCGATTGCGATGCTCATGCGTCCCGACTCGAGCCGGCTCGCCCAGAGGATGTCGTTGACGATGCGAGCGAGACGGTCGGCTTCGCTCGAGACGACCTCGAGCAGCCGGTCGCGCTGGCTTTCGTCGACGGCGACGTCGCGGCGCCGGAGCGTCATCGCCGCGCCGTAGATCGCTGCGAGCGGCGTGCGCAGCTCGTGGGAGACGGTCGAGACGAAGTCCGTCTTCATCTGCTCGACGGCGCGCTCGTCGGTGACGTCGCGGAAGGCATAGACGGTGCCGCCGGGGAAGCGGACGGCGGAGATCGAGAGCCACCGCTCCTCGCCCTGCACCTCGACGGGCAGGGTCAGAGCGCGCGAGCCTCCCCCTTGCGGCTCGGAGGCGACCGGGATGCGGGACTGGAGCGACTGCCAGTCGCCGAGCAAGTCCGCGATCGGGCGGCCCACGGCCTCGACGGCGGGGCGACGGAGGCTGATCGCCGCGGTCGGGTTCCAGAGCCGGACGATGCCGGCTTCGTCGACGAGGATGACGCCGTCGTCGACGTACTCGAGCGCCTCGGCAGCGTGCGCGCGCTCCTGCGCCTCGGAGAAGAGGCGCGCGTTGTCGAGCGCGAGCGAGATCCGCCGCGCCAGCTCCATCGCCATCGCGAGGTCGGACTCGTCGAAGCGCGGCTGTCCTTCGATCGTGCCGAGGCTGATCGTGCCGAGCGTGCGGCCGCGCGCGACCAGCGGTGCGACGAGGCCGGACGTGTTCGCGATCCGCCGGATGGCGCGCGCGTGCTTCGCGTCGTGCGCCATCGCCTCGGCCTCGGCCTGCAGGTCGGGCAAGAGCTGTGGCTGTCCCGTCCGCAGCGCGACCTGGATCGGATGGGTCGGGAGCGTCGGCGGATAGCTCGCGCGCAGGTTCCGCACGAGCTCGGTCTTGTCCGGATCGGCGTGGACGGCCACCACCCAGTGGAGCTCGTCGTCGGAGTCGACGAGGTCGATCACGAGATAGCCCGCGAGCGCCGGCACCGCGAGCTCGGCGATCGCGGCCAGCGTGTGCTCCCAGTCGAGGCTCGCGACGAGCAGCTCGTTGGCCCGGCTGAGGAAGCGAAGGTTCTCCTCGGCGCGGGTACGGCGCGTGACGTCGGCGAGGATCGCGACGGCCGAGACGGTCGCGCCGTCGGCGTCGCGAACCGGAGCCGCACTGATCTCGAGGGTGCGGGTCCCTTCGTCCCGCTCGACCTCCCGCCTCTCTCCAATCGTCACCTCCCCGTTCTCGAGCGCGCGCTCGAGGGGCCAGCCTTCCGTTCCGGGAGTCCGGTGGTCGGAGCCGATGGCGACGGGCGCTCCCCAGATCCGTTCGAGCTCGTCGTTGAGCAGGACGATGTGGTGGTCGGCATCCGTGATGCCGACGCCGAGCGGCAGTTGCGCGATCACCGCCTGGAGCTGGGCGAGCGAATCCTGCGCACGCCGGTGGAGGCCGACCAGATCGAGTGCGAGTGAAACGCGCCGCGCAAGCTCCGAGACCAGCTCGAAGTCGTCGTCTCCGTGCCGGCCCTGCTCGGCCGACGTGACCGCGAGCACGCCGAGCCGCCTGCCGCCCGCCTCGAGCGGGACGACGATGAGCGAGCGCGACTCCATGCGCACGAGCTCCTCCTCGCCCGGTCGCGCGACCTTCTTCAGCGGCCGCGTGAGCGACGGCTTGTGGATGGGCTTGCCGCTGCGGAAGACCTCGACGACCGGGATCCGCCGGTCGCGCGAGACGTCGTAGACCGCGTCGATTCGCTCGAGGAGCTGCGCGATGCGCGGATCGACATGGGCCTGGGCCACCCGGACGAGCTCGGTGTCCTCGTTGCGCGCGAGGTAGACGTGGCAGCCGTCGGCGATGCGCGGGACGACGAGCTGGGGCACGCGCCGCAAGAGCTGCTCGTAGTCGAGCGTCTGGGTCAGGTGCTCCGTCGCCTCGAGCAGGAGCGCGAGCCGGGCACGCGACCCTTCGGCTTCGTGCTGCGCCTGCGCCCGCTCGATCACGGATGCGAGGTGGTTCGCGATCGTCCGGGAAAGCAGCACTTCGCGCTCGCTCCAGCGGTGCGGCGCGTCGCGGTAGAGCACGAATCGGCCGACCTGCTGCCCGCCTCGCACGAGCGGGACGAGGGCCAGCGCGGCGATCCCCTCCTTGCGCATGACACGCTCGAGCGCCGGCTCGAAGCCGCTGTCGGCGAGATCCTCCACGAGAACGGGCTGCGGGTCCGAGGCGTCGGGCGACCACGGCGAGCGCCCTTCGGTGGAGGTCGCGGTAACGGTCGGAGAGCCCGCGCCACGCACGGAAGCGGAGCATGCCGTCGTCGTCACCGAGCAGGACCGAGGCGCGATCGGCGCCTGTGGCCTCGAGGAGCGCGTCGAGCGCCGCGTCGAGCACCTCGTCGAGCGCCCGGGCGCCGGCTACGGCGTCAGCAAAGCGGTAGACGGCGTCGAGGTCGCGGAGCCGCCAGCGCAGTTCCTCGCGCTCGCTCACGTCGCGAGCCGTTCCGAGCATGAAGCGAAGCTCGCCGTCGGAGTCGTGGACGGCGGATCCGTTCACCTCGAACCAGGCGTAGCTGCCTCCGGCCCGCTGGAAGCGGATCGTGACGGCGTCGACGTCGGTGCCCGAGGCGACCTCGTTCCACGCCGCCGTCGCGAGCGCAGCATCGTCGGGATGGATCAGCTCGATCACCGCGGCGCCGGCGAGGTCGCGCGGCTCCCACCCGAGGCTCGCCCAGGAAGGCGAGGCATAGACGATCGCGCCCGTCAGATCGCAGAGCGTGACGAGGTCGTGCGACCGCGCGACGACCAGCCGACGGACGGCGTCGTCGACGCTCTCAGCCGTTGCCGCTAGCGGCTCCGTCCCGCTGCTCGTCGTACAGCCCCCCAGTCTGCTTTTGTGCTCGTCGCAGTCTGCACGAAGCGCACGGGATTGGCCAGACCGCAGCCTCTCTAGGAGACCTTCCCGTTCTCGCTCGCGGTTTCGGCCTCGCGAATCGCGCGATGGGCGTGCTGGCGGTTCCAGCGCAGCGCGTCCGCCATCTGGACGACCGGTATGAGCCCTTTCCCGCGCAACAGGAGCCGGCTCACCTGCCGGTTGTAGCGCGCCTGCCGCTTGGCCTCTTTCTCGCGCGCGGCCGCGACTTCCTTCGCGAGCTGGGACAACTCCTCCAGGATGCTCGCGCGCTCCGCGTCCACCAACTGCCGGAGCTCGTCGGGTTCGAGTTTCCGCTTGGCCAGCTCGTCTCCCCTCGGTCCGTGTAGCGGCGAGGAGCATACGACGGCGGGCGACGAGCCGTGCGAGAAGCCGTCGCGCTACTTCTTGCCTGCGGAGCTCGCGACGTAGGCGGCGACCGCGTCGATCTGCGCGGGGCTGAGGCGGCCGCCGAAGGACGGCATGCCGCCGCCGCCGTTGGTCACCTGATGCACGACGACCGACTGCGACGGCTTCAGCTGATCGAGGTTCGGTCCGACCTTGCCCGTGGCGTTGGCAGCCGCCAGCGTGTGGCAGGAAGAACAGTTCTGCGTGAAGAGCGCGGCGCCGTTCGCGGAGCCGGCGGCGGTCGTGGTCGAGGTCGCCGTGGGCGTGAGGCTGCCGTGCGCGCCGAGCCGGAACGCGATCACCTCGGTGGTCTGGCCTTTCCCCCCGGGGAAGCTCGCGGCGGTGACGAGCGTGTCCCCGACGACCGTCACGGGTGCGTTGGTGAACGCGGGCAGCTTCTGGTTCCAGACGATCTTGCCGGTCTTGCGGTCGAACGCGATCAGCCGGCCGTCGAAGGTCGTCGTGAAGACGAGGTCGTTGACGACGGTGGCGTCGCCGTCCGCCATCTGGGGCAGCCTCGTGTCCCAGAGGATCCGGCCGGTGGCGAGATCGAGCGCCAGCATCTCGCCCGTGCCGGAACCGAAGTTCGCGGCTCCAAGACCGCTGTCGGGCGTCTTCCACTCGGATGCCAGGTTGGCGACCGGGACGTAGACGACGCCGTCGGCGACCGCCATGTTCGTCTCGACGCCGCCGACTATGCCGGGCTCGACCGTGAGCGGGAACGTCGGCTTCGGCAGCTTGTGCTGCAGCGCGAGCGCGCCGTCCTGGTCGTGGCCGTTGTGGACGCCGACCTTGGTCTTCCAGACGAGCTTGCCGCTCGCCGAGTCCATTGCGTAGACGTAGCCCATCTTGCCGGCGTCGAGGACGAGCGCCCGCCCGCCGGCCGTCGCGTAGATCGGCGAGAGCTGCATGTCCCAGTCGTGGAAGTCGTCCGGGACGGCCTGGAAGTACCACTTCAGCTTGCCGGTCTTGCCGTCGAGCGCGAGCGTGCTGTCGGTATAGAGCCGCTTGCCCGGCTGGGAGACGCCGACCGAGTACGGCTGGTACATGTTCCCCGTCCCGATGTAGACGGTCCCGTCGGGCCCGATCGCGGGTGCATTCCAGGCGCCGCCGCCGATGATCTTCTTTCCGACCGGGTCGGTCACGGTGTCGAACGACCAGAGCATCTTCCCCGTCTTGGCGTCGAGCGCGTACACGACGCCGCCGTCGAGCAGCGCCGCCGAGGAGAGGTAGACAACTCCGTTCGCGACCTGCGGCTGGATGTCGATTCCGAACCCGCTGGCCAGCTCGCCGCCGCCCTTTTGCAGCGCTTTGGGAACGAGCGCCGCGTTCCGCCAGAGCTCTTTGCCCGTTTTCGCGTCGAGAGCGAACGCGAATTTGGCAGTCGCGCCGTAGACGACGCCGTCGGCGTAGGTGACGCCGTTCGGGCCGATGTCTTGCGAGTTGTAGGTACGGCGCCAGAGGACCTTGCCGTTGAGAGGTCGACCGCGAAGACGTTCGATTCGAGGTCCTGGAGGTAGACGACACCGTCCGGGCTCGTGACCGGGATCGCCGCGAAGGTCCCGTAGATGCTGCTCGCTGTCAGCGGCATCGTCCACGCGACGCCAAGCTGCGAGACGTTCGCCGACGAGATCGGCGACCCCTGAACGACCCGCGTATTCGTGAGGTCTCCATTCGGCAGCGTCCAGGGAACCGCCGACGAGCCTCCGCCTCGCGTGACGAGGATCGGAACGAGCACGGCGGCGGCGATCAGAAGTGCTGCGATCGGTACCACCACCGCGAGCACGCCGGCCGCGAGGATGGCCGGCGTCGCCGCGCTCTCGCCTTTGTCGGCGACCTCGCGCAGGTGCTCGACCTCGTGCTCCGCCGACCGGACCGGATGCGGGAGATGATGCTCCGGCCTGCGCGTCGCCGCGGCCGCTTGCGTGAGCTGGTCGACGTGCATCTCGAGCCCCTCGACCCGCTGGGCGAGGCGGTCGAGGCGGTCGCCGAGCTCCTGCAGGCGATCCTGCGGCGGGTCGGAACTCATCGGCGCGAGCATCTCGCACGCGACGACTCGGTTCAAGCCTCGCTTGCGGCCGCGACGACGGCGTGAGATCGTGGTCGCAGCGGGGGGACGACGACAGGGGAGGCTGTGATGGCGACCGCAGAAGCAAGGCTCGAGAGCTCCGCAGGACGGCTATTGGGGAACGTGCTGCCGCCGTGGTGGCTGCTGCTGATCACGGGACTCGGCTGGATGCTGGTCGGACTGATCCTGCTCCGCTTCGATTACACCTCCGTCCATGCGATCTCGCTCTTGTTCGGATTCGTGGCGATCGCAGCCGGCATCCTCGAGATCGGGATGATCTTCCTCGCGGCAGGCTGGTGGAAGCTGCTGAACGGGGTGCTGGCGCTCGCGTTCCTCGTCGCCGGGGTCGTCGCGTTCATCCACCCGGGCAACACGTTCGTGGCGCTCGCCGCCGTCTTCAGCTTCTTCCTGCTCTTCGCCGGGACGTTCGACATCATCCAGTCGATCTCCGCTCGGCACGAGATCGAGGTCTGGTGGCTGCAGCTCGTCGGCGGGATCATCGAGATTGTCCTCGGCTTCTGGGCGGCCGGCGACTACGGCCGGAGCTCGATCCTCCTCATCGCCTGGGTCTGCGCGTTCGCCTTGATCCGGGGTGTGAGGGACATCGTGCTCGCGTTCCGCGTGCGCGAGCTCCAGCACTCCTGACGTCGCGCCGTGGCCAACCCGCAGGCGGGCATCTTCGCGCTGGGCACCGCATCACACGCGTACCTGGAGCTCGACGCGTCAGGGGAGTCCGCTCCGGCCGATCTCGTCCAGGCCGTCGCTTCGCTGCGCGAGCCGAGGACGACGATGGGCGGCGTCAATCTCGTCGCCGGCTTCAGGCCCGAATTGTGGCGCGACGTCGCGCCGGAGGACGCACCTGCCGAGGTGGACGGTTTCAACGCTCCGGTCGTCGGGATAGACGAGTTCGAGATGCCGGCGACACAGCACGACGCCGTCCTCTGGCTCTCCGGCAGTGCCTACGACGTGATCTTCGACGTCTCGCGGATGGCGATCCGTGCGCTCGCCGGGATCGCCCACGTCGCGGAGGAGACATCGAGCTGGCCGTACCGCCACGATCTCGACCTCACGGGCTTCATCGACGGCACGGAGAACCCGACGCTGATCGAGGCCCCGCAGCTCGCGGTGATCGGAGAGGACGCGCCCGGCGCCGGCGGGACCGTGCTGCTCCTGCAGAAGTGGGCCCACAACTCGCCTGCCTGGGAGGCGCTCTCCGACGCCGACCAGGAGCGGGTGATCGGGCGCCGGAAGCTCGACAGCGTCGAGCTCGAGAACAAGCCCGCCGACTCGCACGTCGCAAGCACCGACCAGGACCGCTTCGGGAAGATCTTCCGCCGCAACATGCCCTACGGGACCGTGACCGACCACGGAACGATGTTCGTCGGCTTCTGCGCCGACCGGCGACCTCTCGCGTCGATGCTCGAGAGCATGGCCGGCCTCACCGACGGAACCCGCGACGCCCTGACCCGCTACACCCGTCCGCTCACCGGTGCCTACTACTTCATCCCGTCGATCGAATCGCTCCACGGTGTCGCCGAGGCGTGAGCATGTGGCATGGGCCGTGCAGGGATCGAACCTGCGACCTTGGGATTAAGAGTCCCCTGCTCTACCAGCTGAGCTAACGGCCCGAACGGCGGCTGATTGTAGCCTCGTCTCGATGAAGGTCCTCACCGTCGTCGGCAACCGTCCGCAGTTCATCAAGTCCGGTCCCGTCTCTGCTGCGCTCCGCGAGGCCGGGATCGAGGAGGTCGGACTCCACACCGGCCAGCACTGGGATCCTGCGCTCTCCGATGTCTTCTACGCGGAGCTCGCGCTGCCCGAGCCGCGCTACCGGCTCGATCTGCACACCGCCGACGCCGAGACCATGCGGCCGCCGATCGCAGCGGTGCTCGAGCAGGAGCGCCCCGACTGGACGCTCGTCTTCGGAGACACCAACACGACGCTCGCCGGCACGCGGGCCGCGGGGGACACGGGCATCCGCGTCGCGCACGTGGAGGCAGGCCTGCGCAGCGGCGACCTGTCGATGCCCGAGGAGCACAACCGAATCGCGGTCGATGCCGTGGCCGAGCTGCTCCTCTGTCCCGACGAGCGCTCGCGCGAGACCCTGCTCCGGGAAGGCGTGCCGGGATCGATCGACGTCGTCGGTGACGTGATGGCGGACGCGTGCTTCCAGTTCGCGCCGATCGCCCGCGAGCGCTCGGGGATCCTCGCCGAGCACGGCGTCCAGCCTGGCAAGTACGTCGCAGCGACGATCCACCGCGCGGCGAACGTCCGGCCCGAGCGGCTCGCGCGGATCGTCGACGGCCTGGGACGGATCGGCGAGCGCGTCCTCTTCCCGGCGCACCCGCGCACGCGCTCGGTCCTCGGCGAGGTGCCACCGAATGTGGAGGTGCTCGACCCGGTCGGCTATCTCGACATGGCCGCGCTCGTCTCGCAGGCGCGCGTGCTCGTCACCGATTCGGGCGGCCTGCAGAAGGAGGCCTACTGGTACGGCGTTCCGTGCGTCACGGCGCGCCCCTCGACCGAGTGGGTGGACACGGTCGAGCTGGGAGCCAACGTCCTCGTCGACGACGACCCCGAGCAGCTCGTCGCGGCGGTGGCGGCGGCACGGATGCCCGACGAGCGGCCGCCGCTCTACGGTGACGGACACGCAGCCGAACGGGTCGCCGCTAGCCTTGCCGACCGTGGCTGAGGCCCTTCAGTACGACGTCGCAGTGGTTGGCGCCGGTTACGTCGGCGTTCCTCTGGCGGCCACGTTCGCCGAGGCCGGCTGCCGCGTCCTCCTCGTCGACGTGGTCGAAGACGTCGTCGCCGCCCTCAACCGCGGCGAGTCGCACATCCCCGACGTCCCGAGCGAGCGGCTGGCTCCGCTGGTCGAGCGCGGACTCGTCCACGCGACCACGAGCTACGAGGAGCTGCGAGACGCGGAGGGCATCCTCATCGCACTGCCCACGCCGCTCTCGCGCCAGCGCGAGCCCGACCTCTCGATCGTGGAGGCCGCGGCGCGGCGCATCGCCGGGGTGCTGCGCGAGGGCCAGGTCGTCGTCCTCGAGTCGACGACGTGGCCGGGCACGACGAAAGAGGTGCTGAAGCCGATCCTCGAGGAAGGGAGCGGACTGACCGCAGGCGAGGGCTTCTACCTCGCCATGTCGCCGGAGCGGGTCGATCCCGGCCGCGAGGACTGGACGACGAAGACGACGCCGAAGGTGCTCGGCGGCGTCACGCCCGAGTGCACGCGCAGAGCAGCAGAGATCTACGGGCGCGCGATCGACACGGTGCACGAGCTCACGAGCCCGGAGGCGGCGGAGCTCACGAAGCTGCTCGAGAACATCTTCCGCTCGGTCAACATCGCCCTCGTCAACGAGCTCGCGATCCTCTGCGACCGCATGGATATCGACATCTGGGAGGTCGTGGACGCCGCCGCGACGAAGCCGTTCGGCTACATGCGCTTCAGCCCCGGGCCGGGCCTCGGCGGCCACTGCATCCCGATCGATCCCTTCTACCTCAGCTGGAAGGCGCGCGAGTTCGGCTTCTACACGGAGTTCATCGAGCTCGCCGGCAAGGTGAACGAGGAGATGCCGTACTTCTGCCGCTCGCTCGTCTCGCAGGCGCTCAACCACCACACGCAGCGCGCGATGAAGGGCTCGCGGATCCTCGTGCTCGGCGTCGCGTACAAGCCGGACATCGGCGACCTGCGCGAGTCGCCCGCGTTGAAGCTCATCTCGCTGCTCCAGAACGCCGGCGCCGACGTCTCGTACCACGACCCGCACGTCCCTCGGATCGACGAGGAGGGCATCGAGCTCGCCTCCGCGCCGTACGAGCCGCAGGCCCACGACTGCGTCGTGATCGTCACCGACCACTCGTCCCTCGACTACGACCGGCTCGTGGACGAAGCGCCACTCGTCGTCGACCTCCGCAACGCGACCGGCGCCAAGGGCAGCGCGGCGGCGCACGTCTACAAGCTGTGACGTTGCGGATCGGACAGGCAGGGCTCGGCTACTGGGGGCGCAACCTCGCCCGCAACTTCGACGACCTCGCCGACCTGCGCTGGCTCTGCGACGCGAGCGAGGAGCGGCAGGCGGAGTTCGGCGAGCGCTACCCCGACGCACGCGTCACCGGCTCGTTCGAGGAGCTCCTCGCCGCCGATGACGTGGACGCGGTGGTGATCGCGACCCCGGTTCCCACGCACTATCCGCTCGCGAAGGCGGCGCTCGAGGCGGGCAAGCACGTCTTCGTCGAGAAGCCGCCGGCGATGCGCCTCGCCGAGATGGAGGAGCTCGTCGGCCTCGCGGAGGCGGGCGGGCTCGTGCTCATGCCGGGCCATCTCCTCCTCTACCACCCGGCCGTGCAGAAGCTGAAGGAGATCGTCGACGAGGGCGAGCTCGGCGACGTGCTCGTCGTCTACGGGAACCGCCAGAACCTCGGCAAGATCCGCAAGGACGAGAACGCGCTCTGGTCGCTCGGTGTCCACGACCTGTCGGTGATCCTGAGCCTGATCTCCGAGGAGATCGTCGAGGCATCGGCGCACGGCCATGCGTTCCTCAACGAGGGGGTCGAGGACGTCGTGTTCTGCTACCTGCGCTTCGCGTCGGGGAAGATCGCGCACATGCACCTCTCGTGGCTCGACCCGCACAAGATGCGGCGGCTCACGGTGGTGGGGCGCGACAAGATGGCCGTCTTCGACGACATGGAGCTCGACCAGAAGATCACCGTGTACGACAAGGCGCCCGAGCAGCCTTCCGACACGTACGGCGAGTGGAGCACCCGCTCGGGCGACGCGTTCAGCCCGAAGCTGTCGAACGCGGAGCCGCTCAAGCTCGAGTGCCAGCACTTCCTGCGGCTCGTGCAGGAGGGCTGGGACGGACGCGAGATGCGGGACGGGCTCGAAGTCGTGCGTGCCCTCGAGCTCCTGACGGAGTCGCTGCATGGTTGAGATCCATCCCACAGCGATCGTCTATCCGGGCACGGTGCTCGGAGAGGGCGTGAAGGTGCTCGAGCATGCGGTCGTGGGCAAGCAGCCCTCGCTCTCGCCGCGCTCGACGGCCAAGCGCTCCGAGTTACCGCCGGCCGAGATCGGCGACGGCACGATCGTCTCGACCGGGGCCGTTGTCTTCGCGGGGACGAAGGTGGGAGCGCGCGTGATCCTCGGCGACCAGTCGTGCGTGCGCGAGCGTGTCACGGTCGGCGACGACGTCGTGATCGGGCGAGGCTCGCTCGTCGAGAACGACACGACGATCGGAGCGATGACGAAGATCCAGGCCGAGGCCTACATCACCGCATACTCGACGCTCGAGGAGCAGGTGTTCATCGCGCCGTGCGTCGTGACGACGAACGACAACTTCATGGGCCGCACCGAGCGGCGTCACGAGCTGATCAAGGGGCCGACAATCCGTCGTGGCGCCCGGATCGGCGGCGGCGCGGTGCTTCTCCCCGGAATCGAGATCGGCGAGGAGGCCTTCGTCGGAGCAGGCGCGGTGGTGACGAAGGACGTCGAGCGGCGGATGCTCGTCGTCGGCAATCCCGCGCGCGTGATGCGCCAGGTCAACGACGACGAGCTGCTCGAGAACCAGTAGGGCTTCGAGCTCAGCCGGTCTTCGTGAGCCGCAGCGTGTAGCGGCCGCCGCCGTGCTGCGTGATCCGCAGCGTGACGTAGTACCAACCCGCGCTCGGAGCCCGATACGAGAGACGCTGCGTGCTCGCCGGACCGGCCGTCCCGGCAACTCGCCCCTTGTGCCCGTGCAGCACGGCGCTCGTCCCCGGCCGCCAGAGGCTCAGGTCGACGTCCGCGTTGGCCCAGCGCGCGGCGACCCGGACCCGCAGCTGCTGCCCCCGGTCGAGCTTCACGCGGTACACGTCGGCGGGGTCGTCCCAGAAGTCGAGCGTCGCAGCGAGATTCGACTGCTTCCCCCAGAGCTTGGGCGCCTGCCCGGCGTCGTCGTTCGGCTCGAGCCGGTCGGAGGGCGGAAGCGGCGCGACCGAGTCGAGAAAGTCGACGGCTTTCATCACGTCGAGACTGCCCCAGCCGCTGAACATGTCGCGTCCGGTCGAGCACGCGGCGCAGCCGGAAGCGGCATCGACGTCGTCCGCGTGCCGCTCGAGAATCTTCGTCACCTGGCTGCTCGTGAGCGACGGGTTGACGCCGAGCAGGACGGCCGCGGCCGCCGCCACCTGGGGCGCCGCGAACGACGTGCCCTCGGGCTTGTGATAGTCGCCCGCCGCGCAATCGGTGTAGCCCTGCGGCGTGCAGCCGTCTTGTGACGCCGTCAGATCCTTGGGGAAGGTGGAGAAGATGCCGACGCCGGGGGCGGCGATGTCGACGAAGGTCGGATCCTCGTCGGAGAAGTCGGGGACGTTGCCCGAACGGGTCAACGCGCCGACGCCGATCACGTGGGGCAGCGCGGACGGCCAGCTAGCGTACGGCCACGGTGTGGTCGGCGCCTCGTCCGCGTTGCCGACGGCAGCGACGACCACCGCTCCCTTCTTCACCGCGTACGCGACCGCCTGGGCCTCGACCTTGGAGTACGAGTCGAGCTCGGGCGAGAGCGGGTCGCGGACGGCGCCGAAGCTGAGGTTGACGACCTGCGCTCCCTGGTCGACCGCCCATCTGATTCCGGCAGCCTCGGCCTTGAGCGGGATCGTCCCGTCGGCGGCGACGACCTTCGCGTCGAGGAGCCGCGCTCCGTAGGCAAGGCCGACGACGCCCGCAGAGTTGAGCCCGCCGGCGATCTCGCCTGCGACGATCGTGCCGTGTCCCTCTGAGTCCATGCAGGCGCTGCCGCCGACGAAGCTCTTTGCCTCTGCGATCTGACCCCCCTTGAAGTCCGGCAACCCGCAGTCGACTCCCGAGTCGACGACCGCGACCTTGACCGGGTCGAGCATCGGCGGCGAGGCCCAGGCATCGAACGCGTTGTCCTGCCCGAGATACCACTGCTTCCCGTAGTACGTGTTCGCCGGCGTGAAAGCGGCAGCAGAAGAGGCCGCCACGAGCGCAGCGACGATTGCGCCGAGCACCGCAACCCTCAGCCTTTTCACTATCCCACGGTAGCCGTCCGGACCCGGATTCGGACGGGCGCGGCTGCGTCATCTGCGCTCGCCAGCCGATATTGGGTCGTCACCTTCGGCTTGACGGCGAAGGAGAAGCTGCCGGGCACGACCGACCTCAGCCGCTGCCACGGCCCGCCGCCGTTGCGTTTCTGCACGACCACTCCCTGCACGCCCCGCACGACGCCGCTCAGCGTCACGCTCGTGCCTGCAGCGACCTTCGGGTTCGGCGACGGAAGCTGAAGCGAGAGGACGCCGATGCTGAACCACGTCGAGCGAAGCGCGAGCGCCGACGCAGTGGTCGCGCCCGTGATCGAGGAGGAGTGCTCGGCTCCGCCCGAGAGCGACGAGACGTTGAGTGCCTTGACGCGCTTGGACGAGTTCCGCTTGACCGTCGCATCGACGACCTGGCCCGTGACGCCGAGCGCGCTACCGAGCGTCTGGGCGGTGACGGGAACCGGGCCCCAGTCGTGGTACGGCGAGATCGTGTCGTACGGATCCTTGACCGAGACGAGATACGGCCGGCCGGGCGGGCCGAAGGCGTCTGCGGCCGACTGCGTCCGGCCTCCGGTGCTCGAGGAGAAGAGCGTGTCGGCAACACCGCCGCCGTACAGCAGAACCTGCCCGGCCGTCTCGTCGACGGCCTGCCTTCCCGCCACCGTCTCGGCGGAGACGCCGAGGTAGGCCTGGCTGCGTCCGTCGGCGTAGACGTCGAACGGCGCTGCAGCTTTCCGGTTCGCGAGGGCGTACGAGCGCGCCGCCACGGCCTGCGCCTCGAGCGCCGCCGGGAGCCATGCCGACGGCATCTCGGCCGGGACGACGCCGTAGAGGTACTGCTCGAGCGGGAGCTCGTTGATCGCGCGGAGCTTCTTGCCCGACACGTCGACGAGGACCTGCCCGCGATACGCCCGACCGAGGGTGAGCGTCGACCCGCCGCCCGGCGAGAATGTGAGCGGGGCGGCGAGCGCGGTTGCCGGCCCGCCGTCGACCGCGAGCTTGAGCCCGGTTCCGAACGTCGTCTTCCCCGCCGGGAGCGTGTGCTCCACATCGTCACCGTCGGTGACCGTGAACGCCTTTTTCGAGGAGATCGTCAGCTTGTTCTGCCCGCTCGCGAGGAGGACGCGAATCGACGTGGTGGACGTCTGGCCCAGCTCCGTGCCCGGGTAGTAGGCGTCGAGAATCTGGTCGTACGTGTAGCCCTGCTCCGCGTAGCCCTGGGCACCCCATTGGCCCATGCCGACGCCATGCCCGTAGCCGTGACCGCTGACGAGGAAGAGCGCACCGCTCCCGGCCGGCGCGACGTACGGCTGCGGGCTGCCGGACGAGCGCGCCGCGTGCGGCGCCGAGGCGAAAGCGACCGCTGCGGCAAGGACGGCGAGGACGGCGAGCGTGCGGACCAGAGCGCCTTGAGGGTAGCCCCAGTCCGTCCGGACGACATGTAGACTTTGCACGACATTTGCGAGGCGACGAGGCCTCGGCGACCACGTAGTCCTTCTGGGACACGGTGGACGCCGGGGCTTTTTTGTTTCTCGGAACCAGAGTCGAGGAGGAGGGAGAATGGCGTACGTGGAGTCAAGGAACAGAGCGACATCCGACCCGGAGACGCGCAAGGAGGTGCTCGCGGAGATCGAGTCCCGCGGCATCGAGGACGTGCTCCTGTGGTTCACCGATCTCGAAGGGCACCTCAAGAGCTTCGCCATCACGCGCAACGAGCTCGAGGGCGCACTGGACGACGGAATGGGCTTCGACGGCTCGTCGATCACCGGCTTCAACGCGATCGAGGAGTCGGACATGGTCGCGATCCCCGATCCCGACACCTTCCGGATCCTCCCCGACGGCCAGACGGGGCGGATGATCTGCGACATCGTCACACCCGACGGCGAGCCGTACGCCGGCGACCCACGCTTTGCGCTTCGCCGCGCGCTCGAGCGGATGGAGGCGATGGGCTTCGACACGTTCAACGTCGGCCCCGAGGCCGAGTACTTCCTGTTCAAGGACGAGAAGGGCACGGAGACGCTCGACGAGGGCGGCTACTTCGCGCAGACGACGCTCGACGCCGCGACCGGCGTCCGCCGCGACACGATCCGCGCGCTCGAGTCGATGGGCATCCCGGTCGAGTACCACCACCACGAGGTCGGGCCGTCGCAGCACGAGATCGACATCCGCTACGCGGGCGCGCTCGACATGGCCGACTACATGCTCACCTACCGGCTCGTCGTCAAGGAGGTCGCGAAGCAGCACGGCTACCACGCGACCTTCATGCCGAAGCCGCTCTTCGGTGAGAACGGCTCGGGCATGCACACGCACATGTCGCTCTTCACCGACGGCCACAACACGTTCTTCGACTCCGAGGACAAGTGGCACCTCTCGGAGGTCGCGAAGGCGTTCATCGCCGGCCAGCTCCGGCACGCGCGCGAGCTGTCGGCGGTCTTCGCGCAGTGGGTCAACTCGTACAAGCGGCTCGTGCCGGGCTTCGAGGCTCCGGTCTACGTCGCGTGGTCGCAGCGGAACCGCTCGGCTTTGATCCGGATCCCGCTCTACAAGCCGGGCTCCGAGCAGGCGACGCGGGCCGAGATCCGTTGCCCCGACCCTGCGTGCAATCCGTACCTCACCTTCGCGGCGCTGCTGCATGCGGGGCTCGAGGGGATCGAGCAGGGCTACGAGCTGCCGGACCCGATGGAGACGAACCTCTACCACCTCACGGCCGAGCAGCGGCGCGAGCGCGGCATCGTCTCCCTGCCCGAGACGCTCGGCGAGGCGATCGACGAGCTCTCGCAGTCGAAGCTGATGCGGACGGCGCTCGGCCCGCACATCTTCGACCGCTACGTCGAGCTGAAGCGGAAGGAGTGGGACGAGTACCGCGTCCAGCTCACCGACTGGGAGATGAAGAAGTACCTCGCAGTTCTCTAGGCCGCTCGACGAGGGGGACGGCCGCTGCGTCGTCCCCCTCGAGCCGCTCGGAACCTTGAACCGAGCCCTCTCCGGGTGTTGAATCGAACGGGGATCAACGAGCTGGGGAGGAAAAGGATGCGCGTCGAAGGTTCCGTCACCGCGATCTCATGGATCCCGTCGGAGGCCATCGAGGGCCTACCGAAGCTGCCGTTCGAGCTCGGCGTCGGCCACTACGACGAGCCGCCGCCCGATCGCCTCGAAGCGGGCGACCTGGAGCGGCTGCGCGACGCCGACCGCTTCCGCGAAGCCAACCTCTTGCAGGCCTGGATCGACGTCGAGGACGGCGCGATCGTCGGCGCCGGCTACGAGGGCGGCGGTCTCGTCGGGTCGACGACATTCCGGCTCGGGCCGAAGGCGATCGTCGTCCCGGGAGTCCCGTTCGAGGTGCTTCGCTCCGAGCCGGAGATCTCCGGCGACCGCGCACGCTTCGTGCAGACCGTGGGCGGACGGGCAGGCTTCCCGGCGCCGCGGCTGGTCAAGGGTGGACCGCTGTTCCGCATCCACTCGGCGACGTGCTGGACGACGCTGGCACTGACGCTGCATGCGGACGGTCGTGTCGAGCACGAAGTGGTCGGAGCGAGCCCGTTCCCGCGGCACTGGATCTACGACAGCGACGGTGCCCTCTCCGAGAAGACCGGCACCATCGACTTCAAGGCGTGGTACCGCGAATCGCACGGCGAGAACACGCCCTGGGGCGACGACGAGTCGGAGGCGGTCGTCGCGGCGGCGGAGAGCGCGCTCGAGCGCGAGCTGTCACGGGCCCTCATGTCGGGAGACGAGAAACTCACGAAGCGGAGGCTCGGCGAGGGCGCGGTGCTCGTGACGCAGGGCGCGGAGGGAGACAAGCTCTATCTCCTCCTCGACGGAGTGCTCGCGGTCGAGGTCGACGGCGAGCAGGTCGCGGAGATGGGCCCGGGAACGATCGTCGGCGAGCGCGCATTGCTCGAGGGCGGCGTCCGTACGGCAACGCTGCGGGCGCTGACGCCCATTCACTTCGTCGTGATTCCGGCGGAGCTCGTCGGGGAGGGTGAGCTGGCGACGCTCTCGACCGACCGGCATCGCGAGGGGTGAGCGACTCGATCTGAGCCAGGGCTGCGGCGGGCGGCTCGCTCCGTCCGCCGCTGCCTAGATCGTTCTCGGGCGTGGCCGGGCTCGGCTCGCCCCTTCTCGTCCTGATCTTCCTCGCCGCCGCCGGTGCGACCTGGGCGGCCGGCATCCTGCTCTCGAAGACGACCGACGCGCTCGATGCGCGATTCGGTCTGGGCGACGAGCTCGGCGGCCTGATCCTGCTCGCCGTCGCCGGCACCCTGCCGGAGCTCGCGATCACGGTCTCCGCCGCCGCGTCGGGGCACCTCCAGCTTGCTGCAGGGAACCTGATCGGCGGCATTGCCATTCAGACGATGGTGCTGGTCCTCTGCGACGTCGCCGCCGGCCCCGACCGACCACTCACATATCTCGTCGGAAGGCTGACCCCCGTGCTCGAGGCGCTGCTCGTGATCATCCTCGTCGCAGAAGTCGACATGGGATCGCTCCTCAAGCCGTCGACGGCGATAGCCGGGCGCGTCAGCCCGGCGTCGGTCGCGATCGTCGTCGTCTGGGTCGCCGGCCTCGTCCTCATCCAGCGGGCGGCGAAGGATCCACGCTGGAGCGTCGAGATGCCCGGGAGCCGGCCGGGCCGGCGCCGGCGCGAGCGCGCCCGACCGGAGCAGCCTCATCCCTACGCCGGCTCCTCCAACGTCCGCGTCGTGGCGATCTTCGGGGTCGCGTGCCTCGTCACGCTGGCCGCGGGCGTCGTCCTCGAAGTGAGCGGCAACGACCTCGCCAACCGGCTCGGGGTCAACGGCGTCATCTTCGGCGCCACCGTGCTCGCCGGTGCGACGGCGCTGCCGGAGATCAGCTCGGGGATCGCGGCCGTGTCGCTCGGCGACAACTCGCTCGCGATGGGCGACATCTTCGGTGGGAACGCGTTCCAGGTCTGCCTCTTCCTCGTCGCAGACCTCGTCGCGGGACAGCCGGTGCTGCCTTCGGCCGGGAGCCTCAACGCCTGGCTCGCCGCGCTCGGCGTCGGGCTGACGGCGATCTACGGCTTCGGGGTGATCAGCCGGCCGATGCATTGCCGGTTCCGGCTCGGCCCGGACTCGCTCTTCGCGCTTGCGTTCTTCGGGCTTGGCATCGCGGGTCTCTTCTTCGTGCCGACCTAGGTAGGGCCTCTCCGCTCCTACGATTAGCGCGTGGAGACGACCGACCGCCACCTGCGGCTGCTGACCGAGACGATCGCTGCCGTCAACTCGACGCTCGATCTCGAGGAGGTGCTGCACCTCGTCGCCAACGAGGTGGCCGCGGCGCTCGAGGCGGACGCGTGCTTCGTCTACCTCTACGACGAGACGGCCGGCGAGCTCGTCCTGCGGGCCACGCACGGCACCTCGCTCGACGAGATGACGCGCCGCCCTCGCCTGCGGCCGGGCGAGGGGATCACCGGCACCGCCGCGGCCGAGCGCCGGCCCGTCGCCATCGCCGCGAGCGCCGACCTCGATCCGCGCTGGAAGGAGTTCCCGAACCTGCCGGAGTCGGAGTACGAGTCGATCCTCGCCGTTCCCGTCCTCGCGCGCGAGCAGCTCGCCGGGGCCGTCAACGTCCGCACCCGCGAGCCACGCGAGTTCCGGCCGGACGAGATCGAGCTGCTGCAAGCGATCGCGAGCCAGGTCGCCCAGTCGATCGTCCACGCGCGGCTCTATGCGGAGGCCCAGCAGCGTGTCGCCGAGCTCGAGGCCCTCGCGCGCATCTCGGTGGCGGTGTCGGAGTCGCTCTACCTCGAGGAGTCGCTCGAGGCGATCGTCAAGACGACGATGGACGCGGTGCATGCGACGGGCGCAGCGCTCGTGCTCGAGGACGGGCGGATCGCCTGGCCGGAGGGGCGCGCCGGGTCGCATGCCGTCCGCACGCCGCTCCGCTGGAAGCGGCGGGAGATCGGCCAGCTCGTGGCCGACCGCGACACGCCATTCACCGACGAGGAGCGGGCGCTGCTCGAGGCGATCGCCCACCACGCAGCCGTCGCGCTCGAGCACGGGCGCGCAGTGATGCGCGGCGTCCTCGCCCAGGAGATCCATCACCGCGTCAAGAACAACCTCCAGACCGTCGCCTCGCTCCTGCGCCTGCAGGCGCGCGCTGAGGGCGTCGATCCGCGCGAGGCGCTCGAGCACTCCGTCAACCGGATCCTCGCGATCGCCGCCGTGCACGAGTCGCTCACCGAGCAGCGCGAGGAGGACGTCGACCTGGGCGAGCTGATCGACCGTCTGCGGGCGATGCTCGTGCAGGGAATCGGCGCCGGCCGCGACGTCGAGGCGCGGCTCGAGCCCGTCTCGCTCGCCGGGAGCCGCGCGACTGCGCTCGCCCTCGTCTTCTCCGAGCTGCTCCAGAACGCCCTCGAGCACGGCGCCGGCACGGTGCGGATCGAGCTCGCGCGGCGCGACGGGGACGTTCTCCTGTCGATTGCCGACGAAGGCTCCGGCACCGACGGCACTCCCAGCGGCACCGGGCTCTCGATCGTCCGCGCCCTCGTCGCCGACGAGCTGCACGGCACCTTCGCGTTCGCGGGCGCGCGCGCCGAGGTGATCTTCCCTGTTTGAGAACTCGGTGACCCTCAGACGTCGAGAGTCGTGAATTGCTCCCGGAGAAACTCCTTGAACGGAGCGCCGATCTCGCCATGCTCGGCATACGTGCCGTGCGTGCACACGATGCTGAGCAGAGGATGCGAGCGGTAGCGCTCCACGAACTCCATCGTCGAGAGGTAGCCGTAGTCGAAGAAGCTCGTATAGAGGATGACGCGCGAGTGGTACTCGGCCTTCGCCGCAGCCGTCGGGATGAGCGAGTCGAGGAACTCGATCTCTCCTCCGGGATCGCCGTCGCGCGCCTCCTGCAGGACCTTGACCGCCGCGCTCTTCTTCCCCGCGGCCTCGAGCTCTTCCCACTCGGCGAAGACGCTCCCGAGGTCGAAGACGGGCGCTCCCGCGATGATCGTGCCGGCGCCGAGCTCGAGCCCGATCAGCAGCGCACCGACCGCGCCGGCGCTCGTGCCGAGGCAGATCAGCTCCTCTCGTTCGATGTCGAGCTCGTCCATCGTCGCCTGCACATGCCGGCAGGCGGCTCGCAGACCGCGGAGCTCGCGCTTCGGACCGAGGAAGAAGTGCTCGTCGCCGCCGAAATAGAGTCGGTGCGCATGGAAGTCACCGAGCAAGCGGCGCAGCCCGAACGCCGGCCTGACCTGGCCGGGAGCGAGCTTCGGGAACACCACGACAAGCCGGTCGGATCCTTTGATCCGCTCCAGCGCATACGGCAGCCGAGCTTCGTCCTCGGTGTAGGAAACCTTGCGCTCGAACCCCATGATCGGCGCCGCGATCATACGTCTCGAAAGACGTACTCCCAAGTGGAGCCGGCGCGTTGAGCGAGACGCGGTCGGAGGTGCTGATCCACGTGCGGCGAGGCGAGGAGTTCCTCGTCGCGCACCGCTCGCCCGAGGGCGGCGGCTACTGGCACCCGATTGCCGGCGGGGTGGAGCCCGGCGAGGCGTTCCATGCCGCGGCGATCCGCGAGCTGCGGGAGGAGACGGGCCTCGCCGGGTGCGAGCTCCAGCCGCTCGGCGAGTTCGCCTACACGCGGGCGTCGTGGGAGGGCGACGCAGGGTTGCGCGTGCACGTCGAGGCGTTCCTCGTCGACGTCGAGCCGGGCTGGGAGCCGGTGTTGAACTCCGAGCACGTCGAGTACCGCTGGCTCGCGCGTGAGGAGGCGGCCGACCTCCTCTTCTGGCCCGAGCCCGCGGCGCTCCTCAGGTCGCTGTCGTGACCGCGCTCTGGCACTTCAGCGAGGATCCGTCGCTCAGCCCGCTCTGGGACAAGGTCATCGAGTCGTCGCTCGAGTTCAGCGGGATCCGGCTCAGGAACGCGGTGCGGCCGTGAGGATCCTCGTCGCCGAGGACGAGACGATCATCCGGCTCGATCTGCGCGATCTGCTCGAGCGCGCCGGCTTCGACGTGTGCGCCGAGGCGAAGGACGGCGAGGAGGCGGTCGCTCTCGCCCGCGCAGAGCGGCCCGATCTCGCAATTCTCGACGTGAAGATGCCGAAGCTCGACGGGATCGAAGCGGCGCGACGGATCCTCGAGGAGCGGCCGATCCCGATCGTGATGCTCACCGCGTACGGACAGGACGAGCTCGTCTCGCGGGCGGTCGAGGCCGGCGTCTTCGGCTACCTGGTGAAGCCGTTCCGGGAACAGGACCTCCTCCCCGCGATCGCCGCTGCCCGCGCACGGCACGACGAGCTGCAGGCCGTACGGGCAGAGGCGGAGTCGCTGTCGGACGCGCTCGCCGCGCGGAAGGTGATCGAGCAGGCGAAGGGGCTGCTGATGGCGAAGGAGCAGCTCTCAGAACAGGATGCGTTCGCGCGGCTGCGGAAGGCGAGCCAGGCGTCGGGCCGTCCGCTCAAGGTGATCGCCGAGGCCGTCGTTGCGACACTCTCGGAAGACACGTGAGCGACGCCGCACATCCGAACGCCGCGCTCGTGCGGCGCGTATTCGCCGCGTTCGGCCAGGACGCGATGGCGATCTCCGCGGCATTCGCGCGCGACATCCTCTGGAGGGTGCCGGGCAACACGGTCATGAGCGGCGAGTACCGCGGCCGCCGTGCCGTCGTAGAGTTCCTGCGCCGTACCGGGCTGGAGACGGGCGGCACGTACCGCAGTCATCTGCACACCGTCTTCGCCGACGACGACTGGGCCGTCGCGCTCTACCGGGCGACGGGCAGCCGCAAGGGGATCGAGCTCGATGTCGAGCAGGCGCTCGTGATCCGAGTCGCGGACGGTCTCTGGCAGGACGTGACGGCGGTCCCGCTCGACTCTGCTTTCGAGCGCTTCTGGGCTTAGGGCCTAGTGGCCGACGACCGTCGTGATCGGAACGGCGTTCGCCGGTGCGGTGACGTGCACTGCCTCGTTCCAGCGGCTCATGCGGGTCATGCCCGTGCCCTGGCCGCCCATGACGACGGCTTTCTCCTCGAACGGCAACGGGGTTCCGCTCGCGGGCGCGTACACGGTCTCGACGAGGTTGGTGCCCGCCTGGCGAACGACGCCACGGACTCCCACCGCCGCCTTGCCGGACACCTTCGCCCGCACGAGCGACAGGTGCGTGCCGGGCATGAGGTCGGCGAGGAAGGACGCGAAGGTGGTGTCGGCCGACACGGCGGCATACGCACCGCTCGTCGACGGGATCGAGATCCACTGCCCGGCATATTTCGTCGCCTGCGCCTGCGTGAAGGGGAAGAAGTTCTGCAGCATGAACGCGTTCCCCCGGATGTATGCCGAGCCGTCGACCACGAGCACCAACGCCTGGCCTGAGCGCCCGCCGAGCTTGAGCGTGATCCGCTGGGTGCCGAGTTTCGGGCCGACGTCGCCGACGATCCGGATCGTGCGGCCCGGAGCCGACGTCGCGCTCACGTAGTGGACGGAGTGCCGAGCCGACGCCGCCGCGAGCATCCCCGCGCGTAGCTGCTTCGGCGGTTGCGCCGCGAACGCGGCAGCCGCCGTCAGAGCACCGGCCGTGACCACGAGCACCAGAACCCCAATCCGGCTCATGGCGGCAGCGTAGCCCGGATTTGCGAGCTCTACGCCTGGGCTTGCTCGAAGAGCTGCTCCCAGCGCTCGAGGAGCGCGGTGAGCGCGTCGCGGCTGCGCTTGTGGGCGGCGAGGACGTCGACATCGCTCCAGTCCTCGGCGAGCTTCGTCTCGAGCTCGGCCACCTCGGCCTCGCGCGCGGCGATCTCGGCCTCGATCCGCTCGAGCTCGGATGGACGCTGTGCTTCGGCTTCGCAGTTGCCGGCTTCCGTGCCGTCTTCGAGCGCTCAACCGCCGGCGGCGCGGGCTTTGCGCGTGCCTCCCGCTCCTCGCGCGCGCGCAAGAGCTCGGCCCAGCCGCCGTCGTATGCGCGCAGCTTCCCGTCCTCGATCGCCAGCGTCCGCTCGGCGATCCCATCGAGCAGAGCACGGTCGTGCGAGACGAGCAGCACCGTCCCCGGGAACGCGTCGAGGGCCGCCTCGAGCGCCTCGCGGCTCTCGAGGTCGAGGTGGTTGGTCGGCTCGTCGAGGACGAGGAAGTTCGCGCCCGAGGCGACGGTGACGGCGAGCGCGAGCCGCCGCCGCTCGCCGCCCGAGAGCACGGCGACCTGCTTCTCGTGTGCGTCCCAGCCGGAGAAGAGAAAGCGGCCGAGGAGGCTCTGCGCGTCGGGGCGAGCGAGCCCTGTCATCGACTGCACGCACTGGAGGACCGAGCCGCGCGCGTCGAGCTCCAGCTCCTGCTGTGAGAAGTAGCCGATCTGGACGCCGTGTCCGATCCGGACACCGTCTGCTTTGACGAGCTTCTCGAGCAGCGTCGTCTTGCCTGAGCCGTTCGGCCCCACGAGCGCGACGTGCTCGCCCCGCTCGACGGCAAACGAGATCTGGCTCAGTAACAGTCTGTTGGTTCCGACCGACACGTCCAGTCCGTCGGCCTCGACGACGACACGACCGCTGCGGGCCGGCTTGAGGAACTCGAAGCCGAGGCCGCGCGTGCGGCGTGAGAGCAGGGCGACTTCGCTCGCGGCCGAGGCGCGCTGCTCCCGGAGCCGCCCGATGTGGGTCAGCTTTGCCTGCGCCTGCTTCGCCTTGTCCTTCTTGTAGCGGAACCGCTCGACGAAACGCTCGAGCCGGGCGATGTCGGCTTCGGCACGCGCGACCTCCTTCTGCGCATGCACCATTCGCGCCGCCTTCTCGCGCCGCCACGCGTGCCAGGGGCCGGGGAAGAACGTCCCTCGGCCGGCCTCGATCTCGAGCGTCGCCGTCGTCACGGCCTCGAGGAACCAGCGGTCGTGGGCGACGAGGATCACGGCCGCGTCGACCGAGGCGAGCTCGCGCTCGAGCCACTCGAGATTCGCGACGTCGAGGTGGTTCGTCGGCTCGTCGAGGAGAAGCAGATCGGGATCGCCGCCGAGCGCGCGGGCGAGCGAGGCGCGCGTCAGCTCGCCGCCCGAGAAGGTGCGCAGCGCACGGTCGAGGTCGTCTTCCGCGAAGCCGAGCCCGCGCACGACCGACGCCGCGCGGTCGCGCCACGCGTACCCGCCCGCATGCTCGAGCCGCGCCTGCGCCTCGGCGTAGCGGTTGAGCGTCGGCTGCGCGTGATCTCCGCTCGCCATCTCGCCCTCGAGCCGGCGCAGCTCGTCCTCGAGCGCGACGAGGTCGCGCGCGCCCGAGAGCACGTACTCCCGCAGGGTGAGCTCCTGCTCGAGCGGCGGACGCTGGTCGTGCAGCGCCACGCGCGTGCCCTTGGCGAAGGCCAGCTCGCCGCCGTGCTTCTCGGTCTCGCCGGCGAGGATCCTGAGCAGCGTCGTCTTGCCGGCGCCGTTCGGGCCGGAGAGCGCGACACGGTCGCGGCGCTCGACCGAGAACGAGACGCCGTCGAACAGAACCGAGCCGGCGAGCTCCTTGCGGAGGTTGGAGGCGATGACCACTGCCATGGCCGACCCAGGGTAGATTCGGGCGGTGGCCACTGCGAGGAGCGAGGAGCTGCGGACGCTCGCGCGGCGCTTCGCCGAGTCCCTCCCGGACGACGTCGACGAGGTACTTCTTACGGGTTCGGTGTCGCGCGGGGAGGCGGACGAACTGTCGGACGTCGAGATGCTCCTCGTCGCGCGCGGGGCGCCTCCGCGCCTGAGCGCGCACGGGGTCGAGATGTGGCAGGAGGACTTCTTCGAAAACGGAACGGTCGCCTGGTACACCGCGCTCGTCCAGGGCAAGATCCTCGAGACGGCCGGGTGGACGCATACGCGCGTGGAGGGCCGCCTCGACGGGATCCTGAGCGGGGGAATCATCGACCACGCGCGCTTTCGATTCGCCGAGGCAGTCGTACACGGCGTGCCGTTACGCACCGCGGGCGCAATCGCGCGCTGGCAGGAACGGCTCAGCGTCTACCCGGAGGAGCTCGTCGAGAAGGTCGTCCTCGCCGCGAGCGAGGAGTGGCTCGAACACCCCCTCGGCGTGCGCGCGCACCTCCGGCCCGGCGGCCGGCTGGCGCTTGCGGCGATGCTGGCGGACGACCTCCAGAACGTCCTCCGCATCGTCTTCGCGCTCAACCGCCTCTGGGAGCCGAGCTGGAAGCGGCTGCCGCAGCTCGTCGCGCCGCTCGCGATCAAGCCGGAGCGGCTCGCAGAGCGGATCGACGAGGCGGTGGCCGAGACGTCGCTTCGGAAGACGCGGGAGCTCGTCCTGGACGCTCTCTTGCTGGCCCCCGACCTGCCCCGCGTCGTCCTTGCCCGCGAACGCACCGCTCGGCTGCTCCGGGAGCTCGCATGACGGAACTGCTCGCGCTCGACGTCGGCACCTCTTCAGTCAGGGCCCAGCACTTCGACCGGCACGGCGAGCCCGACGGAAAGCTCCGGCGGGAGGCGTACGAGAGCGCGGATCCGGACGATGTCGTCGCCGCGGTCCGGCGTGTTCTCCACGGACACGTTCCGGATGCGACCTCGTGCTTCGCGCACAGCCTCGTCGCCGTCGACGCGAACTGGAATGCGCTCACGCCGATCCTCGGCTGGCGCGACACGCGCAGCGCCGGCGCCGCGGAGGCGCTCGCACTGAAGCTCGACGCAGATCAGGTGCACGCACGCACGGGCGCGTTCCTCCATCCCTCGTTCTGGCCGGCGAAGCTCGCCTGGCTGGCCGAGGACGAGCCCGAGATCTTCCGGCGCGCCGAGTGGTTCGTCTCCTTCGCCGACTACCTGCGCGGCGCCCCCGAGACGAGCCTCTCGTTGGCGTCGACGAGCGGACTGCTCGACCTGACGACGCGCGAGTGGGACGAGGAGCTGCTGGCCGCGGTCGGAGTCGACCGCAACCGGCTGCCGCAGATCGCGGACGTCCCGCTCTGGAGCGACGCCGCGTGCTCGAACGCGGGCACGGGCTGCACGACGCGCGAGCGCGCAGCGCTCATGGTCGGCACGTCCGGTGCGCTCCGCGTGCTCTACGAGAGCGAACGGCCGCAGCCGAAGCCGGGCCTCTTCCTCTACCTGGCCGACGAGCGCCGAGTCGTCGAGGGCGGCGCGCTCTCGGACGGCGGCAACCTCTACGACTGGCTCGAGCGGACGCTCGCCGACTCCGCCGGATCGCTCGCGCAGCGCGACCCGCGCGACCACGGGCTCGTCTTCCTGCCCTTCCTCGGCGGCGAGCGCTCGACCGGCTGGAACCCGGACGCAGCGCGGCACGATCCACGGGCTCACGTTCGCCACGACGCCGCTCGACGTTCGCCAGGCCGCCTACGAGGGAGTCGCGTTCCGCTTCGCCGCGATCGTCGAGCTCCTGCCCGAAGTGCGCGAGGTCGTCGCGACGGGCGGCGGCCTCCTGCACGACCGCGACTGGATCCAGATCATGGCCGACGCCCTCGCCCGGCCTGTCTCCGTCTCGGGAGTGGCGGAGGCCTCGCTACGCGGCGCGGCCGTCCTCGCCCTCGAGCGCGCCGGGCACGAGGTCGCGGAGGCGCCGATCGTCGAGGTCGTGGAACCGCGCGCGGACCGCGCCGACGCCTACCGCGCCGCGCGCGAGGCGCAGCAGAAGCTCTACGACGCGCTGACCTGATCCCGCACGGCCGCCCGGGCCGCGGCCACGATCCCGTCGGCGTCGATGCCCGCCTCGGCGAGCAGCTCGGCCGGCTTGCCCGAGTGCGGCATCCCGTGCACCGCGAGCCGGACGACCGGCGGACGCTCGTCCGCGTCGCCGAGCGCCGACAGCACGGCCTCGCCGAGCCCGCCCTCGGGCCAGTGATCCTCGGCGGTCACGATCGGACAGGTCAGCGAGCGCAGCGTCGCCTCGTCGAGCGGCTTGATCGAGTAGAGGTCGATGACGCGTGCCTCGATCCCCTCGCCCGCGAGCGTCTCGGCGGCCTTGAGAGCCTCGTGGACGGTGATCCCCGCCCCGACGAGCGCGACGTCGTCGCCCTGCCGCAGCGTCCGCGAGCCGCCGATCTCGAACTCCTCGTCAGGCCCGTAGACGACCGGAGTATTGGGACGCAGTGTCCGCAGGTAGACGATCCCGTCGGTGTCCGCCATCGTCGCCACGAGCCTCGCCGTCTGGTTCGCGTCGCACGGGTGCAGCACCGTCGAGCCGTGCACTGCGCGCAGCGAGGCGATGTCCTCGAGCGCCATCTGCGACGGCCCGTCCTCGCCGATCGAGATCCCCGCGTGCGAGCCGCAGAGGCAGTAGTTCGCCCGGCTGATCGCGGACATGCGGATGAAGTCGTAGGCGCGGGAGAGGAACGCGGCAAAAGTCGAGGCGAACGGGCGCCAGCCGAGCACCTGCATCCCGACCGCGGTCGCGACCATCTGCTGCTCGGCGATGTACATCTCGAAGTAGCGCTCGGGGAGCGCAGTCGCGGAACTCGTCGGCAAAGGTCGAGTTCGAGACCTCGCCGTCGAGCGCGACGACGTCGCCGCGCGCCTTGCCGAGCGCCGCGAGCGCGTCGCCGTACGCCTTCCGGGTCGCGACCTCCTCGCCCAGCTCGTACCGCGGCAGCTCGAGCGTGCCGCTCTCGAACTCGTGCTTCGCGGCCCCCGTGTCCGGCTTCGCCACCTCGATCTTGAGATTGCGGACGCCGCCGAGCGTCGCGATCACCTCGTCGGAGTGGTCGAGCGCCTTGCCGTGGAAGCCGTTCTTGTCCTCGACCTCGGGATCGCCCTTGCCCTTGATCGTCTTCGCGACGATCACGACGGGCTGCCCCGAGATGTCTGTCGCCTCTGCGTAGGCGCGGTCGATCGCCTCGACGTCGTGGCCGTCGATCTCGATCGCGTGGCAGCCGAACGCGCGCGCCCGGTTCGCATAGGAGTCGAGATCCCAGCCGTGCATCGTCTCGCCGCGCTGGCCGAGCCGGTTCACGTCGAAGATCGCGACGAGGTTGTCGAGCTCGTAGTGCGCCGCGTGCTCGAGCGCCTCCCACTGGGAGCCCTCGGCGATCTCGCTGTCGCCGCAGAGCGTCCACACGCGGAACGGCAGCCGATCCAGCCGCTTGCCGGCAAGCGCCATGCCGACCGAGTACGGAAGGCCCTGGCCCAGCGAGCCGGTCGCGACGTCGACCCAGGGGATCCGCGGCGTCGGGTGACCCTCGAAGATCGAGTCGAACTGCCGGTACGACAGCAGCTGCTCCTCCGAGATCGCGCCGGACGCGCGGAACATCGCGTAGAGGAGCGTCGAGGCATGACCCTTCGAGAAGACGAGGCGGTCGTTGTGCGGATCGTGCGGGTTCTCGAAGTCGTAGCGCAGGTACGTCGCGAGGAGCACGGCCATCAGGTCGGCCGCGGACATCCCCGAGGTCGGATGCCCGGAGCCGGCCTTGGCCGCAGGCCGGATCGCATCGACCCGGAGCTGCTGTCCCAACTCCTGCCAGAGCTCGACGTCGGTCATGGCTACGACCTCTCCCTTCACCGTGGACGGAAACCGAAGCCGATTCTATGTACGGTCCGTCGCGTGAAAGTTGCCGTGGCGTTCGACCACCGAGGCGTCCATCTCCGGGACGAGCTCCTCGAGACGCTGCGCGACGCCGGACACGAGATCGTCGACCTCGGCACCGACACCGACGCCGTGCGGATCGACTATCCCGTCAAGTCCGCCGAGCTCGGCGCCGCGATCAAGGACGGGCAGGCCGAGCGAGGCGTCCTCGTCTGCGGCTCCGGCGTCGGCGCCTCGGTCGCCGCGTGCAAGGTCGCCGGAATCCGGGCAGCCATCTGCCATGACGTCTACTCCGCACACCAGGGAGTCGAGCACGACGACATGAACGTCCTCTGTCTCGGCTCGGAGGTCGTGGGCCCGAGTCTCGCCGCCGATCTGGTGCGCACGTTTCTGGCGGCACGTTTCGACGGAGAAGAACGTCACGCAGCGAGACTGGAGATGATCCGACGCATGGAAGAGGGGATGCTGAATGGCTGAATCGAGACTCGACAAGCTCAGCGCGCGCGGTCAGTCGGTCTGGATCGACTACCTCTCGCGCGACATGCTCGAGAGCGGCGAGCTGAAGCGGCTGATGGACGAGGACGCCGTGGTCGGCGTGACCTCGAACCCGACGATCTTCCAGAAGGCGATCTCGCAGGGCGACGCGTACGACGAGCAGCTGAAGATGCTGCTCGAGCAAGAGCAGGATCCGAAGGAGATCTTCCTGCACCTCGCCGTGCGCGACGTCGAATCCGCGCTCGACCTGCTTACCCCGGTGCACGAGCGGAACGGGCAGGACGGCTATGTCTCGATCGAGGTCGACCCGAACTTCGCCTACGACGCGAAGGCGACGCGTGAGGAGGCGTTCCGGCTCCATGACTGGATCCGCCGGCCGAACCTCTACGTGAAGATCCCCGGGACGAAGCCGGGCCTCGAGGCGATCGAGGAGTGCATCGCGTCGGGCCGCAGCATCAACGTCACCCTTCTCTTCTCGCTCGAGATGCACAGCGCGTCGATGGAGGCCTACCTCAGCGGCCTCGAGCGGTTCGTCGAGGGCGGTGGCGACCCGGCGACGGTCCGGTCGGTCGCGAGCTTCTTCGTCTCGCGCGTCGACACCGAGACCGACAAGCGGCTCGAGGCGATCGGCTCCGACGAGGCGCTCGCGCTCCGCGGCAAGCTCGCGGTTGCGAACGCGCGCATCGCGTACCAGAACTACGAGAAGGCGTTCTCGGGCCCGCGCTGGGAGGCGCTCGAGGCGAAGGGTGCGCTGCCGCAGCGCTGCTTGTGGGCTTCCACCTCGACGAAGAATCCCGACTACCGCGACGTCCTCTACGTCGAGGAGCTGATCGGCCCGCACACGGTGAACACGATGCCGGAGGAGACGATCAAGGCCTTCCAGGATCACGGCGAGGTGCGCGGCGACACGGTGCTCGAGGGAGTCGACGAGGCGCACCGGCTGTTCGAGCAGCTGGCCGCGGTCGGCGTGGACTACGACGACGTCGTGGCGACGCTCGAGAAGGAGGGCGTGCAGAAGTTCGCGGACTCGTTCACGGAGCTGCTCGACGGCGTGAAGGCGAAGCGCGAGGCAGTGGCTGCGTAGCAGTGAACCGCGAGCGCCTGATCGAGGGCATCTGGGAACGGGACTCCACGGTCTGGACCGGGGGCGACGAGGCGCACTGGCTCGGCTGGCTCGACGAGCCGCTGCACGTGCAGGAGCAGCTCGAGGACATCCGCCGCTTCGCCGAGCCGCTCCACGACGAGGTCGACCATGTCGTGCTCTGCGGGATGGGCGGCTCCTCGCTCGCACCCGAGGTGCTGCGGCGCAGCTTCGACGTCGACTGGTTCCACGTCCTCGACACCACGCATCCCCGCGCGATCCGCGCGCTCGAGGAGAAGCTCGATCTCGAGCGGACGTTCTTCGTCTCCTCCTCGAAGTCGGGGACGACGCTCGAGACGCGCTCGCACACCGACTACTTCTGGCAGCGCAACGGCAAGCGCGGAGCCATGTTCGCCGCCGTCACCGACCCGGGCTCCGAGCTCGAGCGGTTAGCGCGCGAGCGCGGCTTCCGCGCGGTCTTCGCCGGCGAGCCGTCGATCGGCGGCCGCTACTCGGCCCTCTCGCCGTTCGGGATCGTGCCGGCGGTGCTGATGGGCGCCGATGCGGGGCGCATCCTCGAGCGCGCTCGAGAGATGCGCGAGGCGTGCCGTTCCGGCGAGGGCAATCCCGGCTACGAGCTCGGCAGCCGGTTTGGCGAGGGCTGGCGCGACGGACGCGACAAGATCTGTATCGGCGACGCGCCCGGCGACTTCGGCCTTTGGGCCGAGCAGCTCATCGCCGAGTCGACCGGCAAGCACGGCAAGGGTCTCGTCCCTGCCCCCGGCGAGTCACCGGACGGCGCCGACCGGCAGAGCGCGCAGCCCGAGCTCCCCGATCCGTACGCGCTGGGCGCGGAGTTCTTCCGCTGGGAGTTCGCGATCGCCGTCGCCGGCGCGTACCTCGAGATCAACCCCTTCGACCAGCCCGACGTGCAGGCCGCGAAGGACAAGACGAACGAGGTGCTGGCGACGGGCAAGGAGCCCGAGCTCGAACAGGAGGCCTCGATCGAGGAGCTGCTGGCGCAGAAGCAGGAGGGCGACTACGCCTGCGTGCAGGCCTTCATCGAGCCGACCGCCGAGAACGACCGGCGGCTCGCCGATCTCGTCGCCCGGCTGCGCCGCGAGAGTGGACTCGTCGTCACGCACGGCTACGGCCCGCGCTACCAGCACTCGACCGGCCAGCTTCACAAGGGCGGCCCGAACACCGGGCTCTTCCTGCAGGTGATCGACGACGAGGGCGACGAGCTTTCCATCCCGGGCAAGCCGTTCGGCTTCCGGCGGCTGATCCGGGCCCAGGCGGCGGGCGACCTCGAGACGCTGAAGGAGCGCGGCCGACGCGTCGCGCGCGTGAGATTGGAGGACATCTAGTGCAACTCGGCATGGTCGGCCTCGGCCGGATGGGCGCGAACATGACCGAGCGGCTGCGCGCCGCCGGTCACGACCTCAAGACCTTCGACCCGAAGGTCGAGGGGACTGCGTCGTCGCTCGAGGAGCTCGTGCAGCAGCTCGATGCGCCGCGCTCGGTCTGGCTGATGGTGCCGGCCGGGATCGTCGACTCGGTCCTGGAAGAACTTGGACCGCACCTCGCCGAGGGCGACACGATCATCGACGGCGGCAACTCCTACTACGTCGACGACCTCCGCCGCTCGCACGAGCTGAGCGGCAAGAAGATCCACTACGTCGACGCCGGCGTCAGCGGAGGCGTCTGGGGCAAGGACCGCGGCTACTGCCTGATGGTCGGCGGCGACGACGAGGCGGTCGGCCGCCTCGAGCCGGTGCTCGAGGCCCTCGCGCCCGGCGTGGACTCCGCTGTCCGGACACCGGGCCGCGGCGGCGACGCGGCGCCCGAGGAGCAGGGCTGGCTGCACTGCGGGTCATCCGGCGCCGGGCACTTCGTGAAGATGGTGCACAACGGGATCGAGTACGGCCTCATGCAGGCATATGCCGAGGGCTTCAACGTCCTCAAGCACGCGAACATCGGCCTGCACACCCAGGAGACCGACGCCGAGACGACGCCGCTGCGCGACCCCGACCTCTACAAGTACGAGCTCGACATGGCCGCGATCAGCGAGCTCTGGCGGCGCGGCTCGGTCATCTCCTCGTGGCTCCTCGACCTGACGGCCGAGGCCCTGCACCAGACGCCCGAGCTCGACGAGTACGCCGGCCACGTGAGCGACTCGGGCGAGGGCCGGTGGACGGTGCAGGCCGCGGTCGAGGAGGGCGTGCCGGTGCCGGTGCTCGCCGCCTCGCTGTTCAACCGGTTCGCCTCCCGCGGCGAGGCGGACTACGGCGACCGCGTTCTCTCCGCGATGCGCAAGGGCTTCGGCGGACATCTCGAGAAGAGCCCGGAAGCGTGACGGAGACGGCCGAACCGGTCACGCAGAAGAAGAATCCGCTCGAGGAGGGCCTCGCGCTGCGACGGACTCCGGATCCGTGCGTGCTCGTCATCTTCGGTGCCTCCGGCGACCTGACGCACAAGAAGCTGATGCCTGCGCTCTATGCGCTCGCCGTCCGCCAGCTGCTGCCGCCGCGCTTCGCGATCGTCGGCGTCGCGCGCACCGACGGCGACGACGACGCGTTCCGGCAGGACATGGAGACCGCAGTCAAGCAGCACGCACGCGATCCGTTCCGGCAGGACGTCTGGGACGGCCTGGCCGCGCAACTCCACTGGGTCACGGCCGACTTCGCCGACGCGGGCGGCGAGGACAAGCTCCACGACCTGGTCGACCGCCTCGACGCCGAGCACGAGCTCGGCGGCAACCGAGTCTTCTACCTCGCCGTCCCGCCGCCCGCTTTTCCCGACATCGTCGAAGCGCTCGGCAAGCGGCGCGACGACCACGGCTGGACGCGACTCGTGGTCGAGAAGCCGTTCGGCCACGACCTCGAGTCGGCGAAGCACCTGACGGCGATCCTGCTCGAGTACTTCAAAGAGGAGGAGATCTTCCGGATCGACCACTACCTCGGCAAGGAGACGGTCCAGAACATGCTGGCCCTCCGCTTCGCCAACGGGATCTTCGAGCCGATCTGGAACCGCCAGTTCGTCGACCACGTGCAGATCACCGTCGCCGAGTCGATCGGGATCGAGGCGCGCGCCGGCTACTACGAGCACGCCGGAGCGATCCGCGACATCTTCCAGAACCACCTCCTCCAGCTCCTCGCGCTGACCGCGATGGAGCCGCCGATCGACTTCACGTCCGACTCGGTGCACAACGAGAAGGTCAAGGTGCTGCGCGCCCTGCACACACCGGCGCCGCGGTCGGTCGTGCGCGGCCAGTACGGGCGCGGTTTCGTCGAGGGCGAGGAGGTCGTCGCGTACCGCGAGGAGGCCGGCGTCGCAGCCGATTCCATGACGGAGACCTATGTCGCGGCGAAGCTCTACGTCGACAACTGGCGCTGGGCGGACACGCCCTTCTATGTGCGCATGGGCAAGCGCCTTGCGCGGCACGAGACGACGATCGCGATCCAGTTCAAGCAGGCGCCGCATCCGCCGTTCGAGGAGACCGCCGCCGAGGGCCTGCGCCCGAACGTGCTCGTCGTCCACGTGCAGCCGGACGAGGGCGTCTCGCTCGCGATCGGCGCGAAGGTGCCGGGGCAGGGGATGACGATCCGCACGGTCCACATGGACTTCCTCTACGGCGGCGCATTCCGCACCGGGATGCCCGAGGCATACGAGCGCCTCATCCTCGACACGATGCTCGGCGACTCGACGCTGTTCACGCGGGCGGACGAGGTCGAGCAGCAGTGGCTGCTCGTCGACGCGATCGTCGGAGCGTGGCACCGCGACAAGCCGGCGTTTCCGAACTATGCCGCCGGCTCGTGGGGGCCCCCGAGCGGCGACGAGCTCCTGCACCGGGACGGCCGGTCGTGGCGACGGCCCTGAAGGAGCTCAGCTGGTTCGGCGAGGACGTGCGCCTCGCCGCTGTCGACACGGCGCTCGCGCGGCTGCGCGCCCAGGCGGCTGCCGAGGGGCCGGGCATGCGAACGTCGGTGATGACCCACATCGCGTGGGTGCCGTACGGCTGGAGGGAGCCGGCCCGTGCGGCGCTGGCCGGCATGGCCGAGCTGCATCCGTCGCGCACGATCCTCCTCTTTCCCGAGCCACACGCCGACGACAACCGGATCGACGCGCGGGCGGAGGTCGAGCGCTGGGAGGTGCCGGACACCGACCGGGGCCTCGTGACCGAGGTGATCGAGCTGACGCTGCGCGGCTCGCGCACGCAGGCTCCGGCGAGCATCGTCGAGCCGCTCCTCATTTCCGATCTGCCGGTGTTCCTCCGTTGGCGCGGCGAGCCGCCGTGGGACACGCCCGAGCTCGGCCAGCTCGTCGACATCACCAATCGCCTGATCGTGGACTCGACGGAGTGGGACGACGTGCCCGAGTCCTACGCTCGGCTGGCCGAGCTGTTCCCGCGCTGCGCGGCTTCGGACATCGCGTGGGCCCGCACGTCGCGCTGGCGCTCGCATCTGGCGACCCTGTGGCCCGGAATCGCGGAGGTGCGGACGGTGCGCGTGCGCGGCACGGCGGCGCAGGCGTGGCTGCTGTGCGGCTGGCTGCGGTCGCGGCTCGGTCACGAGATCGCCCTCGAGCACGACGCAGCGGAGAAGCTCGAGGCCGTCGCACTCGACGGCGCGCCGGTGCCGCTGCCGCCCGGAGACCCGCCGGCTCCGAGCGACGTCCTCTCCGACGAGCTCGAGCGCTTCACGCCCGACCCGGTCTACGAGGCCGCGGTCCTCGCCGCCACGGCGTAGTCCGCGGCGTGTCCGCTTAGGGCCGGCGGCGAGAGAGCAGCCGCCCCGCGGCGATGACGAGAGCGTCCCTGCCGGCCGGGGCGGCAAGCTGGACGGATGCGGGCAGGCCGTCCTCGGCGGGGCCGCACGGAAGCGCGAGCGCCGGCCAGCCGAGCGAGCTGAACGGATACGTGAGCGAGATGCCGCCGCTGCGAATCTCGAGCTCGTCCACGTCCGCCGGCGGTGCCACGAACGGAACCGTCGGCGTCAGGAGCAGATCGAGGTCGCCGACCGCCTCCGCGAACCGCTCGCGGTACTCGGCGCGCTCGCGCTCGGCCGCAGCCGCTTCCACGTCGCTCACTCGCAGGCAGCGCTCGATCTTGCCGCGGACGTTGTCGCCGTACAGCTCCTCGTTGCCGGGGAAGAGCGCGCGATGGACGTCGCCGGCTTCACGCATGAAGTCGCTCCGGTTCGCAGGCGCCGGCGGCAGGTCGATCTCGCGTCGCCTCGGGAAGAGCGCCGCAGCCTCCGCTACGCGCTCGCGCACGAGCGGATCCGCCTGGTCGAGCCACGCGACCCCGACCTCGAGCTCCTCGAGCGACTCGAGCTCGACCGGCTGGAATCCCGGCGCGAGCACGCGCAGCAGCCGCTCGCAGCCCTCGACCGACGACGCCAGCGGGCCGACCACGTCGTAGCTCGGCGCGAGTGGGAACGAGCCTTCGACCGAGACGACCCCGTGCGTCGGCTTGAAGCCCACCACGCCGCACCAGGCCGCCGGGATCCGGATCGACCCGGCCGAGTCGGTGCCAAGAGCCAGCTCGACCTCGGCGGCGGCGATCGCCGCCGCCGACCCACCGCTCGAGCCGCCCGCCAGCCGTCCCGGAGCCCGCGGGTTCGGCACCGTGCCGTAGTGCGGGTTCTGCGAGGAGATCCCGTAGGCGAACTCGTGCAGGTTCGTCTTCCCGGCCACTGCGTAGCCGCCGGCTTCGAGCAGCTGCACCGCAGCCGCGCTCACGACCGGCACGTGATCCGCGAAGAGCGCCGAGCCATAGGTGGTCGCCAGACCCGCGGTGTCGAGCAGATCCTTGACCGCAACCGGCTCGCCCGCGCCCACCTCCTGCGGACGCGCCAGCCAGATGCCGTCCACTACTGGTAGTGGAGGTAGAGCAGCGCGACCGCGAAGCAGCCTGCGAAGAGCAGCAGGAAGACCCCGAACAGCATCCAGCCGAGACGGAGGTTCCTCCGCGCGAGCTCGGGATCCATCAGATCACCGCATCCACGGCGAGCGCCACGAAGAGGAGCGCGAGGTAGATGAGCGAGTAGTGGAAGAGCAGCATCGCGCGCCGCGGAGTGGTGTCGCGCCGCAGGCGCTCGGCGAGCCAGACGAACACTGCGCCGAGCCCGAGAGCGCAGACGACGTACAGGGGCCCGGCGCCGCCCCACGCCCACGGCAGCAGAGTCACCGCGACCAGGGCGAGTGAGTAGAGCACGATCTGGCGCGCCGTCGCCCGATCGCCCCGCACGACCGGCAGCATCGGCACGCCCGCATCCGCGTACTTGTCCTTGATCAGAAGCGCGAGCGCCCAGAAGTGCGGCGGAGTCCAGACGAAGACGATCGCGAAGAGGAGAAGCGCCGCGATGCCGACCTGGCCCGTCGCCGCCGCCCAGCCGACGAGCGGCGGCACCGCGCCGGCGGCACCGCCGATGACGATGTTCTGCGAGGTCGACCGCTTGAGCCAGCGGGTGTAGACGATGACGTAGAAGAGCCCGCCGACGAGGGCGAGAACTGCCGTGAGAACGTTCACCGCGCTCGCGAGCAGGACGAACGAAAACGCCAGCAGCGCGAGCCCGAATTCCAGCGCGCGACTCGGCGGGACTCGTCCCGACGCGACCGGCCGGGAGGCTGTCCGCTCACCCATCAGCGGGTCGATGTCGCGGTCGAGCACGTGGTTGAGAGCCGAGGCGCCGCCGCAGGCGAGAGCAAGCCCGACCATCGCGGCGACCACGAGCGCGGTCCCTGGCCACCCGCGCGCGCCCGCGATGAGCCCGCAGAAGCCCGTGACCAACAGGAGCGACATGATCCGCGGCTTCGTCAGCGCGACGTAGTCGCGCCAGGAGCCCCACTCCATGCGCTCGCCGCGGAAGCTCACGGCGACGACGACTACGAGAGCCGCCAGCGCGAAGGCGGCGAGCCCCGAGTGCGCATGCGGAGCGGTAACCGCCGCAGCGCCGGCGAAGAGTGCCGCGGCTCCGAGCGTCGCGGGCACGAGCCGCCGGTGCGCGTACCAGGCAGAGACGACGAGCGCGGCGAGCGGCGGCACGACGAGCGCGGCCAGCAACCGGTGCGCCGTCCCCAGGCCTTCGGCACCGGAGACCACTGCGAGCAGCGTGCCCCCCGCGGCCACGAGCGCCGACAGGCGGAGCCACGGACCCGGTGCGAGCTCGGTCCTCACCGGTCAGCCTTCATTGGGGCTGCTCCGCGAGACGGCGGCGCAAGTCGCGCAGCGGCCGCGCGCTCGTCACGTAGGGGACGGTGTCGAAGTTGTGCGGCGGCGGCGGTGAGGTCGTGTACCACTCGAGCGTGTCGGCGAGCCACGGGTCGTTGCCGGCGCGGACTCCCTTGCGCAGGACATGCGCGCGCCAGACGTTGTAGAGGAAGACGAGGATCGAGATCGCGGTCACGCCGGAGCCGATCGTGGACACGAGGTTGTAGCCCTCCCACAGGCCGCCGTGGTGATACGTGTAGACACGCCGGGGCATTCCAAGGAGCCCGAGCATGTGCTGTGGGAGGAAGGTCAGGTTGAAGCCCACGAACATCAGCCAGAAGTGCCACTTGCCGAGGCGCTCGTCGAGCAGTCGCCCGAACATCTTCGGCCACCAGTAGTAGAGGGCGCCGAAGAGGGCGAAGACGATCCCGCCGAAGGCGACGTAATGGAAGTGCGCGACGATGAAGTACGAGTCGTTCACCTGCCAGTCGACCGGGAATGCTGCGAGGAAGATCCCCGAGAGGCCGCCGATCGTGAAGAGAGCGATGAAGCCGATCGAGAACAGCATCGGCGTGTCGAGGATGATGTTCCCGCGCCAGGTCGTCGCCAGCCAGTTGAAGATCTTGATCCCGGTCGGAACCGCGATCACCATCGACGAGATCATGAAGAACGAGTCGAGCCCGGTTCCCAGGCCCGCCGTGAACATGTGGTGCGCCCACACGAGCATCGAGAAGAACGCGATGGCGAGCGTCGAGAACGCGACGGCCTTGTAACCGAAGATCGGCTTGCGCGAGAAGACGGGCAGGATCTCCGAGATCATTCCGAAGGCGGGCAGAACCATGACGTAGACCTCGGGATGCCCGAAGAACCAGAACATGTGCTGGTAGAGGATGATGCTCCCGCCCTGCGAGGGGATGAAGAAGTGCGTCCCGACCTGGCGGTCGAGGAGGAGCATGGTCACGGCCGCCGCCATCGCCGGCAAGGCGACGAGCAGCAGAACCGCGTACGTCTCCATCGCCCAGACGAAGAGCGGCATGCGCATCCACGTCATCCCCGGCGTGCGCATGTTGTGGATCGTGACGATGAAGTTGATCGCCCCCGCCAGAGACGACAGCGTGAGGATGTGGATCGAGAGGATCCAGTAGTCCTGCCCGTGTCCGGGGCTCGCCCAGGGGAAGTTCTCGGACAGCGTCGGATACGACCACCAGCCCCCGTGCGCCGCGCCGCCCTTGGCGAAGAAGCTCATCCAGAGGACGATCCCGCCGATGGCGTAGAGCCAGTAGGACAGCGCGTTGAGGCGCGGGAAGGCCATGTCGCGAGCCCCGATCATCAGCGGGATGAGGAAGTTGCCGAAGCCGGCGAAGATCGGCACCACGACGAGGAAGATCATCGTCGTGCCGTGCATGGTCAGGACCTCGTTGTACGAGGTCTTCGTCAGGAGCTTCTCGCCCGGCGTCGCGAGCTGCGACCGCATGAGGAGCGCAAGCACACCGCCCGCGGCGAACCAGAAGATCGAGGTCGCGATGTAGAGAATCCCGATCCGCTTGTGGTCGACCGTGACGAGCCAGCTCGCCACACGGCCGTTCTTCCACCCGACCGGATAGACCGCGTCGCTTCTAGCCGCCACTCGTCGCTCCAGTCGCCGAAGGGTTGTAGATGTGCTTCTTCACGTAGGCGGCGAGACCCTGGTACTCCGCCGAGCTCCACGTGTCGCCGACAGGCGGCATCGCACCTGTCGAGCCGGTTACGCCGTTGTGGACGATCGCCCGCAGCGCGACCTCCGACTTGAGAGCCGGATTGCTCTGGATGTTCGGGCCGTAGCCGCCCTGCCCGAGGTTCCCGTGGCAGGTCGCGCAGACGCCGTTCCAGATCTGCTCGCCGATCGTGTCCTTCCAGGTCGTGAGGTAGTGCTGGTACTGCTGCCGCGTCCCCGAGTCGACCGCAGCGATCATCGAGGCGTGGAACGCGCCGCAGAGCTCGGCGCACTGGCCTTCGAAGCTGCCCTGCTTCGTCGCCTGGAACCAGGTCGTGTTCGGGTGGCCGGGAATCGCCTGGATCTTGCCGCCGAGCGCCGGGATCCACCAGCTGTGGATCACGTCCGGCGAGATGACGTTGAGGTCGACGACGGCACCGACCGGCACGTGCAACGTGCCGATCGAGCGAGCGTGATTCGGATAGTCGAACTGCCAGTAGTACTGATGGCCTTCGACCGTGACGTGGATCGGGTCGGCGGCAGCCGGAGCGGAGTGGATGTTCGGCAGCTCGTAGAAGACGAAGCCTGCGATGACCGCGAGGATCAAAACCGGGAGCGCCGTCCAGATCAGCTCGAGCCGCGTGTGCCCGTGGATCTGAGCGCCCTCTATCGTCCGGTCGCGTCCGCGGCTGCGGTATTTCCAGACGAAGACGACCAGCAGCGTCTCGACGAGGATGAAGATCGCGCCCGTGAAGCCGAGGATGAGGAAATAGGCGCGGCGGATGTGTACCGCGTTCGGCGACGCGGGCGAAACCGGCGCAAAGCCACCGTTCCCGGCTGCGGCGACGCCCGCCGCCGCAAGCGCGAGCAGCACGGCGAGAGCCAAGGACGTCAGCTTGCGGCGCACCCGAAGGGCATTCTATGAGGGTGTCCGATCGCTCGCGGATCGAACTGCCGGACCATGTGCCTCAGGTCTTCGAGGTCTACGTGAGCGGCGTCCGTCAGGTGCCCGGCCGAGACTTCGAAGTGGAGGGGCGATCGCTCGTCTTTCCCCGCCCGCTCGAGCAGGAAGGCCGGCTCGGCTTCTGGCGCTGGCTGTCGATGTGGCTCGGGGTCGCCGGGACCTACCGCAAGAACGAGACGGTCGACGTGGCGTACGAAGCCGACGGCCGCCGCGAGGTCGAGACGGGCCTGCAGCCGCAACCGTTCGAGTCAGACTGAAGCCGCGGCGAGCTCGCGCTGCTGCACGCCGTCCTCGAGCAGCGCGGCGACGGTGTCGGAGAACACGTCGCGCCCGGGCGCGTACTGCGGGCGGAAGTCGACCGCCCCGTTCAGCTCGATCACGACGAATCCGTTGCGAGTCGGCAGGAGATCCACTCCGACGAGGTCCGCCCGCGCCGCACGTGCAGCGTCGAGGGCGAGCGCCTCGGCCATCGGCGACGGCTCGACTCCCTCGACCTGTGCGCCGAGAGCGACGTTCGTCCGCCACTCGCCCTTCCTGGCGATCCGGCATGCGGAGCCGACGACGCGCCCGCCTGCGACGACGAGACGGAGGTCCCAGCCACGGGGCTCGACGAGCTCCTGCACGAGCGCACCGTGCTCGCGGAACCACGGCTTCCGCTGCAGCCGAAGGAGCGCCGCGTCGAGCTCTTCCGCCGTCGAGCACCGCTCGACGTCGCGCCCCCAGCTGCCGAACCGCGGCTTGAGCACGACGGGAAGCTCGGGGAGCGCAGCCGGCACGGCCGGGCTGATGTGGGTGGTGTGCGGGTGCGGCAGGCCGGCGAGCCGGAGCGTGCGCGCGGTCAGCAGCTTGTCGTGGGCGACGACGAGGGCTGCCGGTGGGTTCCGCACGTCAACGCCGCTGGCCGCGAGCAGCTCGAGCTCGCCGGTGCCGCGTTCGATGCCGTCGAGCCCCTCGCGCACGTCGAGCCTCGCGAGCGCGAGATCTCCCGTCTCGAGGAGCGAGAGCGCCCGGTGTGGATCGAGCAGCTCCGCCTCGACACCCCACGAGCGGGCGGCGGTGACGAGCGCGTTGTTCGTTGCGCTGCGCCGGTGAGCGACGACGGCGAACTTCATGCCGAAATCGTGCGGACGAAACGGGCTGCGATGGGCCTCGATCCGGTGACGCGCTGGTGTCGGACTAGCTAACGGACGCTGCGGCCTTCGGGACCGGTTCCAGCCGGTATCCGACGCCATATCGCGTCTGGATGAACGTGTGCGTCGAGGATTGCCGGTCGACCTTCTCGCGCAAGCGGCGAACGAACACGTCAACCGTCCGGTCGCGGTGCGACTCGCGCCGACCCCACAACTTCTGCAGGAGCTCGTCGCGGGTCACGACGCGCCCGCGGTCGAGCGCGAGCTGGTAGAGGAGCCGGAACTCGGTCGGAGTCAGCTCGGCGCTCTGGTCGTCGACGTAGGCCTGAACTTCGAGCGGGTCGATCCGAAGCTCCTCGATCTCGATCGGCTCGCCGCGCGGCGTCTCCTCGCGGCGGAGCGCTCGGCGCGAAGCCGCGCGCACGCGCGCCACGAGCTCCTTCATCGAGAACGGCTTCACGAGATAGTCGTCGGCCCCGATCTCGAGCGCGTGCACGCGATCGTGCTCGGTGCCGCGCGCCGAGACGACGACGATCGGCGTGCCGATCCCTTCGTTGCGCGCCGTCTCGATCAGCTTCCAGCCGTCCACGCCCGGCAGCATCAGGTCGAGCACGCAGACGTCAGGCCGCTCGTAGCGGAGCCTGGCGAGACCTTGCGTCCCGTTTCCGACCGAGACGGGATCGAAGCCGGCGGCGCCGAGATGCCGCGCCATTCCCTGCGCGATGACCTCGTCGTCCTCGACGATGAGAACCTTGGGCATGCTTGTCTCCATTATCGGCAGCGGCTCCGTTGGGGAAGGGTAGACGCATGGTGAAGAAGTGGTGAACGCAGAACGCGCCAGAGCCTTCGCGGCGGCCTGCGAGGAGCCGATCGTGATCCTCGACAGCGAGCGGCGGATCGTGGCCGCCACCGAAACCGCGGCGAGTGCGCTCGGCGGGGCCGAGACCGGCCGCAGGCTCGGCGAGGAGCAGGCCGCCGCGCCCGCCGGGCTCCTCGTCCTCTTCATCGAGTCGCCGCCGGAGCTGCCCGCGTACCAGGAGCTGCGCGCCGGGTTCACCGCGGCGGTCTCGCACGAGCTGCGCACCCCACTTGCTCGGCTGCTCGCCCTGCTCGAGAGCGCCACGCTGCCCGGCTCCGACGTCGCCGAGCTGATGGAGCAGGCGCGTCAGGAGGTCGAGCAGGCGCGTGAGTTGATCGACGACGTGCTCTTCCTCGGCGAGCTCGAGACCGGCCGCGAGGTCGTCTCGCTCGGCCGCACCCAGGCGAAGCCGATCGTCGAGGAGGTCGTCGCCTCGTTCGCCGAGCGCGCGAATCACGCCGAGATCTCGCTCGAGGTGCGAGCCGACGAGAGCGTCGAGCTGCCGCTGCGACCCCGGATGATGCGCGTGGTGCTCGAGAACCTGCTCGCGAACGCGATTCGCTACGCAGGCCCGGGTAGCACGTGCCTCGTCGAGGTGAGCGGACCCGCGAGCGGGCCGCTGCTCATCGTCTCGGACGACGGCAAGGGCGTGGGGGCGAACGACCTACCCCGGCTGTTCGAGCGCTTCTACCGAGGCGACCAGGCGCGCACGAGCCGCGGCACCGGACTCGGCCTCGCGATCGTGAAGCACGTGGTCACCTCCGCAGGAGGCGAGATCGAAGCGACGAGCGAGCCGGGCAGCGGCCTCGAGATCCGCGCGCGCTTCCCGCTCCGTTAACCGAAGCGGCCGGTGACGTAGTCCTCCGTCCGCTTGTCGGACGGAGCGGTGAAGATCTTCTCGGTCGCGTCGTACTCGATGAGCTCGCCCCAGCGATCCCCTTCTCCGCCGCGGGAGATCGAAAAGAACGCGGTCATGTCCGCGACGCGCGCGGCCTGCTGCATGTTGTGCGTGACGATCACGAACGAGTACTCGCTCTTGAGCTCGTGCAGGAGCTGCTCGATCGCCTGCGTCGCGATCGGGTCGAGGGCCGAGGCCGGCTCGTCCATCAGCACGACGTCCGGCTCGACCGCGATGGCGCGCGCGATGCAGAGCCGCTGCTGCTGCCCGCCCGAGAGCCCGAGCGCGCTCTGCTTCAGGCGGTCCTTGACCTCGTCCCAGAGAGCCGCCTGCGTCAACGCCTTCTCGACGCGTTCCTTCATGTTGTCCTTCATCCCGAGCACCTTGAGGCCCCAGGCGACGTTGTCGTGGATCGACTTCGGGAATGGATTCGGGCGCTGGAAGACCATGCCGATCGTGCGGCGCACCGCGACCGGGTCGACGTCCTTGGACGAGATGTCCTGGCCGTGGTAGCGGATCATCCCCGTCTGGCTGTAGCTCGGCACGAGGTCGTTCATCCGGTTGAAGCAGCGAATGAACGTGCTCTTGCCGCAGCCCGAGGGGCCGATGACCGCCGTGACGAGGTTCTTGTAGACCTCCATCGTGACGTCCTTGAGCGCCGGCTTCGAGCCGTAGATGGCGGTCAGGTCCTGGATGTCGAAGACCTGTTCGAGCCGCTCGCGCGACGGCAGCGGCTGACGCTTCATCTCGACGCGCACGGCGTTCTCGATCGTACTCGACGCGGACACGGAATCTCCCCTCATCTCGCTCATCAGGCGGCCCGCTGCAGCTTGCGACGACTTCGGTTGGCGAGCCAGCGGGCAGTCAGGCTCGTCACGAGGATGAACATCAGCAACACGAACGCGGCCGCCCACGCGCGTGTGTGGTCCGTCGGGAGCGGCGACTCGGACAGCTCGAAGATCGCAGTCGGTACGGTCTGCAGCGGATGGGTCGGGTTCAAGTCGGCGTTGTTGCTGACTCCGACCGCGCACGTGAGCAGGAGCGGCGCCGTCTCACCGGCCACCCGGGCCACGGCGAGGACGGCGCCGGTGATGATCCCTCCGATCGCCTGGGGGAGCACGATCCCGAGCGTCGTGCGCCAGCGTGGGACGCCGAGCCCGAGCGAGGCCTCACGGAGCGAGCCCGGTACGAGCAGCAGCACCTCGATCGAGGTCCGGGCGACGAGCGGCAACATCAGGCACGCGAGCGCGAACCCGCCTGCATAACCGCTGTAGCCGTGGGACACCACGAGCAGGCCGAAGACGAAGATCCCGATCACGATGGCGGGAATGCCGTTGAGGACGTCGAGCGCCAGCCCGACGAACCTGCGAATCGAGACCGGCGCGAACTCGTTCACGTAGATCGCGACGAGGATCCCGACCGGCAACGCGAGCAGCGTTGCAATCCCTACGACGACAAGAGAGCCTGCGAAAGCATTCGCGAGGCCTCCTTCCCCCGAGCCGGGGAGTGCGAACTGCACCTGCGACTTCGTGATCAGGCCGAGGTTGAGCGCAGCCGCGCCTCTCTTGGCCACCGACCAGACGACGATCCCGAGAATCGCCACGGCGATCGCCGCCGCCAGCCAGGCGAGCAGCTCCATGCCGCGGTTGGCCACCCGCCGCCGCCGCAGCCGGTCGTTTGGCCGCTGGAGCACACTGGGGTCGGCGGCGCTCACTAGGCCGCCAGTCCTTGCTTCTTGGCCACGTGGCGCACGATGAACTGCGCCAGCAGGTTCACCAGGAGCGAGAAGACGAGCAGGATCAGCGCGCAATAGAAGAGAGACGAGAGCTCGAGCCCGGCCGCGTTCGAGAACTCGGTCGCGATCCAGGCGGCGAGCGTGTTCCCCGGGCCGAACAGGTTCGCGTGGATCGGGCCGTTGAAGGTGCCGATGACCTGGGCGACAGCAATCGCCTCGCCGAGCGCGCGTCCGAGCCCGAGGATCATCGCCGCCGCGATGCCGCCGCGAGCGTAGGGAAAGATGACTCCGCGCACCATCTCCCAGCGAGTGACCCCGAGGCCCAGCGCCGCCTCTTTGAGCTCCGCCGGCACGCCGAGGAAGAGCTCGCGCGAGATGCTGGAGACGATGGGCAGGATCATGATCGTCAGCACCACGATCGCCGTGAAGATGGTCGAGCCGGTAGTCGAGGGGCCGAAGAGCGGGATGAAGCCGAGCGCCGAGTGCAAGTGCGGCATGACGTCGTCGCGCAGTATCGGGCCGAGCACGATGATCCCCCAGAGCCCGATCACGACGCTCGGAACCGCGGCCAGTGTCTCGACGAGGGCGGTGACCGGCCCGCGGATCCAGCCCGGCGCGAGCTCGGTCAGGAAAAGCGCGACACCGAGCGCGAGCGGCGTGGCCAGGATCAGCGCGCCGATCGAGGTCACGATCGTGCCGAAGATGAGGTTCGCGGCACCGAACTGGTTGTGGACAGGGTCCCAGGTGGTGGTCGTTAGGAAGCCGAGCCCGAAGGTCGAGAACGAGAGGCGGGAGCCCTCAACGATCTTGTAGGCGATCAGGCCGACGAGGACGACGGTGCCGAGCGCCGCCAGTCCGGCGACGCCCTGCAGGATCAGGTCGCCGGGACGCACCCGCCGCCCCGAGAAGGGGCGGCGGGCGGCGTTACCGGTTGCGTCGTAGGTGCTCATGCAGCTCCGACGCGTAGTCCTACTGGATCTGCTTGATCCGCTGCTTGTCGGCGTTGACCACGAGCTTCGGCAGCGGCGCGAAGATCAGGTGCTGGATGGACTGCTGCTGCTTGGGCTGAATCGCCCAGCTGATGAAGGCGCGGAGGTCGGCCCCCTTCGCGGAGTCCGCCGGCACGATGATGTAGGTGAAGGTCGCGATCACCCAGGCGTTCGCGTACTTCTTCGACTTCGGCGGGTCGGTGATCGAGACCCCGTTCACCTTGTCCGGCACCTTCTTGAGAACCTGAGCCGCGGACTCGATCGACTTGACGCTCGGATACACGAAGTGGCCCGCGGCGTTCTTCATCCGCACCATGTGCAGGTGGTTCTGGACGACGTAGAACGTCGAAACGTAGCCGATCGAGCCAGGCGTGGACTTCACCTGGGCCGCCACGCCGGAGTTCCCGTTGCCGCCAACGCCCGCAGGCCAGTTGACGGTCGTCGCGCTGCCGACCTTCGACGCCCAGGTCTTGCTGACCTTGGAGAGATAGTCGGTGAAGGCGAAGGTGTCGCCGGAGCCGTCACTGCGGTGGACGACCGTGATCGTCTTGTCCGGCAGGTTCAGCTTCGGATTGAGCTTCCCGATGGCCGGATCGTTCCAGTTCGTGATCTGGCCGAGGTAGATCTTCGCCAGCAGGGCTCCGGTCAGCTTGAGCTGCAGACCGTTGATGCCGGGGATGTTCTCGACGGGGCCGGTTCCGGCGAGGGCCCACGGGACCTGGACGCAGCCCTTGCAGGCGGTCGCCTGGTCGGGCGTCAGCGGCGCGTCGCTCGCGCCGAAGTCGACGGTGCGGGCGGTGATCGCCGCGATCCCCTTGCCCGAGCCGATCGACGAGTAATTGACGTTGACGCCCTTCGCGGAGCCGTATGCGGGCCCCCAGACGCCCGAGACCGCAGGTGCGACGAGCGACGAGCCGGCACCGGTGAGCGTGGTGGCCGAGCTCTTCGCCCGGGCGGCCGACGCGGCCGCGACTGCGAGGACTCCCAGCAGCGCCGCAGCGGCCACTACAACTGTGATGCGAAGCACTTTGCCGTTTCTCGGCATCTGAATTTCCTCCTCCTCAGGGGTTCGCGGGCAAGGTACGGCCGGTCCCGCGAGAGGTGGGATAACCCACCGTTGCGAGATGGAGACGAAGTGGTGACAGGGGCTGGCGCGTCCCCGGATCCGACCTAGTACCCTGGCTGGGATGTCGATCGATACAGCGCTAGAGCAGATCGAGGCGCAGCTGCAGGAGATGGGGCAGCGCGTCGTCAGCGCCGTCCACGGCGCGACTCGCGCGCTCGAAGAGCGGGATCGCGAGCTCGCCGCCGAAGTCATCGCGTTCGACGACGAGGTCGACAACCAGTTCCTCCGCATCGAACAGTCGATCCAGGGGCTCCTCGCCCTGCAGACGCCGGTCGCCCGCGACCTGCGGCTGCTGCTCGCGATGATCCACATCAACCTCCTGCTCGAGCGGAGCGCGGACGGGTGCGTGACGATCGCGAAGCTGACCCAGCTCGTCGCCGACGTCGAGCCCGATCCTGCGCTCGTCGAGGTTCTGACGGAGATGGGCGAGCGCGCCGAGGAGATGCTCCGGGTTGCGCTCGACTCGTTCAGCAACCGTGACCTCGCCGGCGCCGAGAGCCTCGTCGACCTCGACGAGCTCATCGACCGCGCGAACCGCCGCTTCGTCGAGCGGCTCGTCGACGTGATGGCCGAGCCCGAGTTCCGCGAGTGGGGCCTGCGGATGGTCGTGGTGGCCCGGACGATCGAGCGGATCGGCGACCGCGCCGTCGACATCGGCGAGCAGACGGCCTACCTGCTCACGGCCGAGTTCCGCGAGTTCACGGACGCCTCACATCCGGTGAGTTAATACTCTGCGGCGATGGCCGCCAGAGATACGTTCGTCCGTTACCGGAAATGGCTCGTCGCGCTGGCGATCGTGGTCGGCGTGGCGCTCATCGTCATCGCCGTCATCTACTGGGTCGAGCCGGCCGGATCGCTTCCGTCGTTCTTCCCCGGCCACGAGGCGGGCTCCTCGCACCACCACGTGAAGCACGGGATCGCAGCCTTCTTCGTCGGGCTGGCGTGCCTCGCCTTCGCCTGGTTCAACTCCGGGCCGAAAAAAAGCGGCGCCGAGCCGAGCGACCCCGGCTAAGTGCACCCGATCAGCTACTTCCAGGCCGCGATCCTCGGACTGGTCCAAGGCGTGTCCGAGCTCTTCCCGATCTCGAGTCTCGGGCACAGCGTCATCCTCCCGCAGCTCTTCGGCTGGAACATCCACCAGAACGCGGCGTATTTCCTGACCTTCCTCGTCGCGCTCCACCTTGCGACCGCAATCGTCCTGCTCGGGTTTTTCTGGAGCGACTGGGTGCGGATCGTGAAGGGCCTCGGCCGCTCGCTGCGCGACCGCGAGATCACCGATCCCGACGCGAAGCTCGGCTGGCTGCTCATCGTCGGGACGATCCCGGCCGGGATCCTCGGCCTCCTGCTGCAGGACTACTTGCGGAAGCTGTTCGCCTCGGCTGAGTACGCCTCGATCTTCCTCGCGCTCAACGGACTGATGCTCTTCGGCGCCGAGGCGCTGCGGCGGCGGGCTCCGGTCGTGGCCGACGACGACGACGAACGGATCGCCGAGACCGTCGGCTGGTGGCAGGGGTTCACGGTCGGCGCCGTACAGTCGATCGCGCTGATCCCGGGCTTCTCGCGCTCGGGCGCATCGATGGGCGGGGGCCTGCTCGTCGGCCTGTCGCACAAGGACGCGGCGCGCTTCGCGTTCCTGCTCGCGACGCCGCTCATCTTCGCCGCAGCGGTTCTCAAGCTGCCCGAGCTCGCCGGCTCCGAGGGAAACGGCGTGCGCGGGCCTGCGCTCGTCGGCGCACTCTGCGCAGCGCTCACCGCGTACCTCTCGGTGCGGTTCCTGATGCGCTACTTCGAGACGCGAACGCTGATCCCGTTCGCGGTCTACTGCCTTTGCGCCGGCATCGCCTCGGCGATCTATTTCGCGGTGTAACCACCACGTAACCGGATCACTGCCGGACCGTCCGCGTGATACGCCACGCGTCGGGGAGACGGACCGCATGCAGACAAAAACACTCAGCAGAGCGGCTGCGGCCGCCATCGTCATGATCGCGCTGGCCGGCTGCGGCGGCTCGGGCAAGACCCCGAACTCGGGAGTCGCCGGCGCACAGAAGACGAACACGACCACACTCGTCGGCGCCGGCAGCACGCTCGTGGCGCCGCTCGTAGCACAGTGGCAAAGCCCGTACTCGGCAGCGCACGGCGTCACCGTGACGTACGGGGCGATCGGCAGCGGCAGCGGCATCGAGGCGATCAGCAGCCGCACCGTCGACTTCGGCGCGAGCGACGCGCCGCTCACTTCCGACCAGGCGAAGGCCTGCAAGGGGTGCGTCACCGTGCCGTGGGCACTCGCCGCGACGACCGTGGCCCACAACGTTCCCGGCGTCTCGAAGCCGCTACGGCTGACCGGCCCGGTGATCGCGGACATGTACCTCGGCACGATCAAGACCTGGAACGACCCGCGCATCCGGAAGCTCAATCCCGGCGTGACGCTCCCTTCGACGTCGATTGATCCCGTCCACCGCGCAGACGGAAGCGGCGACACGTATGCCTTCACGGACTTCCTGTCGAAGGTCGACCCGGTGTGGAAGACGAAGGTCGGCGTCGCGACGTCAGTGAGCTGGCCGACGGGCACCGGCGAAAACCACAACTCGGGCATGGCTGCGGCCGTGCAGTCGACCCCGGGAGCAATCGGCTACATCGCGATCGCAACGGCGATCTCGTCGAAGCTCCACTACGCGGTCATCCAGAATCGGTCCGGCGCGTTCGTCGAGCCGTCCACGAAGACGACCGCGGCGGCTGCTCAGACCGCGCATTTCGCGAAGGACAACTCGGCGTCCATCGTCGATCCTCCGAGCTCGGCGAAGGCCGCGTACCCGATCTCGACCTTCACGTACGCGATCGTGCCGCGCAACTCTCCCAAGCTGTCGACGCTGAAGCCGTTCCTCACCTACGCCGTCACAGGAGGTCAGCAGTACGCGACCCCACTCGAGTTCGCGCCGCTCCCCCACAACATCGCGGCGAGGGCCAAGGCGATCATCAAAGGGCTCTAGCTTCCGCGCCCGTGCTGCACGGCGAGACGGCGTAGCCGTCTCGCCAGTGCGGGCGTCAGCGCGCCACGCTCGAGCTGCCAGCTCCAGTTGCCCCGCGTAACCCCGGGCCGGTTCATCCGCGCCTCGCTGCCGAGCCCGAGCACGTCCTGGGCAGGTGCGATCGCCAAGGCGGCCCGGGACGAGTACGCCAGCTCGATCAGGCTCCAGCTCGGCGCCTCGGGATCGAGGCCGGTGGCAGCCCGCTGCTGCGAGCTGAGCCCCGCGAACCAGCCGGCGGCGGTATCGGTGTCGTGCGTGCTCGTGTAGACGACGGAGTTGCGGCGATGGTTCTCGAGCCGATGCGGGTTGCGCAGGCGGCGGCGGAACGCCCACAGGAGCACGACCATCCCGGGGAGGCCCAGCTCGTCCCGCAGCCGGTAGACCGGCGGCGTGATGTGCCCGAGGTCTTCGGCGATGACCGGCAGCCGGCCGAGATCGCGCTCGACCGCGCGGAAGAGCTCGGCTCCCGGGCCCGGCCGCCAGCGCCCGCGCTTCGCCGTCGAGTTCCGATCCGGAATCGCCCAGTACGAGACGAAGCCGCGGAAGTGGTCGACGCGGCAGAGGTCGACGAGCTCGAACGTGCGCCGAAAGCGCTCGCACCACCAGCGGTAGCCGGTCGCCCGGTGAACGGGCCAGTCGTAGAGCGGGTTCCCCCAGCGCTGGCCCGTCGCGCTGAGCGCGTCCGGCGGAGCCCCGGCGACCTCGCCGTGCGCGAACAGCTCCGGCCAGCAAGGGAGATCGGCACCCTCGTCGGACACGTAGATCGGGAGGTCGCCGATGAGCCTGATCCCGCGCTCCACCGCGTATGCCCGAAGTGCTCCCCACTCCCGCTCGAACCGCACCTGGTCGGCGAGCGCCTCCCTGCCGGCGAAGCTCGCCCAGCCTCCGGTCCAGTACGGATGGCGCGCGACGAAGTCCTCGATCTCGCCGGCCGTGACCCGTGCCGCGGGCCGTGCGAGGAGTCGAGGCGAGGCGGCGAACGCCGACGGCGAGCGGTACGGCGAGGCGAACTCGTCGGGCTGGCCGAGCGGCAGAACCTGCCACCAGGACTGTCCCCCCGCCGCGAGCCAGTCGACGAACCGGTAGGCGTCGCGGTCGAGCTTCCCGGACGGAAGCGACGTCGGATGGAGGAGGATGCCGGCCGAACGCGAGAGCTCCACGTTTTGATCCTTGCTCATGCGCGAGACTTCGGGCGTGTCCATCCCCAAGACGACCCCTGCGCGAATCCAGATCCAGGAGGTCTCGCCGCAGGTCGACTGCGGCCGCTACCCGGTCAAGCGCACCGTCGGCGACGCCGTCGGGGTGACGGCCCGGATCTTCCGCGACGGGCACGAGACGCTCGGCGCGGCCGTGCGGCACAAGCGCCCAGACGCGACGCGCTGGTCCGAGACGTCGCTCGAACCGCTCGGCAACGACCTCTGGGCCGGCTCCTTCGAGCTCGACCAGCCGGGCCTCTGGAGCTTCCGGATCGAGGCGTGGGTCGACCGCGTCGCGTCCTTTCAGGAGGAGCTGCGGCGCAAGGTCGCAGCGGGACAAGCCGACCTCGCCGGCGAGCTGTCGGAAGGCGCGGTACTGCTCGGCGCCGAGGAGCTGACGGTCGAGCAGGCGCTCGCAGCGCCGGCGGGGGTGCGCTCCGAGAAGGCGTGGTCGGCGATCTACTCCGTGGACGTCGATCGTGTGCTCGCCCGCTTCGGCTCGTGGTACGAGCTCTTCCCGCGCTCCTGGGGAGGCTTCGCGGGCATCCGCGAGCAGCTGCCGCGCTTCGCCGAGCTCGGCTTCGACGTCCTCTACCTGCCGCCGATCCACCCGATCGGCCACACGAACCGCAAGGGCCGGAACAACGCCGAGCAGGCGAAGCCCGGAGACGTGGGCAGCCCGTGGGCGATCGGCTCGGAGGAGGGTGGCCACGACGCGATCGAGCCGTCGCTCGGAACCGAGCAGGAATTCCGCTCACTCGTCGCAGAGGCGAAGGAGCACGGGATCGAGATCGCGCTCGACTTCGCGATCCAGTGCTCGCCCGACCACCCGTGGCTGAAACAGCATCCCGACTGGTTCTTCCGCCGCCCCGACGGGACGCTGAAGTACGCCGAGAACCCGCCGAAGCGTTACCAGGACATCTACAACGTCGATTTCGGGAGCGAGGACTGGCGCGGGCTCTGGCAGGCGCTGCTCGACGTCGTTCTCCACTGGGTCGGCTGCAGCGTCACCGTGTTCCGGGTCGACAACCCGCACACGAAGCCGGTGCCGTTCTGGGAGTGGCTGATCGGCGAGGTGCGGCGCGAGCACCCGGAGGTGATCTTCCTGTCGGAGGCGTTCACCCGGCCTGCGCCGATGACGACGCTCGCGAAGGCCGGCTTCGCGCAGAGCTACACCTACTTCACGTGGAAGAACACTCGCTGGGAGCTGCTCGAGTTCCTCGGCCAGCTGCTCGAGTGGCGCGAGTTCTACCGACCGAACTGCTTCGCGAACACGCCCGACATCCTCCACGCGTACCTGCAGGCGGGCGGTCGCCCGGCGTTCGAGGCGCGCCTCGTGCTCGCGGCCACGCTTTCGCCCGCCTACGGGATCTATTCCGGCTTCGAGCAGGGCGAGAACGTTCCGGTGCGGCCCGGCTCCGAGGAGTACCTCAACTCGGAGAAGTACGAGCTGAAGCAGCGGACGCTCGACGGGCCCCTGCTGCCGCTCGCCGGAAAGCTCAACGCAGCGCGGCTCGAGAACCCGGCGCTGCAGTGGCTCGATCCGCTCACGTTCCTCGAGACCGAGAACGAGCGCCTGTTCGCCTTCCTCAAGCGGAGGGGAGAGAACAGCGTGGTGACGGTCGTCAACCTCGATCCGGCGGCGACCCAGGTCGGCGTGTGCGTCGTGCCGGTCTCGACCGGGCTGCCGCCGGCCTATCAGGTGCGCGATCTGCTGACGGACGAGTGTTGGACGTGGCGGATCGGCCGCAACTACGTCAAGCTCGGCCCGGGTCAGAGCCACGTCCTTAGGATCGGCGGCTGATGTCTGAGCAGTGGTTCGAGCGAGATCCGCTCTGGTTCAAGCGGGCTGTCTTCTACGAGATCCACATCCGTGGGTTCTTCGACGGCAACGACGACGGCTCGGGCGACTTCCGCGGCCTGATCGACAAGCTCGACTACCTCGAGTGGCTCGGCGTCGACTGCCTCTGGCTGCTGCCGATGTACGAGTCGCCGCTGCGCGACGGCGGCTACGACATCTCGAACTTCTTCGCCCTCCACCCCGACTACGGCTCGGTCGAGGACTTCCGCGAGTTCGTCGAGCAGGCCCACCAGCGCGGCATGCGCGTGATCGCCGACCTCGTCATGAACCACACGTCCGCGGACCACCCGTGGTTCCAGGAGTCGCGGGAGCCGGACGGGGCGAAGCGCGACTGGTACGTCTGGTCGGAGACCGACGAGCGCTACCCGGAGGCGCGCATCATCTTCATCGACACCGAACCGTCGAACTGGACGCTCGATCAGGTCCGCGGCGAGTACTACTGGCACCGCTTCTTCCACCACCAGCCGGACCTGAACTACGACAACCCCGAGGTGCAGGAGGCGATGCTCGAGGTCCTGCGGTTCTGGCTCGACCTCGGCATCGACGGCTTCCGGCTCGACGCCGTGCCGTACCTCTTCGAGCGGGACGGGACGAACGGCGAGAACCTCCCCGAGACGCACGCGTACCTCAAGCGCGTGCGGGCGGAGGTCGACGCGCGATATCCCGACCGGCTGCTGCTCGCCGAGGCGAACCAGTGGCCGGAGGACGTCGTCGACTACTTCGGCGACGGAGACGAGTGCCAGATGTGCTTCCACTTCCCGGTCATGCCGCGGATGTTCATGGCGGTGCGACGGGAGGATGCAACGCCGATCTACGAGATCCTCGACCGGACGCCCACCATCCCCGACAACTGCCAGTGGGGCCTGTTCCTCCGCAACCACGACGAACTGACGCTCGAGATGGTGACCGACGAGGAGCGGGACTACATGTACGCGGAGTACGCGAAGGACCCGCGGATGAAGCTCAACCTCGGCATCCGCCGCCGCCTCGCGCCGCTGCTCGACGCCGGCCGCGACGAAGCCGAGCTCATGCACGCGATCCTCTTCTCGTTGCCTGGTTCGCCGGTCCTCTATTACGGGGACGAGATCGGGATGGGCGACAACGTCTATCTCGGCGACCGCGACGGTGTGCGTACGCCGATGCACTGGTCGGGCGACCGTAACGCCGGCTTCTCGCGCGCCGACTGGGCCCAGCTCTACCTCCAGCCGCTGATGGATCCCGTCTACGGCTTCCAGGCGGTCAACGTCGAGGCGCAGCTGCGCACTCCCAACTCGCTGCTGCGCTGGATGCAGCGGTTCATCGCGCTCCGCAAGGAGCATCCCGTGTTCGGGCTCGGCACCTACGCGCCGCTCCGCGCCGAGAACGCGCGGATCTTCGCCCACATCCGGACCTGGGAGGACGACATCGTCCTCTGCGTGCACAACCTCGCGCGCTCGGCGCAGGCAGTGCAGCTCGACCTCTCGGACTACGCCGGGATGGTTCCGGTGGAGATGCTTGGTCGTACGGCCTTCCCCGCAATCGGGGAGCTCCCCTACCTCCTGACCCTGGCGCCACGCGGATTCTTCTGGTTCCAGCTCAGGCAGGCGGGGCAGGTGGAGTGAGGATGGACGAGCAGGCACTCATCGACTACGTGACCCGGCAACGCTGGTACGGGGCGAAGTCGCGCACGGTCTCGCATTCCGAGGTGCTCGACACCATCACGATCAGGCAGGCCGAGCCGCAGCTGTCGCTCGCCCTCGTCGAGATGCGCTTCGACACGGGAGTGCACGACATCTACCAGCTCCTCGTCACGGACGAAGGCGACGGCCTCCCCTTCGACGGCCTCGCCGGAGATGCCGGGCTGGCACGGGAGATCGTCAGCGCGATGCGAACAGGACTGACGTTGCAGGGCGCGCAAGGAGTTGCCGAGTTCAGCCCGGCCGAGGACTTCTCGCCGCTCGAGCGCGAGCTCGGCGCGGCGCGGCTCGTCTCCTCCGAGCAGTCGAACAGCTCGGTCGTCTTCGACGACGCGCTGATCCTCAAGATCTTCCGGCGGCTCGAGCCGGGCATCAACCCGGAGCTCGAGATGCTGCGCTTCCTCACCGAGCAGGGCTTCCGGAACATCCCGGCGCTGGCGGGGTGGTACGGATACTCGGGCGGACCTCTGACGGCGACGCTCGGCCTCTTGCAGGAGTACGTCGCCGGCGCGATGGGCGGCTGGGAGCTCGCGCTCGGCGAGATCGCCTCCGCCCCCGAGAGCCTGCTCGACCGGCTCGGGCGACTCGGCGAGGTGACGGCGCACATGCACACCGCGCTCGGCACCGACCAGAACGACCACGCATTCGCACCGGAGGAGCCGAGCGTCGAATCGCTCGCGCTCCTGACCGCGACGGTGGACGAGGAGATCGCGCGTGTCTTCCTCTCGCTGCCCGAGGACGACGAGCGCCTCGCGCCGCTCCTCGGACGCGGCGAAGAGGTGCGCGAGCAGCTTCGCCTGCTCACCCACGCCGGCTCGAGCGGCCGCGTGATCCGCACGCACGGCGACTACCACCTCGGCCAGACCCTCTGGAAAGGGAACGACTGGATCATTCTCGACTTCGAGGGCGAGCCAGCCCGAACGCTGGTCGAGCGACGGCGCAAGCGCTCGCCCCTGCGGGATGTCGCCGGCATGCTCCGCTCCTTCGCGTACGCGGCGACCGCCGCCGAGCTGACCCGCGACGCCGACGTGCCCGAGGACTGGGAGGAGCGCGCCCGCGCGCGCTTCCTCGAGAGCTATCTCGAGACGGTCGACCCGGCGCTGCTGCCGCCGGGCGAGGCTGCCGTCGACCGCCTCCTCGCCGTGTTCGAGCTCGAGAAGGCCGTCTACGAGCTCCGCTACGAGCTCGACAACCGCCCGGACTGGGTGGGAATCCCCGTTGCGGGTATCGAGCGGCTCATGCACCAGGCCGCCGAGGCACTTTGACCGTCGAGCTCGGCCCGAATCCCCACGGCGTCCTCGGCGCCCACGAGGCGGAGGGCGGCGTCGTCGTGCGCACGCTGCGGCCCGAGGCGCGAGCGGTTCGCGTGCAGCCGGCCGGCATCGAGGCGGAGCTCAAGGATCCGGACGGCTTGTGGGAGGCGCTGCTCCCGAAGGCGAAGCTGCCGCTCGAGTACGAGCTCGAGGTCGAGTACGCCGACGGCAACGTCTTCACCGTCCGCGACCCGTACTCGTTCCTGCCGACGCTCGGCGAGCTCGACCTCCACCTCGTCATGGAGGGCCGCCACGAGCACCTCTACGAGCGGCTCGGCGCGCACGTCCGCGAGCACGACGGCGTGATCGGCACCGCGTTCGCCGTCTGGGCGCCGAACGCGCGCTCGGTCGCCGTCGTGGGCGACTTCAACTCCTGGGACGGCCGCCTCCATCCCATGCGCTCGCTCGGCGCGTCGGGCATCTGGGAGCTGTTCATTCCCGGCGTGGACGAGGGCGCGAAGTACAAGTTCGAGATCCGGACGCAGGAAGGACGGCTGCGGCTGAAAGCGGATCCGCTCGCCTTCCACACCGAGGTGCCGCCCGCAAACGCCTCGGTGGTGCACGACCCCAAGCACGTCTGGCGCGACGAGGCCTGGCTCGAGCGACGAGCCGCCTCGGATCCGCTGCGCGGCCCCATCTCGATCTACGAGGTGCATCTCGGCTCGTGGCGGCGGAACCCGCTCGAGGACAACCGTCCGCTGAGCTACCGCGAGCTCGCCGACGAGCTCGCCGACTACGTCTCGGATCTCGGCTTCACACACGTCGAGCTCCTGCCCGTGATGGAGCATCCCTTCTCCGGCTCGTGGGGCTACCAGGTGACGGGCTACTACGCTCCCACCTCCCGCTTCGGCACCCCCGACGACTTCCGGTACTTCGTCGACCGGCTGCACCAGCGCGGCATCGGCGTGATCCTCGACTGGGTGCCCGCCCACTTCCCGCGCGACGACTGGGCACTCGCCACGTTCGACGGGACGCACCTCTACGAGCACGCCGACCCGCGCCGCGGTGCGCATCCCGACTGGGGGACGCTCGTCTTCAACCTCGCCCGCACCGAGGTGCGGAACTTCCTGCTCGCGAACGCGCTCTACTGGCTCCGCGAGCACCACGCCGACGGGATCCGGGTCGACGCCGTGGCCTCGATGCTCTACCTCGACTACTCGCGCAAGGCCGGCGAGTGGGTGCCGAACGTGTTCGGCGGCAACGAGGACCTCGATTCGGTCTCGTTCCTCAAGGAGCTGAACGAGACGCTCTATGCGCGCAACGACGGCGTGATCAGCATGGCCGAGGAGTCGACCGCGTGGCCGGGCGTCTCACGGCCGACCTACCTCGGCGGGCTCGGCTTCGGCTTCAAGTGGAACATGGGCTGGATGCACGACACGCTCACGTACTTCCAGAAGGACCCGGTCTATCGCAGCTTCCACCAGCACACGCTGACCTTCTCACTCATGTACGCGTTCAGCGAGAACTTCGTCCTGCCGCTCTCGCACGACGAGGTCGTGCACGGGAAGAAGTCGCTGCTCGACAAGATGCCGGGCGACCGCTGGCAGAAGTTCGCCAACCTTCGCGCGCTCTACGCCTACATGTGGGCGCACCCCGGCAAGAAGCTCCTCTTCATGGGCGGCGAGCTCGGCGAGTGGGAGGAGTGGAACGCCGAGGGCTCGCTGCACTGGAACCTGCTCGAGTACGCCGAGCACGAGGGAATCCAGGCGCTCGTCCGCGACCTCAACGCGGCGTACCGCTCGACGCCGGCGCTCTGGCAGCTCGACTTCGACGCAGCCGGCTTCCGCTGGCTCGAGGCCAACGACGCCGCGAACAACGTCCTCGCGTTCGCGCGAGTCGGCGAGGGCGACGCGCCGCCGCTCGTCTGCGTCCTCAACCTCTCACCGGTGCCGCGCCACGACTACCGCGTCGGGATGCCGCTCTGCTGTCGCTGGCGCGAGGTCCTGAACACCGACTCCGCGTTCTACGGCGGCAGCGGCGTCGGCAACCTCGGCGGGGTCGACGCCGAGGCGATCCCGTGGCACGAGCAGCCGTTCTCGGCCACGCTCACGCTCCCGCCGCTCGGAGCCGTCTGGCTCGTTCCGGAGTAGACCTAGGTCACCCAGGCGCAACCGTTCCAGTACGCCTCGACCCGCAGGGGGAACCGCCGAAGCTCGAGATGTAGCTCCTCGGGCATCGGGGCGAGATGTACGGGAAACAGCACCTGAACTCGGTCGGTCGACGCAACCTGCCGAAACTCGCGTCGCGGCGCGGTCGTCGATGCGACCAGCGTGGTGAGCCCGCAACAGCGGCTCTTCTTCGGCCACACGTAGAGGCGACCGCCCCGTTCCCGGATCAGGTCAGCGGCGCCTTCAGAAACAACGAGCTGCATGACACCATTCAACCCCACAGAGCCGAACCAGTTGAGCGCTGGGTGCTCTTCGGGCGTAAGGACGCTCGCGCAGGCGAGTGTCTGAGTTCTGACGACGCGGCGGCCCTACGAGGTACGCGAGAACCCTGATGTACTTGCGTGCGGTCGGGTTGACGCTTGTGCCATGCATAGGCGGCTGGTGACGACAGGCGGCCTGGAGCCGACGAGGCAGCGCGTCAGGGAGGCGACCCCTCACGACCGGAAGGCCCTCCGCGGGGTCTTGATCGTCCTCGGGGTGCTAGTTCTCACGATGATCCTGTCGCTCCCGTCTCACAAGGACAGGAGTCTCTTCGTCATGGGATACGTCGTGGCCATCGTCTACACGCTTAGGGGGCCTTTGCGGCATAGTCGCCCCTGGAGCGAGGCGGGCCTGAAGTGGGGGTTCCGCGAGGACCTGGGCAAGGTCTGGTACCTCGCCGGGGGCGTGCTGCTCGTCCAGTTCATCCCGCTCGCAATCGCCAAAGCGGCGGGGTTTTACCCCGCCCTCTTGCAGCACATCAACAATCGGGCCTCGGCGATACCTGGCTTGCTCGCCGCTGCGCTCATCCTCACCCTGCTCGAAGAACTGGTCTTCCGCGTGACGATCCAGGAGAGGCTGAGTTGGTTCATCGGCACGCCCTTGGCCATCCTCATGGCAGCGACCCTATTCGGGCTTGTTCATGAGATCGGCGCCTCAGGAGCCTTCTCTGTAAAGGCCACCGACTGGTTAGGGGTCGCGCTCGACGGCGTCTTCTTCGGGCTGATCTACGCCAAGACGAAGAACCTCCCATTGACCTGGGCGACTCACTACGCCGTGGACGTGGTTGCGATCATCGCGCTCACCACGATCTTCTGACCGCAGCAACGCCACGCTGGCTCAGTTCACCGTATTCATGCGGCCTGCGGGGTAGCACCTGGATCGTTCTCCTCCTGCTTCTCGTTCTCGCCGTCGATGCCGTCGCCCGGATGCTGATGGCGGGCGCGAGCATCGCCGCTGCTCGTATTCGATAGCGAGCGTCAGGGGCCATTCCGGAACACCGCCCCAGCCGAGTGCTGCGCCTTACGGGGTTCTCCCGATGCAGTCGCGGCACGTCGGCGGGGATCCTTGACCTATGGCAGTGCTAGTCGTCTACGCGAGTCGGCACGGGGCAACAGCGGAGATCGCGGCCCGCATCGCCATCCGCCTCGGCGGCACAGGAATCCCGGTCGAATGTCTCCATGTGGATGCGGTCGAGACGCTCAACGGCTACGACGCTGTGGTGTTCGGTGCGCCCGTCTATGACCAGTCATGGCCGCCGGAGGCCAACCGGTTCGTCACTGCACACCGCGAGGCTCTAGCCGCTCGCCCACTGTGGCTGTTCAGCGTAGGTTCGTTCGGCGACACGAAGCGCCTAATCGGCCCGATGACCCGCAAGGAACCCAAAGGCATCGCGGAGATTCGTGCCGCGACTCGCGCACGCGAATACCGGGTCTTCCAAGGAGTCATCCAGAAGCACCAGTGGCCGTTCCGGTCGCGCGTGTTCTTCCACGCCTTCGGGGGACGCTTCGGCGACCACCGCGACTGGCCAAAGATCGACGCCTGGGCCGACAAGATCGCCAAAGCGCTGGCCGGTCTGCCTTCACCCGCCCGGATCTGACCCTCACGCCGGGTCAGGGGTCAATCCCGAACACTCGCCCAGGCGAGCGTCCTCTCCGGACTGTCTCAACGCTGGCTCCGTTCGGCTGCCGTTAGTCGCCGAGGTAGAAGCAGCCAACGGCCCACACGGCTGTGGGCGAGGCCGCGGCGATTGCCCAGAAGTGGTTGGATTCATCGGCTGCTGGGTTCGGGCTGGACACGAGTGACCAGGCGGTTCCGTCCCAGTGCTCGCTGAGGGTCCGGTCATTGCCGATGTCATAGGTGCCGGTGGCCCAGATGTCGTTACCTGTGACCGCTGCGAGACTGGTCAGGCCCTGCGCGCCCGTGCCCAAGCGCACCGGGACGACCCGCCAGGAATGGCCGTTCCAATGCTCGGCGAGAGGCTGGGGGCCATGACCATTGTGATAGCCGCCGACGGCCCAGACGTTGTTCCGCCCGACCGCTTCCACAGCTGAGAATTCACCAGAAGAACGCCAGGTCAGGCTGCTTACCTGTTTCCAGCTCTTGCCGTTCCAATGCAAGGTCAGTGTCTGATTGGAGCAGTGGCCGCCCTGCGCGAGGGCGTGTCCGCGGCAGTAGTTTCCGACGGCCCAAACGCTTCGCGGCGAGACGGCGGCAACACCCGAAAGAGACGAGTAACTCTGGAGTCCGGGGTGCGGACTCGCCACCTGCTGCCAGTTCGTACCGTTCCAGTGCAGAACAAGGGTGCGGTTCAGCCCGACGTGTTTTCCGTAGTAGCCGACCGCCCATACATTGGTCGGCGACAGCGCAGTCACACCGTAGAGTTGGGCGGTGCCACGACCGGGCGGACTCGGCAGGATCGTCCACGCGCTGCCATTCCAGTGCTCGATTAATGTCGAGTACTCGCCTTCCCCCTCATAGCTCCGTCCACCGGGACCGGCCCAAGATCCGACGGCCCATACATCGGTGGCCGAGGTCGCCGCCGCACCGTACAGGTGAACTTCGTCCGCCCCGGACGGGGTAGGCATCGCGACCTGCTGCCAAGATGAGCCGTCCCAATGCTCGGCCAGGGCGGAACCGCCCCCGTACGGCAGGAGCAGCCTGCCGTAGGCCCCTACCGCCCACACATCTGAAGGGGAGATTGCGGTGACCGCACTGAGCTCGGCTGAGCCGCCCGGGTTCGGGCTTGCTTGCGGCGTCCAGGAACTGCCATCCCAAAACTCGATCAGCGGCCCAAACTGCGATGACGCGGCCGTCGTGGATGCTGCCCCAGCCACCCCCACGAGAGCGCCAACCACGATGGCCAAACCAACGAGCCGCAGCACGTACGTCGTCGAGAAGATCATCACTCTCACCTCCAATTCAATGCTTGCGCAGGTGAAGAGAGGCCGCATCGGAGCGTCTACCGATCTCTGGTCAGCGCTAACGCTGAGCCGAATCAGTCAGGGCAAAGACCGTGATTTTTACGGATGCCGAATGGGTGGTCCGCGGATGAGACCAGCTCTCGCATGACGGAGTGTCTCGGTCAGCAATGGCAAAACTTGCCTCCACACCAGACAAGACCATCCCCTCAAACTGACGGCCTTTGCACCGTTCGCTGTCTTCGTCGTGTGGCTCGCAGTAGCTTGCTACGCGCTGGCCCACCTCATCTCCCACTGATCTGAGCCAAGCGCTCGGGGGTCATTCCGGAACACTGGCTCAGCCGACCGTCCCGCACTACGAAGAGCTGGGCAATTCGTGCGTTATCTCCCAGGTGTAGCCGCCGGGATCGGCGAAGGTGAGTGTGCGCATACCCCAGTCACGGTCCGCAGGGCCGCTGAGTACCGCCACCTGATGCTGATCCAGCTCGCCGCGCACTGCGTCCACGTCCTCGACGAAGATGACGAACTGTCCGACGCCCTTCTGCGCCAGGGTGAGTACGTCGCCTGACGGGCCGTCGTCGTGAGCCGCTCCGCGCTGCAAGAAGACATACGTGTCTTGAAAGCGGAACATCGCCGTGTCCTCATCCTCATGCTGCAGGTGCAGTCCAAAGACATCGCGGTAGAACGCCTTCGAGCGCTCCAGGTCGCCGACGACCAGATTGATGGCGCCGATCTTCTTCTCCCATTCAGGCATTCCCTGCTCCCCTTGCCTCGTCGCTGATGTTGCTCTGAGACTTTGACCGCTCGGCGACGCAAACCTCATCGGTCGAGCGCTAACGAGATCGCAGATTCCTCAGGGGTCATTCCGGAACACTGGCCCAGGCCAGCGACCTCACCTACGAGCGGCTTCCATCCGAGCCCCGCGGGCCGTTCCTGAACGATCACCAAGAGTGAGGAGCCGGGACCGGCGCGGCGCCCGCTAGGCTCGCGCGCTGATGGAGGTCTGGCCGGGACGGCCGTTCCCGCTCGGTGCGACGTGGGACGGCAAGGGGACGAACTTCTCGCTCTTCTCGGAGCACGCCGAGCGCGTCGAGCTCTGCCTGTTCGACGGCGACCGCGAGACGCGGCTCGAGCTGCGCGAGGTGGCCGCACACAATTGGCACTGCTACATCCCTGGCATCGGGCCAGGCCGGCGCTACGGCTACCGCGTGCACGGAGCCTACGACCCGGAGTCGGGGCAGCGGTTCAACCCGAACAAGCTCCTGATCGACCCGTACGCGAAGGCGATCGAGGGGCCGGTGCAGTGGGATCTGGCGAACGTCCTCCCCTACGTGCCGGGATCGGCGGAGGACGCGGATCTCGAGCTCGACGACGAGGACGACGCCGACGCGATCCCGAAGTGCGTCGTCGTCGACCCGAGCTTCGACTGGGAGGACGACCGGCCGCCCGACATCGCCTGGAACGACACCGTCATCTACGAGGTGCACGTGAAGGGCTTCACCCAGCGGCATCCAGAGATCCGCGGTGACCTCCACGGCACCTATGCCGGGCTCGCCTCCGAGCCGTCGCTCGCGTACTTCCGCAAGCTCGGCGTGACGGCGGTCGAGCTGCTGCCGATCCACCACATCGCCGACGAGGGGTTCCTGCACGACCGCGGTCTGACGAACTACTGGGGCTACTCGTCGATCGGGTACCTCGCTCCGCACGCGCTCTACGCAGCGACGGGCACGCACGGCGAGCAGGTGCGCGAGTTCAAGGGGATGGTGAAAGCCCTGCATGGGGCGGGAATCGAGGTGATCCTCGACGTCGTCTACAACCACACGGCCGAGGGGAACCACCTCGGGCCGATGCTCTCGTTCCGCGGCCTCGACAACCGCAGCTACTACCGGCTGATGCCCGACGACCCGCGGTTCTACATGGACTTCACGGGCACCGGCAATTCGCTCAACCCGGTGCACCCGTCGGTGCTGCGGCTGATCATGGACTCGCTTCGCTACTGGGTGCTCGAATGCCGTGTCGACGGCTTCCGCTTCGACCTGGCGTCGGCGCTCGCGCGCGAGTTCTACGACGTCGACCGCCTCTCCGCCTTCTTCGACACGATCCACCAGGACCCGGTGCTCTCGCAGGTGAAGCTGATCGCCGAGCCGTGGGATGTCGGGCCCGGCGGCTACCAGGTCGGCAACTTCCCGGTGCTCTGGGCCGAGTGGAACGGGAAGTACCGCGACGCCGTGCGCGACTTCTGGCGCGGCCAGGGCAGCGTCGGCGAGTTCGCGCAACGCTTCACGGGCTCCGCCGACCTGTACGAGGAGAGGGGCCGAGACCTCGCCTCGATCAACTTCGTCACGGCCCACGACGGCTTCACCCTGCGCGACCTCGTCTCGTACAACGACAAGCACAACGAGGCGAACGGCGAGGACAACGGCGACGGCACCGACGACAACCGCTCCTGGAACCACGGCGCCGAGGGGCCCACCGACGATCCCGGCGTCAGTGCGTTGCGCGCCCGGCAGCAGCGGAACCTCCTCACGACGCTCCTTCTCTCACAGGGCGTGCCGATGCTGCTCGGCGGCGACGAGCTCGGCCGCACCCAGGGAGGCAACAACAACGCGTGGTGCCAGGACAACGAGATCTCCTGGTTCGACTGGGAGGAGGCGGACGGCGAGCTGCTCGAATTCGCACGGCGCGTGATCGCGTTGCGGCGAGAGCATCCGGTCTTCCGGCGCACGTCGTTCCTGTCGGGCAAGGCCGGCGAGAGCGGGTTGCCCGACGCATGGTGGTTCCGGCCCGACGGCCGGCGGATGACGCAGCGGGACTGGACGAACGCCGAGACGCAGACGCTCGGGGTCTTCCTCAACGGCCGGGAGATCCGCGAGCACACCCCGCACGGCGAACAGATCTTCGACGACTCGTTCCTGCTCCTCTTCAACGCGCACTTCGAGTCGGTCGTCTTCACACTGCCGACTCGGCGCTTCGGCTCGCGCTGGCACCTCGAGCTGGCGACCGGCGACGCGCCGGCGGAGCGACTCGGAGCGCGCGCGCTCGTCGCGGTACAGGAGCACTCGCTGATCCTGCTTCGGCGAGACTGAACGGATGCTCATCTATCTGGCCGGGTCGATCTTCACGCCGTACGAGCGTGCGTTCCTCGACGACTGTGCGGGGCGAATGCGAGCGGAAGGATTCGACGTCTTCGTACCTCACGAGCAGACGCACCTGATCGGAGTCGACGTCACCGCCGAGGCCGTCTTCGCCGCCGACGCCGGTGGGGTCGAGGACGCCGGCGCCGTCCTCGCCGTTCTCGACGGCCCGTCGGTCGACGACGGCACGGCGTGCGAGATCGGCCTCTTCTACGGACTGAAGCAGCAGGATCCCGAGCGCAAGGGAGTGGTCGGCCTGCTGACCGACCTGCGTGCCGAGCGGCGGGGCGAGTTCGCGACGAACCTCTTCGTTCGCGGCTGCATCGAGGCGAGCGGCGGCGCCGTCGTCGACTCGCTCGAGGACGCGCTCGCGATCCTGCGCGGTTGGAACACGGACTAAATAGAGCCTCACCAGCCGCTCAGCCCGGCGCCTTCTCCGCAGGGGATCCGGGAAGACACCGGGCCGGGCTGGCCGCGGCCCGCTAGCGCAAGCGAGCCGGGAGGGGTTCGATGCAACGTGAATCGAACCACGCGATCATGAAAAGCTCCTAAGAGCCGCTGAGGGCACCGGCATGCGCCGCGCCGTTCAGGCTCAACCGCACGACGGCGCCGCCGTCTCCGGCGTTCTCGGCCTCGACTGTGCCGCCGTGCGCCTCGGCCACCTCGCGCACGATCGCGAGGCCGAGGCCGGCACCCGGCATCGACCGAGCGTCGGCCGAACGGTAGAAACGGTCGAAGACGAGCGGCCGATCCTCGTCGGCGAACCCGGGGCCGTGGTCGCGCACGCGCAACTCGCCGCCGTGGAGGGAGACCTCGACCGAGCCGCCGTCGCCGCTCCACTTGCCCGCGTTCTCGAGCAGGTTCCAGACGGCGCGCTCCATCCGCTCGCGATAGCCGTCGACCACGGTCGGCTCGAGGCCGTCGGTCTGCCAGGACACCTCGGGGAAACGTGTGCGCGCCCGTTCGACCGTGTCTTCGATCAGCTCGTCGAACTGGTACGCCTCCTTCTCGACCACCGCGCCGCCGCGGGCAAGCTCGAGCAGTCCGGCGATCAGCGATCGCATTTCCTGCGATTCCCGGTGCAGATCCTCGAGCAGCTGACGACGCTGCTCAGGGGGAGCTGGACATCACCGCGGAGAACGTCGATGTTCGTCTGCAGGCTGGTCAGCGGCGTGCGGAGCTCGTGGGAGGCGTCGGCGACAAAGCGCCGCTGCGTGTCGAGGGATTCCTCGAGTGAGGCAAGCATCGTGTTGAACGACGCACCGAGGCGCCCGAGCTCGTCCCGACCTCCCTCCGGAACGCGCTCGCTCGGCTCGCCGGTCTCGGCGATCCGCTCGGCCGCTGCGGTGAGGCGGCGCACCGGCGCGAGCGCTGCACCCGAGACGAGGGCTCCCGCGACGGCCGCGAGCGCGATGGCGCCGAGCGAGACCAGGAAGAGGATCGCGCGCAGCCGGTCGAGCGCCCGATCCGTCGGCTGCAAGCTCTTCACGACGATCGCGGCTTCGTAATTCGGGGGGCCGAGCGGGGTCACGAATTCGCGGAGCCGAACCTGCTTTCCGCTCACCTGCTCATTAGCCGTGACGTTTCGGAAGAAGCCGGAGCGCATGTCGCCGGAACGAGCCACGGCGATGACGCGAGGGTCGTTCGTCGCGTTGAGGGCAAGACCCTGCGAGGCGGCGACGATACGGCCCTGGGAGTCGACGACCTCGACGAGGTTGCCGCCGTAGTCCCCGGGACCGCCGGAGAGGGCCCCCTCGACCTGCACCGAGTGCGCCGTCGTTCGCAGTGAGCCGTCCACCTGGCTCTGCAGCTCGTGGCGCATCACGAAGTACGTCGTCGCGGACGCGAGCACGACAACGAAGGCGACGACGCCGGCGGCGACGAGCGTCAGTCGCGTGCGAAGAGTCACGGCTCGCGGAGCACGTAGCCGGTGCCGCGAACGGTGTGGATCAGGCGTTCCTCGCCGTCCTCGGCCTCGGTCTTGCGCCGGAGATAGCCGACGTAGACGTCGAGCGCGTTCGAAGAGTGGCTGAAGTCGTAGCCCCAGACGCGCTCGTAGATCAGCGAGCGCGGCAGCACCTGGCGCGGGTTCCGCATGAACAGCTCGAGCAGATGGGCCTCGGTCGTCGTCAGCTCGAAGCGACGGCTGCCACGGCGCGCGTCCATCGAGCCGAGGTCGAGCGTCAGGTCGGAGAACCGCAGCACGGCGCCCGGCTCCTCCGGCTTCGAGCGGCGCAGGAGCGCGCGCAGCCGGGCCAGCAGCTCCTCGAGGTCGTACGGCTTCGGCAGGTAGTCGTCGGCGCCGGCGTCGAGCCCTTCGACCCGGTCGCCCACCGCGTCGCGCGCCGTGAGCAGGAGGATCGGGATCCGGTTCCCCTGCCGGCGCAGGCGCCGCGTCACGCCGAGGCCGTCGAGCCCGGGCATCATCACGTCGAGCACGACGGCGTCCGGCGTCCGCGCCTCGACGGCCGTGAGCGCCGTGTCTCCGTCGGACGCGAGCGCGACCTCGTAGCCGTGCAGCTGCAGCGCCCGCTCGAGCGCTTCGCGCACGGCGCGGTCGTCGTCAACGACCAGTACGAGCATTAGTGCCTCCTCGGTGAACGTTGCCGCGTCGCTGGCGAGCGAAAAGCGAGCGAGGCAAGGACACAGGGAGCCTCGATAGCCGAAGCTATCGGGGCGACCGAGGACGCCGCATCGCGCGGCTTTGCAGCCGCCAGGGATGCGGAGGACGTTTGCCGAGGGGGCACCACGCTCTAAGTTTGCCGCTAGAAGTGAGAAGCCGCTAAGCGGCCGGCAGATCCACCACGAAGGCGGCGCCCTCTCCGGGCTGCGAGCGGACGTTGAGGCTCCCGCCCATCCGCGAGACGAGCTCACGCGAGATGAAGAGGCCGAGTCCGCTTCCCCCGACTCCGCGCGTGAGCGCGGGGTCGAGCCGGTAGAACTTCTCGAAGATCCGCTCCTGCTCCCCGAGGGGAATTCCGAGCCCGGAGTCGAGAACCGTCAGCCGGACCCGGCCGTGTCCTCCGGCGAGCTCGACGGTCACGTCGCCGCCGTCCGGCGAGTACTTGATCGCGTTGTCGAGCAGGTTGACGAGCACCTGCCGGAGCTTGTCCTCGTCGGCGAGCGCGACCGCCGGAGCGCCGTTCTGCTCGAGCCGCAGCCCGATCTCCTCCGGCGCGCGCAAGCGTGCCGAGTCGATCACGCTCTCGGCGAGCGGCCTGAGGTCGGTCGCCGCGGTCGAGACGTCGAGACGGCCTTCCTCGAGCTGGCCCGCGAGAAGAATCTGGGAGACGATCGCCGTCAGCCGCTCCGTCTCGCTCACGATGATCTCGAGGAAGCGGTCGTGCTGCTCGGGCGGGATCTCGATGTCGGTGCGCCTCAGCGTGCGAGCGGCGCCGTACACGGCGGCCAGCGGTGTGCGGAGCTCGTGCGAGGCGGTCGCGACGAAGTCGCTCCGTGCCCGCTCGAACGCCTGCTCGTCGCTGACGTCGCGCAGCGCGTACACGACGCCCTCGTCGAAGGCGACGCCGGTGACCGCGACCCAGCGGTCGCCGGACGCGGTCTCGATCGGCACGGTCACGGGGCGCGCCCGCTCGGGCGTCGCCGCCTCGGCTAGCTCCGCGAGCCGCGTCAGCCCTTCCCAGGCCGGAAAGGCCTCCGCTGGATGCCTCCCGAGCGCGTCGCTCTCCCTGACGCCGGTGATCGCTGCTGCCGCGGCGTTCCAGAAGCGCACACGGCCGTCGTCGTCGAGCAGGACGACGCCGTCGCCGACGTACGTGAGTGCAAGTGCGGCCTCGGCGCGGAGCTCGGCCTCGCGGTAGAGCCTCGCATTCTCGACTGCGATCGCCGCGCGCGCCGCCAGCTCCTGCGCGAGCTCGAAGTCGGAATCCTGCAGCTCCCTGACCTCCGAGACGAGCGTGAGCGCGCCGAGCGTCTTCTCGCCCGAGCGCAGCGGCACCGTGATAGCGCTTCGCAGAGAGATCTCCTCGAGCGCAGCGGCAGCGTTGGGGTCCCGCTCCACCGCCTCGTCGAGCAGCTCCTGCGGAATTTCGCGGAGGAACACCGGCTCGGCCGTGCGGATCACCCGCGCCGTCAGGTCGAACTCGTCGTCGATCATGATCGTGCGCGAGTTGGACTGCATCGCCTCCGCCCAGCGCTGGCGCTCGGGATCCTGGTGGGCGACGACGAGCTGCTCGATCTCCCCCGTCTCCTCCACGAGCATGGCGATCGCGCACCAGTCGGCCAGCTGCGGCACGGCAAGCTGGGTGAGGCGCTCGAGCGTGCGCTCGAGCTCGAGTGAGGAGGTGAGCAACGCGGTCGCCTCGGCGAGGAACGAAAGCCGCTGCCGCAGCGCCTGCTCGGTCGCCGAGAACCGGGCGCGTTCGAGGGCCAGCGCCGCCTGCCGTCCGAGCGCGATCTTGAGCGCCCGCCTGTCGGGGGTGAACTCCTGGTCGGTCCCGAACGAAAAGACGAGGCCCCCGATCGGACGCCCCAGCTCGCCCACGAGCGGAACGCACACGAGGCCGTGCCCCGGCTGCGAGCGCTCGGCGAGCTCCGGGTAGCGCTCGTCCCGCTCCGCCTCCGAGCGGATGAAGACGCCTTCGCCCGTCCGCACGGCCTCAGAAAGCGGAAAGTCCCCGCTCACCGGGAACCGGCGGAAGGGCTCGATCCACTTCAGGTCGTAGCCGCGCGACGCGATCACCTCGAGCGACTCGCCGTCCTCGCTCAGGATCGCGATCAGCCCGCCGCGGGCCTCGGCCGCGCGCACGCCCTCGGTGAGGACGGCGTCGAGGACCTCCTGCGGCGTGTGAGCGGTCGCGAGCGCGTCGGCGACGTTCTGCAGCCGCGTCGCGGTGTCGAGCGCGCTGCGGCTCTCCTGCACCGCACGCTCGGCGCGCTCGCGCGCGGAGCGCTCGCGTCCCAGGACCTCACTCCCGAACAGGGCGGCGACGAGGAAGACGGCGAGTGCGGTCGCGCCCTCGTAGTTCAGCTGGTCGCGGTCGTACCGCTGCGCGAAGTAGTGGAAGAACGGATAGGCCGACGCCGCGACCGCGACGAGACCCGCGACGCGACCGCCGGCGGCTGTCGCGAGGATGATCGCGACGACGTAGAGGAGCCCCGGAACGACCGTGCGGACGCTCGTGAAGGCGAGGAGGGTGACGAGCGCGGGTGCGCCGAGGGCAACGGCCAGGGCGCCGCCGTAGCCCATCGCCGGGCGCGGCCACCAGGCAGCCCGCGCCTGCCCGCGCGGCGCTGCGTCGGCGATCAATCCTGCTCCGAGAGCTCGCGATTGAGTTGGCCTCGCTCGCCCCCGGCGACGCGTCCCAGCACCTCTCGCACGGTTTCGGCGAGCTGAAGGGGGTCGAACGGCTTGACCACGTAGCCGACCGCGCCGAGCTCCTGAGCGTGCACCCGGTCCTCTTGGGCCGCACGCGCCGACAGGAAGACGACCGGGATGTCACGGGTCTCGTCGTCGGAAGCCAGCTGCTCGGCGACGCTCCAGCCGTCCACGCCGGGCATCATCACGTCGAGCAGAACAAGTGAAGGTCGACTCTGCCTGACTTGCTCGAGAGCCTCGGAACCGTCGGCCGCCTCGGCCACCGCGAATCCGTCGCCCTCAAGATTGACGCGGCAAATCGTGCGGATGGAGCGCTCGTCGTCGACGAGCAGGACCACCGGAGCCGGCTCCTCGGGACGTCCCCGCCCGCCACCACCGACCGTGTCCGGGCGATGCCGGACGCGGCTGCGCCAGGACTCGTTCGCGACCTGCGCGGGCCGGTGCGCACGCGACGCGCGGAGTGCCTCGGATCTCCTCGCCCTCGTGTGCTGTACGGCCGTCACGGCTTCCCCCCGAGCGTCGTGGCTGATGGGAGGGGAAGTGTGCCCGATCACGCGCCTTGCCGCTAGCGCGTCTCGTGCTCGCGGTTCCATTCCTCCGCCAGCTCGCGGAGGCCCGGTCCGCGCACGCGAAGGGCGTCGCGCGCGTGCAGCCACATCCGGCCGGCGAAGTCCCGATCGCGTGCCCGCAGCAGCGCGCGCGCCGCGTACTGCCCGCCCATGCCGAGCCCCGCGACCCGCGCGCCCACCGCCGAGTGGTGCTTCCGCCAGTAGCGGTGCCGGCCACGCCACATCTCGTTGATCCGCCGCTCCGGAATCCCGGCGCTGAACTGCGATTCGTGGTGCACGACGGTCACCTCGGGGAAGTACTGCACGCGCCAACCGGCCTGCCGCAGCCGCTGAGCGAGATCCGTCTCTTCCGAGTAGATGAAGAAGTCCTCGTCGAAGAGGCCGACCTGGTCGAGCGCCTCGCGGCGCACGAGGAGCGCGGCTGCCATGGCCCAGTCGACGTCGCGTGTCTCGCTCCCTCCCGACTGGAGGATCCCCTTGCGGCCGAGCGTGAGCAGACCGAGCATCTCGGTCGCGGGCGACGGGAAGCGCCACGCCGACGACTGCAGCCGCCCGTCGGGATAGACGAGCCGCGGGCCGAGCGCAGCCACTCGCGGATTCGCGTCGAGGTGGGCGATCATCCGGTCGAAGCCCCAGTCGTCGCTCGTCGTGTCCTCGTTGAGGACGAACACGTAGCGCCCCGTCGTGGCGCGGATCACCGTGTTGTGGTTGGCGCCGAAGCCTGCGCGGTGGCGCTGCTCGATCACGCGAACCTCGGGGAAGCGCTTGCGGACGGCGGCCGCGGAGCCGTCCTCCGACGCGTTGTCGAGGACGACGATCTCCAGCTGGTCGTCCTGCGGCAGAGACTCGAGGCACGCGAGGAGGAGCTCCCGCGAGTTCGTGTTGACGAGAGAGACGGAGACGTCCGTCATCTGGCACTACGCCGTCTGCGTCAGACCGGCCGCCCACGAGGGCGGCATGTTCCTCAGGACCTCGACGCTCTCGAACCGGATCGGGTCGCGAACCCCGGTCTCGCGCGCCCACTCCGCCATCCGGCGCAGGCCCTCCTCGAGCGGCACGGTCGACGCCTGGCCGAACACGCGGTGCAGCTTCGTGTGGTCGGAGAAGGCGTGGACGACCTCTTTCCGCGCGGGCAGGAACTCGATCTCCGGCTCGGCCACGTCGAAGGCACGCGCGACCGCGCTCGCGAGGTCGACGACGCTGTACGGCGTGTCGGCTCCGACGTTGAAGACCTCGTTCGCAGCGCCCGGAACGTCGATGCAGCGGGCGATCAGAGGCGCGACGTCGTCGATGTGCGTGAACGCCCGCGTTTGCAGGCCGTCGCCGAAGACCGTCATCGGCTTCCCCGCCATGACCTGGTTCATGAAGATCCCGATCACGTTCCGGTACGGGTCCGCGAGGTTCTGGAGCTCGCCGTAGACGTTGTGCGGCCGGAAGATGGTGTAGTCGAGGCCGAACATGCGCTGCGCCGCGGCGAGGTCGAGCTCGACGGCGTACTTCGCTATGCCGTACGGATCCTCGGGCTCCGGGACGACGTCCTCCGACATCGGCGTCTGAGCCGGGCCGTAGACCGCGATCGAGCTGGCGAAGACGAAGCGCTCGACCGTCTCCGCGCGGAGTGCGGCGTTGAGCACGTTGACCGAGCCCAGCACGTTGTTCGTGTAGTTGAAGCGGCGGATGAAATGCGAGAGCCCTTCGGCCGCGTAGGCCGCGAGGTGAAAGACGTGGGCGAACTCGTGCGTGCGAAAGAGCTCGTCGACCAGCTCGGGATCGGTGACCGAGCCTGCGACGAAGGTCGCCGCGGCGGGCACATTCGCCTCGAAGCCGCCGCTGAGGTCGTCGAGGACGACGACGTCGTGTCCGGCATCCAGGAGGTTGCGCGCGACGTGGGCACCGATGAAGCCGGCACCGCCGGTGACCAGGACCCTCATCGGAGCCTGAGGCTAGCCGTTTTCGACTGGACGCAGTGGGCCATTATTAGGCTTGTGTCCATGCGGCGTTCCCGCCGGGCCGTTCTTCGCAGCGTGCTCGGGGTCGGGCTCGCCGCAGTCGTCTTCGTCGAGGTCGTCCCTCGCATCGCGAGCTATGGCAGCGTCGCGAAGCAGCTCGAGACGGTGTCGGCGCCATGGGCGGCCGCGCTCGCCGTAGCCGCCGCCCTTGACGTCATCACCACGGCTCTGCCGTGGCGAGCGCTGCTGCCACAGCTTTCGTGGCTCGGCGCGCTCGCGTTCACGCAGGCGTCGACGGCGCTCACGCTCGTTCTTCCCGGCGGCGCGCCGCTCGGCATGGCGATCTCCTTCGGGCTGCTGCGGCGGCTGCGGGTGACTGCGAGCGAGGCGGGCTTCGCCGTCGCGATGACCGGCATCTGGAGCCAGGTGATGATCCTGCTCTACCCGCTCTTCGGCGCCGCCCTCGTCTTCGGCAGCGGAAACCTCTCCAGCTCGACAGCTGCGATCGCCGGCGCAAGCGCGGCGGCCGGGGCGGTCATCGCCGTCCTTGCCTTCGCGGTTCTGCGCAGCCCGGAATCCGCGCGGTGGGTGGGCGATGCCGCAGGTCGTCTCGGGGCTCGAGTCGCACGCCTCTTCAGGAGGCATCCACCGGCCTGGAGCGGCGAGGCGCTCGTCGTGGTGCGAGAGGAGCGGCTCACCCATCTCCGCCGGCGCTGGCCCGCCCTCACCTTGTCCACGCTCGGCAACCAGCTGACCGCCTACCTCATCTTCGAGTTCTCGTTACGGGCGGTCGGAGTCTCGGTCGCCAGCCTGCCGCCGAGCGAGGCCTTTCTCGCGTGGGCGATCGGGCGCGTGATCAGCTCACTGCCACTCACGCCGGGCGGGATCGGCGTCGTCGAGCTCGGAATGATCGGAACGCTCGTCGGCTTCGGCGCACCCCACGCACACGTCGTGGCCGCAGTGCTCCTCTACCGGGCACTCGTCATCCTGCCGACGCTTCTCATCGGCGCGGTTGCGCTGGTCGCGTTCCGCGTCTGGGCGCCGTCCGCCGCCGCGCCGAGCCCCTAGGGCAAGGCTTCGGCGACTTGCTCGCGCGGAGCGTCAGAGCTCAGACGCTCCCGCACGGCCGAGACGATCCATTCGAGCCGGTGGAAGACGAGGGAGCGGTGACGCTCCACCTCGAGACGCCGGCGCGTCCTGTCGAAGCCGCGATCGATATAGCGAGCCGGCGCGAGCTTCGCGTCGGGATAGAGCCGGCGCAACGCGGCCTCGAGCGGGCCGTGCCCGAGGACGGCGTCGGCGTAATCGACCGTCACGCCGGGCAGCGCATCCAGCACCGCCTCCGCACGCACGAGCCCTTCGACGAGCGCCCACGGGTGTGCGTCGTAGACGCTCGCGGCGTGCGCGGGATAGAGCCACTGGCGCTTCAGCATCGTGTACGCGACCTCCGCAACGTTCCGGCGCACCTTGAGCACCTCGAACTCGCCGAGCCCCTCCCAGCCGCCGAGCACGAAGGGCTGGACGACGTCCTTGTACGCGTGGCCCTGGCGCACCGCCGTCCGGTCGAGGTACCTCGTCAGGCCCGCGAAGGTGTCGGGAGCCGAGCCGAGGAGCGTGAAGCGCTCGTCTGCCGGTGCCAGGCCGTGCAAACGCCTCGGCACGCGCTCGCGATTGAGGATCTCGCCGTCGCTCGTCCAGGCGGGCTCCGCAAGCCCGGTCGCGCCTGCAGCGGCGACGTAGAGGAGGCTCGAAAGCGAGCGCGGCAGGGAGAGGACGAACAGCGACCGCAGCTCGCTCGCGTCTTTCCCGGCGTTGTCTCGCCGGAGTACTCGGAGCCCGCTCATGCGGCCAGCGTAGGGACCGAAGCGGAGAAATTCATGTGAGAAAGATGTGAATGAAAAGGCGGTCTGGCGGCGGGCATTCCGCCCAGTTACCCGGCTGGGCGGGAGCGAATCCCTATCGCGTCAGCGTCACTTTGCGGAGCCCTACCGGACTGTCGAGGTCGAGTCCGCGGAGGCTCGCGAGGCGCATGGCCGCCACCTGCCCGGGCACCACGGCCGTCAACGGGCTGAGCCACTCCGGCACGCCCGGCGCAAGCACGAGCTTCGTCTGCGCCCGGCGCAGCACCGCGCGCACGTCGGAGACTGCGATGAGCCGCGCGCCGCGGGCGCGCAGCGGCGGCACGATCTCCTCGACGCTCGGCCGCGCAGGCCCGCTCGGCGCGACGACCACGACCGGCCACTCCGGCTGGATCGCTGCGATCGGGCCGTGCATCAGGTCGGCAGGCGAATACGCCTCGGTGACGAGCCCCGACAACTCCCGGATCTTGAGCGCGATCTCGAAGCCCGTGCCGTAGTTGACGCCGCGAGCGACCACCGTCAGGCCGACGGCGTCGCGGTACTCCTCGAGCGACGGGATGTCGGCGAGCGACAGCTCGATCTGCGCCGCGAGGGCGGCCGGCATCTGCGCGAGCTCGTCCTGCGCCGCCGTATCGTCTCCGAGCTGCGCGAAGAGCAGCGCCACCGCTCCGAGCGAGTTGAGGTAGGTCTTCGTCGCCGCGACCGCCTGCTCGCGCCCGGCTTCGAGCGGGAGCACGGCGTCGGCCGTGCGCGCGAGCGGCGAGGCGATGTCGTTCGTCAGCGCGAGCGTCGGGCGCCCTTGCTCACGAGCCTCCGCCAGCACCGCGACGACGTCCGGCGACGCGCCCGACTGCGAGATCCCGATCACGAAGGCCCCGTCGAGACGCGGCGGCTGGCCGTAGATCGTGTAGAGCGACGGCGTGGCGAACATCACGGGCACGCGGTGCGCCCGTCCGAGGAGGTACTGCGCGTAGCGGGCGACATTCGACGAGCTGCCGCGCGAGGCGATCAGGAGGTAGCGGATGTCGCGGCGGTGGAAGAGCATCGCGGCCTCGCGCGCCGCCTCGGCCTGGCGCTCGAGGAGGCGCGCCAGCGCCTCCGGCTGCTCGCGCAGCTCAGTCTCGAGCCACGACATCGTCCCGCCCCGAACAGAGGACGGCCTGGATCTCGAGCCGGTCGTCGAGCACGAGAACGTCGGCCGGCGCGCCGGGCCCGAGGAAACCGACGTCACCGCGGGCGAGGAAGCGCGCCGGTACCTCGGTCGCGGCGCCCACCGCCTGCTCGAACGGAACGCCGAGCGCGTGGAGGTTCCGCACGGCGTCGATCATCGTGAGCACCGTGCCTGCGAGCGTCCCGTCCTCTCGCATCGGCGCTGCGCCGTCCTCGACCGCGACCTCCACGTCACCGAGCTGGAAGGTGCCGTTGCCCTTGTCGCCCGTTCCGGCGGCCGCCATCGCATCGGTGACGAGCGCGACGCGCCCGGCTGCGCAGGCCCAGATCAGCCGCACCGTCTCATCGGCCAGGTGGTGGCCGTCGACGACCATCGCGATCACGACGCCTGCGCGCGTGAGGGCGGCCCCGGCGATTCCGGGATCGCGGGAGCGGAACGGGCGCATCGCGTTGAAGACGTGGGTCACTCCACCGACGCCGAGATCGAACGCGTGATGGGCCTCCGCCGCAGTGGCGTTCGTGTGCCCCGCCGAGACGGCCACCCCACGCTCGCGCAAGCGCTCGACGAGCACGTCTGCGCCGGCGAGCTCGGGCGCGAGCGTCATCTCCGTCACGACGCCCGCGTCGAGCAGCCGGTCGAGCAGCTCCACGTCGGGCTCGCGCAGGTGGACGAGGGGATGCGTGCCCGGGCGGTCGGGCGAGAGGAACGGCCCTTCGAGGTGCGCGCCGAGGATGCGCGGGCCGGATGCGCCGACCGGAATCTCCCCGAGAGCCTCGACGGTCGCCTCCTCGGCCGACGTGATGAGCGTCGGCTGGTACGCCGTCACCCCCGTGAGCAGAAGCGCCTCGCCGGCCTGGCGGTAGTCCTCGCTCGACGCTGACAGGAAGTCGACGCCGCCGAAGCCGTTCACCTGGAGGTCGACGAAGCCGGGGATCGCCACGCGGCCGCGCGGACCGCGGGCGAGACCGACCGCAACGACGCGACCGTCCTCGACCTCGACGTCGCCCGGGACGAGCTCGCCGCGCACCAGGGCCGCCTCGACGCCCAGCCTCATCGTCCGGCCGCTTTCCGTACGGAGCCCTCGGACGCCTCGAGCCGCGAGCGGGCTGCATCCGCGTCGACCCCCGCCAGGAGCGAGACGAGCGCGACGCGCGCATCGCCGGCCGCGGCGTCCAGCGCCTCGTCCACCCGTTCCTCCGAGGCGCCGCTCGCCAGCACGACGTTGCGGCGGGCGCGCTCACGGAGCTTCTCGTTGGCGGGAGCGACGCCGACCATCAGGCCGCCGAACGTGCGGCCGAGCCGGATCATCGTCACCGTCGAGATCGTGTTGAGGACGAGCTTCTGCGCGGTGCCCGCCTTCAGTCGCGTCGAGCCCGCGATCACCTCGGGGCCGACTACGACCGCCACCTCGTGCTCCGCGAGCGCAGCCGCCTCGCTGCCGCGGACGCTCGCCACGGCGATGCCGAGCGCACCTGCGTCCTGGGCCGCTTCCAGCGCAGCGAGCACGAACGGGGTCGAGCCACTCGCGCTGACGGCGACGAGGCAGTCCGCGGGCCGGAGGGCGAGCCCGCGCAATGCACTCGTCGCCGCAGCACGATCGTCCTCGTCCGCATCCTGCTCAGCGGCGACGGCGAGAACCTCACCAGGTGGCGAGCCAAAGGTGGAACCGCACTCGGCGGCGTCGAGCGCCGCGAGTGCTCCCGACGTGCCGGCGCCGGCGTAGATCAGCCGGCCCCCGCGGCCCATGCGCTCGACGATCGCGTCGATCGCGGCGCCGAGCGCGTCGCCGGCCTCGGCGACCGCGGGCGGAACGGTCGCATCCTCATCGTTCAGGAGGCGGACGAGGTCGCGCGTGGAGCGCAGGTCGAGGTCGGCGAGGTCGGAGCGTGCGGCCTCGGTCGTCGCTACCTGCGGCCGACCCGTGAGCGCCGAGCTCACCGCCTCCCAGACGCGCGGCGCGTCGGGCGTGGCAAGCGACGTCATGTGCCCGCAGGCCTCGTAACCCCACGTCCAGAGGTCGCGAACGCCTGCCTCGCGCGCACCGGCGACAGCCGCCTCGAGCTCGGGGATGTCCGCCTGGTCGAGACCGAAGCTCGGCACCCAGAGCTGGGCTCCGACGCCGTGGCGGTCGGCCGTCTCGCGCAACAGGTCGGCGAAGCGACGCACGAACGGCCCCGCGGGCTCGCCCCAGTGCTTCCAATACGGATCGGTGGCCAGCGTGCCGAGGCCGGGGATGGCCGCGACCTCGTCCCAGTCGGCAAGACCTTGCGTGCCCTCGGTCGCGGGCAGGAGGCAGATCGTGTTGTGGCCGCCACGCTCCGCTACGTGAGCGACGACCTCGCGCAGGAAGCCGACGACGGACTCCTCTCGGAACCGCCGCACCTCGGGCGTCAGCTCGGCAGGAACGGGGCCGCCGAAACGCTCGGCACAGTGGTCGCAGCGGCACGTCCAGCGCGCCGCGTCGTGGACGCCGACGTGCACCGGCACCACCCACGCGGGCTCGTCCCAGAACACGGAGTCGACGCCGCACTCGAGCACCCAGTCGGCCCACTCCTTGCAGAAGTCGCGGTACGCGGCGCTGTTGAGACAGGCGGCGGCGACGCGGCGCCCGTCGTCGAGCGCCTGGCACTCCTCGGGATGGAACGCGACCCAGCGGCTCTCGGCCTCGCCGCCGAACGTACGCCCGAGTCCCCACGGGCTCGCCAGCACGCTCAGCCCGGCGTCGTGCGAGATCTCGACGATCTCGGCCATCGTGCCGCGGTAGTAGGCGAAGTCGTTCTCCGAGAACGTGTGGAGGACGCCCGTGTAGCCGCGCGCCGCGAGGTCGGCCGTGTCGCGGCGCACGTGGCGAGGGATCCTCACCCCGAAGTAGGAGCAGCCCGCCCAGGTCGGCTCATTGGTCATGACCAGTTCACGCTTTCACCGCTCCGGCGGTAAGCCCGAAGGCGATCCGGCGCTGGACGAGCAGGAAGAAGATGACGACCGGAATCGCGATCAGCGTCGAGGCGGCCATGATCTCACCCCAGTCGACGAAGGTATTGCCGCCGTAGAGATACGAGAGCCAGACGGTGATCGTCTGCTTCGACCCGGTGTTGAGAAGCGTGTTGGCGAAGATGAACTCGTTCCAGCTCGTGATGAACGCGAACACGGACGTCGCGACCAGGCCCGGCGCGATGAGGGGCAAGAGGATCCGCACGAAGGCGCCGACCCGAGTCGAGCCGTCGACCATCGCCGCCTCCTCGAGATCCTTCGGGATGCCGAGCAGGAAGCCGCGCAGCGTCCAGATGCAGAACGGGAGCGCGAACGTCAGGTAGACGAGGATCACGCCGAGCAGCTCGTCCACGAGGCCGTGCTTCGCGAGGACCGAGTAGAGCGGGATGATCAGCCCGGCCTGCGGGAGCATCTGGATCCCGATCACGAGCACGATGAACAGCTTGCGCCCACTGAAGCGGTACTTCGCAAGCGCGACCGCGGCGAAGAACGAGAGCGCGAGCGCGATCACAACCGTTGCGAGCACGACGATGACGCTGTTGCCCACATCTCTCCAGAAGTTCTGCCGGTGGACCGCGTCGCTGAAATGGCTCAGGGTGGGCGCGCTCGGGACCCAGGTCGGATTGAAGCTGTAGATCTCGGAGTTCGACTTGAACGCGGTCGTGACCATCCAGAAAACGGGGAAGACCATCACGGCGAAGACGATCAGGCCAAGGGCGTTCCAGCCGAGCTTGCTGAAGAGAGGGCGGCTCACGTCACCTCACCTACTCGCAGCATGCGACGCACGTAGACGACGCTCATCAGCGCCACGATCACGAGCATGATGATCGAGATCGCGGCGCCGATCCCGAACTGGCTCTTGCCGAAGCCTTCGATGTAGAGGTAGACGCTCATGAGGTAGTTGGACGTGTTCTGCTGGCCCGAGCCGATCAGCAGATACGGCTGCGTGAAGACGCCGAAGTCCCAGATGATCGACAGGCTGGTGAGGATGAGCAGGACCGGCATCAGCACCGGCAGCGTCACGTCTTTGTAGACGCGCCAGGCTCGGGCGCCGTCGATCTCCGCCGCCTCGACGAGCTCGTGCGGGACCTGCGAGAGCGCCGCGTAGATCGTGATCGTGACGAAGGGGATCGCGCCCCAGACGATGAGGCTCGTGACCATCGCGAGCTGCGAGGTCGGGGTCGCGTACCAGTTGTGCTGGAAGTAGTTGCCGACGTGCAGCTCGGTCAGGATGTAGTTGAGGACGCCGTTCTGGATGTTCGTCATCCAGCTCCAGACCTGGACGGCCACGACCGGCGGCATCGCCCACACGAGGACGAGCCCGGCGGTGAGCAGCAGCCGCACCCAGGTCGAGACTCGCACCAGAAGCAGCGCGAACAGCATCCCGAGCACCATCGTCAGCGAGACGTTCACGATCGTGAAGACGATCGTCCGCAGCAGCGTGTGCCAGAAAACCGTGTCGTGGAGGACGAGTCGGTAGTTGTAGAGCCCCGCGTACGTGCCGTGGTGCGAGATCAGCGAGGCCAGGTCGTATTTCTCCAGCGAGAGCTTGACCAGGTAGTAGATCGGGTAGCCGAGGACGGCCACCAGGACCGCGACCGCGGGCAGGATGAGCAGGTACGGCACCGCCCCGCCGGCGATGCCGCGACGCGTCGGCCGCCGCCGTGACCCTGTGGTCACGGCGGCGGCAGTTGCGAGCGCGCTGGGATCGCTCCCGCTCAGGAGAGGTCCCTAGGACTCGTTGAGGGTCTGTGCGATGTTCGAGTCCGCGACCTGCGCGGCCTTCTTGACCGACAGCTGGCCGGTGAGGATCTGGGAGAGCATCGTCTTGAGGATGTTGCCATTCTCGACGTCGACCCAGTGTGCGGCCTGCGGCACGAACCAGCTCCTTGCCGCGGCCCGTTCGTTCACGCTGTTGCCGAGCAGGTTCGTGGCGTTCGGGATGTTCCCCTTCGCCTCGAGCGCTTTCTCGATTGCGTTGCTCGTGAAGTCAGCGAGCCAGGCCTCCGCCTCAGGCTTCGAGTTGCTCTGCGCCGGCACTGCGAGGTCCGAGCCGCCGAGGAAGCCCGGCATCGGCTTGCCCGCGGTGTGGCTCGGCATCACGAACTGCCCGGTGCGATTCGTGAAGTCTAGGCGCCCCTTGGCCCCCTTTGCGGTGGTGCAGCAGGTGTACCAGCCAGGGCCGTAGTTCGCAGCCGTGCGCCCCTGCGAGAACACGGTGTACGGATACGGGTTGGTGCCGTCGAGCTGGGCCGTCGACTTCGGCTGGGTGGCCTTGAAGAAGGCCTTGAACCGATTGAGCCCGGCTACCGACTTCTTCGAAGCGAGCGTGCCGACCCACTTGCCGTGCGACTTCGCGGCGATCGATCCGCCGTAGTCGTAGACGAAGCTCAGGGCGGTGTACCAGTCCTCGCCGCCGACGTACAGAGGCGCGAACCCCTTCACGTGCTTCTCCATCTTGCCGACCTTGACGAGCTCGGCCTGGAACTGGGAGAGGCTCTTCGGCGGCTTCTTCGCGCCGGCCTTCCTGAACAGGTCCGTGCGGTACGTGATCACGCGCGAGCCGGCGTAGTACGGCACGCCGAAGAGCTTGCCGTCGTACGTCGAAGACGCTTTCAGGCCCGCGAGCCAGTTGGACGAGTTGTCGAACTGGCCCTTGACGGAGCCGAGGTTCGTGAACGCGTTCGCGGCCATGTAGGCCGTCATCTCGGTGTTGCCCATCTCGATCACGTCCGGCGTGTCGTTGCCGGCGATCGTCGCATCGAACTTCTGCAGATGGTCGCCCCACTGCTGGTACTGGACGTTGACGTTCCAGCCCGGATGCGCGTTCTGGAACGCGGTGTTCGCCTGTGCGACCAGCTCCGGCCAACCGTTCTGTGCGTCGACCTGAAGCCAGACTGTCAGCGTGTGACCTGCCGCCTTGCCACTCTGGGCGGTCGTTGCGACGACGGCCGAGAGCGCGACCGCGACGGCGACCACCGCGAGAACCCGGTATCTCATGCCAATTCTCCCTCGAGGCGTCGACGCGTTAGCGGGGCGTCCGAAACGTCTGTGGCCGGGAGGACGTTGACGTCCAGCGGTGCGTCGAGTGGTCTATACCAATTGGCCACGCGCGGAATCTTCCACACCAGACCACTCTTGTCAAGAGGAGGTTACCGAAGTGCTGCTACGTGGTTACGACGCAGTCAGCTCGGAGACGATCTGATACCGGTCGCCGCGGTAGATCGAATGCACGAACTCGAGGGTCCGGCCGTCTGCGTCCCGGCTCGTCCGCTCGAAGAGAAACGCGGGCGAGTGCAGGGGGACGTCGAGCACCGGGGATTCCTCCTCGTTCGTCACCGTGGGCTCGATCGTCTGAATCGCCGTCGCGATCTCGATCCGGTACCGGGTGCGTAGCAGCTCGTAGAACGAGCCCTCGAGGTCCCGCGGCTGAACGCCCGGCACGACCTGGGCCGGGATGTGAAGCGTCTCGATCGCCATCGAGACGCCGTCCGCGAGCCGAAGCCGCTTGACGACCACGACTTCGTCTCCGGGCGAGACATTGAGGAAGCGGCCGAGCCGGGGACCCGCCAGCTGGCGCGTGAGTGAAAGCGTCGTGCTGCTCGGCAGCATGCCGCGCCGGCGCATGTCCTCGCTGAACGAGGTCATCGTGAGCTGCTGCGAGATCTTCGGTTGCTGGACGTACGTGCCGCTGCCGCGCCGGCGTACGAGATAGCCCTCGCGCGCCAGGTCGTCGAGCGCGGCCCGGACGGTCAGGCGCGAGACGCCGAGGTCGACGCTGAGCTGCCGCTCGGACGGGATCGCGGTACCGACTCCCAGCCGCTCGATGAGCTCGAGCACCTGCTGCCGCGTGGCGCTCTGCTTCGTCATCTTCGTCTGGGTTCCGGTCGCCTCCACCGTGCAGGCGACTATAGAGGCGATTGCGGAAGTGGTCAATGCCATTGCTTTCAATCGGCGAATGCGGTATAGACTCCACGATCGTTTCGTGGCTGAGATCGTCCTCGACAACGTCAGCAAGGTCTTCTCCGGCGGAGTGGTCGCCGTCGATGGCGTCTCGCTGACCATCGGCAGCGGCGAGTTCCTCGTTCTCGTGGGGCCGTCCGGCTGCGGCAAGTCGACGCTCCTGCGGATGATCGCCGGCCTCGAGGAGGTGACCGCGGGAACGATCTCGATCGGAGAGGCGAACGTGACAGACCTGGCCCCGCGCTCGCGCGACATCGCCATGGTCTTCCAGAACTACGCCCTCTATCCGCACATGACCGTGCGGCAGAACCTCGGCTACGGGCTGAAGGTGCGCAAGACCCCGAAGCGCGAGATCGCCGAGCGCGTCGAACGCGCCGCGCAGCTCCTCGGCCTCGACGAGCTGCTCGACCGCAGGCCTGGCGCTCTCTCGGGCGGGCAGCGCCAGCGGGTGGCGATGGGACGCGCGATCGTGCGCGAGCCGAAGGCGTTTCTCATGGACGAGCCGCTCTCGAACCTCGACGCGAAGCTCCGCGTGAGCATGCGCGCGCAACTCGCCGCGCTCCACGGCCGGCTCGCGACGACGACCATCTACGTCACTCACGACCAGATCGAGGCGATGACGCTCGGCCAGCGCGTCGCGGTCATGCGAAACGGGCGGATCCAGCAGGTGGACACACCGCAGAAGCTCTACGCACGCCCTACCAATCTCTACGTGGCCGCGTTCATCGGCTCCCCGGCGATGAACCTCGTCGAGGCGGAGATCGAGGGTGGCCGCCTCCGGTTCGGCGGCTACGCGATTCCGCTCCCGGCAGGCCCGACGCCGCCAACGGGCCGCGTGGTCGCCGGCATCCGACCCGAGGCGTTCGAGGACGACGCGTTCGCCGACCCCTCGCTGCCCCGCATCGAGGCGAACGTCGAGGTCGTCGAGGAGCTCGGCGCGGACACACATGTCCTTTTCTCGGTTGCTGCGCCGCGGGTCGAAGCCGGCGAGGTGCGCGCGGCCGCAGGCGACGAGGACGCATTGCTCGCGACGGTCGAAGGCTCGCTCTTCACGGCCCGTGTCGACCCCGGCACGTCCGCCAGGCCCGGGTCGCCGTTGCGGCTCGCCGTCGACGCATCGCGCTTCCACTACTTCGACGCCGAAACCGGGCTCCGGCTCGAGCCCGACCGCGCGCTCGCAGCGCTCGCGACCTCCTAGCCAACCAGGCCGCACCGAAGAGGAAGGATCGACGGCGTACCGACGTTTTACGCCCCTAGGCGTCGCCGTTTGCGATGCCTGCAATGCGGCCGTTAGGGTCGCTCGAAAGGGAGGTATGGATGGCACTTACGATCGGCGACACCGCGCCGGACTTCGAGGCGCAGACGACAGAGGGGACGATCCACTTCCATGAGTGGCTCGGCGACTCGTGGGCGGTGCTCTTCTCGCACCCGAAGGACTTCACGCCCGTGTGCACGACCGAGCTCGGCTACATGGCGAGCATCAAGCCGGAGTTCGACAAGCGCAACGTCAAGATCATCGGGCTCTCCGTCGACGCCGCCGAGGATCACGAGAAGTGGGCCCGGGACATCGAGGAGACGCAGGGGACGGCGCCCAACTATCCGCTGATCGGCGACCCGTATCTCACGATCGCGAAGCTGTACGGGATGCTGCCGGCAGGCCTCGAGGGCGAGGCGCAGGGGCGCACCCCGGCCGACAACCAGACCGTGCGCAACGTCTTCGTGATCGGCCCGGACAAGAAGATCAAGCTCGTCCTCGTCTATCCGATGACGACCGGCCGCAATTTCGACGAGGTACTGCGCGTGATCGACTCGCTCCAGCTCACGTCGAAGCACAAGCTGGCGACCCCGGCCCAGTGGCAGCCGGGAGACGACGTGATCATCGCCGGCTCCGTCTCGAACGACGAGGCGAAGGAGCTGTTCGGGGAGTGGGAAGAGCCGAAGCCGTACATCCGGATCGTGCCCGACCCGTCGAAGGTGCCCGCCTAGACATCCGCCGCGAGCGAGCCGGCGTCGTTTGGCGCCGGCTCGAACGAGAGGGTGGCGATCCTCTTCTCCTGGAAGGACGTCGCGCGCTCTCAGCTCTCATCCGATTCCCTCCATAGGGTTTGACTGCACCGGCTCACGGATGATGAGTCATTCCGGCAAGCCGTCTATCCCGGAGGAGGCACCAAATCATGAAGCGTCGTCTGAGAGCACCGAGCCCGGCGCTCGTTATCGCGCTGATCGCGTTGTTCGTCGCGCTCGGCGGATCGAGCTACGCCGCCATCAACTCGTTGCCGAAGAACAGCGTCGGCTCGAAGCAGTTGAAGAAGAACGCCGTGACAGGCGTGAAGATCAAGAACGGCGCGGTCACCGCCAGCAAGCTCAACACGAGCGGTCTCACCGTCCCGAACGCGACCCACGCCACAAGCGCCGATTCGGCGACCAACGCCACCAACGCCACCAACGCCACCAACGCCACCAACGCCACCAACGCCACCAACGCCACCAACGCCACCAACGCCACCAACGCCACCACAGCAGCGTCTCTCGCAGGTGTTCATTACGTGACCTCCGCGAGTATCAGTAATCCAGCGAATTCCCAGACAACTGGAACTGAGGATTGTCCGACCGGCACGTTCGTAATCGCCGGTGGGGCGTTCGGCGGGTCGGGCAGCACGCTGCAGGCCATCAACACGTCGATCCCGATCAAGGTCTCGAGCTCGACGATTCCGAATGCCTGGCGAGTGGACATGGACAACGGCTCCGCGAGCGATGCCACGTTTACGGTGTACGCGATCTGCGCGCCGTTGACGAACGCGTCGTCCTTCTGAGTATCGGTCGTCCAATCGATCGACTGCCGCGACGGAAGTTGATGAGAGGTGGGGCGCGGACAGCCCCACCTCACCCACCAGGCCGGCCGATACCCCATCCGGGGGAGGCGCAAGGCCCAGAGCTGACCGATTCCCTCTCTGTGTCTGCGGCGCCGGTCTCTTTCCGCGAGCATGACGACCAGGACCTGTCCGCGGACGAGGTCGGCCGCCGCTATCGCACGCTGATCGAGCAGCTTCCCCTCGTCGTCTACCTCGACGCGCTGGACTCGATCAGCTCGAACATCTTCACCGGCCGCCAGATCGAGCCGATGCTCGGCTACAGCGTCGAGGAATGGGCGACCGACCCCGAGCTCTTCACGCGGCTGCTCCACCCGGACGACCGCGAGCGCGTCCTCGCGGCCCACGTCCAGACGCACGAGACGCACGAGCCGCTGAGCATCGAATACCGGCTCATCTCTCGCGAAGGCCGGGTCGTCCATCTCCGCGACGAGGGCGTGATCGTGCTCGACGACCTCGGCAAGCCGCTCTACCTGCAGGGCTATCTCCTCGACATCACGCAGCAGCGCGAGGCGGAGCACCAGCTGCGGGAGCTCGCCCTGTACGACCCGCTCACCGGCCTCGCGAACCGCGCCTTCTTCCACGAGCGGCTCCGGCATGCGATTCAGCTCCGGCACACAGACGGCAAGGCGACGGGGCTCCTCTACATCGACCTCGACGACTTCAAAGGGATCAACGACCGCTGGGGTCACGACCTCGGCGACGAAGTGCTGCACGAGCTCGGCCAGCGAATCCAGCACGCGGTGCGCCCCGGCGACACCGCCGCCCGCCTCGGCGGCGACGAGTTCGCCGTCGTCCTGACCGAGCCCGTGACCCCCGAGGACGCTGTGGGAGTCGCCGAGCGCCTGCTCACCGAGATCGCGCGGCCGCTCGAGGGCAGCTCGGGACCGCTCTACACGACCGCCAGCATCGGCATCGCCTTCGGCCAGAACGACGAGACGATGCTCCGGGAGGCCGACATCGCCATGTACCGGGCGAAGGGCCATCCCGAGATCGGTTACGCATTCTTCGACTCGCGGCTCGACAGCGCCGCCGTGGAGCGCTCGCAGCGAATCGCCGAGCTGCGCGAGGGAGTCGCCCGCGAGGAGTTCCGCCTCGACTACCAGGCCGTCGTGGATCTCGACCGGAACCAGATCATCGGCTACGAGGCGCTCGTCCGCTGGGAGCATCCGACCGCCGGCGAGCTCCCTCCGGCCGAGTTCATCCCGCTTGCCGAGGAGACGGGCCTGATCGTCGGCCTGGGCGAGTGGGTGCTGACGGAGGCGTGCACCGAGGCCACGCGCCTCTACCAGCTGCATGGACGCCCGCTGCACATGTCGGTCAACGTCTCGGCGCGACAGCTGAATCACCCCGACTTCTTCCGCCACGTCAGCCGTGCGCTCGACTCCTCGGCCCTGCTGCCGAGCCTGCTGACGCTCGAGCTGACCGAGAGCGCCCTGCTCGCCTCCGACGAACGCGTCGCCAGCACGCTGGAGAAGATCAAGGCTCTCGGCGTCGTGCTCGCGCTCGACGATTTCGGGACGGGCTACGCGTCACTGTCGTATCTGCGGCAGTTCCCGATCGACGTCGTCAAGATCGACCGCAGCTTCACGGCGCACGCCGGCTCGAAGAACGGCGATCTCGTCCTCCTCAAGGGCATCATCGACCTCGGCCACGCGCTGGAGCTCAATCTCGTCGCCGAGGGGATCGAAACACCCGAGCAGCACACGATGGTGCGCCAGCTCGGCTGCCACCAGGCGCAGGGCTTCTACTTCGGCCGGCCGTCGCATCCCGCCCAGAGCGAGCTCGACGCCTCCATCAGCGAGCAGCGCTAGGCGTCAGCGCGGCTTGCCTTCGGGGTAGCGCTCGAGGCCGTCGCCGGGAATCGGCTCCCACTCGCAGGCGTAGTCGACGTACGTATGCCACTGCGGGCGAATCCCGTGGCCGGGATCGAAGAGGCCGAGGCGGACGCTGCCGACCTCTCCGGTGTCCGGATACTTGCTCCAGAGCGCGCTACCGCAGGCAGAGCAGAAGCACTTCGGCCAGCCGTCGCCCGGCGCGTACTCCTGCACGAGCTCCTCGCCCGAGAGGAGCCGGAAGGAGCCCGCCGCCAGCCGCGCCTGCGCGGAGGCAGCGGTACCGGTTCGCCGCTGGCAGCGTGTGCAGTGGCAGTACCCGGCGGTCAGCGGCTCCTCGGTCACCTCGAACCGCACGGCACCGCACATGCAATGGCCGGTATAGGGAGGCCCGCTCACTGCAGGAGCGGCGACGGCGGGATGCGCGTCTCCCCGGTGACCTCCGGGATCAGCAGCGCGACCTCGTCCACGTAGCACCAGCTCCACTCCTCGCCGGGCTCGAGCGAGCGGATGAGCGGATGCGACGTCGCGTGGGCGTGCGCGGTCGCGTGCCGGTTCGGTGAGTCGTCGCAGCAACCGACGTGGCCGCAGGTCAGGCAGATCCGGAGGTGGAGCCACTTCCCGCCCATGCGAAGGCAGTCCTCGCAGCCCGCGACCTCCGGCGGGAGCTCGCGCAGCTCGACCTGGTCGAGATGAGTGCAGGCAGCTGCGCTCATCGGACTCCTGCCGGTTGCGCCGAGAGATGCTCGTGCACGAACTGCACCGCCATCGAGCCTTCCCCGACAGCCGTCGCGCAGCGCTTCGTCGAGCCCGAGCGAACATCCCCGGCGGCGAAGATCCCCGGGATGCTCGTCTGGAGCAGAGACGATGCACCGGCCGCCTCGCCCGTGAGCAGGAACCCGTCTGCGTGCCGCGCCACCGCGTCTCCGAGCCATTCGGTACAGGGCTTCGCACCGAGGAACAGGAAGACGAACCCGAACGGCAGTCGCGTGCCGTCGGTCAGCGTCACCGCCTCGAGCCGTCCGTCGCGTCCGTGGAGCTCGGCGATCTCGCTGCGGTCGCGAATCACGACGCCGTACCGCTCGACCTCCCGGATCAGGTAGTCGGACATGGTCTCGCGCAGGTCGGCGCGCCGGTGCAGAAGCGTCACGAGCGCTCCGCCGCGGGCGAGCCAGACCGCCGCCTGGCCGGCCGAGTTGCCGCCGCCGACCACGGCCACCCGAGACGCGCCGCACAGCTGAGCCTCGGGCGGCCCGGCCGCGTAGAAGATGCTCGAGCCCTCGTAGTCGGAGAGATCCGCGAGCGGCAGCCGCCGGTACTCGGCGCCGGTCGCGAGGAGAACCGCGCGAGCGGCGATCTCGTGTCCCTCCTCGAGGTGCACGACGTGCCGGTCTTCGCCCGGCTCGAGCCCGATGGCGCGGTACGGAGTGGCCGGCCGCGCGCCGAACTTGCGGGCCTGGGACACGGCGCGGCTCGTGAGCTCGGCGCCGCTGATCCCGGCCGGGAAACCGAGATAGTTCTCGATCCGGCTCGACGATCCCGCTTGCCCGCCGAGCGCAGTGCTCTCGACGACGAGGGTGTCGAGCCCCTCGGAGGCGCCATAGACGGACGCGGCGAGCCCGGCAGGCCCTGCTCCCACCACGAGCAGGTCGACCTCTTCCCGCCGCTCGAGCTCGCGACCGATTCCGAGCGCGCGCATCAGGTCGCCGCTCGACGGATGCTTCAGCTCGCCGCCGCCCGGGAGGCGGACCACCGGCGGCTCTTCGCCGCCGTCCGGCGACCGGTCGTGCCAGCTGAACGGCAACCGGTTCGCCCGCACGACCTCGATCAAGCGCAGGGTGGCCTCCGACGAGCGGGGCCCCACGATCTCGATGCCGATGCCTTCGACGCGTTGCAGCGCCGCGCGACGCTGCAACAAGGTCGAGAGCACCAGGTCGCTCAGCGGGCCGTCCTCGAACAGCAGCCCGCGCAAGACGTCACGATCGACGGCGATATACCGCAGCGGCTGCAACACGACCGCGGTCACGAATACGGTCTGACCGGAAAGGAGATTCAGCTCGCCGAGGAAGCTCGACGAACCGTGGCGGATGATCTCGTTGCCCGCGGCGTCGAGAATCGCCACCTCGCCTTCCTGGATCGCGATGAACGGATACGTCGCGTCACCGACGCGGTAGAGGACGTCGCCGACAGCCGCCGTCCGCTCCTCACCCACCGCAGCGAGCGCGGCAAGCTGCGAGGCAGACAGGGACGGTGCAGCAGGGAGCGGGACGGCCATCGGGCGAGCGTAACCCCGCGCCTTCACCCTGCGTCGGGCGCCGCTTCGGCCTCGACCGCGTCCGTGACCTCAGCGGGGATGCCGCGCTCCATCCGACGCACCGCGACGACGAAGCTCGCCGCCATGATCCCCGCCATCGCGAGGTAGACGATCCGCGTCGCGTCCGCGAAGTCGCCCTGGATCGCCGCGTAGACGGCCGAGGTGCCGCGTCCGTGTGGCGCCTGCGTGCCCGCGCCCGTGTTGATCGAGGCGACGATCTTCGCGGCGGCGTTGCTCGGGATGTGCAGCTTGGCGAGCGAGGCGGTCGCGTTCGCCCGCGTCTGGTGGATGAGGACGCTGCCGAGAACCGCCAGCGCGAGGCTCGCGGCGAAGTAGCGGACGGTCTGTGTGACGCCGGTCACCTCGCCGTAGCTGCCACCCGGCGCGCGGTTCACCGCGTCCGTTGTGACCGGGGTGAGGACGAAGCCGATGCCGGCGCCGGCCATGATGATCCACGGCCATTGCGAACTGAGCGGCTGGTGCAGGTGTCCGGCCCAGAGGTAGAAGCCGACGGCACCGAGGGCCGAGCCGGCGATCGCTGCGGGGCGCGCGCCGCGGCGGTCGAGAATCCTCCCGCCGAGCTGCGTCGCGACCGCGAAGCCGATGAAGATGACGAGGATGTACAGGCCGGTCTTGCCGGCGTTGTAGCCCAGTACGACCTGCGCGTACACGGACGCGAAGAAGAAGAGCGGCAGGAAGCAGCCGTAGGCAAGCCCCATCACGACGTTGTCGGCGGCGAAGCCGCGGTGGGCGAAGATCCCGACCTCGATCAACGGACTCGGCTGCCGCAGCTCGAAGCGCACGAAGACCGCGAGCAGGAGCACTCCGGCGACGAGGCACGCCCACGTCGCGACCGAGCTCCAGCCCCAGTTACCGGCCTGTTGCAGGCCGAGCACGGTCAGCCCCATCCCGGCCGAGACGAGCGCCGCGCCGCGCCAGTCGATCGGCACCGGCCGCCGCGTGTCGGCGGGGTTCGCGCGCCAGGTCAGCCACAGGGCCACGAGCGCGACGGGGACGTTGATGAGGAAGATCGCGCGCCACGTCCACGGCAGCAGGAAGCTGCCGGCGATCGGGCCGATCGAAGTCAGCGCGCCGCTGATGCCGAAGAAGAGCGCGAGCGCCTTCCCCCGCTCACGTGCGGCGAAGGCGTTGAAGACGATCGCGAGCGCCGCGGGGAACAGCAGCGCGCCGAATGCTCCCTGCAGCAGGCGCGCGGTGATCAGCCACGCCTGCGCGGCGCTGCCCGACGGAGTCGCGCCGCAGAGCGCCGACGCGGCAGCGAAGCCGATCGTCCCCACTATGACCATGCGCCGGTGGCCGACGACGTCGCTGATCTTGCCGCCGAGCGCAAACAACGCGGCGAGAGCGAGCAGGTACCCGTTGATGACCCACTGCAGCCCGGTCGACGACAATGCCAGGTCGCGCTGGATCGTCGGCGCAGCGATCGCGACGATCGTCTGGTCGATCGACATCATCGCGACCGCGAAGATCATCGCGGTGAGAACGCGATAGCGACTCACGTCGAGAAACTACTCCTCCGGCGCCGGACCGACCTAAGGAAGTTGTGACGGGCTTCGTCGTTCTCCCTCGTATGACACGACTCGTAGGAATCAACCACGTCGCCCTGCAGGTCGACGACATCGACGAGGCGGTCGCGTTTTACACCGACCTCTTCCAACCCACGACGGTGAACCGCATCCCGGGCGCGGCGTTCATCCAGATGGGCGACCAGTTCATCGCCCTGTTCGAGCGCGGGCCGCGGACGGAGGAGCCGCACTTCGGACTCGTCGTCGACGACAAGGAAGCGGCGCGAAAGGCGCTCGAACAGGCAGGTGTCGAAGTGCTCCCGGGCCGCTTCCTCGACTTTCGCGACCCGAGCGGAAACCGCGTCCAGCTCGTGCAATACGACCAGATCCAGTTCACGAAGACCGACCGTGTCCTCGCCGGAATGGGGCTCGAGCTCGGCAAGTCCGAACAGGCGCTGGCCGAGCTGCGGGACAAGGGCCTGGCCGACTAGGAGCGGTCTCGATTGCATCGGTGGATAGGTCTGTGGAAAACTTGCGGTCGCAGCAACCGGCACGTCCCCGCGAGAGGGAGGGCGAGTTGAGACGAGAGCACGACAAGCGCACCGGCCGGCCGCTGTTCGACGGCCGCGACAGCATCGAGGAGCTCAGCGACGACGAGCTCGAGGCGGAGGTCACGATCGCCGCCGAGGAGCCGAGTCGCCGGCGGCCTGAGGCTGGACGCGCTCCTGCTCGAGCGGGCTCGCCGCCGGGGGCAGCGGCAGCCGCAACCGGCCTGACCGAGGCGGTCATGGCCAAGAGAGCGGTTCTCGCCGTCGACGTCGGCGGCTCGCACGTCAAGGCGCTGACCTCGAGGGCGAGGGTCCGCAGGCGCTTCGTCTCCGGCCCGTCGCTGACCGCGGCAGAGATGGTCGCGGGGACGCTCGAAGCCGTGAAGGGCTGGACCTGGGACTCGGTCACCGTCGGGATCCCGGCTCCGGTCAGAGGCGGCAAGTTGATCACCGAGCCGGCGAACCTCGGGAAAGGCTGGGTCGGATTCGACTACGAAGCCGCGTTCGGGACGCCGACGCAGGTCGTGAACGACGCGGTCATGCAGGCGGTCGGCAGCTACGAGGGCGGGCGCATGCTCTTCCTCGGGCTCGGTACGGGTCTCGGGTCGGCGATGATCGCGGACGGCGTGATCGAGCCGCTCGAGCTCGCCCACCTCCCGTTCCGCAAGAAGACGTTCGAGGACTACGTCGGCGAGCGCGGTCTGAAGAGGCTCGGCAAGAAGAAGTGGAGAAAGGCCGTGTTCGACGTCGTTGCGCAACTCTCCTCGGCGATGGAGCCGGACGACATCGTGCTCGGCGGAGGTGGAGTCGACGACCTCGGCGAACTGCCGGAGGGCTGCCGTCGCGGCGAGAACGCGAACGCCTTCCGGGGCGGCTTCCGCCTCTGGGATCCCGACTGGGCTGCGCACCTCGAGAAGTAGTGCGGAGGGCCGCCCGCAGGCGGCCCTCCGTGTGGAGTTGCGCGAGAGTCGTCCTAGGGCATCCCCGGGCCTGGGCCCGAGCTCACAGGCTGCCCGGTGTTGGGGTCGAGGAACAGCTTGGGGTCGCCTCGGCCGTGGAAGTCGAACATCGAGTCGAGTGACCCGGCGATCGAGTCGAACGAGCCGGGAATCCGGGGCAGCCCCCAGTTGTCCTCGACGAACTTGTCGATCGAGCTGAAGTCGGTCAGCGTGTGATCGACGGCGCCGCGCTTGGCCCACGGCGAGATGAGCAGGAGCGGGAGCCGGGGGCCGTAGCCACAGCGGCCGTTCTGCCCGGCAAGCGGCGTGCCCGTCCCGCAGAGACCGGTACCGGTGAGGAAGTCCTGCACGCCGGCCGACGGGTTGTGGACACCGCTGTAGACGTGGTCGTAGTACCCGTCCGAGTCGTCGTACGTGACGATCACGGCGGTGCTCGACCAGTCCGGCGTCTGCTCGAGAGCGTTGATCTCCGAGGTGACGAACTGCTGCTCGTCATACGGGTCGGAATAGGCAGCGTGCCCGTCCTCGTAACCCGGAGCCTTGAGGAAGCTCACTGCCGGCAGGTGGTCGGGCGAGAGGAAGCCGTGACCGATGGCCCCGACCAGCGCGTTGAAGTCGCTCATGTCGTACTGGTGGTTGGCCGTGTCGAATTGCGGCGTCCCGCTCACATAGGACTGCGTGTCGGTGCCGATCGCCGCCAGCGACGCCGGCGCCAGATGGTGTGGGTTGGCCGTCGAGGCGTAGTAGTCGAACGGCTCGTGGTGCGGGATGTAGTCGTCCTTGTAGCCGTACTGGCCGTCACCTCCGACCGCGACACCGACGGGATGCACCGCGTCGCACAGTCCCTGGTTGGACGCGTGCGGCGGGACGTTCTTTCCCGGGAACGAGCCCGAGAACTCGTCGGGGGTGAACGTCGCAGTCGACTGGGTCGGCTGTCCGACACCGACCTTTGCGGCGGCGAATGTCGTCGTCGGCGAGAACCCGCCCTGGAACCAGCCCCAGCTGAGCCCCTTCGTATTGAGCTCGTCGCCGATGTTGGTGCCCGTGAGCGAGACCGCGTCGCGGGTCGAGCAGTCGTCGTAGTAGGGCTGGGCGTCCGAGACCAGCGAGAAGCCGCCCTTACCGTCGGAGACGGTGTCGCCGTCGGTGTTCGCGCCGTTGATCTGAATGCCCACGTTGCCCGTGTCGCCGGAGATGAGGTTGATCGCCCCGGGCGCGGACGGCCCGAACGTGGTGCCGAAGAAGTTGTCGCTCAGCCCGAAGTTCTTGGCGTAGTTCCACATCCCCGTGACGGTGTTGCCGTCGTAGTAGTTCATGACGTCACCGGCGTGGCACGCCACTCCGGTCGGGCTCGATCCCGACGTGTTGGCGACGGTGGTCGGGAACTTGTCCATCTTCCCACCGTCGAACGCCTTCTGTTCGTCGTTGTAGTCGTGATCCTGGTCGCAGAGCAGGACGTCGTTGATGTTGGTGGGGTCGAGCCGACGGGGGTTGGTCTGGTGGCCCATCGCGTCGGTGTTCGGGTTGTTGGTCAGGAGCGTCCCCTGGCCGTTCAGACCCGGCGTGTTGTACAGGCCGTTGATCTTGGCGCCGGCGGCGCCGTGGAAGGGCTGCCCGCCGCTGTTGGCAGCGTGCGGGTAGGTCCCGAAGTAGTGATCGAACGACACGTTCTCCTGGAAGATCACGATCAGGTGCTTGATGGGCGACGCCATCGGCGGACCAGTCGGCCCGGGCGGATTCGCGCGCGACGACGCAGCAGTCATGGCCGCGGCAACGGCCACGACAAGCACGAGGCATGGCAGGATCCAGCGGATCCGTCTTCTCATCTTTCTCTCCCTCATTCGGGTCGATGGACGAGGGCGATCCTCAAGGCGGAGGCGCCGGCCGTGGGCAGCGCTGCGGCAACCAGGCGGAGACGGAGTGGTGACCGGAATCGAGCTTGAAGTAGGCTCGTAGGGTGGCAACGGCCCGCACCCGCAAGCGCGCAACCCCGGCCGGCGAGCGGCTGATCAATCGCGAGCTGTCGTTCCTCGACTACGACGCCAGGCTGCTCGAGCTGGCGCGCGACGAGGCGCAGCCGCTGCTCGAGCGCGTCTTCTTCCTCAAGGTCTCGGCGGACATGCTGGACGAGTTCTTCATGGTGCGCATCGCGACCCTCACCGGACAGGCGGCAGCCGGCGTGAACAGGCGCCTCCCCGACGGCAGGACGCCGCGGCAGACGCTCGACGACGCCAACGACCGCGTGCTCGGCCTCTACCGCTCGCAGATGGACCTCTGGGAAGAACAGCTCCGTCCTGCTCTCGCCGAGGAAGGCATCGTGGTCTCGAGCGTCGAGGAGCTCGAGCCGAACGAGCGCACCGAGCTCGACGACCGTTTCCAGCGCGAGATCTTTCCCGTGCTCACCCCCCTTGCTGTCGGTCCCGGACAGCCGTTCCCCTACATCTCGGCGCTCTCGATCAGTCTCGGCCTGTTCGTCGCCGACCCCGAGACCGGCGAGGAGCGATTTGCCCGGGTGAAGGTGCCGGAAGGCTTGCCGCGCTTCTTCCCCCTCGGGCGCCGGGGGCGTTTCGTGCTCCTCGAGGATGTCCTCTCGCACTATCTACCTGAGCTCTTCCCCGGCATGGAGATCCTCGAGCGCTCGCTGTTCCGCGTGACCCGCGACGGCGACCTCGAGGTGGCCGACGAGGCCGACGACCTGCTCGAGGCCGTCGAGGTCCAGCTCCGTCGCGCGCGCTTCGGCGAGGTGACGCGGCTCGAGGTGTCGGAGTCGATGTCGCAGGCGATGCGCGAACAGCTCCAGCACGGCCTTCGCGTTCCGGACGACCTCGTCTATCCGCTGGCCGGAATGCTCGACCTCGCGGATCTCGGCGAGCTCAGCCGGTTGGACCGGCCCGATCTCAAGAACGAGCCCTGGGTTCCGGTGGCGAGGCCGCCCTGGAACTCGATCGAGTCGTCTGCCGAGCAGTTCGCCGCGATCCGCGCCGGCGATCTCCTCGTCCAGCACCCGTACGACTCGTTCGCAAGCAGCTTCGAGACGTTCGTGGACCTGGCCGCCGCGGATCCCGAGGTGATCGCCGTCAAGTCGACCGTGTACCGGACGAGCGACGACACGCCGCTCGTACCCGCCTTGATCGACGCGGCGGAACGCGGCAAGCAAACTGTCTGCCTCGTGGAGATCAAGGCGCGCGGCGACGAGCGCCGCAACATCGAGTGGTCGCGCGCACTCGAGCAGGCGGGCGTCCACATCGTCTACGGCTTCCCCGGACTGAAGATCCACGCGAAGACGACGCTCGTGGTTCGGCGCGAAGCGGGTGGCCTGCGCCGCTACGTCCACTTGGGCACGGGGAACTACAACGCAGTCACCGCCCGCAGCTACGAGGACTTCGGCCTCTTCACCGCAGATGAAGACATCGGCGCCGACGTCGCCGACCTCTTCAACTACCTGACGGGTTTCGGACGCCCCGCGCATTTCCGCAAGCTTCTGGTCGCACCGTTCACGCTGCGCGAGCGGCTGATCGAGGAGATCCGCATGGTGGCCGACGCTGCGACTGCCGGCAAGAAAGCCCGAATCAGGATCAAGGTCAACGGGTTGACCCATCCGCAGGTGATCGACGAGCTCTACGCGGCCTCCGAAGCAGGAGCCAAGATCGAGCTCCTCGTCAGGGGTGTCTGCTCACTGCGGCCGGGCGTTGCCGGGCTCAGCGAGCAGATCCGGGTGAGAAGCGTCATCGGCCGCTACCTCGAGCACAGCCGGTTCTTCATCTTCGACGCGGCCGAGCGCAGCGTCTCCTTCATGGGCAGCGCCGATCTCATGCCGCGCAACCTCGACCATCGGGTCGAGGTCGTGACACCGATCGAGGACCTCTCGTTCCAGGCCGAGCTCGCCTCGACCTTCGAGGCGCTCTGGCGCGACAACGCGAGCTCCTTCGAGCTCGGAGCGGAGGGACAGTGGCAGCGCGTCCCACCGAAGAAGGACGAGCGGCCGCGCTCCGGCCAGCAGACCCTGATGCGTCGTGCGCGGCGGCGTGTCTCGCTCGCACGCGCTCACTGAACGGTTACGAAGCCGTTTCCGGCTCGTTACCGAACCGTCACCTGAGTTTCAGACGCCCGCCGACCGCGGACCTACGATGCATGGAGATGAAGATCGGCGTGATCGATGTGGGCTCGAACACGACGCGGCTGCTCGTCGCGAGTGCCGGACCCAAGGGCGTCCACGCGCTCGAAAAGCAGAAGGTGCGGCTCTCGCTCGGCGAGGAGATCGAGCGCTTCGGCGCCGTCTCGGCGGTCCACTGCGCGGCCGCGGTGAAAGCCGTGCGCGAGATGGCGAGCACGGCGCGCCGCAGCCAGGTCGACTCACTCGACGTTTTCCTCACAGCTCCCGGCCGTCAGGCGAGCAACGCCGACGAGCTCGTATCCGCGCTTTCGCGGGCCGCAGGCGTGCAGGCGCGCGTCCTGACCAAGGACGAAGAGGGCACGCTCGCGTACCGCGGCGCCGTGCTGACGGCCGAGACCGATCTGCCCTCCCGCGTTGCCGTGTGCGACATCGGCGGCGCCTCGACCGAGATCGCGATCGGCTCCCCGGCGGGCCAGCCCGACTGGATCGAGTCCGTCGATCTCGGCTCCGTCAGGCTGACCACGCGGGCGGGCGACATGCACGAGGAGGCGGAGGACGAGTTTTCCCATCTCGCTCCGCCGAGCGTGGAAGCGGCACTCGCGGTCGGTGGGAGCGCCCGCGCCGCACGACGGCTGGTCGGCGCGGAGCTCGGCGAGGAGGAGCTCGCCGAGGCGCTTCGCATCGTCGAGCAGACCTCGCCGCGCGAGGTCGCCCGGCGCTTCGGCGTCGACCGAGCGCGCGCAGACATCCTCCCGGCCGGGGTGATCCTGCTCGCAGAGGTGCAGCGGAGGCTCGAAGTTCCGCTCCACGTCTGCGGCGGCGGCATCCGCGAGGGAGCGGTACTCGCCTCGTTCGACGCGCTGGCAGCCTAAGGCGCCGGAATCTCGCGCACGACCGCGCCGGCCTCGAGAACGACGGCCGCGCCCTTCTTCAAGCCTCTCGCGACGAGCGCGTCGACGACGTCGCCATGCGTGCAGGCCACCACACCGTCCTCGCGCAGCAGCTCTGCAGCGGCCGCGCCCATTCCCTCGCCGAGGCGATCGTCGTGCTCGAGCGGCAGGCCGAGCGCCGCGGCGAGCGGCTCGACCGTCTCGACGCAGCGAGCGTACGGGCTCGTGACGACGCGGCGGATCCCGAGCGGTCGCAACAGCTCGACGAGCTCCGTTGCCTGGTCACGACCGCGAAGGTCGAGCGGGCGGAGCCGGTCCTCGCCGCTCCAGTGGCGCTTGTCGCCGGCCGACGCGTGGCGGAGGACCACGCTCGTCACAGACCCTCCAGCAGCGGCAGGTCGCGCGACCAGGTGAGCAGGTCAGCGGCGTCCTCCAGCGGCTCCCAGCGGATCTCGTCGATCTCGTCGTGGGGCTCGAACTCGCCCCCCAGCGCCCGCATGCGCCAGTAGCGAACGGTCTTCGGCCTGCCCTTGGCGTCGATGTAGCTCGTCTCGCCGATCTCCTCGAGAAGCTCGCAGCGGAGGCCCGTCTCCTCTTCGACTTCGCGCAGCGCGCACGCTTCGTCCGACTCGCCCTCGTCGCACTTGCCTTTCGGGAAGCTCCAGTCGTCGTACTTCGGCCGGTGCACGAGCACGACCTTCCCGTCCCGCACGACCAGCCCGCCTGCGGCGCGGACGACGGTCAAATCGTCTTGCGGAGCTTCTTCCACGCCTTCGGCCACTCGGACCGCGCCTCGAGGCGGCGCTCCTCCTCGCGTTCGACGAGCCGGCCGGCGGCGAGCGCCTGCTCGGGCGTCGCACCGGCGGCGAGCTTCCGCAGCCGCTCGGCGGCGACCACGGCGTCCTGGTGCTCGCCGAGCACATCCTGAAAGGTCTTCGCCTGCTTCACGAGCTTCTTCTGCCCGGCGAGCTCGGCCGCATACCTCGCGCGCTTGCCCTTCTTGCGCACCGCATGCAGCTCTTCGTCCGCCGGAGCGTCCGGCAGCTTGCGCACGGCCCTGCTCAGCCGGGCAAACGCCTCGTCGGCGAGCTCGTCGAGGGTGACCGCCGAGCCGCTCGGCTCGAGCTCGTCGATCGTGCGAGCGGTGTCGTCGAGCAGAGCCAGGTACTCGTCCGAGCGCAGAGCCGCAAGTAATCGGCTTCGACTGCAGGAGCGCTCGGTGCGCAGGGCCGCGAGCAGCGCTCCGGCGCGCTTCGCGTCCTCTCCGCCGAGCTCGGCCGCCTCTGCCTCGAGGCGCGCGAGCAGCACGTCGAGGTCGCGCACCTCGCCGAGGATCTGACCCAGCAGCTTCAGCCGCTCGTCGAGCTCGGGGGTGTCGGTGGCGACGAGCTCCCGCCCTGCACGGAGCAACGCCCGCAAGCGGCGGACGCCGACGCGCATGTCGTGGAGGCTTTCGGGGTCACGGCCGAGGCGCGTGCCCGGATCGTGCCGCTCGATCTCGCGCAGCTGGGCGCGCAGGCGGCTGCGCAACTCCTCGAAGAAACGCGCTGACGTGCCGTGCGCAGACGTGCGGCCGAGCGCCCGGAACAGCTTCGGCAGGCCCTCGCCAGGCTCGGCGCCCGCGGACAGAAGCTCGTCGGCAATCTCGTCGAGCCCGTCCGGATCGCCTTCGCGGAGCTCGATCTCGACCTCGACGAAGTGGTTGCTCGCCTCGCTCGAGTCGAGCACCGTGACCTCGTCCGCGGTCACCTCGGCCGTCGTCCCGTTGCGCGCGACGAGCTCGCCGCTCCGGTGGGTCCGCAGCTCGGCTACGCGGCCGAGCGGACCGCGGCGCAGGTGCGCATGGAGGAGAGCCAACATTGCCTCGGGCGGCTGTCCCGGTCCTCCTTCGGCTTCGAGCTCGAGGCGCGAGTCCTCGGCCGGGAGCTTCAGCTGCCAGACGCCGTGACCGTTCTCGGTGCGGCGCCGGAGCGTGATGCCCCCGTCGGCCAGCGACCCGCCGGGCACGTCGTAGTACACGGAGGTGAAGACCCGCGGCGTGAGCGGGCTGCCGCCGAGCGGCGGCAGCCGGAAGCCGGCCGGGGCGTCGAGCTTGAGCTCATGCTCACCTGTGGCCCGCATACGCTCACGATAGGCCTAGCGGACGAGCTCTGCCAGCTGTTCCCTCGTCCGCATGGCCTCCTGCTCGAGGCTCGGCGCGTAGGCACCGGCAGCCTCGAGCAGAAGCTGTTGCCGTCGCTGGGCGTCGATCCGGCGCAGCAGATCGTCGACCTCCTGCCGGCGGGTCGTCCGGCCGTCGGCGCTGCTCACGCGGCCTCCCGCAACTCGGGCACTTCGACCTCTTCGACGCGTGCCCGCTCGGGCCGGAGGAAGACACCGGCGATCACGAGCGACCCGACGAGCAGGCCGCCCAGGACGTAGAACGCGGTCTGGAAGCCGTCGACCGTCGCGGACGCGCTCGTCACCGAGACGCCATGAGCGTCGGCATAGCGAGAAGCCGCGCTCGCGACGATCGTGCTGATCGCGGCGAGGCCGACCGCGCCACCGATCTGGCGGCTCGTGTTCACGAGTCCCGAGGCGACGCCGGCGTCGGCACGCTCGACACCCGCCAGGCTCGCGATCGTGATCGGAACGAAGGAGAGGCCGAGCCCCGCGCCCCCGAGCACGAAGGGGACGAACAGGTCGGAGAAGTAGTGGCCGTCGACCGGCACCCGGGTGAGCAGGGCGAGGGAGACCGTCGCCAGCGTGAGCCCGATCATGAGCGTCGTCCGGATACCCACGCGTCCGACCAGAACCTGCGCGACGTTCGACATGACCACGACCGACAGCGCGAAGGCGACGAAAGCGACGCCGCTCTGCACGGCCGAGTAGTGGAGAACGTCCTGGACGTAGAGCGTGAGGACGAAGAACTCCGAGAAGGTGACCGCACCGACGAGCGCCATCGTCGCGTTCGCCGCCGACAGCGACCGCAGACGGAAGATCCGCAGCGGCAGAAGCGGGGCGTGCGAGCGCGACTCGATCCAGATGAAGGCGGCAATGAGCGCCGCGGCGCCGCCGAGCAAGCCGACCGTGACCGGAGAGCTCCAGCCGTCGCTCGTCGCGCGGGTCAGCGCATAGACCAGCAGCATCAGCCCGCTCGTGACCGTGGACGCTCCGGCGAGGTCGAAGTGGCGGTGCGGGAGGTCGGCACGGCTGTCGCGGAGCAGGAACGGCGTGAGCGCAATCGCTGCGGCGCCGACCGGGACGTTGATGAAGAAGATCCACGACCAGCCGAAATAGGAGGTCAGGACGCCGCCGAGCAGCACGCCCGCGGCCGCGCCGCTACCCGAGGCGGCGCCGTAGATCCCGAGCGCGCGGTTGCGCTCGCGGCCTTCGGCGAACGTCGTCATCAGCAGCGAGAGAGCAGCAGGAGCGAGCAGCGCGCCGCCGAGTCCCTGCAAGGCGCGGAAGGCGACGAGCGAGCTCGACGACCACGCGAAGCCGCAGAGCAGCGAGCTCACCGAGAAGAGCGCAAGGCCGGCGATGAACATGCGCCGTCTGCCGAGAAGGTCGGCGAGGCGGCCGCCCAGCAAGAGCGCTCCGCCGAAGAGAATCGCGTAGGCAGTGATCACCCACTGGAGGCCGGTGGCCGAGAAGCCAAGGTCGGACTTGATCGACGGGAGGGCGACGTTGACGATCGCAACGTCGAGAATGACCATGAACTGAGCGGTGACGATGAGAGCCAGAGCGCTCCAGCGCCGCCGCGGCGAAACTGGGTGGAGCGAGGGAATCAAGCTGTTCCTCCAATCGTTGGTACTACCAACTATACACGGAAGGAACGCTTGAACGCGCTACCATATTCCGAGAAAATGGACATTGCGGTGAACGTCGCTCACAAGACCCCGGCTCGCCTACCGGCAGAGCTCGTCGAATCGAACCTCTTCCTGCTCAAGCGCCTCGGCTTCGCTGCCAAGCAGCGGTCGATCGACGAATACGAGCGGATCGGGCTCAACCCGTACCACTACGCGATCCTCACCCTGTTGGACGTCGGTGCACCCGAGACGCAGGCGGCGATCGCGGACGCGCTCGGCTACGACCGCGGAACGCTCGTCGGATTGCTCGACGAGCTCGAGGAGCAGGGGCTCGTCGAGCGCAAGCGCAGCCCCGACGACCGGCGTCGCCACCTCGTCCGCCTCACAGCCGACGGCAAGAAGATGCTCGGCAAGCTGCGCGCGCTGTCCCGGCGGTTGGAGGACGAGTTCCTCGCACCGCTCGACACGCAAGAGCGGGCGCAGCTCCACGCGCTTCTCCTGGAGCTCGCAGAGCTGCACGAGCCGCGCTGCGCTCCGCCGGCGGTCGACGCCTAGCGAAGCGCGCGGATCCGCGCCCGGGCGGTCGCCTCCAGGCCCGGCAACGGCTCGCAGATCGCGCAGTGGTACACGCGGGCGGTGCCGTCCTCGCTGCCGGTGAGGATCCAGTTGCCGGCCGGGCTGAAGCTCGCGCTGGTCAGCGGCGCTGTGTCGCGGCCGAGGTAGAAGAGGAGCTGGCCGGTATCCGCGTTCCAGAGGCCGGCGGTGAACTGGCTCGAGGTGACGATCCAGTGGCCGTCGGGGCTGAAGCTGCCGGTGTTGACGGCGAAGAAGTGACCGACGAGGACGTGGCGTAGGCGACCGGTGCGGGCGCTCCAGATGCGTCCAGTGTGGTCGGAGCTGACCGTCACGAGCTCGAGGCCGTTCGGCGAGTACTCCGCGTCGTTGACGAGTGAGCCTGTGGCCTTTCAGCGTGTGGAGAAGCTTTCCGGTCGAGGCGTCCCACAGCTGGGCGAGCGTACCCTTCGTCGTCCCCACACCGAGACCGCCCGGCGAGAGGACGGCGTGCGGCGTCGCGACGTCGATCGTGCTCACCGGATCGCCTCCCCGGCTGTAGACGCGGACGGAGTCCGCCAACCGCACGAGGAAGCGCCCGCCGCCGGTCGAGAGCCCCAGCACGCGCCCGCCGACGACGTCGAGGACACGCCCGCGGGATGAGGTCACGGTGTTGTGTCGGCCCACCAGCACGCGGCCACCTCGCTCCACAGCGAGCGCCGTGGCGTCCACCCCGTGGGTCAGCCTCATGACTCCGCCGCGGTCGAGGAGCAGATCTCCGGAGCGGTCGGCGAGGGCGACTGTTCGGTCGCGCGCTGCGGCCGCCACGATCGGCGTCGACATGGTCAGCTGCTGCACGAGGCGGCCGGTCGGCCTGAGGATCCGCGCCCGGCGTCCCGCGACCGTGACGAGGTCGCGGCCGGCCCAGAAAGTCTGCACCGGCGTGGCGCGCCTGTCGACCGGGCGCAACGTCCCCTGCGGCAACGCGTCCCAGAGCCGCGCGGTACCGCCACTCGAGCCCGTCACGACCGTGCGTCCGCTCGGGTCGAAGCCGATGCTCGTCACGGCGGTTGCGCTGCCGGCGAGCGGTGCGAGGAGCCGTCCGTCCTGGCTGTAGTAGAGGCGTCCGAGCCGATCGTCCGACGCGGTCGCGATCTCGCTCCCGTCCGGGCTGAAGGCCGACTCGTTCAGCGCGCCCGTCGCGCCGACGAGGAGCAGGTCGCGCTGACCGTTCGCAACGTCCCAGACGTACGCGGCGCCGTCCTGGCTCGAGGTCACGAGCGACCGGCCGTCGGCGGAGAAGCGCTCGGCGAGGACGTAGCCGCTGTGCGGCAGGACCTGGAGCTGCTTGCCCGTGGCGGCATTCCAGATCCGCGCCGTGCGGTCGTAGCTCCCGCTGGCGAGCAGCTGCCCGTCGGGGCTGAACGCGAACGAGCGGATGCTGGGATCGGGCAGGCGCCTGACCACGCGGCCGGTGTGCGCGTTGACGATCGACGCATTCGTGGACTTCCCGAACCGGGTCGCGACCGCAAACACGTGTCCTGTCGGATCGAGGGCTGCGGTGACGACAGCGGCGGGGAAGGCGACCGTCTTGATCCGCCCGGTCGCGAGGTCGACGAGGCGGACATGGGTGCCGCTCCCGATGAGCAGCGTCGCTGCGGTCGAACGAAAGCGCAGTGACCGGCGAGGGCGTCGAGATCGTGCGTACGGGCGTCTGTGCTCCCGACCCGCCAGAGCGCGACGGTGCCGCCGAACGAGCCCGTAGCGAACGTCCGGCCGTCCGGGCTCCACGCGGCCTCGGTCAGCTGGCTCTTGCCTCGGCAGCTTCGCCAGCAACCGCCCGGAGCGGCTGTAGAGCCCGAGCCGCCCGTTGTCGCTCGCGACGAGGAGCCGCTCGCCGCGTGGCGCGAACGCCGCGAAGACGATGTTGCCGCCGAGTCGCAGGATTCGCGTCTCGCGCATCGCGCCGAGACTCGACCGCAGGACGTCCGCGGTGTCCCGGCCCGGGGCGAGCGCCGCCGCGCGCAGCGCGAGGTGGACGCTGACCTGTGGATTCGTGGCGATGTCCGCCGACGCGCGGCCGGCGAGCGCGCCGCCGCGGGCGTGCCGCGCCTGCGTGCGCGCGTCGCTTCGCTGGACGAGGGCGTAGGCGGCGATGGCGGCGACTACGGCGAGCGCGACGAGGCTCGCCCCGATGATCACGAGCAGGCGGCGACGCTGGCGGTGAGCGCGAATCCGCTCGCGCCGCAGCTGTTGCCCGGCCTGCCACGCGAGGATCGGCGGCCCCAGCACGTCATGGAAAATCTCGTAGCGAGTCGGCGCGCCCTGCATCCCGTTCACGCCGCGGACGATGCGCTCGCGGCCGAGCGTGTCGAGCAACTGCCGGAGCTGTGCATCCTCCACCTGCGCGTACTCGGCGAGGTCGGACGGCTCGTGCGAGACCTTCCGCCCCGACGGCGTCACGAGCTGCCGAACCACGCGCGCCGCCGCCTCCTGCTCGGCAAGCGGCAATCGATCGAGCGCTCCCTGGACGTGCTCCCGAACGACCGCGCGTGCTCCGCCGATCGCGCGCAACGTCTCCAGGCGCAGCTCACGCGACCCCGACTCGCGTTCGCGCTCCCACAGGCGCTCGAGCACGAGCTGGAGGTACGGCGCCTCGACCCCGGCGTCGGACGAGGCCTCGTCGAGCACGGCCTCGACGAGCGCGTCCTCGGCCGTGAACGTCTCGCCGGCGAGCTCGCTGTAGCGGGCGAGCGGGCCGAGGATCGCCGCGCGTCCTGCCTCCCGGTCGAGCAGGTCGAGACGCAGCAGGTTCGAGAACAGCTCGGGAATCCGGCCGGCGAAGTCGTCGAGCTCGGCCAGGGCGTCGTCCCGCAGCGCGAGCAGGACGTTGACGCGGAGGCCTGGCCGCCGCAGGAGCTCCGGCAACGTCGCGCTCGAGTGGTCCTTCGACCCCGTGATAGAGGATGTACTCCTCGAAGTTGTCGAGCAGCAGGTGCAGCTCGCCGTTCTGCTGCGCCGCTGCGGCGACCGTGTCGACGAGGCCGGCCGTGGCCCCGAGCTCGCCGCACTCGGCCTGCACGGCGGCGATCAGGCGGGCCGCGGGATCCTCGGCCCACGCGTCGTGCACCACGACCGGCGCTCCGCTCAGCTCTCGCAGCCGCCGCGCCACGCCCGCACCGAGCAGCGAGCTCTTGCCGACGCCGCTCGGCCCGTAGAGCACGGTGAGCCGGCTCGCAAGGACGTTCGCCGCCACGGCCGCGATCTCGCGCTCGCGGCCGAAGAAGAGCAGCGCGTCGAGCTCGGAGTCCTCGAACGAGGCGAGGCCCTTGTACGGGCTCTGCGGGACTTCGCTCACGACGACTCCGCCGCCTTCGCCAGCGCCCGCTCGAGCTCGGCGACGTACGCGGCGGGTGCCATGTCGACCACCTCGACGTCGCGGCGCCGCCAGAACTCGCGCTCGAGCGGCTGCAGTCCCGGATGCACCGACCACGAGCGATACGGCAGCGGCTCGCTGCCCCAGAGCCGCTCGAGGACCACGCGCAGCGTCCAGGTCGAGAGCGTGTAGCCGAGCAGCAGCAGATGCGTCCGGCGCAGGCGCGCGGCGAGCGAGACCGGCAGGCGCCGTGCGATGTCTCCGTAGTTGATGAAGTCGTCCTCGGTGACCGCGAAGCTCTCCCACGCGCGCTCGCTCGTGCGGTCGATCCGGCCCTGCAGGTGGAGGAGAACGGTGCGCACGTCGAGCGCGAGGTCGCCGGTGTACGCATTCGGCCGCTCGATCAGGTTGGCCACGCCCGTCGGGGCGATGTGGCAGAAGTTGCCGCGCATCGGGCCCGAGGCGAGGTAGCAGACCGTCTCGTACGGCTCCTCGGCCTCTTCGAGGGCACGCTCGAGCGCGAGCTCGTACCCGGTCGTGACGAGCAGCGGCTGCGCCGTGTCGCGTTCGCGCAGCACTGCGGGGAGGCTCGCGAGGAACCGGTGGACGGGCGAAGGCTCGCCGTCACCCTCGACGAGCGTGTGGAGCGTGTCGTAGAGCGGCCCGGAGCCGTTGAGCACCGCGACGGCCTGGGAGACGCGCGCGAGCTCCGGTCCGCTTCCTTCGACTCCGAAGCGGCGCGCGAGCTCCGACGCCAGCGGCTCCGAGTCGGAGCCGACCACGACCGTCACCTTGCCGGCGAGCAGCGCGGCGGCAACCTCCTCGAAGTGCTCGGCCTCGGGAATGGCGCCGCGGCCAACGGCGAACGTCTCCTGGCGCAGGATCGACGCGTGCACGCCGCGCAGGAGCGGGCTCGGCTCGAGGCCCAGCTCCTCGACGAGCAGCTCGCGTCCCTCGCGGTAGACCTCGAGCGCCTCGGCCTGCCGGCCCGAGCGATAGAGCGCGAGCATGAGCTGGGCGCGCAGCCGCTCGCGCAACGGATGCACCCCGACGAGCGCCTCGAGCTCGGGAACGACCTCGGCGTGAGCGCCGATCGCGAGCTTCGCCTCGGCCCGCTCTTCGACCAGCGTGAGGTGGAACTCCTCCAGGCGCGCGATCTCTTCCCGCGCGAAGCTCTCGTAGCGGAATTCGGCCAGCGGCTCGCCGCGCCACAGAGCGAGCGCCTGGTCGAGCAGTACTGCACGCTGAACGGGTTCGCTCGCTCGCGCCGAGTCGACCAGGCTCCGGACGCGCGCGAGGTCGAGCTGATCCGGCTCGAGTCGCATGAGGTAGCCCGGCGGCCGCGTCTCGATCACACCGCCGCCGAGCGCCTTGCGCAGCTGCGCGACGAAGTTCTGGAGCGAGGCCACAGCCGTCGGCGGGGGCCCGTCGGGCCACAGCGCCTCGACCAGGCCGTCCTGGGAGACGACGCGACCTGCTTCGAGCAGCAGCATTGCGAGCACCGCGCGCTGCTTCGGCCCGCCCAGCGAGATCGGCTCGTCTCCCTCTCGAGCCTCGAGCGGTCCCAGAAGTGCGAATTCGACCAACGCGCGCAGGTTGTACCACCCAGGTGAGGGCAGTTCGTAACGGCCGTTAGGCGGCCGTTAGGGCGCGGTTGGCGCCGCCGCCGAGCGTGGCGCCATGAACATCGCGTCGCACCACCTTCGTGATCGCCGGATCTCACGCTCCCCGCGCTCCCGACGGCAGCGCGCAGCGGCTGCCTCTCTCGCCTCGGGCGTCGCCAGTCGTCGCCGGGCTCGCGATCGTCTTCGGGGTCGTCCTCGGTCCGGGCCGTGCTGCAACCACCCCGCTCCTCGCCGGGTTCGAAGCGCGCAGCTACACACCCGGCCAGGTCGCCGTGCTCGACGTCGGCGGCGGCCAGACGAACCGCGCCACGCTCCAGATCTTCCGCGCCGGTGCGTCGGGCACGCCGGGCCCGGCCGCCGCGCCGGGCTGGGACAGGAACACCTTCGGCAAGCCGATGACGGTTCCGCACGAGGTGCAGCGCCCGCCGGGCAGCCGGCGCTGGCACGTCCACGTCCCGCTCGACTCGAGCTGGCCGAGCGGTGACTACGTCGCGCGCCTCAGCTGGCGCGGGCACACCGACTACGCGCCGTTCGTCCTGCGCCCGAGCCGGCTCGGGTCCGCTCCCGTGCTCGTGGTGGAGCCGACGAACACGTGGCACGCATACGACGACGTCGACGGCGACAGCTGGTACCTCGACGCGTCCGTCCACCACATCGACCTGACCCATCCGTTCGCGAGCTCCAGGGTGAACGGGACGCCGGTGCCCGCCGGGCTCCCGGAGCAGTTCCAGCGTTTCGACGTCGGCCTCCTCCGCTGGTACTGGCACAGCGGCTACCGGGCCGACTTCATCTCGGACGACGACCTCGAGCACATCTCGAGCGCCCGGCAGCTCAGCCGTTACCGCCTGATCGTGTTCGGCGGCCACGAGGAGTACGTCACGTCGCACACCTTCGACCTGATCACCGCCTACCGGAACGCCGGCGGCAATCTCGCCTTCCTGTCGGCCAACAACTTCTTCTACAAGGTCGACGTCTCGGGCAACACGATGACCGGCCGCATTCCATGGCGCAGGGTGGGCCGGCCCGGAGGCGGCGCTCGTCGGCGCGCAGTACGCAGGCTGGGACGAGGGCAACTACCCGAACCGGCCCTACCACATCACCGACACCGCGGCCGCTCCCTGGCTGTTCAAGGGCACGGGCCTCCACGACGGCAGCGTGGTGGGCAACTACGGGATCGAGGTCGACGAGCCCAACTCGGCTTCGCCGCCGCACACGCACGTGCTCGCCGTGATTCCCAACGAGCTCGGTCCCGGCAAGCCCGCGGAGATGACCATCTACACGAAGGGCCGCTCGACGGTGTTCGACGCGGGAGCCATCAACTTCGAGGCGAGCGCCCACTGGCCCGCGCTGTCCCGCTTCTTCTCCAACCTCTGGAGCCGTCTCAGCGGGGAGTCGAGCGATACCTAGAAGCGTCGCGGCCGTCGCGCTGATCGTCGCGGCCGGTGCTCTCGCCTCGTGCGGGAGCGCCCGGCCACGGGCACAGACGACGACGGTCGCGCCGCCGCACTCCACTCCGGGGACGACCGCGATCGCGCCTCCGCCCGCGCAGAGTGCGGAGACACCGTGGCCGACGTACGGAGCCGACAACGCCCGCCTGCGCGCCGTGGCGGCGCCGGGTGTCCGGCCGCCGTTCCGTCGTCTCTGGACGTTCCACGGCCGGCACCTGCTCGAGTTCCCGCCCGTCGTCGGCTACGGAAGCGTCTTCGAGGAGGTCTTCGACGGGCGGCTCTACTCGCTCGATCCCGCGAGTGGCCGCGTGCGCTGGCGGTACGACTCGCACCTCTGCGGCTGGTCGTCGCCTGCGCTCGCCGGCCGGCTCCTCTTCGCCACCTTCATCGGCAGCTCGGAGTGCCATGCGTCGAGCGGCGGCGGCGAGCTCGTCGCCTTCTCGCCCGAGACGGGCCGCGTGCGCTGGCGGCGGGAGATCGGCCCTTCCGAGTCGTCCCCGCTCGTCGCCGGCGGCATCGTCTACGTCGGCAGCCAGGACGGCCGCGTCTACGCGTTCGCCTCTCGCACGGGAAGCCTCCGCTGGAGCTTCGACACCGGCGCGCCGATCAAGGCCTCGGCCTCGCTCGCCTACGGACGGATCTACATCGGCAACTACGCCGGCGAGCTCTACGCCCTCGACGCGCGCACCGGCAGGCCCGACTGGCGCAGCGAGGGGTACGGGAACTTCTACTCGACCGCCGCGGTCACGGCCGGACGCGTCTACGTCGGTTCGATCGACGGCCACCTCTACGCGTTCTCGGCCCGGAGCGGAGACCTCCTCTGGAGCTTCGGGACCGGGGGCTACGTCTACGCCTCGCCCGCCGTCTGGCACGGACTCGTTCTCGTCGGCTCCTACGACCACGACTTCTACGCGGTCTCTGCGGGCACCGGCGCGCTTCGCTGGAGCTTCCGTGCCGGAGCGCCCATCTCGGGCGCGGCGTCGGTCGTCGACGGGTTCGTCTACCTCTCGAGCTTCGACCGCCGCACGTACGCGCTCGCCGCGACGACCGGACGCCTGCGAGAGCAGTGGAACGACGGCGAGTACTCCCCGGCCGTGGCCGGGAACGGCCTGCTCTATCTCGTCGGCCTCGGCCGGCTCTACGCGCTCGCTCCGCGGTAAAGCGCCTTCCGGCGGATGCCGATGAAGTGAGCGTTGAACGCACCCCGTCGGGCCGCTGCGGCCCTCCGTCATAGAGAGCTTCTCGCGTGGGTCGTGCCCGCTGCCGTTGCGGGCTCGTTCGCGCTCCTGCACGGAACGGGCGGCGGCGACACGAACCTGTTCGTCACGGCCGGACGGACGCTGCTCTCGACCCACTGGAGTCACGCGTTCGCGAACAGCGAGATCCAGGTCGGCCCGCTGCAGCTCGCCGTGTTCGGCTCGCTCGGCCGCTCGGGCACCGCACTCGCCGTCGTGCTCGCCGTGGCGACGGTCTTGCTCCTCCTCACCGCCGCCCGCACGGTCGGGGTGCGGAATCCGGTGCTGCTCGGCGCTCTCGGGCTGATTGCGGTCGCGGCGGGCTTCACGCGCGCCGGCTACGTCTACGGCCACCCGGCGGACGCGGTGCTGCCGCTGCTCTGGATCCTCGCGGCCGTCGACGTTCGGCGCGGACACTCAGTGCGCGCGGGAGCTCTCGTCGGCCTCACGGCCGGAGTCCAGACCTGGGGGCTGCTGGGCGTGGCGGTGCTGGCTCTCGCACCGCGGTGGCGCGACGCGGGCAAGGGCGTGCTTGTCGCAGCCGGCGTAGCCGCACTCCTCTTCGTCCCCTTCGTCCTCGGCGGACACTTCGCGATGGGGTCGTACTCCTGGAACGTGAATCCACAGACGTTCATGTCGCTGCTCGTGGCGCCCGGCGTGCAGTACGGATGGTCGCTGCGCCTGCTCCAGGGCGCGTTCGCGGTCAGCGCGGGCGCAGGAGTCGCGCGGCTCCTGCGCGGCTCGCCACACGGGCCGTGGGCCGTGCCGCTCGCGGTCGTCGCGGTCCGGTTGCTGCTCGATCCGTTCGCGCTTCCGTACTACCGGACGGGCATCTGGGGCCCGGCCTTCGTCGGGGCCACGTTGCTCGTCTCGCAGCTCGTGCTCTTCCGGAATCGGCGGGAGTCGTACGCGTGAGCACCCGCGCCCGCGTCGGGATCACCGTCGGCTGCGTCGCCGTCTTCCTCTGCTCGTGGGCGCTCGTACACCACAGCTGGTACGCCAGCGGCGGCCGTGGAGTGGACATCTCGATCTACCGCGGGTACGCGCGAGACACCGTCCACGGGCAGATGCCGTATCGCGATTTCTCGCTCGAGTATCCGCCGGGCTTCCTGATCCCCGCGCTCGCCCCCGAAGCAACGGCGCCGGCGAACGACTACGGCGCCTACGTCCGCGACTTCGACCGCTGGATGGCGGGGGCGGGTGCCGTCCTCATCCTGTTCTCCGCCGCCGGGCTCACGGCGCTACGCGCGAAACGGAAGGAGCTCGCGCTGTCACTGGCCTTCATCGCGATCTCCCCGCTCCTGGTGGGGCTGCTCATGTTCTCGCGCTTCGACCTCTGGGCCACGGCGCTCGCCGTCGGCGGCCTCAGCGCGCTGCTCGCCGGTCGCGACCGGACCGGCGGAGCGCTGCTCGGAGCCGCGATCGCGACGAAGCTCTGGCCGGCGGTGCTGATCCCGCTCGGGCTCGTCTGGGTCTGGAGACGGCACGGGCGCGCAGACACGGTGAAGTGGATCGCGATCGTCGTCGGCACCTGCGCAGCCTTCTTCCTTCCGTTCGCGCTGCTCGCCCCAGGCGGTCTCGGCCACAGCTTCGGGCTGCAGATCGACCGGCCGTTGCAGCTCGAGAGCCTCGGCTCGACCGTCCTGCTCGCGGCGCACAACCTCGGCGGCCTCGGAGTCTCGGAGGCGAGCACTTACGGCTCCGCCAACATCGTCGCCCACGGCGCCACCGCGGTCGCCGACGCGTCGGGCGTCGCGCAGCTGCTGGCGTTGTGCGCGGTCTGGGTCGCCTTCGCGCGCGGGCCGGCGCGGGCCGACCGCCTCGCCTTCGCAGCAGCCGCCTGCGTCGCCGTCTTCATCGCTTTCGGGAAGGTCCTCTCCCCGCAGTACCTGATCTGGCTGATCCCGTTCGTGGCGCTCGCCCGCCGCCGCCTCGCGTCGCTCCTCCTGGCAGCTGCGCTCGTGGCCACCCAGTTCTACTGGCCGACTCACTACGACGAGCTGCTCTCGTTCAAGCCGTTCGCGACCGGGATCGTGCTCACCCGCGACCTGCTGGTCGTGGCAATCGCGGTGGAGCTGGGCCGCGCGCTCCTCGAGCCCGAGCCTGCCGAAGCTGCGGAGACCGCCCCGCAGCACGCAGCGCTCAGACCGGATCCGCTACCGGGCTGACGCCCGCCGCCTCCGCTTGAGCCCGTCGAGGATCAGGTCGAGGCCGAACTCGAACTCCTGCTTTCCGTTCGGCGCGCCCGGAGCCATGTGCTGCTCCCCGTGCTCGGCGAGGTACGGGTAGTTCGGTCGCATCTGCTCGAGCATGCGCGCGACGAATTCCTCCATCGGCTCGTCGTCACGCGAGGCGAACGCCCGGGTCGCCTTCGCGTGGCCGAGCTGCCAGAGCGTGAAGCCGAAGATGTGGCTGTCGAGCGTGTGGTACGCCGAGTAGGCGAGATCCGGGGAGAAGCCGGCTTCGCGGAGTCGCCGCAGCAGCCACTCCATGTAGCGGACGCGCGGGCCGGCAATCGTTCGCATGTCGCTCGGGACGAGGGCCAGCCCGCAGGCCCAGGGATGCTCGAGCAGAAGGTCGTGGGCCTGGACGGCGCAGCGGCGAATCGCCACATCCCAGGCCGGCTCGTCGTCGGGCAGCTCGAACTGACCGATCACCGAGTCGACCATGGCCGACACGAGCTCTCCCTTGTTGCCGACATGCTTGTAGAGCGACATCGCCTCGACGCCGAGCGCCTGGCCCAGCTTGCGCATGCTCAGTGCATCGATGCCGTCCTTGTCGGCGACGGCGATCGCCTTTGCGAGCACGCGCTCCTTCGTGAGCGGTCTCCGTCTGCGTTGCTTCGTCGCCATGGCCTTGACAAGCTTACGCTGTATGTCTAGCTTACGCCATAAGCTTACGCTGTAGTTTGACACCCGCACAGGAGGAGTGATGGCGACGATGGCGATCGAGACCAGCCCAAGGATGAAGGCGGCGGTGCGGAGGCGCTGGGGCCGGCCGCACGAGGTTGTCGAGCTGGCCGAGGTTGCGAAGCCGGCGCCCGCCGACGACGAGGTGCTCGTGCGGGTGCGCGCGTCGTCGGTCAACCGCAGCGACTACTACGCGCTCGGCGGCGTCGCCGTGCTGATGCGGCCGATGATCGGCGGCTTCCTGCGGCCCAAGGATGAGCACGTCGGCGGCGACTTCGCCGGAGTCGCCGAGGCGGTCGGCAAGGACGTCGACGATGTGAAGCCGGGAGACGAGGTCTACGGCGTTCGCTCGGGCGCCTACGCCGAGTACGTCTCGGTGAAGACGGCCGTCTCCCGCAAGCCTGCCAATCTCTCCTTCGAGGAAGCGGCGGCGGTGCCGGTCGCAGGCCTTACGGCACTCGAGGCGGTGCGCGATCACGGGAACCTTCAGCCGGGCCAGCGCGTCCTCGTCAACGGCGCCTCGGGCGGAGTGGGCACCTTCGCCGTCCAGCTCGCGAAGGCGCTCGGGGCCGGGCACGTGACCGCCGTCTGCAGCACGAGGAACGTCGAGCAGGCCGAGGCGCTTGGCGCAGACACGGTCATCGACTACACGCGGGAGGACTACACGCGCGCCGGCGAGAGCTACGACCTCATCGTCGACGTCGCGGGTACGCACTCCTGGCGCCAGAACCTGCGCGTGCTCATCCCCGGCGGGACGCTCGTCCTGACCGGGATGCCGAGCGGCAATCACCTCACGGGCCCGCTGGGACGCCTGGCGCGGCTCTACCTCACGTCGCGGATCGGTCGCGGCCGGAAGCTCGTGTTCTTCGTCTGCAAGCCGAGCCGCGCGAACCTCGCGGCCCTCTGCGACCTGATCGAGGACGGGAAGGTGCGCCCGACGGTCGACCGGGTCTATCCCCTGGACGAGGTTGCCGACGCGCTCGAGGCGCTGGGCGAGGGGCACACGCAGGGCAAGCTCGTGGTACGGATCGACTGACCTCGGATCACACCGACGCGGCGACCCGCACGGCGAGTGGGAGCTCGAACACGAAGGCGGCCCCGCGGCCGGGATCCGAGTCGACCCAGATCCTGCCGTCCATCGAGCGGACGAGCTCGCGGCAGATGTAGAGGCCGAGACCGCTGCCGCCGATGCCGCGGCTGTGGTCGGGATCGAGGCGATAGAACTTCTCGAAGATCCGCTTCTGCTCGCCGAGCGGGATGCCGAGACCCTCGTCGCGGACGAAGAACTGCGCGTGCCTGTCGTCGGCCTCCACGCCGACCTCGATGCGGCCGCCGCGTGCGGAGTACTTGATCGCGTTGTCGACGAGGTTGGCGAGCACCTGCCCGATGCGCCCGGAGTCGCCCGCCACCAGGGGCAGCACCGCCGGAATCGACACGTCGATTCTCCTCTCGTCGCCGACCCGAACTCGCGCGGCCGCCGCTGCGGCCCACACGAGCTCCTCCGGGTCGAACGGCTCGGTCACGACGCGAAGCGTGCCGCTGTCGAGCTGGCCGGCGACGAGGATCTCCTCGACGAGCTCCGCGAGGCGCTTCGCCTGGACGCCGATCATGTCGAGGAGCTCGTGCCGCGTCTCGCCGCTGAGATCGCGCTCGAGCAGCGTCATCGCCGCGCCGTGCAACGAGGCGAGCGGGGTGCGCAGCTCGTGCGAGATCGTGGCCACGAACTGGGAGCGGAGCTCGTCGAGCCGGCGCTCGCGGGTCACGTCACGGAACGCGTAGACGATGCCGTCGGCCAGCGTGACGCCGACGATCGAGAGCCACACTTCGCGCCCGTCCACCTCCAGAGGCACGGTCTCTGCGCTCGAGGCGTCGTCGGCGTCGCCCGGCCGGCGTGCGACCGGCACCCTCGCGGCGATCGCCGCCCAGCCGGGGATCGCTTCGGCCGCCGCGCGGTCGCGAACCGCGTCGGCGCGCAGACCGGTGATCGCCTCGGCCGCCGGGTTCCAGAGCCGGATCACGCCGTCGCGATCCACGAGGAAGATGCCGTCTCCCACGCGGGCAAGCACCCGTTCGGCCTGCTCGCGCTCCTGCCGCGCGACGCGACTGCGGGCGATCGACGGCGACACCGCGTAGGCCATGGCCAGAAGCGCCGCGATGACGACGAAGCCGGGGACGACGACGCGCCAGCGGGCGGCACTCGCCCTCGAGTCGATGTAGGAGCTGGGCTCGAGCGCGACGAGCTTCGTCCCGCCCGGCGCCCGGCCGAGATCCTCCGAGACCGCCCGGTAGCGAAGACCGCCCGTCCGGATGTCCGCGGCGCTCGCCGAGAGCTTCCCGCCATCGATCCGCCGTGCGCCGTCGAGGCCCACGAGCTCACCGCCACGCGCGAGGCCGAGCCGCTGGTGCTCGGTGAGACCGACGCTGCTCGTCAGCCGGCCGACGAGCGAGCGGCCGAGCGGGACAAAGACGACGACCTCGCCGACCCTGCGACCCTTCGAGAGGACGGCGACCTTGCGCACTGCGGCTGCGGCGGGAACCGCGCCGTGCCGGCGATGCACGTCACCGCTCGGATCCATCCTCCAGGCGAGCACCTTGCGTCCTCCACGCAGCAACTCGAGCTGCACCCGCCGCTCGCTTGCCTGCCGGCTCGCAGCCGCGCCCGCGTTCGCGACGAGGCTGCGGTAGACCTCTGCGCCGGAATCGAGGCTGCGGACGAGCCGTGAGTCGGCATTCGAGCGCTCCCGCTGGGCGGAATAGCTTCCGAGGCCCCAGGCGGCGACGGCGAGCGGCGCCGCGAGGAGGAGGAGCGCGGCGATGAGCCGGTTGAGCGGTGCGTGCAGCTTCATCTGGGCGGGGTGCCCCGACGGCCGCAACGAAGAGGCGATTCGATTCGGAGAAACCGTAGCGCTTGGGTATCGGCATTCGACGCGCCTTGCCGAACCCCCGTTTTCGGTGTACAACGTCCGCAGTCCGATCGATCCAGGGGCCGGTCGTGAACCTCCTACATCGCCGGCGACTCAGCGTGAGTTTCGCCAAGCCCTCCTAGCCCGACGGGCTAGCCGAACGTGAAGCTGTAGAGGCGGACGCCGGGCGGGACCCGGAACTGCAGGACGCCATCGGTCGTCGCATTCGAGGAGAGCACGGTGTAGAGCCTCGAGCCGTCGACCTCGAGCGGCGGGATCCGCCTGCCGTCGCGCGTGACAGCGACGCGCCCGTGGCCCGCCAGCACCATGTAGACCTTCTTCGAGTGGTAATGGAAGGCGAGACGTGCGTCGTTCCCCGGAATGGCGGTTTGTCCGGCCAGCGTCCAGGTACCGCCGTAGGAGATGTCGTTCTGAGGCACCGTCTTCGCCAGGCGGTACGTGGCCGCACGGTTCAACACGAGCCGCGAGCCGACGTACCTCGACCGGTCGAGCCGCTCGGGGCCGAGGTATGTCTCCGGCGTCTGCAGCTCGGTCGGCGTCAGGTTGGCGACGTCGGTCATCCGGCCCTGCTGGTGGCCCAGCAGCTGCCTGATGTCAGCCTCGGTCTTGGCGTAGTCCCCCTCGCCGAAGCTGAACGCGCGCACGTTCCCCTGCTGGTCGACGAGATAGTCCGCCGGCCAGTACTCGTTCGACCACGCGTTCCACGTGCCGTAGTTGTTGTCGAGCGCGACCGGCCAGGTGACGTGCAAGCGGTTCACCGCTCCCTCGACGTTCGAGAGGACGTGCTCGAAGGCGAACTCCGGCGTGTGGATGCCGACGATGTCGAGGCCGTCCTTGTGGTACGCGGCGTACCAGGCGCGCAGGTGCGGCAGCGTGCGCAGGCAGTTGATGCAGGAGTACGTCCAGAAGTCGATCAGCACGACCTTGCCGCGCAGGCCCGTGATCGTGAGCGGCCTGTCGCCGGGCGTGTTGAGCCAGTGCGAGATGCCCGCGAAGTCGGGCGCGGCGGCATAAACGGGCAGGTTCGAGTGAGGCGCCGTGGTCGCCTTGAGCTTCACGCCGCCCGTCGCACCGCGGAGCGTGCTCAGGTGCTTCTGCGCGAAGCCGGACTCCTCGGTGTGACGCTGCAACGCCGTCGTGTACGAGCCGAGGCTGGTCTGGAGGGTCTGGTCCAGCCCGAAGGCGACTGCGAAGGCAGCCGCGAGCATGACGACCCCCAGCGCGGGTCGCCACCACGCACGCGTCTGGCGGATCCGGCGCGTGGCGCGCTGTCCGCCGAGCGCGACGAGCAGGAGCACGGAGCCCGCACCGGCGGCGTAGAAGAGGGTGAGCAGCACGAGGCGGAGGCCGACTCGATGCTCGGCCGAGAGCACGCTCACGGTCGCGAGAACCGGTCCGGCGCAGGGCACGAAGACAAGGCCGAGGCTCACCCCGAGCAGGAAGCCGCCACCGAGATCGCCGCTCGGGCGTCGGCTCAGGCGGGTCAACGGCGCCTCGATCCACATCCCGAACCGCGGCACGAGGAGCGTCGCCGCCACGACGAAGAGCAGTGCGATCGCGATGTTCCGCAGCAGGTCCTCCGGCAGCCCGAGCGCCATGAGAAGTGCCGAGGCCGAGAGCGTGAAGACCGTGAAGCTGAGGACGAGCCCGGCGATGATCGCGTACGGCCGGCGCCCTCCACCCGACGCGCCGCCTGCCAGGACGATCGGGAGAACCGGCAGCACGCACGGCGAGACGGCCGTGATCACGCCGGCCAAGAAGCTGATTCCGAGCAGAAGCACCACGTCGGCGCCTCAGAGTACGGTCTCGACGACCGGCCGGATCTTAAGTTGATCTGAACGCGTCAAACGGCGATCGGGTGCCCTCGGCCACTCTGGGGTTGTGGAAATCGACCTCGATCGCGAGCTGGACGAGATGGTGCTCTTCGAGCTCCCGACGCTTGCGTGCAACGCCGCGTTCTCGCTGAGATTCCGGTCGCGCTGGCCGGGCTGGTCGGCACACGACGACGCCGGGTGGCTGTTCGCAGCCGATCTGCTCGACGGCGAAGCCGGCCTGGCAGAGCTGCTTCGCGAGGCGCAGGAGCTTCTCGAGGAGCTCGGCCTGCCCGCGGTCCGGTTCTGTCTCGACGGTCGCGTCTACACGCTCGAGCCGCAGACGGCTCGCACGGCCGAGATCGTCCCGACCAGGGTCTAGCGCCCCAGCAGCACCGCGCCGCTCCCTCCCAATCGGATGATGCGCCGCGTCCGGCGCCTAGGCGATGGTGTAGGGCCATGGAGCCCCCGGCCGCCGCAGACGGGTCCGACGGGCCGTCCGTCGCCGATGCGATCGGCGGGGCGACCGTCTTTCCAGCCCGTATCGCCGCCCGCGTCCTGCGCGGACCGCTCGAGACGGCCGTCGAGGATCTTCTCTCCGCGCCCGAGATCGGGCGCATCCTCGACCGGGCGCTCTCAGGGCCGTTGCCCGAGGAGCTGGCGCGCTCGCTGGCCCGGCATCAGGTCCTCGAGCGGGTCGTGCGGAAGCTCGCGGTGGACGGCGAGCTCGAGCGCCTGCTCGACGCGGCGCTCGCAAGCCCGCGCACGCGCGCGCTGCTGGACCAGGCGCTGGCGAGCGACCAGATGCAACACGTGGTCGAACGCGTGGCCGGGGGCCCGGAGATCCGGGCGGCGCTCGCAACCCAGTCCGCAGGTTTCGCCGACGAGGTCGCGGGCGGCGTTCGCCACACCGCGGCGGATCTCGACGGCCGGCTGGCGCTGCGCCCGGCGAAGGCTCCGGCCTTCGCAGGTGTCGCGAGCCGCGGCACCGCGCTCGTCGTCGACGCACTCGTGATCGTCACGGCCACGGTGGCTCTCGGCGCAGCCGCCGGCCTCGTCGGCGCGCTCGTCGGCGGCGTGCATCCGCAATGGCTCGCCCAGCTCCTCCTGTCGCTGGCGGCAATCGCCGTGGCAGTTGGCTACTTCTCCTTCTTCTGGAGCACGGTCGGCCAGACGCCCGGGATGCGTTTGCTGAACGTGCGCGTCGTGCCGCAGCACGACGGCGCGCGGCTCGGCCCGTTGCGGGCGCTCGTGCGAACGTTCGGGCTTGCGCTCGCCATCGTTCCCTGCTTCCTCGGCTTCCTGCCCGCGCTCTTCGACTCGCGACGGCGAGCGCTTCCTGACTACCTCGCGGGCACCGTGGTCGTGTATGACGAACGGCGAGTGCGATGACGACCACCGGAAACAATCCGATGCGGGGTTTTCCGCGACCGCAGAGCCTGATCGAGCGCCGGATGTCGAAGTTCCTGCGAGAGCCGCCGTCCGTGCGGCTCGCCGCGAGCGTGATCGTGACCGCCACGGTGCTCATCGTCACGGTCGGCGGCATCTTGATCCGCGTCGTCGACCACTCCGCGTACACGTCGGTCTGGTTCGGCATGTGGTGGGTGCTACAGACGGTCACCACCGTGGGATTCGGGGACGTCCCGCCGAACAACCTGCTGGGCTATCTGGTCACAGCTGGGGTGATGCTCTGGGGGATCGCGTTCCTCGCCATCATCACGGCCGCGATCACCTCGGTCTTCGTGGCCCGCGCCCAGAGGGAACGGGAAGTCGGCGAACACGACGACCAGGCCCAGGCTCCAGTGGTGGCCGGGCTCGCCCGGGTCGACGAGCAGCTCGCCAAGCTCACCGCGCACAGCGCGCAGGTCGACGAGCAGCTGAAACGGCTGTCGGAGCTGCTCGAGCGTTCGGCGCCGGAATCCTGAAGCTCAGCCGCCACGCCGCCGCCGGGCGAGCAGCGCGAGGCCGAGCGTCGCCGTGACGGTGAGCACGAGCTTCACCGCCTTGCTGCCGCGGAGCTTCGACTCGCCGCCGGCGCGAGGCGCCATGTCCACCGGCACCTCCTCGAGTCGCAGCCCGGCTTCGACGACGCGGATCAGAGCCTCCACCTCCGGCGCGCCACTCGTGTACGGCTCGGCGAGAAGCGGCAACGCCTTCGCATTCACGGCATAGAGGCCGCTCGTAGCGTCGCCGAACGGCCGGCGCAGGACGACGCCGACCGAACGCCGCAGCAATCCCGTGCCGAAGCGCCGCGCGGGGCTTGGCTTGTAGCGGTACGGGGCGTAGCCGTTGCCCGAGACGAACCGCGAGCCGACCGCCACGTCGCACTCGTCGGCGCGGACCTTCGCCAGCAGCCGCGCAAGCTCGTCGGCGGGATGCTGGCCGTCGGCATCGACGCGCCCGCAGAAGGCATAGCCGTGGTCGAGCGCCCACCGGTAACCCGCCGCGATCCCGACGCGCAGGCCCTGGTTGCTCCCGAGCGAGAGCACCTCGGCGCCATGCTCCCTCGCCACCTCGGCAGTGCGATCGGTGGACCCGTCGTCGACGACGAGCACGTCTGCAGCCGGCAATTGCTCGTGGAGGCTTTCGAGCACCGCCGGCAGGTTCTCCGCTTCGTTGTAGGCCGGAATGAAGACCACCAGGTCGCTCATCGCGATCTCCTGGCGAGCTCGGTCCTGGCGGCGCGAAGCTGCACCGGCAGGAACGGGAAGGCGGCGAGCTCCCACGCGACGGAGCGAAGGCTCGGTGCGAGACGCGGGGCGCGGAACGCCACCTCGAGGCCGGCGCTGCGGTAGAGGCGACCGAAGAGCAGGCGCGTCCGCGGCAGATGCGACGGCGCGCAGACGACGACCGCGTGGCCGACCTCACGCTCGCAAAGCAGAGGCAGCGTTCGCGCCGCGTTCTCGGCGGTGTTCCGAGCGGTCGGCTCGATCACGAGCTCGGCGGAAGGCCCGCGCCACGCGTCACGCATCTGCTCGGCTTCCGACGGCCCGCCGGTCGACGACCAGCCGCTGAAGACGACGACATCCGCGCCGTTCGACCTCGCGAGAGCCTCCGCCTCGCGGACGAGCCGCTCGCAACGAGCGCTGATGCGGTGAATGCCGTCGGAACCGAGACTCCGGTGGCCCGGAACGACGATGGCTGTTTTCGGCGCGGCCATGCCGGACGATCATTGCCGACCGGCGACAGCCGCCGGCTCAGCGGGCAACGCAGTCGTTCCCTCGAGCAGCTCCCGCCACCCGACGAGCACCCGATGCAGCGACTCCGCGCCGACCACAGGCTCCGCGGGCATGGGCAGCGACGTCGGATAGAGCACGAACGGCCGTGTCTGCGGGCCGCCGAGCCCGCCGTGGAACGAGATCAGCTCCTCGAACGCACAGCCTTCGTCGAGCGCCGGGTCGTAGAAGCTGCCGATGAGCAGGTCGGGCGCGTGCGTGAACTCGTCGGTGCGCCTGAGGTGGTGCGGAGCCGTGGCCGCGAAGCGCCGCAGCGGATCCTCGCCCTCGACCCGGCCGTCGGAGAGGTAGTGGGTGCCGGCGGCCCCGACGACGACCGGGCCGTGCTCCTCCGAGCGCACGAGGATCCAGCCGACGTGCGGGTGCTCGCTCACAGCCCGTAGCAGGTCGGGATGCCGCGCCGAGAGCTGCTCGAGCGTCATCCGTCCCTCCGCTTCCATGAGATAGACGAGGCCGAGATTGCCCGAGCCGAGCACGACGACGTCCCGGTCCGAGACGTCGTTCTTCTTCGGCTTCGCCTTCCGACCCGTCGCCTCGGCGGCGGCGTGGCCGACCATCGACTCCTGCTCGTCGCCGCCCTCGATCGTGCTGACGCCGCCGTCGGCGAGATTGCGCTCGACGAGATCGTCGAGGCCGTAGCCGTTGCGCTGCCGAAACGTCGCGCCCTGCGTCTGGCCGTGGTCGGAGAGAACGACGATCTCGTACGGCCGCGCTGCGAAGGGGCGCGCGCTCTCGATCCGGGCGAACTGCTGGTCGAGCTTGCGAAGTGCCTCGAGCGTGTCCGCGCGCTCGAGGCCGGAATGGTGCGCGACCTCGTCGTAGCTCGCGAACGTCGCGTAGATCGCGGGCCGCCCTTTCATCATGTCGGAGAGGACGCCGTAGACGATCAGGTCGCGCGCGATCACGCACATGGTCGCCCTCAGGAAGGGATAGACGCCGCCCCGATGCCCGCGCGGCCGGACGTCGCGGCGCCGCTCCCGCGCGGCCGCGCTCCACTCCAGGATCACTTCCCAGCCGAAGAGGACGAAGGTGCGGGCCACGTTGAAGCCGTTCGCGAGGAACGCGCGATACCCCGGATTGGCACTGCGCTCGGCTTCCATCCGACTCACGGTGAGTATCACGTGGTCGGCGTCGCCCGAGAAGAGGTTGCCGCGGCTCGCACCGCCGTTGGCGAGCAACCCGTGTCCCGTCGAGTGCCTCCGCTCGAGCTCGGCGCAGTCCTCCGGGGACGAGCAGGCGACGAGCACCTTCCGCTCCTTCTCGACCCAGCGGAAGGCCGGGATGTCGTCGTTCGAGCCGAGCAGGATCCCGGCTTGCGACGCGCCGGTCTGCGACGAGAGGTCCGGTTCCCACTCGGCGAGCAGATGCGAGCCCTCGGCGAGCCAGCGCGCCATCGTAGGCGCGTGACCGTCCCGCATGGCCCGCTGCAGCACCGGCAGCGCGAGCCCGTCGATCTCGAGGAAGACGACGCCTGAGCGGTCGGTCACGACCCGGTCGCTCGAGCGCCGCGCGATCCGTTGCACCACACGGAGCGAGTAGACGTCGTCGTCGTTCGTTCCGAACACGACCGAGAGCACGACTCCTACGGCGGCCGCCACGAGCGCGACGCCGAGGGCCGACCAGAACGAGTCGATCTTGAGACCGTCGCTGTAGTGATCCGCGAGCAGCAGCATCCCGGCGTCGAGCGCCAGCACGCCGAAAAAGCCGAGCAGCGCCGTGAACGGAAGCCGCACCGCGGCCAGAATCGGCGGCAGGATCGCGTTGAGGACGGCGAGGATCGCCGCGACGGCGAGCGCCGCGCCAAAGGTCGAGTCCGACGCCCCGGGGACGAGCTTCGTGGCGACGAGCAGCGAGATTCCGCCGAGGAGCCATGCGAGTACCAGCTGCCCCGGCCGAAAGCGGGGCCGCTGGGGAGACCAGCCGGGCCGCGCGCCGTAGGCCGAGCTCACGATGTGGCCTGATCGGCCTTGGCTGCGGCGGCCTTCTTGGCGCGCCGCTTCTCCTGCTCCTCGGCCTGCCGGCGCTTCGCCTCGGTGTACGAGTCGGAGACGAACTGCTTACCGCCGCCCCAGCCCCACGCCCAGATCATCAGGATCAGCGCGTAGATGATGTTCCACGCAGTCCCCACGAGCTGCTGGGCGACCGAGTACGCCGTCGCGTCCGTCGCACTGGCGACACCCTTGAGCGAGGCGACGTTCCAGGCCTGGGTCACGCCCACGCCGCCAGGGGTGACCGAAGTGACGTTGGCGAGCGAGTTCCCGCCGGCGACGTGCATCAGCGTGTCGAAGCTGACCGGAATCCCGTAGGCGTTGAGAAAGACGCCGATCGTGGCCAGCATCGCGCACCAGCCGATGAACGACGGCAGGAACACACGGCTGAAGAAGCGGCTCGGCCTGCTGAGGATCGCGCCGCCCTCCTTCGCGTTCTGCCACCAGGCGACGACGTGCGGCCAGAAGCGGCGCACGAGGAGCGCGATCATCAGCGCTCCACCCCCGAAGACGATGATCGTCGCGGGCCAGTGGTCGTGCACCCAGCTGAAGGAGATGTTGAACGAGCCGCCGACCGAGAGGAAGAGGTAGAGGTAGACGAAGACGCCGGCGAGCGTGAAGAAGATCTTCTCCACCGCGTAGCCGCCGAGGACTGCGGCGAAGCTGATCCCGATCAGAACCGTGATCATGATCAGGAACACGAGCGTCCCGATGTTGGCCGGCAGGATCCCGTTCAACGCGACCGAGACGGCGTAGCCGGCGAGGATGTCGCGCCACTTCACGCGCCCCGGATACGCGAAGCTGAGGATCGAGTACCACGCGAACGCGGTCGCCGTGGTCTGCACGATCATGAGGAGGATCGCGGCGATCAGCGACGCGACCGAGATCGTCGTGATCGTGTTCCAGAGGCTGTGGAACCAGCCCCGGATGTCCCAGCCGAGCAGGTTCGCCGCGGCGCCGAACACGACCACGACCAACGCGTACAGCAGGAGGCGGAACCACAGCGGCCGCCGCCGCTTCTCGGCTGGTGCGGCTCCCTCGTGCGCTGCGGTGGTCACGCGGCTTCCTCCACGATCCCCGGAATCATGACCTTCACGACCGCCACGCGCGCACCGGCTCGCCGAAGTCGGGCGCGCGCGCGACGGCCAGGGTCGCGGTCGGTTCGGTTGCCCGCCACTGGCCCATTGCGGGGAGCTTCAGCCCGGTGACCGCGAGCCGCGTCATGCCGGACGGATGAAACCGCAGGCGTCGGCCGTTCCGGTCGTCCGGTTCGGGTGATGGCCGTCGGCAGACCCGGATGCCACCATGTACGCGGTGCGCATGTTCCTCGCAGCGGGCATCGCGGTCGTCTCCGTCGTGGCGCTTGCCGGCTGCGGTCAGGGCGCGGGCGGAGGGACGAGAACCGCCACCGTCGGAACGCTCACGCGCACCACGCCCACGCTGCCGACGAGAACGCGCACCGAGCCCGGGACGACCCAGCCGACCCAGCCGACCCAGCCCACCCAGCCGACCGGGACGACCGAGCCGACGGTGCCGACGACGGCGACCGTCGCGACACAGCCCACGACGCGGACCGCGGTCACCCTCACGGAGGCGGCCACGACCACCCAGGTGACGCTGACCCAGATCCCGACGACGCAGACGCTGCACGTCCAGACGAAGACGGAGGTCGTCGTCCCGGCGACCGTAGTGACCACGACGACGACGACCGGCGGTGGCGTGAACACGACAGCGGTCGTCGCAGCGGGAGCCGCGGCTGCCGCCGCGTCGCAGAACGACGAGCCGGAGTCCACGCCGTGGGGCTGGGTCGCCTTCGGGATCCTCGCCGCCGGGCTGGCCGGAGTGGGGATCTTCTGGCTCGTTCGGCGCCGTAACGACGAGAAGCCGTCCGTCTCGTAGGGCAAGCTCACCCGGGCGTGAGCACGAGTCCCGACGACACCGCGACTACCAGGCGCTCGCAACTGAGCGGAGCGTTCCGTACGCCGCAGTGGCTGCGAGACGTCGGCCGGAGCTCCTGGCTGCTGGTCGGGTTGTTCGCGCTACTGGGCGGCCTCATCTGGCTCCTGGCCGAGACCTACACGATCGTCGGCCCGATGCTCTGCGCCTTGATCGTCGCCGTGGTTGCGATGCCCCTCGTCTCGCGGCTCGACGGCCACATGCCACGCGCGATCGCGTCGGCGCTCGTGCTGCTGGCGATCGCAGGGATCGTCGTCGCCGTGGTGGTGATCGTCATCGCCGGCATCACCGGCCAGAGCGCGGATATCTCGGCCGAGGCGGCCGCGGGCGCCGACCGCCTCCGCGGCTGGCTGACGGATCTCGGCGTCAACTCGTCGAGCGCAGCGGGGGCGACGAGCACCGCGAAGTCGGCAGCCCCGAACGTCATCTCGACGCTCGTCCACGGCGTCGTCCACGGCATCAGAGGTCTCGCCTCCGTCCTGTTCGGGCTCTCGTTCGCCGCCCTCGGGACCTTCTTCCTGCTCAAGGACGGCCCGCAGATGCGCAGCTGGCTCGACCGCCACGTCGGGCTTCCTCACCCGGTCGCGGAGACGATCTCCAGCGCCTTGATCAGGTCGTTGCGGGGCTACTTCCGCGGCGTCACCCTCGTCGCCGGGTTCAACGGCGTCGTCGTGGGGCTCGCGGCCCTCGTGCTCGGCGTGCCGCTGGCGGGCACGATCGCGGTCGTCAGCTTCGTCACGGCCTACATCCCGTACATCGGCGCGATCTTTGCCGGCGCGTTCGCAGTCCTCCTCGCGCTCGGCTCGCAAGGGACGGGCGTCGCGATTGCGATGCTCGTTGTCGTCATCCTGGCGAACGGGCTGTTGCAGAACCTCGTCCAGCCGTTCGCCATGGGCTCTGCGCTCCACCTCAATCCGCTCGTGGTCCTCGTGGTCACGATCGGCGCGGGCTGTCTCTTCGGGATGCTCGGACTCGTCCTCGCGGCCCCGCTCGTCTCGGCCGCCGTCCAGATCGCCAAGGAGCTGAACCAGCCGCTCGGGGCGCAAACGAAGCCTGATCCCGAGCCTCCGCCGGCCGCCGGAGACGCGCTCATCCGAACGGGGTGATGCTCGGGACGGGAGTCTCTGCGACGGTGAAAAGCGCAGGAATTCCCGCAAGCCGAAGGAGATAGAACATGGCAACGCTCGTCGCGATCGCATATCCCGACGAAGTCACCGCCGAGGCTGCACGCCAGACGGTGGAGGGTCTCGAAGCGGACCTCATCATCCAGGCCGACCAGGTCGCGGCCATCCGTCGCGACAAGGATGGCAAGTACCACGTGACCACGACGCATGGAGGCGCGTCGGCGAGCGGCGGAGCCGTCTGGGGCGGTTTCTGGGGTCTCCTCTTCGGCCTGATCTTCTTCATCCCGTTCTTCGGGCTGGCGATCGGCGCCGCGTTCGGCGCACTGTCCGGGCACTTCGGCGAGAAGGCGATCGACAAGGAGTTCCAGAACCAGGTCCGCGACAAGGTTCAGCCGGGCACCTCGGCGCTCTTCTTGATCATCGAGAAGGCGACGCCCGACAAGGCGATCGACGCGCTCAAGGGCTACGGCGGCACCGTGATCAAGACCTCGCTGTCCGACGAGGACACGAAGAAGCTGCAGGACGCGCTGACGTCGGCCGAGACGGCAAACGCGGCCTCGTAGACGCAACGGAAACGACGAGCGCGAAAGGAGGGCCCGATGTCAGCTCTGCGGCAAACCGCCGGCCGAGCCTCAGCCGAGGCGGCCACATTCCCCGGCGACGTGCACGGGGCCCTCGAAGAGCTCGACGTCCCCGCCTACGCGGTCGACCGCTTCGGGGTCATCCGCTGGATCAACACGGCCGCCCACAAGCTCGTCGGCGACATCCGCGGACGCCAGCAGTCGTCGCTCGTCGTTCCCGAGCAGGCGCGCGCGGCGAAGGAATCGTTCCTGCGCAAGATGATGGGGACGGAGCGCTCGACCGAGGCCACCGTCGTCGTCGTCGACCCCAGCGGCGAGCGCGTCCAGATCGAGATCAGCTCGTGTCCGCTTCGCGAAGGCGGGAGGATCGTCGGAGTGTTCGGCGTCGTCACGCACCGCGAGGAGTCGGCTGCGCCCAGTCCCCATCCGCACCTCACGCCACGCCAGAACGAGGTCCTGCACCTGCTCGCCCGCGGCAGGTCCACCGAGCAGATCGCGCGCGAGCTGCACCTGAGCACCGACACCGTGCGCAACCACGTCCGGCGGATGCTGCGCGCGCTCGACGCGCATTCGCGGATCGAGGCGCTCGCGATCGCGCATCGCGAGGGTCTCCTTCGCTGACTCGCGGCAGATGATCAATCTGAACCAGGCGGGAAGCCCGGGCACCGCCGTACCCTCGAGATCATGCGCTGTGTCGAGTGTGCGGCCGAGAAGAACCCCGAAGAACGCGGCTGGGTGACCGTGCTCTCGCCGTCCGGCGCGACCCGGATCCACTACTGCCCGGCGTGCATCGCCAACCTCGTCCAGCGGGCCAACGCGGTGGACGACGCCGGCGACGCCGGCAGCGCCTAGCTCGGGCAGTCCCGTCCAGGGTCAGGCAGCGACCGGTGCGGTCGGCTGGAACACGTTCAATTCGTCCGGCCCGGGTTGCACGACGCCCCAGCTCGCGTCCGGAACGGGGTTCCACATGCCGGGAAGATCGCCGAGCGGCTCCGAGACGATGACCCGGGACTCCTCGTCGAAGTCCGCAAGCCGCGGATCGTCGGGATACAGGGCCTTGATCGTGTCGTAGGTGGTCGAGAAGTAGAGCGAGCGCGACCTCCCCTCGCTCGAGTAGCGGAACGCCCAGAGCTTCTCGCCGTTCGTCGCCGCGATCGTGCCCTGGAACGGGTACTTGACGCCGTGCCGTCGGCCCACCTCCTCGACGAGGCCGATCGCTCGCTGTACGGCCCCCGGCGGATCGTCCTCGAGACCGAACGTCACCGCAAGGAAGAAGAGCACCTCCGAGTCGGTGGTTCCCTCGATCAGCGGGTACAGCGCCGGATCGACGGCGAGCACGAGATCGCGCTTCACGGTGAGCCAATCGCCGATCAGCCCGTTGTGCACCCACAGCCACTTGCCCCAGCGGAACGGATGGCAATTCGTCTGCTGCACGGGGGTTCCCGTCGTGGCCCGGACGTGCGCGATGAAGAGCGACGACTCGACATGCGCGGCGAGCTCATGCAGGTTGCGGTCGTTCCAGGCCGGCTCCATGCTCTTGAAGATCCCCGGCTCGCCGGAAGCCGAGTACCAGCCGATGCCGAAGCCGTCGCCGTTCGTCGGTTCGGCCCCCATGCGCGAGCTGAGGCTCTGTTCGATCAGCGAGTGTTGCGGCCCGAACAGGATCTTGTCCATCCGGATCGGCTTTTCGCCGTAGTAGGCGAGCCAGCGGCACATGGCGCGAGTCTGCAGCCACCGGCAATCCTGCACAGGGGTGCGCAGCCGACGCCGGCGGGCGTGCGGGCACGAACGCTGCCGACTCCGGCTGTGGCACGATCCGTGCGTGACCGAGCCCGGGGAGCGGACGGCCTGGACCTTTCCGGAGGGCTCGGTCGGCCATGACGACAGCGTCAAGGGCTACGAGGTCGAGGCGACCGACGGCCCCGTGGGCACGTGCTCGTGGGCGAGCTACAAGCCCGGCGAGAGCTATCTGGTCGTCAGCTACGGGGACGGTCACAACGCGGTGCACCACGTCGTCCCGGCGGGAGCGGCGAAGCTCGTCGATCACGAGCGCCGGATCGTCGTGCTGAGCGTCACGGCAGACGAGGTGAAGGCGACTCCCACGCACGAGGATCCCGAAGCAGCGGTCGACTGGGGCTACGTCGACCAGTTCGAGCGCGGGATGCTCGGCGGCGGCTTCGTCTGGCCCTACACCGACGTCTGAGCAGCATCATCCGGACCGGGGGATGCGACCCGCAGGCCGTCGAGCGAGGCTCGTCTCGACGTGGGCGCTTCCTTCGCCTGGGGCTTTCTCGCGGCCGCGCCCCTCATCGTCGGCGGCGCTGTGGCCCTGCAATATCGCGTCGGCGAGCGGACGCTGGGGCTCGTCATGGCCTTCGGCAGCGGCGTTCTCATCAGCGCGGTTGCATTCGAGCTCGTGCAAGAGGCGTGGGATCGCGAGGGAGCGCACGCAGGTGTGGCGCTCGGCCTCTTCGCAGGCTCTTTGACCTTCTGGGCCGGAGATGCGCTGATCGATCGCCGAGGCGGCGCGCAGCGAAAGCACTCGGGCGGACGCCAGGCCGAAGGCTCCCCGCTCGCGATTGTGCTCGGCACGATCCTCGACGGCGTCCCGGAGTCGATCGTGCTCGGACTGACCCTCGTCGTCGAAGGAAGCGTCAGCGCCGCGTTCCTCGTCGCGGTCGCGCTCTCGAACATCCCCGAGGCGCTCGCCGCCACAACCGGCCTCGTCCAGGCGGGCTGGAAGCGCGCACACATCCTCGCGCTCTGGCTCGGCGTCGCGCTCACGCTCGGCCTCGCGGCGCTCGCGGGCTACGCACTACTGGAGACGGCCTCGAACGGAGTCGTCGCCTTCGTCCTCTCGTTCGCCGGCGGCGCGATCCTCACGATGCTCGCCGACACGATGATGCCCGAGGCCTTCGAGCACGGCGGCAACCTCGTCGGCGTCGCGACGACCTGCGGGTTCGCGCTCGCGTTCGCGATCAGTGCGCTCGGCTAGGGACCGGCTCCGGCCTGGTCGGCGTCGCGGGTACCTCGCGCGGCTTCGGCGTACGCTCCGGAACAGGGTCGCGGATCGGCTCCACGACGATCTTCCGCTGCGGCTCTCCGATCTCCACGGTGCTTCCTTTCCTTGGACCTGGCCCGACGTGATCACATCATCCACCCAGCCGGATCGCCAGGAAGCGCTCACGTGCGTGTCGGGTAGGTGCGCCCTGTGACCGAGCCCGAGACCCACGCGAAGAAGAAGCCGTGGGGCGTGATCTTCCGCGTCCTGCTCCTGCTCGCGACCGCCGTCTCGCTCTACTTCCTGTTCCCGAGCCTCGTCGACACGTTCACGCAGTGGCGCGCCCTCGCCGGCCTCGACCCCTGGTGGATCCTGCTGGCGGTGGTCTTCGAGGCGACGAGCGTGATGTCACTCTGGGAGGTTCAGCGAATCGCTCTCCGCACGTCGAGCTGGTTCGCGGTCGGAACGGCTCAGCTCGCGGGCAACGCGGCGGGCAGCGTGATCCCGGGCGGAGCCGCCACCGCCGGCGCCTTCTCGTATCGGATGCTCGTGCGGGCGGGCGTGCGAGGAGCCGATGTCGCCGGCGGGCTGACCGCCGTCTCCGTCGCGAACACCGCGATGATCCTGGCCTTCCCGCTGCTCGCGCTACCGGCGATCCTCGGCGGTCTGAAAGCACCACGCGGCCTGCTCACGACCGCCTACATCGGTGCCGGAGCATTCGCGCTCGCGGTTGCGGCAGGACTCGCCGCCTTCCTCTGGGACCGGCCTCTCGAGCAGGTGGGACGTGCGATCGACGCCGTCCTCCGCCTCCTGCCGAGCAAGCGCCACGCAAGCGGAACCGGCGAGCGCCTCCTGCAGCAGCGCGACGGGTTGCGGAACGCGTTCGGCGCGCGCTGGCCCTTCGCGCTCGTCGGCGTCGTCGGCAAGCCGGCGTTCGACTACCTCGGCCTGATCTGCTGTCTCGCCGCCGTCGGCACCCGGCCGAACCCGTCGCTCGTCGTGCTCGCCTACTCGGGCGCCTGCCTCCTGGCGCTGATTCCCTTCACGCCCGGCGGGCTCGGGTTCGTGGAGGCCGGGCTGACGGGCCTGCTGACGCTGGCCGGTGTGAGCGCACACGATGCCGTGGTGGCGACGCTCGCGTACCGGCTGTTGACGTTCTGGATTCCGCTTCCGCTCGGCGGGATCGCGTATCTGCTCTACCGGCGTCGCTACGGAACGGTCGACGCGTCGGCATCGGCGACGTTGCCGTAGGCGCGCAGAGCCTCGCGTACGGCGTCCGCGTTTTCGGAACCGACGAGCACGCAGAGCAGGGCCTGCCCCGGCTTCAGCGACGCGCCGAGCTCACGCAACCGCGCGTCGGGGACGCCGGTGTCACGGGCGCCCCAGATGCCACCTCCGAGCATGCCGAGCAAGGCGCCGCCGATAGGTCCGCCGAGCAGCATCCCGGCGATGAACCCGACCGTCCCGCCGGCGACGACGCCCTCGCCCGCCGCGACCTCGTGCGTCTGCTTCAACTCGATCCGCCCACTCTCGGAGCAACCGACGATTACCGCGTCGCGGTCCTTGATCTCGAGCTCGTGCAGCTCTGACAGGGCCTCGTCGGCGACCTCGAGCGACGAGCAGGAAACGACGACGAGCCGCGTCTGATCCCCCACGAGCTGACCCTATCCGCGAACCGAGGTGCAAGCCTCACGTCGGCGGACGTGAGCGCCTGCTGCGGTGCGCGCCCCGAGGAGGCGACAATTCGGGCGCGATGGGAACCATGTCGAGTCAGCTCCTCTTGGCATTCGCGCTCACGTCGTTCGCAGGTGCCCTGATGTTCCTGCACGGGATCGGGGTGAACCTGCTCGAGCGGCGACCCATCCGCTGCCGGGCTTGCGGTGGCGTCGTCAACCGCACCTGCACCTGCCGTCGCCGCTGAAGAGAAAGAGCCCCGAACGCGACCGCGCCCAGGGCTCCTCGCTGAACGATCACGCGCAGACGGTCAGTCCATGCGCTTCCCGCCGTAGACGGCGAGCGCATAGATCACGAGCACGTCGAGGGCGAAGATGATTAGCGACCAGAACGGATACGCCTGTGCTGTCGGCGACCCGAAGAGCCCGATCGCGCTCAGGCCGGCCATGACGATCCCGAACCAGCGTGCGAACCCCGATCCACTGAACACCCCCATGGCGGCGACGATGAGGAGCGCGCCGATGATGAGCGTGATCCAGCCCCACGTGTGCAGATTGGTGAACACGTAGCTGGAGTTCGCCGTGTAGAACTTCGACCTCGACAGCGCCACGATGCCGTCGATGACGCCGAGGACGCCGGCGAGCCCGAGCATGGTCGCTGCGAAGAGAAGCCAGCCAAAGCCCTTCTCGTCGTCCTCGTACGCCGCCTCTCGCTGCGTAGCAGTAGCCAATGGATTTTCCTCCTTGGACGGGTAGCCCAAAAATTGGCATCTCCTCCGCGAGCCGCCCAGGAAGTCGGTGCGACACGGCCGCGGGTACGCACACACCACCTGGCCTTTCACCCACTTGAGACGACGACCCTCCGCGGGAGCCTTGAAAGCGTGCGGGAGTAGGGGAAGGAGAAGATGTCTGCCGTGACGCCGTCGACGACCACGCTCTCGGACGCCGAGATCGTCAGGCTGCTCGCGACGCTGAAGGAGGCGGACAGCGTCGAGCTGAAGCTGACCGTCCCGGAGTCGCACCAGCGCGCTGCCACGGACGCGCTCGAGCTCGATCCCCTCGACGCGCAGATCCGCCAGATCTTCTTCTTCGACACGCCCGACCTCGCGCTCGATGCGAAGGGCGTCGTCGCCCGCGCGCGGCGCATTCAGGACAAGGGAGGCGACTCGATCGTCAAGCTTCGCCCGGTGGTCCCGAGCGAGCTGCCGGGTGCCCTGCGGCTCTCGAAGGCCTTCCGTGTCGAGGTGGACGCGCTCCCCGGCGGCTTCGTCTGCTCGGCCACGCTGAAGGGCACACCGGACCCGGGCGACGTACTCCAGGCCGCCAGAGGAGCGCTGCCCCTGAGCAAGCTCTTTTCGAAGGAGCAGCGGCAGCTCTTCTCCGCGCACGCGCCCGAGGGAATCGGACTCGACGACCTCGTCGTGCTCGGGCCGATCTTCGTGCTCAAGCTCCGTTTCACACCGCCCGAGCTCGGCCGCAGAATCGTGGCGGAGATCTGGATCTATCCGGACGGCTCCCGCATCCTCGAGCTCTCGACCCGTTGCGAGACGGGCGAGGCGTTCCAAGCCGCCGCCGAGACCCGCGCCTTCCTCACCGCCCGCGGCGTCGATCTCTCGGGCGAGCAGGAGACGAAGACACGCAAGGCGCTCGAGTATTTCTCGCGGGAGCTGACGACGAAGGCGCAGAAGTGAGCTCGGAGACGGAGGCGGCCGGAGCCGGCGGTCTCCCGTCCGAGATCGTCCCGCGCTGGGAGTGGCGCACCTTCGGCGAGCAGCTCGGTCTGGCCGGCGATCTCCCGGCGACCCGCGAGCCCGAGAGTGTCGAGGAGAGCGACGAGCTCTACCTCCTGTCCGAGGACAGCGACGCCTCGGTGAAGATCCGCGACGGCCTGCTGGACGTGAAGCTGCTGGAGGCGGTCAATCCCGACGGGCTCGAGCAGTGGCGGCCGGTCTTGAAGAAGCCCTTTCCCCTGCGGGCCGAGGATGTCTCGACCGCGCTGTCCGCGCTCGGCGCCGCTCCCGGCGAGCTCGGCTCGGAGTCGTACACGCTCGACGAGCTCGTGAGCGAGCTCGTGCGTCCGGATCCCAGCCTCACCGCCGTCCGGGTGCACAAGCGGCGCTCCCACTTCCACGTCGGCGGCTGCAGGACCGAGGTCTCGGAGATGTCGGTCGGAGGACGGTCGGCGCGCACGGTTGCGGTCGAGGACGAGGACCCGTCGCGCGTCTCCGCGACGCTCCAGGAGCTGGCGCTGTCCGACCTGCCGAACGTCTGCGCTGCGCGCGGGCTGAAGACCCTCGTGGGCTTCGACCCGGTCCGCTTCGCCGTGATCGACATCGGAACCAACTCGGTCAAGCTGCACGTCGGCGAGCGGCGCGCAGGCGACGTCTGGCGCACGGTCGTCGACCGCGCCGAGGTCACGAGGCTCGGGGAGGGCCTGCGCGAGTCGGGAGCGCTTCAACCGGAGCCGGTGCGGCGAACCGCAGAAGCGGTCGTGGGCATGGTCGGCGAGGCGCGCCGCGCCGGAGCCGCCGAGATCGCCGCCGTCGCGACTGCGGGAATGCGGATCGCGAGCAATCCCGAGGAGCTCGTCGACGCGGTGCAGGAGCGTTGCGGGGTGGGCATCGAGGTGATCTCGGGCGAGGAGGAGGCCCGCCTCGCCTACCTCGCCGCAACCTCGGAGCTCGAGCTCGGGAACGGGACGCTCGCCGTGTTCGACACGGGTGGGGGGAGCACGGAGTTCACGTTCGGTCGCCCGGGCCGCGTCGAGGAGCGCTTCAGCCTCGACGTCGGGGCGGCGCCTCTCACCGACGAGTTCGGCCTTGCCGGCCCCGTCTCGGAGGACCAGGTCGAAGCGGCGATCAGCGCGATCGACGAGCAGCTGTCGCGGCTGGACGGGCGCCCGACTCCGGACAGGCTCGTCGGCCTGGGCGGTGCCCTCACGAACCTCGCCTCCGTCCAGCACGGCCTCGAGACCTACGACTCCGACGTGATCCAGGGGACGGTCCTCGACCGGGCCGAGGTCGATCGTCAGATCGCGCTCTACCGCACGCGCACGGCGGAGCAGCGGCGTGAGATCGTCGGCCTGCAGCCGGGCAGAGCGGAGGTGATCCTGGCCGGCGCCTGCATCGTTCGCACGGTGCTCGACAAGCTGGGCTGCAACGAGCTGACCGTCAGCGACCGCGGCCTACGTCACGGGCTGATCCTCGAGCGCTTCAGTGCAGGACCGCGGCCTTGAGCAGGACGACGAGCAGCCCGATCCCCGCGTTCGCGGCCACGACGAGCAGCGTCCCGGTGACTCCGAGACGCTCGATCCGCGCATAGCGGATCCCCTCGAGCGCAAGCGCGACCAGACCCACCCCCAGCGCGAGCCAGATCGACGCGGTCTCGTCGATCACACCCGCGGCACCGAGGAGGAGTGCCAGGCTCGGCGGGACGACGGCGAGCAGGATCCCCAGCTCGCGACCTGCCAGCCTCCGCACCCCACTCGGACGCAACGGGCGCCCCTCGGAGAGGCTCTCGGAGAGTCCGTGGGCGTAGACGTGCGCGATCCAGAGGACGACCGCCGTCGACAGGACGAGCTCCTCGACCGTCCACGGACTGTCCGGGAACGCCCCGCCGTAGGCGGCGATCGTTGCCATCGCGGTGATCGTGCCGAAGACGGTGCTCGCGATCCTGCCCTCGAGCCCGACGACGAGGTGCGCAGCCGTGCGCGAGATTCGCGTCTGCCCGGAGCGAGGCGCCGTCATCCTCGGCGAGATCCTGGTCGGCGCCGGCCCGGGGAACATCGTCCCCTACGGGTGATGCTGCCACCCACCACCCGGCGAAGGATCGCTGCTGTGAGCATCGTGACCGCGCCGAGCCTGGGAGCGCAGTCCGAGGTGGGAACGCTGCGGACCGTGCTCGTCCACCGCCCGGACCTCGCTCACGAGCGGCTGTCACCGACCAACTGCCACGAGCTCCTCTTCGACGACGTGCTGTGGGTTCGCCGCGCGCGCCAGGAGTTCGACGCGTTCGTCGACGTGATGCGCGAGGCCGGGGTCGAGGTGCTGTTCCTGCACGACCTGCTGGCCGAGGCGATGCAGGACGCCGGCGGCCGCGAGTGGCTGCTCTCGCGGAGATTGCGGCCGGAGGAGGTGACCCCGGTCTACTCGCGCGAGCTGATCGCGTGGATGACCGAGATGCCCGCGACCGAGCTCGCGACCCGCCTCACCGGCGGCGTCACCGCCGGCGAGCTGCCCGGCGAGATGGGAGCGCTCGTGCAGCGCGCGATGCGCCCGACGGATTTCGTGATCGAGCCGCTGCCGAACCATCTCTTCACGCGCGACACGAGCGCCTGGATCTACGGCGGTGTCTCGATCAACCCGATGTCCCGGCCGGCGCGCCAGCACGAGTCCTTGAACCTCGAGGCCGTGTACCGCTTCCATCCGCGGTTCCGCTCCGCCGAGTTCCCGATCTGGTTCGGCGGCTTCGACCACGACTGGGGCGGTGCGACGCTCGAGGGAGGCGACGTGATGCCGATCGGGGAGGAGGTTCTGCTCGTCGGCCAGGGAGAGCGTTCGAACGCCCGCGCGGCGAGCATCCTCGCCCAGAACCTGTTCGCGGCCGAAGCCGCCAGGCTGGTGATCGGAGCCCAGATGCCTCGCGAAGGCGCCGCCATGCACCTCGACACGGTGTTCACGTTCTGCAACCGCGACCTCGTAACCATCGACGAGCCGGTCGTCTCGCGGATCCAGCCGATCCTCTACACGCCGGACGGGCACGGCGGCGTGCACGCCGAGCTGTCCGACCGCCCCTTCCTCGAGGAAGTCGAGGACGCTCTCGGGCTCGAGCGCCTCAACGTCGTCACGACCGGCGGCGACGAGTTCGAAGCGGAGCGGAACCAGTGGGACGACGGCAACAACGTGGTCGCGCTCGCACCCGGCGTCATCGTCGCGTACGAGCGCAACGAGGTCACGAACACGAAGCTGCTGCGCGCGGGGGTCGACGTGCATGCGATCCCCGGCCAGGAGCTCGCCCGCGGGCGCGGCGGCAGCCATTCCCTGACCTGTCCGATCGCACGCGACGCCTGAGAGGAGAGACGATGGCGACAACGGTGGCTTCGCCGATCGAGGAGAGGCAGTGGTTCGCGCTCACCGGTGAGGCCGTCGCCTCGGAGCTCGGCGTCGACGAGCACGCGGGGCTCGCGCCGGACGAGGCCACGAAGCGGCTCGGGCAATACGGACCGAACGCCTTCGTCGCAGCCGAGACCGAGCCGCGCTGGAGGGCGTTCGTGCGTCAGTACCGCGACCCGATGCAGATCGTCCTGCTCGTCGCCGGGATCGGGAGCATCTGGCCGCTGCACGAGCTGGGCACCGGCCTCGTGCTCCTCTTCCTGACCCTGTTCAACGCCGTGCTCGGCCTGAACCAGGAAGGGAAGGCCGCCGCCGCCGTCGCAGCGCTGCAGAAGATGATGATCGTCAAGGCCAAGGTGTTGCGCGGCGGGGAGCTCGTCCAGGTGCCGGCCGAGGAGCTCGTCCCCGGGGACGTCGTCTCGATCGAGGCCGGTGACGTCGTTCCGGCCGACGGGCGCGTGCTGCGCGCCGCCACGCTCGAGGTCGCCGAGTCGGCGCTGACCGGCGAGAGCCTGCCGGTGGCCAAGGGAGCCGAGACGGTGACCCAGCCGGACGCTCCGCTGGGCGACCGGACCGACATGGTCTTCATGAACACCAACGTCACGCGCGGCTCCGGCGTGTTCATCGTGACGACGACCGGGATGAGCACCGAGGTCGGGCACATCTCCGGGATGCTCGCGCAGGAGACCGAGTCCGCTTCGCCGCTGACGAAGCAGCTGAACAAGCTGACGGGGCAGATCCTCGTCATCTCGGGCACGGCCCTGGTGATCTCGATCGCGCTCAACCTGTCGCGCGGCGAGTCCTTCGACACCGTGTTCCTCGCAGCGATCGCCTTCGCCATCGCGGCGATCCCGACCGGCCTGCCGGCGGTGGTCACCGCGATCCTCTCGATGGGCACGCAGACGCTCGCGAAGGCGAACGCGATCATGAAGCGGCTGCGGTCGACGGAGACGCTGGGCGCAACCTCCGCGATCAACTCGGACAAGACCGGGACGCTGACGCTGAACCAGATGACGGCCGTCGAGCTGACCATCCCCGGCCGCCGCTACGCGATCGACGGCAACGGCTACTCGACGCAGGGGAACATCAAGAAGGTCGCAGGCCAGCCGGACGTCGACCTCGAGCCGTTCATGCAGCCGCTGATCCTCGCCTGCGACGCGGTCGTGCGCGACGGCGAGCTGATCGGCGATCCGACCGAGGGCGCGCTCGTCGTGCTCGGCGAGAAGGGCGGGCTCGACACGAGCTCGACGCGCGGGACGTACCCGCGGGTCGCCGAGCTGCCGTTCGACTCCGCCTACAAGCTGATGGCGACCTTCCACCGGATGACCGACGAATCGGGCAACGACGTCGTCCGCTGCTTCGTCAAAGGCGCGCCGGACCAGCTGCTCGCGCGCGCGACCCAGACGCTCTCGCCCGACGACCTCCACCTGATTGCAGCCGACGACGACTTCAAGCAGCGCTACGAGGAAGAGAACCAGCGGCTCGGCGAGCAGGGCCTGCGCGTTCTCGCGACCGGCCGGAAGGACTTCGACCCGGCGAGCTTCGACCCGAACACCGACCTGTTGGCGGTGCTCGACGGTCTGACGGCGCTCGCACTGGTGGGCATCGTCGACCCACCGCGGCCGACGGCGAAGGACGCGATCGCGACGGCGCACTCGGCCGGGATGCAGGTGCGGATGATCACGGGTGACCACGCGGTCACGGCGGCCGCGATCGCGAAGCAGCTCGGCATCACGGGCAAGGCGATCACCGGAGCCGAGTTCGGAGCGATGAGCGAGGCCGAGCTCATCGACGCGATCGACGACATCGGCGTCATCGCCCGCGTCACGCCCGAGCACAAGGTGCGGCTCGTCGACACGCTCAAGAAGAAGGGGCACATCGTCGCGATGACCGGCGACGGCGTGAACGACGCGCCGGCGCTCAAGCGCGCCGACATCGGCATCGCGATGGGCATCACCGGTACCGAGGTCTCGAAGGAGGCCGCGGCGATGATCCTCACCGACGACAACTTCGCCACGATCGTCCGCGCCGTCGAGCTCGGCCGCGGCCTCTACGACAACCTCACGAAATACATCCGCTTCCAGATGGGCGTCCTGTTCGGGCTGGTCTTCACCTTCCTCGGCTGCGCGATCGGGAACGTCGTCGGCGGCGTCGCCTTCATCCCACTGCAGACGCTCTGGATCAACTTCACGACGCAGGTGTTCCAGGCGATCGGGCTCGGCTACGGCGAGCCCGCCGAGCATTTGATGGACCGGAAGCCGCGCGACCCGGAGGGCCAGATCCTGCCGCGCTCGAAGCTGCTCTGGCTCGCGCTCGTCGGCGCGGTCATGGGCGGCGTCACGATCGGCGTCCTCGCCTGGGGCGACAGCCACTACGACACGCGGATCGCACGCACGATGGGCATGACCTCGTTCGCGATTGCGAACCTCTTCTATTCGTTCTGCGAGCGCGACGAGCAGATGTCCGTCTTCAGCCTCGACGTGCTGCGCGACCGGAGGTTCCTGATGTTCTCGGGCGCGTCGGTGCTCGCGATCATCCTCGCCCCGCAGCTGAACCTGCTCAACCGGATCCTCCACACGACGCCCCTGACCCTGCATCAGTGGCTGATCTGCATCGTGTCGGCGCTCGCCGTCGTCGTCGTGACCGAGATCCGCAAGATGCTGCTGCGCCGCCGGGCCGATGCTCCGGCCCCGCAGCCGACAGCCGCCTAGAGCGCTGGTCCTCGAGCGGGCGGCACCCGACGCGCGAAAGCCGGGGTTCATCCGGATGGGACGATGCCGCTCGCCGGGGCTGGCGGGACGCTTGATGCGTGGCGGAACCGACGGCCGAACCGGCGACGAAAGAATTGAAGAAGCCAGCCGCAGCGAGTGCTGCGCCTGCTTCGCTGAGCCGCCGGCGCCGCATCTCGGTCTGGGTCCTCGTCGTCCTGGCTTCCGTCCTCATGCTCGTCTCGATCCTGACGACGTGGGTGAACCGCCAGATGTTCGACAACACGGCCTGGAACAACGCGACGACGAAGGTCATCCAGGACCCGCAGGTGCAAAGCTCGCTGGCCTCGTACACCGTCAACCAGCTGTACGAGCACGTGAACGTCGCCCAGGCCCTCCAGCAGCGGCTGCCGGGGAACCTCAAGCGCCTCGGAGCGCCACTCGCCGGCGCGCTCCAGGAGCCCGCGACGCAGGGCGTGAAGCTCCTGCTCACGCGGCCTCGCGTGCAGCAGGCCTTCATCACGGCCAGCACCGTCGCGCACGAGAAGCTCGTCAACGTGCTCGAGAACAAGACCGGGCACGGGATCTCGACCGGCAACGGTGTCGTCACGCTGAATCTCCACGCGCTCGTCGTCGAGGTCGGCGAGGCGCTCGGGCTTCCCGCCAGCGCGCTTGCGAAGCTGCCCGCCAACACCGGAACGATCACGCTGTTGAAGTCGGATCAGCTCTCGGCCGCCCAGACGGGCGTCAAGGCGATCCACGTGCTGAGCGCGTGGCTGCTCGTCGCGGTGCTCTTCCTCTACGGCCTTGCGATCTACCTCGCCCGCGGAAGGCGACGCGCCACGCTCCGCAACATAGGGGTCGCGTTCATCGCGGTCGGGCTCCTCACTCTCATCGTCCGGCGGCTGCTCGGCAACTACCTCGTCGACTCACTCGCGGCCCCGGGGTACCAGGTGGCGACGCACCATCTCTGGCTGATCGGGACGGCGATCCTCGGTCAGATCGGCGGTGCGATCGTTCTGTACGGAGTGGTCGCGACACTGGGCGCGCTGTTGGCCGGGCCCTCGAAGCTCGCTACGCGGCTGCGCGCTGAGCTCGCTCCCGTCCTCAACGAGCGGCAGGAGATCGTCTGGGCGGTCGTCGGCTTCGTCTATCTGCTCGCCATCCTCTGGGGTGGCACGCACGCGCTCCGCACGTGGTGGGGCATCCTGCTGCTCGGCGCGTTGGCCGCTCTCGGCATCGTGGCCCTGCGACGGCAGACCCTGCAGGAGTTCCCCCCCGGAGCGACGAACGACGACGACGCGGTGCTGGCTCATGCAGCCGTGGCCGGCGCAGGCGGCGCGGCCGCAGAGCTCGCACGGCTACACGAGCTGTATCAGGCGGGCGCGATCGACGAGGACGAGTTCGACCGGGCGAAGAAGATCGCTCTCACGTAAGGGGGACACGGAATGACAGAGGCAAGCGTCGCAGGCACGTACTCGCCGGCTGCGGCCGAGACCGAGGGCGATCCGCTCTGGTGGATCCTGCTCATCACGGGCTCGCTGTGGTCGATCTTCGCCCTCATCGTCTTCCGCTTCGACTACACCACCGTGTCCGCGCTTTCGATCCTGCTCGGAACCGTGTGCATCTGCGCGGCCCTGTTCGAGGTGGTCGCGGCAGCGGTTGCCCACGGCTGGTGGCGGGTCGCACACCTCGTGCTGGCGCTCGCGTTCGCCGTGATCGGGATCCTGGCCTACGCGCACCCCGAGAACACGTTCAAGATCCTCGCCTCGATCTTCGCGTTCTTCCTGCTCATCCGCGGCACCTTCGAGATCATCGTCTCGTTCCTCGTACGTCCTGCCGACCTCTGGTGGGTCGGTCTCGTCTCGGGCGTGGTGCAGGTTCTTCTCGCCTTCTGGGCAGCCGGCGACTTCGGGCACAAGGCGTTTCTGCTCGTCGTCTGGGTGGGAGCCTCGGCGCTCGTACACGGCATCGTGCAGCTCGTGACGGCGTTCCGCATCCGTCCGCGACACGCGTCCTAGCGCTTCACGCGGAACACAATCGACGAAAGGACCTACGAGATGCTCGCGACGTACACGTTCTGGGACGTGATCTGGACGATGATCATCTTCTTCATCTGGGTGATGTTCGTCACCTGGGTGATCATGCTGATGATCGACAACTTCCGTCGGACCGACCACTCCGGCTGGGCGAAGGCAGGCTGGGCGCTCTTCATCATCTTCCTGCCGATCATCGGCGCGTTCACCTACACGATCGTGCGGGGCACGGCTGCGGAGCCAGCGTACGCGGACTCCGGAGCGGGCTATTACCAGCAGTCCAACTCGCCGGGGGAGGAGATCGCGCGCCTGAACCAGCTTCGCACCGACGGTGCGATCAGCGACGAGGAGTTCCAGAGCCTCAAGGCCAGGACGATCGCCGTCTCCTGACCGGATCGGGGGCGCTCCGCCGGCGGCGCGCCCCCATTTCCGCCTCTGAACCGCCTCCTCGCGTCGGGGTGCGCGGATCACGGGGCGGGTATGCCCACCTTCGTCCGCCCGACCAGCGTGCGCCCTTGGCCTGCGCCTCCGCCGTGCGCAGGCTTGGTACGTGGCCGTCGTCGAGCCGCTTGTCCGCACGTCCCTGCCTGCATCCAGGCGTCGAGTCGCGCCCGCGGACGAGCGCGCCGTGGTTCGCACTGCCATTCTCAACCGGCTCTGCGCGGCGGCCGACGGCACGATCGTCACGATCGTCGCGCCGGCCGGTTACGGAAAGACGACGCTGTTGTCCCAGTGGGCCGAACGTGACAGCCGCGAGGTTCTGCGGATCGGTCTCCTGCCCGAAGACGACAACGCGAAGCTGCTCGGCGCCCTGCTCGAGCCGCTCGCGCACGAACCCGGTCTGCTCGCGCTGGTCGACGACGTCCATGTCCTCCGCTCGCGGGCGGCCGTGGATGCCTTCGCGCGCATCCTCGGCTCGGCCGCGCCGGGGACGACCATTGGCCTAGCGACCCGCCACCTGCCGCAGCTTCCGCTGGCCCGCCTGCGGGCCCAGGGCCGGCTCCTCGAGATCGGCTCCGACGACCTCGCGCTCAGGGGCCGCGACGGCGAGACCCTGATTCGCCGCGCCGGCGTACTCCTGCCGCGGCCCGAAGCGACGGCTCTCACCGAGCGCTTCGAGGGCTGGCCGGCCGCGCTGTTCCTCGCCGCGCTCTCCCTGCGGAACGGAGCTCACGCGTCGGCGATCGGCGGCGACGACCGCTTCCTCGCCGACTTCCTCGAGACGGAGCACCTCTCGAGCCTCTCGTCCGCCCAGCGCCAGTTCGCGGCCCGGGCGTCCGTCCTGGAGCAGCTGACTGCAGAGGCCTGCGACTCGCTTCTCGAACGATCCGACTCGCGCCGATTGCTCGAGTCGCTCGAAAACGCAGGCGTGGTGGTGCCGCTCGACAACCAGCGAAGGCGCTATCGCTATCCACGCGTCGTCCGTGACTACCTGCGCGCCGAGCTCGAGCGGTCCCAGCCCGACCGTGCGCGCGCGCTGCACCGGCTCGCTGCTGCCCGAGCCGCCGAGAGCGGAGCGATCGAGGAGGCGATCGAACATGCCGCGGCCGCCGGCGAGCCCGGCGATGTCGCGGCGTTCGCCGACCTGCTCGCGGTATCGGCTTGCGGCCGCGGAAAGCTGGACCTGCTCGAGCCCTGGCTCGATCTGCTGCGCGACGACCTCGTCGTCGAGTCCCATCCCGACCTCTGTATCGCGGCGTCGTGGCTGTACGCGCTGCGAGGGCGCACCGCAGACGCACAACACTGGTCCGACGCGGCGACGCGCGGTCTCAAGGGCGGCGATGCACGCCTCCACGTCTTGCGGGCATTGCGGTGTCGCGACGGCGCCGACCAGATGCTCGACGACGCGAACGCCGCGTGCCAGAAGCTCCCGGCCGGCCACGCGTGGCGGCCTGCGGCCGTCCTTGCGCGAGGCACCGCGCTCCTGCTCGCCGACGACGCCGGCAAGGCGAAGAACGAGCTCGTCGAGGCGATCGAGGTCGCCACGGCGGCCGGAGCGACCGAGCTGGCAATCGTGGGGCTCTGTCTTCGCGCCCTGCTCGCGGTCACCGAGAACGAACGCGCCGACGCCGAGGCCTTCACGAGCGAGGCCGTCTCGATCGCGGCGGTCGAGCCGCCTGAGGAATCGGTGGCCGCGCTCCTGCTCGCGGCCGTCGAGGCGCGCAACTCCGCCCGGGGCGACGACCTCGCGGAAGCGGCGAGCGGGCTCGAGCGAGCCGAAGCGCTGCTCGACCTCGTCACGCCGGCGGTGCCCTGGCTCGGCACAGTCGCGCTCCTCGAGCTCGTGCAGGTCCGCCTCGCCCACGCCGACGCCGACGAGGCCCGCGCGCTCCTGCGACGTGTCGCCGACGTCCTTCGCGTCAGGCCGCGGCTGGGCGTGGTCGTGCAGCGCAGCGCGGAGCTCGACCGGCGCACGCGCGCACTCGCCGAACCCGAAGGTCGCTGGGCGTCGAGCCTGACCCCGGCGGAACGACGCCTGCTGCCGCTTCTCGCAACTCATCTGTCGTTCCGCGAGATCGGCGAGCGCCTCTACGTCTCCCGCAACACCGTGAAGACGCAGGCGATCGCGGTCTACCGCAAGTTCGGCGTCACGAGCCGGAGCGCGGCGATCGAGCGGGCCGTCGAGCTCGGGCTGATCGACGAAGCCGCGGCCGGGCCGCACGCCGGGCTCTGGTGCGCCAACTGAGCGGAGAAGAACACGGCGCCGGAGGCAACCCCCCTTCACTTCGGTCGACCCGTCGAGGGCAGCGACGGCCGGCTCGGCCGGCTCACCGACGTAATCGTCGAGCGGAGCGGGCGACGCCTCACGCACCTCGTGGTCGAGGACTCGGCCGGCAAAGCGCGCCTCGTGCCCGCCGAGCTTCTCGTCCACGAACGGGAATCGGACGGCGCGGTCGTCCTTTCGTGCAGCAGCACGGACCTCGCGGCGTGCGACTCGATCCGGTCGTTCTCGTACATCGGCCTCGGAGCTGAGCCGCAGAGCAAGAGCGACGGGACCGACATCGGCGTCGAGGATGTCCTCGCGATGCCGGCCTTCGGGGCGCTCGCGTTCGGCGACTACGCAGGCGATCTCGGCGGCGCCTACGGTGTGACGTACGACTCGATTCCGGCCGGCTCGGCCGAGCTGCGCCGCGACAGCATCGTGGTGTCCGAGAACCAGGAGCTGATCGGCAACGTCCACGGCTTGCTGCTCGAAGGGACACGGCTCACGCATGTCCTCTTGCACCGTCCCGGCCGCGGGGAACCGCACACGATCCCGATTCCCGTCGACTCCGTCGTCGCGATCGAAACCGATTCCGTGACCGTCGCCGCTTCGGCGGACACCGCGGCATGACGTGAGCTCGCCGGTTCCTGCCGGGCTGACGTGGCTGGGACACAGTTGCGTCGAGATCCGGCTCGACAATCTGCTGCTCGTCACCGACCCGGTGCTACGCGCCCGGATCTTTCACCTCCGCCGGAAGAGCTCTGTCGATCCGGGAGCGCTCGACGGGGTCGACGTGATCCTCATCTCGCATGTCCATCACGACCACCTCGACCTTCCTTCGCTCGACCGGCTCGACCGTGGCGCGCAGGTGCTCGTGCCTGCTGGTGCCGGATCGCTCCTGCGCAGGCGCGGGTTCCGAGTCGTCCGGGAGGTCCACCCCGGCCAGGAGGTGGCTCTCGGTGCTTTGCGGGTGCGGGCGACGCACGCCGAGCACGCCGCCAGCCGCCGCCTGGGCACGGGGAGGACGCAGCCCGTGGGCTACGTGATCAGCGGCACCCGAACGGTCTACTTCGCGGGCGACACCGACCTCTTCGAGGCGATGGACGAGCTCGGCCGGATCGACGTCGCGCTCCTCCCGGTGGCCGGCTGGGGGCAGAGGCTTCCCGCCGGACATCTCGATCCGGTGCGCGCGGCGCAGGCCCTCGAGCTGATCAAGCCGCGCGTCGCCGTCCCGATCCACTGGGGGACGTATGCACCGTGGCGACCGCCGCGCGGTCAGGACGCCCCGGCGAAGACCTTCGCGGAGATCGCCTCGAGGATCACCCCTGCAGTCGACGTACGCGTGCTGCGGCCGGGGCAGTCCTGCACGCTCGACTGAAGCGCGGCCTCAGGACGCCGCCAACGCGGCGGACGCGGCGACGTCGACCGGAACCCCGTACTCGTCGAGCGCCTGTAGGACCTCCTCGACATGCGCGCGACGGCGAAACCCGAACCTCTCGGTCGCCGGGTCGCGGAGGAAGAGCTCGACCGGATACGCGTGGGACGCCCGCCACCCGAGCGTTCCCTCGACGACGTCGCCCCACAGGGCGACGCGTCCGATCACGCGGTCGTCCCGGTACGGGAACGGCGTGCAGTCGATGTACGGCCTGGCCGCGGCGACTGTGCGCACACCGTAGATCCCGCACCGGCAGTCGAACGCCGGAGCCATGTGGCCGGTCGACTGCAGACGCCAGGGACGCCACGGAACCCTCTGCACGCCGGTGCAAAACGCGGTGAGCGGAACCGTCGGCTCCCAGACCGTGCCGGAGAAAAGGCTCTTGAGGACGATCCGGCCCTGCCACCTGCCAACCCGCCACACGCGCCAGGCTTCGACGGGCTCGATGAAGTCCGGAATCGAGTCGGTGCCACCGTCAGCGACCGTGAGCGACATGTACACCGGATCGCATCAATCCGGCCCTCGGTGTACCAGGAGGCTCGCACCTCCCTGCAGGGCAGGCGCACCCAGCACCGACCGCGTGGTGTCTCTCAGACGGAGTCGGCGACCACGGCGTGCCCCCGCTGCAGGTCGCGCCAAAGCATGCTGAGCCGGTTCGGCGAGACCTTCCCTTTGGGGAGGATCGCGTTCGCTCCACACGTCTCCACGCCTACGGGCAGCTCCAGCCGGGCGAGCGCCGAGACCAGGACGATGCAGGCCCGGGCACCTCTGGCGCGGAGGATGCGCGCGGTCTCCAGCCCGTCCAGACCCGTCATTCGGACGTCGAGGAGGACCAGGTCGGGGTCGACTTCCGGCACCACCGCCAGTGCGTCTTCGCCGGAGGTCACCGACCCGACCAGCTCGAACTCGCTCGTCTCGGAGACCACGGCTTCGAGCGCCGCACGAGCCGCGGCCGAGTCGTCGACGACGACCACGCGTGCCCGTTTGCCCGTGGTGATCCGCTTCATCCGCAGCCTGACCTTCTCGCAGGAGATTTCCCCACCTGCCGGCCGCTAAGCGGGGTGCACGCACCACAGTTGTGACATTCCCGTGTCGGTCGAGCTCAGTCGTACTCGGCCTCGGCCTCGATTTCGGACTCTGCGAGGAAGAGCAACGCAGCCCGAACCCGCCTGCTGACGGTTTTGTCGTCCGTGAAGCCGAGCTTCGCGAAGAGCGAGTTGATGTTCTTCTCGACCGCGCGCTTCGTCAGGAAGAGGGAGTCGGCGATCGCGGCGTTTGACTTTCCCGAGGCGACGCCGGCGAGCACCTCGCGTTCGCGCTTCGTGAGCTGCGTCAGCGGCGAGTTCCGCGCGCGCAGCCGCGCCTCCACCAGCACGTCGACGACCTTGGGGTCGACCACCGAGCCGCCGGCTGCAACCTCGCGTATCCCCTCCATGAGCTGGATGCGATGCCCAACCCGCTCCTTGAGGAGGTAGGCGCGCCCGGCCGAGCCGTGCTCGAAGAGCTTGAGCGCGTAGTGCGGGCTCACGTACTGGCTGATGACGAGGACGCCGATCTCGGGGTGGCTCTCGCGCAGGGCCGCAGCCGCGCGGATGCCCTCGTCCGTGCCCGTCGGCGGCATGCGGATGTCCGTGATCACGACGTCGGGCCGATGCGCCTCGACCGCCTCCAGCAGCGAGGGGAGATCGGAGCAGTACTCGAGAACCTCGACCTCGTCGGATTCCCGTTCGAGCGCGCTGCGAATTCCCTCCCGGATGAGGTACGCATCCTCGGCGACGACGAGGCGATAGGCCTCGTCCCGTTTCGGCGCCTCAGGCGTGGACGGCATCGCCGGGTGCGCGGTTTTCCGCGCGGACTCTGATCCGGATCTCGACCGTCGTCCCCTCGCCGGGCTCCGACGTCACGGCGAGCGTCCCTCCGACGGCGCCGATGCGGTCGGCCATGTTGGTGAGCCCGGCTCCTCTCGGCGCCGACTGCTCGTTGAAGCCCTCTCCGTCGTCGCGGATACGGAGGTGCACGACGCTTCGATCCTGCCAGAGCCGCAGCGTGGCGGAAGCATCGTGCCCGGCGTGCTTGGCGACGTTCTGCAGGGCCTCGAGGCAGCAGTAGTAGATCGCCGCCTCGGCGTCCTCGGAGAGCCGCTCGACGTCCCCGATCTCGGCCGTCACCGGCACGATCGAACGGCGGATCGCGTCGAAGAGGGCTGCGGAGAGCCCGGCGTCGGCGAGCAGCGGCGGATAGATCCCGTGCGCGACGGACCGGAGCTCGTCGAGCGCATCGTCGAACTCCTCCCCGAGGCTCGTGAGGCTTCCGGCGAGACGGCTCTCCTCGCCGGCGAGCTCGAGCGCGAGCTCGAGCTGGATCCTCAGCGCGACGAGCGACTGCTGCACTCCGTCATGGAGATCACGCTCGATCTTTCGCCGCTCGGACGACGCCGCTGCCACGAGCCGCCGCTGCGACGCGCGCAGCGCGCCGACGGAGTCGAGCAGGTCTTGCTCGAGGCGCCGGTTCTCGAGAATCAGCAATGCGGTGGCGCCCACCGCGCCGACGAGCTCCGGATCCTCACCGAGGATGGGCTCGTGGAGGATGGCGAGGACCTGGCTCTCGCCGTGACCGAACACACGCCACGTCTTCCCCTCCTCCGCCGTGTCCAGGACGACCGTGTTGCCATGGCGATCGACGAAGCGCTCGCGCCGCGGCAGCCAGAACGCGAGCCGCGCCAGCGGATCGTCGAGCACCTGCCGCACGAGCTGCTCGACGGCCGCGGCCGACGGTCGCCCGACCAGCCGACTTGCCATGAGCGTGAGCGCCTCTCCGGCATACGCACGGGCAAAGAGCAGCGCGACGATGAATCCCAGCGGGAGAACGATGCGCGTGCCGGCGAGGACGGCACGGCCGGAAGAGCCAACCCCGAGACCGACCAGCCCCGAGGCGACGGCGTGGTATGTGAAGACAACGACGAACGGAACGGCCAGCGCAAAGGCCGGCGCCAGCAGCCGCCGGCGCGGATAGCTCGCCCTCGCGAGCGCCGACGCCATGAAGACGAGCAAGCCGATCCCCCAGATCGTTTGAAACACGCTCTGCACGTAACGGAGCGCGTCGGCCCCGGCGGGCGCGTCGGCGACGAGCGCCGGATTCGCCGGGCAGGCGTGGACGCACTCGCCGAGGACGGGCATGCTCGGCAGCGAGCTCGAGAGAAGGATCCGTGGCAGCCCTCCTAGCACGAAGGCCGCGCCGGCCGCACCGATCACGATCCAGCCCGCCCGGTCCGGCCGCACGCCGGGGAAGACGAGCAACAGCCACGTCAGGCCGAGAGCGGCGGCCCACGCGCCCAGCACCCCGAGCAGGTAGAGGACCGGGACCGACGAACCGCCGAACGCCGAGAGGAGGACGAGGGCGGCCTCGCCCAGCAGCAGGTAGCCGAACGGACTGGAAGGGCGTGCGTGCCGCCAGAGCAGCCCGCCGACGAGGAGGGTCGCGACGTTCGCGACGAGCACGGCCGCGAACTCGGTGGTGTCCGTCGCGACGCCCCCGGTCAGGATGACTACGACGGCGATGCACAGTCCCGCTATGCCGAGCGCGACGGCGACGAGATCGGACGTCCGCAGGGGCGTCCCGAATGCAGGGTCGCGCGGGCCGCCCTCGAGGTCCAGGGCCTCAAAGTCGAAGTCGTGACCGACGGCAGAGCTATTCAAGGAGACGGCACTCCCTCACCCCGTCCCAGGTTTCGGCGAGCACAAAAGCAGACGCGGAGCGCCTGAGGAACACAGTCTCTCACGTCCAGGGTCGCGACAGCAACTCGCTCCCCTCCGACGTCAGCCCACGGTGTAGCTGAACGGGAGAGAAGCGAGCTCGTCGCCGCCGCCGAACTCGTACCCCGTCACGGCGTTGACCTGGAAGGCGTCGTCGAGGTTGACGGTGCCGGAGACGTGCGTCCCGGTCGTTGCGGTCGGAGTGATCGTGAGCGAGATCGTCGCGCTCTTCCCCGGCTTCAGATAGACCGGCTTGAAGTTCCCGGAACCGACCTTGTTGAACAGGCCCCACATGTCCCCGGTCTTCGAGCGGACCGTGGCGTCGAAGGACTGGGTGACCGCGCTGAAGCTGGCGCTCGCCGTGACGGAAGCGGCGCCTGAGGTGGAATACGGTCCGACTTCGCTGGGGAACAGGCCCCAGAGCCCGGGTGCAAGCTCGTTCGCCGCGGTGAGGCTGAGCGAAGCCGTATTGCCCGCCTGTGAGGCCGTCACTCCCGGAGCCGACAATGCGGGCGAGACATCCGGATCGCCCGCCAGCGGGTCGATGTCGAAGGTCACCGGCGCCGAGCCGGTGATGCTGGTCTCCACCGCGGTCGTCTCGGGGGGGACGAGATAGAACGGGTAGGTGATGCCCGAGCGGAGCGGAAGCGACATGTTCTGGTCGCTCTTCAGGTCGGTGTTCTCCTGGACGAGCGCGACCGTGGTGGCGCCCGGAGCTCTGGGATCGAGGAAGAACGCCTCCGGCGTCGCCGCAGTGTTCTTGACCTTCACGCGGAACGAGTACGAATGGCCCTGGTGGAGCGTCTTGCCCTGCGGGAGGTTCGAGCTCGACCGCACCTGGTTGAACTGGACCTTGCCCGCGAACGGCTCCGAGAGCTCTGCGAACGCTTTCCCCGACACGACGGGCGGAAGCCAGTCGATCAGGAGCGTCCAGCGGCCGGCCTGCGGGTTGTCCTTGTAGACCTCGAGCGTGTGGGTCCGCACGAGCTTCGCTCCCAGCAGGCTTGCCTTGCCGAGCGTGATGTTCGACGACGACGCAACCGTCTCTCCCTGGGGATCCTCGAGATACGCGACGGCGGCGTCCTTCGGGTCCGAGAGCGTGGCGCTCACGTCGACGTCGTGCTTGCCGCTCGGAACGTCGAACGCATAGGTGTTCATCTGGGCCGGGTTCCCGCGGCCGTTGCCGCCGCTGAGCAGGCCGCTGAAGCTGCCGCCCTTCGCAGCCATCTTGACGAGGGCGCGGACCGTGACGGGCACGGTGGTCGTGCCGTAGGTGCTCTTGACCACGATCGACTGCGCCACGTCGCCGGCGCGCTTCGGGGCCTTCACCCGGAACGTCGCGGTCTCCGCAGTGCCCGACGGGATCGTGAGGGAGGCGGGCGTGATCGTCCCGCCGCTGCCGTAGGTCCACGTGTCGGCCCGCCACTTGATCTTTCCCGTCGTGCCGGTCGTGCCGTGACGCGTCCGGTTGCCCTTCTGGGTGAAGAAGACGGCGGTCCAGGTGCCTGGCTTCGGGTCGGTGACCTGGACGTTCGCGTAGTTGGCATCGCCCTGCGGGTCTGAATATCCGGCGTACGCGCCGCTCGGGTCGTAGAGGGCGACATGCAGCAACGACGCCTGGTTGGTGAACGGGTAGTTGGCCGAGAAGTTGAGCCTTGACTGCTTCTTGCCGGTGTGCGGCACGGAGAACGTCTTCTCGGCGTAGACCTCCGTCACCCCGCTCCAGATCCTGAGGCTGCGCTTGGTCGGCGGCCCGCAGGAGATCTTCTTCGAGGACGGATCCAGACAGAGGGATCCGCTGTGGCTCGCCACCTTTCTGGTCAGCGTCCGGGTCGAGAGATGGACGGTCACGGTCTGGCTGCCCATGTTGGTGATGCTGACGTGCCTGCTCGTGGCGGCGCCTGGAAGGTGCGTGATGTTGATCTGGTTCGGGCTCAGCAGGAGCGAGCCCGTGCGCTGCGCCGCCGACTCGGCTTCCTTGACGGCCGCGCCGATGTTCAGGAGGCCGGCGCCCTGCTGCTCGGCGGGCGCGTTGATGTCGGTGGCGGTGCTCATGAGGATCTGCTTGACGAGCGCCGGCGACGGGCTCGCTCCGCCGTGCGCAGACTCGTAGGCCTGGATCACGTCGGCGGCGGCGCCCGCGGTCAGCGGCGCGGACTCGCTCGTGCCACCGGTGAACTGAATGCTGGCGGGCGCTCCGGAGAACGTCGTGCACGCCGTGTAGACGGTGATGTTCGCGCTGCAGAGAGCCCAGTTCGAGTCGCCCGGAGCCACGAGATCGACGCTGTTGTCGCCGTTCTGCGAGAACCCGGAGGACGAGATGGTCGCGATGTTGTTGTCGAGCCACGTTCCCTTGCTCGCCTTCGGCGCCGGCGCGTTGATCCCGCCGAAGGTGAGCTGCTTGTAGGCGCGGAACGTCGTCGAGGCTCCGGCGTTGATCAGGTTCGGGTCGGTGGCGGGCGACCCGACCGTGCTGGTCACCCCGGAGTCGCCCGTGCTCGTGACGACGGTGACTCCTGCGGCGACCGCTTCGTCGTCGGCGATCCGCGTCGCGTCGAGCGCGGTGTCGGGGAACGGGTTGCCGCCGAACGACTCGTTCAGCACCTTGACGCCGTGCGAGACGGCGTACTGGATCGCCTGGATGAAGTTCGACTCGGTGGTCGAGTTCTTGTCGGAGAACACGTCGAGGCCCATGACGTTCGCGCCCGGAGCGGTTCCCGTGATCGTGATGTCACAGGGATGCGGCAGCGGATGCGTCGATCCGACGAAGGCGTTGAGGTCGAACACCGTGTTGCCCTGCGCCCCGATGGAGCTCGCGTCGAGGAACGATTCGCCGGCGTCGTCGGCACTCGGCGTATTGGCAGGATCGCCCGAGAAGTTCACGTTCGTCAGGGCCGGCGACCCGGCGGGCGAGCCGGACGACGCGTACTTCGCGTTGCGCTTGAAGTCCGGGATGGTCGTGTCGATCGGCCCGGCGATGTAGGCGACCGAGACCCCCGCACCGTCGAAGCCGAGCTTCATGGCCTCCGGCGCATTGATCACTCCGAGCGCCTCGGGATCCGTCTCGGGCTTGCTCGCGGTCCCGCACGGTCCGGCGGACGCCGTCGAGCTTCGCGCGGTGAGAGGCGCCGCGGCCTCAGCCGCGGCCGGGATCTCGGCGCTCGGAGCACGGATGACCGCGTCCGGCAACACCGCCCGCACTTCCGGATTGGACTCCAGCGCCGCTTTCTGGGCGGAGCTCACCGACGCAACGACGAAGGGGAGCGTCTTCCCGGCCGTCAGGTGCTTCGCGCCCTGGGAACGAAGAGCCTGAGCCAGCGGCCCGACCTCCGCCCGAACCACCCGGGCTCGGGCCGCCGAGCGTCCTCCCAGCCCCGCCGGACGGTCGCGCATCAGCACGATCACCTTCTTCATCGGTCCGTTGGCGCTCGGGACGGTCCCTGGATCGGGAGAGACCGAGGCGGCGGCGGCGGTCACCGTCAGCGCCATCGCGATCAGCGCAGCGGCGAGAAGCAGCCCGCGTGGCACCGCCCCAGTGCGACGCGCAAACACCCTCTTCGACACGCGTGCCCCCTTCTTCACCGCCATTGTCCCGACGCCGAACTCCGAGCGCTCAAGCTACTACGGCCGAACCGGCCTCGGAGATTTCCGACGCCGCGCACGCCCAAAAGTTGACCAGCTGGGCATGAAGAGCGGTTAAGGGTTTGTCTCTAGAAGAGCCGCCTGCCCCCGGCCGAACATGCGCACGCGCGGTTTCAGCAGTGTTTCGGGCCAGCGAGCGCGTACGGGCCGATGATCGCGCTCGTCATGTGCGCGAGGCCGAGGAACGAGTAGCGCACCGCAAGCGCGGAGACGCCGGAGACCGCATGACCGGCACTCGACGGGACACAGCCTTGTACGTAGTCGATCACGATCAGACGCGCCGAGTGGGCAGGGAGGCTGAACGGGCTTAGCGAGCGTCCGGCGTTCGCCCGTGCGCTCCCGCCTTGTAGAACGCCGCGTGGAGTGCCCGTACTCCGGGGATCCCCGCCGGCAGTTCAACCGAATCGACGGTGACGCCGAAGCTCCCCGTGTTCGCGACTGTGGCTACGACCTGCACACGATGTGCGCCCTTCGGCTCCCGCCAGACCTGCGTCCCAGCGACGGAGCCCACGGGCGGTGAAAGTCGGCCACCGGGAATCGCCTTCAGCGCGTAGCTCGTCTTTCTGCCCCGTGCGGTCGTCAGGTATGACGAGGATTGCTGGAAACAGGCGGAGGCCCGGCAGATCTGGTCGTAGCGTTTTGCGAGGTACAGCCCGATGGCTGCGGCGATGACGAGCCCGAGAAGGACGAAACCGGCCACCGAGGCGCCACGCCTTCCAGCACGGATCGCGCTAGAGGAAGACACTTAGGACTGGAGGGTAGATCTGGTCATTGATCGTCGCAAGCGCGGCCTCGACCTGCAACCAGGGCTGGGGGATCGCTCTTCTGCCGACACGATCGCGGAACGCTCCGTTGGCCAGCAGGAAGTGGTCGGCGCTCAATTCGGCGCGCGAAGAGGGCGAACAGCACGCAGGCACCCCGGCTCCTCACGCGAGCCACGCCCCGGTCTTTGTGGAGGCGCCTGCTGCGCAACCGGCGAGGAAAGCGCCGGCGAGGGCGGCTGATCGCCTCGTACGAGCCAGGCTGTCAGCCCACCGGGCCCAAATCCGTCGGAGGAGTCGGCTGATACACCGTATGCGTTGCCGCCGAGCCAAATCGAGGCGCTCGAGTCGAACTTCGCCGTGGTGGCGATCACCGCGGAGAAGGTGACTTTCTGCTTGTAGGCGATGGTGCCGTACCACTTGCCCGAGCCTCCCTGGCCTCCGGTCCAGGTCACGTCGTTGCTGCCGCCGCTGAAGGACACGCCGGCCGGAACGCCGACCCCGATGTCGTCTGCGTCCACTTGAACGCCGGCACGTACGACCGCCAGTTGAAGCTCGGCTTCGTGCCTAGCCACCAAAACGTCGCTGTGCTCGAGGCAAACTGCGTATTGAACGTCGGAAAGCCCTGGCCGCCCGTCAGGTGACTCGACTCGTCGGCCTCGACATTGCCGTTCAGCGCGGAGTACTTCACGTGGCTCGAGTCCTTGAGCGTCACCGGGGGCATGACCCCACCGGCACCGCAGGTCGGATTGCAGGTCGTATCCGGAGATACCAACGTCGAGCCGATGCCGGTCTCCACGAAACCTTCGCTCGGCTTGACCGGCCCGGCGCCGAGTGTCTCGACGACTCCATCCGGAAGGGTCAGCGTTGTCTCTGCCGCCGTGTCAGACCCCGGCAACGCGCCTCCGGTTAACGCGTCAGCCCCCGCCCGCGGCACGCCCAATGCGAGTGCCGCCGCAACCGAGATCGCGGAAGGTCGCCAGCAGCGCAGTGAAGCGCCCCTTCTGCTGTCTCCCGAGGAATGCGACTGCGTACATATGCGCCGTCCTTTCGTCGCTCGAGGACGAATCTGGATATGGCCCCGCGAGGCTCGCCAAGGCAGCGAGCGCGAGCTGCGACTCCGCAAGCGACAGGACCCGCGCCGCAACCGGTGCTCGGCTGACCGCGATTTCTCACCAACGCTTCAGCTGGCGTTCAGAGCTGTCTTAGCGCCGTCGGCTGAACTCACTCGTACGCCCGGCCCGCCGACTCGGTGTTGCCGGGCGGCCACTACGACGAAGGAGCTGAGACGTGTACCTGACCTATATCCGCCGCGAGCTGCGGCGCCGCTTCAAGCAATCGCTCGTGATAGCGCTCGGACTCGCGATCGGCATCGCGCTCGTCGTGACCGTCTCGTCTGCGGCCGCCGGCGTCAAGAGCGCACAGGGCCAGGTACTGCACTCGCTCTACGGGGTCGGAACGGATATGACCGTGACGCGCTCTCTCGGGCGCGGAGCCATCGGTCCGCAGCGCTTCGGCGGCTTCGGCAGCGGGCCGCCGAGCGGCGGCACTCGGCGCATCTCGCGCGATGTCCTGCGCCCACAGATCGGCACGGGCACTCTGCCCGCCTCGGACGTGGCCAAGGTCAAGGCAGTCGACGGCGTTGCTGCTGCGAGCGGCGGTCTCGTTCTGACCGACACCTCGTTCTCGGGCAAGATCCCCTCGTTCGGTAGCGGCGGCGGCGGTCTTCCGGGCGCCGGCAGCTCGAGCTCGGGCGGCTCGCCGTCCTTCTCCCTCAAGACGTTCACCGTCGACGGCATCGAGACCGGCGCCGGCGCGGTCGGGCCGCTGACCGCCTCGCAGATCACCTCTGGCCGCTACTTCAACTCGGGCGAATCGAGGTCGCGCGTCGCCGTTGTCTCGAAGAGCTACGCACGGCAGCACTCGCTTCACGTCGGGTCGACGATCCACATTGCCGGCAAGCCGTTGAAGGTGATCGGCCTGGCGAACGTGTCGAGCGGCAGCGCGGACGTGTTCGTCCCGCTCCGCACGGCTCAGAAGCTCGCCGGGATGGGTAACAAGGTCACCACCGTCTTCGTCTCGGTGGGAAGCGCGTCGCGGGTCTCGAGCGTCGCGGCGAAGCTGAAGGCGGCGCTGCCGACGGCAACCGTCTCGACCTCCGCGGACCTCGCGAAGCAGGTGAGCGGCGCCCTCTCGAGTGCGTCGAGCCTCACCTCCAACCTGGGACGGTGGCTTTCGATCGCGGCGCTCGTCGTCGCCTTCCTCGTCGCCGGCCTCCTGATGGTGGCCGCCGTCTCTCGCCGGGTGCGCGAGTTCGGGACGCTGAAGGCAATCGGCTGGCGGACGCGCCGCGTCGTCGCGCAGGTCGTCGGGGAAGGCCTCGCCCTCGGGCTCCTCGGCGGCCTCGCCGGCGTCGTGCTCGGCGTTGTGGCCGCCACCGCGATCAGCGCGGCTTCCCCCTCGCTGACGGCGACGGTCGGGTCGGCGTTCGCGACCGGCGGCGGCGGCTTCGGCCCGTTTGCCGGGGGAGGAGCGAGCGGCGGTCGGCGTCCCTTGGGCGGCGCGGAGAACGTCGTCGTCCACCTCACTGCACCTCTGCAGGCGCACACGATCCTGATCGCGCTCTTGCTCGCGGTCGCAGGCGGCCTCGTCGCCGGCGGCTTCGGCGCCTGGCGCGCGGCGCGACTCCGACCCGCGGACGCCCTCCGGAGCGTCGGCTAATGACCCCGTCTACGAGAGGAACGAGATGTACGAGCTCACCGACGTTCGCAAGACCTTCCGCCGAGGTAAGGGGACGGTGCAGGCCCTCGACGGCGTCGACCTCACGGTCGACGGGGGCGAGTTCCTCGCCGTGCAGGGGCCGACCGGCCAGGGCAAGTCGACCCTGCTTCTCCTGCTCGGCGGCCTCGACCGGCCCACCTCGGGCAGCGTCCTATTTGAGGGCCGCGATCTGGCGCAGCTCCCCGAGTCGGAGCTCGCAGGCTTGCGGGCCGACGAGTTCGGCTTCGTCTTCCAGACGTTCAACCTGATTCCGACCCTGACCGCGCAGGAGAATGTCGAGACCGCGCTCGTCCCCAGCGCGGTGCCCAAGGGCGAGCGCCATGACCTCGCGCTCGCGATGCTCGAGGAGCTGGGACTCGCCGACCGCGCCGCTCACCTGCCGTCAGAGCTCTCGGGCGGACAGCAGCAGCGGGTGGCAATCGCTCGCGCCCTCGTGAAGGAGCCTCGTGTACTCCTGGCAGACGAGCCGACAGGCAACCTCGACGAGAAGACGCGAGACGAGATCATTGGTCTGCTCGAGCAACTGTGGAGCGAGCGCGGCCTCACGCTGGTCGTCGTGACGCACGACACGGCCGTCGCCCGCCGAGCCGGCCGGCGGGCCGTGATCGAGAACGGCCGGGTGCGCGAGGCCGAGCTGAGCGCCGCGGGAGGTTGAGAAGTCTTAGCTCCTTCAAATGAACAGTTCAGGTTGCTCCTAGGTTCCGTGGAGACACTTGCTTCCCTGGCATCCCTCCTCCCCGGCGCCGGCGGAACGACCTCCGCCGGCGCCCGAACGTCCTGCACACGATGAATCAGCTTCTCGAAACGACGGCATCGCCCACCAACGGAAGCGGTCTCCCCGCATCGGCTCGCATCCTGGTCGTCGACGACGACCGCTCGCTGCGCCGGGCCCTGACTCGCGCCCTCGAGCTCGAGGGCTATGCGGTCGAGACGGCCGAGGACGGCCTCCAGGCAGCCGCCGTCTTCCACGAGGCCGGGAGCCAGGCGCCCGATCTCGTCGTGCTGGACATCCTGATGCCGCACTTCGACGGTCTCGCCGCCTGCCGGTCGATTCGAGCCAAGAGCGACGTGCCGATCCTGATGCTGACTGCGCGGGGCGCGGTGGACGACCGGGTCGAAGGGCTGGAGGCCGGAGCCGACGACTACCTGGCCAAGCCGTTCGCGGTCGTCGAGCTGATCGCGCGCGTCCGTGCCCTGCTGCGGCGCTCGGGCTCGAAGGATGTGCTGCGCTATGCCGACGTCGAGCTCGACCGCGCCGAGCGACGCGCGTACCGCGCCGGACGAGAGCTCAAGCTGACGCGCATCGAGTTCGCCCTGCTCGAACTGCTCATGTCGCATCCTCGCAAGGTTCTGGCTCGCGACCGGATCTTCAGCCACGTCTGGGGCTACGACCTGAACTATGCGTCCAACTCGCTGGAGGTCTACATCGGCTACCTGCGCAAGAAGACCGAGGCGAACGACGAGCCGCGTTTGATTCAGACGGTCCGCGGTGTCGGCTATGTGCTGCGCGAAGCAGCCTAGGCCGGACGATCTATGAGCCTGCGTGCCCGTCTCACCATCGGCACGGTCGCCACGCTCGCGGTGGCGATCTGCGTCGGCCTGATCGCCTCCTACCTCGTGGTCCGAGGACAATTGGTGCGGGAAGTCGACAAGTCGTTGCAGGAGGGAGCGAATGCGCTGAAGACGGTCAGTCACCGGCCACCGGGGCCGCTCCCGAGCGGGGACGCTTCGAATGTCCCACCGTCGAGATTCCACCTTCCGCCGCCCAAGTTCGGCACCGCCGCCAACTACGTCCAGCTCGTCGATCGCGGAAAGGTCGTGCTCCCCTCGGGAGAGCGAACCCGCCTTCCGACCGACGGCGCAGCCGCGGTTGCTGCCGGCAGCCGGCCGTCGTTCTTCAGAAACGCCACCGTCGGCGGCGTCCACTTCCGCATCTACACGACTCGCATCGACAAGACCACCGCGGCCGAGATCGCACGGCCGCTGACCGAAGTGGACGGCGCGCTCGAACGCATACGCGTCTTCTTCCTCGTGGCTGCGCTCGCCTCGCTCGCCGGGGCTGCGGCGGTCGGCGCTGCGGTGGCGAGAACGGCGTTGCAACCGGTCAAGCGCCTGACCGAGCACGCCGAGCGGATCGCCGCGACCGGTGATCTCGCCGAGCGCACGAACGAGCGCCGGTCCGACGAGCTCGGTCGCCTCGCGCACGCCTTCAACTCGATGCTGGATGCGCTCTCGCACTCGGTGGGCGCGCAGCGCCAGCTGGTCGCCGACGCGTCACACGAGCTCCGAACGCCGCTCTCCGCCGCGCGGGCAAACCTCGAGCTCGTCCAGCTGCACCAGGACTTGCCGGAGCAGGAGAAGCGCCGCCTGCTGGACGACGCCGAGGTCGAGCTCCGGGAGATGACCGACCTGATCGAAGGTCTCGTCGAGCTGGCGCACGCCGACGCGGCGACGCCGGCCAAGGAGCGTGTCCGCCTGGACCACATCGTCGACGAGGTCGTCGCCGCGGCGCAGCGCCGCTCCAACGCGTCGTTCCAGACGGAACTGCAGCCGACGCTCGTCGAGGCCGCTCCCGGCCCGCTGACACGCGCCGTCGGGAACCTCGTCGACAACGCGGTCAAGTGGAGTGGCGAGTCAGAGCAGATCGAGGTGGAAGTTCACGACGGGATGCTCACCGTGCGGGACTACGGGCCCGGCATCGACTCGGCCGACCTGCCGCACATCTTCGATCGCTTCTACCGCGCGCCGGCCGCGCGAAGCCTCCCCGGCTCCGGCCTCGGCCTCGCCATCGTCCGCCAGGTGGCCGAGGCATCCGGCGGCACGGTGACCGCCGAGCCCGCGGACGGCGGCGGCACGGCATTCACGCTCAGCCTGCCGGTGCTGCAAGAAGAAGGCGGCGGTAAGCGAACAGCCGACCAGCGGACAGGCCAAGACCGCATGAGGCGGGCGTGGAGAGCCACTGAAGACCGAAGCGGAGTTTAGTGCCTTCTCATCCCTCCTTCAGGGCGCGTTAAGGCGGCGCAGCTCTAGTGGACTCATGCAACTGACGCTGCCAAAGCACGTGCGGCCCCTTCTGCTGGCGGCGCTGGTCGGGGCCATGGTGCTGGCGGTCGCCGGGTGTGGCGGAAGCAGCTCGGCGAGCGCGTCGTCCAGCGCCGCCGGGGCTCCGCGCGGCGGAGCTTCGGCCTTCGCCGCGTACGCCAGCTGCTTGCGGAAGCACGGCGTCGACCTGCCGAGCTTCGGAGGCGGGGGCAGCGGCGGCTCCCCTCCGAGCAGCCCGCCCAGCGGATCGCCGCCTAGCGGATCGCCGCCCCGGAACGGCGGCAGCTTCGGAGGCAACCTGACCCCGGCGCAGCGCAAGGCATTTCAGGTCGCGCAGTCTGCGTGTGCCTCGCTCCGACTCAGCTTTGGCGGCGGCGGCAGCGCACCCAACCCCTAGCCGGCCCTGGCCACGGCGTCGGCGCCACAGCCGCCGGCGTCGTCAGGAAGCCGGAAGTGTGGACATGCAGGCGTTTCTTCGATGCCCCCGGCATGAATCGAACATGCGCACGCGGTTTAGGAAGCCCGCCGTAATCGTCCTGCCGTGTACGCCTGTGTCCGCTCAGTCCGTCGTGAACGGTCTCGAGTGTCCGCACAGTCCGCTCAGTACGCCCCAGTACCCACACGTCCGGCCTGTCCTGGTAGACGGCAGGCACGTCAGGGGTGAGGACGCTCGCCCAGTCGAGTTCGCCGCCGTGGTGCGATACTTTCCCAACGTGCACCCTCTCGACGTAGAAGTGAGCTAGCGGTACACACGAGCGGAGGCGTGACAACCGTGAGGATTCCGCTCACTGAGCCGGATGATTGGCTCGACTGGATGAAGTTGTATGGTCCTCTTGCGCGTTCGGAAGGTCTCGATGCCCAGGTCGCGGTCGAGCCCGGTGTGGCCGTCCTTATGGTCTCGGTCTCCAGCGATAAGAGCCGAGAGGAGACGTTCCAAGTCCTCGACGCTGCGGTTGACCTGATCGATCGAGCTAAGGCTGAAGCGAGTGGACAACGTGACGCGTCACTGAGCGTCGTGCAACACGTGAGGGAATGGTAGTCAGCCCAAGTCCACTCGACGGCCCAACGGACGTTCTCCACTCCGTTTGCCGCTTCTCGCCAAAGGTTCACGAGCACTGGCCCAGCGACGCGAGCTCAACTCACCGGGGCGGATGAGACGGCGGGTTGGCGTTCTATCCCGGCCATGACCGCCTAACTCCGGAGCGCGTATGGCCGGTCCACTGGCGCTGAGTCGTGCTTGCTGGTGGGTTACGGGGCCTCGTCCTTGGCCGCGCCTCTTGCTGAGGAGTCGCGGATCGTGGCTTCGTTAGGAACGGCTTGAAGCCGTGCATTACTCCCTGTAGTGTCGCGCCGGAAACCGAGTTCGGAATGCGACCATGCGGCGGGCGCGGCGAAAGGGGCACGTCGTTGTGGAACCGCTGATTGCACCTCCGAGCACCGCGCGAGCAGAATCGAGCCGCCGCAACCCTTCTTCAGTCGCGACCGCCACTGTGGCTTCGACGATCTCATCTCGCTCGCGCCAGCGCTGTCAGCTCCGCAGCGTCACAGTCTGTGATCGTGTTTGCACCGCGGCGAACTTTCCCAGGTACGGAATGAACAGCAGTCGCGGCGCGCTGTCCGGCGGCCGACGCCCGGAGCTCCTCGACTGGGTCAGCCACGCCTGCAGTCTACGGCCGCACTCGGGCTCACCAGGCGGGGCCGCGCGACCTGTGGAGCGTCGAGTTCAGAACTTCGCCCGCGGCAACCGGGTTCGCAACGAGACGGTTCTGCCAGAGATCGGCTTCCGATTCGAAGCTGGCGAGAACACCGAAGCCTCGCTCCGTTCGGAGGCCGGATGAAGTGTCCGACCGGGTGCCGACCACGGTGTTGTGGTCGAACATGCACATCGACCGGTCGTTGCAGTAGAGCCCAACTCCGCGCGCGTCCCGAATCACGTTGCGCGACGCCGTACCCATCGACATCTCGTCGACATCGATCGCCTGCTGGCCCGTGCGGCTGACCGTGTTGCCAACGATGTCGGTCATCGACGAATGAGTCGTAATCCCTTGGGTACCCCCGAGGATCGTGCAGCCCTCGACCATGCTCATGCCCATGTTCATGTTGAACGAGATGTCGATCCCCTGGCCGAACCGGTTGCCGAGCATGTCGATCGTGCAATCGCTAACGACGATGCCTGCTGCTCGGACGTGGATGCCGTCGAGCTTCGCGCCCTGCACGGTCACGTGGTCGAGCACTGTGCCGTGTACGCCGTCGACAGTGATCCCGTTCGTACCGCCGAGCACGGTGATGTTGCGGATCTGGACGTTGTCGTGCGCGACGACGATCCCGCCGCGGACGACCGCGCCCGGCTTGCCTTGCAGGATCTCGCGCTGCCGGATCACGAGTGGCCCCTTGTGTACGCCGCCGGAGAGCGTCACGACCGGCGGCAGGCGCACGTACCACGTCGCGGCGGAGCCGATGAGCGCGAGCAGGACGGCTCCCGCAGCGGCCAGGCCGAAGCGGCCGAGCTCTCCGCCGTCCTCTGCGTAACCGAGCCGAAGCAACGGGAAGCCGGCCTGAGCGAGGATGAACGACGCAAGCCAGCCTGCCCCGAAGAGTGCGAGCGCCGGCACGAGCGGCGCATGCAGACCGAAGCCGTAGACGATCGCCATCAGCGCGGCGAGCTCGACCGCTCCAAGGGGGGCCGTCGCCCAGACGGGTTGGTACGGGAGCAGCCGGTGCCAGACCTCGAGATCGAGGAAGAGCCCCACGGTCGCCATCAATGCAACGAGCTCGACCGGCCACCAGCGGTGGAGCGCTCCGGCGAGCGCGCACGCGGCAAGTAGCACCACGAGAAGCGCTGTCAGGCGGGTCTCGACCCGTCCCCTCAGCGTGTACGACACGTCTCGATCCTTCGCAGGAATCCATGGGCGGCGTACCGCGCGCCCGCGAGGGTGTCGGCAGCGGGGAACGCCCACTGCGCCGGTGCGCCAGCGACCGCGATCGTCCGTGTGGGGTCGCTCAGCCCCGGCACGGTCGAGTCCGGCTCGAGCACGAGCCACTCGTCCGCCGTCTCGAGGTCGTGCTCGGCGACAAGGCGCGCGAGCAGCCGGTCGTGCCGATAGCCGCGCCGGAACCCCGTCGCGCAGATCACTTGGGCGCTGCCGTTCACCGACTGCTCCACGCGGAACCGGCCCTCTCGAGTCGCGCGCCCGAGCGGCTCATCCCATTGAATGCCGGCCGGATAGGACGGCGCCGTCAGCGTGTGGAGACGCTCGACGCGCTCACGCGGACCCAGGCAGTGGTAGCCGGCGAGCCCCCGTCGCGAGAAGTACTGGCGCGGAACATTGAGCGGTTGCCTCATCGGCTCGCGCCGGCGCACCGACACGACCTCGGCGCCCGCCGCGAGCGCGTTCAGCCACTCTGTCGCGGCGGCGAGGCCGGCGCCGACGACCGTGACCGTCGCCGCGTAGTCGTGCTGCTCGTACGAATGCACGGCGCGCGGATCGTTGCGCAGCTCGTCGGGGACGTTAAGGCCGGGGTGGCCTGGAGCGAGCAGCACGTGCGTGAACCGTTCGCCGTCAAGCTCGAAGCCGCCGTCGACGGCCCGCACCCGCTCGACGGTGCGTAGGACAAGACTCTCGTCCCAGCAACTCCGCTCACGGAGCCGCTCGACGTGAGCCAGGAACTCGTCCACCGTCGGGTGATAGCGGTCGAGCACGGAGTCGAGGAGCGGCCGGGGCGAGCGGCGCCAGCGGACGCTCGAGATGGCCAGCCCCGGGAACGAGGTCGGGAGGCAGTGGCCGTCGCTCTCCGAGCGCATCTCGCGCTGCCCGATCGCCGCCGCTCGCACGCGCCAGGCGGCCGCCGGATCGGCGTCCGTCCCGAAGACCGCGACCTCGCCCGGCGCGAGCGCGCGGCGCAGCGTCTGGTACGCGGTGAACCCCGCGAGCCCGGAGCCGACCACCGCCACCTGCGGCATCATTTCACCGAGCCCGCCAGTAGCCCCTGGACGAAGTAGCGCTGGAAGGCGAAGAAGACGGCGAGTGGAACGAGAAGGGAGAGGAACGTTGCCGTCGAGACGACGTCGAGGCTCGACGAGAACTCGCGCATCTGGCTGAAGATCCAGACCGTGATGGGCGTCACGCCGAACGTGAGCGAGACGATTAGGTCGTTCCACGTCCAGAGGAACTGGAAGATCGCGAGCGACGCGATCGCCGGAAGGCCGAGCGGCAGGATCAGGCGCAGGAAGATCCGTATCTCGCTCGCGCCGTCGATCCGCGCGGACTCGAGGATGTCCTTCGGTATCCCGACGAAGAAGTTGCGCAGCAGGAAGATCGCAAACGGCAGCCCGAAGGCCGCATGGAAGAGGACCACGCTAAGCACCGTCCCCCCGATTCCAAGGATGTCGTAGAGCCTGAACATCGGGATCAGCGCCATCTGCAGCGGCACCACGAGGAGTCCGACCACCCCGATGAAGAGCCAGTCCCGGCCCGGGAACTCGAGCCAGGCGAAGGCATAGCCTGCGAGCGCACCGACCACCACGACGAGCAGCGTGTTGGCGACGGCGATGTACGCCGTCGTCTTCAGCGCACCGGTCAGTCCCGCGTTGTGAAAGAGCGCGCTGTAGTTCGAGAAGGTCGCCAGACTCGGGTGGGCGAAGACCTTCCACCAGCCTGCGGTGCTGACCGCCGACTGGGGCACGATCGAGGTGAGGAACAGGCCGATGGTCGGTACGAGCCAGAGCACCGCGATCACCGCGAGCAGAATCTGGAGCGGCGTCTTGGCGATCGCGCGCAGAATCCTGGCGGAGGTCCCCTCGTGAGGCGCCGGCAGGTGGGCGGTCTCGGCAGCCGCCATCAGACCTCCCTCCGGAACCGCCGGATGTTCAGTGCTAGCACCGGAATAACGAGTAGGAAGAGGAAGACTGCGATCGCCGAGCCGGTGCCGAAGTCGAAGGTTCCGCTGAACGCCGTCCGCCACATCACGAGGGCGATCGTGCTGGCGTTGGCCTGTGCTGAATCTGGCGCAAGCGCGAGCACGATGTCGAACACCTTGAGGACGTTGATGATCATCGTGATGAAGACGACGCTCAGCACGGGCGTGAGCAGCGGCACCGTGACGCGCCGGAAGACCTGCCATTCGCTCGCGCCGTCGGTGCGGGCAGCCTCGAGCACGTCCCGGGGCATGGCGGCGAGGCCGGCCGCGATCACGACCATGGAGAAACCGGCCCAGATCCAGATGTAGGCGATCAGAAGCGACGGCGTGATCAGGTTCGGCCCGAGCCAGGAGTAGCCGCCGAACGGCTTCGCGAAGGTCGCGCCGCCGATCCCGGCGTTGTACGTACCCGCCGAGACGTTCGTGAAGTCGAAGGCGCCGTTTGCATCGGTCTTCGCCGACTGCACGACGTTCCCGGACGAGTTGCGCAGCTCGACTGTGACCCCCTTGATGCCAACCTCGCCCTGCTCGACGACGCCGGGCTTGCCGCCGCCCGGCTTGAAGTCGCGCCAGACGACGCCCTCGATGTTCCCCGGCTTCGAGGCCGGCTGGGCTGCCTGCCTGGAACCGCTCGGCATGTCCGCCGGGGCGATTCCGGTCAGCCCGAGCAGGGCTACGCCACCGGGGTGAAGCGGAGTCTTGAGGATCAGCCCCCCGCCGTGCGGCTGCAGGAGGCCTGTGGAGGGAACCGCGCTGGGAAGCACCCCAGGAGCCGAAACGGCGTCCGAGACCGTGCGGCCGAGCGCGTTGATTGCACCCTGGCTCGGATCCTGCAGGTACAGCATTCGCCACGTCACGCCGGTGGCGAACGCCGAGATCGCCATCGGTAGGAAGATGACGACCTTGAACGCGACCGACCAGCGAATGCGCTCGATCAGGACTGCGAAGATCAGCCCGATCGCGGCCACGAAGGCAGGCACGACCGCCACCCAGATCGCACTGTTCTTGATCGCCGTCGTGAGCGATGACGTCGTGAACAGCGTCTTGTAGTTGTCGATCCCGACCCAACTCCCGAGGTATCCGGACGGTCCGAAGAAGCTTCGGACGATCGTGTAGATCACCGGGTAGAGCAACCAGACGCCGAGCAGCACGAATGCGGGCAGGAGGAAGAGCGCCCCGGTGCGGTAGCGGGAAAGGCCCTCGCCGGAGGCGGGACCCGGCGGAGCCGCCGTTGCGGGCGGCTCCGCCGTGATCGAGGCGTCGGTCAAGCGACTACTTGTACGCCGCTTTGGCCGCTGCTTCGAGTTGCTGCTGGATGCTCTTGATCTTGCTCGGGTTCTGCAGGAACTTCTGGAAGAGCCCCCACTCGCCCTGGCCCGTGGTCGAGCCGAACGCGGCGGGCTGCTCGTCGGACATGTCGAATACGGCCGCCTTGGCCTTCGTCAGCGGCGCTTCCGTTGCGCGCGTGATCGAGTCCGGGTAGACGCTCGCAGGCACGTGCAGGTTGCCGGTACCGAACCCGCCGAGCTTCGCCCAGATCTCGGCTGCCTTCGGCGTGGCGAGATAGTTGATGAAGGCCTCGATCGCGGGCGTGTCGCGGAACGTGATGATCTCATCACCACTGGTCTCGATTGCGCCGGCATCCGCGCCCTTGGTGATCGCCGGGAACGGAACGACGTTGAAGTCCTTCTTGGGCTTGGCTTTCGTCGCCTGAAGGATCTCGTTGGCTACGAAGTCGGCCTCGATCACCATGGCCGCCTTCGGCGGCGTCGAGTAGACGTAGTCGACGCACTGCGGATAACCGGTCTGGAGGGCGCCGTTCCTACCGCCGTACAGACCCGAGCTGTTGCCGATGATCTGCCTCATCTCCGTGAGCGCCTTCGTCACCGACTTGTCGGTCCACTTGAGCTTGTGGGCCGAGAGCTTGTTGTACTTCGCCGGCCCGAACGTCCGGAGATAGATGTTCTCGAACAGGTCGGTGAGCGTCCAGCCGCTCGACCCACAGAGTGAGTAGGCCGGGGTGCCCGAGGAATTGATCGTCTTCGCGTCCTTCGTGAGCTGCGACCACGTCTTCGGCGCCTTGACACCGGCCTGCTTGAAGGAGTGCACGTTGTACCAGAGGGTCGATTTGTTGGACGCCTTGTAGAGAAGTGCATAGAGCTTCTTGTTGACGACGCCGAGCTTGACCCAGGCCGGCGCGAAGTTGTCGGAGATGATCTTCTTCGCATACGTGATCGGCTTCAGATGGTGCTGCTGCACCAACTGCTTCACGAGACCCGGCTGGGCTACGTCGGCAATGTCGGGCGGATTGCCTCCGGCGATCGCCGTCGCCAGCTCCGTGGGCATGTTGTTGCCCTTGGATGTGTAGGTGACGTTGACGTTCGGGTACTTCTGGTTGAAGCCGGCGATCACCTTTTGGAACGCGGTTTGCTCATTCGCAGACCAGATGCCCCAAAACGAGACGCTCCCGGAGACGCTCGTATTCACCAGCGTCTTCTTCGCTCCGGCCTGACTCGCGCCGGCAAGGACGGCCACGGTGGCTGCGAGCGCCGCCACGAGCGCGACTCCCACCACGACTCTGACGACCAGCTTGCGGTCGGTTCTCACTTTGTACCCTCCTTTGCCCTAGCTGCCTGTTCCTCGTAGATTCCTTTGCTTGTCTCGGGGTCGAAGAAGTGAAGGGCTCGGGTGTCGACAGCCACCTCGACGGGCTTGCGCTCCTCGATCCCCGACCGCACGTTGAAGCGGCCGACCAGGACCGCGCTCCCGTCCGTCGCGTCCGGCACGACTGCCACATCGGCGTCCCGCGCGAGCTCCTTCACGTCCTCCGTCAGGGCCAGCTGCGTGCCCTCGACCGTGAAATGAACGATCAGCTCCGAGCCGAGCGCCTCCCGAAGCTCGACGACACCGCGCAGGCGGCGGTCGGCCGGCGTGTCGGGCTCTAGCGACGCATCTTCGAGGTCCTCTGGACGGATGCCGAGGATCACGGTGCGCCCTTCGTAGGATCGCAGCGCGGGATGCGCTGCAAGCGTCGCCTGGTCGAGTCCCAGCCGCTGCTGGCCGACGTCGAGCGTGAGGCTGCCGTTTGCGCGCGCCACAGTCGCCTCCAGCATGTTCATCGCGGGCGAGCCGATGAAGCCGCCGACGAAGAGGTTGACCGGCCGGTCGTACAGGGTCTGAGGATCCGCGACCTGTTGCAGTTCGCCCTTGCGCATGACGGCGACGCGGTCTCCCATCGTCATCGCCTCGATCTGATCGTGGGTGACGTAGATCGTCGTAGTCCCGAGGTCGCGCTGGAGGCGGCTCACCTCCGCGCGCATCTGCACGCGCAACTTCGCATCGAGGTTCGAGAGCGGCTCGTCCATGAGGAACGCCGCCGGTTCGCGAACGATCGCCCGTCCCATGGCGACGCGCTGGCGCTGCCCGCCTGAGAGGGCGCGTGGCTTGCGCTTCAGGAACGGCTCCAGTCCGAGCACCTGCGCGGCATTGCGGACGCGTCGGTCGATCTCCGCCTTCGGCATCTTCTTGACCTTGAGACCAAACGCGATGTTCTCGTAGACGGAGAGGTGCGGGTAGAGCGCGTAGCTCTGAAATACCATGGCGATGTCCCGGTCGCGCGAGGGCACGTAGTTGACGACACGCTCGCCGATGCGAACGACGCCGCTCGAGATGTCCTCCAGCCCGGCGACCATGCGCAACGCGGTCGTCTTGCCGCAGCCCGACGGGCCGACCAGCACCATGAACTCTCCGTCGGAGACGTCGAGTGCAAGCGAGTCGACGGCCTTCGTGCCGTCGCCGTAGACCTTCGTCACCTCGTCAAAGATGACCTCAGCCAGCAAGACCTCCCCTCGTCCCAGGCAACACTAGACGAGGGCACTAATCACAACAACCACGCCCACGGGACGTGACTCGGCCCTTGGTCAGCCGACCAGCTCCGTTACCACTCGAGTGGCGTCGGCAGCCTCTCCGGCTGCGCAGGCGCTCCCTTGATGATGCCCCCGGCATGAATCGAACATGCGCACGCGGTTTAGGAAACCGCTGCTCTATCCACTGAGCTACGGGGGCCGCCGGACATTGTGCCCGGCTCGCTCGACGGGGCTAGGCGCCGGGGCTTGCGTGCGCCGCGACGTCGAGCCACTCCATTCGCGTCGGCTGGGTCGTGACGCCTGCCGCAGCGAGCGCCGGCCGGAGCCGATCGTTCAGGAACCGGTCCTGCGCATCCCTCGACTCCCAGACCTCGAACACGACGAGGCCGCCGGGCTTCGCGGCGCCCGTGTGGGAGATCAAGCCGTCGGGCCAGCCGCTGCCGCCCTCGGGATCGATCCCGAGCTTCTCGTTCACAGCGTCGTAGTCGTCGCGGCTGACGCCGTCGAACTCCCAGATGATCGCGTCCGCCATGTCGCCTCCCAGATGTGTTTGACGGGAGGACACTCCTCCGGCGGAGGCAGCGCTGTCAAGCGCGGAGTGTGCGAGGATCGAGCGCATGGCCGACCCGAAAGCCGTCGCAGATCTCCTGCACGAGGCCGGCGAGACGCACCACGTCGTCTATCGAATCGTGGACGGCGACGATCCCGACTGGGCGTCCTGGTACGCCGACTGGCTGCTGACGCTCTCCGAGCTGCCGCAGCTGCTCGGCGCGACGCCCGTGCGCAGCCATCTCGTCCACGCGCTCGTCCAGCTCGACCGCGACTACACGGCCGAGCCGCGCGAGGAGCGCTGGGAGGACTGGTACGCCGAGCGCCTGCTCGGCGAGTTCGGCTCGGGCTAGGCCTCGGCTCGGACCGTTTCGGCGGAGCGGCTCAGCGCCTCGTCGGCGGCAAGCGCGTCGAAGAGCTGCTGCCCACGCTCGGCGACGTAGACGGCGCCGAGGGCGCCGGCGCCCATTGCGATCGCCGTCACGACCGGCCCGCGAAGCTTGATCCCGAGCGCCTCGTCGAAGGAGAAGCGGCCCGGCCCGCCGTCGGCCAGCGCCGCCAGCGCGGCGAGGACCACAACCGGGTACTCCACTCCGCCCTCCGTCACCCAGAGACCGTTGCGGCCATGCACGTGCCGGATTGCGTTCGTCATCACCCCGGTGAGCATGCTCACCGCGGCCGGTGTGAACAGCCCGAGCGCGAGCAGCGAACCGCCGCCTGCTTCAGCCGCGCCCGCGAGCAGCGCGTTCTCGCGGCCGGGCCGCAGCCCGATCTGCTCGAAATGCTGTCCGGTTCCGTCGGGGCCCGCCCCGCCGAACCAGCCGGCGAGCTTCTGCATCCCGTGGCCGACGAAGTAACCGCCGAGCGTCACGCGCAGCATCAGCTTGCCGAGTCCCACGATCGTCTTCGGCCTACCCGCGTTCGGGGAACGAAAACCTGCGAGGTACAGTCCGGCGCGATGAGCGACTTCAGCCTCGAGGCGCTGCTCGAGTCGCGACGCGGGGAGGATCTCGACCTCTGGGCGCGGACGATCAACCCGCAGTTCGTACGGGTACTGCACACGATCGGGTTCGACCGCACGTGGGCGAGTGCCGAGGGCGCGTACCTCTTCGACAAGGACGGGAGTCGCTATCTCGACCTGCTCGGCGGCTTCGGGATGTACGGCGTCGGCCGGAACAACCCGCGGGTGCGCGCCGCCCTCGTCGAGGCGCTCGGGCTCGAGACGCCCGGGATGCTCGCCATGGGGGCGACGCTCCTGCCCGGCCTGCTCGCAGAAGAGCTGATCGCGCTGGCCGGCGGACGGATCGAACGCTGCCTGTTCACGAGCTCCGGCACCGAATCGGTCGAGGCTGCGCTCAAGCTCGGCCGCGCCGCGACCGGACGATCGCGCGTCCTCTCCGCCGACCACGGCTTCCACGGGTTGACGCTCGGTTCCCTCTCCGCCAACGGCAATGCCGAGTTCACCGCGCGCTTCCAGCCGCTCCTGCCCGGATTCGCGCAGGTTCCCTTCGGGGATCTCGACGCGCTCGAGGCCGAGCTGCGCCGTGAGGACGTGGCGCTCTTCCTCGTCGAGCCGCTGCAGGGCAAGGGAATCAACGTGCCTCCCGACGGCTATCTCGCAGGCGCGCAGGACCTCTGCCGCCGCTACGGGACGCTCTTCTGCGTCGACGAGGTGATGACCGGCTTCGGGCGGACCGGCCGCATGTTCGCCTTCCAGCACTGGGGGCTCGTGCCGGATCTCGTCACGGTGGCGAAGACGCTCTCCGGCGGCTACGTCTCTTCCGGCGCGCTGCTCATGGCGCGCTCGGTGCACGAGGCCGTCTTTGACTCGATGCCGCACGCGATGTCACATGGCTCGACGTTCGCACCGAACGAGCTCGCGATGGCTGCCGGGCTCGCCACGCTGCACGAGCTACGGGAGGAGCGGCTCGTGGAGCAGAGCGCGCGGCTCGGCGAGCGGCTGCTCGAGCTCACCCGGCCGCTGGTGGACGAGTTCGAGGTCGTGCGCGACGTCCGCGGGCTCGGGCTCGCGTGGGCGATCGAGTTCGCCGAGCCGGAAGGCGGTCGCATGACGTATCGCCTCATCGAGCGGGCGCAGCCCGGGCTGTTCGCCCAGCTCGTCGTCGTGCCGCTGTTCACGAAGCACCGCATCCTCACCCAGGTGGCCGGCCATGACATGGCCGTGATCCGCATCCTGCCGCCGCTCGTCCTGACGGACGCCGACGTCGAGGAGTTCGCCGGCGCGCTGCGGGCGACGATCAAGGACGCGCAGCGGATGCCGCAGTCGCTGACGAAGCTCGCGTTCTCGGCCGCGGGGGCGGCGGTCACGCGCCGTTAGCTGCGCTCGAGCGGCAGCCCGCGCTTCGACCACTCGCTCCACGAGCCCGGATAGAGCCGGCCCTCGCGGCCGCCGAGCCAGGCTCGATGGAGCGTGACGCAGGCCGTGACGCCCGAGCCGCAGTAGGCGACCAGCTGTCCGTCGGGAAGCGCCGGCAGCGGCTCGCTCCACGGCGCGTTCACAGCGCCCGGGATCCGGCCCGGCGGATCGTCGATCTCGTTCGGCTCGCCGCGCCAACGGTTCGCAGTTCGCGCGTCCACCACGGCCAGCGAAGGATCGGCCAGGCGGCGGGCGATCTCGGCGGCGTCGATCGTGTCGCCGCTTCGCTCGCGCGGGACGAACTCGGCCGGCTCGATCGCGTCCTCTCCTGCACGCAGCTCGCCTCCCCACACGTCGACTCCGCCGAGCAGGACCGCGCAGTCATCGTGGCCGAAGTGGCGGAGCAGCCACCACAGACGCTCCGGCCCGCCCCCGTTTCCGTAGGCGACGACGAACACACCCGCCCCGATCCCCGCACGGCCGGCCGCGGTTGCAAACCGCTCGGGGGACGGCAGCGGGTGACGTCCCGCGTTCTCGATCGAGAGATCCGACAGGTCTTCGTCCACGTCGAGGAACGAGGCGCCGGGGATGTGCCCGGCGAGATAGAGCTCGCGCCCGCGCGCCGGGTTCCCGAGCTCCCACCTGCAGTCGACGAACTGGACGATCCGAGCCATCTCCGTATGTTGACCCAGGTGGGGCGTTGACGTCCCGAGCTCCTTCCTCTACCTTGCCGCGGGCTATGAAGAGGCTTTCGACCGGTCTGCTGCTGGGGTTGTGCGTCCTTGCGTTCGCCGTTGCCGGTTGCGGCGGTGGCGGCAGGTGGCGGCCAGCTCACGAGGGCCCAGTACAAGAGCAAGCTCGCCGACATCTCGAAGCAGGCCGACTCGGCACACGGCGACCTGTCTCAGGGAGCGAAGCAGGCCGTGACGGTTGCCGACGTGCAATCCGTCTTGAATCGGTACGCAGCAGCGGAGCAGCGGCTCGGCGACGAGATCTCGAAGCTGAAGCCGCCTGCGAACGCCGTGGCGGCGAATGCAGAACTCGCCCGCGGCTGGCACGACGACTCGGCCGAGATCAAGGCTCTCGTCCCGAAGCTGGACAAGTTCAAGAGCGCCGCGGAAGCGTTCGCCTTCCTGCAGAGCATCCCCCACACCAAGGGCGGGACCGAGCAGGACGCGGCGGTGCAGAAGCTGACGAAGCTCGGCTACACCAGCGGGAGCTAGACACCTACGCGCGTCGAGCGGCGCTCCAGCAGGACGACGTCACGCCAGACGCCGTGCAGGTGTCCGAGCCGCTCGCGAACCCCGACCTCGCGGAAGCCGCACGCCTTGTGGAGCCGGATCGACGCCTCGTTCTCCGGGAAGACGCCGGCGTTCAGCGTCCAATAGCCGGCCTGTTCCGAGAGCCTGACGAGCTCCTCGAGCAGCGCGCGCCCGATGCGCAGGCCGCGCGCCGTCTCGGCTACGTAGACGCTCACCTCTCCGACGCCTTCGTAGCAGCAGCGATCCGAGACCGGTGAGACCGCCGCCCACCCCACGACCACGGCGTCCCGCTCGGCGACGACTCGCAGCTCTGGATGCGCGGCGTCCCAGCGCTCCCACGACGGCGGCTCGGCCTCGAAGGTCGCGTCCCCGCCGCGAATGCCGTCCTCGTAGATCGCGCGCAACGCCGGCCAGTCTTCCGGGCGCAGGTCGCGGAGGATCACCTCGCGTGGCTCGGCGTCCACACCGCCGCGAGGATCCCGAGGCCGACCAGCACGCCCCCTCCCACCCAGCGCTGCACGGCCGCGATCGCAGTCGAGCCGCGCAGGCGATCGGCGACGGTCCCGGCCGCGAGCGCCCAGGCGCTGTCGCTGAGAAAGCCGAGGCACGCGAAGCTGAGCCCCAGCACGAGGATCTGCAGCGATGCGTGAGGCGCCTGCGGATCGACGAACTGCGGCAGGAAGGCGAAGACGAAGACGATCGTCTTCGGATTCGTCAGGTTGACGACGATGCCCTGTGCGTAGGCACGCCGGCGAGTGCGCGGGACAGCGTCTTCAGCCGGCTCCTGGAGGCCGCGGCCGAGCAACCGCCGCACGCCGAGCACGAAGAGATATACCGCTCCGACGTACTTGACGACGTCGAATGCGGCGGTCGACGCGAGGACGAGCGACGAGAGCCCCGCCGTGGCGAGCAGGACGTACGCGACGGTTCCGGTGGTGATACCCGCGACCGAGGCGATGCCGCCCGAGCGTCCCATCTCGATGCTGCGCGTCACGACGTAGAGGACGGCAGGCCCGGGGATGAGCAGCAGCACGACGGCCGTGGCCAGGAAGACGGCGTACGCCGAGGACGAAGGCACACGCGCACGCTACCGCGCCCGCACCGCCGCGCAAACCGCGTGCTCAGAGGCGAGATTTGACGTCGCGGGAGCGAACGCCTAGCCTGGAGGAGCCATGTTGCTGACGAACGTGATGGACCGGATTCCGGGGGGCTGCAGCGCTTGCCCCGTCCGGACCCGCGGCGCCCTTTAGGTCCGCGCGCCGCCTGACCGGCGGCTTTCCGTCCTCCGTTTCGTACTTCGTTTCCGAAGGAGCAGCATGTCCACGTTTGCACCATCCACATCAGATCTCGCTTCACGTCTAGACCGGCAGGTCCCCGCCGTCGAGGTGCGGGACCTGAGGAAGACGTTCCGGCGCCGTGACCGCAAGGCCGGCCGCTTCGCGCGCAAGCGTCCGTGGCCGGCGCTCGCCGACGTCAGTTTCACGATCGCTCGTGGCGAGTGCGTCGCCATCCTCGGCCAGAACGGGTCGGGGAAGTCGACGCTCGTCCGTCTGCTCTCGACGCTCCTGATCGACGACGGCGGTGAGGCGCGGATCTTCGGCCACGACGTCGTCAAGGACGCCTCGGCGATCCGCCGGCTCGTCAACCGCGTCTCGGTCGAGGCGAGCTTCTTCAAGAAGATGTCCGCGTTCGAGAACCTCTCGTACGCAGCCCGCTTCTACGGCATGACGCCGAGCCAGACGCGCAAGTCCATCCCCGAGATCCTGGGGCAGGTCGGGTTCCCGCCCGACCGGAGCGGCGAAGCGATGGAGAACCTGTCGCGCGGCATGCAGCAGAAGGTCGCCCTCGCCCGGGCGCTCCTGACCTCACCCGTCCTGTTGCTGCTCGACGAGCCCACCACGGGACTCGACCCGCGCTCGAAGCTCGAGGTGCAGGAGTTCATCCGTCAGGTGCGGGCCGAGCACGACGCGACGATCCTGCTCTGCACCCACGACATGGCCGAGGCCGAGACGCTCGCCGACCGGATCGGGTTGCTCGACCGCGGCCGTTTGCTGTTCCTCGAGCCGGTCGCCGACGTGAAGCGGCGCTTCGGCGTCGAGACGCTCGAGGAAGCCTTCTTCGCCGCCACCGGACGCGAGTTCGTGGCCGAGGAGGGCGAGTCTGACGACGACGAGTACCGGGAGGTGTTCGGATGAGCGAGTTCGCTCTGGAAACCAGGAACCAGCTCGTCGGCCTGTTCGGGATCGTCGAGCGGAACGTCTATCTCACCAAGCGCTACTTCCTCTGGGATCTCGCGTTCATGGTCTGGACGATCGCGAACACGCTCACGATCGTCTTCATCGCGCGCGCGATCCCCGGCATCACGGCCGCGGAGGAGAACACCGCGGCGACGGCGCTGCTCGTCGGCGCCACGATCTGGGCCTTCCTCGGGATCATCTTCGAGTTCATGACGGAGACGGTCGCGTGGGAGCGCTGGGAGGGGACGATCGAGTACACGTTCATGGCGCCGCTGTCGCGTCTCGTGCACCTGTTCGGTCAGGGCGCGTACGCGGTGCTGTACGGGCTGATCCGCGCCACGATCCTCTTCTTCGTGGTGGCCGCGTTCATCGGCATCCACGCACCGCAGGCGAACTACGCGGCGGCGCTCGGGCTGCTCGCGCTCGCGTCGCTCTCGTTCATCGGCGTCGGGATCATGACCTCGGTGCTGCCGCTGATCTCGCCGGAGAAGGGGGCGCAGCTCGGCTTCGTCTGCCAGGGCGTGATGCTCGTGGTCTCGGGCGTCTACTACCCGGTGAGCGTCATGCCGGAGTGGATGCAGTGGCTCTCGAAGATCTCGCCGGCGACGTACGCGCTGCGGGGCTGCCGAGCGTCGATCATCAACGGAGCCGGCATGGCCTGGGCCGACGTCTGGCCGCTGCTGATCATCGCCGTCCTCGCGACGCCGATCGGCCTCGCCGTCTTCCGCGTCGGCGAACGGCACGCGAAGCGGCACGGGAAGCTGAAGCGGGCAGGATGACCGACTGGTTCGCAGGCAACGTCGCGGAGCGCTACGACTCCTCGACGGCCGGCATGCCGGTGGAGCCGGTCGTCGACTTCCTGGAGTCGCTGGCGAGCGGCGGCGCGCTCGAGCTGGCGATCGGCACCGGCAGGATCGCGGTGCCGCTCGCCGCCCGAGGCGTGCGTGTCGCGGGCATCGACCTCTCGCCGGACATGGTTGCGCAGCTGCGAGCGAAGACGGACGAGATCCCGGTCGAGATCGGCGACATGGCGACCACGCGAGTCGAGGGGACGTTCTCGCTCGCCTACGTCGTCTTCAACTCGATCAACAACGTGACGACGCAGGACGGACAGGTCGCGGTGTTCGAGAACGCGGCGCGGCATCTTGCGCCCGGGGGCTGCTTCGTCGTGGAGGTCGGCGTGCAGAACAGGCAGCGGCTCGAGGTGTTCGACCTCAGCGACACCCACGTCGGCGTCGACGAGCTCGACTTCGACACGCAGCGGCTCGTCTCGCACCACTTCTCGCTCGTCGACGGCGAATGGAAGAGAGCCTCGGTGCCGTTCCGCTCCGTCTCGCCGGCGGAGCTCGACCTGATGGCGCGGCTCGCCGGCCTTGAGCTGCGCGAGCGCTGGGCCGACTGGGACCGCTCGCCGTTCACCGCCGAGAGCACGAAGCACGTCTCGGTCTGGGAGAAGCCGGCCGGGTGAGGATCGCGCTCCCGATCGAGACCGAGCGGCTGGTCATCCGCCCGCTCCGCATCGAGGACGCCGCAGACCTCGGAGAGTCCGAGGAGTGGATCCAGGAGAAGATCGACCGCTTCGAGCGGGACGGAGGGATGAGCCTTTGGGCGACGGTCGAGCGGGAGAGCGGCCAGGCAGTCGCGCTGGCCGGCCTGCAGTGGGAGCAGATCGACGGTCGCCGCGAGCTCGATCTCGGCTGCGTCGTTGCGGCCGACATGCAGAAGCGCGGCTTCGGGACGGAGGCATCGGTCGCCGTCCTGGACGCTGCCTCTGCAGCCGGCTACGAGCGCATCACTGCGATGACCGGCCGTGACAACGCGGTGGCATTGCATGTCCTGGAGAAGCTCGAGTTCACGCCCCAGGGCGAGACGACCTTCGAGGGCCGCCAGTACGCCTTCTTCGTGCGGCAGCGTTAGCGTTCGCGCGTGGCCGCCCGCGCCCGCCGCTCCTGTCTCACCGTTCCCGCCTCCAGCGAGCGGATGCTCGCGAAGGCGCCCTCGCTCGCCGCCGACGAGATCGTCGTTGACCTCGAAGACGCGGTCGCGGCCGTAGACAAGGAGCAGGCGCGTGGCCTCGCCGTCGTCGCGCTGAGGCGCGGCCGCCTCGGCCGGACGACCGCGCTTCGCGTCAACGCACGCTCGACGCCGTGGTGGGAGGAAGACCTGCGCGCTGCCGCGGAGGCTCGCCCCGACGTGGTCGTACTCCCCAAGGTCGAGTCCCCGGAGGACGTGTCCGCTGCGGCCGATCTGCTTCCGGACGGAATCGGCCTCGAGGCTCAGATCGAGACGGCGCGCGGGCTCGCGGAGGCCGAGCGGATCGGCGCCGCCGGGCACGGGCTCGAGGCGCTCGTCTTCGGGCCGGCCGACATGGCGGCCTCGCTCGGTCTTCCCGTCCTGACGATCGGAGCCGGCAGCTCGGACTACGCGCTCAGGCGCGTAGTCGCGGCCGCGCGTGCGTTCGGGCTCCAGGCGGTCGACGGGCCGCACGGGCGTCTCGGCGACGACCTCGGGCTCGTCCTCTCGGCGCGACGCGCACTCGAGCACGGCTACGACGGCAAGTGGGTGATCCACCCCAGCCAGATCGAGCCGGTCAACCGCATCTTCACCCCGTCTCCGGCCGACGTGGAACGCGCGGAGCGGATCCTCGCGGCAGCTACCGGAGCGGCTCGCTTCGAAGGCGAGCTCGTCGACGAAGCCTCTCGACGGCTCGCGGAATCTCTCCTCAGACGCGCCGAGCTGCTCTCCTAGCCGCTTTCCGCCGCTTGATTTCAGGCGCGGCCAGCACCCCGCGGTACCAGACGTGAAGCAGCGCAGCGACTGCAAGCACGAGCGATCCGACGATCTTGCGGATGCTTGCCACCTCGCCGCACAGGGTACTTCCGGCTCATGGCCGGGAGACCAGAGTTCTGGGACGTCGCGCGCTTTTCGGCCCGGCCGCGCGGGTTCCAGCCGCAGTGCGACTGCTACCGCACCGACGACCCGCCGAGGCTGCACCTGCTGCTCGAGCTGCCGGGCGTCGACCCGGCCGAGGTGCGGATCGTCGCCGCGGGCACCGCACTCGTCGTCTCGGGCGTGCGCGAGCGGCCGCACCCCGCCGGCGCCCGCTACCACCAGATCGAGATCGAGTACGGCCCCTTCGAGCGCAACATCGAGCTCGCCGAGGAGGTCGACGCCGACGCCGTCACGGCGACCTACGAGGCCGGGATCCTGCAGCTGGAGGTGCCTCTGCGATGAACGAGATCGAGTTCGCCGAGACGCAACCGGCGCAGGTCGACGAGATCCCGGCCGAGCTGCCCGTCCTGCCGCTGAAGGAGACGGTCGTCTTCCCCGACTCGATGTCTCCGCTCGCGATCGGCCAGGAACGGTCGATCCGGCTCGTGGACGACGTCGTGGGCGGCGACCGTCTGCTCGCACTCGTCACCGTGCGCGACTCGGAGGTGGAGGTTGCCGACTGGCGCCACCTCTACGAGATCGGGACGGCCGCAGTCGTGCACAAGATGATCCACGTCCCCGACGGGACGCTGCGGATCCTCGTCCAGGGCCTGCGCCGGATCCGGCTCGAGGAGCCGGTGACCGGCGACCCGTATCTCGTCGCACGCTTCTCGTCCGTGCCCGACGAGGCCGAGGAGACACGCGAGCTCGAAGCGCTGCTGCGGAACGCGCAGGGCCTCTTCGGGCGGATCATCGGCCTTGCGCCGTACCTGCCCGAGGAGCTTTCGATCGCTGCGGCCAACGTCGACGACGCGAGCAGTCTCTGCAACCTCGTCGCGTCGACGCTCCGCCTCAAGACCGAAGAGAAGCAGCTGATCCTCGAGGTTGCGAACACCGAGGAGCGGCTGCGTGAGGTCTCGAAGATCCTCAACCGCGAGCTCCAGGTCTTCGAGCTCGGCACCAAGATCCAGTCGCAGGTGCAGTCGCAGCTCGAGGAGGGCCAGCGCGAGTTCTTCCTCCGCCAGCAGCTGAAGGCGATCCAGGAGGAGCTCGGCGAGGCCGACCCGGAGCAAGCGGATGTCAACGAGCTGCGCGAGCGACTCGACTCGCTCGAGCTGTCGGAGGACGTGCGCAAGGCTGCAGACCGCGAGCTCGCACGGCTCGAGCGGCTGCCCGCGGCTGCAGCGGAGTACGGCGTCATCCGCTCCTATCTCGACTGGCTGGCGACGCTGCCGTGGGGCGTGACCACGGATGACGATCTCGATCTCGACCGCGCGCGCCAGATCCTCGACGAGGACCACTACGACCTCGACAAGGTGAAGGAGCGGATCGTCGAGCATCTCGCCGTCTCGAAGCTCAAGCAGGATCCCGCCGGCCAGATCCTCTGCTTCGTCGGACCGCCCGGCGTCGGCAAGACCTCGCTCGGCCAGTCGATCGCCCGCACGCTCGGCCGCAAGTTTGCGCGGCTGTCGGCCGGCGGCGTCCACGACGAAGCGGAGATCCGCGGCCATCGCCGCACGTACATCGGCGCGATGCCGGGCTCGATCATCCGAGCGCTGCGCGACGCCGAATCCATCAACCCCGTGCTCCTGATCGACGAGATCGACAAGCTCGGTTCGGACGTGCGAGGCGACCCGGCGAGCGCGATGCTCGAGGTGCTCGACCGCGCCCAGAACTGCAGCTTCCGCGACCACTACCTCGACCTCCCCTTCGACCTCTCGAAGACGCTCTTCATCTGCACGGCGAACACCGTCGACACGATCCCGCCGGCCCTGCTCGACCGGATGGACGTGATCCAGCTCTCCGGCTACACCGAGGAGGAGAAGCTCGGGATCGCCGAGCGCTACCTCGTGCCTCGACAGGTCACCGAGCACGGGCTCGAGCCCCGCGCGATCGAGATCGGAAAGCCGGTGCTCCGCCTGCTCGCCCGCGAGTACACGCGCGAAGCCGGCGTCCGCGGGCTCGAGCGGCGCATCGGGGACCTCTGCCGCAAGGCCGCCGTGCAGGTGGCGCGGGGGAGCGACGAGCAGATCCGCGTCACCGAGGAGCTCGCGCGCGAGTGGCTCGGACAGCGTCGCTTCTCGGCCGAGACCCGGCGCCGGACCGCGGATCCCGGCGTCGCGACCGGGCTCGCGTACACGCCCGTCGGCGGCGACGTCCTCTATATCGAGGCGCAGGCGTACCCCGGCCGCGGCAAGCTCACCGTGACCGGGCAGCTCGGCGAGGTGATGCAGGAATCCGCGCAGGCGGCGCTGTCCTGGGTGCGCTCCCACACCGGGGAGCTCGAGCTCGACGAGCGCTGGTTCTCACGCCACGACGTCCACGTGCACGTTCCCGCGGGAGCGGTCCCGAAGGACGGCCCGTCGGCAGGGATCGCGATGGCGACGGCGATCGCGTCGCTCGTCCGGGAGACCGCAGTCGCCGACGACATCGCGATGACCGGGGAGATCACGCTGACCGGCCAGGTGCTGCCGATCGGCGGCGTCCGCGACAAGGTGCTCGCCGCCCAGCGCGCGGGCCTCGGCCGCGTGATCCTGCCGCGCGAGAACGAGCACGACCTCGAGGAGCTACCGTCAGAGACGCGCGACGCCCTCTGCTTCGTCCTCGTCGAGTCGATCGCCGAGGTGTTCGACGCCGCGTTCAGCTCGAACGGAGCCGCCAAAGACGATCTTGGCGGAAACGGTCGCGTGCGAGCCGCGGCTGCGCAAGGATAGAAAGGACTCCACACCCCCGACGAAAGGATCGGCACAGATGACCGTCACGAAGGACAAGGCCGCCGCCGCAGCCGCGAGCGCGCGCCCATACGTCGAGCGTGCGCTCCGCGACAAGGAGCTGCGCGACAACATCCGCAACGCGTACTTCTCAGCCCGGGTCGTCTACGACGAGCTCGCCTCCCGCCGCAAGGTCTCGGACGCAGCCTCCCGCTTCGCCGCGGACAAGGACATCCAGGACGAGCTGCGGAACGCGATCGAAGAGCTCCGGAACGCGGCCGGCCGCGTCAAGAGCGTCAAGCACAGCTCACCGGAGCCGGCGCGCGCCGCCCGGAACGGCCTGCTCCTGACGTTCGGGATCCTGATCGGCCTCCTCGTCAACCCGATCACGGGCCCGGCGTTCCGGCGAGTGCTCGCAAGCAAACTGTTCGGCAGCGGAGACAGCGGCTTCGTCTATCAGGGGAACGGCTCGAAGACGTCGGCGTAGACGCTAGTTCGTGCGGCCGAGATGCTCCCGCGCGAAGGCGCGGAAGCGGTTGCGCGCGTCGTCGTCCGGCGCGAGAGGCTCGTCGTCGGCGTACTGCGGATCGGAGGCGATCTCCTCCGCGACCATCCTCACCTCGCGCTCGATCGCGGCGCGGTGAGCGGGCTCGCGGAGGAGCGCGTCGACCCAGCTCTCGGAGCCGTCCCAGTCGGGTAGGTCGTGGTCGAAGAGCAGCTGGCCGAGCACGAGTCCGGTGCGGATGTAGGCGAACGTTCGGAAGGCGAGGATCCGGTGCGGCGTCTCGACCTTGGCCGCAAGGGCGGGATCGTCGCGCACGATGCGATCGACGATGCCGCCGATCGGCTCGTCTACGAGGGGAATCCAGAGCTCGTCGAGTTCGGGCACGCCTGGATTATGGCCGGACCTGCATATCCTTGAGCGTGGCCCCGGATGCGCTGCTCGAGCGGCTCGCCGCCGAGCCCCACCGGACCGGGCTGTTCCTCGACTTCGACGGCGTCCTCGCGCCGATCGTCGCGCGGCCCGACGACGCGGCTCCATCACCCGAGACACGCGCCGAGCTCGAGCGGCTCGTCGGGCGATATGCGCTCGTCGCGGTCGTGAGCGGACGGGCGGGAGAGGACGTCCGCGCGCGGGTCGGCGTGGACGGCGTGGTCTGCGTCGGCTCGCACGGGCTCGAGCTCGAGCCGCAGGCCGAGAGCTGGCGTCGCGTGCTCGCGGAGTTCGCGGCCGACGCGCCGTGGCCGCAGGAGGAGATCGAGATGAAGGGGCTCGCGGTGACCTTCCACTTCCGCAGCCGCGCGGACGAGCGCGCGGCGGTGCGGGAGCTCGACGCGATTGCGGACTCGGCACGGGCGCAGGGGCTTGTCGCGCGTTACGGCCGCAAGGTCCTCGAGGTCCTCCCGCCGGTTGTCGCGAACAAGGGAACGGCGGTGCGACGGCTGCTGGAGGACCACGGACTGCGCCGTGCGCTCGCAGCCGGCGACGACACGACCGACGTCGACTCCTTCGCCGCGCTCGACGGTCTCGAGGTCGCCGTACGCGTGGCCGTCGCGTCGGCCGAGGCGCCGCCGGCGCTGCTCGACGCCGCCGACATCGTGGTCGGCTCGACCGACGAGTTCCTCGCGCTGCTCCGTCGGCTCTAGGCCTTGTGCACCTTCACGGCCGTGCCGTAGGCGCAGATCTCCGTCCAGTTGCCGCCCATCTCGGACGTGTCGAAACGCATGGCGATGATCGCGTTCGCGCCGTGCGCCTCGGCCTCCTCGATCATCCGCTGCCTGACCTGCTCACGGCTGTCGGTCAGCGCCTTCGTCATCCCCTTCAGCTCGCCGCCGAGGATCGACTTGAAGCCGGCGCCGATCTGCGAGCCGACGTTGCGCGACCGCACCGTCAGCCCCATCACCTCGCCGAACACCTCGTCGACCTCGTAGCCGGGGATGTCGTTCATCGTCGTGACGATCACGTTTCCCTCCTCTGCCTCTTACTCGGTGTCGTAGAAGCGGACTATCTCGCTTCGGCCGACCAGTGGGGCGTTCGGCGGATGGAGCTCGAAGCACTCCCTCGCTCCGCTCGTACAGCGAAGCTCGAACGCGCCCGTCGGGGTCGGAAAGCCGAACGACTCGATCATCTTGACCAGGCCCGCCGGGAGCGGGTCACCGGGACGAACGAGGCGAATCTCCGAGGTCGAGTCCCAGACGGCCGGCTCGCCGCCGCCCGGCAGCGCTACGACGAGGACGTGGCCGGGGCCGCGAACCTCCCACGCCTCGGCGTCGTCCGCGGGCGGCGTCACGACGGAGACTCCGTCGTCGAAGTCGATCTGCAAGGTCGAATCGCCGTTTGCCACCGCACGCTCGACGCGCGCCTCACGTTCGACGAGCTCGCTCAGCACGTCGTCGCCGATGCCGGCCGAGACCCACGCTTCGTCTTGTCCGTCCGGGCTGCGCAGGATCAGGTCGTCGCCGCGGGCCTCGGTGCAGATGAAGCCGCCGAGCGGGAGGACGAACCCACCGGCCGCTTCCTCGACCATGTAGTCACTCATCGCTCCGCCTCCCTGGTGAGCACCTCCCACGCACGTCGCACGTCGTCCTCGGTCGTGCGGGCGTTGCCGATCGCGAGGCGCAGCACGTACCGGCCGTCGAGCTTCGTGTGCGTGATGAAGATCTCGCCCGAGGCGTTGACGCGCTCGAGCAGCCGCTCGTTGTCGGAGTCCGAGCCGTCCCGCCGGAAGACGACGAGGGAGAAGCGCCGCGGCGCGACGAGCTCCCAGTCGTCGCTCTCCTCCACCCAGCCGGCGAAGAGGTCGGCGAGGCGGATGTGCTCGCGGAGGATCGCACGCAGCCCTTCGGCGCCGTAACAGCGCAGCACCGCCCACAGCTTGAGCGAACGGAAGCGGCGGCCGAGCGGCGGCCCGAAGTCCGCGAGCGAGAACGCCGCGTCGTCGGTGCGCAGGTACTCCGGCGTGAGCGTGAACGCCTCGCGCCACTCGTCGGGCCGGGCCGTCCAGACGAGCGAGCAGTCAGTCGGGACGAGCAGCCACTTGTGCGGGTTGACGACGAGGCTGTCGGCCAGCTCGACGCCGTCGGCCGACCAGCGCTCCTCCTCGCAGATCCACGAGGAGCCCGCGTACGCCGCGTCGACGTGCAGCCACGCGCCCGCCGCGTGCGCACGCTCGGCAAGCTCGCGCACGGGGTCGACGGAGGCGAAGGAGGTCGTGCCGACCGTCGCGACCACCGCTGCGACGTCAGCGAGCTCATAGCCGTCCACCTGCATCCGCAGCTCCTGGTCGACCGGCACCTTGCGCAGCTCCATCCCGAGCATGCGCGCGTCCTTCTCGACCGAGGAGTGCGCGTGCTCGGAGCACACGACGACGTTGCGGCCCGTCACGTGGCGCGCGGCGATGAGCGCGGCGAGCGTCGAGGTCGAGGCCGTGTCCTCGATGTGGCCGTGCCAGCCGGCGGGAAGCCCGAGCAGCTGCCGCACCCAGTCGGCCACGCGCAGCTCCAGCTCGGTCGAGGCGGGCGATGCGCGCCAGACGATCGCGACCTGGTTCAGCGTCGCCGCGAGCAGCTCCGCGAGAATCGCCGGCTCCGACGAGGTGACCGCGAAGTAGGAGAAGAAGCGCGGGCTCTGCCAGTTCGTGAGCGCGGGAAGGAGGAGCTCGTCGAGGTCGCGCAGGACGTCGGCGAATGGTTCCGGCTGCTCGGGCGCTGCGACCGGCAGCTGAGCCGAAAGCTCGCCGGGCTTGACCTGAGCGAGCACCGGCAGCTCGCCGACGCGTTCCAGATACTGCGCCGCCCACTCGAGTGCGGCGGCTCCGTCCTCGCGGAAATCGACACTGCTCATGGCCGCTTCTTTCGCAGCTTGTCGAGCTGCTTCCACGTGCGCGTGTTGGCGACATCGGCCTTGGTCAGCCAGCCGCGCCGGGCCTGGGCGACCGCGAGCTCGACGTAGGCCTGCGAGCGCACCTCGTGCCCGTCGGAGGAGACGACCAGCTTCAGCCCCGCATCCTTCGCGGCGCGCGCATGGACGTCGCGCAGGTCGAGCCGGTCCGGCTGGCCGTTGATCTCGAGCAACGTGCCCGTCTCGAGAGCGCCCTCGATCACGCGCTCGACGTCGACGTCGCGCGGCGGCCGCTTCCCGATCCTCCGCCCGGTCAGGTGGCCGATCACGTCGACGTAGGGGTTCTGCATCGCTTCGAGCACGCGCTCGGTCGGGCGCGAGTCGGGCGCCTGGTGCACCGAGGCGACGACCCAGTCGAGCAGCGCGAGATCCTCGTCCGCCACGTCGACCTCGCCGCTCGAGCGGATGTTCGCCTCGACCCCGGCGAGGATCGTCAGCTGCGGGAAGCGCTTCCGCAGCGCCTCGATCTCCTCGAGCTGCGCCTGCAGCCGGCCCTCCCGCAGGTAGTGCGAGTGGTCGGTGACCGCGTAGTACTCGTAGCCGCGCGCGACCGCCCCCTCGAGCATCTCCTCGAGGGTGCTCTTGCCGTCGGCCGACCAGTGCGAGTGCGTATGGAGGTCGCCGCGGACGTCCTTCAGCTCGACGAGCTTCGGCAGCTCGCCGCGCCGCGCAGCTTCGAGTTCGCCGGAGTTCTCGCGCAGCTCCGGCGGGATCGGCTGGTAGCCCAGGAACTCGTAGACAGCGTCCTCCTTCGCGCTCTTGAAGACCTCGCCGGTCTCGACATTCGTGACGCCGTACTCCGAGATCGAGAGCCCACGCCGCACGGCCTCTTCGCGCATCGCGACGTTGTGATCCTTCGACCCCGTGAAGTGCTGGAGGAGGTTGCCGAACGATTCGGGCGGAACGACGCGCAGGTCGAAGCGGTGCCCGTCGCGGGAGACGACCGTCGCCTTCGTGTCGCCGTGCGCCGCCACGTCGACGACCCACTTGAGGCTCGCGAAGTGCTCGGTCAGGTCGGCCGGATTGGTGGCGCTCGCGATGATGTCGAGATCGCGGAACGTCTCCTTCCGCCGCCGCACCGACCCGGCCTCGGAGACCGAGATCGCCGCCGGCAGCTCGCTCAGCGCGGCGACCACCGCCTGCACCGCCGGCAGACCGCGACCGAGCAGATGCCGCCCCGGTTCCGGGCTTTCGGCCTGGTACGCGAGCGCCGCCAGGATCTTCTCCTCGCTCTTCGGGCCGAGGCCGGCGAGGGTGCGCAGCCGCTCGCCCTCGGCCGCGGCCTTGAGCTCGTCGAGCGTCTCGACGCCCAGCTCACGCCAGATTCGGGCCGCGGTCTTCGGGCCGAGGCCGGGCAGCTTCATGAACAGGACGACCTCGGGCGGGACGCCCTTCTTGTACTTCGTCAGCGCCTCGATCTCGCCGAGCTCGACGATCTGGACGATCTTCTCCTCGATCGTCTTGCCGATGCCCTGCAACTCCTTCGCGCGTCCGTCGAGCGCGAGCTGGGCGACGGAGCCCGACGTCTCGCGCACGCGTGCAGACGCGCGGCGGTAGGCGACGATGCGAAACGTGTCCTTTCCTTCGAGCTCAAGAAGGTCCGCGAGGAGGTCGATCTGGTCCGCGATGTCGCTGTTCTGCGGTAGCTCAGCCACTCGGCGATCATAGGTGCGGCCATGCCGACGAATGCCGTGGTCTGCCTACCGACGTACAACGAGCGCGAGAACCTCGAGCCGATGGTGCGCGCGCTGGCGGATCACGGCGTGAAGGTGCTCGTCATCGACGACAACTCTCCCGACGGGACCGGCGAGATCGCGGACCGGCTGGCGGCCGAGCTCGAGTGGGTCGAGGTGCTCCACCGGCCGCACAAGGAAGGACTCGGACGCGCCTACGTCGACGGTTTTCGCCACGTGCTCGCGAGCGGCGCCGAGCTCGTGCTCGAGATGGACTGCGACTTCTCGCACGACCCGGCCGACGTGCCGCGGCTGATCGCCGCGGTCGAGAACGGCGCCGACCTCGCACTCGGTTCCCGGTACGTCGAGGGCGGCGGCACCACCGACTGGGGGCTCGTGCGGCGCCTGATCTCCCGCGGCGCCTCGATCTACACGCGCGTGCTGCTGATGCCGATCCACGACGCGACCGGAGGCTTCAAGTGCTTCCGCCGGCGTGTCCTCGAGTCGATCGACCTCGACACGATCGATGCCGCGGGCTACGTCTTTCAGATCGAGACGACGTATCGCACCCTGCGCAAGGGCTTTCAGGTCGTCGAGATTCCGATCCGCTTTGCCGACCGCACCGCCGGCACGTCGAAGATGAGCCGCGCGATCGTGCTCGAGGCCGTGTGGAAGGTCCCGGCGCTACGGTTCGCAGCGTTGAGGGGAAGGCTCTGAAAGAGCTCGACGAGACGACGTTCGACGAAGCGATCGCCCGCGGGCCGCTGCTCGTCGACTTCTGGGCGCCGTGGTGCCGGCCGTGCAAGGCGCTGGAGCCGATCCTCGAGGAGCTTCCCGTCGAGGTCGCGCGCGTGAACATCGACGAGGAAGTAGGCCTCGCGTCCCGGTACGACGTCCTCTCGATCCCGACCGTGATCCTCTTCTCGCGCGGGGAGGCACGGGGCTCGGTCGTGGGGGTGCGACCGAAGGCGCACTTCGAGGGCTGGCTAGCGGAAGTGCTCCCAGCCGGCGAGTGAGTACGGCTCGCCGCCGAGCGTGAGCTCGACGCCCTCTCCTTCTTCGACGCGGCCGATGATCGGGAAGCCGAGCGGATCGGGAGTGGCGGCGAGCAGCTCGTAGTCCTCGCCGAAGCCGACGTCGTCGAGCTCGGCGCCCGACGCGAGCGGCACCCGCTCGAGCTCGATCGCCAGGCGGACGCCCGAGCGCGTCGCGATGTGGCCGGCGTCTCGCGCGAGGCCGTCCGAGACGTCGAGCATGGCGGTGGCCACCGCCGCGAGACGCTTCCCCTCCTCCACGCGATCCGGCACCGCCGGCAGGCGACCGACGCGAAATGCAGCGCCCGCGGCACCGAGCGGGCCGGTCACGACGACGACGTCCCCGGGGTGTGCTCCGGCGCGACCCGGAACCCGCTCGGCGCGGCCCAGCGCCGTGACCGACAGGACGACCTGGTCGGCGCGCGTGGTGTCGCCGCCTCGCACCGGCACGCCGCGCTCGTTCAGGCCCGCGTAGAGCTCGAGCGCGTCGTCGAGCTCCGTCTCCGGAGGAAGCCCGAGCGAGACGAGCAACGCGAGCGGATCGGCGCCCGACGCGGCGAGATCGCTGAGGTTGACCGCGGCTGCGCGCGCGCCGAGCTCGCGCCAGCTGAGCAGGTCGAAGCGGAAATGGACGCCCTCGACGAGTGCGTCCTGCGTGGCCACGAGCCCGTCGACGACAGCCGCGTCGTCCTCGATTCCCTGCGCGAGCCCGAGTCTCTCGAGCTCGGCGAGGAGCCCGAACTCGCCGACGTCCGCCAAGGTGGTCACAGCTCGGAGATGCGAGCCCGACCGCCGAGCGTCTCTGGATCGAGCGCCGCGAGCGCGTCGTAGAGTCGCGCATGGAAGGTGCCGGGGCCGGCGGCGCCGGCGGCCGCGTCCTCGGCGGCGACTCCGAGAGCGGCCAGCGCTTCGGCAGCCGCCTCGAGCGGCTTCTGCGGCTTGGCGGCGAGGAAGCAGCCCGTCAGTGCAGACGAGATGCAACCGGTGCCGGTCACGGCGGCGAGCAGCGGATGGCCGTTCGCGACGGCGAGGGTCCGCCTGCCGTTCGACACGTGGTCGACGGGGCCCGTAACCGAGGCGACGAGGCCGAGCCGCCGAGCTCCCTCCTGCGCGATCTCCACCGGCTCGAGCCCGGCCATGATCGACTCGACACCGCGCACCTCGGCCTCCGCGCCGACAAGCGTCGCGACCTCGCCCGCGTTGCCGCGCAGCACCGTCACATCGACCTCGTCGAGGATCCGCCGCGCGGTCTCGGTGCGGTACGTGGTCGCGCCTGCGCCGACCGGATCGAGGACGACGGGAATTCCGCGCGCGCTCGCGGCGCGACCCGCGAGGAGCATCGCGTCGACCCAGTGCTGCGAGAGCGTGCCGATGTTGAGGACGAGCGCGGACGCGAGCCCGACCATCTCCTCGACCTCCTCGGGTGCGTGCGCCATCACCGGCAGCGCGCCGAGCGCGAGCGTCGCGTTTGCGGTCTCGTTCATCACGACGTAGTTCGTGATCTGGTGGACGAGCGGCTTCTGCTCGCGCAGCGACCCGAGCGTCGTTCCCGGAGAGATGCTCATCGCGCCGCGAGTCCCAGCACGTCCACGGGCCCGTCGCCGCTGCCCAGCTCCACCAGCCCCTGCGCGACCGCTCGCGAGGCGGCCGCCGCGGCACCACGCGCCGCCTCGACCAGCGAGAACCCGCGCGCGAGGAGCGCGGCGAGCGTCGCCGAGTGGGTGCAGCCGGCACCGTGGGTGGCCGCGTCGTCCCGACGCTCGAACGAGATCACGTAATGCTCCTTTCCGTCGAAGAGATGGTCGGCCGCGTCGTCGGCATGCCCGCCGGTGACGAGCGCCGCCGGCGCGCCCAGCGCGACGAGCGCCTCGGCGAGCTCGGCCGGCGACGCGTCGGAACCGGCGAGCGACCGTGCCTCGAGCAGGTTCGGCGTGACGACGGTCGCGAGCGGAAAGAGCCGCGCCACGAGCGCCTCGACCGCGTCGTCCTTCAGCAGGCGCGCGCCGGAGCTCGCGACCATGACCGGGTCGACGACGAGCGGCACCCGGTACTCCTCCAGCCAGTCCGCGACGACCTCGATGATCGCGCGGGAGAAGAGCATCCCGGTCTTCGCGGCGTCGATTCCGATGTCGCCGGCGACCGCGTCGAGCTGCGCTCGGACGAACGGGGCCGGCACCTCGTGGACGGCGGACACCTCGCGCGTGTTCTGCGCCGTGAGCGCGACGATCGCCGCCATGCCGTGGACGCCGGCCGCGGCGAACGCCTTCAGGTCGGCCTGGACCCCGGCCCCTCCGCCGGAGTCGGAGCCTGCGATCGTGATGCAGCGTGGAACCAACGCACTCCCTTCGCCGGCATGACCCGGATCAGGTTCGACGGGTGTGATCTCAGCCTCGCCGCGAGGCACCCCGGTGCCGAAACCCTAGTGCCTGAGGCTCAGCCGGCGCGCGATCTCGGCGAGGTTGAAGTCGTAGCCCCAACCGAACGCCCGCGGCATCACGATCCGCCGGTCGTTCGGGTTCCAGAGGCGCGACCGGTACCGCTCCCACGTCGGTCGCCGCCAGTCGTACGGAACGCCGAGGAACTTGCCGCTGCGCCCCTTCGTCATGTATCGAGCGTAGCGATGCATCGGCTTCCGCCCGCCCTCGCCGCTTCCGCCACGCCGCAGATCGTCGAGCTGCTGGGCGAGGGACCGGGGCGCGTACTCGAGCTCGGCTTCGCGGGCATCCACGCAAACCCGCTCGAGCTCGCCGGCTGGGAAGTCGTCGTCGTGGAGCCGGATCCGGCCTTCCACGCTCGTGCCGAGGCACGGGCCGGGAGGGTCGCGGACGCTCCGGCCGGCAGGTTCGACGCGGTCGTTGCTCCCGCCGACGCCGACCTGACCGGGATCGAGGCGGATCGCATCGTCGTCGTCGGCGAGGATGGATCCGTCCGCGAGCGTCGTTGAGAGACGCATGGGGCTTCGCGTCGTTCTCACCGTGCCGGACTTCGATGAAGCCGTGGCGTTCTACCGCGATGCCCTCAGGCTCCAGCAGCTCGCCGACTGGAGCGGAGCCGACGGCAGGGTCGTCCTGCTCGAAGCAGGCAGAGCGACGATCGAGTTGTTCGACGAGCGGCAGGCGGAGAGCGTCGACCGCATCGAGGCGGGCGCTCGAGTGTCCGGACCGGTGCGACTCGCATTCGAGGTGACAGACCTCGACGAGGCCGTGGAACGTCTGAGCGCGGCCGGCGCGGAGGCGGTCGCTCGACCGGTCGTCCCGCCGTGGGGCGGGCGCAACGCGCGCATCAGAACGCCGGACGGGATGCAGCTGACACTGTTCAGCGAGCTCTAGCGCGCTTCAATGGTCGGGTGACCACGACCGCCGTCTGGGACGATCTGCTCACCGGCGACGAGCTCGCGCACGTCGCGACGGAGCCCGCGCGCGGCGCGCGGACCGCCGCGGTGCCGGCGGCGCTCCACCCGGCCGTGCGCGATGCGCTCGCGCGCCGAGGCATCGACGAGCTCTACGCGCACCAGGCCGAGGCGTACGAAGCAGCGCAACACGGCGGCAACGTCATCGTCACGACGGGCACCGCCTCGGGCAAGACGCTCGCCTTCAACCTGCCCGTCCTCGGCGCGCTCGCCGGCGACCGCCATGCGCGTGCTCTCTACCTCTATCCCACGAAGGCGCTCGCCCAGGATCAGGCCCGGTCGCTCGGAGAGCTCGGCGTCCGCGGAATCCGCGCCGCGATCTACGACGGCGACACGCCGCCCGACCGGCGCCGCCAGATCCGCGGCTGGGCGAACCTCGTGTTGACGAACCCCGACATGCTCCACATCGGCGTCCTGCCGCGGCACGATTTGTGGGGCGATTTTCTGCACAACCTCAGCTTCGTCGTGGTGGACGAGGCGCACGTGTACCGCGGCGTCTTCGGCTCGCACGTCGCGAACGTGCTGCGGCGGCTGCACCGGTTGGCGCGCATCTACGGCGCCGAGCCGCAGTTCCTGCTCGCCTCGGCGACGATCGCGAATCCGGCGGAGCTCGCACACGCGCTCACGGGCGAGGAGGCAACGGTGGTCGAAGACGACGCGGCACCGCGGGCCGAGCGGACAATCGCGCTCTGGAATCCGCCGCTGCTCGACCCCGAGGCCGGAATCCGCGCAAGCGCGCTCGGTGAGGCGTCGCGCCTGCTCGCCGGGCTCGTCGGTCGCGGCCTGCGGACGATCTGCTTCGCGAAGAGCCGCAAGTCGGCCGAGCTCATCCATCGTTTCGCAAGCGATCGGCTCGATGCAGAGACCGCAGAACGGCTCGCGCCCTATCGCGCCGGCTACACGCCGCAACAGCGACGCGAGATCGAGCGGCGGCTGGTCGAGGGCGACCTGCTCGGCGTCACGTCGACGGACGCGCTCGAGCTCGGCATCGACATCGGCGACCTCGACTGCGCCATCTCGGTCGGCTTCCCGGGCACCGTCGCGAGCCTTCGCCAGCAGTGGGGACGCGCCGGCCGCCGCGATCACGGCCTCGCGATCCTCGTCGCCTCCGAGGACGCCCTCGACCAGTACTTCATGCGCGAGCCACCTGCGCTGCTCGAGCGCCGCGTCGAGGCGGCGATCCTCGACCACGCCAACCCGCGCGTGCTCGACGGGCATGTCGCCGCCGCCGCGTTCGAAGCGCCGATCGACGAGGACGATGCCGTGGCTCTCGGCGTGGAGGCGCTCGAACGAGCGCCGCACGTGCCCGAGCTGCGCCACACCGCGCGCGGCTGGGTGTGGGCCGGCAAGGACTCACCCGCCGCCCGCACGCCGCTTCGCTCCACGTCCCCCGACGCATTCCTCGTCGTCGACGCGTCCAGCGGCGCCGTGCTCGGCCTGGCCGAGCTGGAACGCGCCTACTCGACGGTGCACGAGGGCGCCGTCTACCTCCACCTCGGCCGTCAATACCTCGTACGCGAGCTCGACCTCCAGGCGCGGCGCGCGCTCGTCGAGCCGTTCGACGGCGACTGGTACACGCAGGCGAAGAAGGAGACGGAGACAGCGATCGAGGAAGCCCTGCGCGTCGAGCGGCGCCTCGGCCTCGAACTCTCCTTCGGCCGCGTCTCGGTCACCGAGCAGGTGGTCGCGTACCAGAAGAAGGCGGTTGCAGACGGCTCGACGCTCGACACGGTTCCGCTCGATCTGCCTCCCACCACGTTCGAGACCGAAGCCGTATGGTTCGTGCCGCGCCCGAATCAGCTCGAAGGCCTCGAGGCGATGCCGCTCCTGCTCTCCTCGCTCCACGCCGCCGAGCACTCGCTGATCGCGCTGCTGCCGCTCTGGGCGATGTGCGACCGCTGGGACATCGGCGGCCTCTCGACGAACCTCCACCTCGACACCGGCGCTCCGACTGTCTTCGTCTACGACGGTCACGCGGGCGGAGTCGGAATCGCGGCGCGCGGGTTCGACGAGTTCGAGGGCTGGGTCGCCGACACGGCCGAGCTCCTGGCCGGCTGTCCGTGCGAGCGCGGCTGCCCATCGTGCGTCCAGAGCCCCAAGTGCGGCAACCTCAACGAGTTCCTCGACAAGGCCGGAGCGCTCAAGCTGCTGCGCCGTATGCTCGCCACGTGAGGATCCTCGTCCGCGCGCCGTCCGCCGAGGACGTTTCCTCGTGGCGAGAGCTGGGCTGGCGCGCCGAGCCCGACCCGGCGCGGCTGGCCGAAGAGCACGCGCGGTTCCGCGGCCTCCTCGCGGGCGCCGGCGCCGAGGTGATCGAGGCGCGCGGAGAGCCCGGCAACCTCGACTCGATCTACGTCTACGACCCCGTGCTCGTGACGCCGCAGGGCGCGATCCTGCTGCAGCCGGGAAAGGCCGGCCGCCGCGGCGAGCCCGAAGCGCTCGCCGGCGACCTGCCGCTGCCGGTGGTCGGGCGGCTCGAGGACGACGCGCTCGCCGAGGGGGGCGACACCGTGTGGCTCGACGAGAAGACGCTGCTCGTCGGCCGGACGTACCGCACGAACGAGGCGGGCATCGAGGCGTTGCGCCGCCTGCTTCCCGGCGTGGACGTGCTCGCGTTTCACCTCCCGCACCTCCACGGCCGCGCCGAGGTGCTCCATCTCCGTTCGTTGCTGAATCCGGTCGCGACCGACCTGGTCGTCGCGTACCTGCCGCTGCTGCCGGTCCCGCTTGTCGAGCTGCTCGCCGAGCGCGGCGTGCGGATCGTGGATGTGCCCGGCGACGAGTTCGAGACGATGGGACCGAACGTGCTAGGCCTCCCGGCCCGGCGCGCACTCGCCCTCGCAGGAAACGCCGAGACGAAGCGGCGGCTCGAGGCGGCGGGCGTCGAGGTGCTCGAGTACGAGGGCGACCACATTTCGCGCCTGGGAGACGGCGGACCGACCTGTCTCACACTCCCTGTCGATTTCGCGACGGCCCGTTCGTCTTAGGGACGTCCACACACGCCCGAAGGAGGCGACCATGCAGTACCTGCTCCTGATCAACGACGACGAGAGTCAGTGGGGCTCGATGCCCGAGGACGAGCGCAACGCGGTCTACGCGGAGTACGGGACCTACACGGAAGCGCTGCAGAGCCGCGGCATCCTCGTCGGGGCCAACCAGCTCCAGCCGGGCGACACCGCGACCGTCGTCCACGTCGAGGACGGCAAGACGCTGACGACCGACGGTCCGTTCGCCGAGACGAAGGAAGTGCTCGGCGGCTACTACCTGATCGACGTCGACACGCTCGACGAGGCACTCGAATGGGCCGCGAAGATCCCGTCCGCGCGCTACGGCCACATCGAGGTGCGCCCGATCGTCATGCGCGAGGCCGAGGTGGCCTCGTAGAGGAGCTCGTCCGCGCCTACCGCGACGAGCGCGCCCGCTCGATCGCGATCCTCGGCCGCGTCCTCGGCGACCTTGACCTCGCCGAGGACGCGGTGCAGGACGCCTTCGTGCGAGCTGCGGAGCGGTGGCCGCGCGAAGGGGTTCCCCGCAGTCCCGGCGCGTGGATCGTGACGACCGCGCGGAACGCGGCGATCGACCGGATCCGCCGCGAGCAGACCCTGGCCCGCAAGACGGAGCTTCTCGCGCGCGTCGACGAGCTCCCCGACGACGAGGAGGCCACCATTCCCGACGAGCGGCTCGAGCTGATCTTCGCCTGCTGCCATCCGGCTCTCGCGCCGGAGGCGCAGGTGGCGCTGACGCTGAGCCTCGTCGGCGGCCTCGAGACGCCGGAGATCGCTCGTGCCTTCCTCGTCCCCGAGGCGACGCTCGCGCAGCGGCTCGTCCGCGCGAAGCGGAAGATCCGAGACGCCGGCATCCCACTGCGGGTGCCGGCGGAGCATCTGCTGCCGGACCGCGTGCGGCTCGTGCTCGCGACGATCTATCTCGTCTTCAACGCAGGCTACGGCCCGCCCATCCGGCGCGAGCTGTGCGGTGAGGCGATCCGCCTGGCGGCGATCCTCGCGACACTGATGCCCGACGAGGCGGAGGTGCACGGCCTGCACGCGCTGCTTCTACTCCAGGACGCCCGCCGTGATGCGCGCGTCTCGCCGGCCGGCGAGCTCGTACTGCTCGAGGAGCAGGATCGGGAGCTCTGGGACGCCGCCGAGATCGCACAGGGTACGAGCGCGCTCGAGCGTGCCCTCTCGCTGCGCCTGCCCGGTCCGTACCAGCTGCAGGCGGCCATCGCGTCTCTGCACTTCGAGGAGGAGACCGACTGGGCGCAGATTGCTCTGCTCTACGGCCGGCTCGCGGAGCTGAGCCCTTCGCCGGTGGTGGAGCTGAACCGAGCGGCCGCCGTTTCCTTTGCCGACGGCCCTGACGCGGCTCTCGAGCTCCTGGACGGAATCGACGGGCTCGACGGCTACTACCTCTATCACTCGACCCGAGCCGACCTCCTGCGCCGGCTCGGGCAGCCGGCCGCGAGTGAATACGAACGCGCGCTGGAGCTCGCGCCGAGCGAGGTCGAGCGCGAATTCCTACGCGGCCGCCAGAACCTGCTTCCGCCTGAGCCGTAGCAGCGAGACGGCCTGCGAGCTCTGCCTGAACGGGTCGTAGACCGTCGCCCCGTCGTCGACCGAGACCGCGGCCACCGGCACTCCGTCGACGTCCGCGACGAGCCACTCGCCGTCGTGCAGAGGGCGCTCGCTCAGCGCCGCGAGGCGCTCGAGCTCCTCGCGACAGGCGCTCAACCGCAACTCGATCGCGTTCCGCACCGGCCGCGGCTGCTTGACGGAAGCGGCTCGGGCGAGGCGGAACCGCTCGGCATCGCGGCGGAAATCCGCCATCCGGTCGAGGACGAACTGCTGACTGATCTCTGGATGCATCAGAACTCCTCCTTCCGACGTGCTACCCTAACCACTGTTCGGAGATTACCAGTTACGTAACCTCCGAAGCAAGCTCAATGGTTACTTCTCTTCATACCCAGCTCGACGGCGTCCGGGACTTCGTCAACACGCTCGATCTCGAGACGGGTACCGATGCGATTGCGACACCTGACGAGCTCGCCACGTGGTTCACCGAGCAAGGGCTCGTCGACGATCTCGTCGAGCCCACGACGGAGGAGCACGCCGACGCCCTCGCCGTCCGAGAAGCGATCAGGGAGCTGCTCCTCGCGAACAACGGCGGGCCGGCGGACACCGCGGCCGCGTCGAAGACGCTCGAGGAGGCGGGCCGCAGGGCCCACCTCGGAGTCCGGTTCGAGAGCGGCCGCCCCGTGCTCGCGCCGGAGGGGGACGGAGCACGCAGCGCGATCGGCCGCATCGTCGCGCTGGTCGCGGAGCTCGCGCCCGCCGACGAATGGAGGCGGCTCAAGACCTGCCGCGACGAGAACTGTCGCGTGGCCTTTTACGACCAGTCGCGCAACCGCTCGCGTGCCTGGTGCTCGATGGAGGTCTGCGGCAACCGCGACAAGCAACGCGGCTACCGCGAGCGCCACAAGGTCTAGGGAATCGCCGCGAGCGCGAGCGCGACGGCTTCCACCGGAGTCGCGGCGCGCAGCGTCCCCTCCACCTCCCAGCCCGGCTCCAGCACCACGACCGTCCGGCCCAGCGTGAGCGCGAAGCCGATCTCCGCCAGCGTGCCGTAGCGTCCGCCCACCGCGATCACCGCGTCGCCGGAGGCGACGACGGCGAGGTTCCTACCGTGCCCGATTCCCGTGACGACGACGTGGTCGAGCCACGCGTTTGCGTCCGTCCGCGTCTCGCCCGGGAGAATCCCGATCGTGGTGCCGCCGGCGCTCTTCGCGCCGCGCGCCGCAGCGGCCATGACCTCGCCGAGCCCACCCGTCACGACCGTCGCACCACGCCCGGCGAGCAGGCGCCCAACCTGCTCGGCACGGCCCTCGTGCTCCGTTCCGCTTCCGACCACGGCGACCTGGACGGCCATCTCTGCGCGATGCTAGGGGACATGGCCGAAACGAGACAGGCCCAACGCAGACAGGCACAGGGCGGCGTGCTGGTGGTCGGTGGCGGCTTTGCCGGCGCCTACGTTGCACGCCAGCTCGGCGAGCGCGGCGCGACCATCGTCAGCAAGGAGAACTTCATGCTCTACACGCCGCTGCTGCCGGAGGCCGCGTCGGGGACACTCGAGCCGCGCCACTGCGTCGTGCCGCTGCGCGTCATGTGCCCGCACGCCGAGCTCGTCCTCGGCGCCGTGAACGCCCTCGATCTCGAGGCGCAGACCGCGGCCGTCGAGACCGACGAGGGAATGCAAACGCTCGGCTGGAGCGAGCTCGTACTGGCACTCGGCGCCGTGCCGCGCACGTTGCCCATCCCCGGCCTCGCCGAGCACGGCCTCTCGTTCAAATCGCTGGCCGACGCGATCAACCTCCGCAACCGCGTCCTCCACCAGCTCGAGGCGGCCGACGCCGCCTCCGACGAGGAAGAGCGGTCGCGGCTACTGACCTTCGTCTTCGTCGGCGCGGGCTACGCGGGCGTCGAGGCGCTCGCCGAGCTGTCCGACCTCGCCGAGGACGCGCTCCGCTACTACCCACGCCTGCGCTCGACGCCACGGCGCTGGGTCATGGTGGATGCAGCGCCCCGGATCCTGCCCGACATCCCGCAGCCGCTGGGCGAATACGCCGCGGACGAGCTCGGCAAGCGCGGGATCGAGATGCACGTAGACACCACGCTCGAGTCGGTCTCGGCGGACGAGGTCGTGCTCGGCGACGGCACTCGGATCCCCACGAACACCCTCGTCTGGACGGCGGGCGTCGCTCCGAACCCGAAGCTGCGCGAGTGGTCGTTGCCGCTCGACGAGAAGGGTCGCGTCGTCGTCGACCAGTTCCTCCAGGTGAGCGGGCAGGCGCATGTCTGGGCGCTCGGCGACTGCGCGCGCGTCCCGAACGCCCGCAGTGGGCAGCCCGATCCACCGACGTGCCAGCACGCGCTGCGCCAGGCCCGGCGCCTCGCAAAGAACCTGACCGGGACGCCCGAGCCGTACCACTACCTGATGCTCGGCCAGGTCGCGACCCTCGGCCGGCACAAGGGGATCGCCGAGGTGCTGGGACTACGTCTACGCGGCTTCCTCGGCTGGTTCGTGACGCGGACGTATCACCTCTACCAGCTCCCGCTGGCATCGAGGAGGTTCCGGGTCGTCGTCGACTGGACCGTGGCGCTCTTCTTCCGCCGCGACATCGTCGAGCTCGGCCAGCTCGGACACCCCGAGAAGCTGAGCTGATCGGCCTCTACGCGACGGCGGCGTGCTCGAGCTCGAGGCACGCCTCGAGCGCTGCCTGAGCCACCTCGAGCTGGGCGTCGCTCGGCTCCGCGGTCGAGAAGCGGTGCTGGAGCTCGTGCCCGGGCTTTCCCAGCGCCTGCGCGACGGGATTCTCCGGATGCCGCGTCATCCAGCCGAAGAGCTCGGTGGCCGCGGCGATCGCGCCGAGCTGGGCCACCGCCTGGGCCTGGCGCCGGTGGCGCTCCGGGGCGAGTCCGGCGAGGACGTTTCCGACCACGGACGTCGCGACGAGCGGCCCGACGAGATGGCCTCCACACCGTTCGTGCTCGCGCGTCGCGCGCTTGCCGTGCTCGTAGCTGCCGATCGAGATGTGCTCGGCACCATGGTACGCCGCCAGCTCGCCGGAGCGGAGCGAGAGCACCGCCGGCGCGACCGACGCAACCGCGATCAGCAGCTCGCGGGCGACTGGTTGCACCCTCGACTCGCGCAGTCCGCGGACGAACACCGCCGCGCCCAGCATCGAGAGGAGCGCGCGCCGGTTCTCCATCGGCAGCCGCGCCGCGGGGAGCTTCGCCTTGATCTGCGGTAACAGCGCGAGCGCCTCGGCGAGACGGGCCGGCCCCCGCAGGAGCGGGCTCTGGATCCTCGACGCCTGAAGGCGCTTCCGTGCCGACACGACCTCGATCCGTCCGTCCTCGTGCCGGATCGCGCACGCCCAGGAGTGCGGCCCGTGCACGAGCACGCCGTTCGGAAGGGCCATGCCGCCCAGCCGGATCTTCTCCTCACCCATCGCGGACGAAGGGTAGTCCCGCGGACCCTCCTAGCCGAGCATGGCCCGCGCTGCGTACCGCAGCCAGTCGACACCGAGCTCGAGGTCCGTGACCGGGATCCGCTCGTCGGCCGAGTGGATGAGCGCCGCCGAGACCTCGGGCGGCAGCTCGCCGCTCGAGGGGAAGAACCCGTACGCGACGGTGCCGAAGGCCTCGCGCAGCCAATGGCTGTCGGTGAACCCCACACACGCGAGCGGCGCGGCCTTCGCTCCCGGCTCGGCCTCGGCCACCCACTCCTCGAGCACGCGCCACAGCGGCGTGTCGAGCGACGAGCGCGTGCCGCCGCGGGCCTCGATCCACTCGAGCTCGTAGTCGACGTCACCGCCGAGGACGGCGCGAATCATCGGCTCGACGTGCTCGGCATGCTGGCCGGGCAGGAGCCGGCAGTCGACTTCGATCTCACAGAGCGCCGGGATGACGTTCCGCTTCTTCGAGGCGGAGATCATCGTCGGCGAGAAGGTCGGCGCCAGAAGCGCGTCGATCACGACCGCGGCGACCGGCGACAGCGGCGCAACGCGGTCGACCGCCTCGGCCGCGGTCGTCACCTCCCCGAGCACCGCCCGGAGGAAGCCCTCGACCTCGGGACCGAGCTGCGGCTCGGGCCGGTAGTCGGCGATCCGCTCGATCAGCTGAACCGCGTTGACGAGCGCGTTGTCGGCGATCCGCGGCATCGACGCGTGCCCGGAGCGGCCACGCACGATGAGCCGGAACGGCGCGGTCATCTTCTCGGCCACCGTCGGCAGGTACACCGGCGTGCCGTCTTCGAGCTCGATCCGGTCGCCACCGCCCTCGTTGATCGCGAAGTCGCAGCGGACTGCATCCGGATGGTCCTCGCACAGCCACTCGAGCCCGAAGCCGTTGCCGGCCTCCTCGTCGGCCGTCGCCGCGAAGATCAGGTCGCCGCTCGGCCGGAACCCTTCGCGCGCGAGCGACGCGATGGCGACGGCGTTCGCCGCCACCTCGCTCTTCATGTCGAGCGCGCCACGTCCCCAGACCATGCCGTCTCGCAACTCGCCCGAGAACGGCGGCACCGACCACTCGGCCGGGTCTGCGAGCACGACGTCGGTGTGCCCGAGGAAGAGGAGCGACGGGCCGTCGCCGCCGGGGAGCCGCGCGACGAGGTTGGCGCGCTCGGGGACCCGTGCGATCAGCTCGCACTCGAGGCCGTTCGCCTCGAGGTACTCGCGCAGGAGCTCGGCCGCGGCCGTCTCGTTGCCGGGCGGGTTCGTCGTGTCGACGCGGATGAGGCGCTGGAGGAGGTCAGTGACCTCGTCGCGCAGCGTCGTCGGCGTGCTCATCGGCGGGTCCCCACGACGAGAACGTACTCGCGACGCAGCACGCCGGGCGCCAGGTACTCGAGATAGACCCGCTCTGCGTGCGCGCGCACCTCGTCGTTCTGCTCGGCGAGCCAGGAACGCAGAGGCGGCATCGACGTCGACGCGAGCTCCCAGAGCTCTTCGCCCGAATCCGCTTCGATGCGCCATTCCCCGCGCAGGAGGTCCAGGTCGAACGAGTCGCCGAGCAGCGCGCGCACCTGCGCTTCCTCGGCCCAGTCGCGCGCGTCCGGGCCCGGTGCCGGCGTCCGCCCGGCCCGGGCGCTGACTTCCGACCACTCGTCCTTCGGCCACGCACTGAGAGCCAGCCGGCCCGACGGCCGGCAGACACGTGCCAGCTCGGCCGCGACGCGCTCGTGGTCGGGGGCGAAGATCGCGCCGAAGGCCGAGGCGACGGCGTCGAACTCGGCGGCGTCGTACGGAAGCTCCTTGCAGTCGCCCTCGTCAAAGCGAATCTCGAGCCCGGTCGCCTCCGCCGCGGCACGCGCCTTCGCGAGCTGATCGGCCGAGATGTCGATACCGACGACGTCGGCGCCGGCGCGAGCGGCCCGCAGCGCCACGCCGCCTGTGCCACAGGCGACGTCGAGCACTCGAGCGCCGGGGTGAAGCGCGAGCTCTGCGACGACGCGGTCGTGAATCGAAGCGAACGTCTCTGCGATGCGCTCGTAGCTCGCGCCGCTCCACGCGTCGGCCGGGGCTCCGGACACGGGCACGAGCATACTGAGGGTCGTGAGCGACCTCTTCTCGGACGCCGCCGACCAGCGCGCGGGCGACGTTGCACCGCTCGCCCAACGGCTGAGGCCGACGACCCTCGAGGAATTCGTCGGCCAGGCGCACGTGCTGGGCAAGAGCTCGGCGCTGCGGCTCGCGATCGAGGAAGACCGCGTCCGCTCCTCGATCCTGTACGGCCCTCCCGGCAGCGGCAAGACGACGCTCGCGCGGATCGTCGCAGCCTCGACGGGAGCAGCGTTCGAGGAGCTGTCGGCGGTCTCGGCGACGGTGAAGGACGTGCGCGAGGTGCTGGCGCGAGCGCAGGAACGGCTCGGCACCACCGGACGGCGCACGATCCTCTTCCTCGACGAGATCCACCGCTTCAACAAGGCGCAGCAGGACGCGCTGCTGCCGGGGGTCGAGTCGGGGCTCGTGACGCTGATCGGGGCGACGACCGAGAACCCGTACTACGAGGTCAACTCCGCGCTCATCTCCCGCAGCCAGGTGTACGAGCTCGAGCCGCTCACGCCGGCAGAGATGGCGATCGTCGTCCGTCGCGGACTCGCCGCGGTCGAGGCTGAGGCGTCCGACGAGGTCGTGGAGCTGATCGCGCACCGCTCGGGCGGCGACGCTCGTACCGCGCTCAACATCGTCGAGCTGGCGAGCCAGACGGCCGCCGGCGCCGTCACCGCGGAGAACGTCGAGGACGCCGCGCGCAAGCCGCCGCTCGTCTACGACAAGGCGGGCGACGCGCACTACGACTTCACGTCGGCGTTCATCAAGTCGATGCGAGGCAGCGACCCCGACGCCGCCGTCTACTACCTCGCCGCGATGCTCGAGGGCGGCGAGGACGCGCGCTTCATCGCCCGGCGGATGATCGTGCTCGCATCCGAGGACATCGGCAATGCCGACCCGCGGGCGCTCCTCGTGGCGGTCGCAGCCGCGCAGGCCGTAGAGCACGTCGGGCTCCCTGAGGCGCGGCTCAATCTCTCGCAGGCCGCCATCTACCTCGCACGTGCGCCGAAGTCGAACGCGAGCTACGTCGCGTTGAACCGGGCGATGGCCGACGTGCAGGAACGGGGCGCCGCGCGGCCGCCGAAGGCGCTGCGCGACGGCTCGTGGTACGGCCGCCGGCTCGGGCACGGAGAGGGCTACGTCTACCCCCATGACGATCCGCAGGGATTCGAGACGAGCTATCTGCCCGAGGAGCTCGAGGGCCGCCGCTACTACGAGCCCTCGGGCCACGGCGAGGAGAGCGCCGACGAGAACGCCTCATAGGCCTCGCTGCCGTAGACCGCGAAGATCACCTGCTCGAGCGACTCGGCCGGAAAGACCCGCGCTTCCTCGACCATGATCCGCGCGCACTCGCCGAGCGGAAACGCGCCGACGCCGGTGCCGAAGGCGGGCAGTGCGAGCGAGCGGCAGCCGAGCTCCTCGGCGACCTCGAGACAGGCGCGCGTCGTGCGGAGGATGAGGTCTCGGTCGGTGCGCAGGTCCCGTCCCATGACCGCGCCGTGGATGACCCAGCGTGCGCGGAGCCGTCCGGCGGTCGTCGCGACGGCGGTGCCAAGCGGGATCCCGCCGATCGCCATGGCCTCCTGCTCGATCTCCTCGCCACCCGCGCGCTTCAGCGCGCCCGCGACGCCGGCCCCCATCCAGAGGCGGTCGTTCGCGGCGTTCGCGATCGCGTCGGCCTCGACCGCTGCGATGTCTCCTTCGCGAACCTCGAGCTCGAGCACGTTATTTCCGCTCCCGGCGCCGGCAAAGCCGGCACCTCCGCTCCGCGGTGAGCTCCGTCGAGCCTACGCTCACAGGATGCGAGCGCCGAGGGCAGACGCGACGAGCTCGACCGCGAGTTGGCCCGTCGCGTTCTCGCGGTCGAGGATCGGGTTGACCTCGACCACGTCCATCGAGTCGATGCGGGCGGACTTCGCCACGGTCTCCATCGCGAGGTGCGCCTCGCGGTACGAGAGCCCGCCGCGCACCGGCGTTCCAACCCCGGGCGCGTAGTCCGGATCGACGACGTCCATGTCGAGCGAGACGTGGAGGAACGCTGCGCCCGACGCGTGGGCGAGCGCCTCGCGCAGGCACGGCTCGACCCCGATCCGGTCGATCTCGTTCATCGTGAAGACCTTCGCGTCGAGCTTCCCCAGGAGCTGCCGTTCTCCCTCGTCGAGCGAGCGAACGCCGACGAGCGCGAGCTTGCCCGGCTCCACCGCCGGCAGCGGCCAGCCCTCGCGGCGGAACGAATCGCCTGCCATCCCGAGCGCCGCCGCGAGCACCATCCCGTGCACGTTGCCGCTCGGCGACGTCTCGGGCGTGTTGAGGTCGCCGTGCGCGTCGATCCAGACGACACCGCCCGGGCCGTGCACCTTCGCCATCCCGAGGAGCGAGCCGAGCGCGACGGAGTGGTCGCCGCCCAGCACGAGCGGCAGCGCGCCGCGGCCCGCGGCAGCCGCGACGAGCTCCGAAAGGCGGTCGCAGAGGTCGAGGATCTGGCGGAGGTAGCGGGCGTGCTCGTCGCCCATGTCCGCGGTCTCGACGACCGGAGAGATGACGTTGCCGCTGTCGGTGACGCGGACGCCGAGCTTGTCCGTGAGCTGCTGCTCGAGACCCGCGTAGCGGATCGCGGACGGGCCCATGTCGACGCCGCGCCGCCCCGCGCCCAGGTCGAGCGTGGCGCCGATGACGGCGATCTCGCGGGCTGCTTCTTCGACGCTCACGGCGCGGAGGCTAACGCGGCCACCTGCCACCGCGCCCGGGCTACACTGACCGCCGCCCAGCCGCGGCGAGGTAGCTCAGCTGGTAGAGCACTCGGCTGAAAACCGGGGTGTCGCCGGTTCGAGTCCGGCCCTCGCCATTCTTCGTCGTCAGCAGCCGTGAACGAGATGCGGCTTCGCGCCACTGATCGGGACGCGCCACAGGCCGCTGGGACAGCCCGAGTGAGCCGGCGCCTTCCACACCACGAGCAGCTGTTGCGAATCCGGCGACCAGGCGACGCTCGAGGCGCCGTACGGAGCGTGGAACCTCAGCAGCGTCCGCACCCTCTTTGTGGCGACATCGACGACCTCGAGGTTCTCTTTCGGATCCACGAACGCGATCTGCTGACCGTCAGGCGACCAGCCGAAGATGGACGTGACTCCTTTGCGCAGGAGGGTGGTGCTCGCGCCACCTCCGGCCGGCACGAGCCGCAGGGACGGCTCGGTCGTTCCGGCCGAGGTAGGCAATCCGATTGCCGGCAGGTGCCCAGAGCGGATCGCCGCCATTCGGCACCAGCCGCCGCAGGTGGCCACCGTCGGCCGAGGCAGTCCAGATCCCGAGACCCTGGCCGGAGTCGCTGGCGGGGAAGCGCGCGAAGACGACCTGCGTCCCGTCGGGCGAGAGGCTCGGCTCGGTGTTGATGACCTTCGAGCCGCCGGCTTTTCCGACGACGGCTCCAGACGGGACGCTGAGGATCCGCACCGGCCCCGCACAGCCCGGGGTCGTACAGGCTGCGACCGCGCCCGCGGCGACACGATCGCCCGCGGAGTCGGCTGAGAACGGTTGGGGCGGCGTCCTGCCGACGAGCTTCGGCTCCTTACCGGTCGGGATCGTGAAGATTCCGGCGTCGTTCCCATAGAGCATCCCCGACGCAACCCAGTAGAGCTGCCCGGGAGGATCGCTCAGCTCGGGAGAGCAGTGCTCGCTACAGACCGTGTGGGGGAGCGGATGGACGTTCGTGCCGTTGACATCTGAAACGCAGATCGCGCGGAGGAGCTTGATGCTGCCGCTCGCGTGATGGAGGTTCGGCAGGGGCCAGCGCTTGCCGTACCAGGCGATCTGCGTGCCGTCCGGAGACCAGGCGGGAAACGTCGCCGTTCCGCACGGTGAGACGACCTTCGAGTCCGCTTTCACCGCGCCGCAGCCGACCGCCACCGCGATCGCGAGCGCGGAACCGACCACCACCAGCGAACGGCGAAGACTCATGACGCGCCTAAGGGTAGACCGTCCCGCCAACGGCGGACCAACGAAAAAGGCCCCCGTGACGCTTGCGCGTGCTCGGGGGCCTCGGGTCGTCCGGACCGGTGCGACCGTGTCGCGAACGACGTTGTCCGGAGCCTACTCCCTCGTCGCCCGCAGCGCCGTGGCCGGGTCGGCCGAAAACTCCGCAAATTCCGCGAAGCCACGGCGGCCGAGCTCCTCGCGCGACCGCTCCGGCAGGAACGTAGATCGGCGTCTCGGCGCCCCTCGAGAACGAGAACACGAGCGTCCCTCCCGGCGCGGCGACTCGAGCGAGCTCGTCGTAGAACGGGATCATGTTGGAGAGGACGACGAGGTCGAACGCGCCCGCCGGGTACGCGAGCGCCGAGGCGTCCCCGACCTCGAAGCGGACTCGGCCCCCGAGCTCCGGCGAGAGCTTCCCGCGGGCCTCCTCGATCATCCCCGGGCTGAGGTCGATTCCCACGACCTCGGCCTCTGGATAGCGTTCGGCAAGCGCGAGCGCGACGACGCCGGTTCCCGTCCCGAGATCGAGGGCGTGGCGCGGCCCGGGCACGTCCTCGAGCGCAAGATCGAGCGCCAGCAGGTGATGCGGGCCGATCCGGGTCTCCCAGGTCGGCGCGAGGCCGTCGAACATGGACCGCAGGCGACCGCGGAAGATCCGCCACAGCCACGGCCTCCGTACCACCGCATTCGTGACGAGGCGGGCGAGACGCTGGCTGTCGATCACCGTACCGCGAAGTCGAGGACGATCTCGCTTCCCTCCTCGACGCGCAGAAGTTCGGCGGCGCTGCCCTGCGAGACCGCGAGGGAGAGGTTGCCGTAGCTGTCCTCGTAGAGGATGAGCGACCCGCGCGGAGCGTCGGCGAACGTGCGCGCGGAGATTGCGTAGAACCGCTCGCCGCGACAGTTGAGCTCGACCCGAGTGCCTGCGGCGAGCTCCATGCGCTCGAGGTGCTCGCGGCGCAGGTCGAGCGCGACGTTCCCGAAGCGATCGACGACGAGCGCGATCGCGCGCACCCTGTTCTGCCCCACCTCGGGCTCCGGGATGTCGACGCGCACCAGCTCGTCCGGATCGACCGGCGGACCGAGCTCTGCGAGCGCCACGCCCGCGGCGAGGTGGGCCGCCGCCGGCGAGAAGAGGTCGCGGCCGTGGAAGGTCCGCGAGACCGGCTGCAGCGAGTACTCCGCGTTGGCGAGCTCGTGCGCCTCGGCAACGCCGCCGAAACGCTCGGCGGCGGGCAACAGCAGCCCGTTGTCCGGGCCGACGTACAGGCGGCCTTCGCGGTCGCGCAGCGCGAGCGCGCGACGGCCACTCCCCACGCCGGGGTCGACGACCGCGAGGTGGACGCCGGCCGGCATGTACGGCAGCGTGTTCGAGAGCACGAGCGCTCCCTGCAGGACATGGCCGGGCCGGACACCGTGCGTGACGTCGATCACGCGAGCCTCGGGCGCGATCGTCGCGATCACGCCGTGACACGTGCCGACGAAGTCGTCCTGCAAACCGAAGTCGCTCAGGAAGGTGATGACCACGGCAGGGAACGTAATGCCTCGACCAGTCCATCGAGGTCGTGAGTGGCGGCGACCGCGGCGACATAGAAGCCGGCGGCGCTCGCCTCGGCCTCGGTCTGCGGGCCGATCGCGACGACCGGGACGTGCGCGCCGGCCGCGGCGAGCGACCTCGCGGCGGAGCCGGACATGAGCAGTGCGACGTCGACCTCCGGCACCTCGGGCCGCAGCTCGATCGTCCGGTAGAGCGGCAGGAAGTCCGCGTCGAGCACGTCGAGCCGCGCGCCCTCGGCCGCTGCGAGCAGGGCGGTTCCCTCCGGCAACTCGTCACGCAGGCCTTCCTGGCTGTGGTTCGCGGCGACGAGGTCGACGTGCAGCCCGTGCGAGCGCAACGCGTCGGCCGTAGCCGGCCCGACCGCGGCGATGCGATTGGCGGCGACACCGCGACGGCCGAGCTCGTGCGCGCCGTTGCGGCTCGTGACCACGAGCCAGTCGTAGGCGCGAGCATCGACCGGCTCGTCGCCGAGCGGCTCGATGCGAATCAGCTCGCACAAGACCGCTTCGTGCCCGAGCGCCGCGACGCGGGCGGCGAGCTCCTCACGCGTGACGAGTACTCGCATCCACCAGCTCCGCTCCGAGCGCCGCGGCGTCGGCGCCCGTGCGCCGCTCGATCCACGATCCGTCCTCCGCCGCGACGAGACCCGTGAGCGTCGCCCCGTCGTGATGAGCCGCGACGGGAGCGAGGCAGCCGCCGCCGACCGCGGACACAACCGCGCGCTCCGCCTCGACCCGTTCCCGCGTCTCGGCGTCGTCCACCGCCTCCACGAGCTTCCCCTCTCCCGCCCGCACCTGGAGGGCGAGCGCGCCCTGCCCCGCCTCGGGCAGCATCGTCTCGGGATCGAACCGAAGCCCGATCTCGCCCTCGAGTCCGAGCCGGTCGAGCCCGCACGCGGCGAGCACGATCGCGTCGAGGCCTCGCTCGCCTCGCTTGCGCAGGCGCGTGTCGATGTTGCCGCGCAGCGGCTCGATCGAGAGGGTCGGGTCGAGCACGAGCAGCTGCGCCTTGCGCCGCACGGAGGCGGTGCCGATCCGCATCCCCGAGCGGAGCTCCGAGGCGCCGCAAAGTGCGTCCCGAGGATCCTCGCGGCGGAGATAGGCGCCGATCGCGAGGCCGTCGGGATCCGTCGCGGTCAGGTCCTTCGCGGAGTGAACCGCGACGTCGATGCGGCCGTCGAGCAAAGCCTCCTCGAGCTCCTTGACGAAGACGCCACGCGAGCCGATCTCGCCGAACGGGCGCGAGCGGTCGCGGTCGCCGGCGGTCGTGATCGGGACAAGGGCAAGCTCGAGGCCGGGAGCCCGCAACGACGAGAGGGCGCGCTCGGCCTGGGTGAGCGCGAGCCTACTGCCGCGACTGCCGACGCGGACGAGCACAGCTCTTCGAGACAGAGACGGATTGCCTCCGCAGCGGCGCGCAGCCGACGCCGCGCGGCCGGATTCGGATGAAGGCCGTCGGCACCTGCAGCGGCAGAGGACGGCTCGTTGCGAGCTTGACGTTCAGCGCTCGTCCTCGCCGAGACCGAAGAGGTGCCGCACGGCCTCAGCATAGAGGACCCCGTCGGCTGCCGCGGCTGCCTGTTTCATGCGCACGGTCGGCAGATGCAGGAGCTTGTTCACGATCTGCGCGGTGACGGCCTCGACCGCGCGACGCTGACTCTCGTCGAGCCGTTCCAGCAGCGCGTCGGCCTTCTGCAGCTCCGCCTCGCGGATCTCCTCGGCCCGCGCGCGCAGCGACGTGATCGCCGGCAACACGTCGAGCGACGCGTGCCATTCGTGGAACTTCTCCGCCTCGGCCGCGACGATCGTCTCGGCCCGCTCGGCCTCGCGCCTGCGGCCCGAGAGCGTCTCGGCGACGATCTGCTCGAGGTCGTCGATGTCGTAGAGGTAGCACCCGTCGAGATCCGCGATCGACGGGTCGAGGTCGCGCGGTACCGCGAGGTCGATGAGCACCATCTGCCGGCCACGGCGGTTTCGCAGCGCCGCTGCCACGGTCGTGGCGTCGAGCACCAGACCCGCCGCGCTGGTGGATGCGATCACCACGTCGACGCGACCGAGCTCCTCGTCGATTCGCTCGCGTTCCGTCTTGCTGTTGGCGACGAGCGCGATGTCGGCGCCGCGGCTGCGGAGGTTCCGGGCGGCCTGCTCGCTCACCTTGCCCGCGCCCAGCAGGAGGATCGAGCGGCCCTCGAGGCTGCCGAAGACCTGGTCTGCAAGCGCAGCCGCGGCCGACGACACCGACGCGGGGCTCTCCCCGATCGCCGTTTGCGCCCGCACCTTCCGGCCCGCGTGCTGCGCCTGCCGGAAGACGCGGTCGAGCAGCGGCCCGATCGTCCCGAGCTCGTGAGCGAGCCTCACCTGGCCGAGAATCTCGCCCTCTCCCGGGACGAGCGAGTCGAGGCCGGCCGCGACCCGGAAGAGGTGATGAGCTGCGGCCCGGTCCTGAAGCCGGTAGAGGGCAGGCTCGACCTCCGGCCCGAGCGAGGCCAGCGCGGCGACCGCGGCGAGCTCGGCCTGCTCCGGATCGTCGGCGCGCGAGGTAGAGCTCGGTGCGGTTGCAGGTCGAGAGGCAGGCGGCCTCGCGTCCGTCCACGGCGAGCCGCGCAGCGAGCTCCTGCGCGTCGTCGCTGCCGAGCGCGACCTGCTCGCGCAGCTCGACCGGAGCGTGGTGGTGAGAGGTGCCGACGAGGACCAGATGCTTCATGCGAAGTGGGTGGCCGGGAGGGCGAGCCGGACGACGACGACGAGGACGAAGCCGGCGAGCGCGAGATAGGCGGCACGGCGTCCGGCCCAGCCGCCGACCAGGCGCAGGCCGAGATACGCGCACCAGACGAGCCACGTCGCGGCGGTCACGACGATGAGCGCATCGAATCGATCGTCGTCGGCGACGAGACGAACGAGCCCGACGGCTGCGCCGAGGGTCAAAAGCGGCACCGACCAGGCGACCGTCCGCAGCGCAAGCGAGTCGAGCGTCGCGAGCGCCGGCATCTGCCTGCGCAGGATCGTGGCCGGACGCGTCCTCAGCCGCCGCTCCTGCCAGATGTACAGCCCCGAGAGCGCAGCGGCGAGCGTGAAGCCGGCGAAGGCCGCGAGCACAAGGCCTACGTGGACGACGAGGAAGAGGTTCGAGTACCGGCTCGCACTCCCGTTCCCCGTGCCGCCGCCGGCGCGCGCGACGACGAGCAGCGCGACCGCAAGCGGCATCACGACGAGCCCGAGCAGCCGGTACGGCCTGCGGCAGCCCCAGATCAGGTAGGCCGAGACGACGAGCCAGACGAAGAGCGAGAGCGACGAGGCCCACGTCCCCCACGGGAACCCGTCGTCCCGCGTCGCCTGGACGACGAGCAGGGCGGTCTGCGCGAGCCAGCCGAGCCGCACTCCCCACGTGGCCGCCCGTCCCGCGCGCCCGGGCCGCCGCACCTCGCCGAGGTAGCCGACCGCAGCCTCCCCGTAGAGCAGAAGCGCGGGCCAGAAGAGAAGCTCAGCCAACGTGGACCGTCTCGCGCTCGTCGTCGGCTGCCGCCTTCGGCTCGCGCCGCTCGAGCTCGTCGACCTCCCGCTCGAGCCGCTGGAGCTTGAGCGCGATGAGAACGACGTACGCGAGGACGACGGCGAAGATCACGCAGTACGCACCGGTGACGTACTTCTCGACGGTGGTCACGCGAGCCTCAGCTCCCGCAGGCGGATGTCGAGGCGCTTCCCGGAGAGCTCGATGCGGTACAGCGTGTACGCGAGCAGCAGCACCGACGGCTGGGTCACGAGGTACGCGACCAGCATCCAGCCGCCGAGATTCGCGCCGTGCCGCGTGAAGATCTCGGGATGGAGAAACGGCTTCGCGAGCCGGATCGCGAGGAAACTGACGGGGACGAGCACGACGCCGAAGAGCGCGTAGACGGCCGAGAAGTTCTCCCGCTGCGGCCCGGCGTCGACCGAGAAGCGCAGCATGAAGTACGCGCAGTAGAAGAGGAACAGAACGAGGAAGAGCACGAGCTCGTCCTCGCTCCACACCCACCAGTGGCCCCAGCTGTACTTCGCCCAGATGGAGCCGGTGATCAGCACGAGCACGCCGAAGATCACGCCCTGATGCACGGCGACGTAGCTCTCGAGATCCGCCCGCGGATCCCGTTTCCACAGATGCCGGAACGCCTTCCAGGCACCAACCGCGAAGCACGCATACGCGGTGAAGGCGATCGAGACGTGGAAGTAGAAGATCTTCTGCGAGAAGCCGAGCACGGCGTCGTTCGGCGCGACGAAGAACACGATCACGAGCGAGACCGTGATGCAGATGAGGGACGCCACCGCCAGGGCGGGCAGCGGCACGCGGTACTGCCTGTCCACCATTTCCAAGGTTACTCCGTGACGACGTACTCGAAGGACGCCCAACAGAGCAGGGCGAACATCGCGTCGTAGAGGCCGAGGAACGCCAGATACTTCCCCGGATCCGCGACGACGCTCGCGCCGACGCCGCCGACCACGATCGGGATCGCCAGCGGCAGGAAGAGGAGCGGCAGAAGCAGGTCGCGGGCGCGGGTGGCCACGGCCATCGCGCCGAGGAACGTGCCGACGGCGCAGATCCCGACGTCGGCGAGCAGGACGGCCGCAACTGTCGCCCCACGCAGGCCGTGGAAGAAGAGCGAGAAGACAGGGAGCGCGACCACCTCGGCGGCGACGAGGAAGGCGAACGTCGCGATCGCCTTGGCGAGCCAGATCGCGCTGCGATCGCAGGGCGTGAGAACGAGGCCGTCCAGCATGCGCTGCTCTCGCTCGGGGACGAACGCCCGGCCGAGCCCGAGCAGCGCGGTGAAGATGATCGCGACCCACAGGAGCCCGCTCGCCGCGAGCTGCGACGAATGCTCGGGCAGCGAGAAGTGGAAGACGACGAACGTCGCCACCACGAAGAGGAGCATCGCGGGCAGCGTGTCTTTCGCCCGCAGCTCGAGCAACAGGTCCTTCCGGGCGAGCGCGCGGACGTCGGAGACGTACCTCATGCGAGCGCGAGCCTCGCAGTGGCGAGTTGCGCGACCCGATCGGGATCGTGGGTCGACACGAGCACGGTGCGCTCGTCGTGCAGTTCGGCCAGCTGCGCGTCGAGCAGCTCCGCTCCGGCCGCGTCGAGCGCCGTGAACGGCTCGTCGAGCACGAGCAGCTCCGGCTCGTGCAGCAGGACGCGACAGAGCGCGAGCCGCTGCGTCATCCCGCGCGAGTACGAGACGACGCGGTCGTGGCGAACCTCCCACAGTCCGTAGCGCTCGAGCAGCATCCCGATCCGCTCGCGCCGTTCGGGGACGCGATAGAGCTTCCCGTACAGATCGAGGTTCTCGAGCGCGCTCAGCTCGCGGTAGACGAGCGGCTCGTGCGCCAGGTAGCCGATCGCCCCACGCGTCACGTCGACGGTGAGCTTCCCTTCGGTCGGAATCGCGAGACCGGCGCAGATCCGCAGCAGGGTCGTCTTTCCGGAGCCGTTCGGCCCGGTGACCATGAGGAAACCGCCGCGCGGAAGCTCGAGCTCGATCCCCCGCAGAACTCGCTTGTCTCCGTAGCGCTTGCCGAGACGCCTCGCCGTCAGCACGCGGCCCAGCATAGGGCTACAGCGTCGCGTCGAGGATCACGAACGCGGCGAAGACGACGCTGATCACGCCGTTCATCGTGAAGAAGGCCGTATCGAGGCGCCGCAGGTCTCCGGGCCGCACGAGCGAGTGCTCGTACGCGAGCAGGAGAGCGACCGCGGCGACGCCGACCCAGTAGAGGACGCCGACCGAGAGCCCGAGCCCCGCAGCCACGAGGCAGACGATCGTCCCCGCGTGCGCGAGGCGCGCGCCGAGAAAGGCGCCCTTGACGCCGAACCGAGTGACGATCGAATGCAGCCCCTCCCGGCGGTCGATCTCCTCGTCGAACAGCGCGTAGAAGAAGTCGAAGCCGGCCACCCAGAGGGCCACCGCGACGCCGAGCGTCCACGCCTGCCACGGCAGCTTCCCGGTGATCGCAACCCACGCACCGACGGGCGCCAGGCCGTCCACGGCCCCGAGCCAGAGATGGCATGTCCACGTGTACCGCTTGAGGTACGGGTAGACGACGAAGCCGATCACCGGGATCGGCCAGAGCCAGCGCACGATCGGGTTCAGCTGCCAGGCGGCTGCGAGGAAGAGCGCCAGCGAGAGGACGCAGAAGACGACGACCTGCGCGACCGAGAGTTGGCCACTCGGAATCTCGCGGCCGGCGGTGCGCGGGTTGCGTGCGTCGATCCCGGCGTCGATCAGGCGGTTGAGCGCCATCGCGAGCGAGCGAGCGCCGACCATCGCGAGCGTGATCCAGAGGAGATCGTGTGCGGTCGGCGTCCCGTCGACCGCGAGGAACGCGCCGACGTACGCGAACGGCAGCGCGAAGACGGTGTGCTCGATCTTCACGAGCCGCGCGAAGCGCGCGGGAAGCGGCGTGACGACGGTGCTCACGTCTGCTTATGGTGCACGTCGCGCACGCCCGCCAGAAGCTCGAGGGCATGAGCGAGCACCGGACGAAGCACCTCGAACCCGTCGCGCACGCCGCCGGGTGAGCCGGGCAGGTTGACGACGAGCGTCGTCCCCAGGATCCCGGCCTTGCCGCGTGACAACAGGGCGTGCGGAGTCTTCGCGCTCGCATCGGTGCGAATCGCCTCTGCAATGCCCGGAGCCTCCCGCTCGATCACCGCCCCCGTCGCCTCGGGAGTCACGTCGCGCGGACTGAAGCCGGTTCCGCCCGTCGTCAGGACCACGGCGTTCTGACGCGCCAATGCTTCGAGCATCGCCTGGATCTCGTCACGATCGTCCGCCACGACCGCGCGCTCGACCTCGAACCCCTCTCCGTGGAGGAGCTCCTCGAGCAGGTCGCCGCTCCTGTCCTCGCGCGTCCCCGCGACCACGCCGTCGGACACCGTGAGCGCGGCGGCCTTCAGACGACCGGATCCTTCGTCTTCTCGACGAGCACGACGTCCGTGATCCGCATCTGCTTGTCCACCGCCTTGGCCATGTCGTAGACCGTCAGGGCCGCGACGGACGCCGCCGTCAGCGCTTCCATCTCGACCCCGGTCTGCGCGGTGGTCTCCACCGCCGCCACGATCTCGACGGACTCCTCGCCGACCTCGAGCGTCACCTCGATGTGCGTCAGCGGCAGCGGATGGCAGAGCGGGATGAGCTCGCTCGTTCGCTTGGCGGCCATGATCCCTGCGAGCTGCGCCGTCGCCAGCGCGTCGCCCTTCGGCAGCTCACGCAATCGCCTTGCCGTCGCGGCTGCCATCCGAACCTCGGCACGCGCGACCGCCCGGCGCCGCAGCGGCTCCTTGGCACCGACATCGACCATCCGCACGGCACCCGACTCGTCGACGTGGGAGAGCTCCTCCATCAGGAGGATCGTACGGCGTCGAGGTCGGCGAGCTGCGCGTCGACCCACTCCCCGATGTCGTGCGTCCGGACGTTCTCCCGAATCGCCTCCGCTCGGCAGCGCCGCTCGGCGGGAGCGAGCGTGAGCGCCGCGTACAACGCGTCGGCCTGCCCCGAGACGTCGAGCGGATTCACGATCACCGCCCACTCCCCGAGCTGCTCGTGCGCCCCGGCGTTCTCGGAGAGGACGAGCACACCGTCTCGCTCGTTGACGAGGCACGCCTCCTTCGCGACGAGGTTGAGCCCGTCGAAGACGGAGTTGACGAACAGGACGTCGAACTGCTTGTAGCCCGCGACCGAGCGCTCGAAGTCGTCGGCGACGTCGAGGTCGAGCGGGGTCCAGCCCGCCTCCCCGAAACGGTCGTTCACCTCGCGCGCCGCATCCTCGACGGCCCTGGCGTAGTCGGCGTACTCGGCGATGTCCTCGCGGGACGGCGCGACGAGCGCGGCCAGCTTGACCTTGCCGCGAAGCTCCGGATGACGCTCGAGCAGGAGCGCATACGCCTGGAATCCACGCACGATGTTCTTGGCCGGGTCGATGCGATCGACGCGCAGGATCAACTGCTCCGGCCGGCTCGTGAAGAGCGTCCGCTCGCGCTCGAGCACTCCGGGCGCATCGCGTGCGGCTTCGAACTCGGCGACGTCGATTCCGATCGGCCGCGCGACGACGCGCGTTCGGCGGTCCGCGTGCTCGACCGTTCCCGCGACGTCGTCCACGGCCGCCCCGAGCAGCGCCTCGCACGAGGCGAAGAACGCGCTCCGCCAGCGCTCGGTGTGGAAGCCCACCACGTCGTTCGCGAGCAGTCCTTCGTGAATCGCGACCCGCAGCTCGGCAGGCAGCGCGTGCCAGTAGTCCGGCTCGGGCCACGGGATGTGGACGAAGTGGGATGTCAGCGCGCCGGGCTGCGCCTCCCGCACGAGGCGAGGGGCGAGGTAGAGGTGGTAGTCGTGGAAGAGCACCGCCGCCTCGGGTTCCCGGGCGAGCTCCTCGAGAGCCGCCGCGGCAAAGGCCTCGTTGACGGGGGCGTAGCCCTCCTGCCAGGCGCGATGGAGACGGGTGTCGAAGGTCGGCGCAGTGCCGAGGCCCCACAGGTAGTGCTGCAGGAACCACAGCGTCGGATTGGCGACGACGTTGTAGTACGAGTCGTAGGCCTCGGACGAGTGCGCCACGAAGCGAAGGCGATAGTCGGCGCCGTCGCGCGCCTTCTCGGCGAATGAGCCCTCGTGCTCGGCGGCGATCGCCCGATCCTCCCCGCTCATCGCACTCGCTATCCAGGTCACGTCGTGGTGCGCGAGCAAGCCTCCCAGCGCCGTGACGAGCCCGCCGCCACCCCGTCGTGCGACGCGGTTGCCGTCGGTCCCGCGCTCGTAGACGACCGGCGCTCGGTTGGCGACGACGAGAAGCTTACGCCGGGTAGTTGCCGAACCTGACAACAGTCAGGAGGGCTGCTGCAGGCGCTTGACGAAGCGCAACCGAGAGCCCCGGGAGCCGGGCCGGGAATGAAGCTCGAACTCGTCCGCGATCGTCCGGATGATTGCGATGCCGAGGCCGCCTTCGGTGAGCTCCTCGCCCTCGAGGGCCGGCGGGTGCTCCGGATCGAAGCCCTTCCCGTCGTCGACGACCTCCACGGCGAGCGCGCCGCCGCTGAGCTCATACGCGATCGAGACGAATCCACCCTCTTCCGTGTAGGCGTGCCGGACCGAGTTCGACACCGCCTCTGTCAGCGCGAGCTTGAGATCGGCGAGGAGCTCGTCGGGCAACGCCACGATGTCGGCGATCCCGCTCAGGGCGAGGCGAGCCAGAGCGATGTACTCCGCGCGAGCCGGCACACGGAGCCGGATCGTCCGCATGCCCTCGAGCGTCTCGCCCACTGTCTCGACCGATGTCGCCTCGTCCATCCCCAAGTCACTCACGTTCCCCAAGATTCCAGAACCTAAACCTGTCGATTTCTACCAGTAACGGTCCAGGCTGCTCGCGCCCCGATGTTTCCTCTCGGCTCCGCCTTCCCTGCGCGGCTGGAGATCTAACCCGCGCCGTTTCCACGGGAAAACGGCGCGCCCGAAACGCGACCTAGACTGAGCCTCGTGACGGCCGCCTCGCCCGCAGACGAGCGTCGACGACCGCGGCCAGGATCGCTCGAGCGGCCGATCAACGGGCGCCTCTACCGTGGCACCTGGCTCCTCGTCGGCTTGCCGCTGCTGTTGCTCGCGTTCAGCGTCGCGCGGCCGCCGGCACTTCATGCGCCGAACCTCCCGCAGGCGTTCGGCAAGGAGGCTGCGGCGGCGCTCGCGCGGGATCTCGCCGCCGACTACCCCGACCGCGCGCCCGGCACGCCGGGCGCCAGAGGCGCAGCGGCCTGGTTCCGTGCTGCGCTCGAGCCGTACGGCTTCACGGTCCGCTCCGATCGTTTCGCGGCGACGATTCGCGGCCGCCGGACGACGCTCGTCAACCTCGTGGCCGAGGAGTCCGGCCGCTCTCCCACCGGCGAGATCGTCGTGATGGCGCACCGGGACGACAGCGGCGTCGGCGCCGGGCTCGACGACAACGCGTCGGGCACGGCGGCGCTGATCGAGCTGGCGCGCGCATACGCGCCGATCGCCGGCGGGCAGCGCATCTCGCCGCCGTATTCCCTCGTCTTCCTCTCGACGGACGGGTCCGACGGCGCCAGAGGCGCCGCCCACTTCGCCGCGTTGCAGAACGGCGGCCAGAACGTCCTCGGCGTCATCAACCTCGACGCCGTCGGCGGCCGCGGCAGACCGAGACTCGTGTTCGGCGGCAACACGTCCCGCTCGCCCGCGCCAGGACTTGTCGAAACGCTGCGCGCCGCCCTCGGGCAGGAGAGCGGCGGCGACCCCTCACGGCCAAGCGGGCTCCAGCAGCTCACCAGCCTCGCGTTTCCGTTCGATCCGTACGAGCAGGCGCCGTTCGTCAGCCGTGGAATCCCGGCGGTTACCGTCACAACTGCCGGTGCGCGGCCACCCGCGAGCCAGGGGCATGGTGGGAAGCTCGACGTCAGACGCCTCGGCCAGGTCGGGCTGGCGACGCAGGACACGATCGACGTGATGGAGGAGGGTGTCTCGCTCGCGCAGGGCCCCGCGAGCTACGTCTTCCTCGGCCAGCGGCTGATTCGCGGCTGGGCGATCGAGATCGTGCTCGTCGCCATGCTGCTGCCGTTTCTCGCCGCCGCCGTCGACCTCTTCGCCCGCTGCCGCCGGCGTCGTATCCGCATCGCACCGGCTCTCCGTAGCTACCGCAGCCGGCTCGGCTTCTGGGCCTGGGTCGGCGCGGTCTTCCTCCTCTTCGGCGCGTTCGGCTTCTGGGGGACGATGGACGGGCATGCGCCGTCCCTGAGCTCGGTCACGTGGCCGGGCAGCGCACTGCTCGCCCTCGTCCTGCTCGCCGGCGCCGGCTGGATCGTGGCTCGCGCCCGCCTGCTGCCAAAACGGGAGGTCCGCCCCGAGGAGCGGCTGGCGGGGCACAGCGCAGCTCTGCTCGCACTCGGCGTCGTCGGGCTTCTCGTCGCGGCGACGAACCCGTTCGCCCTCATCTTCGTCCTGCCCTCGCTGCACGCCTGGCTGTGGCTGCCGCAGGTGCAGAGCCGCAACCCGGCGGTGCGCGCGAGCGTCTTCTGCGCAGGCCTGCTCGGCCCCGCCTACCTCGTCTGGTCGTTCGCGACCCACTACGGCCTCGGCTGGGACGCACCGTGGTATGTCGTGAAGCTCTTCGCCGTCGGCTACGCCCCACTGCCGTTGCTCATCATCGGGCTCGGCTGGCTAGCGGCCGGGGGCCAGCTCGCGGCGCTGGCAGCAGGACGCTATGCGCCGTATCCCGCACCGGGTGAGCGCCCGCGCCGTGGGCCACTGCGCGAGCTGATCCGGACGCTCGTTCTGGCGCAGCGGCACCGCTCGGCAGGTACCGAGGCGCGCCGGGCAGTGAACGACTAGCGCTCGGTCACGCCGCGCCGAGGCGTAGCCAGCGCACCGTCGAGCCGGCCTCGAGCTCGCCGTTTCCACGTGGAATGTGCACGAGCGCGTCGGCGGCGCCCGAGCGGACGATCATGTGCGACTCCTGGCCGACGACCGGGTCGAGCACGATCGCTTCTCCGTCCACCCGCGAGCGGGCTCGCACGAACTCGTCGCGTTCCTCGTTGCGGCGCAGGCCGGTCGCAAGCCGACCCGGCTCGAACCTCGGCAGTGGATCCGCGACCCCCTCCAGGGCACGGAGCGCCGGCTTGACGAAGAGCTCGCTGCCGACGAGCGCGGACACGGGGTTTCCGGGCAGACCGAAGACGAGCGTGTCTCCGCGCACCCCGAAGGAGACCGGCTTGCCGGGCTTGATCGACACGCGCCAGAACATCTCCTCGACCCCGAGCTCGCGCTCGGCCTCGCGGACGAGATCGTGCTCGCCGACCGAGACGCCGCCCGACGTGACGAGGACATCCGCGGCGAGGCCACGCTCGAGCGCTTGCCGGAGCGCCACCTCCTCGTCGGCTGCAGGCGGGTGCGCGAGTACCTCTGCACCCGCCGCCGCCAGCACCGAGGTGAGCATCAGCGTGTTCGTCTCGTAGATCTGGCCGGGCCCGAGCGGTTCCCCGGGGGCGACGAGCTCGCTCCCCGTTGCGAGCACCGCGATCCGTGGCCGACGCCGACACGGCAGCTCCGCGATTCCGGAGGCCGCCGCGGCTGCCATCCGACCCGGCGTGAGCCTCGTTCCCGCCGGCACGGCAAGGTCGCCTGCTGCGATGTCTCCGCCCCGCGGACGGATGTGCGCGCCGGGAACGGCCCCGACTGCGAGCTCCACTCTGTTTTCTTGCCTGACAACGGACTCGATCGGGACAACTGCGTCCGCGCCGTCCGGCACCACGGCGCCGGTCGAGATGGCGACGGCGCAGCCGGCCTCGACCGCAGCCTCGTAGGGCCGGCCGGCGGCCGACTCGCCGACGATCCGCAGCGTCCCCGGCAGGTCGGACGCGCGCACCGCGAAGCCGTCCATTGCCGAGCTCGCGAACGGCGGAAGGTCGACCCTCGCGCGAACATCTTCCGCGGCGACCCGTCCACCCGCCTCCGCGATCGGCACACGTTCGGGCGGAAGCGGGCGCGCGCGAGCCAGTACCAACTCCTGTGCCGCCTCGAAGGTGAGTAGTTCGGTCACCGTGGGTGCATACCGTAGTAGTCGTGAATCAGGGAGACCTCGTCGCCGGCCGCTACCGGCTCGAAGAGCTACAGGGTCGCGGGCCGATGTCGGAAGTCTGGCGTGCGCACGACAGCACGCTCGATCGGACGGTCGCGCTCAAGATCCTCTCGCCGACCGCCGACCTCGACCGCTTCCGGCGCGAGGCGAAGGCCGCCGCGACGCTGGCGCACGAGAACGTGACGCGCGTCTACGACTACGGCGAGGGAGAGGCCGGGCCGTTCATCGCGCTCGAATGGCTGCCGGGCGGGTCGCTCGAAGATCGGCTCGGCACGGAACCGCTGCCGCCCGACGAGACCCGGCGCGTGGCGCAAGGCGTCGCGGCCGGCCTCGCGCATCTCCATGCCCGCGGTCTCGTCCACCGGGATCTCAAGCCGGCCAACGTCATGTTCGACGAGGAGGACCGGCCGAAGCTCGCAGACTTCGGGCTGGCGCGCAGCACCGCAGGCGCCGGCACGCTGACCGAGGCCGGGACCGTGCTCGGCACGGCCGCGTACATCTCGCCCGAGCAAGCGGCGGGAGAGCCGGCCGGAGCGGCGAGCGACGTCTACTCCTTCGGCGTCATCCTCTTCCGGATGCTGACCGGCGCGTTGCCGTTCGTGGCCGACGACGCCATCGCCCTCGTGGACATGCACCGGCACGCGCCGCCACCCGCGGTCGAGTCTCTCCAGCCGAACGCGCCACGGGACCTCGCCGCGCTGACAGCGGCAACTCTGCGCAAGGATCCGGCGCAGCGTCCCGCCGACGGAGCGGCGCTCCTGGCCGCTCTCGGCACGACGGCTTCGACCGTCGTCATCCCGGCGGACACGGCGGCGACGCGGGTTCTCGGTGCTCCCGCTCCCGTTCCTGTTCCGTCGCCGCCTCCTCCACCGAGCAACCCGCGGCGGAAGTGGGCCATCGTGGCGGCGGCCGTCGTGCTCCTCGCGGCCGCCGGCGGAGTCCTCGCCTGGGCCGTGACACGTCCCGGATCGGCGTCGCCGGCCACCAGCAGCGTCCATACCCACAGTCACCCCACGACCACCACGCAGCCGACGACGACGCCCGGGACGACGACGGCGACGGCGACCACGCAGACTCAGCCGACCACAACGGCGCGGTCGACAACCACGCCGACGACCTCGCGGACCACGACGACGATCCCCACGACGCTGCCGACGACCACCATCCCGACCGTCACCGTGCCGACCACGACGGCGACCACGATCGGAATCGGAACGACGACTACCCCGACGGGGACGGGGTGAGCCGGTAGGCGTACTGCCCGGTCCACGGCGAGAACTCGGCCGGAGAGAGCGGCGAGGGAAAGTCCGCGCTCGCGGAGCCTGCGAGCGCTCGCTCCATGAAGAGCCGCCAGGCCGTGGCCGGCAGTGTCGGTCCGGAAACAGCGGCGCCGTGAACGTCGAGCATCGGGGTCTCGGCGTGCGGGTAGCCCATCCAGACGGTGGCCTCGAGCGAAGGTGTATAGCCGGCGAACCAGGCGTCGGCGTAGTCGTCGGTCGTCCCGGTCTTGCCCGCGTCGACGCGACCGGGGACGTGAGCTCCGACGCCGGTTCCGTGGAGCATGTTCTCCTCGAGGACGCGCGTCACCGTGGTCGCGACCCAGTCCGGGATGACCCGCGTCCGCTGCGACCGCCCCCAGCCGGCGTCGGTCTTGCCGCCCGAGAAGACGACCCGGCGGATCGCCAGCGGCCGGGAGTACACGCCTCCGGCGGCGAGAGTCGCGTAGACGGAGGCCATGTCGAGCGGGGTCACCGCATCGGTGCCGAGGGCGAGGGAGGGCGTCGGCTGTAGCTGCGTCTGCACTCCGAGCCTCTTCGCCATCTCCACGATCGCCGCCGGCCCCGCATCGAGCGCGAGCCGCGCATAGACGGTGTTGTCGGAGTGGATCGTCGCCGCGGCGACCGTCTCGGGGCCGGCGTACGCGCCGTCGTATGTCCGGACGCTCCACTGAAGCGGCGCGTAGTAGAACGGCGCGGAGAGATAGCGCGTCGCCCACGGGTTCATCCCTCGCGCGACCGCGGCGGCGAGGACGATGGGCTTGAACGTCGACCCGGCCTGTCGCTCGGCCAACGTGGCGAGGTTGAACTCGCTGCCGCTGTCCTCGGGGCTCACGCCCGCCATCGCACGAATCGCACCGGAAGCGGGATCGATCGAGACGATGGCGCCGGAGGGATCGCGACGCGCGTAGAGCACCTGGGACAAGGCGTCCGTCGCAGCTCGCTGCAGGCGTGGCTCGATCGTCGTGTAGATCTTCAGCCCGCCCGCGCGAACGGTCGCGGCGCCGTACTCCTGCTCGAGCAGGTTCTCGACGTACCCGACGAAGTACGGCTCGCGGCTCGCATACGCGGAGCTCGGGCGAAGGTGGAGGGAGCGATCGTGGACGGCCGCCGCGTACTGCGCCTGCGTGATGTCCCCGCTCCGTCGCAAGGCTCGCAGAACCGCGTCGCGCCGGGCCAGCGCTGCGGCCGGGTTGTGCAGCGGGTCGTAGTAGGACGGAGCCTGGGGCAGCCCGGCGAGGAGCGCCGCCTGCTCGAGTGTCAGCCGGCTCGCCGGCACCGAGAAGTACGTCTCGGCGGCAGCCTGGATCCCGTACGCGTGGTTGCCGTAGTAGACGTCGTTGAGATACGCGGTGAGGATCCTGTCCTTCGGCCACGCGCGCGCGAGCTTGACGGCGAGGCACGCCTCGACGACCTTCCGTTGCACGGTCTTGTCGCGCGAGAGGTAGAGGTTGCGGACGAGCTCCTGCGTGATTGTCGAACCGCCCTGCACGATGTGGCCGGCGCTCACGTCTGCGACGAAGGCACGGAGGATTCCCTCCGGATCGATCCCGCCGTGCTGGTAGAAGCGCCGGTCCTCGATCGCGACGGTCGCCTTCGGCATCCACGCGCCGATCGCGTTACGCGCGACAGCCGTGCGGTTCTCGACGGCGGGCAGGACGCCGATCAGGCTCCCGTTCGCTCCGTAGACGAGCGAGCTGTCGCCCTGGCGCACCGGCTGCAGCGCGCTCAGGTCGCAGCTGGAGCCGAAGTACACGGCTCCGCCGGCCGCGGTGAGCGCGAGCAGGGCGAGCGGAATCGCGATCGCGAGGACGACGAGGAGCCTGCGCCTCCGCCGCGGCCGCCGCTTCGGCTTTGGCTTCGGCTTCGGCTTTCGCTTCGAGCTCACGCCCAGACGCCGAGCGCCCGGAGGCGCCGGTGGGCGCGCAGGCGAAGCTCGTGCTCGAGGCGCTCGGCCGCGAGATCGTCGGCTGCTGCGGCCCGCAGCGTCACGGTCGCGGGATCGGCGAGCGTGCTGACGTAGACGGACGCGTCCCGTTCGTCTGCCACGTCCTCGCGCAAGGCGTCGAGCGCCGCGTCGAGGTCGGCAGCAAGCGGGACGGGGACGGAGATCTCGGCGAACGTCTCACGGCTCCGGATCGACGCGTTGACGATCGTGTCGGAGGCGAGCTTCTCGTTTGGCACGACGATCCGCCGGCGGTCGGTTGCCCGGATGAACGTGTACGTGAGGCCGATTTCCTCGACGACGCCGGCGGCGCCCTCGTACTCGACGCGGTCGCCGATGCGCACGGGCTGGGCGAGCGCGATCAGCAGGCCGGCGATGAAGTTGCCGAGCGTCCGCTGCGCGGCGAAGCCGAGGATGATGCCGAGAACCGCCGTCGAGGCGAGCAGACCGCCGGCCACGGCCCGCACCTCGGGAATCGCAAGCAACGCTGAGAAGAGGCCGACGACGAGAATGACCACGATGATCATCCGCCGGAAGACGCGGTAACGAGTCGCCGACTCGGGCGTCAACGTGCGGCGTCGCAGCAGCCAGTCGATGGCGCGGGCGAACAGCACGACCACGGCGAAGATCGCCGCGGCGATGACGATGTGCTTCCAGAACTCGCTCATCCCCCGCCCGGACTTCGCGGCGGAGGCGTGAAATCCTCAGTCGAGCGGAAGCGGGCGGCGGCCGGCGAAGCCGTCGTCCACGCGATGCCACCAGCCGATCTCGTCCTCGCCGAGCTGCCAGCAGAGGAGCACCGTCTCGTCGCCCCGTAAGGCGGGGAAGTCGATGAGGCCGCTATCGAAGTCTTTCACCTGTACGCCGTGAGCCGTAATCTCGTCGACGAGCCGCGCAAGCTGCCGGGCGACCGCGTCGACCTCGGCGGTCGCGGAGGCGAGCTCCGCCGGCGGAATGCCGCCGCCGTTGCCACGGATCTTCTGCTCGAGCTCCTCCTGTCGCTCGAGCGCGGCCGTGTGCTCCTGGCGGTGCGCGACGAGTTGCTCGACGAGCGGCCGCACCTGCTCGAGCTCGGCGTTCGCCTCCTCCGGCGTGAAGTGCCGCATGGCCGGAACCCTATGCTGAGCGCTCGTGGAGGTCGAAGCAGCCCCGCCGCGTCCTCGCGAGGATCACACGCGACTCGTCTTCTGGTGCGTCTTCGTCGGGCTGATCGCGCTCATCAACTACGCGGCGCGCTTCTCGGGGGGAAGCGGCGGAGGCCGCGGCGTTTCGCATCAGGAGGTCTACTCGTACTCGACCTTCGCCGGCGGAACGATCCTCTATGCGATCTGGCTCGGGATCATCCTGCTCATCGTCAAAGGGCGCTTCGACCTGCTCGCGCTCAGGGCGCCTCGCAGCTGGGGGGCTGCGTTCGGACTCGCCGCCGGCGTCATCGTCGCGATCTTTCTCTGGGAAGCCGTGATCTCGTATCTGCCGTTGCCGGAAAGCCCCGGCAAGGAGCAGGGCATCACGAACGTGTCGTGGGAGCCCGCGCATGCCGCCGCATTCGCCGCCAACCTCGTCCTCTTCGCCGTGATCGCGCCGTTCGTCGAGGAGCTCACCTTTCGCGGCGCCGGCCAGTCGCTGCTCGCGTTTCTCGGACGCTGGTGGTCGATCGTCCTCGTCGGCGTCGCGTTCGGTCTCGCTCACGGGTTGGTCGAGGCGCTGCTCGTCCTCGTCCCGTTCGGCATCGCGCTCGCCTGGCTCCGCGACCGGACCGACAGCGTGGTACCGGGGATGTTCGTGCACGGCCTCTTCAACGCCACGGCGTTGATCGCGATCGTGCTGAGCTAGCTACTCCTCTTCGTCGCCGTTCTCGACGACGAACTGGTCCGGCGTCACGTCCTCGAGAAAGCTGCGGAAGCGCAGCACCTCGGCTTCGAGCTGCTCCTCGTCGACTTCCTCGCCCTCGAACTCGATCGCAGACTCGGCGATCACGTCGGCGGCGGCGAAGATCGGGGCCTCGGCGCGGATGGCGAGCGCGATCGCGTCGGAGGGGCGAGAGTCGATCTCGATCTCCTGGCCGTCCTGGATGACGGTGATCTGTGCGTAGAACGTGTTCTCGCGGAGCTCGGTCACCGTGATCCGGCTGATCGACGCGCCCAGCTGCTCGAGCATCTCGCTGACGAGATCGTGCGTCATCGGCCTCGCGGACGTCTGGCTCTGCAGCTTCATGAGGATGGCAGTCGCCTCGGCATGCCCGATCCAGATCGGCAGGAACTTGTTCCCGTCCGCAGTCTTCAACAGGACGATCGGCTGCTTGCCGACCAGATCGAAGCTGACTCCGTAGATGAGCATCTCCTGCATCCGCGGCAACCTCGTCTCGAATATAGCTCAGGGCGCGTCCGCCAAACCCCGGCGTAACCCGCGCCAGGCGTGTGCCGTTTGACACTCATGCGCGCTCTCTGGCTGGACGACATCGAGTCGTTCGAGGCGATCTCACAGAACGAGGACGCCCGGCGGATCTTTCTGCGGATGGCGTCTCTCTCGCAGACGGGGCGAACCCCGAGCTTCGTCGCCGAGATCGCTCTCGACGAGGAGCTCGACGCGGCGACGAAGGACCAGCTGGTCGAGCTCGCCGAGGACGAGTCGTTCCTGCTGGCGGTCAAGGAGTACCTCGTCCGCACGCACCGCCTGCACTAGGCGGCTGAATGGCGCGGCGAAGTGGGCGATCCTGGATTCGAACCAGGGACCTCCGCCTTATCAGAGCGGCGCTCTAACCAGCTGAGCTAATCGCCCCCACTAGTCGGAACTGCGGGGCTCGATTGTAGCCGCGTTCTCGAGAGCCTCGACCAGCTCGGCGAGGTCGTGCTCGTCACCGAAGGGGAGCTCGACGCGTCCGGGCAGGACGCGCGCGGTCCGGCCGGTCAGGTGCTCGACGGCGGCGCGCGCTCGCTCGGCAAGCGCCGGATCGACCGGCGCCGAGCCCGCGCGCGGCCGCTGCCGCGCTCCCGCCCACTTGGCCCGCTGCTCCGCCGCCCGCACCGAGAGGCCGCGCCGCACGATCTCGCGCGCGAGCCGGCGCCTCCCTTCGTGATCGGGTACCGCGAGGACGGCCCTCGCGTGTCCCTCGCTCAGCTGCCCGCGCTCGACCATCCCGAGCACGTCGTCGGGCAGCTCGAGCAAGCGGATGCGATTCGAGACCGAGGGCTTGGAGCGGCCGACGCGCTCGGCCACCTCGCCGAGCGAGAGCGAGAACTCGTCGATCAGGACGGCGTAGGCGCGCGCCTCCTCGATCGGCGTCAGCTGCTCGCGCGCGACGTTCTCGACGAGCCCGAGCAGAAGCGTGTCGCGGTCGTCGGCGGCGCGGACGACCGCCGGCACCGTCGCGCGACCCGCCTCCCGGGCTGCGCGCCACCGACGCTCGCCGGCGACGATCTCGTAGCCACCCACACCACGCGGGCGCACGAGCAGCGGCTGGATGACTCCCTGGCGCCGCACGGACTCGGCAAGCCCCGACGCGGCCTCGGCCTCGAAGCGGCGGCGCGGCTGGCGCGGATTGGGATGGATCGCGTCGACGGGGATCTCGAGCAGGTCGGTCGGGACCGGCGAGCCGCCGATCAGAACCTCGAGGCCGCGACCGAGGCCGCGGCGCTGCGGGGAGGACTCAGGCGCGCTCGACAAGCTCCATCGCCACCTTCCAGTAGGCGTCGGCTCCGGCGGAGCGACGGTCGTAGGCAATCGCGGGCAGGCCGTGGCTCGGAGCCTCGGCGAGGCGCACCGAGCGCGGGACGGAGGTGCGGAAGACGAGCTCGCCGAAATGGCGTCGCACCTCGTCCTCGACTTGCTTCGACAGGCGCGTGCGGCCGTCGACCATCGTGAGCAGGACGCCGCCGACGGCGAGGCTCGGGTTGAGCCGCCGGCGGATCAGCTCGACCGAGTGCAGCAGCTGCGTCAACCCCTCGAGCGCGTAGTACTCCGCCTGAACCGGCACGAGAACCCGGTCGGCGGCTGCGAGCGCGTTGACGGTGAGCGGGCCGAACGACGGCGGGCAGTCGAGGAAGACGAAGTCGTAGCGGTCGGTGCCCGACGCAAGCGCCTGAACGAGATAGCGCTCGCCGTCCTCGCGGCCGGAGAGCTCGACCACGGCGCCGGCGAGATCCGGCTTCGCCGGGACGAGATCGAGATTCGCGAACGCCGTCGGATGCACGAGCTCGGCGAGCGGTGCGCCGTCGAGCAGGTCGTAGCTCGAAGTGCCGTTGGCGCGCATCCCGAGACCCGAGGTCGCGTTCGCCTGCGGATCGAGGTCGATCACGAGTGCGCGCTCGCCGGCCTCCGCGAGACAGGCCGCGAGATTGACAGCGGTCGTCGTCTTGCCGACGCCGCCTTTCTGGTTCGCCAGGGCGTAGATGCGACTCATGGCCGCAGCCATTGTCGCTAGGCCAGCGGACGCTTCTTCGCGACGCCGACGCGGCGGGGGAAGCCCGACGGTGTGGGCATCACCTTGAGCAGCACCGCTAGGCCGTCATACAGCTCCGGCGCGCGCGCACCGAGCTGGACCGAGACACGCGCGAGCTTGTCTAGGTCGGCACTTTCGCCGAGCCAGAGGATCACCGCGCCGCCGATGCCGACGAGCGGCAGGCACCACTCCGCGGCGACGGCCGGCTGCGCGAGCGCCTTGGCCGTCGCGACGCCCCACGCCTCGAGCGGCTGCTCCTCTGCCCGTCCGCAGACGACACGCGCGTTCGGCGGCGCCCAGCGTCGGAGGAAGTCGCACTTGCGCTGCTCGGCCTCCAGCAGCGTCACCTCTCGGTCGGGAAGCGCAGCCGCGAGCGGGATGCCGGGCGAGCCGCCGCCCGAGCCGACGTCGATGACTGGACCGTCGTACTGCTCGACAACCCGCACGGCGCGCAGCGCATCCTCGAACAGCATCTCGCGCGCATTGTCGAGATCGCGCAGGCCCGTCAGTCCCGGCGTCGCGAGGACCGCGCGGAGCCAGTCGTCAGTTGGGAACGACGACGACGTAGCGGTTCGGCTCCGTGCCCTCGGAGGTCGTGCCGACGCCCGCGACGTCCCTGAGGCTCAGGTGGACGACCTTGCGCTCGACCGCCGTCATCGGATCGAGCTCCTCCGGCTCACCCGAGGCGCGCACACGCTCGGCGACCTGCAGCGCGAGCGTCTCGAGCGTGGCTTGCCTGCGCGCGCGGTAATCCGCCGCGTCGACGACCACGTCTTTCTTCTCGTCGCCGTACGCGCGGTAGGCGATCACGTTGAGCAGGTACTGGACGGCGTCGATCGTCTGGCCGTGGCGGCCGATCAGCAGGCCGACGTCCGGTCCGGAGCAGGTGACGACGATCGCGTCGGCGTCTTCACGAGCGGTGACCTCGGCATCGACGCCCAGAGCGTCGACGATCCGCGCGACCAGCGTTCGTGCTTCCCCGGCTTGGTCGCTCTCGTCGCCGGCGGTGACCGCAGCCGCGTCCGCCGCCGCGGCCGGCAGATGCGCGACGACCCTGGCCGGCTCGTAGCCCACGCCGAGGATGCCTCGCTCGCCTTCCGCCACCACCTCGAACTGCACCGCGGCCTTGTCGAGCCCGGGATGGCGCCGCTCGAGCTCGCGCAACGCCGCCCACTTCGCCTCGCCGACCGTCTCCCCGGTTGCCTCGGCCGTGAGGTCCGCGATTTCGCTCATCTGCGGCTCGTGCGCTTCTTCTTGCGGCGCACCTGACGCGGCTGCTGCTGCGGCGCGGGCGGAGCAGGCGTCGGGGCCGGCGCTTCCGGAGCTGCACCGTTCCCACTCGAGCCGTCGTCCTTCGGCGGTGTCCGCGAGCTGCGGCGCTCGGGGACCGGCGCGGGTGTCTTCGTGACGAGTCGCCGCGTGATCAGCCCCTGCCCGACCGTCCAGAGGTTCGTCGTCACCCAGTAGAGAACGAGGCCGGCGGGGAAGCGCGCGATGATGAAGACGAAGAAGAGCGGCATGATCATGAACAGCGTCCGCTGCGTCTTGTCGGTCGTCGCCATCATGAAGAGCGACGAGGCCATCTGGCTCGCGACGTAGACGACGAGCAGGATGTAGCCGCCCCACTGCGCGGTCGTCCCGACGGTGATGTTCGGGATGAAATGCAGGAACGAGAGGTTCTCGTTCGGCCCCGGATGGAAGTTCGCGTCGAAGTGCTTGAGTGTGTAGTAGAGGGAGATGAAGACCGGCAGCTGCAGGAGCATCGGCAGGCAGGAGGCGGCCGGGTTGATGTTGTTCTCCCGGTAGAACTTCATCAGCTCCTCGTTCTGCTTCGCCTTGTCCTGCTTGTACTTCTTCTGGATCTCCTTCATCTGCGGCGCGAACTTCTGCAGGTTCTGCATCGAGTGGATCTGCTTGACCGTCAGCGGGACAAGGATCATCCGCACGAGGACGGTGGTGGCCACGATCGCCCATGCCCAGGGCAGGCCGAAGTTCGTGTGGAAGAAGTTGAGGACGTGACGCATCACGGCCTCGAGCTGGCTGATGATCGGGATCGCGAAGAGCATCATCGGACCGGGTCGAAGCCTCCGCGGCTCCACGGGTTGCAGCGAAGCAGCCGCCAGCCGGCGAGGAGGCTGCCGCGAACGAGACCGTGCCGGCGAAGCGCCTGCACCGCGTACTCCGAGCACGAGGGGTGGTACTTGCACGTGGTCGGGAAGAGCGCGCCGAACGTGACGCGATAGGCCCAGACGAGACCGACGCCGAGCGTCGCCGGGATGCGCAGCACATCGGCGTAGGCTCGACGGAGCCGACTGGGAACGAAGGCGTCGGCTCTGCCGGCGCCGTAGTGGGGAACGTTCACGCGGCGAGGACTCCGGTCTGGCCGAGCAACTCGTCGACGCATTTGCCGAGCCACTCGAACCCGTTCACCTCGGCCGCCTCGACGAGGCCGGGGCGCACGATCAACACGTAGTCGTAGCCGGCCGGCACGCGTTCGAGCCGCGCGTTCCAGACCTCACGCAGGCGCCGCTTGATCCGGTTCCGCTCGACGGCGCCGCCGGCAGCGCGGGGCACGGCGAACCCGATCCTCGGCTCCACCGGCTCGTCTTGCGGGAGCCAGTACAGGACGAGGAAACGAGACGAGACCGAGCGTCCGCGGCGATGCACCGCGTCGAAGTCCCGAGAGCGGGACAGACGGTTGGCGCGCTTCACGGGTGCAGCTTAGTGGCTCGGTCCCGCCGAGCCGACTAGGCGGAGAGGCGAGCCCGGCCCCTGCCGCGGCGCCGCTTCAGAATCGCCCGGCCGGCCTTCGTCGACATGCGGGCACGGAAGCCGTGCTTGCGCTTGCGGCGGCGGACGTTGGGCTGATAGGTGCGCTTCACGACAGTGGGAAAAGGCTCGTCTTTGCCAGAAAAATCCCTGCCGGCGGCAGGGGTGGCCAGTCAGTGCGGCGGTCAGTATAGCCGCGCCCTGTCCACCGTCTTGTCCACAGCCGGAGACGGTGCAGGCATGCGGCTCGAGGTAGTTGCCCCCACTGTTGTCCACAGCTGTGGAGGGATCTGGCGGGCCTGGAAACATCCTGCAAACAGGCCGGTTTTGCCCCCGGCGAAGCCGCTGTTATGCTGGCCGCCGGGCCGGAGACGAGGAGGATCAGGGCGTCGGTGGAGCACCAAGTCGAGCTGTCTACAGAGAACCTCTGGGAGGGAATTTCCGGACGGCTCACGGAGGCCCTCAGCGACGGGACGTACAGCAAGTGGTTCGGTGACGTCCACGAGCTCGTGCTCGAGGGCGACACCCTCGTCCTGACCGTTCCGAGCGAGTTCACGCGTGACTGGATCGAGGGGCACTTCGTCGGCCTGATCGGCGCGGCGGTACGCGACATCGTCGGCATCGAACGCCCGATCGAGCTGAGGGTCGCCGGCGGCGCAGAGGCGTCGACGGAGGCTGGTGCGGCGTCTGAAGGCGTCGTTCCCATGGTCCAGCGCCCGCACGGACGGCCCGAAAGCGGCGGGTTCAACGCGAAGTACACGTTCGACTCGTTCGTCATCGGCTCGTCGAACCGATTCGCGCATGCCGCCGCGCTCGCAGTCGCCGAGGCGCCCGCCCAGGCGTACAACCCCCTCTTCATCTACGGCAGCACCGGGCTCGGCAAGACGCATCTCCTGCAGGCGGTCGCGCAGTACGTGGCGGAGCATTCGTCCGAGCTCTCGGTGCGCTACATGACGAGCGAGGCCTTCGTCAACGACTTCATCAACTCGCTGCGCGACAAGCGGATCGAGGGCTTCAAGCAGCGCTACCGCGGCTACGACGTCCTGCTCATCGACGACGTCCAGTTCTTCGAGGGCAAGGAGCGCTTCCAGGAGGAGTTCTTCCATACCTTCAACTCGCTGTACGAGGCGGGCTCGCAGATCGTGCTGTCCTCCGACCGGCCGCCGCGCGACATCGCGACGCTCGAGGAGCGCCTACGCAGCCGCTTCGAGTGGGGCCTGATCACGGACATCCAGCCGCCGGACCTCGAGACGCGGATCGCAATCCTGCGCAAAAGGGTCAAGGTCGACGGGATCCACGTCCACGACGAGCAGGTGCTGACGTTCATCGCGAGCCGTGTGTCCTCCAACATCCGCGAGCTCGAGGGTGCGCTGACCCGCGTCGTCGCCTTCTCGTCCCTCACCGGGCGGCCGATGACGGTCGAGCTCGCACAGGACGTGCTGCGCGACGTCTTCCCGCAGGGCGAGGCCGCGGAGGTGTCGATCAAGCGGATCCAGGATCTCGTCGCGGAGCGCTTCAGTCTCTCGCTCGACGAGCTCTGCGGCGAGAAGCGCTCGCAGAACATCGTCTATCCGCGGCAGGTCGCGATGTACCTCTCGCGCGAGTTGACCGACTCCTCGCTGCCGAAGATCGGCAAGGAGTTCGGCGGCCGCGACCACACGACGGTGATCCACGCGACGTCCAAGATCTCCCGCCTGATCCGTGAGGACAGGTCTGTGTACAACCTCGTGCAGGAACTCACCGCACGTGTGAAGCAGGTCCGCTGACGCTTGCCTGCTGTGGGACCCTCAGGATCGTCCACAATGAACGTCCACACGAGATGTGCAGTCGGGGAGCGGGTCAGAGGACGTCTTCCCCGTCATCCACACTCCCTATGACTTCTACGAGGATCTCTAGATGATCGAGAGTGACATCACAGTCGGTACCGGGTTGAGGATTACGTGCGCGAAGAGCGACCTCGTGCAGGGCCTCGGGCTCGTCGGTCGTGCTGTCTCGAGTCGCACGGCGATCCAGATCCTGTCGGGGATCTTGCTCGAGGCTGCCGGCGACGAGCTGCGGTTGGCCGCGACCGACATGGAGCTCTCGCTGCGCGCCGCTGTCCCCGCACAGGTGGAGGGAGACGGCGCGGTCGTGCTGCCGGGCCGCACCCTCGTCGACATCGCACGCCTCCTGCCGGGAGACGAGGTCACGATCGAGCACAAGGCCGCGGAGTCCGTCGTCCACATCGGCTCGGGAAGCGCGAGCTACACGCTCCATACCTACAACGCCGAGGACTTTCCGCGACTCCCCGAGTTCACCGAGGCGGAGACGTTCGCGGTGGATCGCGACGCGCTGCTCGAGACGATCGCCCGGGTCGCGCGCGCGGCTTCCCGCGACGAGGCTCGGCCCGTGCTCACGGGTGTCCTCGTGCAGTTCGCCGGCGACAAGCTCGTGATGGCCGCGACCGACTCGTATCGGCTCGCGGTGAAGGAGACGACGCTCGGCTCGGCAGCTCCGGACCTGGAGGCGATCGTCCCCAGCCGCGCGCTGCAGGAGCTGGCGCGCATCCCCGGCGACGGCGACGAGATCTCGGTCGGCGTGCAGGAGAACCAGGTGCTCTTCTCGACCGCGGGCGTCTGGCTCACGACGCGCCGGATCGACGGCCAGTTCCCCAACTACCGCCAGCTCTTGCCCGAGACGTTCGAGCACGAGCTCACGGTGCCGCGCGCCGAGCTGCTCGAGGTCGTGCGCAGGGCCGCGGTGATGATCCAGCGCGCGACGCCGCTGCAGCTGCGCTTCGCGGACGGCGAGGTCACGGTCGTGGCGCGGACGCACGAGGTCGGCGAGTCGAAGGAGTCGATGCCGGTCGCCTACAACGGCGAGCTGCTCGAGATCGGCTTCAACGCCGAGTTCCTGCGCGAAGGTCTCGAGTCGGTGGAAGGCGACGACGTGAAGCTGAAGCTCATCAGCCCGCTGCGGCCGGCGATCCTCACCGACGAGGCCGACGACTTCACGTACCTCATCATGCCGATCCGCCTTCCCGGCTGAAAAGCCGGACAGGGTTAGCAGAGTCTGATCGTCGAGTCGGTCTCGCTCAGGGACTTCCGCTCGTATGAGCGGCTCGAGCTGGCACTGCAGCCGGGACTCGTGCTCGTCGTCGGAGCGAACGGGGTCGGCAAGACGAACCTGCTCGAGGCTGCGCACGTCGCGACGCAGGGGTTCTCGCCGCGCACGCGGACCGATTCGCAGATCGTGCGCTTCGGTGCCGAAGGGGCGCGCGCGGCGGTCGCGGGCCGCCGCGGCGAGGTCGGCCTGGAGCTCGAGGTGACGGTACGTCGGGGAGAGGGCAAGCGCGCCAAGCTGAACGGGGGTCCGTTACGCGCAGCCGAGCAGCTCCGCTCGCTGGTGTCGACGCTCGTCTTCACTCCCGACCGGCTCGGGGTCGTGAAGGGCCCGCCCGCCGCCCGCCGCGCCTACTTCGATCGCGTCCTCGGCCGCTTCGCGCCGGTGCGGGCCCCGCTCCCGGCGGAATACGGAGCCGCGGTGGCGCAGAGGAACGCGGCGCTACGCCGCGCGAGTGCCGGCATGTCCGGCCGCGACGCGATCGAGCCGTGGAGCGAACGCGTCGCCACCCTCGGAGCCGACCTCGTCCAGGCTCGCCTCGAGACGCTCGACCTGCTGGAGCCGGCCTTCGCCGAGCGCGCCGCAGAGCTCGGCCTGGGCGACGTCGCTCTCCACTACGAGGGCGACCCGCCGACGCTCGAGGGCCTTGCGGCCGTGCTCGACCGCGATCTCGATCGAGGAGTGACCTCGCTCGGCCCGCACCTCGACGACGCCGTGCTCTCTGCCGCCGGCCGCGATCTCCGCAGCTTCGGCTCGCAGGGAGAGCAGCGGCTCGCCCTGCTCGCGCTACTCCTTGCCGAGGCCGAGACGATCGCCGACCGCACCGGCGTTCCGCCGCTCCTCCTGCTCGACGACGTGCTTTCCGAGCTCGATCCCGAGCGGCGGCGGATCCTGGCCGCGCGCGTGCGAACCGCGGGGCAGGCGCTCGTCACCGCGACGGATGCCGCGATGCTGCCGGCCGACCCCGACCAGCTGCTCGAGGTGACCCCGGGAGCAGTCCTGGTAGAGGCGGCCGGGTAGTGGAACCCGTCGGCGAGCAGGTTCGCGCCGAGCTCTCCCGGGTCGGAGCGGACAGCGGTGCGGGCGACGCGGTCACCGCCTGGTCGTCCGCGGTCGGCGAGGAGATCGCGCGCAACGCGTGGCCGGCGCGGACTCAGCCCGACGGGACACTCGTCGTGCATGTCCGCGACGCGATCTGGGGCTTCGAGCTGACGCAGCGGGCGAGCGAGATCTCGAAGCGGTTGCCCGGCCGTCCGAGGCTTCGCTTCACTCCGGGGCCGCTGCCGGACACGACTCCCGAGGCGCAGCCACCGCCGAGGGTCGAGGTCTCAGCCGAGCACGCGCGTGAGGCGGCGGAGATCGCCGCCGGGATCGAGGACCCGGCCCTGCGCGAATCTGTTGCGAAAGCCATAAAAACCGCGCTCGCACGCGCCTCGGCCGACCGCTCCGTCTGATACACTTCCCTGTGCCCGCAAATGCGGAATTTGCAGGGCTTTTTTCATGACTGAAACAGACTACACCGCTAGGGACATCACGGTCCTCGAAGGCCTCGAGCCGGTCCGGCTTCGTCCGGGCATGTACATCGGCTCGACGGGGCTCCGCGGCCTCCATCACCTCATCTACGAGGTCGTCGACAACTCGGTCGACGAGGCCCTGCAGGGCCGCAACGACCGGATCGACGTGACCCTCCATCCGGACAACTCGGTCACGGTGCAGGACTGGGGCTCGGGCATCCCCGTCGACGTGATGCCCGACCAGGGATTGCCGGCGCTGACCGTCGTCCTCACGAAGCTCCACGCCGGCGGCAAGTTCGGCGGCGACGGCTACAAGGTGTCTGGCGGCCTGCACGGCGTCGGCGTCTCGGTCGTGAACGCGCTCTCCGAGCGTCTCGTGGCCGAGGTGCGCCGCGACGGCAAGGTCTACCGGCAGGAGTTCGAGCGGGGCGACCCGACCGGCGAGATGGAGGTCGTGGGGGAGATGGGCCCGGACGACGCGGTCGGGACGACGATCACCTTCCTGCCCGACTCCCAGATCTTCGAGGAGCTCGACGTCGATGCGGCGACGATCACGCAGCGCCTGCGCGAGACGGCGTTCCTCACGAAGGGGCTCTACATCAAGCTCGTCGACGAGCGCGCGGACGGCAAGACCGTCGAGTTCCACTACGAGGGCGGCATCCGCGACTTCGTCTCGTACATCAACGAGGCCAAGGACGCGATCCACAAGCACATCGTCTATTTCGAAGGCGACACCGAGCAGGGGGCCGTCGAGGTGGCGATGCAGTGGAACTCCTCGTACCAGGAGTCGGTCTTCACCTTCGCCAACAACATCAACACGGTCGAGGGCGGCACGCACCTGTCGGGCTTCCGCAGCGCGCTGACCCGCACCCTGAACGCCAAGGCCACTGAGCTCAAGCTCCTGAAGGAGAAGGAGAGCCTCGACGGCGAGGACGTCCGCGAGGGTCTCGCCGCAGTGGTCTCCGTCAAGCTGCGCAACCCGCAGTTCGAGGGGCAGACGAAGACGAAGCTCGGCAATCCCGGCATCGAAGGTCTCGTCCAGACGACCGTCAACTCCTCGCTCTCGCGGTTCCTCGAGGAGAACCCCCAGGATGCGCGCGCGATCTGCAACAAGGCGATCGCCGCGATGCGCGCGCGGCTCGCGGCGCGCCAGGCGCGCGAGCTGACCCGCCGCAAGTCTGCGCTCGACGGCTCCTCGCTGCCCGGCAAGCTCGCCGACTGCTCGATTCGCGATCCGTCACTCGCGGAGCTCTTCATCGTCGAGGGCGACTCGGCCGGCGGCTCGGCCAAGACGGGCCGCGATCGCACCTACCAGGCGATCCTGCCGCTGCGCGGGAAGATCATCAACAGCGAGAAGAACCGGATCAACAAGGTGCTCTCGAACAACGAGATCCAGGCGATGATCACTGCGATCGGCACCGGGATCGGCGACGAGTTCGACATCGAGAGTCTCCGCTACCACCGGATCGTCGTCATGACCGACGCCGATGTCGACGGGTCGCACATTCGGACGCTCGTCCTCACGTTCCTCTACCGCCACATGCGCGAGCTGTTCGAGTACGGCCATATCTACATCGCGGTACCGCCGCTGTACAAGGTCAAGCTCGGCAATCAGGAGTTCTACTTCGAGAAGGAGTCGCAGCTCGAGGAGTTGCTCGTGCGCGAGCGCTTCGGCGACCTCGAGGTGCGCGACCGCGCCGGGAGCGAGGTCAAGCTGACCGAGGCGCGCTGGAAGCGGTTCACCGGCGCGCTCGCAGAATTCGAGGGCTGGTCGGCCAGGCTGCGCGCCGACTTCGGGCCGCACGCCTCCGACCTCGTCATCTCGCACCGGCTCGTCGAGCTCGACATCGCGACGCCGGCTGCCGCCGAGAAGGCGATCGCCGCGCTGCCGCCCAACGGCTTCAGGCTCTCCGTGCTAGAGCGGGACGAGCAGGGCCTGCAGGTGAAGGTCGTCGAGGAGGAGACGTCTGCCGCGCAGACCATCGGGCTCTCCGCCGAGCTGCTCGCCTCGCCGATCTATGCGAACCTCCGTCGCGCATACGAAAAGCTCGTCGAGGTCGTCGGCCCGCCGCCGTTCTCGCTCGCCCTCGGCAAGCACAGGGCCGAGCCGGAGACCTTCTCCGGCCTGCGGCACGAGGCGCTCGAGCTGGCGAGGGAGGTCGGCACCCAGCTCTCCCGCTACAAGGGCCTCGGGGAGATGAACCCCGAGCAGCTGTGGGAGACCACGATGGATCCGCAGAAGCGGCTCATGGTCAGGGTCGACGTCGAGGACGCAAGCGCCGCCGATCAGCTCTTTTCGATGCTGATGGGCGACCAGGTCGAGCCGCGTCGGCTGTTCATCGAGGAGAACGCGAAAGACGCGTTCCTTGACGTCTAGGAGCACGGTTGTCTGAGGTCGAGACAGGCGCTCTCGGGTCCGGCCGCATCGAGTCGCGCGAGCTCGAGCAGGAGATGCGCTCGAGCTTCCTCGACTACGCGATGTCGGTCATCGTCTCGCGCGCGCTGCCCGACGTGCGTGACGGCCTTAAGCCGGTACACCGGCGCGTCCTGTACGGGATGCACGAGGCCGGCCTGCAACCGAACCGGCCGTACAAGAAGTCCGCCTCGACCGTGGGCGCCGTGATGGCGAACTACCACCCGCACGGTGACTCGGCGATCTACGACACGCTGGTGCGCATGGCGCAGCCGTTCTCGCTGCGCTATCCCCTCGTCGACGGCCAGGGCAACTTCGGCTCGATCGACGACGACCCGGCGGCCGCCATGCGCTACACCGAGGCGCGCCTGTCCCGGATCGCGACCGAGCTCTTGCGCGACATCGACGCGAACACCGTCGACTTCGAGCCGAACTACGACGAGTCACGGCGCCAACCGTCGGTCCTGCCGTCCCGCTTCCCGAACCTGCTCGTCAACGGCTCGACCGGAATCGCCGTCGGAATGGCGACGAACATGCCGCCGCATCACCTCGGCGAGACGATCGACGCCGTCGTCGCGATGATCGACGACCCCGAGATCTCGGTCGAAGGGCTCATGAAGCACGTCAAAGGCCCCGACTTCCCGACTGGCGCCTTCGTGGTCGGTCGCAGCGGGATCCGCGACGCGTATCGCACCGGCCGCGGTCGCGTCATCATGCGCGCCCGCGCGCACATCGAGGAGCTGCGCGGCGGCCGCTCGGCGATCGTCGTCACCGAGCTTCCGTACGGCGTGAAGAAGGGCGGCGACACGGGCGTCATCGTCAAGATCGCCGACCTCGTCCGCGACAAGGTGCTGACCGAGGTCTCCGATCTCGCCGACCACTCGGACCGCACCGGGATGCGCATCCAGATCGAGCTGAAGCGCGACGCCATCCCGCAGGTCGCGCTCAACAAGCTCTTCAAGCACACCCCGCTCCAGTCGACGTTCGGCTACAACGCCGTCGCGCTCGTCGACGGCGTGCCGCGGACGCTGTCCCTCCTCGAGCTCGTCCGGCACTACCTCGAGTTCCAGCGCGAGGTCGTCACCCGCCGCTCGAAGGACGAGCTGCGCAAGGCGGAAGCCCGCGCGCATGTCCTGCGGGGCTACCTGATCGCACTCGACAACATCGACGCGATCGTCGCGCTGATCCGCGCTGCGGCCAACACGGACGAGGCGCGCACCCAGCTGATGGAGCGGTTCGCGCTCTCCGAGATCCAGGCCGTGGCGATCCTCGACATGCAGCTGAGGCGTCTCACCGGGTCTTGCCCGCAAGGAGGTCGAGGGCGAATACAACGACAGGATGGAGCGGATCGCCGAGCTCCGAGAGCTCCTCGGCGACCAGGCGAAGATCGACGGCCTCATTCGCGAAGAGCTGCTCGAGATCAAGCAGACGTACGGCCGCAACGACGACCGTCGCACCGAGATCGTGGCGGCCGAGGAGGAGCTCGAGCTCGAGGATCTGATCGCCGAGGAGGACATGGTCATCGCGATCACGCGCTCCGGCTACATCAAGCGACTACCGGTGACGACGTACCGCGAGCAGCGGCGCGGCGGCATCGGCGTGATGGGGATGGACATGAAAGAGGACGACTACATCGAGCACCTCTTCGTCGCCTCGACGCACGACTACATCCTCTTCTTCACGAGCGTCGGCAAGGTCTACCGGCTCAAGGTGCACGAGCTGCCGCTCGGCTCGCGCCAGTCGAAGGGCCGCGCGATCGTCAACCTGCTCCCCTTCCGGCAGGACGAGCAGGTGCGGGCCGTGATCCAGACGCGCGCCTTCGAGGAGGCGAAGTACCTCGTGTTCGCCACCAAGAACGGCGTGGTCAAGAAGACCGAGCTCGCCGCCTACAACACGCCGCTGAAGGCCGACGGCATCATCGCGATCAAGATGCGCGACGGCGACGAGTTGGTGGGCGTTCGCCACTCCTCGGGCTCCGACGACATCCTCATGGTCTCGGCGAAGGGGCAGGCGATCCGGTTCCACGAGACCGACGCCAGGCCGATGGGCCGCGACACGTCGGGCGTAGCCGGCATGAAGCTCCGCAAGGGCGACGAGGTGATCTCGATCAACATCGCCGAGGACGACGCGGACCTGCTAGTCGTGACCACGAACGGCTACGGCAAGCGCACCCGCGTCAGCGAGTACCCGGTCAAGGGTCGCGGAGGCATGGGCGTCAAGACCGTGCAGCTGACCGAGGCGCGGGGTCATCTCGTGGGCTCGCGCGTCGTGCGCGACGGCTACCAGGTGATGCTCATCTCGACCGCCGGCACCGTAATCAAGATTCCGGTCGAAGACGTCAAGCGGCTCGGCCGCTCGACGCAGGGTGTGATCGTGATGCGCCTCCGCGGCGACGACGAGACCGTTTCGGCGCTCGCTCCCGTGGTCGAGTCGGAGGAGACGAACGGTGACGACGCCGTCGCCGAGCCGGCCGAGCCGCAGCCGAGCGCTGGCTGATCACAGCGCACCCCTTCCAAAAGCAGCGCGGGGTCTTTATAACTCGCAAGGGGGTCAGAAAACCGACGCGGCGAGGGCACGGATGGCGGTCAGCCGGCAGGTCGATCTTCTCGAACCCATCAATTTGGCGGATCACCTCGACAAGGTCGAGCTGTACCTCGGCCAGGTTTGCCAGATCGCCGGGATCTCGAAGATGCAGCTCGACTACTGGACGAACAAGGCGCAGATCCCGACCAAGGGCAAGAAACAGCGGATCTACGACATCGACGCGCTCGAGACCGTGATGCTGATCAAGCAGGCGAAGGACAAGGGCCTGAACCTCGGTGCGGCGATCGAAGCTGCGCGGAGCTTCCGCGAGCGGCATCCGGACGACTAGCGGTTCGTGTGAAGCCGCTGCCAGTCGTCGTAGCGGTGCTCGAGCTCGAGCAGGATCGCGGCAAGTAGCGGCGCTCGCGGCCACTCACGGCCCGACTCGACGCGCAGCGACGTCGGCGGCTTCGGCGTATCCGCGGGCAGCTCCTCGGCGGCCTGGTTGACGTTCACGCCAAGTCCGAGCACGACCCTGCCGACCGTCGCCTCCGGCAGGACTCCTGCAACCTTCCGGCCCCCCACGAGGACGTCGTTCGGATGGCCCAGCTCGGCTGCGATTCCGGTCTGCTCGCGCAGCGCCGCGGCGACTGCCTCTCCGGCGACGAGCGAGAGCTCGGGCCAGATCGCCATCGGCGGCTGCGGCCGCAGGAGCACGGAGAAGAGCAGTGCGGCCCCTTTCGGCGCCTCCCACGTCCGGCCGAGCCGGCCGCGCCCGTGGGTTTGGAGATCGGTGGCGACCGTCGTCCCTTCGGCGTCGTCTGCGTCGAGCAGCCGCTGCGTCGACGGGCACTCCTCGACGAAGGAATACGGGCGGCCGAGCCGCCCCTGCAGCAATGCCTCGACAGAGGCGGACGAGAGATCCGACACCCGCATTTAGACTAACCCGGCTGTGGGGAGGATCAAGCAGCCGCTGCGCGAGCGCGGCCTCGACTACGCGAGCCTCAGCGACCCCGTTCTCGTCACCCGCGCGAAGGCCGGCGACGCCCGCGCGCTCGAGGCGCTCTGCGTCCGGCACGCCCCGCGGGTCGAGCGGCTCGCGCAGCACCTCTTGCGGGATCCCGAGGATGCGCGCGACGCGGCGCAGGAAGCGCTCGCGAAGCTTTGTGTCCGCCTCAAGCAGTTCCGAGGCGAGTCGCAGTTCTCGACCTGGCTGCATCGGCTCGTCGTCAACACCTGCCGCGACGTGGCCGAGCGCCAGCGGACGCGCGCCCACGATCCGCTGCCCGACGAGCTCGGGGCCGACGTCGAGCAAGACCCGACGCGCGGCGTGCGGATGACCGAGCTCCGGCGCGAGTTGTGCGACTCGCTGGCCGACATCTCGCCGGAGCAGGCGCAGGTCATCGTCCTCAAGGATGCGCTCGGCTACACCTTCGAGGAGATCGCGGCCGCAGCCGGCATGCCCGTCGGGACGGCGAAGTGCCACGCGCACCGCGGCCGCAACCGGCTTCGCAAGCGGCTCGAGCAGCGCGACGTAGCATGACCGACCTCGCAACGCCGTTCGGGCGGGAGACGATCGAGTCGATCATCCCGCACCGCCCTCCCTTCCTGCTCGTCGACGAGGTGCTCGAGCTCGAGCCCGGCCGCAAGGTGCGCGGGCGCTTCCTCGTGCCCGAGGACGGCTGGTGGTTTCCGGGCCACTTCCCCGGCCGCCCGGTGATGCCCGGCGTGCTGACGATCGAGGCCATCGCCCAGTGCGGGGCCGTTGCGGTGCTCGCGGCCGAGGCGAATCGCGGCAAGGTCCCCTTCTTCGCGGGAATCGACGACTGCCGCTTCAAGCGGGTCGTCGAGCCGGGCGACGAGCTCGAGCTCGAGTGTGAGTTCCTGCGCGTGCGCGGACCGATCGCGAAGGGTCAGGGCCGCGCGAGCGTCGGGGGCGACGTCGCGGCCGAGGCGATGCTCACGGTCTTCGTGGGGAGCGATAGCTGATGATCGGCGACGCCGGCGTTCCCGTCACGATCACGGGCCTCGGGGCCTACGCACCCGAGCGGGTCGTCACCAACGCCGACCTCTCGCAGCTGGTCGACACGTCGGACGAGTGGATCATGGAGCGTACGGGCATCCGCGAGCGGCGGATCGCAGCGGACGAGCAGGCGCTGTCGGATCTCTCGCTCCCTGCGGCGCGGCAGGCGCTCGAGCAGGCGGGCCTCGATGGGGCGGGCATCGATCTCCTGATCGTCGCCACCGTCACGCCCGACATGATGTTCCCCTCGACCTCGGCGATCCTCGCCGACCAGCTCGGCGCCAAGGATGCCGGCGCCTATGACCTCTCGGCCGGCTGCACGGGCTTCATGTATGCACTCGTGCAGGCCTACGGGATGATCGCGGCGGGGCTGTCTCGGCGCGCGCTCGTGGTCGGTGGCGACGTGCTCTCGCGCATCCTGGACTGGACCGACCGCTCGACGGTCGTCCTCTTCGGCGACGGTGCCGGCGCGGTGGTGCTCGAGCGCTCGGACGCCGCCGGTTTCCTCGCGTTCGAGCTCGGCGCCGACGGCGCGGGCGGCGAGCACCTCTGGCTACCGGGCAGCGGCTCCCGCCGGTTCGAGAATCCCGACCAGTTCGTGAAGATGAACGGCCGCGAGGTCTTCAAGTTCGCGACGCGCGTTCTCGTCCAGTCGGCCGAGGCTGTGCTCGGGCGCTACGGGGCGACAATCGACGATGTCGACGTCTACGTCCCGCATCAGGCGAACGTTCGCATCATCGATCACGCAACCAAGAAGCTCGGGATCCCGTCGGATCGGGTGGTGATCAATGTCGACCGCTACGGCAACACGTCCTCCGGCTCGATTCCGCTCGCGCTCGCCGAAGCGCAGGCCGACGGCAGGCTTCAGGCGGGAAATCTCGTATTGATGACGGGAATGGGTGCCGGTCTCACGTGGGGGAGTGCACTGATGCGCTGGACAGGAGAGAAAGCCGTATGAACAAGGTCGCCTTCTGCTTCCCCGGACAGGGCTCGTTCGAGGCCGGGATGGGCCGTGATTTCGCCGAGGCCGTTCCGGCAGCGATGGACGTCTTCCGGCGCGGGAGCGAGGCGAGCGGGCTCGACCTCGAGCGTTTGTGCTTCCACGCCGACGCCGAGGAGCTCTACGACACCGCGGTGCAGCAGCCGGCTCTCGTCGCGACGTCGCTCGCGATGCTCGCCGCCCTGCACGAACGGGGCATCAAGGCCGACTTCGTCATCGGCCACTCGGTCGGGGAGTTCGCGGCACTCGCCGCGGCGGAGGCGATGACCATCGAGGAGGCGATCGCGCTCGTGCGCGAGCGCGGCCTCGCCATGGCCGACGCTGCAGCCCGCAATCCCGGTTCGATGGCTGCCATCCTCGGCCTCGCCGACGAAGTGGTCGAAGGTCTCTGCCGCAAGATCCTCGGGGTCTGGCCGGCCAACTACAACTGCCCCGGGCAGGTCGTGGTCTCGGGCGAGGATCTCGCCGTGCTGGAGTGCATCGAGCAGGCGCAGAGCCACGGCGCCCGTCGCGCCGTCAAGCTCAAGGTCTCGGGTGCGTTCCACTCACCGCTCGTCGCGCGCGCTGCGGACCGGCTGCGGCCGGCGATCGAGAAGGTCCGGTTCCAGGAGCCGGTCGCGCCGTTCATGTCCACCGTGACGGCGCGGGTCGAGTCGGCGCACCGGATGGGCCCGCTGCTCGTCGATCAGCTCACCGCGCCCGTGCGGTTCACGCAGTCGGCGACCGAGCTGATTCGCGATGGCGCGCGCACGTTCGTCGAGGTCGGGCCCGGGAACGTCTTGTCCGGGCTCGTGAAGCGAATCGATCGCAGCGTCAAGACCGTCTCGATCAACAGCATCGAGGCGCTCGAGCGGCTTCCCGAGCTGCTCGCCGAGAACTAGTGGGTCACCGATGACGTTCTGCTCGCTCGAGGGCAAGCGGGCTCTCGTCACGGGCGCATCGAAGGGAATCGGCCGCGCGATCGCGGAGCAGCTCGCCGCGGCCGGCGCCGACGTCGTGATCGGCTACCGCACCGGAGCCGAGGAAGCCGAGGCGCTGGCCAAGGAGATCGGCGGCCGCGCCGTCCGGGCCGACGTCTCGAGCGCCGAGGATGCCGCGCGCCTCGTCGAGGAAGCCGGCGACCTCGACATCCTCGTCAACAACGCCGGCCTGACCCGCGACGGCCTGCTCGCCCGCATGTCCGACGACGACTGGCGCACGGTGATCGACACGAATCTCTCCTCGGTCTTCTACACCTGCCGTGCCGTCTGCCGGCCGATGATGAAGAAGCGCGCCGGCTCGATCGTCAACATCTCGTCGATCGTCGGCGTGCACGGCAACTGGGGCCAGACGAACTACGCGGCCTCGAAGGCCGGGATCATCGGCTTCACGAAGTCGCTCGCGCGCGAGCTCGGCAGCCGCGGCGTGCGCGCCAACGTCGTCGCTCCCGGGTACGTACGGACGCAGCTCACCGACGTCCTGCCTGAGGAAGCGACCTCCGCCATGCTCGGCAACACGCCGCTCGGACGGCTCGGAGAGCCGACAGACGTGGCCGGCGCGGTACGCTTCCTCTGTTCCGACGAGGCATCGTTCATCACAGGGGACGTGCTGCTCGTCGACGGCGGACTCGGGATGTAGTGACTACAGAGAACGGTTCTCTCAACGGGCGCAGGCGCGTCGTCGTCACCGGGCTGGGCGCGGTGACGCCACTCGGGCTCGACGTCGAGTCGACCTGGTCGAGCCTGCTCGCGGGCGAGTCGGGAGCGGGCGAGATCACGGCCTTCGACCACACCGACTATCCGGTGCACTTCGCCTGCGAGGTGAAGGGTTTCGACCCGACGGAATGGATCGAGCGCAAGCAGGCGCGGCGGATGGACCGCTTCACGCACCTGATCCTCGCCGCGGCCAGGCAGGCGGTCGCCGATTCCGGGCTCGAGGTCGAGAAAGAGCCCGACCGAATCGGCGCCGCAGTCGCGACGGGAATCGGGGGCCTGCAGTCGTTCCAGGAGTGCTACGACGTTCTCGTCACACGGGGGCCGGACCGCGTCAATCCGTTCTCGATCCCGGCGATCATCCCGAACCTCGGTGCCGGCTGGGTCTCGATCGAGCTCGGCACACGGGGGCCGCTGCTTTCCGAGTGCACGGCCTGTGCCGCCTCGAACATGGCCATCGGCGACGGCTGCGACGCGATCAGACTCGGCCGCGCCGACGTCATGCTCTGCGGTGGCACCGAGGCGGCCGTGTGCGAGGTCGGGATCGCCGGCTTCGGCGCCATGCGCGCACTCTCGCGGCGCAATGACGATCCCGCGCGCGCATCCCGGCCCTTCGACGCCGGGCGGGACGGGTTCGTGATGGGGGAGGCCGGCGCGCTGATGGTGCTGGAGGAGCTCGAGCACGCGAAGGCGCGCGGCGCGCACATCTACGCGGAGGTCTCCGGATACGGTCTCTCGTCCGACGCGAGACACATCACCGAGCCCGATCCGACCGGGCCCGTGAACGCGTTCAGAATGGCCCTCGGCGACGCCGGCGTCGGTGCGGACGAGATCGACTACGTCAACGCACATGCGACGTCGACTCCGATCGGCGACTCGTCCGAGACGCAGATGCTCAAGTACGCGCTCGGCGAGGAGAACGCCTACAAGACGCCTGTCTCCGGAACGAAGGGCGCGACCGGCCACTGTCTCGGGGCGGCCGGCGCGATCGAAGCGATGTTCACGATTCTCGCGATCCGCGACGGCAAGCTGCCGCCCACCATCAACTACGAGGTCGAGGATCCGAGCTGCGATCTCGACTACGTGCCGAACGTGGCGCGCGAGGCCGACGTGAAGGTGGCCGTCTCGAACAGCTTCGGCTTCGGCGGGCACAACGCCTGCGTCGTCTTCGAACGGTTCGAGGACTGAGCGCAGCCGGTCGATAGGCTCGCGCCCATGGAGAAGTGGGCGACCTTCGACTGCTACGGCACGCTGATCGACTGGAACGGTGGCATCGGTCGCGAGCTGGAGCGGCTGTTCGGTCCGGCTCGCAGCGGCGAGCAGCTGCATGCGTACCACGAGCTCGAGCCGCAGATCCAGCGAGAAGATCCCGCCCGAACGTACCGCGAGGTGATGGCCGTCGCGCTCGCCCGGCTCGGCGCTCCTCCCGACGAGGAGGACGCGCTCGGGATCTCGCTCCCGGACTGGGAGCCGTTCCCCGAGGTGCCGGCGGCGCTCGAGGACGCGCGTGCTCGCGGCTGGCGGCTCGCCGTCCTCTCGAACACCGACCGAGATCTCCTCGCTGCGTCGCTCGCCCAGATCGGGGTCGACGCCGACCTGACCGTCGTCGCGTCCGAGATCGGCTCGTACAAGCCGGCGCGCGGACACTTGGACGAGTTCTTCGCGCGCAGCGGAGCCGACCGCGAGCGACACGTCCACGTGGGAGCGAGCCTCTTCGACGACATCGCGCCTGCCTCCGGGCTCGGCCTGCGGACGATCTGGATCAACCGGCTCGGCGAGGATGCAGAGCCGCAGCCGGATCTCGAGCTCCACAGCCTCGCAGGCCTCGGAGAGGGTCTCGACTCTCTCGTCTCATGAGTGCCCGGCCGATCACGCCCGACGACGTTCCGAGCATCGCGGAGTTTCTCGCCGACGACGAGACGCATCTGTTCGGCCGTCCGGCTCGCCTCGGCGTGCCGGATGTCACTGCCTGGCTCTCGGAGGCGGACCTGCCGAACGACTCGTGGTTGTTCGAGGAAGGAGCCGCGATCGTCGCGGTCGGCTGGGTCGAGAAGGACGAACACGAGCGAGGCGTCGCAGTCGGCGTCGTGCACCGCCACTCGCGCGGGCGTGGGCTCGGCTCGAGCCTTGTCGAGCGCAGCGAGGAACGGCTACGCGCGCTCGGCGTGGGGCGCGTTCACAACGTGAGCCTTGCTCCGGACCTGGCAGCACGGCCGCTGTTGGAGAGCCGTGGCTACCGCGAGGTGCGCCGCTTCTGGGAGATGACCATCGAGCTCGGTGACGAGCCGCCGCCCGCTCCGCAGCTGCCGGAGGGGCTCCTGGTCGAGCCGTTCTCCGAGGAGCTCGCGGTCGACTTCCACGCTGCGCTCGAAGAGGCGTTTGCGGACCACTGGGAGTTCCGGCCGGGCACGTTCGAGGACTGGTGGCGAAGGCAGCGCGCGAGACCGGACCATGACCCCTCGCTCTGGTTCCTGGTCCGCGACGGCGGGACCGTCGTCGCAGCCACCCGCAACGACCCCGAGCGGTCGGGCGGGGGCTGGATCGGCGCGCTCGGCGTTCGGCGGGCCTGGCGGGGACGTGGTCTCGCGAAGGCCCTGCTGCTGCACAGCTTCCGCGAGTTTCAGCGGCGCGGGAAGCGGCGGGTCAGCCTCGGAGTCGACTCCGAGAACCCGACCGGCGCGACGAAGCTCTACGAAAGCGTGGGCATGGTCGTCGACACGGAGCAGGTCGTCTGGGAGAAGGTGCTCGCATGAATGTCCGCCCGTTCGTCGAGGACGACGCAGCCGCCGTCGCAGCGCTCATCTCCGCGAACGAGGAGCTCTTCTACGGCCGTCCCGGTCGCATCACCGGCGCGGACGTCCTCTTCTTCCAGCAGTACAACAAGGAGGCGTGGGTCTGGGAGGAGGACGGCCGCATCGTCGCCGGCGCGATGTACGGCGTGCACGGGGACGCTGCGAACATCCGCGGCTTCGTTGCCGACAAGGGCCGCGGCCTCGGGACGGAGGCCGTGGAGCGCGGTGAGGCGTTCGCCCGAGCAGAGGGCGTGACGAAGATCCTGGCCGGCGCGGCCGAGCCCGATGTCGCGGCGCGGGCGCTCTTCGAGGCGCACGGCTATCGCGAGGTGCGCCGCTTCTACGAGATGGCGATCGAGCTGACCGAGGAGCCGTCGGTACCGGAGCTTCCGGCCGGGCTCGTCGTGGACGAGCTGCACGAGGACGAGTACGAAGCGTTCTACGACGCTCTGAACGAGGCGTTCGCCGAGCACTGGGAGTGGCATCCGCAGCCCTTCGACGAGTGGCTCGAGCGGCGCCAGGGCCAGCACCGAGACGAGGACGGCCCCATCTGGTTCGTCGTCCGCGACGGCGACGAGCTCGCAGCCGTCACGCGCAACGACCTGAGCGTCGCCGGCGGCGGCTACGTCGGCGCGATCGGCGTCCGGCCCGCGTGGCGAGGCAAGGGACTGGCCAAGACGCTGCTCCAGCGCACCTTCGCAGAGTTCTGGCGTCGCGGTACGACCCGCGTCACGCTCGACGTCGACTCCCAGAACGCGACCGGCGCCGTCGCCGTCTACGAGCGGGTCGGCATGCACGTCGAGGCCTGCGGCGTGGCGTTCGAGAAGACGCTCGAATGAGCCTCCTGCGCGCGAGATGCCCCGACTGCCGGACGCTCACGGCCGTCGCGATCGACGAAGGCTACGAGTGCCACAGCTGCGGCCGCTCGTTCGGGGCCGGGCTCGTTCGCGTGGCGCGGGCATGGGGCGACGGCGGCGAGGCGATGGTCGAAGCGGCGTCGCTCGCGCTCGACTACCCCGAGGTGGCAGTCGTCGAGGAGGAGACGCTCGCGATGCAGACGCTCGCGGTCGCCTCCGACCTGGCCGTGCGACCACTCGTGCTCGGCGGCTGCTGCTGCTCGCACGTCGGCGCGGTCGAAGGGCTCGCCGCGCGGCATGGGCGCGTAGCTGTGCTCTGGCTCGACGCGCACGGCGACCTCAACACGCCCGAGACGTCTCCGTCCGGCAACGAGTGGGGGATGCCGCTGCGGGTGCTGATCGACCGGGGCACGATTGCTGCCCCTGACGTCGTCCTCTGGGGAGCCCGCAACCTCGATCCGCCCGAGGAGGAATTCATCGCGACGGCCGGCATCGGGGACGATCCCGACGCTCTGCTGGAGCGCTCGGATGCCGTCTACGTCGCGCTCGACTGCGATGTCTTCGACCCCAGAGAGCTCGCGGTCTTCATGCCCGAGCCCGGCGGGCCTTCCCTCGGGAAGGTCGAACAGCTGCTCGCGCGCGTCCGGGACAGCGGCAAGCTCGTCGGCGTCGGTTTCACGGGCCTAGCGCCCGATCCCGCGAACGTCGACAAGCTCGAGCGGCTTGCCGCGTTGCTCGGTTACTGAGCGGGATCGCAACCGGCTCTCTCGGCCGTAGGTCTAAGCTGGCGACGTGGCCAATGTCGACGTTTCGGTCGAGACAAACGACCAGCCGAGCCCTCCGCCGGATCACCCGAACACCTGCCCGAGCTGTCATTCGCACTATCGCGACGACGAGCTCGAGCGGAGCCTCTGGGTCTGCGAGCAGTGCGGTCATCACTTCCGGATGCGTGCGCGGGCACGCATCGCGTCACTCGCCGACCCCGATTCCTTCGTGGAGGAGGCGGCGGAGCTGCACTCCGAGGATCCACTCGGCTTCTTCGATCTCCGGCCGTACACCGAGCGTCTTGCCGAGGCCGAGATGAAGACCGGGCTCGCCGACGCGATGGTGATCGGCCGGGCTGCGATCGAGGGGCGTCGCTGCGAGCTCGCCGTCATGGACTTCGCCTTCATGGGCGGCTCGATGGGCAGCGTGGTGGGCGAGAAGCTCTCGCGCGCCTGCGACTCGGCCGCCGAGGCCGAGATGCCTCTCGTCGCCGTCACGAGCTCGGGCGGCGCGCGCATGCAGGAGGGGATCCTCGCGCTCATGCAGCTGCCGAAGACCGTCGCGGCGGTCGAGGACCTCCACGACTGCGGGCAGGCGCTCCTCTGCGTGACGACGGACCCGACGACCGGCGGCGTGCTCGCGAGCTTCGCCACGCTCGGCGACGTCCTGCTCGCGGAGCCGAACGCGCTCATGTCCTTCGCCGGCCCTCGGGTCGTGCAGGAGATCACGCGCGAGAAGCTGCCCGAGGACTTCGGTCGTGCCGAGCAGAACCTTCGTTACGGTCACATCGATGCGATCGTGCCGCGGCCCGAGCTGCGGCCGACGCTGGCGCGACTGCTGAGGCTGTTCGATGCCCCCGACTGAGCACGAGTTGCGTCTGCGTGAGCGGCTCGGCCGCCTGAGGAACCTGCCGCTGCTCGGCGGCGCGAAGCTGTCCGGCGAGCTCGATCGCCTCCAGCGGCAGATCGCGCGGATCGGCGAGGAGGCGACCGACGAGGAGATCTGGCGCAAGGTCGAGCTCGCGCGGCACGAAGATCGGCCCTACACGCTCGACTATGTGGAGCGCCTGCTCGACGACTGGTTCGAGCTCCACGGCGACCGGGCGATCGGCGACGACGGAGCGATGATCGCCGGCCTGGGCAAGCTCGACGGTCGCACCGTCGTCCTCATCGGCCAGCAGAAAGGACGCGACGCCTACGAGCGCGTCGCCCGGCGCTTCGGCATGCCGAACCCGGAGGGCTACCGCAAGGCGATGGACGCGATGGAGCTCGCCGGCCGCCACGGCTTCCCCGTCGTGACTCTTGTCGACACGCCGGGCGCCTATCCCGGGGTCGTCGCCGAGCAGCACGGACAGGGCGCGGCGATTGCCGCTTCGCAGGCGACGATGGCCCGGCTGAAGGTGCCGGTCGTGACCTGCGTGATCGGCGAGGGTGGCTCGGGTGGCGCGATCGCGATCGCGCTCGCCGACCGCGTCCTGATGCAGGAGAACGCGATCTATTCCGTCATCTCTCCCGAGGGCTGCGCGGCGATCCTCTGGCGCGACGCCGGCCAGGCGAAGAAGGCAGCGGCCGCCTTCCGGCCCGATGCAGTGCACTGCCTCGAGCTCGGCGTGGTGGACGAGATCGTCTCGGAGCCCGTCGGCGGCGCGCACATCGATCCCGACATGGCTGCCCGCCTGCTCGGAGAGGCGTTGCGCGAGTCGTTCGCCCAGCTCGAAGGCATTCCGGGCGACGAGCTCCGCCGCCGGCGGCGCGCGCGCTTCCGTTCGCTCGGCGTCTTCGCCTGAGTAGTTTGTGACAGGTTTACGCAGTTTCGGAGGCGTCGGCGACGGACGCTGTCCACAGCGTCCACAGGCTTATCCCCGCCATGTATTCGTTGTGTAAACGACAGGCATACAAGTCGAAACCGGGAAACGCCGCGTGAGCAAGAAGCTTTCGGAGTACGAGCGCAAGCGAAATCGCCTGAAGACGCCGGAGCCTTTCGGGGGCGAGCACGGCAACGCGAGGGCCCCTATCTTCGTCGTCCAGCGGCACGACGCTCGGCGGCTGCACTACGACTTCCGTCTCGAGCGCGACGGCGTTCTCGCGTCGTGGGCGGTGCCGAAAGGCGTCCCGCTGGAGCCGGGCGAGCAGCACCTCGCGGTCCACGTCGAGGATCATCCCCTCGAGTACGGGAGCTTCGAGGGCGAGATTCCACAGGGCAACTACGGTGCCGGCACGGTCGAGATCTGGGACCGCGGCACGTACGAGCTGGTGGAGGAGAAGCCCGACGGCGGCCTCACGGTGCGGCTGCACGGCGAGCGGCTCGAGGGAACCTGGACGCTCGTGCCGGCGCACCTCTCCGGCGACGAGAAGAACTGGCTCATCCTCCGCAAGCGCGACGGGGGAGCTGCGACAACCGGACCGCGTCGCGTCTACCGGCCGATGCTCGCGACGCTGACGGAGCAGCTGCCGCGCGGCGAGGGCTGGCAGTTCGAGCCGAAGTGGGACGGCTACCGGGTGCTCGGCTACGTCCGCGGCGGCGAGGCGAAGCTGCTCTCCCGGCGAGGCAACGACCTGACGCAGCGCTTCGAGCTCGTGGCGAAGGAGCTCGTGAAGGCGCTGCGCACTCCCGAAGCGGTCGTCGACGGCGAGGTCGTCGCGCTCGACAAGGCCGGGAAGGCGAGCTTCTCGGCGATGCAGCAGGGAAGCACCCATCTGGCCTACGAGGTGTTCGACCTGCTCGAGGCGGACGGCGAGGCGGTGGTGGGGCTTCCTTTGCACGAACGGAGGTCGAGGCTCGAGAAGCTTTTCGCACCGAACCCGGTCGTCCAGCTCTCCGGCGTCTTCGACGACGGCGAGGCGCTGCTCGAGGCGGCGACCGAGCAGGGACTCGAGGGCGTCATGGCCAAGCGCTCTTCCTCGCGCTACTCGGAAGGCGGCCGTGGTCGCGACTGGCTGAAGATCAAGACGCACGGGCGGCAGGAGTTCGTGATCTGCGGCTACACGAAGGGCCAGGGCCGGCGCAGCGGAAGCTTCGGAGCGCTCGTGCTCGGTGTCCGGCGCGGGCGCACCTGGGAATGGGTCGGGAACGTGGGCACCGGCTTCGGCGAGCGCGAGATCGGCGAGCTGCTCGCGCAGCTCGAGCCGCTGCGCCGGGACGAGTCGCCGTTCCGGGTCGTCCCGAAGATGCCGAAGGTGCGCAAGGGCGACGTCGTCTGGGTCGAGCCGACGCTCGTCGCCGAGATCGAGTTCGCCGAGTGGACGCACGACGGACACCTGCGCGCACCGTCGTTCCAGGGACTGCGCGCGGACAAGGCGGCGGAAGACGTGCGGCGCGAGCGGCCCGCGGCGGCGACGGAGGGCAGGGTGAAGCTCTCCAACCTCGACAAGGTCTTCTGGCCGGACGAGGGGATCACGAAGGGCGACCTCATCGACTACTACCGCGAGGTCGCGGACGTGCTCGTGCCGCATCTGCGCGGCCGGCCGTTCACGATGCGCCGCTATCCCGACGGCGCCTTCGGCAAGGCGTTCTTCCAGAAGGACGCTCCGAAGGGCATGCCCGACTGGATCCCGCGCTTCCACGTGCAGGTCTCGACCCGAGAGCGGCCGCCGAAGCAGCGGTGGATCGACGCGCCCGTCGTGAACGACGCGGACGCCCTGATCTGGATGGCGAACATGGGCTGCATCGACATGAACGCGTGGTACTCGCGTGTCGACAAGCCCGACCGGCCCGACTTCGTCCTCTTCGACCTCGACCCGTCGCCGGACGTCGGGTTCGGCGAGGTCGTTCAGGTAGCCCTGCTCGTCAAGCAGGCGCTCGACGCGCTGGGGCTCGTCGCCTTCCCCAAGACCTCGAGCGCCGACGGCATGCACGTGCTCGTCCCCGTGGAGCGGCGCTACACCTACGCGCAGACGCGCGAGCTCTGCGAGATCGTCGCCGGCGCGCTCGCGCGCACGCATCGCGGACTGGTGACCACGGAGTGGTCGAAGGCGAAGCGGCGTGGGGTGCTGATCGACGCGAACCAGAACGGCGAGGGAAAGACGATCGCCTCCGTCTACTCGGTGCGCCCGCGGCCGGGCGCTCCGGTCTCGACACCGCTTCGCTGGGACGAGGTCGACGAGTCGCTCGACGCGACGGCGTTCACGATGGACGTCGTCGTCGACCGGGTCCGCCGCCACGGCGATCTTTTCGAGGGCGTGCTGACCACGCGCCAGCGACTCGAGCCCGCCCTGAAAGCCCTTCGCTAGGGGATTGCATCACTCGGCTAAGGGATGCGTCCCTTCGTGCCGATGAGTCGGGAGATGGTCGGGCATTGGTTTGATCAATTGGCGAACTTCGCCACGACCTGGTTGCCGCTCGCCTTCTTCGCCCTCGTCATCGTCATGGTCTGGCTGCTCTGGAAGACGGCCGGGATGATGCCGCGGACCACGCCGGCCAACATGGTGCGCGGCACGAAGTCGCAGACGAGCTGGGCCGACGTCGCCGGCGTCGAAGAGGTTCGAGGCGAGCTGATGGAGGTCGTCGAATTCATGCGCGAGCCGAAGCGCTTCCAGCGGCTCGGCGCGAAGGTGCCGAAGGGACTTCTCCTCTACGGCCCGCCGGGCACGGGCAAGACGCTGCTCGCGAAAGCAGTGGCCCACGAGTCCGGCGCGAACTTCTACAGCGCCTCGGCCTCGTCGTTCGTGGAGATGTTCGCGGGCCTCGGCGCAGCGCGCATTCGCAAGCTCTTCAACGAGGCGCGGAAGAACTCGCCCGCGATCGTCTTCATCGACGAGCTGGACGCCGTCGGGGCGCAGCGCTCCGGGCACGGCTTCAACCGCGAGCAGGACCAGACGCTCAATCAGCTGCTCGTCGAGCTCGACGGCTTCGAGGGTTCGGAGCAGGTCGTCGTCATGGGCGCCTCGAACCGGATCCAGGATCTCGACCAGGCGCTCCTGCGCCCCGGCCGTTTCGACCGCCAGCTGCTCGTGCCGCCTCCGGATCTCGCCGGCCGCGAGGCCATCCTCCGTGTTCACACGCGCGGCAAGCCCCTCAATCTCAGCGACGTCGATCTCGCCACGGTCGCGCGGCAGACCTCCGGACTGACGGGAGCCGAGCTGGCGAACGTCTGCAACGAGGCCGCGATCAAGGCCGGCCGGCGGGACGCCTCGGCGATCACGCAGGCCGACTTCGACTGGGCGCTCGAGCGGGTCGTCGCCGGCCTCCAGCAGCGGAAGATGCTGACCGAGAAGGAACGGCGGATCCTCGCCTACCACGAGGGCGGGCATGCCCTGATGGCGCACCTGATGGGCTCCGTGATGGAGCTGCAGAAGGTGACGATCGTCTCGCGCGGAAATGCGCTCGGCTATGCCTTCTACCTGCCCGAGGAGGACCGCTACCTCCACACGAAGGAGGAGCTCGTCGACCGGATGATCGTCGCCCTCGCCGGCCGTGCCGCAGAGGAGGTCGTGTTCGGCCGCGTCACGAACGGCGCCGCGAACGACCTCGAGAAGGTGACGGAGATCGCTCGCTCGATGGTGTTCGAGTGGGGCATGTCCGATTCGGTCTCCTCCCGCACGATGCGGGCCGACAACTACGCGCTCTCCGAGACCACGAAGCGGACGCGCGACGAGGAGCAGGCCCGGCTGACCGACGGCGCCTACGCAGAGGCCGTGCGGCTGCTGCACAAGCACCGCGCGCCGCTCGACCGGATCGCGGCTGCGCTGCTCGAGAAGGAGACGCTCGTCCGCGAGGAGCTGCAGGCTCTCGTCGTGGACGTCGAGGCCGAGTCGAGTGCGTCCGAGACCGTCGGCGTGCCGCGCGTCGTAGCCGCCGACGTCGGTGGCACCGCAGTTCCTCCGGCCTAGCCGCCGAGCTTGGAGATGGCGATGGCGCCGCTCGGCGCCGTCAGGGCGACGTGCTTGTTCCAGTCGCCGAACGTGATCGTCCCGGATTGGTTCGCCTTGCCCCCGACGAGCGCAACCGGGTAGGGCTTGCCGGCGGCGGCGACGTAGAACTTGCTGTTGTCCGAGGCGTCCCGGATCCTGATCACCTTCGCGCCGTGGTAGGTCGTCTGGCCGTCGTTGACGAGCTTGCCGTGGGTCGAGTTGACCTTGCCCAGCAGCGAGGAAATGCTCGTCAGCGCGGCGAGCGAGCGGTACCGCCCTTTGGTGGCGGAGGCCCTGAGCCACTTGCCGTGGAGCAGCTGCGCTGCCAGCGCTCCGCCGTTCTCCTTCAGGAACGCGTCGCTGCCCCGGATGTAGATCGTGTCGCCGATCCGGAGGAGGTCGAAGCCGGCTCCGTTGACGGACATCGAGCCCTTCGCCCCCTTGCCGCGCGCCATCGAGAGGTCGAGGTTGATCGTGGTTCCCGCCGAGTCGATGTTCCCCGCCACGTGCGCAAAGCCCGCGCTCGACGCGGCTGCCTTGGCGTCGGCCAGCACCTGCGCCGGCGACTTCGTGGCCTCCCCGTTCCCTTTCGCCGAGCTGCCGTGCCCGCTGCCGCAGCCTGCGAGGAGCGCGGCAGCGAGGACGAGAGCGAGGACCGAGGCGCGCACCGTGGCGCCGAGTCTTTCAAATACGATCGCCGCTGGATGGAGACGCCGAGCGCGGTACATCACGTCGGTTTCGCGGTCGAGGACCTCGACGGCGCGCTCGCTACCTACGAGCGCCTCTTCGGCGCCCGGCTCGAGCACCGGTCGCGTGTCGAGGAGCAGGGAGTCGAGGCTGCGTCGATCCGGGTCGGAGCGAGCCGGCTCGAGCTTCTGGGCTCGCTCGGCGACGACACGCCCGTCGGCCGGTTCCTCGCCAAGCGCGGCCCGGGCATGCACCACGTCGCGTACGAGGTCGAGGACATTCGTGCCGCCCTCGCGCACCTCTCGGATGCGGGTGCGGAGCTGATCGACGAGACGCCGCGCCGTGGAATGTTCGGCCTCGAGGTCGCCTTCGTCCACCCTGACTCCGTCCACGGTGTCCTGTCGGAAGTAGTGTGCGCATATGGCTGACGAGCGCGTTCGCGTCGAGCTCGGCTTCGCCGGCGGCCAGATCGTCGGCAGCTTCGTCGACGCGCGCTCGGCGGACGAGCTCGAATCCGCACTCGCCTCGACCGGCGCCGGTAGGCCGGTGGTTGCGCTCGAGACCGAGGACGGCCCGCTTCACGTCGTGGTCGCACAGGTCGCCTACTACAAGCGGATCGTCCGCGCCGGCCGGGTCGGGTTCGGCTCTGGCTAGTTAGCTCAGGTGCCGTCGCGGGGAAACGAAGGCGGGATGACCTCTCCCACCGAGAATGCGCCTGCCCGCGAATCGACCGAGCACGTGCGGGAGCTCGTCGCACGGGGCCAGCAAGGCGACCGCGAGGCTCTCGAGGAGCTCTATCTGATCCATTTCGACCGGATCTACAGCTACCTGCACGTCAGCGTCGGCAACCGCCACGACGCCGAGGACCTCACGACGCAGACGTTTCTCAAGATGCTGGAGAAGATCGGCAGCTTCAAGTGGCAGTCGGCGCCCTTCTCGGCCTGGCTCTTCCGGATCGCGCACAACCTGGCGATGGATCACTTCCGCGCCCGCCGTCGGTGGCAGCCCGAAGAGGAGGTTCCGGAACCGCCCGGCGAGGAGGAGCCGTCCGCGGAGCTCAAGGCGATGCAGACCATCGGCCGGGAGTCGATGTTGAAGCTCATCGACCACCTCTCGCCCGAGCAGCAGCAGGTTTTGACGCTGAAGTTCGTCTTCAACCTCCCGAACGCGGAGGTGGCGGCGATCCTCGACAAGACGGAAGGAGCGATCAAGTCGCTCCAGCACCGCGCGCTCGTCTCGCTCCAGAAGCAGATCGCTCAGTCGTCCGGCTAGCCTCCGCGCGTGGCGCTCGAGGTTGGAATCGTCGGGCTGGCGAGCTCGGGAAAGACGACGCTCTTTCGCGCGCTTGACGCGCGCGGAGACGCACGGCTCCGGCAAGGAGCACGTCGGCATGGCCCAGATCCCCGACGAGCGGCTCGACCGGCTCGCCGCGACGGTGGGGGCGCGCAAGATCACGCCGGCCGCGGTACGGGTCGTCGACGTTCCCGGAACCGGCCCGCAGCTGCTCGGCAACCTGCGGCAGGTCGATGCGTTGCTGGTCGTGCTCGACGGTTTCTCGGGCACCCGTGTTCCCGCCGACGACCTCGAGACGCTGAAGCTCGAGCTTCTCGTCGCCGACCGCGACCACGTCGAGCGGCGTCTCGAGCGGCTCGCGAAGCAGGCAAAGTCGGGGGACGCGCGCCTCAAAGCGGAGGTGACCGACCTCGAGCGGCTCCTGGCGCACCTCGACGCCGGCCACACGCTGGCCGAGTGGGAGGGCGAGCTGCCGCCCCAGCTCGATCCGCTCACCACGAAGCCGCTGCTCGAGCTCGTGAACGGTGGAGAGGGGATCGATCTGCAGCTCGAGGCGGAGCTGGCGGAGCTGCCGCCCGAGGAGGCGGCCGAGTTCCGGGGCGGCGGAGAGTCGGCGCTGGGCGAGGTCGTGCGCAGGCTGGCGGAGACGCTCGACCTGATCACGTTCTTCACCGCGGGTGAGAAGGAGACGCGGGCGTGGACGCTCGCGCGCGGCGAGACCGCCCTCGACGCAGCCGAGACGATCCACTCGGACATCGCACGCGGCTTCATCCGTTGCGAAGTGGTGCGCTGGGACGATCTCGTCGAGGCCGGCGGCCACGCGGAAGCCGCCCGGGCGGGCAAACAGCGCCTCGAGGGCAAGACGTACGTCATCGAGGACGGCGACGTCCTCAACATCCGCTTCAACGTCTAGCGCGCTTGGCGCCGGCGGGTCGTACGCCCCCGCCGGCCTGAGTCCGCTCAGCAGCAGCCGGTGCCGCAGTCGCAGCAGTCGCAACATTCGCCGCGCATGAGTCCTCCTTTCATCGATGGAAGTCGATACACTATATTGAGATAGATCGATGAAGACGCTTCCTGTCATCTGCTGTGGCCCGGCCACCGAGCCGCTCGACCCGGAGGCGAGCGAGACGCTTGCCGGGCGCTTCCGTGCGCTCGCGGACCCGACTCGCGTCGCGATCGTGAACCGACTCGCCTCGTCCGACGAGTGCTGCGTCTGCGATCTCAACGCTGCGTTCGAGCTGTCGCAGCCGACGATCTCGCACCACCTGAAGGTGCTCCGTGACGCCGGGCTCGTGGAGTCCTCGCGGCGCGGCACCTGGGCGTACTACCGGCTCGTGCCCGACGCCGTACGCGAGCTCCGGCATACGCTCGGCGGGTGACGGGTGTCGTCTTCGTTGGTGTGCACGGCGCGCTCGCGGCCGCTCTGGCTCGAGGTGCGTTCGTCGGCCCGGAGCCCGAGGAGGCAGTCGCCGAGGCCATCGACGAGCTCGCGGTTCCGTTCCCTCCACGGCTCGTCGCACCGGGGCTCGACGACGTGGTCGTCGACACGGATGTCTGGGGCCTGCCTGAGCCTGTCGGGCTCTGCCTCGAGGAGGTGCGCGAGCTATGCGCCGTGATCGAGCGGCGGGTGTCTAGCCTCCCGCTGTGATCAGGACGACGCCGACGAGCGCGACGGCCACGCCGACGTCCTGCGTCCGCTGCACCCGCTCGCCGAGCAGGAATCGCGCGAGCAGCACCGTCACCACCGGGTAGAGCGACGCGAGCACCGCGACGACGCTGAGCAGGCCGTGCGACGACGAGGCGGCGGCGAACAGCGCGTTGCCGCCCGTGTCGAGGAAGCCGATCGCGATGAGCGCGAGCCAGTGGCCGCGGAGGCCGGTCGGGCGGGCGCGACGCACAAGGACGACGGACCAGACGAGCGTCACCGAGGTGCAGCGGAAGAGGAACGCCGGCCACAGCCAGTCCTGCGTCGACGCTGCGTGCATCGGCACGTAGTAGGCGCCGAAGCACAGCATCGCGAGCACGGCCCAGCCGACTCCGGCCGCGATCTGTGTCTGTTCGGGCCGTAGCTCGAGCGAGGCGCCGACGCTGCCGCCGATCGCCGCCACGAAGCCGATCGCCTGGAGCCCGCTGATGTGGTTGCCCGAGACGGCGACTCCCCAGATCACCGGGATCGCGGCCGCGACGGCTGCGATCGGCGCCACGACGCTGATGGCTCCGGCCGCCATGCCGCGATAGAACGCGAAGAGACCGACGGTGCCGAACAGCGCGGCGAGCGCCGCCCAGGCAACCTCGGCGCCGGGAATCCCTGTTCCGCGGACTGCGACGGCGATGCCGAGCGCGGCCAGTCCGAACGGCTGCGACGCGGCGAGCACGGTGAGGCTCGGCAGTACGCGAGCCTTGACGCCGCCCAGGAAGTCGGCGACACCCCAGCTGAGGCTGGCGGCGAGCGCGAATAGCGCGGCCAAGCTAGTCCGGCACCGGCCGCGTCGCGGCGACGGCGTCGAGCTGGTTCGCGTGGTAGAGGACGGCCGCCTCGGCGGTGCGGGCGGCGCGGGCGTCATGATGGCACGCGACTGCGTGCAGCAGCTCGGCGGGCGCGTCCAGCTCCTCGAGCATGCGAAGCCCGAGGTGGACGTGGCCGAGCAGGCGTCCCTCGTCGGTCGGCGCGAAGATGGGCGGCCGGCCGAGCTCCCGCGTCCGGCCGACGTCGTGCACGACAGCTGCTGCCAGCAGCAGGTCGGCGCGCAGCCGGGGATGGATCTGCGCGAGCTCGCGACAGAGCGTCGCCACCCCGACGGTGTGCTCGAGCAGGCCCCCGGCGTAGGAGTGGTGGCCGTCCGGCGTCGCCGGGTACTCCCGCAGCGGCGCCTCCCCGAGCGCGCGCGTGACGATGCCGCGCAGCGCGTCGTCGTGCACCTCTCCGACCAGGAACTCGAGGAACCCGTCGAGCTCGTCGGCGTCTCGACGCAGACCCGGCGTCAGTCCTGCGGGATCGACGCCCTCGGCCGGCTCGAGCGTCCGGACCTCGACCTGGAGCTGGTTGCGGAACCGCTCGACGCGGCCGAGCACCCGGACCGCATCGCCCGCGGCGAACCGCCCGTCGAGCAGGTCCACGTCGTTCCAGACGCGCGCGCCGATCCGGCCGCTCGTGTCCACGAGCTCCAGGGCGAGGTAGCTCGAGCCGCCTCGCGTCCGTAACCGCTCTTTGCGCGCGACGGCGTAGACGCCCTCGACGGTGCGGTTCTCCTCCAGTTCCGCGATGGTGGTCACAGGCAGGAGTTTCGCATGGCGGGGTAACGGGGACCGAGGCCGGGATGGCGGTTGCATTGCGCCAGAGCCGACGCTTCGACGCGTCGAGCCCCGTCACGCGCTACTGGCTCGCCAACTGCGTCGGCATCGCAGGCGGCGGTCGCGGCACGGTCGTGGGACATCAGCCCGCACGATCCGTCGATGCCGGGTGCGGAGCGGACGCGTCGCGTCGTCGGCGGTGCTCGGTCGTCGTGGCAGTCGGGCCTTGCCCGACCGGAGGAGAGGCCTCGCTCTGCGCCTGCGCTGGAGCGGTCGTGTCCTCGGACGAGCCTCGTCGTGGGGCTGGGGCTTCTTGCCTCGTTCGCGTTCGAGCTGCTGCAGCTGAGTCGGCTGGCGTGGACGCACGGCTCCCCCGTCGTCGCGCGGACGAGCCGCCGCGGCGGTACCGAGGCGGCGCGGTTGGTACGGTCAGTGCCGTGGCAGTCGTACGGCCGTTCCGCGCGCTCCGCTACGACCCGGGTGTCGCGGGCAGGCTCGAGTCACTCGTCGCGCCTCCGTACGACGTCATCCAGCCGGAGCAGCGGGAAGAGCTCCTCCGACAAAGCCCGTACAACGTCGTCCACCTGACCCTTCCCGACTCCGAGGACGAGGCCGCCGCGAGCCTCGCCGAGTGGCGCGAGCAGGGAGTCCTGGTCCGCGATCCCGACCCTGCGTCCTGGTGGCTCTCGCAGGAGTACGTCGGCCCCGACGGCGTGGCGCGGCGCCGGGAAGGCTTCGTCGCTGCGCTGCGGCTCGAGCCGTACGACCGGCGAGTCGTCCTGCCACACGAGCGCACGCACGCGGGGCCGAAGGAGGGCCGGCTGCGGCTGTTGCGCGCCACGCGGACGCAGCTCGAGCCGCTCTTCTTTCTCTGGGACGGAACGATCGAGGTCGACGGCCTCGGCGAGCCTGACCTGCAGACCGGCGGGGACGCTCTCTGGCGACTCGACGCGGAGTTCTCGGCAGCACTCGTGGACGAGCTCGCCGACGCTCAGCTCCTGATCGCCGACGGCCATCACCGCTACGAGACTGCACTCGCGTTCCACGAAGAAGACGGCACCGAGGCGTCTGCGTGGCTGCTGGCGGTGATCGTCCCGACGGGACAGGAGGGCCTGACGATCTTTCCGACGCACCGGGTCGCCCAGACTGCCGGCAGCGGCTCCGGCACGCCGATCCTGCCGCCGCGGGAGCACCTCCCGGGGCCGGTGCGCTACCGCGCCGGCACGTACGAGCTGCTCGAGGGGAATGGGTTCCTCGACCCGGAGGTCGTCGACCGGCTCGGCCCCGCCGGCGTCACGTACACGCCGCGCCGCGAGGAAGCGGTCGCCGCCGTCGACCGCGGCGAGGCGGAGGCGGCGTTCCTCCTGCGCCCGACCCGCATCGAGGACGTCTGGTCGGTCGCGCGCCGCGGCGACGTCATGCCGCAGAAGAGCACGTTCTTCTATCCGAAGCTCACGTCCGGCCTCTTGATGTTGCCGTTGGACAGCTGCGTAGGCTCGACGGAGCCGCCCAGGAGCGAAGGCGGCGGCTCTGCCAGCGCCGGAGCGGAAAACTGACCAACTGGCTCGAGCTCTGCCGGGCCGCGGTCGCGGACGTCGAAGGCGTGCTCGCGCGTCTGCCGACGCGCGCCGAGCGCGAGCCCGTGGTGGGCGCGGGGCTCGGCGGCGACGACACGACCGCGATCGACAAGGCCGCAGAGGACGTGATCCTCGCTCGAGTCCGCGAGGCTGCCGGCGCCGTGGTCTCGGAGGAGGTCGGCCGCCTGGGCGGCGAGGCGCTGCCGCTCGTTGTCGTCGACCCGATCGACGGCTCGCTCAACGCGAAGCGCGGCATCCCGTTCTTCTCCCTCTCGATCGCGGTCGCGGAGGGCGAGACGATGGACGACGTCGTCTTCGGCTTCGTGCACGACTTCGGCTCGCGCGAGGAATGGACGGCGCGGCGCGGGGAGGGTGCGTGGCTCGACGGCCGGCCGCTGGGTGCGGTCAGGCCGAAGGACGAGGTCGAGATCCTCTCCTTCGAGGCGACGCTGACCTCGCTCGTCGCGCGCGATTCGCCGAAGGTCGCCGACCTCGCTCACCGTCTGCGAATCATGGGCTCGCTGGCGCTGTCGCTCTGCCATCTCGCGGCAGGCCGCGTCGACGCCGTCTGCTCGCTCAAGCCGGCGCGCTCGGTCGACATCGCCGCCGCGCAACTCCTCTGCCGCGAACTCGGGCTTGCAGTCGAGTTGTTCGACGTGGCCGAGCCCTTCGGCGCGGCCCCCCTCGACCTCGAGCAGCGTTCGCGGGTCGTTGCGGCCGGCTCGCCGTCCGTGTGCGGCCGAATTGCCGCCGCGCTACGCGGCTAGCTCTTGGGGGCCGCGACGCGCGCCGTGGAGCGCGAGGTTGCGGTCTTGCTGCCGGCGGCGTTCACGGCCGTGATGAGAACGCGCAGCCGGTGCCGGGCGTCGAGTTTCCTGAGCCGGTACTTGGAGTGCGTCGCCCCGCTGATGCGGACACAGGATCCGCCGCCGGCGTTGCAGCGGAGCCACTGGAACCGGTACGTCTTGGGCGGCCCGCTCCATGATCCCCGGCCGGCGGCCAGCTGCCGTCCGACCCTGGCGCGCCCCGTGATGTGCGGCGCCTTCTGGCTCGCCGGGACGCCGACCACGACGCTGGTCGGCTTGGAGGGCGCGGCCGTCGTGCCGCGGGAGTTCGTTGCCGAGACGCGTACCTCGAGCGTATTGCCGCCGTCAGCTGCGACGACTGCGTAGGTCGCCGACGTCGCGCCCGAGATGGCCTCGCAGCCGGCTCCCTTCGCGTCGCAACGAAGCCACTGGTACGCGTATCCGGACGGGAACTGCGTCCAGGTTCCCTGGGTGGCGGAGAGGGTCTGGCTCACGATGGCGACTCCGGTGACTGCGGGCGGAGTCGTGTTCGCAGGGAGCCCGATGTAGCGCTGGCGGCACACGGCGCCATCGTTGCTGTACTCCTGCTGCAGCTCGTACTGATGGCCGTTGATCAACTGGTTGTACGGCTGGCCGTCGGAAGCGGTGCCGAGCGGCGGGCCGAAGTTCCAGGCGCAGATGTCGGCGATCTCGTCGCCCGAGGAGTCGAGCCACCCGTTGCCCCACGGATCGGTGACCGCCTCGTTGTGCTCGTGACTGATCGTGTTGATCGTCGAGTCGGCCTCGTCGTTGTTGGGAGACGGCGTGGAGCACTGGTCGATCGTCGCGGCGTAGGGCTCGTTCGCATAGAGGACGGGTTGGCCGTTCGTGCCCGTGAAGCCGCTGTGGTACGCGCAGTAGAAGTTCGTCGAGCACTCCGTGCCCGAGGTGTTGAAGCACGAGCTCACGCCGTCGGGCGTCAGGATGAAGAACAGCGAGTCGGGCCCGTCCGTCCAGCCCTTCGCCGTGATCACTTTCTGGATCTCGGTCTGGAGCTGCGAGTCCGTGAGGCAGGTCGGCGTCACCTGACACCCGCTCGTCGGGAATGGGTCGGTGTCGACGTCCGAGCCGCCGAACGTCGAGCCATACGAGACGAAGCCGGTCGAGTCGAAGTACTGCGTAGTAACGGAGTACACGTTTGTCTGGGTGCCGCTCGCCGCGGCGACGTCGGCCAGGTACTGGTTGACGGCGGTCTCGTAGCTCGGATCGATGGAATGGTCGCTCGGGCTCCAGTAGATCGCGTAAGTCGTGTTCGTCCGCATCACCCAGCACAGGGGCGGCGTGCACGGCGACTGCTGCAAGGCGACGTTGTTCTCGCCGAGGGTGCCGGCGGTGGTGGCGCTGCGCAGCTTGGCCAGATGCGCGGTGGATCCTGCATGCGGCACGACTCCCTCGAGCGGCGCGCGCGCCGGGCTCGCGGAAGCGCCGCCGGCCGCGGTGACGCCGAGCACGAGCGCCGCGAGCGCAGCGAGCGTGGCGAGGCGGGCGGCAGCTCTGCTCATGTGCGGGACAGACTGCCCGAAAACGACGTCAACCCGTGGCGATTCAGCGAGTCTTCAGCGTGGCTGCGTCACGGCTGAGCTTGCGCAGAGCCGCCTCGAGCGACGCGACCGGTGTGCCGAGACTGCCCGCGTCGCCTTCGAGCCTCATCAGCTGCTCTGCGAGATACGCGGTCTGGCTCGAGATGTAGCCCGGGTCGAGCTGTCCCGTCGGCGTGGTGGTGAGATAGCTGTTCAGCGTCTTGAGCTCGCTCGCGATCCTGGTGGCCGCGCCCGTAACCGTCGCGGCTCCGGAGGAGACGGATGGGGCGTCACCGCCCGCCACCTTCGCGTCGTCGCCGACCTTGCCTGCCGTGAGCGCCAGAGCCTGCTCGGCGGCAGTGGCGCGTGCCGTGGCGCTCCGGGCTGCGACGAGCGAGGTCTGCAGCGCACTGACCTTCTCGTCGAGCCGGTGCGTCCGCGCAGTCGCCGCGGCGAGCGCCGACCGCGCCGCGGTATCCCGCTGCGCCTGATGCTTCCAGCCGATCGAGAACGCAGCGGCGCTGACGAGGCCGCCGCAGAGGAAGGCAAGGGCGATGAGCAGCCAGACCGGGCGCGGCCGGCGGCCGGGGCGGCTGCGACTCGCCGTGGCGAATGGTGCGCGCTCCTCCAGCAGGGGCCAGCGCGTGGTGTCTGAGCTCATCCGCCAGCGCTTCGCCGCGAGGAGTCGGCCTCCTGCCTGCGGCGCAGGGTCCACCACAGCCGCAGCGGAAACATGCCGAGGAACGGCGCCCGCCGTCCCAGCTCGGACCTGTCCTCCCGATCGAAGGCGGCGGCGTACCGGGCGGCCTCGGCGGCACTTGCGTACTCCTTCGAGCCACCCGAGCCGCAGGCGCGCTCGCACGTCCAGCGCATCGTCCGGCCCTCGGCCTGGAAGCGGTAGCGGTGACCGAGGAGCCTGCAGCTGAGCATCGAGCGAGCGTAACCGCGGCCGGGCCGTCGCCGTTGATATCCGGCATGAGCGCGCAGACAGCGAGCGTCGAGACCGGCAGGATCGAGACCAACATCCCCGCGCGGCTCGACCGGCTGCCGTGGGCGAGGTTCCACTGGCTCGTCGTGATCGGGCTCGGCACCGTCTGGATCCTCGACGGCCTCGAGGTGACGATCGTCGGCTCGATCGCGCCGCGCCTGACGGAACCGGGCAGCGGGATCGCGATCTCGACGGCCCAGATCGGAACCGCGGCCGCCGTCTACGTCGCCGGAGCCTGCGCCGGCGCGCTCTTCTTCGGCCAGCTCACCGACCGCTTCGGACGGAAGAAGCTCTTCCTGCTCACGCTCGGCGTCTACATCGTCGCCACGCTGGCCACGGCCGCCTCGTGGACGGCGTGGTTCTTCTTCCTCTGCCGTTTCGTCACGGGTGCGGGCATCGGTGGCGAGTATGCGGCGATCAATTCCGCGATCGACGAGCTGATTCCCGCCCGCGTGCGCGGCCGTGTCGACCTCATCATCAACGGCTCCTACTGGGTCGGTGCCGCGGCCGGAGCGGCTGTCTCGATTCTGCTGCTCAACGAGGCGCTGTTTTCGGCGAGCGTGGGCTGGCGCCTCGCGTTCCTGCTCGGCGCCGTGATCGGCCTCGCCGTCCTCGTAGTGCGCCGCAACGTGCCCGAGAGCCCGCGCTGGCTCTTCATCCACGGCCGCGAGGAGGAGGCTGAGCAGATCGTCCGCTCGATCGAGCAGGCGGTCGAAGAGGAGACGGACGAGCACCTGAGCGAGCCGAAGCAGGCGATCACGGTGCGTCAGCGCGAGAAGATCCCGTTCCGCGAGATCGCCAAGACGGCCTTCCAGCGCTATCCGCGCCGCGCGGTGCTCGGGCTTGCGCTCTTCATCGGCCAGGCGTTCCTCTACAACGGCGTCACGTTCAACCTCGGGACGCTGTATTCGACGTTCTTCGGCGTCTCGTCGAGCTTCGTGCCGGTCTTCCTCATCGTCTTCGCGATCGGGAACTTCCTCGGGCCGCTCGTGCTCGGCCGGCTCTTCGACACGGTCGGCAGGAAGCCGATGATCGCCGGCACCTATCTCGGTTCGGCGGCGATCGCGACGGTGCTGGCGGTGCTCTTCGCGGGCGGCTCTCTGGGCTCGGCGTGGACCTTCCAGGCGTTTGTGTTCGCCACGTTCTTTCTCGCGTCGGCGGGAGCGAGCGCCGCGTACCTCACCGTCAGCGAGATCTTCCCGATGGAGACGCGCGCGCTGGCGATCGCCTTCTTCTTCGCCGTCGGCACGGCAGTCGGTGGAATCACCGGGCCGCTTCTCTTCGGCAACCTGATCGCTTCGGGTAATCGCAGGGAGGTCGCGCTGGCCTTTCTGATCGGCGCCGGGGTAATGGCGATCGGCGGCATCGTCGAGCTGTTCTTCGGCGTCAAGGCCGAGCAGGTGCCGCTCGAGAACATCGCCAAGCCGCTGACGGCCGAGGGCGCCGAGCAGGTCCCCGAGCGCGAGCGCCAGGGCCGCAGGCGCTACCGGCCCGGGCCCGGCCTGGAGTATCCGTACTACTCGCCGGGGCTCATGGGTACCTCGTTGCGCAGGCCGACGGGGCTCGTCGAGCTCCAGGACGAGGTCGAGGAGATCGGACGTGCGGTCGACGAGGGCGGTCCGATCTCCCGGGACGAGCTCTTCCGAACCGTCAGGGGTCGGCGCTGGGGGCCGGGCCGCTTCGGCCGTGCGCTCGGCGAGGCCGTTGCGTCAGGACGCATCCGGCGGACTGCGCGCGGCCGCTTCGAGGCCCCTGAACCCGGCAGCTAGGCGCTAACCTCGCCTTCGTGACTGCCTCCCGCGCAGAGGTTCTGAAGGCGCTCGACCAGGTGATCGACCCGGAGCTCCGGCGTCCGGTCACCGAGCTGGACATGGTGCGCGACCTCGAGTTGCACGACGGGGTCGTGGCGCTGACGATCGTCCTCACCATCGCCGGCTGTCCGTTGCGCGACTCGTTCGAGCAGCAGGTCGACCAGGCGCTCGCCGGCGTCGCCGGCGTGACGGGAGTCGAGCTCTCGTTCGACGTGATGACGGCCGAGGAGCGGCAGGCGCTGACGCAGAAGCTCCGCGGCGGCGCGCCGGAGCGCGACGGCGTGATCCGCCTGCCGAGCGACTGCCGTGTGCTCGCAATTGCGAGCGGCAAGGGTGGAGTCGGGAAGTCGTCGCTCGCCGCGAACCTCGCAGTCGCACTGTCACAGCTCGGCCACAGCGTTGGCGTGCTCGACGCGGACATCTACGGCCATTCGATCCCGCACATCCTCGGCATCCGGCAACGGCCGGTCGCGGTGGACGACCTGATCGTGCCGCCGGTGCAGGGCGACCTGAAGCTGATGTCGATCGGCTTCTTCCTCGAGACCAGCAGCGAGCCCGTCATGTGGCGCGGGCCGATGCTCCATCGGGCGCTCGAGCAGTTCCTCACCGACGTCCACTGGGGTGAGATCGACACGCTCGTCGTCGACATGCCGCCCGGGACGGGCGATGTCTCGATCTCGCTCGGCCAGCTGCTCCCACGCGCCGAGGTCGTGGTCGTGACGACGCCGCAGAAGCTCGCGCAGGACGTCGCCGCGCGGGCCGCCTCGATGGCCCGAAAGACGAACATGCGCCTGCTGGGCGTGATCGAGAACATGTCGGGCGACGTCTTCGGCAGCGGCGGCGGCGAAGAGCTCGCGGACGACCTCGGCGTGCCGCTGCTCGGCACCGTGCCGCTCGATCTCGCGCTGCGTGAGCAGGGCGACGCGGGAGCGCCCGTCGTCTCGGCGCAGCCGGACGCCGAGTCGGCGCAGGCGATCCTGGCGATCGCGCAGGAGATCGAGGCGCTCCGCCGCGCGCCGGGCCCGGGGATCGTCAAGTCCCTTCCTCTCGTCGGATGAGCTCGCCGAAGGAGACCGTCCGGGAGGCCTACGCGCTCGCGCGTAAGGCCGACCATCGCTCGCTGCGAAAGCTGGTCGCGGACGACGCGACCTGGCATCCGGCCCGCGAGGGCGACTGGAATCCCTGCCGGGACGGCGACATGATCGTGCGGACGCTGCTGTGGCGCGCAGGGTTCGCGAACCGCCTGCGACCGGCTACGACGGTCGAGCTCGGCAGCCAGGTGCTCGTCGGCCTCAGCGGCAAGCGGCTCCGGCGGCTCGGGATCAAGGGATTCAGGCCGAGGCTGTTCCAGATCGTCGAGGTTCGCAACGGGACGATCGTGCGGATGCAGGACTACCCGACGCCCGAGGAAGCACGGGCCGCCGCGGGTCTGACGACCTGAGCCGGGTGCCGGCGGCTGCTTTCTTCGATCTCGACCGGACGCTGCTGCGGCGGTCCTCGGCCCTCGCGCTCGCCGGCTCGTTCCGCGAGCGCGGCCTGATCTCTCGGCGTCAGCTGCTGCAGGCAGCGGCCTGGCAGCTTCTCTTCGTCGCGCGAGGCGCGAGCCACGAAGCCGTCCGCCGCGGCGCAGAGGAAGGGTTGCACGTCCTCGCCGGCCACCGGCCGGAGGAGTTGCGCGAACTCGTCGCCGACGCGATGGAGCCCGTGCTGCGCCCGCTCGTCTACGCCGAGCCACTGCGTCTCGTCGAGCGGCATCGCGACCAGGGAGAGCGCGTGTTCATCGTCTCGGCGACGCTGCAGGAGATCGTGGATGCGATCGCGGGCGAGCTCGGCTTCGACGGCGCTCTCGGGACGGTCTGCGAGGTGCGGGACGGCCGGTACACCGGTCGCGCGCTGCGCGCGTTGCATGCGGGGGCCAAGGCCGACTGCCTGCGGGAGGTCGCCGAGAGGGAGGGCTTCGACCTCGCCGAGTGCACCGCATATTCCGACAGCCATACCGACCTCCCGTTCCTCGAAGCCGTCGGGCATCCGGTGGTCGTCAATCCGGATCGCGAGCTGCGGCGGATCGCGGCGGATCGCGGCTGGCCGGTTCTGCAGTTCGGCGAGCGCGCCTACCCGCACGCTCGCAGGCGCGTCCCTCCTGCGTTCGTCGCCGCCGGCGCGGCGGGCCTCGCGCTCCTGCTCGCCGCGAGGGCTCGTGGACGCTGACGAGGGTCTCGGACGCCTGCGGGCGCTCGGCTTCGGGGAGGCCGACGTCGAGGAGCTGTGGGCGCATTTCGACGCAGCCGAGCGCCGCGGAAAGCAGGGGCACGGCCACGCGAGGATCCCGTGGCTCGAAGGGCTCGAGGGCTACGACGCGTCTGCGGCCCCGGAGCTGCTCGAGGAGGACGACGGCTTCCAGCGCTGGCACGGGCGCGGAGCGATCGGCTATCTCGTCCTCGGCCGGGTCGTGCGCGCCCAGCTCGAGCGGCCGCCTGCGCATGCGCGAATCGTCGTCTGCGAGCGGACGTTTCCGACCGGGATGCTCGGCCACCACGTGCGCCGGCTTGCGGACGGTGGCCTCGTCGGCGTCCTGACGGCGACTTCTCCGGCACGCCTCGGTCACCCCTCGGGCGGGCCGAAGCTGGCGGGAACGAACCCGCTGGCGATCGGGATCCCGAGCTCTGTTGGTGCACCGATCGTGGTCGACGTCTCGATGGGAGCGATCACGTGGGGGGACGTCGTCGCAGGGCTCGCGCAGGAGGACGACCTCGTCCCCTTCGGCGGCGAGCAGGCGCACAAGGCGTTCGCGCTCGCCCTCGGCCTGCAGCTGCTCGTCGACTCGCTCGTGCGGGACGCGGGGCACGGCGCTGTTCTGCTCGTCGCGCGGCCCGAGGCCGATCCGGTCCCGGTGCTTCGCACGCTGGCGACCGGGATCCGGCTCCCGGGCGACAGCTAGCGCGGAAAGCGCGGGTCGTCGCGGATCGAGACGAAGTCCTCGTCGGTCTGGGCGTAACCGCGGAACCGCTCGTCGGCGGCGACGGACTCGTTCAGGAGCTCGAGAGCCGTTTCGTGCTCGCCGGCCAGCGCCTCGATGCAGGCGAGGGCGTACAGGAGCGGTGCGCTGCCGGGTCTTGCGTCCAGCCCCTCACGCACCACCCGCCTTGCCTCCTCGTACCGGCCGGCGCGGAGGTGCGGCGAGGCGGCAAACGTGTACTCCCACGGCGTGACCTCGTGTGCCTCGCCCGGCTTGCCGCCGACAGCGAGGACCGCGGCGTCGTCGGTGAGAGCCACCGCCGCCCGACGGAGCGACGGCTCGCGGACGAAGACGAGTTGGCCGGCGCCGAGCTCGTGCTCGTCGTCGCCGAGCGTGAATCTGACCCGCCCGCGGAGGACGACGTAGATCTCCTCGTGCCCATAGGTCTGCTCGGTGTGCTCCTCGACGACCTGTCCACTCGCGCCGGGTGTGTAGGCGTTGGTGCCGAACGCGCGGATCCCGAAGTGGCGGCGCACCGGGCGCCAGACGAAGCCTTCGGGCATCTCGATCGCGTCGAGCTCGTCGATGTGCACGAGGTTCATCCCAGGAGCTCCCGGAAGCGTGGGTCGTCGCGGAGCGAGTCGAGATCGCTGTCCTCACGGAAGTACTGAGCGGACTGTCCCTCGGTGTCGAGCTCCTTTGCGCGGCGCAGATGCTCGAGGGAGGCGTCGGCGTGGCCGCCGAGCGCTTCGAGACAGGCGGCGTTGTAGCGGGGCCCCCAGTGGCCGGGCCGCTGAGCGATCTGCTCCTCCATGATCGCCCTCGAATCGTCGAGCCGGCCTGCCTGGCGATACGCGTCCGCCAGGGCGAACGAGTCCCAGCCGCCGCCGTAGAACGCCTCGCCGACCGTGGAGCCGACCACGAGGACGATCGTCCCGTCCTCCGCCGCGATCGCGGTGCGGAAGACCTCGGCCGGAACGAAGACGAGCGACCCCGCGGTCGCGTCGGCCTCTTCGTCGCCCACAATGAACGTCGCGCGTCCGCTGACGACGACGTAGAGCTCCTCGTTGCCGCTGTCCTCTTCGTGGGGCGGGACCAGCCGACCGCCGGCATCGGCCTTCCACGCGTTGACCCCCGCCGCACGGAACCCGAGGTGATGCCGGATCGGGATGAGAGTCGTGTTCTCGCGATGCGGTGCGGTGTCGGCCTCGTCGAGCGTGAGGATCGTGTAGCCGTCGCTCATTCGGATACCTCGCGCAATGCGTCGAGCACGACCGGGTCGATCGCGTCGTCACCGTCCACGCGCTCCTCGAGGTTCTCCACTCCCGCCCAGGAATCGAGCGTGTCGTAGCCGAGCCGGCCGAGACGCTCGCCGACCTCGGTGCGCAGCTCGCCCTCGAGCGGCAGCCAGTCCTCGCGCGGGCTGACGTCGAACAGTCGCCGGTGGAGGCCGTAGATGCGGCGCAGCTCCTCGATCGGATGCTCGTGGTCGTCGACCCGGAGGTCGACGAGGATGTCGGAGAGGCCCGCGTAGCCGCCGTCATGCTGCACGACGAGGAGGGAAGCCGACTGCTGGCCGCGCCGGTCGCCGCCGGCTGCTTGTGCCGCGGCGAGGCACTCGATCAGGCGCTGCACGAGGGGCAGCTGGTCGTTCGCCTCGAACGTCGCCGCGAGCGCAGCGACTGTCTCCCCGCCGACGAGGATGTTGCCCTGCGCCGCGTAGCCGGGGCCGGTGCTGTGTCCCGCCCAGTCGTTGCATTCCGGCCCGGTCCAGCTCGCGCTGTTGCCCTTTCCGTCGACGACTCCGAGCTGACGCTCGGCTCGCCCGTCGTCGGCTGCGGTCAGCTGTTCGACGACCTCGCTCGCGCTCAGGCCGTCGCGCAGGAGCGCGAGCCCGTCCGGGCCGTAGCGCGGATTCGCGTACGCCTGGGTCGCGATCGCTCCAACCCCGGGCTCCGCCCACGGGACGACCGAGCCCACGGCGAGGAACTTCGACTGCACGGCGACGCCCCACTGACCGGCCTCGAGGTCGCAGGCGGCGATCGAGTACGTCGCGATGACCGGGTCAGCCATACGTCAGCTCGGTCAGGTCGAGCTCGAGCAGCCCGCGTCGCTCCTCGGGTACGAGGACGGCCGCCACCTCGGGCCTCGCCAGCGCCGCGCGCACCTCCTGCGGCGACGAGGCGCGGACGACGACCGGACGGCCACCCGCGAACGCCTCGGCAATCGCCGGCAGATCCTCGACGTCGTCGAGGACGAGCGCCTCCTCGACCGGCACGGCGGGGTCGCCCTCGACCGCGAGCTCCGGCACGCGCCGGCCGCTACCGCCCCACCAGCGCTCCCTCATACGGTCACCGAGTCGCCCGGCGCCATCTCCTCCACCTGGACGTCGGGCGCGAGCTCGCGCAGCTGAGCGGGCGTGCCGACGAGCGGCGGGAAGGTGCCGTAGTGGCAGGGGACGCAACGCTTCGTTCCGAGCAGCTCGAGGGCGACGGCCGCCTCGCGCGGGCCCATCGTGTAGTGGTCGCCGATCGGGAGGATCGCGAGATCCGGCGAGTAGATGCGGCCGATGAGCTGCATGTCGCCGAAGACGCACGTGTCGCCGGCGAAATAGAGCTTCGTTCCGTTCTCGACCTCGACGACGATGCCGCACGGCTCACCCATGTACTCGCCGTCGTTGTTGGAGCTCGAGTGGTGGGCGTTCGTGAGCGTGAACTTGACGCCGGCCGCCTCGACCGTGCCGCCCTTGTTCGGGTCGAGCACGTTCTCGAGGCCCTGCTTTCCCTGCAGCCAGCCGGCGAGCTCGACCGGGGCGACCACCGTGCAGCCGTGCTTCTTGGCGAGCGCGACGGTGTCGCCGACATGGTCGCCGTGCCCGTGAGTGAGCGCGATCACGTCGATCCGCTCCGGCTCGAGCTCGGACTCCGGGCACTTCGGGTTCCCGTGGAGGAACGGGTCGACGTAGACACGCTTGCCGCCCGGCGTGTCGAAGCGGAAGCTTGCGTGGCCGAGCCAGGTCAGAGTCGTTTCGGGCATGCCTTCTCCTTCGACTGGGTCGGGCCGAGCCTACTGAGGGAGGACCGTCCGATGCGGAAACGAACCTTTAATGGTGCTCGGCTCGCGGCTCCTTCCCCTGGCGCTCGCGACGGCTGCTCTGGCGGCCGGATCTGCGGGAGTCGGCGGGCTCGCGCAGTGGCTCGGCCTGCTGGCTGTTCCGGCGGCCGCCGCCGCGGCGTTCGTCGCGGTCAGCGACGCGCTCGAGGGACGTCCCGCACGGCTCGCCGCCGTGTCCAGCGGCGTCGCGCTCGGGCTCCTCGTTCTCGCTTCGGCGGTTCGCGCCGGCGCTCCCACGGGCGGGGGCATCTCACCGCTCGCCACGTGGGCACTGTTCCTCGCCCTGCTGGTCTACGGGGTTCCGCTCGTCGCCTGGGTTCTCGAGCCGGTCCGAGTGCCGCGAAGGACGCGCACCGCTCCGCGCCGCCTTCGGCCTGCCGAGGTCGACGAGCTTCTCTCTCGCGCCGCCTGAGCCGACGGCACCCCGCCTGGGCGGGGCGCCGCCGGGTCGGCCTGCTACGGCAGGTTGACGCGGAAGGCGACCGTGCGCCTGGTCGACACCCCGCCGAGGACCGGGTCGCCGGGCTTCGTCGCGCGGACGAACACCGCCAGCAGGTGCTGCCGACGGCTCCTCGCCGGAAAGCCGCGCTCACGCCTCTCGGTCAACGTCACGGCGCCGTCGGCGCCGGTCGTCTCCTCGGGGCCGGCGAACTGGTTGAAGGGGATGGGGGTCGCGTAGACCGACGCCCCCTGCACGGGCCGGCTGCCGCACGCCGTGACCAGGACGTGCAGCTGGATCGTGCGTGTTCCGAGGGTCACGAGCTGCGGTGCGATCGTCGCCTTGTCGATGCTCAGCCGCGCGGGCTGCCGCAACTCGGCGACCGGGATCGCGCCGGTGCCGTCGGGACAGCCGTTGGAAGCGGGAACCGCGGCGGTCGGTGCCGAGACGTAGTCCGTCGAGCCGTCGGCGTTCGTCGCGGTGACGGACACGCGAAGCGTCGCTGCCGCGTCGGCGTCGCCGACCGTGTAGGTATCGCTGGTCGCCCCGTCGATCGTCGCGCAGCCGTTGCCGTTCGCGTCGCAGCGGCTCCAGGCGAAGCCGAAGCCCGACGGGCTGCCGTTCCAGCTCCCCTGGCTCGCGGTGAGCGTTGTGCCGGACTGCGGCGTGCCGGAGATGCTCGGCGCCGTGGTGTCCGTCGGCGCCGTCGCGCTCGAGACGACCGCGGACGGGGCCGAGGTCGCGTGAGCGGAGCCGCCGGTGTTCGTCGCCGTCACGGTGACGCGGATCGTGTGTCCGACGTCGCCCAACGCGGCAGTGTAGGTGGCGGAGGCAGCACCGCTGATCGCCGAGCACGAGCCTCCGCTCGCGTCGCACTGGCTCCACGCGTAGGCGAAGGACGTCGGATCCCCGTTCCAGCTTCCGTTGGTCGTCGTGAGTTGCTGCCCTGCCTGCGCCGGCCCGGAGAGCGTCGGCGTGCCGGTGTTGACGGGCGCGTCACCGGCCGCGCGGCCGCTGCCCGGCTGTCCGAAGAGCGCGCCACCGACCAGTGCGGCCGCGGCGATTAGGCCCGTCATCCCAAGCTTCCGGTATCTCATCTACTTCTCCTTCGTAGTACGATTGGAAATTGCATTCCTACTGGTAGCTGGAGGCAGACGTGGGTCGGGTAAAGCCAGGGGCCAATTTGCAGAGCCTTTTCAGAAGGGTGGTGACGCCCCACGGGAGGGCGGGGCGCCACCGTCGGGTCGTCCCGACGTCTTAGTGCGCGAAGCGGAACGCGACCACGCGGCGCGCGGACACGCCGCCCAGCTGCGAATCGCCGGGCTTCGTGGCGCGGACGAACACCGCGAGCAGCCGCTGATGGGCTGCGGCGGGGAACCCGCTCTGCCGCGCCTCCGTGAGCGTGACGGTCCCGTCCGAGGCCGTGGTCGCCTGGGCAACGGCGAACTGGTTGAACGGGATTGCGGCCGCATAGACGGTCGCTCCCTGGACCGGGCGGTTTCCGCAAGCCTGGACCACGACATGAAGGTGCAACGTCTTCGTCGAGCGCGACACGGCCGGCGAGACCGAAGTAGCCGCGATCTCGAGCTGTGCAGGCGGTGCGAGAGTGTCGACGCTGATCGCGCCGTCACCCACCGGGCATCCGCTCGGGGGAACGACGGCTGACTTTGCGGACGCTGCTGGCGTGGCGCCGGCAGCGTTGTGGGCAGTCACCGTCGCAATCAGCGCATGACCGACGTCACTGGTCGTGACCGTGTACGACCTCGCCGTGGCCCCCGCGATCGTGATGCAGGCGCCGTCGGAGTCGCAGCGGCTCCAGGCGAAGGTGAACGACTTCGGCGTCCCGGTCCAGGTGCCCTGGGTCGTCGTCACTTTCAGCCCTACCTCGGCCGTCCCCGTGATGACCGGCGCCGTCTTGTTCACGGGCTTGGTTGCGGTGCTCGCGGCGTGGCCGGACCCCGGCTGTGCGAAGACGGCGCCCAGTATTGCGCCGACTACGACCGCCAGCACGAGTCCCACCCTCGTTCCTGTCAGGTGCCTTCGTAGCATGGCCGGCTCCTTGGGTTGAATTGCGTGACGGAGTCGTACCTCAGGCGCGGCGGGGTCTAACCTCGGGCCGCGGCGACCTTGCGCGTTCTTTGCAGAGGGCTTTCAGAGAGGTAACGCGCTCGCCGCGTGCTGCGCGAGGTCGATCAGTGGATTGACGGCGAAGAGGGAGCCGAACGAGACGAGGAGCGCAGCTCCGACCGCGAGGTGAAGCAGTCTCTCTTGGGCCGGTGCGCCGCCGCTGATGGCGACTCCGGCTCCCGGCTGCACCTGGAGCTCGGTGGCCGGGCGCATGTACATCGCCCGCACGATCCCGAGGTAGTAGTAGAGGCTGACGAGCGTCGCAAGCACGCCGACGATCACGAGCCAGACCCAGCCGTAGTCGTACGCCGCGGCGAAGACGTAGAACTTGCCGACGAAGCCGCCGCCCAGAGGCAGCCCGGCGAAGCCGAACACGAAGAACCACATCGCGACGCCCAGGAAGGGCCGCTCCCACCCGAAGCCGGCGAGGTTGTCGAGCGTGACCGGCACTCCGAGCTCCCGCTCTCGCGCGGCGATGATCGCGAACGAGCCGAACGCGGCGGCCGAATAGGGGATGAGATAGAACATGAGCGCCCGCGCGCCGAGCGCGCTTCCCGTGCTCAGTCCGATCAGCATGAAGCCCGCTTGCGCGATCGCCGAGTAGGCGAGGATCCTTTTCACGTTGCGCTGCACGAGCGCCGCGAAGTTCCCGATCGCCAGCGAGACCGTCGCGATGATCGCGAACGCCCAGCCCCAGAGGTGCTGGTTCTGGGGGAACGCCGTCGTCATGAGGCGGAACGTGAGCAGCAGGGCCGCGACCTTCGTCGCCGACGACATCCAGGCGGTCACCGTCGTCGGAGCGCCCTCGTAGACGTCGGGCGTCCACATGTGGAACGGCGCCGCGGACATCTTGAAGCCGAGCCCGGCGATGATCAGCGCAATCCCCGTGACCAGGAACGCGTCGCCCGTCAGTCCCTGCGAGGTGACCGCCGCGGCGATGCCCGTGTACGAGATCTGACCCGTCGCGCCGTAGACGAGCGCCGAGCCGAAGAGAAGCGTGGCGGCGCCGAACGAGCCGATGACGAGGTACTTGAGGCCCGCCTCGAGCGATCCCTCGAGGTCGTAGTCGATCGCGCACATGATGTAGAGCGCGATCGAGAACCACTCGAGCGAGAGGAACAGCACCATCAGATTCGCCGCCCCGACGAAGAACGCCATCCCGGCTGCGGAGGCGAGCAGGAGCGCGTAGAACTCCGCCACGTGGTCGTCGCGTCGAGTGGCGTCGGCGTCGCGGCTCCAGCCGGGCATGTGCTCGACGGCGAGCAGCGTCGTGGCGAGGCCGACGGCGCAGAGGATGACCTGGCCGAGCGCCGTCCAGCGGTCGCGGTAGAAGGCGCCGGCCACGATCGTGTGGCCGTTTGCGCTGTCGACGTAGAGCCAGACGGCGAGGACGATCCCGGCGAGGAAGCTGGCGGCCGAGAGCGACGCGGCGACGACGCGCCGGTAGGCGTGCGGCACGATGACCGCGCAGAGGAGCGCGACGAACGAGGTGCCGATCAACGCGAGGATCGGGCTGAGCCCGAACCAGTCGATGTTGGGCGTGTTCAGCGTCACTTGAATTGGCTCTTGACTGAGGCCGCCGGGCTCTGGCCGAAGAAGGAGTGCTGGCTGATCCCCGCCGGCCACGCCGAGAGGAAGAGCAGCCCCGCCACGAGCGGGACGACGAGCGCGAGCTCGCCCGGCCGCAGGTCGAGGGCCTCGTCCGACACTGTCGAGCCGCGCGCCTCGTGCAGGACTGCCGAGATCAGGCGCAGCATGTACATCGCCGCGAGCACGATCGCCCCGGCGCCGATCGCCGCCCACCACCACGCCCGCTGGAACACGCCGGCAAGTATCAGGAACTCCCCCGCGAACATCGAGGAGCCCGGCACGGCGAGCGAGATCACGCCGACCGTCATCAGCAGCGTCGCAAGCGCGGGCCGCCCGCGGGCCATCCCGCCGAGCAGTCGGAACTCGCCCGTCGTCGTCCTCCGCTCGACCGCGCCGGCGATGAGGAAGAGCGAGGCGGAGACGAGCCCGTGCGCGACCATCTGCAGCACCGCGCCGTCGAAGCCGAGGTCGGTGCCGGCGAAGAGGCCGAGCGCGATCAATCCCGACTGCGCGAGCGACGAGTACGCCACCACTCCCCGGAAGTCCGGCGCTCGGAAGGCGAGGAGCGAGCCGTAGACGAGCGCGGCCGCGGCGAGCGCCAGGATCGTAGTCCGGTAGTAGGAGGTCGGGTCGGGGAACTTCGTGATCGCGATCCGCAGCATCCCGTAGAGGCCCGCCTTGGCGATCACGCCGGACAGGACCGCGGCCACCTCGGGTGGCGCCTCGCGGTAGGCGTCCGGCAGCCAGCCGTGGAACGGGAAGAGCGGCGCCTTGATGACGAAGGCGATCATGAAGCCGAGGAAGAGCCAGCGGCTCGTGCTCGTCGGGCCGTCGACGAGGTCGAACGTCCCGGCCTTCAGGCCGTAGGCAACGATCGCGGCGAGCATCAGCAGCGAGCCGGCCATCGTGTAGATGACGAACTTGACCGTCGCCTCCATGCGCCGTGCGCCGCCCCAGACGCCGATCAGGATGTAGAGCGGGATCAGCATCGCCTCGAAGAAGGCGTAGAAGAGGAGCAGATCCTGCGACTCGAACACGCCGACCGTCGCCCCGGTGAGCATGAGCATCAGCCCGAAGTAGGCGCGCGAGCGGTCGCGGCCGACCCAGAAGCCGTAGCCGATGCATGCGGCCATCACGACGACGGTCAGCCCGACGAGCCAGAGCGAGAAGCCGTAGACGCCGACGTGGTACGTCACGCCGAGGTCGCCGAACCAGTTCGCCTGTTCCGACATCTGCAGACCGGACCGCGAGAAGTCGAAGCGCGCCGCCTGCTCGATCCAGAAGCCGACCTCGGCGAGCGAGAGGAGCAGCGCGAGGCTCCCGGTGGCGTAGCGCGAGAGCGGCAGCAGCCAGATCAGCAGCGCACCGGCGATCGGCAGCCAGATCAGGATCGAGGTGAGAGAGGTTGCGTTCACTTGGCGATCAGGAAGGCGAGGACGATCGCCGCGGCGCCCGCGGCGATGAAGAGGACGTAGGTGCGGAGCAGGCCGGTCTGGATCCGGCGCACGATCCCACCGGTCTCGAGCGTCGCGTTGCCGACGTCGGTGCCGGTCTCGAGCACGACGGGCTGCTCGAATTCACGCCCCAGGAAGTTCGCGGTCTCGACCGCGGGGACGTAGAAGATCCGCTCGTAGAGCCAGTCGAAGTAGAACTTGTTCTCGAGCACGCGGCGGACGGAGGGGACGGCGGGAATCGCGATCTTCCGTTCTGAGTAGACCGCCCACGCGACGGCGATGCCCGCGAGGCCGACGAGGACGCTCACGATCGAGGTGACGGTCTCCTGCGTCGAGCTCGCCACCGCGTCCGGAATCGAAGGCGCGACCGGGGCCAGCCACTTGGTGATCGGGTCCCAGTGCGGCGGGAACTGGATCCAGCCGCCGATGGTCGCGAGCACTGCGAGGATCCCGACCGGCACGAGCATCGTCCAGGCGCCCTCGCGGCCGTGGTGGTCGTGGTAGTGCTCGCGCACGAACGGGCTCGGCTCGCCCGGGAAGACGAGGAACCAGAGCCGGAACGTGTAGAGGCCCGTCAGGAACGCGCCGGCGATCCCGCACGCGTAGAAGACGTAGCCGTACCAGCCGATGTTGAGCGTCGACGCGATGATCGGGTCCTTCGAGAAGAAGCCCGCGAACGGCGGGATGCCGACGAGGGCGAGCGCGCCTGCGAGGAAGCACCACTTCGTGAACGGCATCACCTTCCCGAGCCCGCGCATGTTGCGGATGTCCTGCTCGCCCGCCAGCGCATGGATCGCGAGGCCCGCGGTCATGAAGAGCAGCGCCTTGAAGAAGGCGTGCGTCATCAGGTGGAACATGCCGTTGGCGTAGCCACCGACCCCGACGCCGACGAACATGTAGCCGATCTGCGACATCGTCGAGTAGGCGATGACGCGCTTGATGTCGGTCTGGACGAGCGCGATCAGGCCCGCGACCAACAGGGTGAGCGCACCGGTGCCGGCGGCGATCAGCTCGATCGTTCGCGCCTGCTCGAAGATCGGGTGCGTGCGCGCGATCAGGTAGACGCCGGCCGTCACCATCGTGGCCGCGTGGATGAGGGCGCTGACCGGCGTCGGGCCTTCCATCGCGTCGGGGAGCCAGGTCTGGAGCGGGATCTGCGCCGACTTCGCCACCGCGCCGCCGAGCAGGCCGAGCGCGACGAAGTTCGCCTGCGTCGAGGAGAGGTGGACGTTCAGGACGCCGAACGAGAGCGAGTTCGTGTGCGCGATCAGGATGAAGAAGGCGAGCGCCATCGTCGCGTCGCCGAAAGCGTTCATGATGAACGCCTTCTTCGCCGCGGCGACCGCGCTCGGCCGGTCGTGCCAGAAGCCGATCAGCAGGTACGACGAGAGGCCGACGAGCCCCCAGCCGACGAGCAGCATGAGCAGGTTCCCGCCCTCGACGAGCAGCAGCATCGAGAAGACGAAGAACGCGATGTAGGCGAAGTAGCGGCGCTCCTCCTCGTCGCCGTCCATGTAGCCGATCGAGTAGAGGACGATCAGCCCGCCGACGCCGGCGACGATCAGCATCATCATCGTGCTCAGCGGGTCGACGAGCAGCTGCAGCGGCACGCTGAAGTGGCCGGCCGCGAGCCACGTCCACGCGGTGGTCAGCTCTCCGCGCTGCGGAAACGAAGGAAGGATGAGACCAGTACCAGCATTCGTCTGCTGCGAGTGGACGCCGAGAAACGCCCAGATTGCGCCTGCGAATGCGACGAACACGCTCGTGGTGGCGATCCACGCTGCGGCGATGCGCGGCAGCCACGACCCGCCGAGCAGGATCAGGATCGTGCCGGCGAGCGGCGCGAGCAGGCAGAGCCAGGAGCCGTACGTCATGCCCGTCATCCGTGCAGCTCCGAGAGCGTGTCGACGTCGAGGGAGAGATTCCGCCGGTTGAGCGCGACCACGAGGCCGAGCCCGACGCAGACCTCGGCCGCGGCGACCGCCATCACCGTGAGCGCGAAGATCTGGCCGGCTCCGTTGTGGAAGTGGCGCGAGAGCGCGATCAGCGCGAGGTTGCCCGCGTTGAGCATCAGCTCGAGGGAGAGCAGCACGACGAGCGTGTTGCGCCGGATGAGCACGCCGAGCGCGCCGGTCCCGAACAGGCAGGCCGCGAGCGCGATGTACCAGGCGACGCCGGGCCCGAGCATCAGGTTGCCCTCCGAGTATGCGAGCCGAGGATCACGCCGCCCATGGCCGCGATGAGCAGCACGACCGAGGTGATCTCGAAGGCGAGCAGGTGGTCGATGAGGAAGATGCGGCCGATCCAGGCCGGCGTGCCGAAGTCGGCTCCGACCTTCGTCTCGTGCGAAAGGCTCCCGCTGGCCTGCATGCCGACGACGACGACGATCTCGACGAGGAGCGCGCCGGCGGCCGCGACGGCGCCGACCGTCTGCCAGCCCGGGCCGCCGGACCACGGGGTCTCGTGCCGCGGCCCGACGTACGCGATCACGAACAGGAACATCACGACCACCGCTCCGGCGTAGACGAGCACCTGCGCTGCGGCGACGAACTCCGCGCTCAGCAGGAGGTACATCACCGCGAGCGAGCCGAGGTTCCCGATCAGCGCGAGCGCCGAGAAGAAGGGGTTCGAAAAGGAGACGACCGCGACTGCGGAGCCGAGACAGGCGAACGCGGCGGCGAGCCACACGATCCAGACGAGCACGTTGCTGGCGGAGAACGCAAGAATCATGAGTCGGACTTGTAGAAGGGGATCGGCGTGTCGTAGAGATCGGGATCCGCGACCGGCACCTGCTTGACCGGAGGCGTGAGGAGCATGTCCTTCGTGTAGATCTGGTCGTCGCGGTTGTGCTCCGAGATCTCGAACTCGTTGCCGAGCGTGATCGCGTCGAACGGGCAGGCGAGCTCGCAGTAGCCGCAGAAGATGCAGCGGCTGAGGTTGATCTCGTAGATCCGCGCGTAGCGCTCGCCGGCCGAGACGCGGTTGTCCGGCGTGTTCTCGGCGGCGACGACCCGGATGCAGTCGGCGGGGCACGCGGCCGCGCAGAGCGAGCAGCCGACGCACTTCTCGAGCCCGTTCTCGTGCTTCCAGAGGCGATGCCGGCCGCGGAAGCGCGGATAGACCGGCCGCTTGTACTCCGGGTACTGCTGCGTGATCGGCTTCTTGAAGATCTGCTTGAAGGTGACCCCGAAGCCCTTCAGCGTCTCGGCGGGCTGCGGGCTCATCCGAAAGCCACCACCAGAGCGGCCGTGACGACGGCGTTGACGGTCGCGATCGGCAGCAGCACCTTCCAGCCGAAGCGCATCAGCTGGTCGTAGCGGAGCCGCGGCAGCGTCGTCCGCAGCCAGATGAAGACGAAGAGGACGACCATCATCTTGAGCAGGAACCAGATCGGCCCGATGTCCCAGGGCCCGTGCCAGCCCGCGAAGAAGAGCGTCACCATCAGGCCCGAGATCGTGATCAGGTTGATGTACTCGGCCATCTGGAAGAGGCCCCAGCGCATCCCCGAATACTCGGTGTGGTAGCCCGCGACGAGCTCCTGCTCGGCTTCGGGCAGATCGAACGGCGCGCGGCTCGTCTCGGCGATTCCCGCGAAGAAGAAGACGACCAGGCCGACGAACTGCGGGGCGGCGTAGGGCAGAAACGAGCCCTGGCGCGCCACGATCTCGGGCAGGTTGAGCGAGCGGCCGAGAATGACGACGCCGAGCACGCTGAGTGCGAGCGAGACCTCGTACGAGACGAGCTGCGCGCACGTGCGCATCGAGCCGAGGATCGAGTACTTCGACTCCGACGCCCAGCCGCCGACGATGAAGCCGTAGATCCCGATCGAGCCGAGCGCGAAGATCGCGATCAGGCCGATCGAGACGTTCGCGATCTCGCCGTTGATGTGCCAGCCGTTCACCGTCCAGCCGGGCCCCCACGGGATGAACGCGAAGGCGGCGATCGCGGTGAAGGCCGAGACGAGCGGCGCGAGGATGTACGGCAGGTCGATCGCAGATTCGGGCGCGAAGGCTTCCTTGCGGACGAGCTTGACGAGGTCGGCGATCGGCTGCAGGAGGCCGAACTTGCCGGCGCGATTCGGGCCGAAGCGGAGCTGCATCCGCCCCATCAGCTTCCGCTCGATCAGGGTCAGGTAGGCGAAGAGCCCGAGCAGGACGTTGACGATGATCACCGCCTTGATCAGCGAGATCCACCACGGCTCGCCGCTCACGCCGTCACCTCCGCAGCCTTCGCAATTTCGACGACGCCCGCGAATCCTTCGGCGTGCTCGATGGCGACGCGCGCGATCCCCGGGCGCAAGCGCCGGTTGACGCGGGCCGGCAGGGTGATCGCGCTGCCGTTCGAGCCGATCGTGACGAGGTCCCCGGTCGCGATCTTGCGCCGCCGCGCGTCGTCGGCCGAGAGCTCGAGCTCGGGCTGCGGCCGCTGGAACTGGAGCTCGGTCACCCGCTCGACGGCGGCGCCGGAGAAGAGCGGCTTATACGCGACGAGCCGGATCTCGCCTCGCTTCGCCTTCTGCTCGGGTGCCGGAAGCGCCTCGCGCGCGACGTGCTCCGGGGCCTCGGGGTAGACGCGCAGCGGTGCTCGCTCGCCGACCTCGCCGAAGGAGAGCCCGCCGTAGACACGCTCCGACACCTCGCCGAACACGCCGGCTGCGTACGGCGCGACGTCGACACCGAAGCGGGCGGCGAGTTGCGAGATCCACTCGAGCTCGTCGGGGCAGGGCGGCGTGACGGTGCGGCGCAGGCGCTGCAAACGGCCTTCGAGGTTGACGAACGTGCCCTCGCGCTCGAGGTAGCTCGTGCCGGGCAGGATGAGATCCGCCCAGCCCGCGGCCAGCCCGCCGTACATCGAGATCACGATCGTCGCGTCTGCCTGCTCGGCGAGCGCGCGCACGTTTTCGTCGGCCGCGGCCTCGTCGCCCGAGACCACGAGCAGCCCGATGGAGTCCGCCGCCTCCGCCTCCTCGTCGCAGCAGGCGGCCCAGGCGTCGGCGACGCCCCGCCCGTTCGGCGTCTCGGGGAGGTAGAACGCTCCGCAGCCGTCGCGCTCGGCGAGACCGAGCTTCTCCGCGAGCTTCGCGACGGTCGCGCCGCCGCGGCCGCCGGGACCCGACCAGACGAGGACGATCCGCTCCGCCTCGGCGACGGCCGGATCGCCGGCGTCGTCGAGGATCCGGGCGCCGCTGCGGCGAGCGGACTTGATCCAGAGATCGACGACCGGCGCGCGCTCGGCGACCGGGACGTCGCCCAGCACGACCACCACGTCGGCGTCGCGGATCGCCGAGAGCGGCAGCCGGTACGCGTCGAGCGCGCCCGAGACCTCCTCCGGCAGCGTCGCCTGGTGCGAGTCGAGCCCCCGGCGCAGCAGCTTCCCGAGCGCATACGCCTGCTCGACCGTCTCCGAGCCCGAGAGGACGGTGACGACGCGGCCGCGCGCCTCGTCGAGCAGCCGTTCCGCCTCGTCGAGCGCGCGATCCCACGACACCGGCTCGAGGCCGTGCAGGCGTGCCCGCAGCAGCGGCTCCGCGAGCCGGTCCTCGGCGCGCAGATGCGTGTACGCGAAGCGGCCCTTGTCGCAGATCCAGCCCTCGTCGATCTCCGGGTGGTTGCGGGAGAGGATCCGCTTGACCTTTCCCTCGCGCACGGTCGCGTTGACGTTGCAGCCGACCGGGCAGAGCCCGCAGACGGTGGGCACGTCGACGATCTCCCACGGCCGTCCCTCGAAGCGGTACTGCGTGGGCAGGAGCGCGCCGACCGGGCAGAGCTCGGTCACGTTGCCCGTGAAGGCGCCCGTGTAGGGCAGGTCCTCGAAGGTCGTGATCACCGACATCGCCCCGCGGTTGGCGGCGACGAGCTGGTTGTCCTCGCTCACGTCCGAGCTGAAGCGGGTGCAGCGGTAGCAGAGGATGCAGCGCTCGCGGTCGAGCGAGATCGTGGGCGAGATCGGGATCGGCTTCTCGAAGGTGAGCTTCTCGAAGCTCATCCGCGTGTTGCCGGGCCCGTAGCGGAAGGTGAGGTCCTGCAGCGGGCACTCGCCGCCCTTGTCGCAGACGGGGCAGTCGAGTGGATGGTTGACGAGGATGAACTCGAGCGTCGCGTTCTGGGCCTCGGCGGCCATCCGAGACGTGCGCGCCGTCTTCACGACCATTCCGTCCTGGGCGGTCAGGGTGCAGGCTGCTTGTGGCTTCGGCGGCATTCCCTCGACCTCGACGAGGCACATGCGGCAGGCGCCGATGGGCGCACCCAACCGCGGCTCGTAACAGAAGACGGGAATCTCGACGCCGGCGGCCAACGCCGTCTCGACGAGCCCCGTTCCCTTCGGAACGTGGACGTCGCGCTCGTCGATCGTGACCTTGACGAGCTCCGTGCTCAAACCGGAGCCTCCTGCGGCACCGTCGTGTGCGCGTGCTGGTCGACCGGGGCGAACAGCCCGGCGAGCTGCGAGTCGGCGCCGAAGGGGCAGCCGCCGTGCTCGAGATGGGCGCGGAACTCGTCGCGGAACTTCGTCACGCAGCTCGCGACCGGCATCGCGGCCGAGTCGCCGAGCACGCAGAGGCACTTGCCGATGATCCGGTCGCAGACGTCGAGCGTGAGGTCGAAGTCGCTCTCCTGGGCCGTTCCGTCCTCGACGGAGCGCAGCAGCTGGACGAGCCAGCGCGTGCCGACGCGGCACGGCGTGCACTTGCCGCACGACTCGTGCATATAGAACTGTGCGACCCGCAGGGCGAACTGGACGATGCACGACCGCTCGTCGATCACGGTCACGACGCCCGAGCCGATGAAGTAGCCCTTCTTGCCCAGCGAGTCGGCGTCGAGCGGCGTGTCGAGATCGTCCGGTGTCATCACCGGAAACGACGAGCCGCCCATCATCACGGCCTTGAGCGTGTGCCCGCCGGGCACGCCGCCGCCGATGTCGTCGATCAGGTGCCGGACCGTGATTCCATGCGGCGCCTCGTACACACCGGGGCGCGCGACGTTGCCCGAGAGACAGAAGAGGCGCGTGCCGGTCGAGTCGGGCGGCGCGCCGATCTGCGCGAACTCCGCGGGCCCCACCGCGAGGATCGCCGGGATCGTCGTGATCGACTCGACGTTGTTGATCAGGGTGGGTGACGCGTAAAGGCCCTGGATGGCCGGGAACGGCGGCTTCGATCGCGGCTGTCCGCGCTTGCCCTCGAGCGACTCGAGCAGGGCGGTCTCCTCGCCGCAGATGTAGGCACCGGCGCCGCGGTGGATCACGATCTCGACTCCGCCGAGCAGACCTGCGTCGCGCACCTCGTCGAGCGCCGCCCGCAGCACCTCGTACTCGCGCTCGTATTCGCCGCGGATGTAGATGTAGACGTTCCGCGACTGGATCGCGTGCGCCGCGACGAGGCAGCCCTCGAGCAGCCGGTGCGGAACCTTGAGCATGATCTCGCGGTCCTTGAACGTGCCGGGCTCCGACTCGTCTGCGTTGACGGTGATGTAGATCGGCTTCGCGATCTTGTCGGGCGTCGGGATGAAGCTCGCCTTGCGTCCGGTCGGGAAGAATGCGCCGCCGCGGCCGCGCAGGTTCGACTCGATCAGCTCCTGGATGACGGCCTGCGGATCCTGGGCGCGCGCCCGCGCGAGCTGGTCGTAGCCGCCGACGGCGCGATACGCCGCGAGGCTCGTCAACGGCTCGCCGTCGTACCCGGCGAGGACGAGCGCCGGCCCCTCGGCGACGCGGACGGTTGTCTCAGCCATTACGCAGCTCCTCGACGATCGAGGGCACGTCGTCGGGCGTCACCGACTGCCGGTAGCCGCCGTCGAGGGCGACGATGGTCGGCGTCGAGCAGCCGCCGAGGCATTCGACGGCGCGCAGCGTGATCTCGCCGTCCTCCGTCGTCTGTCCCGGGCCGATGCCGAGCTCGTGCTCGAACGCGTCGAGCACTGCCTGGGCGTTGACGAGGCCGCAGCACACGTTGGTGCAGACCTCGATCGTGTGGGCCCCGACGGGCTCGAGGCGGAACATGTCGTAGAAGCTCGCGACCGAGTAGCAGTACGCCGGGGTGAGCTCGAGCGCGTCGGCGGTCTCCTCGATCGCCTCGCGCGACAGCCAGCCGTGCTGCTCCTGTGCGAGCCGGAGCGCCGGCAGGACCGCCGAGCGCGTTCCCTCGGGATAGCGCGTCCGGATCTCCTGCACCTCTGCGTAGAACGACGTCACCGGTCGGTGTCTCCCATCACGGCGTCGAGCGAGCCGACGACCGCGATCAGGTCGGCGACGAGCGCGTGGTGCAGGCAGGTCGCCGTGGCCTCGAGCGCGACGAACGAGGGAGCGCGGAAGTGGATGCGCCACGGCTTGGGGCCCCCGTCCGAGACGAGGTAGCAGCCCGACTCGCCGCGCGGCGACTCGACGGCGACGTAGATCTCGCCCTCGGGCACGCGGAATCCCTCGGTCACGATCTTGAAGTGGTGGATGAGGGACTCCATCGAGGTGTGGAGCTCCTCGCGCGGCGGCAGCACGACCTTGCGGTCGTCCGCGATCCACGGCATTCCGTCCATGCGCTCGAGCTTGTCGAGGCACTGGCGGACGATCTTGTTCGACTCGGCCATCTCGTCCATCCGCACGCGGTAGCGGGCGTAGACGTCGCCTTCGGGATAGACCGGCACCTGGAAGTCGACCTGTTCGTAGTGAAGGTACGGCTGGTCGCGCCGCAGATCCCAGTCGACGCCCGACGCGCGGAGGTTCGGCCCCGACTGCCCGAGCGCGATCGCGTCGGATGCCGAGAGGACGCCGATGCCCTGCGTCCGCTCGAGCCAGATCTCGTTGCGATCAAGGATGCCCTTGTAGTCGTCGAGCGCATGCGGCATCCACTCGACGAACTTGCGGCACTCCGGATAGAAGCCCTGCGGGATGTCCTCGGCCAGCCCGCCGATCTGGAAGTAGCGGGTGTGCATCCGCTGCCCCGTGACGAGCTCGAAGAGATCGAGGATCGTCTCCCGCTCGCGGAAGCAGTACCAGAACATCGAGATCGCTCCGAGCTCCAGAGCCGACGTGCCGAGGAAGACGAGGTGCGAGTGGATCCGGTTGAGCTCGCACAGGAGCATCCGCATCCACTTCGCCTTGGTCGGCACCTCGAGCTCGAGCAGCTGCTCGACCGCGAGCACGTACACGAGCTCGTTGTTCTGGTAGCCGACGTAGTCGATCCGTTCGGGGAAGGTGACGTCCTTCCAGTACGTCTTCGACTCCATCGACTTCTCGAACCCGGTGTGGAGGTAGCCGATCACGGCCGAGACGCCCACCACCTCCTCGCCGTGGAGGTCGACGATCAGGCGCAGCACGCCGTGAGTCGACGGGTGGTTCGGCCCGAAGTTGACCTGGAGGACGTCCTCGCTGGAGCGCAGCTCGTCGGGCACCGCGAGGATCGTCGGGACGCGCGACGGGATGCGCGAGCCGTCATACTGGTCGTCCGCGACGACCGGCCAGCGGCGCGAAGTGGTCGAGGTCACCGTCGCGCTCACGCTTCCGCTCCGGGTGCCGGCAAAGCCGCCACCCTCCGCTCCTTGATGAGCTCCGTCAAGCCTACGCTCATTGCTCGTCGCTGAAGCGGACCGGCTCCCCGCCGATCGGGTAGTCCTTGCGCAGCGGGTGGCCCTCCCAGTCCTCGGGCATCAGCAGCCGCTCGAGGTTGGGGTGGCCGTCGAAGACGATTCCCATCAGGTCGTACTGCTCGCGCTCGTGCCAGTCGCAGGTCGGCCAGACCGAGATGACGCTCGGCACATGCTCGCCTTCGTCGGCCCAGCACTGCAGCCGCACGCGGGGCGCGCCCTGGCGCAGGGCGAGCAGGTGGTAACTGACCGAGAAGCGCTTCGGCTTGCTCTCGGGAAGCGCCTGGAGCCCCTGCGTCATCGGGTGCATGAGGTCGCGTCCCGACGCGGTGCCGATGTAGCCCGAGACGCCCTTGCCGCCCCAGTCGAGGTAGTCGGTCGCCACCAGGTCGACGCACACGTCGAAGCCGAGCTCGTCGCGCGCGTGCTCGCACGCCTCGCGGATCTGCCCGGTCTGGACCGTCACGGTCGGCATCTCGGGGCCCTCGCGGTGAGAGACGTAGCCCGGAAGGCGCTGCCACTCGGTCATGTGGCGACCCCGTTGCGCTCGTACGCGGGCGGCACGCCGGCCTGGTGCGCTTCGTGCAGGCGGATGATCCCCTCCATCAGCGCCTCCGGCCGCGGCGGGCAGAACGGGATGTAGATGTCGACGGGAACGATCCGGTCGACGCCCTGCAGGATCGTGTAGTTGTTGAACATCCCGCCGGAGCTCGCGCAGACGCCCATCGCGATCACCCACTTCGGCTCGAGCATCTGGTCGTAGATCTGGCGCAGCGGCGCCGCCATCTTGTGCGCGACCCGGCCCGAGACGATGAGGAGGTCGGCCTGGCGCGGCGAGGAGCGGAACGCCTCCATCCCGAAGCGCGCGATGTCGTAACGCGCGGAGACGATCGACATCATCTCGATCGCGCAGCAGGCAAGCCCGAACGTGTCCGGCCACATCGACTTCGTCTGCGCCCAGCGCACGGCCTTCTCGAGTGTCGTGATCCCGAGCGCCTGCTCGAGCTCGTCGGCGCCCATCTCCTCCTCGAAGCGCGACGGCCCCTTCGTCGGCCAGAGCAGGCGCTCCGACTGGAGCCCGTAGTCGCGCAGGCGGGTGGGCTTCTCGTCAGCCACGAGGCGTCACCAGTTCAGGGCTCCCTTGCGCCAGATGTAGACGTAGGCGACGAGGAGGATGAGGACGAAGAAGCCGAGCTCTGCGAATCCGAACCAGCCGAGCGCATGGAGCTGCACGGCCAGCGGGTAGAGGAAGACGATCTCGATGTCGAAGACGATGAACAGCATCGCGGTGAGGTAGAAGCTGACGCTGAAGCGCTGCTGCGGCAGGGGGCCCGTCGAGACGCCCGACTCGAACGGCACCGTGCGCGCACGGGTGCGGCGCGCCGGCCGCTGCGAGAACGCGAACGACATCCACAACATCGAACCCGGGATGGCGAGCGCGAGAATCGCCCAGATCAGGAATGGCAGCCAGCTATGAAGCATCTACGCGTGCCTCTCCTTACCCGTTCGCGCAGCCCGAAGCACTCACCGACTGGCTGACGTTATCAATGTCGCGAGCCTGCACTTGCGGGTAGCGAATCCCCGTAGCTAAGCGTGCAGCGGCTGTTACAAAGTCGGGTCCGGTTCGCCGGTGCGCGACCGGGTAGCCGGTGGGCACGTTGCTACGATGCAATGCGAATGGAGATCCAGGAGCGCACCGGGAACATCGTCTCGCTGACGCCTGCGGCAGCGGCGAAGATCCGCGACCTGATGGCCACCGAGGAGGACGTCTCGGTGCTGCGTGTCGCCATCGAGGGCGGCGGCTGCTCCGGCTTCCAGTACGGCCTCGGCTTCGACCGCGGTGCCCAGGAGGGCGACCACGAGTTCGAGTGCGAGGGCGTCACGGTCGTCGTCGACCCGTTCAGCGCGCCGTATCTCTCCGGTGCGCAGGTCGACTACCTCGAGACGATCCAGGAGTCCGGGTTCAAGATCGAGAACCCGAACGCCGTTGCTTCCTGCGGTTGCGGCCACTCGTTCCAGGTGGCCGAGGGCGAAGCGCCCGAGGCTGGAGCCGGCTGCGGCTCCGGCTGCTCGCACTAGCGGTCACGCCGACCCTCTAGCATCGCCACCGTGCGCGTCGCGGTAGTCGGCTCCGGCCCTGCAGGCTTTTACGCCGCGGGCGCCTTGCTGTCCGCGGACCCGCCGGTCGAGGTGGATCTGATCGAGCGCCTGCCGACGCCGTGGGGTCTCGTCCGGCTCGGCGTCGCCCCCGACCATCCGAAGCTGAAGACCGTGTCGCGCGCCTTCGAGCGAATCGCCGAGCGGCCGGGCTTCCGGTTCCTCGGCAACGTCGAGGTCGGCCGCGACCTTCATCACGCCGACCTCGTGCGTCTCTACGACGCCGTCATCTACGCCGTCGGCGCCCAGACCGATCGCAGGCTCGGGATTCCGGGCGAGGACTTGCCCGGCTCGTGGCCGGCCACCGAGTTCGTGGCCTGGTACAACGGCCATCCCGATTTCCAGCAGCTCGACTTCGACCTCTCGGTCGAGCGCGCCGTGGTGATCGGGGTGGGGAACGTCGCGCTCGACATCGCGCGGATGCTCGCCCTCACGCACGAGGAGCTCGCTCCGACCGACGCTACGGACGCCTCGATCGCAGCCATCGAGAGCTCGCCGATCAAGGAGATCGTCGTCGTCGGGCGGCGCGGGCCGGCGCAGGCGGCGTTCACGACGCCCGAGCTGCAGGAGATGGGCGAGCTGGCGGGCGCCGATGTGATCGTCGATCCGGCCGACCTCGAAGGCGCGGAGCCGCAGGGCACGAACGCCGAGCGCAACCTCGCCGTGCTGCGAGAGTTCGCCGCGCGCGAGCCCGAAGGCAAGCCGCGGCGGGTCGTCTTCCGCTTCTTTCGCTCGCCCGTCGCGATCCTCGGCGAGGAGCGAGTCGAGGGAATCGAGCTCGTCCGCAACGAGCTCGACGCGAACGACCGCACGGTCCCGACCGACGAGCACGAGACGCTCGCGTGCGGGCTCGTCTTCCGCAGCGTCGGCTATCACGGCGTCGAGCTGCCGGACGTCGCCTTCGACGCAGCGAGCGGCACGATTCCCAACGACGGTGGACGGGTCGAGCCCGGCGTGTACGTCGCCGGCTGGATCAAGCGCGGCCCCACCGGCGTGATCGGCACCAACAAGAAGGACGCGACCGAGACGGTCGAGCTCCTGCTCGAGGACGCCGCTGCCGGCCGGCTCGAACCCAGGCCGGACGCGACCGCGGCCGCGGTCGACGCCCTGCTCGCCGAGCGTCACATCCCGGTCGTCGAGTACGCCGGCTGGAGGTCGATCGACGAGGCGGAACGAGCCGCCGGAGAGCCTTCCGGCCGGCCGCGCGTCAAGCTCTGCTCGTGGGACCAGCTGCTCGCAGCGGCCGAGCGCGCAGCGGACGGCGGCTAGTCCCCCCGATCGGGGGAGCTGGGCTCACCCAGGCGCGCCGATGGAACCTGGCATGGATCCCCTCGTCGTGGAATGCCTCCAGTGCGGCACGAGCCGGCTGGCGCGGCGCGACCGCTTCAAGCACTTCGAAGCACCCGAGTGCCCCGAGTGCGGCTACCTCGGCTGGGCACCCGTGCTCGAGGTGAAGGAGACGGATCGCAGTGCGCCGCGCGAACTGGCGCACGCCGAGCACCGGCTCCCGTCAGTCGCGTAGGTTCCGGCGCGGCAGCTGAGCGCGCTTCCCTACACTCGCTGCATGGCGAAGATGGAAGAGCGGCAAGAGCTCTGGGGTGGCGAGACGACCAAGGCTGTCGCGAACTTCCCCGTCTCGGGCGAGCCGATCCCGGCGGCGGTCGCCCGCTGGCTCGGCCGGATCAAAGGAGCGGCCGCGCGCGTCAACGCCGAGCTCGGGCTGCTCGACGCCGACAAGGCGGAGCGGATCTCGGCGGCCGCGACCAGGATCGCCGACGGCGAGCTCGACGACCAGTTCCCGATCGACGTCTTCCAGACCGGCTCGGGCACCTCGTCGAACATGAACGCGAACGAGGTGCTCGCCACGCTCGCCGGAGAGGACGTCCACGCGAACGACGACGTCAACCTGGGCCAGTCGTCGAACGACGTCTTCCCGTCGGCCGTCCACCTCGCCACTCTCGACGAGATCACGAACGACCTGCTGCCGGCGATGGAGCTCCTCGCCTCCTCGCTCGAGGCGAAGGCCCGGGAGTTCGACGATGTCGTCAAGTCGGGACGCACGCACTGGATGGACGCCGTCCCCGTCACGCTCGGCCAGGAGTTCGCGGGCTATGCCGCCCAGGTGCGCCAGGGCATCGACCGAGTCCGCGACACGCTGCCGCGGCTCGGCCAGATTCCGCTCGGCGGCACCGCGACCGGAACCGGGCTCAACACGCATCCAGAGTTCGCCGCGCGCGTGCGCGAGCTGCTCGCTCGCGAGACTGGGCTCGAGATCTCGGCGCCTGCCGATCCGTTCGAGGCGCAGGCTGCGCGCGACGGGATCGTCGAAGCATCGGGCGCGCTCAAGACCGTCGCCGTCTCGCTGACGAAGGTCGCGAACGACATCCGTTTCCTCGGCTCGGGCCCGCGCGCGGGCCTCGCCGAGATCGCGCTCCCGGAGCTCCAGAAGGGGAGCTCGATCATGCCGGGCAAGGTGAACCCGGTGATGCCGGAGGTCGTGACGCAGGTCGCGGCGCAGGTGATCGGCAACGACTCGGCAATCACGATCGGCGGCATGCAGGGACACTTCGAGCTCAACGTCTTCGTGCCGCTGCTCGCCCGCAACATCCTCGACTCCGTGAAGCTGCTCGCGAGCGCGTGCCGCCTGTTCGCCGAGAAGTGCGTCGACGGGATCGAGGCGAACCGCGATACCTGCGAGCGCTACGCCGAGCTGACCCTCTCCGCGGCCACGGCTCTGAACCCGTACATCGGCTACGACCGCGCGACCGAGATCGTCAAGGAAGCGGCTGCGACCGGCCACTCGCTACGCGAGGTCGCGCGCGAGCAAGGCGTCGAGGAGTCCGTGCTCGACGAGGCGCTCGACTACCGCAAGATGGCCAAGCCGAACGGCTAGGCCGCCTGCTTGATCGTGAGCGCGGCTGTGAAGGCGCGCGTCCCGTGCCTCGCGGTGAAATGGTAGGAGCCTGCGCGCGCGGGATTCGCCAGCTTAGCCGCGTGCGTGAACACGAGGGTCAGCGAACCGGGGGCGACGATGTTGCAGAGCATGCCCTTGTGCGGCGGGACAGTCACGGCCACCTGCCGTCCGCTGACCGTGGCGGGCACCGGCTTTCCGGAAAGCAGGACAGTGCCGACCGCGAAGTCCGCGGGCAGCTTCAGAGCCGAAGGGAAGGTCACGATGAGCGGCCCGCCACCGGGATAAGCGCATTGCATCTCGTAGCGCAGCGTGAACTTGAGCCGAACCGCATGCGCTCCGGCGGAGTGCGAGGAAGCGCTCACGGCCATCGACCCGCCGAGCGGCGGCCCCTTCCCCGCCGCACCGGCAAGCGGCGCCGCGACCAGCCCGGCCAGTAACACGGCGACTGCGGCAACCCCTCCTCGCACGGTCAACATTGTACCGGGCCCGAATCCGAACGCTGTTGGGGAGCCCCTTGCGGGGTCGGCATTTCTAGGACATGATTGCGCTCGCACGTTCAACGAGCGCGGTGGGGGTCCAACGCGCTCAAAGGTCATTCGAGGGGAGAGGGAGATATGAAGTCCAAGCTTCGTCTGGCTCGGTCCGCGCGTCTTCTCGCGGTCCTTGCCTTTGCGGCGGCCATTGCCGTCGCGCTCGTGGGCGTATCTGCGTCGAGCGCCGCCAATGGTCCGGCCGCGCATCCGATCACCGTCAATCCGGAGATGGTTCAGGTGTCCGGGAAGCCCGGTCCCGGCGTCGCCAGCTTCTCCTGCCAGGGCCGTCCAATCGACGGCTCGAAGGGCATCGTGTGCTACTCGCCGGCCCAGATCCAGCGCGCGTACGGCTACTCCGGTCTGCTCGCCTCGGGCATCGACGGCACCGGCAAGACGATCGTCATCGTCGACGCGTACGCGAACCCGTACCTCACGGGGCCCGGGGGCGACCTGGCGCTCGAGGACTCGTCGTTCGGACTGCCGGCCCCGCCGAGTTTCACCGTGCTCCAGCAGCCGAATGCGGTCCCTGCATACGACGGGAACGATCCGAACCAGGTCGGGTGGGCCGGCGAGGAGACGCTCGACGTCGAGTGGGCCCACGTAATGGCTCCGGGCGCGAAGATCGTCCTCGCCGAGGCTGCCAGCAATAGCGACGCGGACCTTCTCGCGACTACGAAGTACGTGGTCGACCATCATCATCGGCGACGTGATCTCGCAGAGCTTCGGCGAGGCGGAGTCGTGCATGGATCCGAGCCTTCTCGCACAACAGCACGCGCTGTTCGCGAAGGCCGTTGGGGAGGGCTACACGATCTTCGCGTCGTCGGGCGACAGCGGTGCATCGCAGTTCAACTGCGCTGGCACCGCGCCGATTGAGGCAGCGAGCACGCCGGCATCAGATCCAGCTGTCACCGGTGTCGGTGGAACGACACTGGCCGCCGATATCAACGGGAACTACCTGGGCGAGACGGCGTGGACGGAGGCGGATCTTCACCGCCTGTAACCCGCCCGACGACGATGACATCAACTGCAGCGGCGGCGGCTTCAGCTCGATCTACAACAAGCCGCTCTACCAGCTGCTGGCGGTGCCCGGCCCGCTCGCGGTGTGCCGGACGTCTCGTACAACGCCGGCGTCAACGGTGGCGTGATCAGCGTCTGCAGCGCCTGCAACATCTCGGATCATCCGGCGTGTCTTCCTCTTCGGCGGCACGAGTGCAGGGTCGCCGCAGTGGGCAGCGCTGATCGCCGACGCGGATCAGATGGCGCATCACGACATCGGCAACATCAACGACAATCTCTACGGATTCGCCCTGCTGCCGCGGCCTGTACCACTTGGTCTTCAATGACGTGACGAGCGGCAATAACGACGTTGCGGATCTCGGGGGCGCGGGCTACTACGCCACCCTGGGTGGGATCCGGTCACCGGTCTCGGCACGCCGAGGGCCGGAAGCCTCCTTCCCGCTCTCGCGGCCACCGGGGGCCACTGAGCCAAGCACTTCGCAGGACAGAAGAGGCCCGCTTCGGCGGGCCTCTTCGCTTCCTAGTATCGCGACCGCGCCGCGCCGGTCGCGGCGGGATGCTGCTCGTCGGCGCGGTACTCGAGCGCACGAGCGGCCCCGAGAAGACCGATCCGAAGCCCAGCGCCTCGCCCTGCTCGCGGAACCAGCGGAACTCGTCGGGATGCACCCAGCGGTCGATCTGCGCGTGCTTCGCGCTCGGCTGGAGGTACTGGCCGATCGTGACGACGTCGACGCCGTTCGCCCGCAGGTCGCGCATCGTGTCGACGACCTCGTCGTTCGTCTCGCCGAGCCCGACGATGATCCCCGACTTCGTGAGGACGGGGTAGTCCGCGATCTCCTTGGCGCGGCGCAGCAGCCACAGCGCGCCGTCGTAGCTCGCCTTCGCGCCGCGCATCCGCGCGTGTAGGCGGCGCACCGTCTCGATGTTGTGGTTGAACACCTCCGGCCGGGCTGCGAGCACCGTCTGCAGCGCCTCCTCCTCGACGCCGAGGAAGTCGGGCGTCAGGACTTCGACGGATGCCTCCGGCAGCTTCGCCTTGAGCGCCCGGATCGTCGCCGCGTAGTGGCCTGCGCCGCGGTCGGGGACGTCGTCGCGATCGACCGAGGTGACGACGACGTGCTTGAGCTGCATCTGCGCCGCCGCCTGGGCGAGCCGTAGAGGCTCGAGCGGGTCGGGCGGCGTCTCCGGCTTGCCCGAATGGACGTAGCAGTACCGGCAGGCGCGGGTGCAGGTGTCGCCGAGGATCTGGAACGTCGCCGTGCCGCGTCCCCAGCACTCGGAGATGTTCGGGCACCGTGCTTCCTCGCAGATCGTGTGCAGCGAGAGCCCGTGCACGAGCTTCTGGACGTCGAAGTACGAGCCGTCCTTCGACGGGGCTCGCACCTTCATCCACTCGGGCCGACGGGGCCTCTCGGCGACGGGAAGCGATGACTCCATGGGCGCGTTCCAGTCTATGTGGCGTAGGGAGACCGACCGCTGCTAGCCTGAAACGGACTGCAGAGTCCGCTTACGCCAGACAGAAGGAGCCGAATGAGTCGCCATTCCACGAATCCCTGGGTCGTACTCGTGATCATCTGCCTCGCGCAGTTCATGGTCATCCTCGACGCGACGATCGTGAACGTCGCGCTGCCCCACATCCAGACCGCGCTCGGCTTCAGCGAGGCGAGCCTGCAGTGGGTGATCAACGCGTACACGCTCGTGTTCGCCGGCTTCCTGCTGCTCGGCGGGCGCGCGGGCGATCTCCTGGGACGGAAGCGGCTCTTCCTCATCGGACTCGTCATCTTCACCGGCGCGTCGTTCCTGAACGGCATCGCGACGACCTCGGGCGAGCTGATCGGCTTCCGCGCGCTGCAGGGCCTCGGCGCCGCGCTGATCTCGCCGGCGGCGCTCTCGATCATCTCGACGACCTTCGCCGAGGGCAAGGAGCGGGCACGGGCGCTCGCGGTCTGGGCCGCGATCGCGATCGGAGGCTCGGCCGTCGGCCTCGTGCTCGGCGGCGCGCTGACGCAGGCGTTCTCGTGGCGCTGGATCTTCTTCGTCAACGTCCCGGTCGGCATCTTCGCCTTCTTCGCAGCGCTGCGGCTCGTGCCGGAGTCGAAGGACGAGCACGCCCACAAGGGCTACGACATCGCCGGAGCCGTCACGGTGACGGGCGGCCTGATGATGCTCGTCTACGGGCTCGTCAACTCGGCCACGCACGGCTGGAGCTCGACGGCGACGATCGTCTCCTTCGTCGTCTCGGCGCTGCTGCTCGCCGCGTTCGTCCTGATCGAGATGCGCTCGGCCGAGCCGCTCGTCCGGCTCTCGATCTTCCGCGTTCGCTCGCTCACGACCGCGAACCTCTCGATGTTCCTGGCCTTCTCCGGCATGTTCGCGATGTTCTTCTTCAACACGCTCTACCTCCAGAAGGTCCTCGGCTTCGGGCCGCTCAAGGCCGGTGTCGCGTTCCTGCCGTTCACGGCCGGCGTCATGCTCTCGGCGGGCCTCGCCTCGAACTTCGCACCGCGGATCGGCGTTCGCCCCGTCGCCGCCACCGGCATGGTGCTGACCATCATCGGGCTGCTCCTCTTCGCGCGGATGCCGGTCGACGGCTCGTACGCAACCGACGTCCTGCCGGGAATGATCCTCGCCTCGCTCGGGATGGGCGCGATCTTCATGCCGCTGACGCTCGTGGCGACCACGGGCCTCCACAACGAGGACCAGGGGCTCGCATCGGGGCTCTTCAACACGTCGCAGCAGGTCGGAGGCGCGCTCGGGCTCGCGATCCTCGTCGACGATCGCGGCGAGCCACACGAGCGACCGGGCGAGCTCGCCGGCTGCGCTCGTCCACGGCTTCCACTACGCGTTCGCCGGCGCCGCCGTCTTCGTCGGGCTGAGCCTCATCGCCTTCGTCGCGCTCCTGCGCAAGCGGGACGTGGCGCGGATCGAGGCGGAGGCCGAGACCGGAAGCCGGTGCTCGGCCGCCTGATGACCGAGCTTCGCGCCGACGCGCGGCGCAATCTCGAGCGGGTGCTCGACGCGGCGGCAGCAGGTCTTCGCCGCGTCGGGCCCCGACGCGAGCATCGACGAGATCGCACGGCTGGCCGGGGTCGGCCACGGGACGGTCTTCCGCCGCTTCCCGACGAAGGACGACCTCATGTACGCAGTCATCGAGCGCCACGTAGCGCAGTTGTCCGCGCTCGCCGAGGAGGCGCTCGCGTCCGACGATCCCGGCGAGGCGTTCTTCGACTTCGCCCGCCGGGCAGCGGAGCTCGGGATGACCACGCCCGGCCTGCACAGGTGCGTCGTCCACTGCGGCGAGAAGCCCGGTGCCGCCGAGCTCGAGGAGCTTGGCAACAAGCTCGTCGCTCGTGCCCAGCGCGCCGGAGCGGTGCGGCGCGACGTGAAGCCGGCCGACGTGCAGCTGCTCGTGCGGTCGGCGTTGACGTCGGCGCCGCCGGGTCAGTGGCGGCGCTACCTCGACGTCGTGCTCGACGGCCTGCGCGCAGAGATGCTAGGCCTTCGCCGCGAGCTGCTCGTGGAGCGGCTGCGCCCAGAGTCCGGCGCCGTCCTCGGCCGGCAGCTCCTCGAGCTCCAGCCCGAAGACGTCCTCGAGTGCGGCGACCGCGTGCGGCCGCACCTCGTCCACCGTCACCGGCCGGCCGAGCTCGCGCGCGATCGTCGTGAACATCGCGTCCTCGAGCCCGCAGGCCGTGATCCAGTCGGTGAACGGAGCCGGGTCGAGGTCGACGTTGAGCGCGTAGCCGTGCGTCGTCACCCAGCGCGAGACGTGGACGCCGATCGACGCGATCTTGCGCGGCGGCCGCTCGAGCCAGACGCCGGTGAGGCCTTCGATCCGCGTGGCCTCCACGCCGAGCGGCGCGAGCGTGCCGATCAGCGCCTCCTCGAGATTCCGGACGTACTGCTTCACGTCGCGGCCGTGCCGCTTCAGGTCGAGGATCGGATAGCAGACGAGCTGGCCGGGCCCGTGGAAGGTCGACTTGCCCCCGCGGTCGGTCTCGACCACCTCGACCTCCGCGCCATCGGGGACGTGCAGCTCCGCGGTCTCGTCGGTGCGCCGGCCGAGCGTCACGACCGGCGGGTGCTCGAGCAGGACGATCGTGTCGGGGATCGCGCCCTGCGAGACCGCGCCGGCGAGCGAGCGCTGCAGCTCCCACGCATCGAGGTACGGCACCTCGCCGAGCTGGAGGACTATCCGCCCTGGCCATGCCGTAGGCTACCGTCGGCCGATGGCCGTGATCCTCGTCGAAGGCATCACCGACCGGATCGCGCTCGAAGCCGTCGCCGAGTTGCTCGGCGTCGACCTCGCGGGCGGAGTCGAGATCGTGCCGATCGGCGGCGCGCAGGCGATTCGCCGGGCAGCGGCCGGCTACGACGGTGAGCGCGTCGTCGGCCTGTGCGACGCGGGTGAGGAGCGGTACTTCCGCCGCGTCCTCGGCGACGCGGCCCACGTCTGCACCGCGGACCTCGAGGACGAGCTGGTCCGCGCGCTCGGGCCGAGCCGGAGTCGAGGAGGTCGTCGCAGCTCAAGGCGATCTCGAGACGTTTCGCAGCTTCCAGAATCAACCCGCCTGGCGCGGCCGTCCCGTCGAGGCGCAGTTGCGCCGCTGGCTCCAGGCTTCCGATGGACGCAACAAGCGCTACCCACCGCTGTTGATCGCGGCCCTCGAGCCGGACGAGATCCCGACCCCGCTCGGTGCCGTGCTCCAGGCGGTCTAGCTCTCTTCGCCTTCCCAGCTCTCGAGCCGCTCGCGCAGGTCGCGGAGGAAGCGGCCGGCGAGAGCGCCGTCGACGAGGCGGTGGTCGTACGTGAGCGTGATGTTCATCAGCGGCCGGATCGCGATCACGTCCTGGCCGAGCTCGTCCTCGACGACCCACGGCCGCTTGACGAGCGCATAGGTGCCGAGGATCGCCGACTGCGGCTGGCTGATGACGGGCGTGCCGTGGAAGGTGCCGTAGCCGCCTGGGTTCGTGATCGTGAACGTGCCGCCCTGGACGTCGTCCGGCACGAGCTGCTTGTTGCGCGCCTTGTTCGCGATCTCGGAGATGCCGCGCGCGAGCCCGAGGAGGTTCAGACCCTCTGCGTTGCGGATCACGGGAACGATCAGGCCCTTGCCCTCGGCGAGCTCGACCGCGATGCCGAGGTTGACGAAGCTGCGCGTGACGATCGAGTCGCCACGCATCTCGGCGTTCACGTACGGGTAGTCGCGCAGCGTCTCGACCGAGGCCTTCGCGACGAAAGCGAGGTACGTCGGATTGACGCCGTAGGCCGCCTGGTATTCCTTCTTCAGCTGGTTGCGCACCGCGACGATGTGGGAGAAATCGACTTCGATCGCGCTCGTCACGTGCGCGGCGGTGTCGAGCGAGCGGCGCATGTGCTCGGCGATGCCGCGCCGCATCGCGGTGATGGGCTCGACCGTCTCGCCCGGCAGCGTCTCGCCGGCCGCGAGCGGAGCCGGGGCGGCAGGCTTCGCGGGAGCGGGAGTGGGCGGGGCCTCGGCAGGAGGTGCCGCCTGCGGAGCCGGAGCCTCTGGCTGCGCGGGTGCGGCCGGAGCGGCTTCCTGCTGCTGCTGCTGCTGTGCGCCGCCGGACTCGACGAACGCGAGGATGTCCTTCTTCGTCACGCGGCCGCCCGAGCCGGTGCCCGGCACCTGGGACGGGTCGATCCCATGCTCGCCGGCGATGCGGGCGACGACGGGAGAGACGAAGGCCTTGCCGTTGCCGCGTCGCCGCGCGGCCGGCTGCGGGCCGGGGCAGCGGAGGCTCGGGTGCCGCGGCGCGGGAGCCTCGGGCTCGGGCGCCTCCTCGGCGGCCGGCGCAGGCGCCTCGGGCTCGGCCGCCGGAGCGGCGGGAGCCTCCGCCGCGGCGCTGCCGCCGATCTGGCCGAGCTTCGTCCCGACGTCGACGGTCTCGCCTTCCTGGACGAGGATCTGCGTCAGCGTTCCGGCGGCTGGGCTCGGCACCTCGGTGTCGACCTTGTCGGTGGAGATCTCGAGCAGCGGCTCGTCGGCCTCGACTTGCTCGCCTTCCTGCTTGAGCCACCGGGTGATCGTCCCCTCCGAGACGGAAACGCCCATCTGCGGCATCACGACGTCGACTGCGGTCTCCGTGGCCATGCGGCTCCTTCCTAGTACTCCGCGAGCTCTCGCACGCCGGCGACGACGTCGTCGACCTGCGGAATGAATGCCTTCTCGAGCGTCGGCGAGAACGGGACGGGCGTGTCCGGCGCGGCGAGCCGCTTGACCGGAGCGTCGAGGTCCTCGAACGCCTCCTCGGCGATCGTCGCCGCGATCTCTCCGCCGAAGCCGCCGCTGCGCGTGTCCTCGTGCAGCACGAGCACCTTCGACGTCTTGCGCACCGACTCGAGCACCGCAGCCTTGTCCCACGGCATCACCGTGCGCAGGTCGACGACCTCGACGGACACGCCGTCGGAGTCGAGCTGCTGCGCTGCCTCGTCGGCCGTGTAGACCATCGCGCCCCAGGTGATCACCGAGACGTCGGTGCCCTCCCGATGGATGCGCGCCTTGCCGAGGGGGGTCGTGTAGCGCTCCTCGGGCACCTCGCCCTTGATGCGCCGGTAGAGGTGCTTGTGCTCGAAATAGAGAACCGGATTCGGATCCTCGATCGCGCTGATCAGGAGCCCCTTCGCGTCCTCGGGCGTTGCGGGGCAGACGCACTTGAGGCCCGGAATGTGCGCGAACGACGACTCGGGATTCTGGGAGTGGAACGGCCCGCCCGAGAAGCCGCCGCCCGAGGGCAGGCGGATGACCATCGGCACCGGTGTGCCGGCGCGCCAGCGCTGCTTCGCGGCGACCGTGACGAGGTGATCCCAGGCGCACGAGATGAAGTCGGCGAACTGCATCTCCGCAACCGGGCGTAGGCCCATGATCGCGGCGCCCGTGCAGCCGCCGACGATCGCGGTCTCGGCGAGCGGCGCGTCGATCACGCGCCACGGGCCGAACTCCTCCTGGAAGCCGAGCGAGACCTTGAAGGCGCCGCCGTAGACGCCGACGTCCTCGCCGATCAGGAAGACGCGCTTGTCGCGCCGCATCTCGGTGCGAAGCCCGTCGGAAATTGCCTGCAAATAGGTGAGTTCTGCCATTACTTGTGGTGCGGCGTGTCGAGATCCTCGGGCGAGGCGTAGACGCCCTCCGCGAGGGTGGACGGGTCGGGCTGCGGCGACTCCTCGGCGCGTTCGAGCGCAGTGGCGAGCAGTCGCTTCACGCTGCTCTCGATCTCGCCCTCCTCCTCGTCGGTGAGATCGGCGTTGTCGCGGAGCCAGGTGCGGAAGCGCTCGATCGGGTCCGACGCGGCCCACGTCTCGAGCATCGGCTTCGGGACGTAGAACGCGTCGTCGTGGACGGCGTGGCCCTCCATCCTGAGAGTGAGGCACTCGAGCAGCGTCGGCCCGCCGCCGGCGCGCGCCTTGTCGATCGCGCGCTTCGCCTCGCGATAGACGGCAAGGACGTCGGTTCCGTCCACCACGACGCCTTCGAAGCCGTAGGCCTCGGCGCGGTCGGCGACGTGCTCGGTGGCGAACTCGAGGTAGGAGGGCGTCGAGTACGCGAACTGGTTGTTGTCGCAGACGAAGACGACCGGCAGCTTGCGCGTGCCGGCGAAGGTCATCGACTCGTGCGCGTCACCGCGCGCCGAGGCTCCCTCGCCGAACCAACCCACGGCAACCCGCGACTCGTCGCGGATCCGGAAGGCGAGCGCTGCGCCCGTCGCGACCGGGAGCATCGCGGGCAGGTGGCTGACCATCGCGATCAGCCCGAGCTGCGAGTCGGCCATGTGGACGTTGCCGTCGCGCCCGTGCGTCGGGCCGTCCTGGCGGCCCATGTACTGCGCGAAGATCCGCCAGGGCTCGACGCCGCGCACGATGTGCACGCCCATGTCGCGGTGGAGCGGCGTCCCGACGTCGTCCGGCCCCATCGCCGTTGCGACGCCGACCGCCGCAGCCTCGTTGCCGCGGCCCGTGTAGAACGAGCCGGGAATCTTGCCCTGGCGGTAGAGGATGTGGCCGCGCTCTTCGACCCCGCGCGTGATGAGCATGCTGCGATAGATGCCGAGCAGATCCTCGCGGTCGAGGCCCGCCTCGCGTACCTCGTGCAGCGAGCCGACCGGTCCTGCCTCTCTCGCGATCGCCATCGGGGCGAAATCTAACGATCCCAGCTGAAGGCGCCGCCGATGTGCCGCAGGCGGGCGCGTGTCATGTCGTCGCAGAGCGCCCCGGCGACCCCGGCCTCGTACGCGGAACGCGCCGAGAGGCCGAGCGAGGCGGCTGCTTCGTAGTCACGCGTGAGATCGGTTTCGAACATCGCCGGGTCGTCGGTCGAGATCGAGCAGCGCACGCCGGCGGCGACGAGCAGCGGCAGCGGATGCTCCTCGAGCGAGCGCACGACGCCGGTGCGGAGGTTCGAGAGCGGGCAGACGTCGAGGACGATGCCGCGGCCGGCGATCTCCGCGACGAGACCGGAGTCCTCGACCGAGCGGATGCCGTGCCGGATCCGGTCGGCGCCGAGCGCGTCGAGCGCTCCGCGCACGGAAGACGGCCCGGCGGCCTCGCCGGCGTGAGGAACCGAGCCGAGGCCGAGGGAGCTCGCGAGCGCGAACGCCGCCTCATACGGTTCGGGCGGATACTCGGCCTCGAGCCCGCCGAGCCCGACCGCGACGACTCCGCGGTTGCGGTATTTGGCGGAGTAGCGGACGACCTGCTCCGCCTGCTCGGGCGTGGCTCCGCGAAAGATGTCCGGCGTCAGCCGCACCTCGACGCCGTGCAGCTCGCGCGCTTCCTGCGCCCCGTCGCAGTAGCCGCTGAAGATCTCGTCCCAGTCGACTCCCCGCGCGACCCGCTCGGCCGGGCTGAAGATCGCCTCGAGGTAGACCGCACCATGCGAGGCGGCCTCGGCGGCGTAGTCCGTCACCACCTGCCGGAAGTCGGCGGTGGTCTGCAGCGCGTTCGTCGTGAGGATCCAGACCTCGATGAAGTGGGCGAAGTCGCGGAAGCGGTAGAGCGACTCGAGGTCGTCGGGCAGTGGGTAGTCGTTCCGCTTCGCGATCGCGCGCAGCGTGTCCGGGCGCACCGTCCCCTCGAGATGGACGTGCAGCTCGATCTTCGGCTCAGGGGCAGGCATGCGCGAAGAAGCGTAGGAACTGCGGCATGAAGGCGTTCCACAACGCGGCGTCGTGGCCGCCCGGCCTGACATGCGCATGCACGCCGGCTCTGCGGGCGTAGGTGAGAGTCGCGGTGCGGAACGGATCGCTCGCGCCGAGATCGATCCAGAGTGGATGCGGCGGATGGAGCTTGAAGACGTCGTTCCGCTCGTAGTCCTCCGGGTCGTCGAAGGCTCCCGGCGCCGTGTCGCCGGGGCTCAGCCACAGCGCGGGCGACTGAGCTCCGACAGCGCAGAATCCGCGCTTGCGCGAGCCGAGCAGCAGCGCGCCGTAGCCGCCCATCGAGATCCCGCCGATCGCCACCTGCCGGGCGTGCGTGCGCCGTAACCCGGCCGGAATCGCCTCGCGCAGCACCATCGACGCCCACCGTCCGTCGCTGCGGTTGTGCCAGTAGCTGTCCGCGCCGCCGTCGAGCAGCAGAACCTGGGGCGCACGAGCTCCGAGGCCGGCGAGCGTGTCGAAGAGCGGCTGGGTGAGGAACTGCGACGGGCTCGCGTGATAGCCGTGGAGAAGCACGAGCATCAGGTTGCTGCGGCGGGGCGGCACGACGAGGATCTCGTGCAGATCCTTCCGCGCCAGCCGACTGTGGAGGGTGAAGTGCACGAGCTTCGCGTGCCGCGTCGAGTGGTAGCCGGGGTCATTGCCACAGCCTGCGATCGCCGTCACGACGACGGCTAAGGTCAGGACGTGGCGAAAGCGGCGGATTGGCTGCGGCAGGAGCGTCGGAAGGTCCTCGGCGACTGGGTCGCATTCTGTCTCGGTTGCGGCGCGGCGCGCCGGTGGTTCGAGGAGTTCGAGGCGGAACTGCCCGAAACCTGCCCACAGTGCGGCGGCGAATTGCTGCGGCGCTGCCGGGCGTGCGGCGCGCCGTTCTCCTCGATCGCCGTGGTCGACTGCGAGGAGTGTGGCGAGCCCGTGCGGCCGAACGAGCTCTTCGGCTCGAGGATCCGCCGTGCCTGACTGGTCCGTCCAGAACGTCGCGGACATTCCTTGGTGGGTGAACGAGAAGTTCGGCGCCCGCACGATGCTCGTTCCGTACGGCTCCGAGGTCGGCGCCCGCATCCACGTGCTCGAGCCCGGTAAGCCGATGACGCTCTACCACCGCGAATCCGAGCAGGAGGGCTTCCTCGTCGTGGAAGGCGAATGCCTGCTGATCGTCGAGGGCGAGGAGCGGCCGCTACGGCGGTGGGACTACTTCCACTGCCCGCCCGGCACGACGCACTCCTTCGTCGGGGCCGGCGACGGCCCGTGCGTGATGGTCACGTTGGGCGCTCGCAAGGAGGACGGCTCGATCCACTACGCGCGCGACGAGACGGCGCTCCGGCACGGCGCCGGCGTCGAGCAGGACACCGACACTCCGGCCGAGGCCTACGCGCCGTTCGCCAAATGGGAAGACGGCCGTCCCGCGGCCTGGGACTCGCTCCCCTGGAACCGCTGAGGCCGCGCTAGAACAGATCGTCTTCGCGGAACCCGGCGACGACCGGGCCGCTCATGATCTGCGAGAAGCGGATCACGGTGACGAGATCGTCCAGCCCGACCTCGCGGTTGTAGAGCTGGCCGAGGAAGTTCCCCATCTCGTCGGTGCGCCGGATCTCGGGGTTGTCGTGCTCGATCTCGCGGGGTGACAGCTCGCCGAGCGTCTTCACCTCGACCTTGTCGATCACGGCGTCGAACACGTGCTCCCGCGGGCTGAAGCGGACGCCGCAGAGCACGCGAACGACCATGCCCTTCTTGTACTTGCCCGACTTGTCGCCGAGCCGGATCGTGGCCGACTTCCGCCCCGACCGCAGCTGGTCGGCGACGAGCGGGGAGTAGAAGTTGAGCGCGTACATCGCGGAGAGTCTGCCACTTACGCGCGGCGACCGTTGGACGTGCGTTCGCGTGATCTCTTCGGGTGACGCGCACCCGAGCAGGCACAGCGTCAGGGCGAGCTCCTCGCGCAGCAGCTCGAGGACATGTCGGACGCCGTCCTCGCCGGCCGCTGCGAGCCCGAAGACCGGCGCGCGTCCGGCAAGCACCGCCCGGGCTCCCAGCGCGAGCGCCTTGGCGACGTCTGTACCGCGGCGAATCCCGCCGTCGAGATAGACCTCGGCCCGGCCGCCGACGGCTTCCACCACCTCCGGCAGCGCGTCGAGCGTCGCCGGAGCTCCATCGAGCTGACGGCCGCCGTGGTTCGAGACGACGACCGCGGCCGCGCCGTGCTCGACCGCGAGCTGCGCGTCTTCGGCGGTGACGATTCCCTTGAGCACCACGGGCAGGCGCCCTTCGCCCGCGATCCATTCGAGGTCGCGCCACGAGACCGAGGCGTCGAGCAGCGCGAACTGGTCGGCGGGATTCGACGCTGCGTCCCCGACCGCCGAGCGGGCGTAGGGAAGGGGCAGGTCCGACGGGACCTCGAAGCCCGCGCGGATGTCTCGTTCGCGTTGTGCAAGCCGAGGAGTGTCGACCGTGAGGACGACGGCGCTGCACCCGGCGTCCGCGGCACCTGCGAGGTGCTCACGCGTGACGCCGCGATCCTGGAAGACGTACAGCTGGCACCACTGCCTCAGGCCCGGCGCCGCCGCCGCGATCTCCTCGTGCGAGCGCGTGCAGAAGGTCGAGACGGCCATGGCCGTGCCCGCGGCGGCGGCTGCGCGGGCCGTCGCGCACTCGCCGTCGGGGTGGTAGAGCTGCTGATAGGCGACGGGACCGACCACGACGGGCAGCTCGACCGGCTGTCCGAGGACGGTCGTCGCGGTCGAGATCCTCGACACGTCGCAGAGCACGCGCGGCCGGAACGTCCAGCGCGCGAAGGCGGCGCGGTTCTGGCGCAGCGTCCATTCGTCGCCCGAGCCCCCGGCGAGGTACGCCCACGGGCCGGGTTCGAGCCGCTCCTCGGCGAGACGCTCGTAGTCGGCGATGGAGAGTGGCGCGCTCATGCTTCCTCCGAGGTCTTGCGGAAGACCTCGGCTGCGGCTTCGTGGAACCCGGTCGGGAGATCGTGTGCGGCCATGCTGCGGGCAATCTCCCGCATCTCGCCGATCCAGCGCCAGCCCTTGCGTCGCGCCGAGCGCTCGGCGCCGGCGAGGCGCTGCTCGAGCTGGGGAACCGAGAGCCGCCACTCCGCGAGCAGCGCGTCCTCGACTCCCTCGGCACGGGCCAGCTCGCGCACGGTCAGGAGCAGAGCCCCGCTGCCCTTCGTCCAGCCGGCGTAGGCCGCCTTCAGCGCCGACGCCGCGCCCGGCTCGCCCGAGATGACCCGCGCGTCGACGTTCGTCCCGGCGAACAGCGCTGCGATCTCGTCCGCCTCGCCGCCCGAGAGATAGAGGCGGGTCGTTCCCGGTCGGTCGGGCGGCGGTCCGACGATGCCGCCGTCGACGAACCGCTCGTGCAGGCCGGCGATCGTCCGCGCCGTCTGGGGCGCCACCGCGTTCGCATCGACGTAGATCCCGCCGAAGCCGCTCGCCGTACGCGCGACGTCCACCGCGGCGTGCGGCGGGCAGACCGAGAGCAGGACCTCGGCGCGGCTGCAGAGCGCGTCGAGGTCGCCGGCGTCCTCGAGTCCCGCCTGCTCCGCGCGCTCGGCCGTCGCCGGGCTGCGGCCGGCCGACGCCCAGAGGACGGTCTCGCCGCGCCCGCGCAGGGTGGCGGCGACCGCGGCGCCCATCTCGCCCGGATGCAGGATGCCGACGACCGTCATGACTTGATTCTCTCCAGTGCTTTGGCCGCCATCTTGCGCTCGCCGTCGTAGGAGAGCAGACGCGGCGCCTCGTCGAGCGGCAACCAGCGCGCCTCCGCGACCTCGACCCGCATCGACTCGTCGATCTCGCCGATCCGTCCACGCCCCGCCCGGAGGAGGAAGAAGCTCACGACCTTGAAGACCCGTTCGCCCGAGCCGCCCTTGTACGAGGCCGTGTACGTGTAGCGGATGTCGCCGAGCTTCTCGACGAGCTTCCCCTCGACGCCGGTCTCCTCGCGAGCCTCGCGCACGGCCGTGTCGCCGGCCGACTCTCCGTCCTCGATGTGGCCTTTCGGCAAGGCCCAGATGTGCTCGCGGCCGCGCGGACGGATCGCCGCGAGCATCGGCCGGCCGCGGATCGTCCGCACGAGCACGCCTCCGGCCGAGAACTCCCGCTCCACCGGTCCGGTTCTAGCAGTTGGCACTTGCACGACCCGAGTGCCGACCGTACAATGGCTCCGGCACTCTCGAGGGGAGAGTGCCAGGAACTGTCACTGAGAGCAGTCAGGAGGCTCTACATATGAACCTGAAGCCGCTTGGTGACCGCCTCATCGTCGAGGTCCTCGAAGAGGAAGAGTCGACGGCGAGCGGCATCGTGCTTCCGGACACCGCGAAGGAGAAGCCGCAGCGCGGCCGCGTCCTCGCAGTCGGTCCCGGTTCCCGGGACGACAACGGAAAGTTCGTCCCGATGGATCTGGCGGAGGGCGACGAGATCGTCTTCTCCAAGTACGGCGGGACCGAGATCAAGGTCGGCACCGACGACTACCTGATCCTGCGCGAGTCGGACGTTCTCGCCAAGGTCACCGGCGATCGCGAGCCGGCCGGCGCCACGGTCTAAGACAACGCGCTAAAGAGATAAACGGAGGTCAGAACAAAACATGGCTCACAAAGAGCTGAAGTTCAACGAGGATGCGCGGCGCTCGCTCGAGCGCGGCGTGAACATCCTCGCCGACGCGGTCAAGGTCACCCTTGGCCCGAAGGGGCGCTACGTCGTGCTCGACAAGAAGTTCGGCGCTCCCACCATCACGAACGACGGCGTCACGATCGCGCGTGAGATCGAGGTCGAGGACGTCTTCGAGAACCAGGGCGCACAGCTCGTGCGCGAGGTCGCGACGGCGACGAACGACGTCGCGGGCGACGGCACGACGACCGCGACCGTCCTCGCGCAGGCGATCGTCCGCGAGGGCCTGAAGAACGTCGCGGCCGGCGCGAACCCGATGGCGCTGAAGCGCGGCATCGAGACGGCGGTCGACGCCGTGGTCGAGAACCTCAAGGAGCAGTCGAAGGACGTCTCCGGCCGCGAGGACATCGCGCGCATCGCGACCGTCTCCTCCCGCGAGCGGGAGATCGGCGACGTCATCGCCGACGCGATCGAGAAGGTCGGCAAGGACGGCGTCGTCAACGTCGAGGAGGGTCAGACTCTCGGGCTCGAGCTCGAGTTCACCGAGGGCATGCAGTTCGACAAGGGCTACCTCTCGCCGTACATGATCACCGACCCAGAGCGGATGGAGGCGGTGCTCGAGGATCCGTACATCCTCATCGCCAACTCAGAAGATCGGCGCGGTCAAGGACCTCCTGCCGGTGCTCGAGCAGGTCATCCAGTCGGGCAAGCCGCTGCTGATCGTGGCGGAGGACGTCGAGGGCGAGTCGCTCGCCACCATCGTCGTCAACAAGCTCCGCGGCACGTTCCAGGCCGTCGCCGTCAAGGCGCCCGGCTTCGGCGATCGCCGCAAGCGGATGCTCGAGGACATCGCGATCCTCACCGGCGGCGAGGTGATCACCGAGGAGATGGGCCTCAAGCTCGAGAACACGAAGCTCTCGCAGCTCGGCCACGCCCGCCGTGTCGTCATCGACAAGGACACGACGACGATCATCGACGGGGCCGGCGACACCGACGCGATCAAGGGCCGGATCAAGCAGCTGAAGTCCGAGATCGAGAACACCGACTCCGACTTCGACCGCGAGAAGCTCCAGGAGCGGCTCGCGAAGCTGTCCGGCGGCGTCGCGGTGGTCAAGGTCGGCGCTTCGACCGAGACGGAGATGAAGGAGAAGAAGCACCGCGTCGAGGACGCGCTGCAGGCGGCCCGCGCCGCCCTCGAGGAGGGCCAGGTGCCGGGTGGCGGCGTCGCGCTCATCAACGCGGCGGACGCGGTCGGTCCGGACATCCTCGGCAAGCTCGAGGGTGACGAGAAGACGGGCGCCCAGATCATCTTCAAGTCGCTCGAGGAGCCGCTTCGCCAGCTCTCGTACAACGCGGGCCTCGAGGGCTCGGTCGTCGTCCAGCAGGTGCGGGGCGCCGAGAAGGGCCACGGCCTGAACGTCGAGACCGGCGAGGTCGAGGACCTGCTCAAGAGCGGGATCGGCGACCCCACCATGGTCACCCGCTCGGCGCTGCAGAACGCTGCGTCGATCGCGAAGAACATCCTCACCACCGAGGCGGTCGTCGCCGAGGCCCCGGAGAAGAACCCCGTGGGCGCCGGCGCCGGCATGCCGGACATGGGCGGGATGATGTAACGAGCCGCTCTGCGGTTCCGCGCGAAGGGCCGGCTCAGCCGGCCCTTCGTCGTTGTCAGGCCGGCTTGCGCGCGCTAAACGGTCCCAGACGAAACGGCGCCCTTGCGGGGCGCCGTTTCTCGTAGGGGGAGGTGGTTCGCTTGTCCGTATCGGCAACAACCGTCGCGACCTTTAGAAGCCGTAGCGCTCTTCCTTCCACGGATCCGCGTCGTTGTGGTAGCCGTAGCGCTCCCAAAACCCGGGCCGATCGGCTGGGGCCAGCTCGATCCCGTTCAGCCACTTCGCGCTCTTCCAGAAGTAGCGCGAGGGAACGACCAGGCGCACCGGGCCGCCGTGCTCCGGCGTCAGCGGCTCGCCGTCCGCTTCGTAGACGACGAGCGCGTCGGCCTCGTCGAGCGCGGCGAGCGGGAGGTTCTCGGTGTATCCCGCCTCGGCGTGCGCGATCGCGAAGTGCGCGGACGGCTTGGGCCTGCAGAGCTGCGCGAGCTCGCGCCAGTGGACGCCGCGGAAGCCGGCGTCGAAGCGGCTCCAGCGGGTGACGCAGTGGATGTCGGTCGTGACGTCGATGGCGGGCAGGGCACGCAGCTGCTCGTAGTCGAGCGTGACCTCCTCTTCGACCTCGCCGAAGAGCCGCAGCTCCCAGGTGGCGAGGTCGACATGCGCGACGTCGCCCGCATGCAACACGGGCCACTTCTCGGTCAGGTACTGCCCCGGCGGCAGACGCGCCGGGTCGTAACCGGCGGCGCGCACCTTGTTCTCGGCTTTCGAGCGGAAGAGCGGCATCGGAGGGCACACTAGACGGCATGGACGTGGCTGCGAAAGAGCGGGACTTCGTCGGAGTTACGGGGCCGGACGCCGCCGACTACCTGCAGCGGATGGTTTCGAACGACGTCGAGGCTCTGTCGCCCGGTGAGGCGTGCCCCGCGCTCCTTCTAACGGCCAAGGCGCGCGTGATCGCGCCGCTCGTCGTCCTGCGGCGCGACGACGACGACTTCCTGCTTCTGACCGAGCCCGGGCTGGGCGAGGTCGTGCGCGGGCTGCTCGTGCGGATGCGGTTGCGCGCCCAGTGCGAGATCGAGCCGGAGCAGCACCGGTCGGTGCTCGTCTTCGGCGGCGCCGACGGCTTTGCGACCGACTGGCCCGGTGCTCGGGAGGCGCTCGACTCGGCGCTCTCCGCCGACGCCTGTCCGAGGAGGAGCTCGAGCTGCGCCGGATCGAGAACGGCGTGCCGCGCTGGGGGCGCGAGATCGACGACCGGATCCTTCCCGCAGAAGCGCGTCTCGACGAGACGCACGTCTCCTTCTCCAAGGGTTGCTACCCGGGGCAGGAGCCGATCGCGCGACTCCACTTCCGCGGCCATCCGAACCGCGCCCTGCGCGTCCTCGAGCTCGAGGAGCTGCCGGAGTACGACGCGCCGCTTCTCCACGACGGGCGGGAGGTCGGCCGCGTCACGAGCGCAGCGCGCCGCGAGGACGGCAGCGTCGTCGCGCTTGCCTACGTGCGGACGGAGGTGCCGGATGACGCGCCGCTCGCGCTCGCGGCTCGAACCGGCTGACTGGTACAGCATCCGCCCGGTGCGGAGCATGAAGCCCGCCACGTACCGCTGCCCGCTCTGCGGCTACCAGCTCCACGCCATGAGCGACCACGTCCTCATCGCGCCGGAAGGGGACACGACTCGCCGCCGCCACGCGCATCTCGAGTGCGTCGCGGCCGCGAATCTGCCGGGCCGCCCCGTGCGGCCGGGCCTGCTCTCGCGGCTGCTGGGCCGCGACTAACGCGGCGCTACACTGGCTGTCCCGAGCGCCCGTAGCTCAGGGGATAGAGCGCTGCCCTGCGGAGGCAGAGGTCGCATGTTCGAATCATGCCGGGCGCACTTTTTCGTGCTCTGGGCCGCCAGTGACGAGATGCTGCCGGAGACGGCAACGGCACAGGAGGCACCAACGGGGGCCGTCACCAACTTCTCGGATACGCAGTACACGTTGATGATGAGCGATCTGCTCTGTGACTCCGACACCTTTGCCCTCGAGCCGGTCGGGTTTTCGGTACCGCAGCCTTTGGCTCCGCCGGGAAACGACGTCTACTACCGCCAGATCGATGCGATCGGTGGGGCGGGCTTGCCCGGCGACTGATCCCTGTCGGTGCAACAAGTCCAGCAGGGACGGGCGGGATCCCACCGGCCGTCACTGCGTTTGCTCCACAATCGGTTCGTGCCCCTCTATCTCACGGAGCAGGACGTCGCGGAACTGCTCACTCCGGCCGACGCGGTCGAGGCGATCGAGGCGTGCTTCCGGCGCCTGGCGGCGGGAAGCGTCGAGAACCGTCCGCGCTACCGGCTCGGGCTCGACGGCGGTGCCCTCGCGGTGATGGCGGCCGCCGATCTCGAGCTCGGCTACGCGGGCGCGAAGGTGTATGCGGGCTTTGCCGAGGGTGCTCGCTTCGTCGTTCTCCTCTTCCGGGCCGACTCGCCGGAGCTCGTCGCCGTCCTCGAAGCCGACAAGCTCGGCCAGCTGCGCACCGGCGCGGCGAGCGGGGTCGCGGCGAGGCACCTCGCTTCGAGCGGCGCGAGGAGTCTCGGGGTGATCGGCTGCGGCTGGCAGGCGGAGACGCAGGTCGCGTGTATCCGCGCCGCGCTGCCGCAGATCGAGCGCGTGGTCGCCTTTTGCCGGACGGAGGAGCGGCTACGCGTCTTCTGCGAGCAGAACGGCGCCGAGCCGGGCGAGAGTCACCAGGATCCGGCTGCCTGTGACGTCGTCGTCACGGCCACCACCTCCAAGGATCCTGTCCTGCGCGGCGAGTGGCTGCGGCCGGGCGCGCTCGTCTGCGCCGTGGGGGCGAACGACGGGCGCCGCCGCGAGCTCGACAACGTCGTGCTCGAGCGCGCGGCGTTCGTCTGCTGCGACTCGGTCGAGGACGCGAAGCTCGAGTCGGCAGACCTGATCGAGCCGGTCACCTCGGGCGTCCTCGACTGGCTCGAAGTGCACGAGCTGCAGGAGGTCGTCGCCGGCGAGCTGGCAGGCCGCCAGTCGGACGAGGACATCGTCGTCTTCAAGTCCAACGGTCTGGCGGCCTGGGACGTCGCCGTCGCGGCGGCAACGGTCGAGCGGGCGCGCTCGGCGGGTGCCGGGCGCGAGGTGGCATAGTCCAACCGTGAAGGCAGCGACCGACCGCGGACGGTTCGCGGAGCGGGTGCTCCACGGCATCGACTCGGACGGCGACGCCGAGACGGTCGTCATCTGGATCGAGCGGAAGGAGGGCGGGGTCTGGGCTGTCGGCCGCGCCGTCAATCCGCACCTCCGGGATCAGAAGCAACCGCGGCCCGAGGACTACGTCTTCGAGGGCTACGAGCTCGGCGACTGTCTCCAGGAGGCGAACGAGACGCTCGAGGACGACTTCACCGTCTCGGAGGGCGACGGCCACGGCGAGCCGGTGCGGCCGTTCACGCGGGACGAGCTCCTCAAGCCGCTCGAGAAGTGGTTCTTCGGCCGCTCGTGACCCTCCGCTTCGGCTTCACCCCTTGTCCGAACGACGCGTTCGCGTTCCATGCGCTCGCGCACGGCCTGGTTCCCGCCCCGTTCGAAACCGAGCCGGTGCTCCTCGACATCGAGGAGCTGAACCGCCGCGCTGCCGGCGCCGAGCTCGAGCTCACCAAGCTCAGCTTCGGCGCGGCCGCCGCGGCGGACGACCGCTACCGGCTGCTGCGAAGCGGCGCGGCGCTGGGTCGCGGCGTCGGGCCGCTCGTGGTGGCGCGCGAGGCCGCTTCGCTCGAGGAGGCGGCGGCCGGCCGCATCGCCGTGCCGGGGCGCGAGACGACTGCCTTCCTGCTGTTCCGGCTCGCGGCGCCTGCACTCGGCGACGTGGTCGAGCTTCGCTACGACCGGATCCTGGACGCGGTCGTCGCGGGAGACGTCGACGCCGGGTTGATCATCCACGAGAGCCGCTTCACCTACGCAGAGCACGGCCTCGTGGCGGTCGCCGACCTCGGCGAGTGGTGGGAAGGAGAGACGGGCCTGCCCGTGCCACTGGCGGGGATCTTCGCGCGGAGCGATCTCGAGCCGGAGGTTGCCGACGCCGCGGAAACGGCGATCCGCGCCTCGGTCGAGTACGCGTTCGCGAATCCCGAGGCGAGTCGCGAATACGTCCGCTCGCTCTCGCAGGAGATGTCGGACGAGGTCTGTGCGGCGCACATCGCTCTCTACGTGAACGAGCACAGTGTCGACATCGGGGACGAGGGTCTGGCTGCGATCGACCGGCTGCTCGGTCGGGCTGCTGCCGCTGCCTAGACTTCGCGCCCGTGAGCCGGGCCGTCGTCCTTTCCGCCGTTCGCACCCCGATCGGCCGCTACGGCGGCGCGTTGTCGGGCGTGCGGCCCGACGACCTCGCCGCGCTCGTGATCCGTGAGGCGGTCGCGCGCGCGGGTGTGCCGGCGGACGAGATCGAGGACGTCTGGTTCGGCGCCGCCAACCAGGCCGGCGAGGACAACCGGAACGTCGCTCGCATGGCCGCGCTGCTCGCGGGGCTTCCCGAGACCGCAGCCGGCGTGACCGTGAACCGGCTCTGCGCCTCCGGTCTCGCCGCCGTGATCGGTGCGTGTCACGCCGTGATTGCGGGCGACGGCGATCTCTTCGTCGCGGGCGGCGAGGAGTCGATGAGCCGCGCGCCGTTCGTCACGCCGAAAGCCGAGAAGCCGTTCGAGCGCGGCGACCGGCCGCTCTACGACACGACGCTGGGCTGGCGCTTCACGAACCCGAAGCTCGAGGAGCTGTTCCCGCCCGAGTCGATGGGCGAGACCGGCGAGAACGTCGCAGAGCGGTGGGGCGTGACGCGGGAGGATCAGGACGCGTTCGCGCTCAGGTCACAGCAGCGCTGGGCGGCCGCCGACGAGGCGGGCCGCTTCGCGGACGAGCTCGTGCCGGTCGGAGACGTCACGCGCGACGAGCATCCGCGTCCCGACACGACGGCCGAGAAGCTCGCCACGCTCAAGCCGGCCTTCCGCGAGGGCGGCACCGTCACGGCCGGCAACGCGTCCGGGATCAACGACGGCGCCGCGGCGCTCGTCATCGCCTCGGAGGAGAAGGCACGCGAGCTGGGCGTCGAGCCGCTCGGCACGTTCGTCGGCAGCGCGGTGGCGGGAGTCGACCCGCGCGTGATGGGTATCGGCCCGATCCCGGCGGTGCGCAAGCTGCTCGACCGGAGCGGCGTCTCGCTCGACGACGTCGACCTCGTCGAGCTGAACGAGGCGTTCGCTTCGCAAAGTCTTGCCGTGATCCGGGAGCTCGGCGTCGACTCCGAGAGGGTGAACGTGAACGGCGGCGCCATCGCCCTCGGCCATCCGCTGGGGATGAGCGGCGCGCGGCTCGTCGTCTCGCTGCTGCACGAGCTGCGCCGCCGCGGCGGCCGGTACGGCCTCGCGACGCTCTGCGTCGGCGTGGGCCAGGGCCAGGCCGCGCTGTTCGAGCGGCCGGTCTAGCCCACCGGCGGGCGGATGTAGATCACGCCCTCGTGCTCGGTCGGCACGAACGGCGCACCGACGCTGAAGATCACGCCCTCGACCTGGTGGTAGACCTCGGCGCCACCTGCGCCGACGGGAACGACGATGCCGATCTCGTCTTCCGGCTCGGCGTCGAGTCCCTCTTCCCGCAGCGCCTCGAGCAGTCGGTTGCGGTCCGGGATGCGGGCGGCTTCGACGCGGATCGTGCTCGGCATCTCGTCTCCTCTCGTCAGGACTTCGGATCCGAAATGTACCGCACCAGTCGGCTCGGCAAACCCGCTAGGTTCCGCCCGATGGCCGTGACCGCAGGACAGGAGTACGGGCTCTTCATCGGCGGCGAGGTCGTGGAGTCGGCGTCCGGCGAGGTTCGCGACCTGCACGAGCCGGCGACCGGCGAACCGCTGGCCCGCGCAGCCATGGCCGGCGAGGCGGACATCGACCGCGCGGTCGAGGCCGCGCGCGCCGCCCTCGACGGGCCGTGGGGCAAGACGCCGCCGAACGAGCGCGCCCGCCTGCTGCAGGCGCTCGCCGATGCGATCGTTGCGAATCGCAAGGAGCTCGCGGAGCTCGAGTCGCGCAACGTCGGCAAGGCCATCTCCTCGGTCAAGGCCGAGGTCGCGGGCGCCGTCGAGAACTTCCGCTACTTCGCCTCCGTGGTCGGCTCGATCGCCGGCCGCTCGAACCCGATCGGCGGCTCGCTGCTCAGCTACACGCTGAAGGAGCCGGTCGGAGTCTGCGCGCAGATCGTGCCGTGGAACTACCCGCTGCTCATGTCCGTCTGGAAGCTCTCGCCGGCGCTGGCGGCGGGCTGCTCCGTGGTCCTCAAGCCGGACCCGCAGACGCCGCTCAGCGTGCTGCGGATCGCGGAGCTCGCGGCCGAGGTCGGTTTCCCGGCGGGCGCGATCAACATCGTCCCGGCGGAGGGCTCGACGACGGGCTCGTATCTCGTCAAGCACCCCGGCGTCGACAAGGTCGCCTTCACCGGCTCGACCCGGACGGGGAGCGAGATCATGCGGCTCTGCTCCGAGCCGATCAAGCGTCTGACGCTCGAGCTCGGGGGCAAGAGCCCGGCGATCGTCTTCGCCGACGCGAATCTCGACGACGCGATTCCGAGCTCGGTCTGGTCGATCTACTACGCGGCCGGCCAGAGCTGCGAGGCGCGCTCGCGCGTGCTCGTCGAGGCTTCGATCTACGACGACTTCGTTGCGCGGTTCGCGGCCGCGGCGAAGCAGCTCAAAGTCGGCGACCCGCTGGACGCCGAGACGCAGGTCGGCTCGCTCATCTCGACCGCGCACCGCGACCGAGTGCACGGCTACGTCGAGAAGGGCCGCGAGGAGGGAGCCGAGGTCGTGGTGGGCGGCGAAGCCGGCGACGGTGCGGGCGCCTTCTACGCACCGACCGTGCTCGCGGGAGTCGAGACCTCGATGACGGTCGCGCAGGAAGAGATCTTCGGTCCGGTCGTGGTGGCGATTCCGTTCGAGGACGAGAAGGACGCGATCCGGATCGCGAACGACGTCCAGTACGGGCTGTTCGCCACGGTTTGGACGGGCGACCCGGCGCGGGGCCATCGCGTCGCGCGCGCCGTCAAGTCGGGCATGGTCGGGATCAACATGCCGTTCACCGCCTTCCCGGGCATCCCGTTCGGCGGCTACAAACAGTCGGGCTTCGGCCGCGAGCTCTCGATCGACACGCTCGACCTCTATCTCGAGACGAAGGGCGTGCTCTTCTCGACGAGCCCGAAGCCCTTCAACCCGTTCGGCCTCTAGCTATTTCCTAAGCGAGAGCGCGGCTCCCGCGGCGAGCAGTGCGATGCCGAGCACCCGCGGCCAGTGCAGCGCGATCCGCTCGGAGCCGAAGAGGCCCCAGCGGTCGATCGCCGCGCCCATCGCGAGCTGGCCGGCGATCAGAATCCCGACCGTCGCGGTGATGCCGATGCGTGGGCCCGCGTAGGTGATCGAGAGGACGATGATCAGGCCCATCACTCCGCCCAGCAGCATCCACCACGGCTGGTGGACGGCCTGCGCGAAACCGTCGAGGCTGTGACGCGCGGCGGCGAGGATCACGACGGCGATCGCGGCGGTCAGAGCCGTCGAGAATCCGAGCGCCTCGAGGACCCCGATGCGCTCGCCGAGCCGTGACATGAGCGCGACCTGGATCGAGCCGGCCAGCCCCGCGGCAACCGCCAGCACTGTCGCAAGGGCGCTCCCGGACACGCCCAAACCATACGCCGGGCATCAGCGGCCCACCCGAGCCAGGTACTCCTCGAGGCTGCGCGGATCGGGTGTCAGGCGCCTCCGGGTCGGGGGATCGCCGGCCACCTGCTGGTAGCCCGCGAAGTTGGCGTCAAGCACGCCCTCGCCACCGGTCAAGCCGGGCAGCCGGCGACGAAGCTCCTGCACACGCGACGCCGGCAGCTTCGCCTCGAGCAACGAGAGCTCTCCCCGCGGCGACGGCATGCCCGCGCCGGCACCGAGCCGGCCCAGCGCGGCGAGCACCGCGCCGATCGCCTCCGTCGGCACCTCCGCCGCGATCCTGAAGACGGGCTCGCAGACGGTAGAGCCGCCCTCCTCGAGGGCCCGCAGGAGCACGATGGGCACGAGTCGCTTGAGATCGCGGGCGGTCGGCATCGGCCCGCGCCGCGACGGCGGTCCGTCGGCGAGGCTGTAGCCGATTTTCGTCACCGTGACTACGCAGTCGGCGACCTCCCAGCCGTAGAGACCCTCCGAGAGCGCAAGCCGCACGTACTCGTCCATGTGCTTGTGGAAGGCGTCGAAGGTCTTGAAGACATACAGCGGTGCGTCGCGCGGGTCGATCTCGCCGGACACACGCACCTCCACTCCCGAGCCGGGCGCTGCCGGCTCGACGCGCAGCCCGAGGTCGCAGTGGAACGGATTTGTGGGCGTGTTGAGGATCTCGACCGCCTCACCTGTTCCCGACGGTCGCTCGATGCAGATCGTCGTCGTCTCGTGGAACGAGACCGCGACGCCGTAGTCGTCGGCGAGTGTCGCCTCGACGACCTCCCGCTGAACCTCGCCGTACAGCGAGACGGAGATCTCCGCCCGCGTGTCGTCCTGGCGGACGTCGATCAGTGGGTCCTGCTCCGCCAACTGTCCGAGCGCGACACGCAGCTGCTGCGCCTCCGCAGGTTCGACCGCCTCCACCACCGCCTCGAACGTCGGCGGCGCGAAGTGGTGCTCGGCGCCGCGGTGCGGCGCGCCGAGCCAGTCCCCGATCTGGATCTCTCCCAGGCCCCAGAGCTTCGCGATCTCGCCCGCGTGCACCGCGTCCCGCTGCACGGCGTCTCCGTCGGCAAAGACGCGGAGCGCCGTAACCCTGCCGGCGTCGAAGCGGTCGCGGACGCCAAGAGTTCCGGAGAAGAGCCGCGTGTAGGCGATCCGGTCTCCATCCGGGCCGCGCTCGATCTTGAAGACGCGCGCCGAGAGCGGTGCGTCGCCGTCACCCGCATGCGCGGGGAGCAGTTCGGCGATTCCCCGCCTCAGGTCCTCCGTACCGGCGCCGGTGAGCGCCGAGCCGAAGAGGACGGGATGGAGCTTGCCCGCCCGCGAGCGTTCCACGAGATCGTCGTCGGCCGATCCGAACGCGGCGAACGACGCGGCCCGCGTTCCGAGTCCGTCGGCCGAGCCCATCGGCACTACGGCGGGCGTCAGGCGCTGCTCGATCTCGTCGAGCACGCGCTCCGGATCCGCCCCGACCCGGTCGATCTTGTTCACGAAGAGCACTGTGGGAACCTCGAGCCGCTGCAACGCGCGCATCAGGATTCGCGTCTGCGGCTGCACGCCTTCCACCGCCGAGAGCACGAGCACACAGCCGTCGAGCACGCCGAGCACCCGCTCCACCTCGGCGATGAAGTCCGGATGGCCGGGCGTGTCGATCAGGTTGACCGTCACGTCGTCGATCGGAAACGAGACGACGGCTGACTTGATCGTGATTCCGCGTCGCCGCTCGAGCGCGAGCGAGTCGGTTTGCGTCGTCCCCTTGTCGACGCTGCCGGGTGTGTCGATCACTCCGGCGGCGTAGAGGAGCCGTTCGGTGAGAGTTGTCTTACCGGCGTCTACATGCGCCAGGATCCCGAGGTTGAGCGTGTTGCGAAGCAAGAGTCCATCCCTTCAAGTAGGTCATTACGGCCTTCTCGATTGACATGGCACTTGCGCGCACGACGCCTCCTCGGTCGACTCCAACGGCGCTTGCACGGAGAGCATAATCGGCGCCGGACTGCGCGTCGTCGATCGACGCGAGACGCAACCGCGGTGACGGCTCGCGCGTTCAAGGCCTCGGATGAGCGAGCACGCGGACGCGAAGGACGACGACGGCTGGCCGTTGCCGTCGCGAGACGTGCTCCGCGAGCTCGAGCCGCCGGCGGTCGTCTGGTCCGAGGCCGAGGCGGCGTCTAGCTGGCCGTTGCCTCTCCCTGCCAGAGGCTGAACGCGTTCCCCTCGGTGTCGCTGCAAGCGGCGAACCAGCCGTGGCCCGGCACGGGCACCTTGTCGCCGGCCTGGCCGCCGTGCTCCGCGACCTTGGCGAGCGACGCGTCGATGTCTTCGGTGGCGAAGTAGACCGTGATGTTGCCCTGCTGCTCGGTGGCGACGATCGCGCCGCCCTGGTCGTCGGCGCTCTGGAACATGCGGTAGTCCATCTCGGGCGACATCGGCGGGCCGACTTCCCAGCCGAAGACTCCGCTCCAGAATCCCTGCGCCCGGTCGGTGTCCGCTGCGCCGATCTCGACGTGCACGACCTTGCCTGCCATCGCTCCTCCTCGTGGTGGACCTGGTTAGGGTCCCCCCGGCCAGCGACTGGGAGGGACTCATGTACCGCATCGTCATTCTCTACGAAGAGGCGCCCGACGCCGAGGGGTATGCAGATCACGTCGAGCGCTTCTGCGAGGCGCCGAACGGCGCGTTCCGGCACGGAGCCGTCAAGGGCGGGCCGATGGGCGCGCCGGCGCACGAGTACTACGCCGAGTTCGAGTTCGCCGACAAGCAGGCATTCGACGACTTCGTTCGCAGCGATGGGTTCATGGCCGCCGGCCGCGACGTGATGGAGCGCGGCTGGAAGATGCCGGCCATCGAGTTCGTCGAGATCGCGTAGGCGAGGGGACCGCAGTCGGAGCGACCCCCTCGCCACATCCGGGTCAGGCGGCGGTCGGCGCAATCGCGAACGGCTGGTACGTCCCGAAGTGCCAGACGAGCCCCTCCGGGTCGCGAGCGCCGTACTCCCGCGAGCCGTAGTCGGTGTCGTTCGGCTCACGCACGATGTCTGCGCCCGCCGCGCGCGCCTGCGCGCAGTGCTCGTCCGGCTGCGGAACGACGACGTAGACGCCGCCTCCCGCGGCCGCCTCCGCCTCGCCCAGCATCACCATTCCGTTGCCCAGCCTCAGCTCGGCATGGCGGACGTGCCCGCTCTCGTCGCGGTAGACGGTGTGCTGCTCGGCGCCGAACGCACGCTCGAGGAACTCGATCGCCGCGTCCGCGTCGCGGTAGGACATGGTCGGGAAGACCGTCGGATAATCGCTCATGGTGCTCCTCTCGTCGAAGACAGAGCGAGCCTAGGCTGCCGCTCCGGCGATGTCTTGAACGAAATTGCCGCCGACGAGCTCGCCCGGGGTGACGCCGCCGAGCGCGCGGACATCGCGCGCGAGATGCGCCTGGTCCGCGTAGCCGCACGCGGCGGCCACCTGCGCAATCTGCGGCGTCCCGGCGTTCAGCGCGATGACTGCGCGGTTGAAGCGGATCACCCGGGCGGCGGCCTTCGGAGGCAGGCCGAGGTGGTCGCGGAAGCGATCGATCAGCCGGCGCGGACTCCAGCCCAGCTCGACCGCGAGCGCACGAACGCGCACGCGCCCCCCGCTCCGGATCAGCTCGCGCCACGCCCATTCCAGCTCGCGAGGCGGCGGAATGGAGTCGGCGAGCCGCCGGCTCAGGAACCTCTCGACCAGATCGAAGCGCGCTTCCCAGCTGTGCTCATCCCGCAGGCGCTGCGCCAGCGTCTCTGCCTCTGGTAGCAGCTCCTCGAGCGGAACCGAGCGGTTCGTCAGTTCATGCAGCGGCCGCCCGAGCAGGCGTCGAGTGCCGAGCGGTGTCAGTCGGAGCTCCAGACACGAGAATCCCCGGTCCCCCGCGACCGCCGTCGGCCTCGTGTGCAGTCCGGCGAGAAAGCTGTCGACATTCGCGTCTTCGACTCGCCATGGCGCAGCCAGGTTGAGGATGAGCGGGATCCCGGGGAAGGGGAGCTCCCGAAAGCTCGCCGCGGCCTGGCCTTCCCACACCCAGCCTTCGAGTGCCTGGCCGAGCAGCGGCCGCAAGGCCGGCGCCGGCAGGCGACGGGCAACCTCCCAGCGCGCCCCATCCCGCTCGTGGCGCTCGATCTCCACGCTCCGGAGCGTATGTCAGCAGTAGGGTCTCCGCGATGACCGAGATAGAAGTCGCTCGTGACGGCGCCGTCCAGACGATCATGCTCAACCGGCCGGAGAAGCTCAACGCCTTCACGCGGACGCTGCACGAGGAGCTGCAGGCGGCGCTCGAGGAGGCTCGCGACCCGGCCGTGCGGGCGGTCGTCGTCACCGGAGCCGGGCGCGGCTTCTCGGCGGGGCAGGATCTGAGTGCGTTCGGCGAGTCCGGCGACGTCGCGGCGATGTTGCGTGCGACCTACCACGTCAACGTGCTGGCGATCCGCGCGCTCGAGAAGCCGGTCGTCGCAGCGGTGAACGGCGTTTGCGCAGGCGCGGGTCTCTCGCTCGCGTGCGCGTGCGACATCCGGCTGGCCTCCGACGCCGCGTTCTTCGTCCCCGGTTTCGTCGGGATCGGTCTGATCCCCGACTCCGGTGGGACGCTACTTCATCCAGCGCTTGCTGGGGACGGCCCGCGCGTTCGAGTGGATGACCTCGAACCGGAGACTGACGGCTGCAGAGGCGCACGCGTGGGGGCTCGTCTCGGAGGTGGTCGAGGCGGGCTCGTTCGAGGCTCGCGTGACGGAGTACGCGGCCGCGTTGGCGGCCGCGCCGACGCGCGCGATCGCGCTGACGAAGCGGCTCTTCGACGAGGCGTCGACCTCGACGCTCGAGGAGCAACTCGAGCGGGAGGCGCAGGCGCAGGCCGAGGCGACGCAGACGGCGGACTTCCGCGAGGGCGTCGCGGCGTTCGGCGAGAAGCGCGAGGCGCGCTTCAGCGGGTTCTAAAGAACTCGCATCGAAATGAAGCACGGACTGCCCGACCGCGCTGGTCGGCGCGATCCTGCGTCTCGGTCGCGTGAATAGCGCTGCTATTCACGCTCCCTGCGTCCTTGCCTCGCACTCGACCATCGCACCCGGTCAGCGCGTAGTCATTCCGACACGAGTTCGCTGAGGAGGGTCAGGATCTCTCCGTCCTCGGGATAACGCCCGAGCTCCTGCTTCGAGAAGATCGTCTCGCCGTCGACGACGACGTCGTACTGACTCTTCGCCCCTTCGCGCGGGCTTGCTTCGTAGCCGTGCTCGTTCAGCTCGGCCGCGAGACTCGCGGCCCGTCGGTCGTACCCGCTTCAGACGGGGCAGTAGAGGATCTCGACGGCCACTCCGGGAGCCTATCCCGGCGCCGTGAGGCTGCGCGCTAGGCGGCTTGTGCCGTCGCTCGCAGCCGCGACTCGATCTGCGCGGCGAGCTCCGGGTACTCCTGCTGGAGCTGCCGGAACTCGGTCCCGAAGAGCACGAGCACCCGCACCGGCGATGCCGTGGTGACCGTGGCCGTGCGCCGGCCGTCGCCGAGGATCGCGAGCTCGCCGAAGAAGTCGCCGGGCTCCAGCGTCCGCACCTCGATTCCGTTGATCGTGACGGTCGCGGTGCCCTCGCGGAGGATGAAGAACGAGTAGCCCGGCGCGCCCTCGCCGGTCAGCTTCACATCCGCGCTGACGTTCTGGACCTCGAACCACGCCGCGAGCGTCGCGCGCTCGTCCGGCTCCAGGCCGGCGAACAGTGGGACGCCGGCGAGGTCGTCTGCAACGGAGGACATCGCGGCGCACCCTAACCTGCGCGCGCGCGTCGTTCCACCTTCGTCACCGGACTGTCACCTGCCGCTGACCGGTGCGATACTCGGCTGCATGGACGAAGACGATCTGCTCAAGCTGCAGGAGGCCGGCTCGGCGCTCTCGTTCGGAGCCGGGCAGATGTTGATCGAAAGTGGCAAGCCGGGCACCGGGCTCTACGTGGTGGTCGACGGGCATCTTGTGGTGGAGGCGCCGGAGGGAACGCGCGAGCTCGGCCCGGGCTCCGTGGTCGGGGAGCGGGCGCTCCTCTCGGCCGACGGGACGCGCTCGGCGCGGGTCCGCGCGCTCACGGCCGGCGTGGTCGTCGCCGTCGAACGAGCCGAGGTCGATCGTCTCTGCGCCGAAGATCCGGCGTTCGCCGAGCGGCTGGCTAATGCGGGAGATTGACCTAAATGGGTCTTAAGACGGATGTAAGGGGACGGTTAGCGTCAACGCGCCGGGGTGAGGTGGGAAGCGCGACGGCGTTCGCTAGCCCGCCCCGGCCCCTGGGCGCCGTCTGTGTGTCAGTTCGTAACGAGGTGTTCACTCCGCCCGATCGCCACCGCTTCGAGGCGGGAGTGGGCATTGAGCGCCCGCAGCAGGCGCCGGATGTGGTTCCGCACCGTATCTCTGCTGAGGTGTAGCTCATCCGCGATCTGGTCGGTCGAGCGGCCGAGTTCGAGGAGGCGCAGCACCTCTGCCTGGCGGGGCGTCAGGCTCGGGTGGGGCGGTGGAGGCGGGTCGTCGTCCTCGATGTCCTTGACCTGACCGAAGACGCCGATCACGTGGCCGCCGCTCGTCAGCGGAACGGCGCTGACCTCGACGGTGATCCGCTCTCCGTCGGCGTCGATGACGACGGCGCTATTGTCGGAGCCCGACGGCGGCCCGATGAGGTTCCGGGTGAAGATCTCCCGCGCCCGGCGGGCTTCCTCGGGCGCGACGACGGAGGTGACCTGGCGGCCGCGAACGTCTCCCACGAGTTTTCGCGCCGCCGGGTTCAGCCAGCGAATGATCCCCTGGCGATCGATCACATACGCAGGCACCCGCACCCGCCCGATCGCGTCCTCGACATCGCCTCCGAAGAACTCGAGATCGGTCATGGTCTGGAGTTTGCTTCTCGCACTCCTGCGGCGCAACCTCCGGTGAGTGGACCTGCGCCGATCAGCGGCTACTAGCTAGATCGTCTTGAACTGCTCGAAGGGTTGGCGGCAGCTACTCGCAGTAGCGCAGCGAACGGCACGGCGTCGGGCCGAAGATGTTCTCCAGCCGCGTCTCGGTCGAGCCGCAGTACGGGCAGCGGAAGACCTGCGCCTGCAGCTGGACGAGCGTTGGAGCAGACGCTTCCCGTGGTGCCGGAGGGGCGAAGCCCGCGGCGCGCAGCTTCTCGCGCCCGGCCGGGGTGATTCGGTCGGTCGACCACGAGTCGTCGGAGATCACCGCGACCTCGGGCCGGGCGCCGAGGCCGGCGACCTTCTCCTCCATCGCCCGCTTCATCACCTCGAGCGCGGGGCAGCCGAGGAAGGTCGGCGTGAACTCGATCCGGACGTGTTCGTTCTGGACATCGACCGAGCGGATGACCCCAAGCTCGACGAGCGAGACGACGGGAATCTCGGGGTCGGGGATCTCCTCGAGCGCCGCCCAGACCTGGGCTTCGGCTACCACTGCGCCCCCGCCGGAGCCGAGCGCCGTACCATGGTCATCTCCTCCCACAGCGAGGCGAGCTCGTCGGTGTGCGTGCCGCGATCGATCGCCGTGACCTCGGCCAGGCCGACGCGCTGTACGAGCTCTTCGCGCAGCTCTGCCGGCAGGACGCCGAGCGCGTACGGCCACAGATCCTCGACGGCCGCCCGGAAGCGCGGCTCGTCACGCAGCCGGTCATGCCACATCTCGGCGTGGATGCGGTGATACGCCTCCTCGCGGTCGATCTTGGCCGCGAGGCCGGCGACCGCCGGGTCGGAGTCGTCCTTGAGCTCCGTGATGCGGATCTCGTCGGCGACCTCGTAGAGCCAGCGGCGCGCGATCGTGCGCGCCCAGTCGAGCAGGTGGAGCTCGACGAGCGGCGAGCAGCGGTACTCCTCCGGCTTGCGGTCGAAGGCGAGCGCGTCGGGGTCGTCGGCGAGCAGCGAGTAGACGGCGCGCGCGTGACCGATCTCGTTCTGCGCGATCGAGGAGAACGCGACGTCCTCCTCGAGCATGGGCGCGATGCCCGTCCACTCGGAATCGCGCCAGCCGAGGACGAGCTCGTCGTCAGCCAGGCCCAGGAGTACCTGCTCGCTCACGAGCCTCCTTCAGGCGTGCCTTGATCGAATAGCCGTCGACTCGGCGGTACTTGAGGTCGAACTCGTCGGCCCAGTCCTCGACGTCGCGGATCGCGTCGCGCGGGACGAGCCAGAGCGCGACCGACTCGCCGCGCCGGCCGTACTGCTCGCGCGCCCACGCCTCGGCGAAGTCCGCGTCGGGTGCGACGACCGAGCCGGCGTGCTCGAACGCGGCGCCGCGCCTCTCCTTGCGAAAGACCTCCCAGACCGGGTGGCTCATGCTGCCAAGGCGTCCCGGACCCACTGCTCCTGGTCGAGGAAGCGCCTGCGGAAGGCGAGCCGCTCCTGCGTCTTCGGGCCGTGTCCGGTCACGACGTGCTTGAGCTCGTCCCAGTCGGGCTCGGTGAACTCCCACGTGCCGTCGTCGCGCTTGCGCAGCTTCGGGTCGGGCACGGTGAGCCCCAGCTCCCGGATCTGCGGCACGTAGCCGTCGAGGAATTGCTGACGCGCCTCCCCGTTTCCCTGTGACTTGATCCGCCAGAGGTACATCGGGTCCTCGTCGGGCGGGATCGGGTTGCCGTGGAACTGCATCAACGGCCCCCACCAGCGGTCGAGCGCCTCCTGCACGAGCTCGAACTGCTGCGGCGTGCCCGTCACCATGGCGAGGATCACGTCGCGGCCGTGGAGGATGTGGAACGACTCCTCCCAGCAGATCTTCTTCATGATCCGCGCGTACGGCGCGTACGAGCACTTGAGCAGTGCCTTCTGGCTGATGATCGCGGCGGCATCGACGAGCCAGGCGATGACGCCGACGTCTCCCCAGGTCTTCGTCGGGTAATGGAAGACGTTGTGGAACTTCGCCTTCCCGTCGACCAGATCCGCGAGGCATTGCTCGCGGGACTTGCCGAGGTCCTCGACCACGCGATAGATGAGCTGCGCGTGGCCGACCTCGTCCTGCACCTTCGCAGTCAGCGCGAGCTTGCGCTGGAGCGTCGGGGCACGCAGGATCCACTCGCGCTCGGGCAGAACGCCCATGAGCTCGGAGTTGCCATGCATCTCGATGAACTTGATCAGCAGGCGCCGATACTCGTCCGGCATCCAGTCGGTCGTCTCGACCTGCCCGCCGGACTGGACGTACTCGAGAAATGCCTGCTCATTCCGGGGAATCTCGACTGCCGCCACGCAGCACCACCTTCCGAACGATCGTTAGTTTTCACAGTCTAGATGTCCGCGCGCCGCACCGAGCTAACCCGTACCGCCGCCCGCCTCTTCGCGGAGAAGGGCTACCACGGCACGTCGATCGGTGACCTCGCCGAGGCGATGGGCGTGCAGAAGGGCTCGCTCTACGCGCACATCGAGTCGAAGGCCGATCTCTTGTGGGAGGTCGCGCACGAGGGCTCGGTGGCGTTCCACGAGGCTCTCGACGGAGTCCCGGACGAAGGGCCGGTCCTGGAGCGGATCCGTGCCGCGCTGCGCGCGCATCTCCGCGTCGTGGCCGAGCAGCTCGACATCGCGACGGTCTTCGTGCAGGAGTGGCGGTACCTCGAGGGTGAGCGGCGGGAGCAGTTCGTCGCCGAGCGGCGCCGCTACGAGGAGCGCTTCCGCGCGCTCTTCCGGGAGGGCCGCGAGCTCGGCGAGTTGCGCACCGACCTCGACGACGCGACGGCAGCGTTGCTCGCTCTCTCCGCCGTCAACTGGGCGTACACGTGGTTGAGGCCTGGAACGAAGACGGACGACCTGGCCGACCGCTTCGCGGCGCTCCTGCTCGACGGGATGCGCGGCTATGCGAGCCGATGACCGTCGTCCTGATCGTCAATCCGTTCGCGACGGATGTCACCGACGAGGGCGTCGCGGCTGTGGAGGAGGAGCTGAGACGCGTCGGCCCGCTCGAGACGGTGCGAACGGAGCGAGCCGGTGACGCCACCGAGCTCGTGACCGATGCCTGCCGCAGGCGCAGCGACGCGATCGTCGTCTTCTCCGGCGACGGCGGCTTCAACGAGGCGCTGAACGGCCTGCACGCCGACGTTCCGATCGGCTTCCTGCCGGGCGGAGGTACGAGCGTCTTGCCTCGCGCGCTCGGCCTGCCGCATGACCCGGTCCCGAGCCGCCGCGCAGGTCGCAGACGCCATCGGCGCGCGCCGGACCCGGCGCATCACGCTCGGCAGGGTCAACGGACGCCGCTTCGGGTTCGCGGCCGGTGTCGGTCTCGACGCCGAGGCGGTGCGACGGGTGGACGAGATGGGCCGAAGCTCGGACGGGCGACGGCCCGGCGACCTCGCGTTCGCGCGAGCCGTCGTCGGCGCGATCGCGGCGAACAAGGGTCACGTCGAGCCGGCGCTCGAGGTCGCCGGTCTCGGACGTGCCGCCTTCGCGTTCGTCGCGAACGGCTCGCCGTACACCTATGCGAAGAGGATCCCGGTGCCGCTTGTTCCCGATGCCGATTTCGAGCTCGGGCTCGACATCGTCGCTCCGGTTCGCATCCGCCGGCGCTCGATCGTCTGGACGGCCTACGCGCTGCTCCGCGGTCACCCGCGCGCGGCCGAAGTCCTCGTGGGTCACGACCTCGACCGGATCGAGATCAAGTGCGATGTCCCGCTGCCTCTGCAGGCCGACGGTGAGGATCTCGGCGACGTCACGCAGGCCGTCTTCGAGGCGGAGAGGGACGCCGTCTTGGTGCTGGTCTAGTTCAGGTAGCCCAGGGAAGCCAAGGGACGTCGTCGACGACGTCGAGCTCGCGGAAGATCCGCTGCGCCTCGGCCGCGTCGTCCTCGGAGCCCGTGTGCTTCGCGCGTGCACGCAAGGTCAACGCTGCCTCGTACAGCATTGCGCCCTCGCGCGCGATGCGGAGGCTCTCGTCGAGCTCCCGTAGCGCGTCCTCGCCGCCGCGCACGAGCAGCGCCTGCCCGCGGATGCGATGGAGCAGTGCCCGCACTGCCGGCGGCGCGGACACTCCGGTGATCGCTTCGGCTTCGTCGGCGTACGCCAGTGCGCCCTCGAAGTCGCCTGCGAAGAGCGCAGCCTCCGCGAGGCGCGCCTGCACCTCGACCACGAAGCTCCCCGCGTCGATCTCGCGCAACGACTCGATCGCGGCGGACAGAAGCTCGCGGGCCTCGTCCACGCGCCCGGCCCTCGCGGCGGCGCGGCCGAGGTTCGCGTCGGCGACCGCGGTCATCAGGCGCGAGCCCGCGGCCTCGCAGGTCGCCCTGACCTCGCGCAGCTCGGTCTCCGCCTCTTCGATCCGGCCCTGGTCGGACAGGATCTCGGCGATGTTGTTGGAGATCGTCGCAGCCCCGACGACGTCGCCGATCCGGTCGCGGGCCGCGCGGCTTCGGCCGTAGTAGGCGAGCGCGTCCTCCCAGCGACCCTCGTAGTACGCGTCGATTCCGAGGTTGTTGAGCGCGTTCGCCTGGCCGAGGAGGTCGCCGAGCTCCTCGTAGATGGGCAGCGCGAGCTCGCGCACCTCGCCGCGCTTCGGGCTGCCGAGGGACGTGTAGGCGAGGTGGGCGAGGTAGTACGCATGCGCGAGCTCCGGCAGCGCGCCGGCGGCTCGCGCGTCCTCGATCACGCGCTCGACCCATTCCACGCACTCCTCGAAGGAGCCCTGACGGAAACGCGCCGCCGCATGGCCGAGCGAGAGACGGAGCCGATGCAGCGTGCGAGCCGAGCCCTCGAGTTGGTCCGCGGCGCCGAGACCCTGCTCGTACCAGTCGAGCGCCTCGGCGTAATGGCCCTCGTTCTCGCGCAGGCGACCCTCCTTCAGGCACAGGCCGGCAAGCGCCTCCGGATCGGAGCGCAGGTGACTCCGAGCCTGCTCGTAGGCCTGCCGCGCGCCGGCGTAGTGGCCGCCGAGCGCGAGCACGTCGGCGAGGCTCTCCCAGGCCCGGCCGACTTCTGCGGGCGCGATCGAGGGCACCCTGGCCGCGACGTCGAGCGCGCGCCGGAAGAGCTCGGCCGCGTCCGCATTCGCGAACTTCGCCCGCGCGCGCTCGGCTGCGACCAGCGAAAAGCGCCATGTTTCCTCGGGCAGCTCGGCGAGCGAGAAGTGGAGCGAAAGCGTTTCGGCCGCCTCGTCCTCGTCGACCGCCGTCTCGCGCAGAACGTCGGCCACGCGGGCGTGCAGCTCTCGGCGGCGCCGGAAGGACAGGCCTTCGTACGCCGCGTCGCGGATCAGCGCGTGGCGGAAGTGGAAGGTCCCCGCGGCGTACGGGTCGCGCTCGACGAACTCCCCCAGCCGGTCCCACGACTCCACGTCGAGGGCGGCGTCGGAGTCCCCTTCGAGCACGCGTGCGATCAGCTCGCTCGAGAAGCTCGCGCCGAGCACGGACGCCCAGCGCAGAAGCGCCCTGTCGCCCGGGGCGAGCCCGTCGATTCGGCTTGTGAGCACGCCTTCGACGCTCTCGGGCAGCTCCTCGAGACCCTGCTCCGAGCCTCGCGTCGCAGCGACGAGCTCTTGCACGAAGAGCGGGTTGCCCCCCGCACGCTCCGTGATCGCCGCGAGCTCCTCGGGCGGCAGCCCTTCGGCGCCGGCGGCCACCGCGAGCTCGTGAGCGTCGGCCTCGGGCAGCGGGTCGAGGCGGAGGGACATGGCCGGCACCGGCGGATTTCCCGCGGCAGCGAGGAAGCCGCTCTCGCCCGGGCGGCGCGTCGCGCACACGAGCCACGGCTTGGTGGTGACGCGGCTGCCGAGGTGGCGCAGCAAGTCCGACGACGCCTCGTCCATCCAGTGCACGTCCTCGACGAGAAGGAGGGTAGGCGGCTCGAGCAGCTCGCCGAGCACCGTCTCGACGACGCCGTGCAGCCGGGCGCGCCGGAACGCGGGCTGAAGGTCGCTCGCCTCGGGAGTCGCATGCACCGGAGCGTCGATGACGTCGGCGACGAGCGGCGTCCACGGGACGAGCTCGGGATCGATCTGCTCGAGCCGGTCGGCGAGCGCGACCGAGTTGGCGTCCGGGTCGCCGTCCACCTCGACGTCGAGGAGGCCGCGCAAGAGCTTCCGGAACGGGAAGTACGGCGTCGTGGCCTCGTACTGCTCGCAGCCGGTGGTCACGAGTGTCAGCCCCTCCGCCCGGTCGCAGAGCTCCTCGAGGATCCGCGACTTGCCGATGCCCGCATCTCCGATGAGCTCGACGAAGCTGCCGAAGCCCATGCGCACGGGCACGAGCGCAGCGTCGAGCACCGGCAGCTCGCGCTGCCGGTCGACGAGCGGGAGCTTCTTCTTCGGCGAGGCCGGCTCGCGGGTGCCCGACACGGCGCCGACCGCGACCGCGTCGACGGGCTCGGCCTTTCCTTTCAGCGTCAGCGCGCCGACCGGTTCCGTGGCAAAGGCCGTGCGCGACCGCCCGAGGAGATCCGGCGTCGTCCAGATCGAGCGGCCGTCCGCTTTGGCCATCAGGCGCGCTGCGAGAGCGGCCGTGCCGCCGAGGATCGTGAACGCCTGCCGATAGGGCGGTCCGATCCGCCCGGCGAAGACGTTGCCGGCTGCGACTCCCACGTGAAGAGGCAGCGTCGTCTGGGCGTCGACCGCCGCGCGGACGGTCCGTAGGAGGCGTTCCTCGTCCTCGCCGGCCGTGGTCGGTACGCCGGCGACGAGGATGATCCGCCCGCCGATCGCGTCGATGTCGCTCTCGAGGAAGCAGGCACCGTGCGCGGCGGCGGCTTCCTCGAGGGCGTCGACGACCTGCTCGACGGAATCGGTGTCCAAGACCTGATCGGCGCCGCCGAAGCGGACGAAGGCGACGGCGGCGCGCCGGTGCTCGCTCTCGACGCTTCCGGCGGCGAGGTGCCCACGAAGCGCCTCGGGAATGCAGGCGGCCACGTCCAGGTCAGAGGTGTCGGGTAGGGAGGCGACTCCGGTGAACCGCACGGCCGGCGGCCAGGCCAGAAGGGTCCCGGCGCCCTTGCGGTCGCCGAGGCACGAGGTCTCGATCTGGGCCGCGGTCGCGTCGCTGACCGCGATCTCGCCGGCTTCGGCCGTGTCCTCCATCTCGACGGTCACCGCTGCGTCGGGACCGGCGACGATCAGCTCGCGGTGGCGGGTGCCGACGAGGAAGAAGTCGAAGTCGCCGCTGTGGATGCCGACGTGCATCTTCAGCTCGACCGCGCCGACCGAGGTCTGGAGTGGGCCGAGCACGGCGAGCGAGTCGCGCATCCCCCAGGCAGCTGCACAGGCGCGCGCGGCGTGCGAGTCGCCGTCGAAGAAGAGCAGGAGCGCGTCGCCGCCGAGCTTGACGAGCCCTCCGCCGAGCCCGTACGCCACGGACAGCAGGCGGCCGAACGTCGCGCTCATGACGTCGGTGACCTCCTCGGCCCCGAGCCGCCCCTTCGGCGCGAGACGCTCCGACATCGCCGTGAATCCGGAGACGTCTACGAAGGCCATCGTTCCCGGTAGAGACCTGTGGCGCTCGTCGGACGCGTTGCACAGCCATTCGAGCGTGATGCGCGGCAGGTAGGGGATCACCGCCGCGTGGGCGGCCTCGGCCCGAGTCTCGTGTTCCCGCACCCCCACGCCGTCGATTGTGCCGCTATTGACAAGAAAGTTGAAGGGGCGCATGCTCCCACGCACGACCGGTTGCTTCTGGTCTGCGGCGAGGGAGAGGGCAATGTCAGCGCGCACGATCGCGGGCGAACCGAGGTCGAAGGTGATGCGAGCACTTCTGGTCCTGGTGCCGAGCGTGGCTGCATTCGCGCTGCTCGCATTCCCTGTCGGCGCGTCGGCCGACCCCCCCCAGGGACCATCGTCGTCGGGACGAATGCCGACGGCTCGGGCGGCTGCACGCTGCGTGACGCGATCAATTCCGCGAACAGCCACGACTCCGAAGGGGGCTGCTCCGGCACGCCCTCGAGCGGGACGACCACGATCGAGGTTCCGCAGGGGACGTACCAGCTCACGGCCGGCCAACTTCTGATCTCGAGCGACGTGAACATCGTCGGCAGCGGCGCGCGCTCCACGGTCATCGAGGGATCCACGGGCGGCGGCGGCCAGCGCGTCTTCGAGATCTCGTCCGGAAACGTCACCATCGGCGGCGTCACCATTCAAGGCGGCCAGACCGGTGGAGGTGGTGAGCCGAACGCGGGCGTCGGCGGCGGGATCTGGGTCGACGACAACGGCACGCTGACGCTGCAGGACTCGATGGTCAGCGGCAACAGCGCGTCGGCGTCGGGCGGCGGGATCGACAGCGACGGCTCGCTGACGATCCTCCGCAGCACGATCGAGAACGACAAGAGCCTGGACGGAGCCGGGATCGACGACTTCGGCCCGAGTCTCACGATGACGAACAGCACGATCACGGGGAACCAGGCGCAGGGCGACGGCGGCGGTCTGTACATCGCCGGCCCGAGCACGCTGACGAACGACACGATTGCGGACAACGCTTCGAACCTGAGCCCTGGAGGAGGCGACGGCGGCGGGATCGCCGTCGACAGCGGCACGCCGGCGAGCAGCGTCGCTCTGGAGAACACGCTCCTCGCCTCGAACCAGGAATTCGAAGCCCCTCACAACTGCGAGGGCGGATTCACCTCACTCGGCGGGAATCTGTCCGACGACGCGACCTGCCCGCTCGGGGTAGGGGACCTCAACAACGTCAACCCGGCCACCGAGGGCCTCGGAAACGTCGACTCGAGCGGGCCTACGGACGTCCTCCCGCTCCAGGACAGCAGCCCCGCGATCGATGCCGGCACCGCCATGGGTTGCCCGCAGACGGACCAGCGCTACATCGCGCGGCCCCAGGGCTCCGGCTGCGACATCGGCGCCTACGAGTTCGCCACCGCGCCGAGTGACTACTACGTCTCGACAGCGGACGAACTCGACTCCGCGCTGGCGGAGACCGCGGACGCCGAGGTTCCGACGACGATCCACATCGCCGCCGGTCACTACGACATCGGAGTCCTCGAGGGCCAGGAGAACTTCGGTTCCGACCCAGGCTCCGAGATCACCCTGAGCGGCGCGGGCGCCGCGACCACCATCCTCGACGGCGATCACTTGTCGACCGACGTGCTCGACGTGGGCGGGTCCGGCAATACGACGATCAGTGGCGTCACGGTCGAGAACGGCACGGGTGACGGCATCTACGACAACGGCGACGTCACTCTCGACAACAGTGTCGTGCAGAACAACGGGAACTACGGGGTCGAGTCGACCGATCAGGGACTCGAGCTCTCGGGCAGCACGATCTCCGGGAACAACGTCGGCATCTACACGGAGGCGGAAAGCTTCTCGGCGGTCAACTCCACGATCGCCGACAACGAGGGCGACGGTATCCACGTCGACTCCGGCAGTGCGACTCTGCAGAACGACACGGTCGCCGCCAACGTTGGCGACGGGATCTCGGGGGCAGAGCTCGCGAGCCTGGTCAACACGATCGTGGCGAACAACCACGGCGCCGACTGCGACGCGGGCGTGATCCCGAACGGTCACAACCTCGACAGCGGTCAGACCTGCGAGCTCGCGGGTGCCGGTGACCTATCGGGTACCGACCCGCAGCTCGGAGCGCTGCAGGACAACGGCGGCCCGACGCCCACTATGGCGCTCCCGTCCGGCAGTCCCGCGGTCGATGCGGGCGACGACTCGAACTGTCCCGCCGTCGACCAGCGCGGCATCGCACGGCCCCAGGGCCCGCACTGCGACATCGGAGCCTTCGAGCTCGTGCAGGCGACCGGAGGCCCCGCGATCGCCGGCACCGTCTCGGCGAACGGGCAGCAGGATGCCGACCTCACGGCGCTCGGCAACGAGGACTGGGCGGTCTGGGGCTTCGCCAACAACGGCACCAGCACGTCGCTCGCCCCGGACGTGCGCAAGTCGGGCGGCACGGCAATCAGCAACCTCACCAATATCGATCCAACGCAGGGACCCCTGCGAGGTCTCGGGCAATTCGCCTCCCAGGGCTTCGAGCCGTTCACTTTCGACTGGTCGGACGGAACCGGACCGGCTTCTGCGACCGGGGCCGACGGAGGACTCGAGCACGACGGCCAGTCGAGCTCGACGCCGACACTCGGCGACGGTTTCTCGTTCACCGTCCCCGCCGGCACCAGCGAGCGCACGCTCACGGTGTTCACGAGCGAGCACTGGGGAACCGGGACGCTGACAGCCACGCTCTCCGACGGCAGCGCGCAGCCGTATACGGGCTCGGTGGTCGGCAGCCCGGGCTTCCCGTCGTTCGGCGGCAACGCTCCCGGCGTCTTCACGATCCACTACGAGGCCGCGAGCCCCAGTCAGCAGCTGACGGTGACCTGGACCGAGACGGATGCCGAGTGTCCAGCCTTCAGTTGCGACGACGCCGCGATCTACGCCGTCGCCCTCTCGAATGAGCTGTCGAACCTGACGGTCAACGCAACGCCCTCGAGCGCCGGTGCGGGAATCGACCAGGTTCCGATCTCGACGATTCCGAACGCCTGGCTCTCGTTCTTCGCCGGAAGCACCAGCTCGACGCCGGTCGGGTCGACTCCGGTCGGCTCCACTCCGGTCGGCTCTACTCCCGTGGGCTCGACTCCGGTCGGCTCCACCCCGGTGGGCTCGACCCCGGTGGGCTCGACGCCGGTCGGCTCTACTCCCGTGGGCTCGACTCCGGTCGGCTCCACCGGCCTGTTCGAACTGCCCGTCGGCTCCACGCCCGTAGGCTCGACGGCTCTCTCGTCGGTCCTGCTCTCCCAGGTCCAGCTCCACGGAGTCACCTGGGATCAGATCCTGTGCGGCTCGCTCGCCGCCAAGCCGCTGACTTCGATCACGCTGCAGGACCTGAAGACAAATACCGAGACGTGCACCGACGGCAAGACGTCGTTGCAGCACTTTGAGGCCCTGACGATGCAGCAGGTCGACCTGACGACGACGCTCCTCAAGTCGGTCCACTGGGCGTCGCTCCTGATGGGCAACACGCCGCTCTCCGCGCTGCCCGGCGGCTTCGATGCCTGGTGCGGAACCGACGGCATCATCGCGAAGGCCGTCGGCGGGGACTGCACCAACGCAGGCCCGACGACGACGGTGCTCCAGATGGACGTCGCCGGCCAACTCGGCTCGGCGCCGGTCGGCTCGACTCCCGTGGGCTCCACTCCGGTCGGATCGACACCGGTGGGATCGACGCCCGTCGGATCGACGGACGTCTCCGCCTCGCTGCTCGCGAACATCCCGCTCGCCGACATCGCGAACGACGACGGCGACCTGGCCGCGGTCGTCAACTGCACCGGCAGCTTCTCCTGCACCGGCAAGACGCTCGGCGACGCCTATACCGCCAACGCAATCCTCCCGACCGCGACGTTCGCGAACCTCGCGAAGGCGATGGCCGCGAACAACATCACGATCAACGACCTCGTCGTCGCGATCATCGGCGCGGCCGGCTTCCCGTGGGAGCAGCTGCCGATCCAGGGACTGCAGCCGTATTCCGCGACCAAGTCGACGGTTCACTACACGATCAGTGCCGATGTCGACTGCACGATCGTGTCGCAGCTCACGTTCACGGCACACCTGCCGGCCGGCTTCTTCCCGGTCGACGGCTCGGCGCAGATCGCCTTCGGCAACAACGCGCCCACGAGCGCAGGCACCGCAGCCGTGCTCGGGCAGGACGCGGAGTCGGCGCAGAAACTGAATGCCTACCGCTGGACGGTCGGCTGTCCTGCCGGTGGGACGGCGAACGAGTCGGCGACGCTGACTTTCGACTCCTGGGTCGGCCTCACGCTCGGCACCTTCACGACGGGCGTCACCGCGGCGACCAGTTCCTCGTCGATCTCCACGACGGGTGCGCCCGTCACCGTTCACCAGAACGCCGAGGCGGGCGATCCCTCGACCGCGAACCAGATCCACCCGAACACCCTGGTCGTCGGCCATATCGCATCCGGCGGCGAGCAGGCGTTCTACAAGGTGAACATCGGCAATCTGCCGCAAGGGACGCGCCTGCAGGCCTTCCTCAACGTGCCGTCAGACGCCGACCTCGATCTCACGATCAGCGCTCCCGCTGCGCCGTCCTTCTTCTCCACGCCCGTCGGCTCGACGCCGGTCGGTTCGACCCCGATCGAGGACAACGGCGTCGGCTTCACGGGACTCGGTCAAGGGTTGTCGCCGGACACGCTCCAGGACGTGCCCGTCGGCTCGACCCCGGTGGGTTCCACTCCGGTCGGTTCGACGCCGGTCGGCAGCACGTCGGACGCCCGCGGCGACGGCGTGAACGAGGGCGGCACGATCATCACGAGCGGCCAGAGCGGTTACGCGACGATCGGCGTCAGCGGCTACAACGGCGCGACGAGCAACCAGCCGTTCGTGTTGCGTGTACAGGAGACGCCGCCGCCGGCGCTGCCAGCCTGCCCCGCGCGGACATTCCCCAACGGCGCTCCCGCGAGCTTCACGCCTGGGACGCTTCCGAGCTCGCTTGCGACCTCCAGGAAGACGCTCTTCATCGTCGACAAGCAGCGTCTGACCGCCATGTACGGAGCCACCGCGGTCACCAACCTGCTCAACTCGCTCAACACGCTCGCGGCACGCACCGAGGTCTCCGGCACCGTCCTCTCAGTCGACGGGAACGCGGCCGTACGCAGCGCCTATTCGTCGTGGGACGCGACCCCCTGCAACACGAGCGCGCGCAACAACGTGGTCACGGCGATCAACAATGTGGTCGCCTCGTATCGCAACTCGACGGCCGGGCTGCCGAACCTCCACTACATCGTCCTCGTGGGCTCCGACGAGGCGACGCCGATGGCGGACGTCCCGGATCCGGTCACGCTGTCGCCCGAGGAGAACGAGGCGGCGGACCTCGCGTTCACGACCAACGGCCTGACGAAGGGGAATGCTCTCTACGCCTCGGCTGCCCAGAACAACATCCTCACCGACGGCGCCTACGGAGCGTTCACGGCCATTCCGTGGTTGGGCAGCAACCTGCTCCTGCCGCAGATCTCGATCTCCCGCCTCGTCGAGACGCCGACGGACATCATCGGCCAGATCAACCGCTACCTCGGCACCAACGGCATCAGCGCGCCGCAGACCGCCGCCGGGACGCTAAATCCGACGTCTGCGCTCGTCACCGGCTACGACTTCCTCGCCGACGGAGCGAAGGCGGTTCACGACAACCTCAAGGCGAACTTCGCGGGGCTCTCGACGCTGGACTCGTTCGCCTCCGGCGACCCGGCGATCAACTTCCCCGGCTTCCCGCATCCGTGGACCGCGAATGACGTGCTCACGAGCGCGCTCGGGTCGAGCAGCGCGCCCTCGATCATCTCGGTGGACGGGCACTACAATCAGTACGAACTCGAGTCTGCGAGCGGCGACCTCGCGAACACCGGTCAGGCTACGGCGAACCTGGCCGCCCGCATCCTGTTCACGATGGGCTGCCACGGCGGCCTCAACATCTCCGACACGTTCGGGAGCCCGACGTCCCCCGTGAACAAGTACCTCGACTGGCCGGAGCTCTATGCGCGCGATCAGGCGGCGATGTACATCGCGAATACCGGCTACGGCTACGGCGACAGCGACTCGGTCGCCCTCTCGGAGCGCCTGCTCGCGCTCTTCGCCAAGAACCTCCACTCCGACTCCGGGTCGGTGGGAGAGGAGTGGGTGGACGCACTGCAGCAGTACTTCGGAACCGCGGGTGCGTATGACGTCTACGACCAGAAGGTGATGGAGGAGACGACCTTCTACGGGCTGCCCTTCTGGCACTTCTCCACGGCGGGCTCGAGCCCGAGCTTCACGCCGCTCACGACGACCACCGATCCGATCACCGGCACCCAGAGCGCGACGGTCAGCTTCCCGGCCTCGGGCGACACGACGCAGAGCCAGTTCGGCCTCTATCGGCCGATCCTGCCGATCACGAGCCAGCAGGTGACCTCGTCCCTACCGGCCCGCGGCGTCTGGATCAAGAGTCTCACCTCCACCGACGCCAACACGAGCGCGACCATCGGCTACCCGACGATCGACTCGACGGCGCACGAGCCGGCGCCCGCGATCTCCCCGATCTTCTTCCCGGCGAGCCCGTTCACCCTGGAGCACTCCCTGGCGTTCGGGAACGAGCGCGACTACCTGAACGTCAGCGATCAGTTCCGACCCACCGGTCCCGGAGATGCCGGAGTCCAGCGGCACTTCAATAGTGGGACCTTCGAGATCTTCTACTCGCAGAGCAGCGATCCGATCGCACCCCTCATCTCCGAGGTGAACGTCTCCACGACCGCCGGCGTCGCGACGGTCACCGCCCGGGTCACCGACAACTCGAGCCCGGTTGCCGAGGTCGCCGCGCTTGTCAACGACGGCCACTGGCACTACCTCCAACTCTCGCAGTCGTCCCAGGATCCGACGCTCTGGACCGCGACGATCTCCGTCGCGGAAGACCCGGAGGTGTTCGTCGAGGCAACCGACGGCGTCAACGTCTCCTACAGCGCCAATAAGGGCGAGAACTTCACCTCCGCGAACAGCGCACCTCCCGCGGGTCCGCAGATCCTGATCTCCTCGCCGGTCGGTCCGTACGGCGCGCACGCAAACGTGATCGCCACCTACACGTGTCCGGGTGCAGTGAGCTGCGTCGGCACCGTCCCGAGCGGCTCGCCGATCGACACAAGCCCCGGCCAGCACACGTTCCTCGTCACCGCAACCGACGCGGACGGGAACGTCACGACGCTGGAGCGGACGTATGCGGTCGGCGACCTCGGGCTCACTGTGAGCATCTCGCCCTCGACTGCGAACGCCGGGACGGCGGTCGTCGCGAAGGCCTCACTCACGAACACCTCGAGCGCGACGCAGAGCGTGACCGTAAGTGCGACCTTTGCCTTCGGCACGAAGTACGTCGTGAACACGCCGCCCCTGACGTTCAACCTCGCAGCCGGGAAGACGATCGCCGTCTCGCTTCCGTTCGTCGTGCCCAAGAACATGCCGAAGGGGACGTATGCGGTCACGCTGCGCGCCTCCGATCTCGCTGGACCTGTGATGGCCACGGCGACTCTGACGGTGAACTAGGCGCCTCCGGGCGCCACGCATACACTCCGCGCCGTGACCCAGCTGGCGCGAGGAGAGCACGAGCTGAGGCGAGTGATCGACGAGGAGCGCGAGGTCGACGGCCTCGGCCCGGACGAGCTCCTCGCGATCTACCGCTCGCTCGTCCTCTTGCGCACCTACGACGAGCGCTCGGTCGTCTATCACCGTCAGGGCCGGATCGGCACCTACGCGATCTTCTGGAACCACGAGGCGATGCAGGCCGGCTCGGTGCACGCGCTCGCCGATGAGGACTGGATCTTCCCGAGCTATCGCGAGTCGGCGATCGGGCTCCTGCGTGGGATTCCGGCGAGCACCGTCCTGCACTGGTGGCGGGGCCACCCGGCCGGCTGGTGGAACCCGGCCGAGTACCGGGTCGCCTCGATCTGCGTGCCGATCGCGACGCACGTTCCGCACGCAGCCGGCCTCGCGTGGGGCGAGAAGCTGAAGGGCTCTTCGACCGCCGCTATTGCGTACTTCGGCGACGGCGCGACGAGCGAGGGCGCCTTCCACGAAGGCGCCAACCTCGCGGCCGTGATGCAGGCGCCGCTAGTCCTCTTCTGCAACAACAACCAGTGGGCGATCTCGACGCCGCTCGAGGCGCAGACGCATGCCGAGGCGCTCGTCGACAAGGCCGTCGGCTACGGGATGCCGGGAGTGCGCGTCGACGGCGGCGACGTGCTCGCGGTCTACGAGGCGACGCGCGAGGCGGTCGAGCGGGCACGCGCCGGCGGCGGGCCCACCTTCATCGAGGCCGTCACGTATCGCGCCGCGCCGCATGCGACGGCCGACGACCCGCGGGTGTACATCGACCTCGACCGGGTCGAGGAGGAGAAGCGCAACGAGTGCGTCGGCCGCTACGAGGCCTATCTCCGCCGGCTCGGGGTGCTCGACGACGCGACTGCCGAGGAGATCCGCAGCGAGGCGTTCGAGACGATGCGGCAGGGAATCGCGGCGGCCGAGGCCGAGCCGGAGCCCGACCCGGAGCTCGTCTTCGACAACGCCTACGTCCTCCCGCCGCCGAACGTCCGCGAGGGCTGGAATGGCTGAGCTGTTCCTCGTCGAGGCCGTCAACGATGCGCTCCACGTCGAGCTCGCGCGCGACGACTCGGTGATGGTGCTGGGCGAGGACGTCGGCCGTGCCGGCGGCGTCTTCCGCGCGACCGCGGGGTTGCGCGACCGCTTCGGTGAGACCCGCTGCGTCGACACGCCGCTCGCCGAGGCCGGGATCCTCGGGGGTGCGGTCGGGCTCTGCATGGCCGGCTGGAAGCCGGTTTGCGAGATGCAGTACGACGCCTTCTCGTATCCGTGCCTCGACCAGCTGATCACGCACGTCGGTCGCTACCGCTGGCGCACCGGCGGGAAGATGGAGTTCCCGCTCGTCATCCGCATGCCGTACGGCGGCGGCGTGCGTGCGCCCGAGCTCCACGACGACTCGCCCGAGGCGTACTACGTCCACACGCCCGGCGTGAAGGTCGCGATTCCGTCCACGCCCGCCGACGCGAAGGGGCTGCTCGCGGCCGCGATCCGCGATCCCGATCCCGTGGTCGTGCTCGAGCCGAAGCTCATCTACCGCGGTGAGAAGCAGGAGGTGCCCGAGGGAGAGCACATTGTCCCGCTGGGACAGGCCCGGCTCGCGCGCGAGGGGACAGACGTGACGCTGGTCGCCTACGGCGCGATGGTGCCGGTGTGCGAGCGCGCGGCCGACTCGCTCGACGGCGATGCTTCGGTCGAGGTGCTCGACCTGCGCTCCCTGCGGCCGCTCGACGAGGACGCTCTGCTCGCGTCCGCGGCGAAGACGGGTCGCGTCGTGGTCGTGCAGGAGGCACCGCGAACCGCCGGTTTCGGTGCCGAGATCGCAGCGATCCTCGCCGAGAAGGCGATCCTCGACCTCCACGGCCCTGTCCTGCGCGTGACCGGCTTCGACGTGCCGTATCCCTACTGGAAGATCGAGGATCGCTACATGCCGTCGGTCGAGCGCGTCGTCGATGCCGCCCGGAAGCTCCTCGAGTTCTGAACGTCTCCGCATCTGGCTCGAGCGCGGCGAGTCGGGCTACTGGCTCCGCGACGCCGCGACCGGGGACGCGATGAAGTGGAACGACCCCCGGGTGCGCGTGGTCAAGCTCGCGGGCTCGTCGTATCGCGCCGACGCCTTGCAGGACGAGGCCTTCGCGCCCGGACGTCGGCTCGCGCTCGTCCGCGAGCCGGAGAACGAGCACGATCCGAACGCGGTCGCCGTCTGGGATTCAGACCGGCGTCTGCAGGCCGGCTACGTCCCGGCCGAGGTCGCGCCCGAGCTGGCGGGAGACGAGCAGGCCGTCTCGCTGTGGGAGTTCCGCGGCGCGGACGGGCAGCGCATCGGCCTGCGCGTGCTGCTCGCACCGGCGGACGCCTGGGTTCAGGAGCCACGCGCGTGAAGGGCTGGTTCTCGCGCGACTACGAGCCGGTCGAAACCGTCGACCCCGGCGGATCCGTCACGTTCCAGGTGCCGAACGCGGGCTGGTTCTGGGATCCCGACGTCGAGCCCGAGCGGCCGGAAGGCGCGGGTCACGCGCTCCACGGTCCCGTCGAGGTCCGCGGAGCGCGCGCCGGGCAGACGCTGGCGGTGCGGGTCGACGAGGTCGTCCCGCGCGACTGGGGCCGCACCTGGGCCGACGGAGAGACGTTCACGTGGTCGCGAGGCGGCGACTGGTGGCACCTCGGCGAGCGCCGCGTCCGCTCGGCGCCGTTTCTCGGCGTGATCGGGATGCCGCCGCCGGAACCCGGCGAGCACACGACCACGCCGCCGAGGCGCTGGGGCGGCAACATCGACTGCAAGGAGCTCGTAGCCGGCACGACGCTCTACCTGCCGATCCCGGTCGACGGCGCGCTGCTGATGGCCGGCGACGGCCACGGCGCGCAGGGCGACGGCGAGGTGTCGGGAACCGCGATCGAGTGCCCGCTCGAGCGGGCGACGCTCACGCTCGACCTCGACGACCGCGAGCTGCGCTCGCCGATCGCGCGTACCGCGGACTCCTGGCTCGCATTCGGCTTCGACGAGGATCTCGACGCCGCCGCCGAGCAGGCGACCCAGACGATGCTCGACCTGATGGAGCGCGAACTCGGCGTTTCGCGGCCGGAAGCGCTCGCCCTGGCGAGCGTCTCGGTCGACTTGCACGTGACGCAGGTCGTCAACGAGGTCAAAGGCGTCCACGCAATACTCCGCGCGTGAGCTACGAGTTCAAGCTGCCCGACCTCGGCGAGGGACTGACCGAAGGCGAGATCTCTCGTTGGCTCGTCGAGGAGGGCCAGGAAATCGCCGAGGACCAGCCGCTCGTCGAGATCGCGACCGACAAGACGACGGTCGAGATCCCGTCGCCGGCGAGCGGAACCGTCTCGCGGATCCTCGTCCCCGAAGGCGAGGTCGCCCCGGTGGGCACCGTCCTCGTCGTGATCGGCGGCGACGGATCCACACCCGAACCCGAAGCGCAGACGAGCCCCCCGCAGCCGGCCGCCCGCGCCGAGGAGAAGGTCCGCGCGACGCCTCTGGTCCGCAAGGTGGCCGCCGAACTCGGCGTCGACCTCGCGGCGGTGAGCGGCACGGGGCCGCAAGGCCGGATCACCGAGGAGGATGTCCGGGCCGCCGCCGGCGGCGATGCCTCCGGCGCGGCCAGGGAAGGCGAGCGCGTCCAGCTCCACGGAATCCGCCGCCAGATGTTCGAGCACCTGACCCGCGCACACCGCGAGATCCCGGCCGTGACCTGGGTCGAGGAGTGCGACTTCTCGAGCGTCGAGCTGAAGCGTCTCGTTCCGCTCGTGCTCCGGGCCGTCACCGAGTCGTTGCGCGAGTTCCCGGAGCTCAACGCGCGCGTCGAGGACGGGGAGCTCGTGCTGCTCGACCGCTACGACATCGGGATTGCGGTGCAGACCGAACAGGGACTCGTCGTCCCCGTCGTCCACGGAGCCGACCGGCTGTCGCTCGACGACCTCGACGGCGAGGTGCGACGCCTCGCCGAAGCTGCGAATGCCGGCGCGTTGAAGCCGGAGGAGCTGCGCGGCGGCACGTTCACCGTCACGAGTGCCGGCAAGGCCGCGGGCCTGTTCGTGACGCCGCTGATCAACCATCCGGAGGTCGCGATCCTCGGCATCCACCGGATCGAGGACAGGGCTGTCGTCCGCGACGGCGAGGTGGTCGTCCGCCGGATGGGGAACGTCTCGGTCACGTTCGACCACCGCGTGATCGACGGCAAGCGCGCCGCCGACTTCGGTCTTGCCGTGATCGCGCGGCTCGAGAGCTAGATCGCCACGGCCTCGGCGGGCGTCGCCTCGCCGAGGTGCGGCTCGAGCATCGACTCGATCCGCGGCGCGGTCGCGCGCCCGTCGAGCCGCGAGACGACACGCCGCTCCACCACGAGCGCGAGCGACGGCACCTGTTGCACCTTGAACTGCTCGGCGAGCTCGGGACGGTCGTCGACGTCGACCTTGGTCACGCGCAGGCGGCCGCGGTCCTTCCGGGCGATGTGGGCGAGCAGGCTCTCCATCCGCCGGGCCGGGCCCGAACGACGAGAGGTGAAGAAGACGAGGAGCGGAAGGTTGTCGGTCACGTATGGCCTCCTGGCGGGATCTCTGGACGAACAACGGCGAAGCCGCACGCGCGGTTACGGTTCCAGCGTGGGATCGTGGTACTGGATCGGCGTGAGCGCGGGGCTCGGCGCTGCGGCCGGCGTCCTGTTCGGCGGGATCGCCGGCGAGGGGCGCGGAGCGAGGATCTTCGCCATCCTGCTGGCCGGTGCCGTGGGCGCCGGCATCGGCTTCGAGATCGGGAGGTGGCAGTCGGGCGGCTGGGGCGACCGCGCCGCCGGAATCGCCGGGGGTCTCGCCGGAGCGCTCTGCGCGACGCAGACGGTGAGAGGCGCACTCAGGCGCGGTGGCACGCGCCTCGCCACCGGGGTGCTCGTCGCCTGCGGTGCGATCCTGGTCGCTGCACTCGCCTGGATCCCGGCCGCCGGGTATCTCATTGCGCTCGTCCTGGTGGCTCTGGTGCCGCTGCTCAAGCGGTCGCGGCCCGAGCGCTACGCGGGTTTGCGGACGCTTGCCCGCGACGAGTAGGGCCTGCGCCGTGCAGAAGAAGCTTGTGCTCGTCGTCGTCGACGGGATGACCCCGGCCGCGTTCGAGCGCGCGGTCTCCGGCGGCCGCGCGCCGGCTCTGGCGTTTCTCGCCGACCAGGGCGACTACCGGACGGCGACCTCCGTCTTCCCGTCGCTCACGCCGGTCTGCCTCACCTCGATCGCGACGGGCGCGGGGCCGGGCGTCCACCACATTCCGTCGCTCGTCTGGTGGAGCAGGCAGGAGCGCCGGATCGTGGAGTACGGATCCTCCTTCGCCGCCGTGCGCGCGGCGGGGCTGTCGCAGTCGCTGCTCGACACGATTTTCAACATGAACGCGCGCCACCTCTCGAAGGACGCGGTGACGATCTACGAGGCGCTCGAGGACGCCGGCCTCGTCGCGGCTGCCGTGAACATCACGTGCTACCGCGGCCGCCACCGCTACCTGCCGACGGTTCCGGGTCTGAGCCGCGCCGCCTACGGGCCGACGCGATTCTTCTACTACGGGCTCTTCGAGTCGGACCGGACAGGAGCGCCGTTCGCGGTCCGCAGCCGCCGCGCCGGCTCGGTCGACGCGTACGCCGCCGCGGTCGGGCGCTGGCTCGTCACGCGCGACGGCTTCGACTTCCTCGCCTTCTACCTCTCCGGCTTCGATTTCGCCTCGCACGCGGGCGGGCCGGACGGCGAGGCCGCCGAGCATGCGCTCGAGCAGGCCGACGCCGCCATCGGCACGCTCCTCGAGGCGGCCGGCGGCCCGGACGAGTTTCTCGAGCGCTATGCCGTCGTCCTCCTCTCCGATCACGGCCAGACGCGTGTCGACCGGGCGGCGCGGCTGGAGGAGCCCTTCGCCGACGTCGCCGGCGAGATCGTCGTGACCGCGTCGAACCGTGCGGGCCAGGTCTATCTCCGGCCCGGCGCGCGGGTCGAACCGGCCGAGCTCGCGCAGCGGCTCGACGGCTTCCCGGCCGTCGACGTCACGCTTCGGCGCGAGGGGGACGAGGTCGTCGCCCGGCGGGACGGTGCCGACGCACCGGTCGAGAAGCTCGAGCATCCCGACGCCGCGTGGCGCGCGCGCTCGGCGCTCGCGAATCCGAACGCGGGCGAGCTGCTCGTCTCGGCGGCGGAGGGCTGGGAGCTCACCGACCTCGGCGGTCGCCATCACGCCGGCGGCGGCAGCCACGGCTCGCTCGTCGCGGGCGACTCACTCGTTCCGGTGGTGACCGTGGGGCTCCAGGCAGAGCTCCGGCGGATCACGGACGTCGCTCCTGCCGTTCTCGAGCACTTCGGCGTGGCGGCGCCGCCGTCGATGGAGGCTCCCTCGCGTGTGGGCTGACGAGCGGGCGTCGATGGTCGAGCTGCAGCTTCGTCGCCGCGGCATCGAGGACGAGCGCGTGCTCGCGGCGATGGAGCGTGTGCCGCGCGAGCTCTTCGTTCCGCCGGAGGTCCGCTCGATGGCGTACGCCGACGCCGCTCTGCCGATCGGCGCGGAGCAGACGATCTCCCAGCCCTACATGGTCGCGCTCATCTGCGAGCAGCTCGCGCTTCGTGGGACGGAGCGGGTGCTCGACGTCGGCACGGGCTCCGGCTACCAGGCAGCCGTGCTCGCGGAGCTCGGCGCCGAGGTGCACAGCATCGAGCGAATCCCGGAGCTCGCCGAGAGCGCACGCGCGAATCTCGCCGCCGCCGGCTACGGGGATCGCGTCGAGCTGCACGTCGGCGACGGCACGCTCGGCGTCCCGGAGCACGCGCCGTTCACCGCGATCGCGGTCGCGGCCGCCGCGCTCGAGGTACCGCCCGCGCTCTACGAGCAGCTCGAGCCGCGCGGCCGGCTCGTCGTCCCGGTCGGCGGGGCCGACGGGCAATGGCTCGAGGTCGTCGTGCGGAGCCCGGAAGGACCTGCCGTCCTTCGTACCGTCCCCTGCCGCTTCGTTCCGCTCGTGGCGGGTAGATAAGAAGACGATGGGGTCGAGGTCAGCGACTGAGCTGCTGCAGCTTCCGGTGCAGCTCCACGGAATCCGCCTCGGCCGCCCGGTCGATCTGCTGCTCGACGCGGACGAGTGGCGTGCGCTCGGCTTCGTCGTGCTCTGCGGCGACGAGAGCCTCCGCTTCCTCGTCTTCGCCGCGGCCGACGTCGAGGTAGATGCGATCGAAGTTCCGTCGGCCTTCCTGCTGCTCGAGGATCTGGAGTTCTATCGCGAGCGCTCGCGATCTCTCCGCGGGCTCCTGGGCGGCGAGGTCGCGAGCGGACCCGAAGAGCTCGGCAAGCTTCGTGACCTCACGCTCGCGCGCGGCGGCAGCGTCGAGTCGCTCGTCGTGGCGGACGACGACGTCGTCCGCGAAGTCCGTCCGGCCGGCACCACGGTCGACTCCGGGCACGTTTCCCCGGCGCGCGGCTGAGAAGGCGCTACCCTCGCCTTCGACCGTGGAACGTCCGGCCGCCACCCTCGAGCCTCCGCGGCCCAAGCCTTCCAGACGCCGTCTGCTTGCGTCGCTCCGCTCTGTTCGCAACTGGCAACAGCTCGGCAAGTTCTGCGCGGTCGGCGCCGTCGGGTACCTGATCAACCTCGCGGTCTACGACGCATTGCTGCACGCGGGACTGCACTACCTCCTCGCCGCGACCTGCTCGTTCCTCGTCGCCGTCACCAGCAACTACACGTGGAATCGCCTCTGGACCTTCCGCGAGCACCGCGGTCACGTCGGCGTTCAGGGGATGCGCTTCCTGCTCGTCTCGCTGGCGGCGCTCGGAGCGAATCTCCTCGTGCTCGATGTCCTGGTCAACAGCGCTGGGGTGGACAAGCTCGTCGCGCAGGCTGTCGCCATCGTCGTCGTGACCCCGCTCAACTTCGTCGGGAACAAGCTCTGGTCGTTCCGTCGTGCTGCGCCGTAGCCTTCGCGCGGTCGCTGTAGCCGCGCTCGCGGCGGCGCTGTTCGCTCCGGCCGCCCTCGCGTCGGGCGGCACGACGTCGACCGGGCCGAAGTTCGACGGGAAAGGCCACCTCCTCCAGACGCCGCTCGTCCCCGCGCGCAAGCACTCCTCTCTCACGGCCGCGCAGGCGCTGCGGATCTTCGAGCGCGAGCCGAAGGTCGCGTCCTGGCTCACGCGCTACCCGCACTCGGGCCGCAGCCACGAGGCCACCTACGACGCGAAGACCGGCGAGTGGACGGTCAAGATCTGGCGGGGCGCTGCCGGCGAGATCGCCGAGGGGACGGTGGTCGACTCGACCGGCACGGTGAGCGAGGCGTTCACCGGCCCGCAGGTCGCGTGGGGGATGGCGCGCGGGTCGCCGGGCGCGTTCGGCGGGACGGCGATCAACAGCCCCTGGATCTGGGGAGCGTTCTGCCTTGTCTTCTTCGTCGGCCTGTGTGACTGGCGGCGCCCGTTCTCGCTGCGCAGCCTCGATCTGCTCTTTCTCCTCTCGCCGACCGCGTCGCTGTGGTTCTTCAACCACGGCCACGTCTTCGCGTCGGTGTCGCTGTTCTATCCGCTGCTCGTCTGGGTGGTGCTGCGCTCGACGTGGATCGGCTTCCGGAACCGCGGCACCCCGGGTGCGCCCCGCTGGCCGGTGTGGGCGCTGCTCGCCGCCACGGTCTTCCTGGCCGGGTTCCGGGTCGGGCTCAACGTCGAGCGCTCGAACGTCATCGACGTCGGCTACTCGGGTGTGATCGGCGCCGAGCGGATCGTCCACGGTGAGGCGCCCTGGGGCAACTTCCCGGTCGAGAAGACGGCCACGAGCGGCAAGGCGCTGAAGGCGTGCGGACCGGCGGACTCCTCGGGCGAGATCCGCGACTGGATTCAGACGAACGGCCGCTGCGAGAGCGCGAATCCCGAGGGCGACACGTACGGGCCGGTCGCGTACGAGTCCTACATCCCGGGCTATGCCGTACTCGGCTGGAGCGGAAAGTGGGATGACCTGCCGGCCTCGCACTTCACGGCGATCGCATTCGACCTGCTGACGCTGCTCGGCCTCTATCTCGTCGGGCTCCGCTTCGGCGGCCAGCGGCTGGGCGCCGTGCTCGCGTTCGCCTGGGCGGCTTACCCGTTCACCCAGTACGTCTCGAACTCGAACACCAACGACACGATCATGCCGTGCTTCCTCGTCTGGGGGTTCTGGCTCGTCTCGAGACCGGTTGCGCGAGGCATCTTCGCCGCCCTGTCCGGGTGGACGAAGTTCGCCTCGCTGCTCATCGCGCCGATGTGGCTGACCTATCCCGGGCGCAAGCCCAGCGCGGGATTCGCCTGGGGCTTCGCGGTGGCGACGCTCGCGGCGTTCTCGGTCCTGCTCCTCGAGCCGAACGCGTTCCACGAGGCGCACGTCTTCTGGACGCGGACCGTCGGCTTCCAGGTCGGACGCGCGGCGCCGTGGTCGCTGTGGGACTGGGGCCAGTACCACGCGCGCGGGCTGCCGGATCTCCACCTCGTGCAGCGCGTCCTGCAGGTCCTGCTCCTCGTGGGGGCGGTCGCGGCCGCGTTCTTCCCGCGCCGCAAGTCGCCGCTGCAGCTCGCCGCGCTCACCGCCGCGCTCCTCGCCGGCTTCGAGCTCGTCCTGACGTATTGGCTCTACACGTACATCCCGTGGTTCTATCCCTTCGCCGCGATCGCCCTGCTCGCGCCGGCGGTGCCGCTGCGGCACCTGGTCACGCAGCCGCACGACGAGCCGACCATCGCGCCGGCGGACGGGACGTACTCGGATCGCGAAGTCGCCGTTCCCTTGCAATAACCGCGCATCGCGCTAGCTTCCCTGCTGCATGAAGACACTCGGTCTTGCGGCAGCCGTGGCGCTCTGCGTGGGCCTGTACGGGGCGTCCCTCGGCCTGGCCGCAGGCAATCGGGTCGAGACGCAGCTGCGACGGACCTTCTCGTGCGCCACGACCCAGGGGGCCTTGCAGATCTCGGCTTTCGCCAGCAATCCCACGGTCGGGACCGCGAACGTGACCATCTCGACGGGTGACCCGAACTCTGCCACCGGCCTGCTGGGATTGAGCACCGGGCAGCCGCGGTACGGCCTGAACAGCGCCTGCCACGCTGTCACGAAGCAGGTCGCCATGACTCATCGCGGCCTGACGTCGGCGGGCGTGGTGCACGCGGGCGACGTCCGCTGGCCGACCGTCTTTTGCGCTGCCTCGCCGCGTGTTCTGTTGCATTTCGTCCTCGGTCTGAACGCCTCGGGAAAGCCGGTGAGCGCGACGATCGCGATCAGGACGCAGCCGAACGCACGCGGCAAGAAGAGCAAGGCAATCGGCTTCGTGCAGTGGTCGCCGGCGCGGTCGGTGACGTACCACGCGCAGGGCTGCACCACCCAGGAACAGTGAGGCCGCTGGCTTCGGAGCTACGCGGGAACGCGGACGAGCTCGATCGCCTCGGCGCGTCCCGCGTCGGTGCACGTGACGAGGGCTCCCTCGAGGCGCACGTCGCCTTCGGCCGGCTCGAACCGGATCGGTAGCGGGGCGCGCATCCGGGCGATCGCGAGCTCCGAGCGGACGCCGATCACCGAGTCGTGCGGGCCGGTCATCCCCGCGTCGGTCAGCGCCGCGGTGCCACCGGGGAGGACTCGCGCGTCATTCGTCTGGATGTGCGTGTGCGTGCCGATGACCGCGGTGACCCGGCCGTCGAGCCAGGTCGCGAGCGCGACCTTCTCGCTCGTCGCTTCGGCGTGGAAGTCGACGATCACAACCGGCGCCGCGGCGCGTGCTTCGTCGACGAGCGCGTCGACCATCTCCCACGGCGAGACCGGGGTCGGCAGGAAGAGCTGGCCCAGCAGGTTGACCACGGCGACGGCGATGCCGTTGCGCGCCTCGACGATCGCCATCCCGTGTCCGGGCGCTTCGGCTCCGGAGTTCGCGGGGCGGATCACGCGCTCGCTGGCCGCGAGGTAGGCGGCGATGCCGCCGCGGCGGTAGGTGTGGTTGCCGAGAGTGACGACGTCGGCGCCGGCGGCGAGCAGCTTGTCGGCGAGCTTTCCGGTGATGCCGGCTCCGTCGGCGGCGTTCTCTCCGTTGACGATCGCGAGGTCGGCGTCGTAGCGCTCGCGGAGGCTCGGGAGGTGCTCCTCCACGGCCCTGCGACCCGGGACGCCGAAGACGTCCGCGAGAAAGAGGATCTGCAAAAGGTCTCCGGCTAGCCGGTCGCCTGCACGGGCGCCGCGCGAACCTCGAGGGTCACGTGGTTCCCGGCGTCGTTCGTATAGCTCGCGAGGGCCTGTCGCTCGATCGCGGCGAGGTCGGCGACCCGGCCGAGCTTCGTCGCGCCGCTCACGACCGAGGTCCCGACCGTGAGTGCCGGGTCGGCGACGAGCTGTGTCACCGCGACGACGAGCGAAGGAGCCGTCTGCGGCTGGATGTCGATTTCGGAGCCGTACTTCTTGCCCTCGACGACGAAGGGCCGGATTGCGACGACCGATCCGTCCACCGGCGAGTAGACGTCGCTGCCGATCGGCGCGCCGACGTCGAGCGCGGACGTGCCGCCGCCCGCGAGCTGGTACCACTTCGGCGAGGCGTCGCCGCCGCCGAAGATGCCGTGCACGATCCGCTGCAGGACCCCTTCGTTCGCCTGGTGGCCGACCGGGTTGAGAGAGAGGGCGCCGTCTCCGGCGGTGTGGTAGCCGATAGCGGTCAGGCGGCTCTGTGAGATCGGGAGCTGGAGGCTGAGAGCGCCCCGCTGCGCCACGATCTCGGTGGCCGGCCGTGTCTGCGCCGCTGTCGCCTGGCTCGGGCCGGGGATGATGGCCGAGACCCGTTTCGTCGTACCGCCTAACGCGGTGAGACCGAGCGCGACGAGGAAGACCGCGAAAAGCAGGACGAGGAGGGCGACCCGGCGCGCCCGGCGCGCAGCGCGCGCGCGATGGCGATCGACCCGCCGCCTCCCTTTGGGGCGCGAGGACGGCATGTCGGGCGGCACCTTACCGAACTGTCGCGCATCCTCCAACCGGTCGAGGGCCAGATTGCCCTGGATCTGACGGATCCCGGCGTTACCATCGAGCGCATGCCCGAGCGCATGCCGCCGCCCGCGTCGGTAACGATCGAGGTCCCGCGCTGGGCCCAGCTCGTGCTGCTGCCGCTGACGCTGCTGCTGATCTGGGCGGTGGCGGGAGCGGTGCGTCACGTGCTCTTCCTCTTCCTCGTGGCGCTCCTCATCGCCCTGCTGCTCAATCCGCTCGTTCGAGGGCTGGGTCGGGCACGGATCCCGCGCGGACCGGCCGTTGCCTTCGTCTATCTCGCGTTCGCAGCCGTTGTCGCACTGGCGATCCTCGCTCTCGCCACGGTGGTGGTGCAGCAGACGCGCAACGCCTCCCACCGGGTCGACAAATACTTTACGACCGATTCCGGACACCCGCCCCAGACGGGTGCCGAGCAGGATCTGGCGCGCTTCCAGGGCTGGCTCGACCGGCATCACCTGAGCAGCGTCCATGTCGAGCACCAGGGCCGGAAGTTCCTCGACCAGGTCGGGACGAACGACGTCCAGAAGTACACGACGCGGGCGCTTGCCTGGGCCGAGGGAGCCGGGGTCGCCGTCGTCACCCTCCTCTTCGACGCGCTGCTGGTCGTGGTCGTCTCGATCTACATGCTGCTCGACATGCAGCGGTTGACGGACGCCGTCGACCGGCGCTTCCCACCGCGAGGGCGCGGCGGGTTGATCGTGCGGATGGAGTCGGCGGTCGCGAGCTACGTCAAGGGCCAGTTCCTGCTCTCGCTGATCATCGGGCTGAGCGTCGGCGTGGGACTGTGGATCTTCGGGATGGTGGGACTGATGCCCGACGGCCAGAAGTACGCGGCCGCGTTCGGCGCGTGGGCCGCCTTCACGGAGCTCATTCCCTACGTCGGGCCCTGGCTCGGCGCGATCCCGCCGGTTCTGTACGCGCTCGTTCAGCACCCGATCTCGGCGGTCTGGGTCGCGCTCCTCTTCCTCGGGATCCAGCAGCTCGAGGGTCACGTGATCGTGCCGAGGGTGATGGGGCACACGCTGCGCCTCCACCCGCTGCTCGTGATCTTCGGCCTCTTGGCCGGCGGCGAGATCTACGGCTTCCCGGGGATCCTCGTCGCGCTGCCGCTGCTCGCCGCCCTGCGCGCCGCGTGGGAGTTCTTCTCCGAGCGGATCAGGTTCCAGAAGTGGACGGCCGGTGAGCCCGAGCCGCTGACCGAGGTCGGCGTCGAGCTGACCGGCGAGCACACACCCGTGCCGGAGACGCCGCCGGCGCGCGCGACCTGAGCGGCGAGCGGCGTACCATCCCGGCGTGAGCTCGTTTCCGGTCACGCGGCTCCGGCGCTTTCGCCGTACGGCCTCGCTGCGCGGGCTCGTGCGCGAGACGCAGCTCTCGCTCGAGCAGTTCGTGATGCCGCTCTTCGTCGCGCCCGAGCCGCTCACGAACGAGGCGCTGCCCGGGATGGCACGCTTCGACATCACCGGACTGCTGCACGAGGCCGAGTCGCTGGCCGCGTCCGGCGTGCGCGCGCTGATCCTCTTCGGCGTTCCCGAGATCAAGGACGAGGAGGCGACCGGCGCCTGGGAGGAGGACGGCATCGTCCAGCTGGCGCTGCGCGCGCTGCGGCCGCGCTTCCCGGAGCTCGTCCTGCTCACCGACGTCTGTCTCTGCGAGTACACGTCGCACGGCCACTGCGGTGTGGTCGTCGACGGCCAAGTCGACAACGACCGGAGTCTCGAGCTGCTCGCGCGCACCGCGGTCAGCCACGTCGAGGCGGGGGCCGACGTCGTCGCGCCGAGCGACATGATGGACGGCCGCGTCGGCGCGATCCGCGAGTCGCTCGACGACCACGGCTTCGAGACCTCGCCGATCCTCGCCTACTCGGCGAAGTACGCCTCTGCGTTCTACGGCCCCTTCCGCGAGGCGGCCGATTCCGCGCCTTCGTTCGGCGACCGGCGCGGGTACCAGATGGATCCGGCCAACGTCCGCGAGGCGTTGCGGGAGTGCAAGATCGATCTCGCCGAGGGAGCCGACGCGATCATGATCAAGCCGGCGCTGCCGTATCTCGACGTGATCCGGGCGGCACGGGACGCGTTCCAGGCGCCGCTCGCGGCGTACAACGTGTCGGGCGAGTACGCGATGATCAAGGCGGCCGCCCAGGCCGGCTGGCTCGACGAGAGAGCCGCGGCGCTCGAGTCGCTCACCGCGATCAAGCGCGCCGGCGCCGACCTCATCCTCAGCTACTGGACGCGAGACCTTCCCGAGTGGCTGTAGGAGCTCATCAGGCGCCACCGGCCGGCTCCGCGCCGGCTGCAAAGCGTCGCGCTGCGGCGTCCTCAGTCGCGCCGATAGGGCCGCTATCGGCGCTCCCTGCGTCCTTGCATCGCTCGCTTTTCGCGCGGCGCGAAGCGTGCAGTGGCACCTGACGAGCTCCTCACGCAGCGCTCGCAGCTCTACCGGCGCGCGCTCGAGCTGATCCCCGGCGGCGTGAACTCGCCGGTGCGCGCGATGCGCGCGGTTGGCCTCGACGAGCCGGTCTTCGTCGAGAGCGGCTCCGGCGCGTACGTCGAGACGGCCGATGGGCGCCGGCTCCTCGACTGGGTGATGTCCTGGGGACCGCTCGTCTTTGGCCACGCCGATCCCGAGGCGGTCGAGGCCGTTCGGGACGCGGCCCTGCACGGCACGAGCTTCGGCGCGGCGACCGAGGCCGAGGTCGAGCTCGCCGCCGAGATCGTCGACGCGGTTCCGTCGGTCGAGAAGGTGCGGCTGGTCTCGTCGGGCACCGAGGCAGCGATGAGCGCCCTGCGGCTCGCGCGCGCGTTCACGAAGCGCGACCGGATCCTCAAGACCGCCGGCGGCTACCACGGCCACGCCGACGCGCTGCTCGCGAGCGCCGGCTCCGGTCTGGCGACCCTCGGGATCCCCGCCTCCCCCGGCGTGCCGACGGGAGCAGCCGCGGACACGATCGTCGTCCCCTACAACGATCTCGACGCCGCCGCCAAAGCGGTCATGAAGCACGGCGAGGGGCTCGCGGCGATCATCGTCGAGCCCGTCGCGGCGAACATGGGCGTGGTTCCACCCGACCCGGGCTACCTCGAGACCCTGCGCCGCCTCTGCGACGTCTCGGGCGCGCTGCTCCTCTTCGACGAGGTCATCACCGGCTTCCGCGTCTCGCGGGGCGGCGCGCAGGAGCGCTACGGCGTCCTCCCGGATCTCACCGTGCTGGGCAAGATCGTCGGCGGCGGGTTGCCGCTCGCCGCGTTCGGCGGCCGGGTCGAGATCATGGATCTGCTCGCGCCGGCCGGCCCCGTCTACCAGGCGGGCACGCTCGCCGGGAACCCGCTCGCGACTGCAGCCGGCCTCTCCGTGCTGCGGCGTCTACGCGACCGCACCGTCTACGACGAGCTCGAGCGGCACGCGGCCCTTCTCGAGGAAGGCCTCGCCCCGTTCGGCCGGGTGCAGCGGGTCGGCGCGCTGCTGACGCTCTTCCAGACCGACGCGCCGGTACGGAACTTCGAGGACGCGCAGCGCTGCGACACCGAGCGCTACGGCGCGCTCTTCCGTCACCTCCTCGAGCAGGACATCTACATCCCGCCCTCGCAGTTCGAGGCGCTCTTCCCCTCGACTGCGCACGGAACCGAAGAGATCGAGCGCACCGTCGCCGCCGTGGAGAGCTTTGCTCGCTGACGTCTGGGAGACCATGGCCGTCGACGCGACGGCCGAGAGCATCCTCTGGGCCGACTGCCTGCTGCCCGAAGCCGAGCAGGACCGCAGCGCCGTCTTCTCGGCACTCGGAGAAGCCCGGTACGCGTTGGGGCTGGAGACGATCTACGAGGGCTACCTCGTGCACTACGGCCGGCCCCGCCTGTTCGCGCCGCCCGACGACGACACGGCCCTCCTGCTCGGCGACTACCTCTACGCGCACGGCGTCGCGCGGATCTCCGCGCTGAACGACGTTGCGGCCGTCGCCGATCTCGCCGAGCTCATCTCGCTTTGCAGCCAGGTCCGGGCGGAGGAGATGGACGCCGACGGACCGCTCTGGGCTGCGACTGCGGCCCTGCTCGGACGGGGCGCGCTCGACGAGGCGCGGACGGCGCTCCGCCTGCACGCCGATGCAGCGCCGCTCGACGCAGCCGCCCGATCGGCGGCCGGAGACGAGGCGGTCGACGCAGCACTCGCGGCGCACTCCGAGCTGCGAGTGAGCTAGATTCTCGCCGTGCTCGCTGCGCTCTTCCACTCGCTACTGGCTGTCGAGACAGCGGCCCAGCAGGGGCGGAAGGTCGTGCTGGTGATGTTGGGCACGGGCGGCGTCTTCGTCTGCGTGATCGCGCTCGGTGAGCTGAGCCACTGGGTCGCGAAGCAACGGCGCCGCAGCCGCGAGAGCTAGCCGTGCTCATTCGGCCGCGTCCGCCTCTCTCGCACTAGCCGCCGCCGTACACTCGCGCGATGGCTGTGAAAGACCTCCGCGACTGGATCGCGCTGCTCGAGCGCGAGGGCGAGCTCGTCCGTGTCTCGGCCGAGGTCGATCCCGATCTCGAGATCACGGAGATCGTCGACCGCACCGTCAAGGCGGGCGGGCCGGCGCTGCTGTTCGAGAAGCCGAAGGGCTCCGAGCATCCGCTACTGATCAACCAGTTCGGCACCGAGCGGCGGATGTGCCTCGCCTTCGGCGTCGAGCGCCTCGACGACGTGGGCAAGCGCGTCGCCGACGTGCTCGAGATGCAGCCGCCACAAGGGGTGATGGAGAAGATCCGCGGCCTGCAAAAGCTCAAGTCGATCGCGGATGCCCGCCCCAAGACCGTCGGCAAGGGCGCGTGCCAGGAGATCGTCCTGCGCGGCGACGACGTCGATCTCGGCCTCCTGCCGATCCAGCGCTGCTGGCCGGGCGACCCGGCTCCGTTCATCACGCTCCCGGCGGTGATCACGCACGACCCCCAGAGCGGCGGCCGCAACGTCGGCATGTACCGGATGCAGGTCATCGACAGGAACACGACCTTCATGCACTGGCAGATCCACAAGGACGGCCGCGCCGACTACCTCGCGACCGACGGCCGCATCGAGGTCGCGGTCGCGCTCGGGCTCGACCCGATCACCGCGTACTCGGCGAGCGCGCCGCTCCCGAAGCACATCGACGAGTTCATGATCGCCGGCTTCCTGCGCGGGGACTCTGTCGAGCTCGTGAAGGGGGTCAGCGTGGGAGTCGAGGTGCCCGCCCGCGCGGAGATCGTGCTCGAGGGCTACATCGAGCGCGACGAGGTCGGCGAGGAGGGGCCGTTCGGCGACCACACCGGCTACTACACCGCGGCCGAGCCCTTCCCGGTCTTCCACGTCACCGCCATCACGATGCGACGCGACGCGATCTATCCCTCGATCGTGGTGGGCAAGCCGCCGCAGGAGGACGCCTGGCTCGGCAAGGCGACCGAGCGGATCTTCCTGCCTGCGGTGCGCACGACCCTGCCGGAGGTCGTCGACTACGACCTGCCGGTCGCCGGCGCCTTCCACAACTGCTGCCTCGTCTCGATCCGCAAGCAGTTCCCCGGCCACGCGGCGAAGGTGATGCACGCGCTGTGGGGGCTCGGGATGCTGAGCCTGACCAAGTGCATCGTCGTGGTCGACGCGAACGTGGACGTGCACGACTACGAGCAGGTGCTCTTCTATGCGGGCGCCAACGTCGACCCGAAGCGCGACGTGATCCTCTCGGAAGGCCCGCTCGACCATCTCGACCACGCGTCCGAGCGGCAGTTCTTCGGCGGCAAGCTCGGCATCGACGCGACCGCGAAGTGGCCGGAGGAGGGCGCGCGGCCGTGGCCCGACGAGATCGAGATGAGCCCCGAGATCAAGGAGCTCGTCACGCGCCGCTGGAACGACTACGGAATCGGTTAGTTCCCGCTCCGCCCGGTAGGCGTTTGCGGTAAGACTTCGATCGGTGGAGCCGGAACAGCCGAGTCCCGACACCGAGCACGAATCGGCCCAGGAGGAGGCTCATCTCCCGCCGCCGACGCTCTGGCCGATCGGCTTCGCTATCGGCGTTGTCGTAATCCTCGTCGGGCTCGTGATCGATCCGCTGCTGATCTCGACGATCGGCGCGGTCATCGCCATCGTCTTCGGCTTCCTCTGGGCGCGCGACGCGACCGCCGAGCTGCGCCAGGAGAGCGTCGTCGTGGAGCCTGAGCGGCGCGAACTGCAGGAGGACGACCCGCACCAGGTCACGCTCACCCCGGTGTCCGAGACCCAGGTCTCGCGCAGCGTCTTCCTCGAAGGCGCGACGCTCGGTATCGGCGCGGCGATCGGCGGCCTGATCACGATCCCGGTGGCGGGCTTCGCAGTGCTGCCAGGCTTTCTCGGCCAGGAGCTGCACAAGGTCGACCTCGGCCCCATCGAGAGATTTCCGCTCAACCAGTGGTACGTGGCGACGTTCATCGTCGACCCGGACCAGGGCGAGGTGTCGAAACGGGCGGCGTTCCTCCGCAACAACGGCCCGGCGGCGAACGGCGAGCCGAGCTTCTCGATCATCTCCAACCGCTGCACGCATCTCGGCTGCCCCACGCAGGCGAACGGCCCGAGCGGCTTGAGGTTCACCGGGAAACCGACGATCAAGGAGCACACGCTGACCGGACCGGCGGAGTTCCTCCCGGTCGTCCCCGCGGGCTACGGGTGCCCGTGCCACGGCAGCCAGTTCGACACCGAAGGCAACCGCACCGCCGGCCCGGCGCCACGTGCGCTCGACCGCTACGCGTTCGAGATCAACCACGGCCGGCTCGTCCTGCTCGGCACGTACTCCGTCTCGGAAGTCGTCGGGACGGGAGCCCAGGCCAAGATCTACAAGTACAAGCAGGCCGGGCCCGGTGAGCACATCGACGGGCCGGAGCAGTGGCTCTATCCCCTCCAGCCACCGCACAACTGATGGCCACCACGTACAAGCGCAAGCCTTCGAAGAGCGAGCTCCGCCGCCAGAAGATGGAGGAGATCGTCGTCTACCCGTTCGACTGGCTCGAGGAGCGGTCGGGTCTCGTCGGGGGCGTCAAGTACTTCCTCTTCCGCAAGGTCCCGTCGGACATCAACTGGATGCAGACGCTCGGCTCGGCCGCGCTGACCGCGTTCCTCGTGCAGGCGATCACCGGCGTGATCCTCGCGATGTACTACGTACCTTCGGCGGACGTCGACCCCCACACGGGCCAGCCGGTCGCCTGGGAGTCCATCGTCAACATCACCGACCACCTGACGCTGGGCTGGCTCGTCCGCGGCATGCATCGCTGGGGAGCGAGCGTCTTCATCATCCTCATGTTCCTGCACATGGGCCGCGTCTTCCTGTTCGGCGCCTACAAGTACCCGCGCGAGCTGAACTGGATCGTCGGGGTTCTCATCCTCGTGATGGGGATGATGGAGGGCTTCACCGGCTACCTCCTGCCGTGGGACCAGACCGCGTACTGGGCGACGGTCGTGGGGATCAACCTCAACGGGACTGCGCCCTTCTTAGGACCGTGGCTAGCCCAGTTCTTACGTGGCGGCCAGGAGATCAGCGGCGCGACGCTGACGCGCTTCTACTCGCTGCACATGCTCGTGATCCCGGGAGGGATCATCGCCCTGATCACGCTTCACCTCTACCTCGTGATCCGGCTCGGCGTCACGTCGCCGCCATGGTCCGAGGACGCCGCGGGCGGCGAGCCCGAAGAGGCCGAGCCCGAGCGGCGGCGGTCGGGCCTCACGCGGCCGGCGCCGCGCCCGGCCGGTGCGCAGGCGATGCAGGCTGAGCCGGGAGGCAGCGAGTAGTGGCTGCGATCCCCAAGGAGAAGCCGTCGCGCACCGAGGAGAATCGCGCCGAATTCGCGCGCTACAAGGCGGACGTCAAGGCGCGCGGGAAGCCCTTCTACCCGTACGCGATGTTCCACGACACGATCATGAGCCTCGTCGTCGTCTGCACGATCATCGGGCTCGCGGTGATCTGGAAGTGGTCGGCCTGGGCGCCGGGCCACGATCCGACGCATCCGGGGATTCTCGGCCCCGAGATCGATAGTCCCGCGAACCCGGGCACGACGAGCTTCGTGCCGCGGCCGGACTGGTACTTCTACTTCCTCTTCTACCTCCTCCGGATCTTCAAGTGGCCGGAGTCGGTCTTCCTCGGCACGATCGGCGTGCCCACGATCGCGCTGATCCTGCTGCTGATGCTGCCGTTCATGGATCGCCGCCGCGTGCGCAGGCCGTCGGCTCGCCCCGTTGCGATGGTCGCCGCCGTCCTCACGATCGTCTCGATGGGCGTGCTGACGTGGAAGGGGGCCACGGCCAACGAGGCGCTCGCCTCCGAGGTCGTCCAGAACATCCCGAAGTGGATCAAGGACGAGCAGCTGCCGAAGCAGGCCGTACCGGGCGTCAACCTCTTCGCGAGGGCGGGCTGTACCGCCTGCCACACGTATGACGGGGTGGGAGGAGCCCTGCTCGGGGCGCCGGACCTGACCGCGATCGCCGACCGGCACCTCGGCATCGCCACGCAGATCAAGCACCTGAACAACCCGTCGTCGGTCACTCCCGGTTCGCCGATGCCCTCGTTCTCCTCGCTGGGCCAGCAACGCCTGCGCCAGCTCGCGATCTTCCTCGAAGCTTCCAAGGGCACGCACTAACAGCGAGAATTCCCGGGAATGCACGTGTTCCTCGGGATCACAGGCGCTTCGGGAGCGCCGTACGCGGCGCGGCTGCTCGAAGCGCTCGCCGCTGCCGACTGCGAAATCGGCGTGTGTGCGTCGCGCGCCGGGATCGAAGTGCTGGCCACCGAGCTCTTCGACGATCCGACGCTGCCGCGCGACGAGACACTCGCGCGGCTGCTCGAGCACGCGCACGGCGCGGCGCGCATCTACGACGCCGAGGACTGGAGGGCGCCGTACGCCTCCGGCTCGGCCAAGGTCGACGCCTACGTGATCTGCCCGTGCTCGATGGGCACGCTCGGCACGCTCGCCTCCGGCGCGATGTCGAACCTCATCCACCGCGCCGCGTCCGTGGCGTTGAAGGAGGAGCGCCGGCTCGTGCTCATGCCGCGCGAGACGCCGCTCTCGGCGATCCACCTGCGCAACATGCTGACGCTGCGCGAGGCCGGAGCGACGATCCTCTTCCTCGCGCCCGGCTTCTACCACGGCGCCGAGACGGTCGACCAGCTCGTGGACTTCATCGTCGCGCGCGCCCTCGACCTGCTCGGGCTCGACCACGCGCTGACTCCTCGCTGGGGCCAGTCGTGACTGTGGAGTCGGGCCGCCTCCCGGCCGAAGGCGTGCAGCGGATGTTCGATCGCATCGCGCCGGTCTACGACGCGATGAACCGCGTCATGACCGTCGGCCTCGACCAGCGCTGGCGCAGGGCGACGGTCCGCGAGGCGGTGCGGCCGGGCGACTACGTGCTCGACGCGTGCTGCGGCACGGGCGACCTCGCCCTCGCTGCGCGCAAGGCGCGCGCGGCGGACGTGGTGGGCCTCGACTTCTCCGGGCGGATGCTCGAGCGCGCCCGCCGCAAGGCTCCCGAGCTCGAATGGGTGCAGGGGGACGTGCTCGCGCTTCCGTTCGAGGACGCACATTTCGACTCGGCGGTCGTCGGCTTCGGCGTGCGCAACGTGTCGGATCTCGAAGCCGGGCTGAAGGAGCTGCGCCGCGTGCTGCGGCCCGGCGGCCGGCTCGGGATCCTGGAGATCACGACGCCGCGAGGGTGGCTCGCGCCGTTCTACCGGCTCTGGTTCGACCGGATCGTGCCGCTGCTCGGCCGTGTTCTCCCGGGCGGCGACGCGTACACGTACCTGCCCGCCAGCGTGCGGCGCTTCCCCCCGCCCGAGGAGCTCGCGGCGCTGCTCGGCGCGTGCGGCTTCGAGGCCGTGCGGTTCACGCTCTTCGCCGGCGGCATCGTCGCCCTCCACGTAGGGGAGGTGCCGGCGTGACCGCGTCGCTCGCAGAGCTCCGGGCGGTGCCGGGGCTCGACGACTATCTGGACGCGCTCGAGGAACGGCTCGCGCGGACGGTCGCCACGCATCCGGGGCTCGTCGCTGCCGTGGGCAACGAGGCGCTTGCGGCGGGCGGAAAACGACTCAGGCCCGCGCTCGTCTTCCTCTCGGCGCCGCCCGGCACGGAGCCGTCGCTCGCGGCCGGCGTCGCGGTCGAGCTCGTCCACATGGCGACGCTCGTCCACGACGACCTGATCGACCGCGCCCACTTTCGGCGCGGCAAGGCCGCGGCCTGGTCGATCTACGGGCCGGCTGCGGCGCGCGCAACCGGCGACTACCTCTTCGCGCGGGCGTTCTCGGAGCTGAGTGCGACGGAAGACGCGCGGGCCGTCGACATCCTCGCCGACGCGACCCTCTGTCTCGCGCGGGGCGAAGCGCTGCAACGGACGCAGACGCGCGACCCGGCCACCAGCATCGAGGCGTATCTCGAACGTTGCGCGCTCAAGACGGGGAAGCTCTTCGAGGCGGCGTGCCGGCTCGGCGGCGGCTCCGGCGAGTACGGGCTGGCGCTCGGGATCGCCTTCCAGATCGCCGACGACGTCCTCGACTGCTCGGGCGCCACGATCGAGACGGGCAAGATCGCCGGCACCGACCTCCGCGACGGCACCCCGACGCTTCCGCTCCTGCTCGCCGCGCAGCGGGATGCGGTCGTGCGGGCTGCGCTCGCGGGCGGGCCGATGGACGGCGCGCTCCTGCGTGTCGCCGCGACGGGAGCCCTCGACGAATCCCGAGAGGTTGCCCTCGACTACGCTAGGCAGGCCAGGGGAAAGCTCGACGGAGAGCTGCACAGAGACGAACTCGAGGCCCTGACGCACGCAGTCGTCGACCGGGAAAGGTAGGCCGAGAGGTGGCAGTTCTCGACACGCTCGACACGCTCGCTCCGATCCGGGACAAGGTGCTCGCCGGCGAGCGGCTCGACTTCGACGACGGCGTTGCGCTGATGGAGACGGACGACCTGCTCGCGCTCGGCGACCTCGCCGACCTCGCGCGCCGGCAGCGCGGCGGCGGCGACGAGGTCTACTTCGTCCAGAACATCAACCTGTACCAGACGAACGTCTGCCGCGTGAAATGCAAGTTCTGCGCCTTCGCCAAGACCCGCAAGCAGGAGGACGCGTTCACGCTGACTGCCGAGGAGTTCGTCGAGGACGCGGTCGCCCAGCACGAGATCCACCGCTTCACCGAGATCCACACCGTGAACGGCGAGAACCCACACGTCGATCTTGAGTACTACGCCGGCCTCCTGCGCCGGCTGAAAGAGGCGCTGCCGGACGTCCATCTCAAGTTCTATACGGCCTCCGAGATCCACCACATCTCGCGGCTCGAGGGCTGCTCGCACGAGGAGGTCCTGCGCACGCTCAAGGACGCGGGCCTCGACTCGATGCCCGGCGGCGGCGCCGAGATCTTCGCCGACCGCGTCCGTGCACTCATCGCGCCGGGCAAGGAGCACCCCGACGAGTGGTTTGACGTGCACGACACTGCGCATCGGCTCGGGATCACGACGCAGTGCACGATGCTCTACGGCCACGTCGAGACCTACGAGGAGCGCGTCGACCACCTGCTCCGCCTGCGCGACCAGCAGGACTCCACTAACGGCTTCCTCTCCTTCATCCCGCTCGCGTTCCACCCGGAGAACACCGTCTTCGAGCGGCGCGGCTTCCGGTTCACCACCGGTGCGGACGACCTGAAGGTGATCGCCGTCTCGCGTCTCCTGCTCGACAACGTCCCGCACGTGAAGGCCTACTGGATCATGATGGGCCTCCCGCTGGCCCAGGTCGCGCTTCACTTCGGCGCCGACGACGTCCAGGGCACGGTCGTGCGGGAGAAGATCTTCCAGGCGGCGGGTGCGAGCGCGGGCACCGAGCAGAAGGCCGCCGAGCTCGTGCGCTTCGTCCGCGAGGCCGGCAGGACGCCGGTGCAGCGGGACAGCCTCTACAACGAGCTCCGTCGATGGTGAAGCTCGGCCGCATCTCGTACGTGAACATGGCGCCGGTCTTCTACCGCCTCGATACCGAGGTCGACGAGGTGCAGGGCGTCCCGACCGAGCTGAACCGGATGCTCGTGGGGGGCGAGCTCGACACCGCTCCGATCTCCTCCATCGAGTACGCGCGTCACGCCGATTCGCTGCGCCTGCTGCCGCGGCTCTGTGTCGCCTCGGAGGGCGCGGTCGACTCGATCCAGCTCGTTTCGCGCAAGCCGCTCGAGCAGGTGCGCAGCGTCGCGGTGACTCCTGAGTCGGCGACCTCGGTGGCGCTCGTCAAGGTGCTGCTGCCGGAGGCCGAGCAGGCGCCGCTGGACGCGTACGAGGCCGGCGATGCCGAGGCGAAGCTCCTCATCGGCGACGCGGCTCTTCGCTCCGCGTTCGAGGATCCGACGCCGCATCACGACCTCGGCCGGCTGTGGCTCGAGCGGACGGGGCTGCCGATGGTGTTCGCGGTGTGGGCGTGCCCGGAGCCGCTCGCCGAGGGTCTCGCCGAGCTGGAGGACGCGCTCGTCTCCTCGGTGCGGCTCGCGCGCGCCGAGCCGGAGCAGCTCGCCCACGAGGCCGCCGAGCGCTACGGCTATCCGGCCGGGTTCCTCGCCCGCTACTTCGAGAAGCTCCGCTACCGCTTCGGCCCGCGCGAGCGCGCCGGGCTCTACACGTTCCTCGAGCTCGCCCGCGACGCCGGTCTGCTCGAGACCGTGCCCGAGCTCCGCTTCGTCCAGACCACCGGCGCAGCAGTCGCATGAGCGTCGCAGAGCGCACTCCGGTCGCCGAGATCCTCGAGCGCGCGACCTCGGGCGAGCGGATCACCGACGAGGACGCCGTCGAGCTGCTCCGGTCCCGCGACCTCGTCGCGGTCGGCCGCGCGGCCAACACGATCCGCAACCGGCTGCACGACCCGGAGCGCGTCACGTTCATCATCGACCGCAACCTCAACTACACGAACATCTGCGTCACCGACTGCGACTTCTGCGCCTTCTATCGCCGCCCCGGCGACCAGCGGGACGGCTATCTCCTGCCGAAGCCGGTCATCTTCAAGAAGATCGAGGAGACGCTCGCGCTCGGCGGCACCGGCCTGCTCATGCAGGGCGGCCATCACCCCGACCTCGGCGTCGACTACTACGAGGATCTCTTCTCCTCGATCAAGGCGCGCTACCCGATCCACCTCCACGCGCTCTCGCCTTCGGAGGTCGTGCACGCGGCGCGCCGCTCGAAGCTGACGGTTCCCGAGGCGCTGACGCGGATGCGCGACGCGGGCCTCGACTCGATCCCCGGCGGCGGCGCCGAGATCCTCGTCGACCGGGTGCGCGACATCATCGCGCCGAAGAAGGTCTCGACGAAGGAGTGGCTCGGCGTGATGCGCGAGGCGCACCGGCTCGGGATCTCGACGACGGCGACGATGATGTACGGCCACGTCGAGACGCTCGAGGAGCGGGTCGAGCACTTCCGGCGGATCCGCGAGCTGCAGGACGAGACAGGTGGCTTCCGGGCGTTCTTCTCGTGGACGTTCCAGGACGACGGCAACCGGCTCGTCTCGCTGGTCCCGGCCGAGTCCCGGCCGACCTCGTTCGACTACCTGCTCACGCAGGCCGTGTCTCGCATCTACCTCGACAACCTGCCGCATATCGGCTCGTCGTGGGTGACGCAGGGGAAGAAGATCGGGCAGGTCGCGCTCGGCTTCGGCGCCGACGACCTCGGCTCGGTGATGATCGAGGAGAACGTCGTCTCGGCAGCCGGGACGACGCATCGCACGAGCGCCGACGAGCTCGTCCACCTCATCCGCTCGCTCGGCAAGACGGCCGTGCAGCGAGACACGCTCTACCGGCCGGTCAAAGTCTGGACCTGATACCGGCGAGGCCCGACCGCACCCAGGCGGGCTGCTCGGTGAAGACGCCGTAATGCACGTCGAACCACGGCCCGAGCCGGTGGTAGATCCGAGCCCGGCGGCGTAGCTCGTCGTCCACCTCCCAGTCGGGGAACGGGCCGTTGAGAAGCCACGCGTAGTCGATCGCCGGGTCGCCGACCCGTGCATCTCCCCAGTCGATCACGCCGGCCAGCCGGCCGTCCTGTACGAGCAGATGCGAAGGGCCGAGGTCCGAGTGCGTGAGCGCCGGCTCGAACCCGGTCAGCGTCTCGACCTCCTGCAGGAGGGTTTCGCCGGCAGCACGCTCCTCGCCGTCGAGCAGCGGTAGGACGGCACGGCGGAACTCGTCCGCCTGGTCGCGGTAGGTCGCAAGCCAGTCGTCCCGCGGCGCGGGAATCGTCTTGGCGTCGATCCCGTGGAGTGCGTCGAGGAACGCGCGCACGCCGTCGGAGTCCTCGTCCACCAGCGGCGTACCTCGAATCAGGCGGTAGGCGACGAGCCACGGATCACGTGAGACGTACTCGAACCGGGGCACCTCCACGGGAAGGAGAGGCCCGAGCCCGGGCAGGAGCTCCACTTCCTTCTCGATCTCCTCGACGGCGAGTTCGTGGCGCGGCCATCGCACCACCCACTCGTCATCGAGGATCAGAACCTTGAAGTCCCAGCCCTCGTCGACCTCGCTCAGGCCCACTGCGCGGCCCACTCGTCCCCGTGCGGGCGGCCGCTCCGCCTTGCCGCCTCCTGTACGTCGTCGACCGAATAGGGCGCCTGGCGGAACTCGACCGCGACGGCGCCGTTCTCGAGCGTGACGAGCGCCCACTCCGCGAGCGAGCGCAGGGCGAGCGAGTCGGCGTGCCGGTCGTACGAGATGCCGACGCTGCCGGGATTGACGTAGAGCGCGTCTCCGATCCTGCGCGTCCACTGCAGGTGCGTGTGCCCGCCGGCCAGAAGGGCCGCGTCGTGGCCGAGGAACGGCTCGAGCGCATCGCCGCCGAGCTCGGGCAGCAACACGTCGTCGTAGGAACGCGGAGAGCCGTGGAACAGGATCAGGGCGAGGCCCTCGTGCTGGAGGCGCACGACCGGCGCGAAGGCGCGGATCTGCTCGACATGCGACGAGTCCAGCTGCGCAAGCGTCCAGTCGCGTACCTCGAGCTGCTGCTCGGTGACGCGCTCCGGCGAGTCGTCGGGGATCTCGAGGAGGAATGCGTCCGCGTTGCCGAGCACGGTCTCGCAGCCAAGCGTGGTGAGCCGGTCGAGCGTCTCCGCAGGCTGGGCGCCGCCTTGCACGACGTCGCCGAGACAGAACACCTCGTCGACGCCGAGGCGCTCGACGTCCTCGAGCGCGGCTTGGAATGCGACGTCGTTGCCGTGCTGGTCCGAGAGAAGTGCGACGCGCACGGCCCGAGGCTACCCTGCTTCCCGGGTCGTGCCGGTCTTGCGCAGAATCGTGTTCGCCGCCGTGCCGGTGGCGCTCGTCGCGGCAGCGGTCGCCTCAGCGGCGACCGGCTCTTCGCGGCAGTCCAGTCAGGACTCTGTCTCGACGTCCCTGCTCATGCCCGGCGTGACGTATTCGCGCGAGGTCGACTTCACTTCGCGCGGGCCGATCGTGCTCGACGTCGTGACGGCCCCGAAGCCCGACGGCAAGGTCTATTCGCTCGCCCCGGCCCTTTCGAACAACTCCCTGACCGGGCGAGAGGCGCTCACGAGCCTCGACTCCCGGGTCGCCGCGGGCGCGACGACCGTGGCGATCGACGGCGACTACTTCGACAACGGCACCGGCGCCCCGAGCGGAATGCTGCTGCAGAACGGCGTGCTCGAAAGTGCGCCGGCGGTCGGGCGCTCGAGCCTCGGCATCGGCACCGACGGCGTCCTCACGACGGGCCAGGTCTCCTCGGCCGGAATCTGGCAGGGAAGCGGCCAGCGCCGGCCGCTGCTGCTCAACGTGCCGACCGGCAAGTTCACGCTTTTCACGCCGGCATACGGCGCGGCGACACCGAAAGAATCGGGAGCCGTCGTCGAGGCGGTGCTGGGGTCGTTTCCGCCTGCGCATCTCGGCCAGCCGCTCGACGGCACCGTGATGCAGGTCACGACGGCCGGATCGACACCGATCCCGAGCGGCGGCGCGGTGCTCGTCGCTCGCGGCGCAGCCTCCACCGCCCAGCTCAAGGCGGAAGCCCCGGTCGGGCAGCAGGTCGAGGCTCAGCTGTCGCTTTCACCGGACTGGAGCGGCCTCGCGAGCGCGATCGGCGGCGGGCCGCTGCTCGTGAAGAACGGCAAGCCGATCTTCCAGGCCGGCGAGCTGTTCAACGCACGCCAGCTCAACGGCCGGCAAGCGCGCGGCGGGATCGGCCAGCTCGCCAACGGAAGCATCCTGCTCGTCAGCGTCGAGGGGACGAAGCCCGCCTACAGCATCGGCATGTCGAGCTACGAGCTCGCCGTCGAGCTCGCGCGGCTCGGTGCCGTGACCGCCTACGGGCTCGGCGCCGGCTCGGCGGCCGGACTCGCCTTCGACGGCGACCTCCTCACGCGGCCCTCGACCGGTACGACGCCGAAGGTGTCGGACGCGCTCGTCCTCTCGTACACCGGGATCTACGCGGCGCAGCCGTCGGCGCCGGTGCTCTCCCCGAACGGCGACGGCGTCGGCGACACCGAGACGCTCTCGTACCGCGTCGTCCGTCCGTCGCAGGTCGTCGCGACGCTCTCGGGTCCCAACGGCACACAGATCCCGCTTGCAAACGAGGCGGAGTCCCCGGGCGTGCACACCCTGACCTGGAACGGAACCCACGGAGGCTCTCTCGCACCCGAGGGCAAGTGGACGTTCACCCTCACCGGGACCGACGACCGCAGCATCGCGACGACCGCGACGCGCGCGTTCTCGCTCGACGACACGCTTTCGTCGCTCGCCGTCAACGCCGGCACGGGGTCGGCGACCGCGACCTTCCAGCTGACGCGTCCGGCGACCGTCCTCGTCCAGGTCGAGCGCCTCACGGGCGTGCCCGTGGCCACTCTCCGCTCGGGGAAGCTCGCGGCGGGAGCCGAGCGGCTGACGTGGCGCGGCCGAATCGGCGGCGGGCTCAGCGCCTCGAGCGGCCGCTACCAGGTGGCCGTGCAGGCGACGAGCCCGGTCGGCACGAGCTCGCTCGTGGCGCCGTTCTCATTCCGCGCTCACACGCGGAAATAGACTCGCGGAATGCTCCTGGCGAGCGTCTCGTCGAGCTTCACGTCGCAAGTCGCCCATCACGGCGTCTATGCCGTGTTCGGTCTGCTCGCGCTCGGCGCGCTCCTACCGATCGGGAGTGAGCTCGTCGCCCTCGTAGCCGGCGCCGTCGCGGCCGGCGTGCTCGCGGGTGCGGACGGCGTCTCGGTCTTCGGCGTGCACGTCGGCTCGGGGGCCGGCTCCTACGTCGCGCTCTCGCTCGCGGCGACCCTCGGCTATCTCCTGGGCTGCGTCGTCGGCTGGCTGATCGGACGCTACGGAGGCCGCGAGCTGCTCGAGCGGCACGGCCGCTGGTTCCACGTCTCGCCCGAGAGGCTCGACCGCGCCGACACGTGGTTCCGGCGCTGGGACCGGCCGGGCGTGCTGATCGGGACGATGACGCCTGTCGTCCGCTCGTTCGTCGCGATTCCCGCCGGATTGTTCGAGATGCCGCTTGCGCAGTTCCTCGGCCTGGCGCTGGTCGGGTCGGCCGTCTGGTCGTTTGCCTTCGTCGGCATCGGCTACGGCCTCGGCGCGAGCTACAAGAGCTTCGAGCACGACTTCCGGTACGTGGAGTACGCGATCGTGGCCGGAATCGTGCTCGTGCTGGCACTTTTGGTCTACCGTCGGAGGACTACGGCTAAAGTGACTCCGCGTGCAGACGATTCCACTCGTTGACGTCCGAGCCGAATACGAGCCGCTGATCCCTCGGCTCGAGGCCGCTTTCCGTGAGGTGCTCGACGGAAAGGGCTTCATCCGCGGTCCTCACTACTGGGCGTTCCAGGAGGAGGCCGCCGCCTATCTCGGCGTGAAGCGCGCGGTCGGCGTGGCCAACGGCACCGACGCGCTCGTGCTCGCCCTCGACGCGCTCGGCGTCGGGCCGGGCGACGAGGTGATCTGCCCGGCCTTCACCTTCTACGCGACCGCGGAGTCCGTTGCGCGGCGCGGTGCGACTCCGGTCTTCGCGGAAATCGATCCCGTCACGCTCAACCTCGACATCGAGGACGCCGCCGCGAAGCTGACCGACCGGACGCGGGCGATCATCCCGGTCCACCTTTTCGGCCGCCTGCTGGACGTCCGGCCGCTCATGGATCTCGGTGTTCCCGTGCTCGAGGATGCGGCGCAGGCCTTCGGCGCACCCGGTGTAGCGCAGCACGGCACGATCTCGACCTTCAGCTTCTATCCCACCAAGAACCTCTTCTGCCTCGGCGACGGAGGCCTCGTCGTGACGAGCGACGAGGAGCTTGCGGACCGCGTACAGCTCCTCTCCTTCCACGGCTCGCGCGACAAGTCGGCCTTCGACCTCGTCGGCTACAACTCGCGCCTCGACGAGCTGCAGGCCGCGTTCCTGCGCATCTTCCTGCCGGAGCTCGACGGCTGGAACGAGGGGCGCCGCGCGGCTGCGGCTCGCTACGCCGAGCTCGGCCTCGGGGAGCTCGTGGAGCTTCCGCAGGACGAGCCGGGCCACGTCTATCACCTCTTCGTCTGCCGCTCGCGCGAGCGCGACACGATCCGCACGGCCCTGGCCGAGGCGGGAATCGCGTCGGCCACGTACTACACGACGCCGCTCCACCTGCAGCCGTCGCTGCGCTTCCTCGGCTACGAGCCGGGCTCGCTGCCCGCGACCGAGCAGGCCGGAGCCGAGAACTTCTCGCTGCCGCTCTGGCCGGGGATTCCGGCAGAGGCGCAGGAGCGCGTCGTCGAGGTCGTGCGCTCGGCCGTCCCCAGTCGCGTCTGATGCGTCAGCTCCTCTCTCCGCACCGGCTGTGGCAGGTGCTAGTCGACGCGGGGATCGTCGCCTTCTCGTGGTGGGCGGCGTTCGAGCTGCGCTTCGACAACGGGCTGTCGAGTCACGCCGGCTATCAGCACCTTTTCAACCGGACGATCCTGCTCGTCGTAGGCATCAAGCTCATCGTCTTCATCGCCTTCGGCTTCTACAACCGCTGGTGGCGCTACGTCTCGATCCGGGACATGTGGGCGACGGTCCGCGGCGTGATCGTTGCGTGCATCGTCGCGGATCTGACCGTGTACCTCGCGGCTCCGGTACACGGCTTTCGCCTGCCGCGGAGCATTGCCCTCACCGACCTGATCCTCACGCTCATGTTCGTCGCGGGGTCGCGGTTGCTCGCGCGGACGGTGATGGAGCGGCCGGGCCTGACCATGGTCGCGCGCGGCAAGGAGGTCATCGTGGTCGGGGCCGGCGACGCGGGGCGCCTGATCGTGCAGGAGATGCAGCGCTCGCGGATGATCGACTACACGCCGATCGGGTTCGTCGACGACGACCCGCGCAAGCGGCAGACGCGGATCATGGGCGTGCGCGTCCTCGGCGCGATCGACGAGCTGCCGCGCATCCTCCGCGAGCACCGGCCCGACGAGGTGCTGATCGCGATGCCGACCGTCTCGGGCGACGTGCGCCGCCGGATCTTCGAGGCGGCCCAGGAGCTGCGGATCGGGGTCAAGACGCTGCCGGGGCTCTACGAGCTCATCTCGGGAGACCTCAATCTCGCCGGCCAGATCCGTTCGGTGCAGGTGGAGGACGTGCTCGGTCGCGAGCAGGTCGAGGTCGACTTCCACGAGGTGGCGGCCTACCTCGAGGGGCACACGGTGCTCGTGACGGGCGCCGGCGGCTCGATCGGCTCGGAGCTCTGCCGCCAGATCGCGCGCGTCCGCCCTTCGCGGCTGATCCTCGTCGACAACGCCGAGGGTCCGCTGTTCGAGATCGAGCGCGAGCTCGTCTCCGAGCGCGACTTCACCGCGGCGCTGCCGAAGCTCATCGACGTCAAGGACCGGAAGGCGATGCGGCGCGAGGTCTTCGAGAAGTACCAGCCGACGGTGGTGTTCCATGCGGCCGCGTACAAGCACGTCGCGATGCTCGAGACCCACCCGCTCGAGTCGGTGCGCAACAACGTGGTGGGCACCCGCATCCTCTGCGAGCTCTCGGCCGAGTTCGGGGTCGAGCGCTTCGTCTTCATCTCGACCGACAAGGCCGTCAATCCGAAGACGGTGATGGGACAGTCGAAGGCGCTCTGCGAGTGGATCGTCGAGTCGTTCGGGCACCGGCGCGACGTGGCGACGCGGTTCGTCGCCGTGCGCTTCGGCAACGTCCTCAACTCGTCCGGCAGCGTGATCCCGATCTTCCGCAAGCAGATCGAGCGCGGCGGCCCGGTGACGGTGACGCATCCCGAGATGACGCGGTACTTCATGACGATTCCCGAGGCGGTCTCGCTCGTGGTGCAGGCCGGCGCGATCGGCGGCCGCGGCCAGGTGTTCGTCCTCGACATGGGCGAGGCCGTGCGGATCGTCGACCTGGCGAAGAACATGATCCGCCTCTCGGGCAAGGAGGCTCGCCTGCCCGACGACCCGACCTCGGGCCCGCGGGACATCCGGATCGCGTTCACCGGCTCACGACCCGGCGAGAAGATCCACGAGGAGCTCTGGAGCGACGACGACTCGGTCGGCGAGACGGCGCATCCCAAGATCATGCGACTGAGTCGGCCTCCGGTCGATCCCGACTGGCTCGCGGAGCACCTGGGCGAGCTCGAGCGCCTTGCCGACGAGGGGGACACGCTCGAGGTGGTCGGGAAGCTCCGCCAGGTCGTAGACAAGCCGCAGCGCCTCCAGCCGCCGAGCCTCTCGGACACGGGAAGCTACGTGCTCGATCTCGAGCACGGGCTGACGCCGGACACGAACCCCTGACCCTTCCGGCACCGTAGTCGGCCGGTCGCGACGCTAGCGTCCTCGGCCTTGGACGCCGAGCGGATCCTGCAAGATCTGAATCCCGAGCAGCGCGCTGCGGCGGAGACGACGCGCGGACCGCTGTGCATCCTCGCCGGAGCCGGCACGGGCAAGACGACGACGATCACGCGCCGGATCGCGTGGCAGGTCGCCACCGGCGCGTTCCCCCCGCAGCAGATCGTGGCCGTGACCTTCACCGCCAAGGCGGCCGGCGAGCTGCGGGCGCGCCTCGGTGCGCTCGGCGTCGAGGGGGTGCGGGCGTCGACGTTCCACGCGGCGGCCCTCACCCTGCTTCGCCACTTCGACGGCGATCCCGGCCGGATCCTTTCCTCGAAGGCGATCCTCCTGCGCCGCATCGGCAACGGGCTGCCGGGTGCGTACCGTTTCCGGCCCGCCGGTGATCTCGCGACCGAGATCGAGTGGGCCAAGAACCGGCGGCTCTCGCCCGAGACGTACGGCGACGGGCTCGGCGACCACGAGCCGCCGATTCCGTTCGACCTCATGCGGCGGGTCTTCGGCGAGTACGAGCGGCGGAAGGCGGCGGAGGACCTGCTCGACTTCGAGGATCTCCTCGAGCGAACGGTGCGGCTGCTCGAGGAGGACGAGCAGGCGCGAGACGCGGTCCACCATCGCTGGCGCGCGTTCACCGTCGACGAGTACCAGGACGTCAACCTGCTGCAGCAGTCGCTGCTCGATCTCTGGCTCGGTGAGCGGGACGAGCTCTGCGCGGTCGGCGACGACTACCAGGCGATCTACGGCTTCACCGGGGCGAGCGCGCGCTGGTTGCTCGCGCTGCCGAAGCGCTTCCCGCACGCTCACGTGGTGAAGCTCGAGCGGAACTACCGCTCGAGTCCGCAGGTGCTGGAGCTCGCGAACCGGCTCGTGCCGCGGCTCGGCGGCTCGGCGAAAACGCTCGCCGCGACGCTCGACGCCGGTCCTGAGCCGGTCGTCGGGCCCGGCCTCGACGTGGTCGCGCACGTCCGGAGGCTGCACGAGGGCGGGGTTCCTCTCGAGCAGATGGCCGTGCTCGTGCGGACGAACGCGCGGACGACCGAGTTCGAGGAGGCGTTCCACGACGCGGCGATCCCGTTCCAGGGTGCGTCGCTGCTCGCGCGCGACGCCGCCCGCCAGCTGCTGAAGGGGCTGCGCGGCCGGCGCGGACCGGCCGGCGAGGTGGTGCGCGAGCTCGCCGTTCGTCAGGGGCTCCTCGCCGAGGTGCCGGACAAGCTCGGCGAGCGCGAGCAGACGCGGCAGGCCGATCTCGCGCGGCTCGTGCGGCTCGCCGAGGAGTTCGGCGGAGAAGTCGAGGAGTTCGTCGAGTCGCTGCACGAGCGCTTCGGCGACAGCGCAGGCCGCGGCGTCCATCTCCTGACGCTCCACCGGGCGAAGGGGCTCGAGTGGGAGGCGGTTCTCCTGCCACATGTCGAGGAGGGCGAGCTGCCGATCCGCCGCGGCGACGTCGAGGACGAGCGGCGCCTCTTCTACGTGGGGCTGACCCGCGCGAAGCAGCATCTGCTCGTCACGTGGGACGGCAAGCCGAGCCGGTTCCTCGGCGAGCTCGGCGTGCGTGCGGCGGCCCCGTCTGCTCCGAAATCGGCCAAGACCGCTCTACCGCAGACGCCGGCCGTGCAGGCGCTGAAGGAGTGGCGGCTCGCGCGCGCCCGCGAGGACGAGGTGCCGGCCTATGTCGTCTTCAACGACCGGACGCTGGCGGAGCTCGTCGCGCGGACTCCGCAAACGCTCGCCGAGCTCGCGGCGGTGCCGGGGATCGGCCCGGCGAAGCTCGAACGGTACGGCGCCGAGCTGCTCGCCAGGCTCGCCGACGTCGCCGCCTGAGCCCGTCGCGACAACCGGCATTCACCGAGAAGCTACATCTGCACCAGGCGAAAGGACCGCCGCCTGGACCAGTGTTCCGGAATGACCCCTGACGCTGTCCCTGGAACGACAGATTCCGGTCATTGGCGGGTCGTTAGGCGCTCTCCGTACCATTCGTCGCGATGAGACTCGTATCACTCTTCGAGAGGTCTCAGAAGCTGGAACCTTCCGGGCACGAAATTCATAGGAGAGTAGAATGAAAAAGCTCTTGAGCATTGCGGCAGCAATGATAGTTGCCACTACTATCGCCGGCTTTGCCCTGGCCGGTACATCTCAGAAATCTGGTTCCCTAAAGAACGGATCGACATCTTACACCGTAACTGTGAAGCATCCGAAGAAGATTATTCTTTATCCAGAGTCATCACGAGTCAAGACCTCGTATAGCACGGTGTGTGTAAAGGGAAATACAGTTAGCAGTTTAAGTCGTTCCTTCACCACGCCATTCACTCGGAATCTGTTGTATAGGATTCCGCCTAGACAGGACGTTTGTTACGTTGCCGTAGCTGGAGCAAGCAACATGAATGTCGGGCAAATTGTCGTTGACGTAACAAACTAAGTCGGGTCCCGCCCCCGCGGTGCGGCGATCGCGCGACCGGCGCGCTGTCGATCGTGCTCGTCGATCTGACGCTGACCGGGAAGGCAGGCCGCGGTGCCGCCGACGAAGAGATACGCGTAGCCGCGGTGGTGGCGCGAATCGCGTCCCGCGGCCGCGCCCATCGCGAGCACCGGGCCGTATTTCCACAGCACGCTGTGCCTGTGCCCTCAGCAACGCGAATGATCAGTCGGCGTGCAGCGGGGGCTCTTACTCCCTAGCCCGTCATCCCACACCCACGCCTCGTACGCCATCGGGGCGTTGTAGAACGCGCCGGCCCAGCCCGGCCACCAGGTGGTGAGGCCGGTCGCGTTGCTCGGGTGCGGGTCGTCCGCCCGCCAGACGCCGCTCACAAGCGCGTCGTGGTCGAGTGCTGCCGTCATTCCGGTGATCGGGGGGAGCTCGTACCGAACGCGATCGAGGTTGACGAGGATGAACAACTGCAGCGGTGCGACAGCGACGGGAAGTTCGCCGGGAGCGCCTAGGGCGGTAGGCCGACACGCCGCCGCGCCTTGTCGAGGTAGTACACGACGGCGTCGCTGCACTCCTTGCCAGTCGGCGCGCCGCGGCGAGAGCTCGGCATCCGCCCGATCCGCGTGTTGTGCGCGGCATCTTTCCCACCCCAGGCGGCCGACGACCCACCCCAGGCGGCCGACGCGCTCCACGACGACGAGTGCGAGCGAGCCTGCGAGCAAAGTGAGCGTGGCCTGCGCAGCACGCGCTCAAACGTACAACGCGGTTGGGACGAACACGCGCGAGCAAGGACGAGGTCGCACTCCTCCTCCGGGGTGGCCTGCTTCGGCTTGATCCATTGAACCGATTTGGCACATAAGCGGATCAGTCAGCGAGTCGACGTCGGCCTTGACCGTCGCGAGGCGGGTCATCCTCGACGTAGTCGATGCGGTAGCGACTCCCGATCTTGACGGCCCACCCGTCGCTACTCATCACCGCCTGCGGGGCCAAACGATCGAAGGTCATGACGTCTCGGAGGATAGGAGCATCGCCTGGGCCAGCGTTCCCGAATGACCCCTGAGCAGGAGTGGGTGGAAGCCCCGATGCCCCCGGCTGCTCCTTGCGCAAGTATGGGTTGGGGTGAGGGTTATGAAGTTTTTCTCGCCGGCGCGGCTGCTATCGGTTGTCGTTGCGGCGGCGCTCACGGGTTGTTTCCTGGGGATGGTGGCCGGTGCTGGCGCGACGTCTGCCGACCAGCATGCTCCTGGGGCGCTGATCGAGTACTGGAACGGGGCTTCGTGGACGCGGCAGGCTGTCTCAACCCAGGATGGCTCGGGCGTACTGACGACGGTCAGCGCTGGGACGGCTCCTCCTGGCAACAGGTCGCGATGCCAAACCCGAACGGCTCACTCGAGGTTCAGCTCAACGGTGCGGCGGCGGTCTCGGCCACGGATGTGTGGGCGGTCGGCGCATCGGCGGGCGCGGTAGGCGGTTACTCGACGTTGATCGAGCACTGGAACGGCAGCTCGTGGGCGATCGTCCCCAGCCCCGCGCCGCCGAACAGCAGCGCCGCGCTCTTTGGGGTCGCGGCGCTGTCGTCGTCCAATGTCTGGGCGGTCGGCACGTACCACCCAGACTCGGATGGCCTCTACCCCGGTCTAACGCTTGTCCTGCATTGGAATGGCGTGAAGTGGAAGCGGGTGGCGAGCCCGAATCCTGGCCAACCAGGCAAGGGCCTCGCGGCCGTTGCGGCGATTTCACCGCGAAGCGTCTGGGCGGTAGGAACCTACACCGGCACCAAGGGGGCCGGCGAACTGGGCACGTCCCGGACGTTGACCCTGCACTGGAACGGCCGGAAGTGGAAGCAGGTGCCGAGCCCGAACTTGTCCGGCAATAACGCCCTGATGGCAGTGGCAGCGGTTGGGCGAAACGACGTTGAGGCGGTCGGCGGCGGCAAGGCCGGCTGCGGATGCAAAGGGGGAGGCACGAAGCGACTGCTCGCCGAGCATTGGAACGGCCACACCTGGCGGATCGAACCGGTGAGCTCCGGCTTCCCAGGTTCCAACAGCCAGGCGCTGACAAGCCTCGGGGTGGCCTCAGGCGGCGACGTCTGGGCCGTTGGCTACCACCAAGACAGCACGAACCTGTGCTACTACGGCCTCATCGAGCACTGGGACGGAAGCTACTGGTCAGTCGTGCCCAGCCTGAACCCAGACGCCGACCACTTCTCGGAGGTCGCAGCAGCATCGCCAGCGGCCGTCTGGGCCGTTGGCACCAGCGGAGTTGGCTGTTAGACGCGCTCGCCTGGGCCAGCGTCCTCTCGCCCGATCGGCCGGACCGGCTGAAACTCGGTCAGGCGTCCAGCGCGGACAGCAACAGCCGGAGCATCTCGCTCGGCTCGCGCCGGATGCGTGGAGCCGCCGTCGGATCGCGCTTCTTCAGCTCGAGCGCGCGCGGATCGGTGAGCGGCTTCAGCCGTCCGCTGCGGATCAGCTCCTCGTCGACGCCGCCCAGCCTCCCGCCGTACGTCGTGTAGACGGGCACGCCGAGCGCGGCCGCCTCGCGGTTCATCGTCCCGCCGGCCGAGACGACGAGGTCGGCGAGCGCGATCAGGCTCTGTGCGTCGACGGCGTCGTCCGGGAGGATCACCGACGGCAGCGCCAGCCCCTTCACATACTCGTGCTGCTCCCCGGTTCGCGGCAGCACGAACGCCTGTACGTCCTCCGACCGGCCCAGATGCTCGAGCGTCTGCGGGAAGAGCGGGTTCGAGTGCCGGTGGTAGAGCGACACGTCGGGCGGCGGCCGCAGCACCACGAGCACGCGCGCCGGGTCGACGCCGAAGCGGTCGAGCAGCGACCGGTCGGGTTCGAAGTCGGCGAGGTAGTACTCCTCCTTCAACCCCGGGTACTGGACGAGCTTCGGCGGTCGCACGCCGTACGGCTTGAGCCGCTCCGGAGGAATCGCGTCGGGAACGACCACGCGCGTCGCCGCGCGGCAGCCGAGCTGGTGCTGCAGCGTCGCGAACTCGTAGTCGAACGTCGTCGAGCTCGGAATCCCGAGCCTGCGCGCCGAGATGGTCAACTCGTGCGAGCCGTGCGCGAGCGCGACGTCGAACTCGCGCGAGCGGGCCCACTTGCGCAACGCGCCGAGGCGGCTCGTCATCTGCCGCGCCTTCTGCAGCCGCGACCGGCCGGCGTGGCGTCCCATCACCGCGTCGGCCTCGAGCTCGTGCAACTCGAGCAGCTGCAGCGTCTGCGCGTAGTCGCGCGCGGTGATCTCCACCTCGTCGCCGCGGCCTCGCATGATCTCGATGAGCGGTTTGAAGACGAGTACGTGCGCGGGGGCGGTGATGTCGATCCAGACGCGCATCAGAGACGCTCCACCAGGCGGAAGCGGATCGCGACGATCTGCGTCTTCGCCTCGATCGGGCTGCCGAAGAAGCGCTCGTGCGCGCCGCGCCAGTCCTCGACCGACTCGTACCCCTCACCCTCGTCGCGCGCGAACTGCTCGTCGATCTCCTCGGCGGGGACGACGCGCGCCTCCGTCACCTCGACGACCGCGACCGGGTCGTCGTCATAGTCGAGCAGCGCGGCGCGGCTTCCCGGCGCCTCGGGCGTCGTGCCGTCCGCCTCGTACGCTTCGAGCAGTCCCGCCGTGGCCGTCTTCTCGCCGCGCAGCACCGCGTCGACGAGCTGCCGGCGCAGCTCGGTTCGCGGGTAGCCGAGCTCGAACCGCGGGAGATCGCTCACGCCGCGAGAGCCTCCATCCGCGCCGACTCGAGCCGAGGCGGCTCCTGCTCGACGTGGCGCTCGTACCAGAGCGTGAACGCGAGCAGCCCCCACAGCTGGCGGCTCCAGTCCTGCTTGCCCGCGACATGCTCGTCCAGCAGCCGACCGACCGGCCCGGGCTGGAAGAAGCCCTGGCGCTGGAGGGAGCTCGGCGACAGGGTCTCGCGCGCAAACGGCTCCAGCTCGCCGCGCAGCCAGGCGGCCGCCGGGATCGAGAAGCCGCGCTTGCGACCGTGGACGACCTCCTTCGGCAGAAGCGGCTCGGCCGCCTTGCGCAGCAGCACCTTCTTCGTGAGGCCACGCACCTTGAGCCGCGTGGGCAACGCGAAGGCGAGATTCGTCACGACGGGGTCGAGGAAGGGGACACGTGCCTCGAGAGAATGCGCCATCGACGCACGGTCGGTCTTCACAAGCAGGTCGTCGACGAGGTAGACGCCGAAGTCCACGTCCTGCAAACGCGCCAGCTGCGGCGCCGCCGAGGTCTCGGCGTACCGGGCGCGATAGACGTCCACCGGATCGAACGCAGCGCGGCGGCCGGTCAGCTCGCTGCGGACGTCGGCCGAGAAGATCTCCTTCCAGCCGTGATGCCGTTCCAGCGGCGGCAGGTGCGCGGCGCGCACGAATCGCTTCGCCTTGTAGTCGAGACTCGCCTTGCGAGAGGAGGACGGCAGCGCCTCGACGAGCGGACGCACGGCTCGGGCCAGCGGCGCCAGCCGGTCGGCCATGAGGTCGGCCTGATACGTGTAGTAGCCGCCGAAGAGCTCGTCCCCGCCCTCGCCCGACAGCGCCACCTTGACGTGCTGGGCGGCCAGCTGCGAGACGAGGTAGGTCGGCAGAGCCGACGAGTCGGCGAACGGCTCGTCGAACGCCTCCGCGAGCGCGCGCAGGAGCAGCTCCGGGTCGGGTCGGACGAGGAGCTCGTGATGCTCCGTCCCGTACCGCTCCGCGACCCGTCGCGCATCGGCGCGCTCGTCGAAGCTGCGCTCCTCGAAGCCGATCGTGAACGTGTGCACCGGCTCGGGCGTCTCCTGCGCCGCGAGCGCGGCGAGCACCGCCGAGTCGACGCCGCCCGAGAGCAGGACGCCGACCGGCACGTCGGAGAGAAGGTGCGCGCGCACCGAGTCGCGCAAGCGGGCGCGCAACTCCTCGACGAGCTCCGCTTCGTCGCCCGTGCGGAGCGCGCTTTCGGCCTCCGGGCCCGGCCGCGCGTATCGCTCGAGCGTGATCACGCCGTCATCCCAGACGAGGATGTGCCCCGCCGGCAGCTTCCGGACGTCGCGGAAGATCGAGTACGGCGCCGGGATCGAGTTGAAGGCGAGGAAGGCCTCGAGCGCGTCGAGGTCGATCTCGCCGCGCGGGAGGGCGCGCAGCTCCGACGCGAAGCGCAGCTCGCCGCCGACGTGCCGGTAATAGAGCGGCTTGATCCCGTACGGGTCGCGCGCCAGGACGAGGCGGTGCCGCCGCGAGTCCCAGATCGCGACCGCGAACATCCCGCGCAGCCGTTCGGCGAAGCCGAGCCCGTGCTCCTCGTAGAGATGGACGAGCGCCTCGGTGTCGCAGTGGGTTCGCAGCTCGTGCCCGGCGCGCTCGAGCTCTCGGCGGAGCTCTGGGTAGTTGTAGATCTCGCCGTTCTGGACGACGACGCAGCTGCCGTCCTCGTTCGCGATCGGCTGGTCGCCGTGCGCGAGATCGATGATCGAGAGGCGCCGCGCCGCGAGGGCGACGCCGTTGGCGAGGTGCTCTCCGGCGCTGTCAGGACCGCGGTGGACGAGCAGATCGCTCATTGCACGAAGCGCCTCGACGTCCGCCGCGCCGCGTGTCGTCGCAATCCCGCAGATCCCGCACACGGCCCTACCTTAGGCGCCGCGTCCCGTCAGTCCTCTGACCGACTGCTTGAGCACGCGCCAGCCGGTCGCGGCGACCGTGTGGAGGTACAGGCGCACCGAACGGTCGGCGATCCACTCGAGATCGTGTGCGAGCTTCTCGCTCATCGGCGTCTCGTAGCCGCGTCGCACCTGGGCGAAGCCGGTCAGGCCGGGCCGGACGACGAGTCGCTGCCAGTACGACGGCAGCTCGTGTGCCAGCTCCTCGAAGAAGACGGGACGGATCGGACGCGGCCCGACGAGGCTCATGTCGCCGCGCAGGACGTTGACGAATTGCGGGATCTCGTCGAGCTGCGTCGCCTTGAGCCAGTGCCCGACCGGCGTGAACTCGGCCTGCGTGTGCTGCACGAGCTCCTCGCCGAGATACTGGCCGAGCCGCCGCTCGGCGCCTCGGCGCAGCGTGCGGAACTTGTACATCGTGAAGACCTTTGCGCCGCGGCCGACGCGCTCGCCGCGATAGAGGATCGGCGTCCCGCTCGTGACGAGCACGAGCACCGCGATCGCGAGCGAGATCGGCAGCGAGACGAGCAGGAACACCGACGAGAGGATCACGTCGAGAACCCGCAGGACGATGTCGCGCGGCCGCTCCGGCGTCTCGAGCGCAAGCTGGCGATAGCCGCGGACGAGCGTGTCCTCGATCCGCGTGGAGTCTGGCACGAGTCGATCGTAAATCCGCGGCGGCGCCGCCGTGTGCGCGAGAGGACAGCAATAAGATGTTCTTATGGACACGAAGCAGCTGGTTGCCTTCTGCGCGGTCGTCGAGCGCCGGAGCTTTTCGCAGGCGGCCGACCAGCTCGGGGTCACCCAGCCCGCTGTCAGCCTGCAGATCCGGTCGCTCGAACAGCGCGTCGGTCAACGGCTCCTCGACCGCTCCGGCCGTCGGGTCGAGCCCACCGAGGCCGGCCTGAGGCTCTATCGCGGAGCCCAGCGCCTACTCGCGCTCGAGCAGCAGCTGCTCGCCGATCTCGGCGAGGAGGCCGAGGGCGAGCTCAAGGGCCGGCTCGAGATCGGCGCCTCCACAGGCCCGGGAGGCAGCGTTCTGCCCGTCCTGCTCGGCGAGTTCCAGAGCCATCACCCGCTGGTTCATGTGGCGCTGACCGTCTCGGACACGCACACGGTGGTCGAGCAGGTCGGGCGACGTGAGCTCGAGCTGGGAGTGGTGGGGGCCGGCGGACGTCATCGCGGCGTCTCCTTCGAGCCCTTCTATCGCGACGAGGTCGTGCTCGCCGTCCCCGCCGGACACAAACGCGCCGGCAAGAGCATGACGCTCGAAGAGCTGAAGTCGGAGCCGCTGGTGCTGATGCAGGAGGGAGCCGGCATCCGGCAGATGATCGACGACGAGCTGCGGGAGCTCGGCGTCCGGCCTCGCGACCTCAACGTGAAGCTCGAGCTGGGGTTGCAGGAGTCGGCGCGGGCCGCGGTGCTCGGCGGGTTCGGCGCCACGTTCATCTCGCGCATCGCGATCGAGGGCGACCTCTCCTCCGGAGCACTCGCGCTCGTGCGCGTCCAGGGGTTGGAGCCGGCCCGCGACGTCCAGCTTGCGCGCGCGACCGGCCGGGCCGAGACCCGCATCGCGCAGGAGTTCGTGGCGTTCGCGCGCGAGCGGCTGAGGTAGAGATGGCGACGTGATCGTCCGCTGGGGGCTCGACAGGCTGCCGGAAGCCTGTGTCGAGGCAGGCGTCTCGTCTCCGCTTCTCGTTGCGGGGCCGCGGTGGGACTCGCTCGAGCTTCCGCTGTCTGCGGCGGGGCGGTGGCGGGAGGTGCCCTCCGATCGCGTTTCCGACGCCGTCGAAGCGGCACGGGACGCAGACAGCGTGCTCGCCGTGGGCGGTGGAAGCACGATCGACCTCGGAAAGGCGATCTCCGCCGCGACGGAGTTGCCGCTCGTCTCGGTACCGACGACGTATTCCGGCGCCGAGTGGACGACCTACTTCGGCGTCCGTGACCAAGAGCGCCGCATGCGCGGCGGTGGCGGAGGCGCGCAACCGACCGCGATCGTCTACGAGCCCGAGCTCACGCTCGACCTGCCGCCCGAGACGAGCGTGGGCACGGCGATGAACGCCCTCGCCCATTGCGCCGAGGCGCTCTACGTGCAGGGACACAACCCCGCCGCAGACGAGCACGCACTGGCAGGGGCGCGCCTCATCTCCGAGTGGCTGCTGCCGGTCGTCTCGGCTCCGCGCGATCTCGAGGCACGGACCGAGCTGCTCCGCGGCGCCTGTCACGGCGGCGCAGCGCTCGCCGGGTCGATGCTCGGGCTCGCGCACGCGATGGCACAGGCCATCGGCGGGCGCTACGGATTGCCGCACGGAACGCTGAACGGGATCTGCCTGCCGCCTGCGCTTCGCTTCAACGCCGCGTTCGCTCCCGACGCGGTCGCGAGGTTCGGTGAGGCTGTCGGCGCTCCCGACGGCCCTGCCGGCTGCGTCGAGGCGCTGGCCGCGCTGGCGGGGCCGACGCGGCTGCGCGACCTCGGCGTGCCGGAGGCCGACCTGCCCGAGCTCGCGGCGGCCGCTGCCGAGCGAGGAGGGAACCTCGCCAACCCGAAAGCCGCGAGCCCGGACGAGATCGAGCTGCTTCTGCGCGCGGTGTACTAGCCGGAGCCGACTTCGGTCGTCACGCCGCGGTCCGTTCGCTTCGTGTCCAGGTGGTGCGTGGTGTGGATCGCGATCCAGGGCACAGTCGTCTGACACGTGAAGTTGGCCGACGCACGGTTCGTGAAGTACGTGAAGCCCGGTCCGATTCCGCCGCCGATCAGTGCGCTCGCGCGCCAGCTCACGCCGCAGAGCAAGCCTGACGCCGTCGTCGTCGAGGTGCGGTAGGTGATGTGCTTGTCGAAGATGGCGCACCAGTACGTCGTGTCGGTGATCCGCTGCTGGTACGGCCACGTTCCCCACTGATGCCACGCCTGGCTGGCCCAGCACGACGCCCGCGTCGCCGGGACCGAGGCGATGCTCGGGCCGTCGTTGGATTCGTTGAGCGGCGCGAGGCCGACCGCTGCCTGCGTTGAGACGCCGGCTTCGACCGACGTGGCGGCTCCGGGAAGCGTGGAGGCATTCAGCGCGGTTTGGCCGTCGACCGCGGTGGTCGAGGAGCCGCTCGGCACGGCCGCTGTCGCGGTGACGAGCGCCTGCACGTCGTCGGGAGCAAACGGACTGGGTCCGGGCAGGCTCTCCGCGGCGAGGGCCGGAACGGCCGAGCCGAGGCTCACGACCAAGGCTGCGACGAGCATCGCGAGGAGAGCTGGACGTCGTAGGGACACCGAACGTCGAATGGACATGTGACCTCCTGTCGTTCGTGGGCAGATGCGACGAGGCCACGCTAGCGTTGCCAATACTGACAATCAAGATGGCTCTTTCGGGCATGGCGAAAGCAGCCAAATCCGGTATGGAATAAGCAATTGCTTATTCCAACGATTAGGTACCATCCCGACGATGCCGGGCTTTTCAGACGAATTTCTCGGAGTTCCGGAGCGGCCGGAGAAGCCGCGCGAGACCGGGCTCACGCACGTGATCGACAAGGGCCTCAACCTGCGGGAGATCGAGGGTCTATTCGACACCGCGGGCTCCTTCGTCGACATCGTCAAGCTCGGCTGGGGCACGAGCTACGTCACGAACAACCTCGAGAAGAAGATCGCGCTCTACCGCCATTTCGAGACGCCCGTCGTCTGCGGCGGCACGTTCTTCGAGGCGGTCTACGCGCGCGACAAGATCGACGAGTTCAAGAGCTGGCTGTCCGAGTATCGGTTCTCGCACGTCGAGATCTCCGACGGCACGATCGAGATCCCACGCGACCGCAAGCTCGAGCTCATCGCCGACTTCGCGCGCGACTTCACCGTGCTCTCGGAGGTCGGCTCGAAGGACGCCGACGTCAACATCGCGCCGTACCTGTGGGCGCAGTGGATGCAGGAGGAGCTCGACGCGGGCGCGTGGCGCGTGATCGCCGAGGGCCGCGAGGGCGGCACCGCCGGCATCTACCGGCCGAGCGGCGAGCTGCGGACGGGGCTCGTCGACGAGATCGAGCATTCCGTCTCCTTCGACTCCCTCATCTGGGAGGCGCCGTCGAAGGAGAGCCAGGCCTGGTTCATCAAGCATTTCGGCACGAACGTCAACCTCGGCAACATCCCGCCGGAAGAGGTCATCGCGCTCGAGACGCTCCGGCTCGGCCTGCGCGGCGACACGCTGAAGGAGGTGCTGCTCGGTGGCGAGCCTGCAGCTGCCGGCTGACGTCGAGACCTGGACGGCGCAGCGAGTCGTCGAGTACGTGCTCGACGAGTTCCCCGGCCGCGTTGCGCTCGCGTGCTCGTTCCAGAAGGAGGAGTCGGTTCTGCTCGACATGCTGTTCGAGCACGAGCCGCAGGCGCGCGTGTTCGCGATCGACACGCACCATCTCTTCCCGGAGACGTACGAGCACTGGCGCGAGGTCGAGCGGCGGTACGGCACGAAGATCGAGGTCTTCGCCGGCTCGCCCGTCGAGGACGGCCTCTGGGACACGAATCCCGACCTCTACCTCGCGGTGGCGAAGATCGAGCCGCTCAACAGGGCGCTGCTCGATCTCGACTGCTGGATCACCGGGATCCGCCGCGACCAGTCGCCGGTTCGCGCGGACGCGCCGAAGCTCGGCTGGGATTCCGGCCACGAGCTCTGGAAGGCGAACCCGCTCGCCGACTGGACCGACGACGACTGCTGGGCCTACGTCCGCGAGCGCGGGCTGCCGTACAACGCGCTCCACGACCGTGGGTACGAGTCGATCGGCGACACGCACTCCACGCAGCCCGGCAAGGGCCGCGACGGGCGCTGGGCCGGAACCGAGCGGACCGAATGCGGGTTGCATACATGAGCGGCTTCGTGCTCTGGTTCACGGGGCTCTCGGGCGCGGGGAAGACGACGATCGCGAACATCGTCGAGCCGGAGCTCGAGCAGCGCGGCTTCGTCGTCGACCACCTCGACGGCGACATCGTCCGCACGCATCTCTCGAAGGGTCTCGGCTTCTCGAAGGAGGACCGCGACACGAACATCGCGCGCATCGGCTGGGTCGCGTCACGCCTGGCGCGCGCCGGCGCGGTCGTGGTCGTCTCGGCGATCTCGCCGTACGAGGAGATGCGGCGGCACGCGCGCTCCCTGGTCGAGCAACATGCGCCGTTCGTCGAGATCTACGTCGCGACGTCGCTCGAGGAATGCGCGCGACGCGATCCGAAGGGCCTCTACGCGGCTGCATTCGCGGGCGAGATCGCCGACTTCACGGGCGTCTCCGCGCCGTACGAGGAGCCGCTCGAGCCCGAGCTGCGACTGGAAACGATGGGTCGCACGCCCTCGGAGTCCGCCGTCGCGGTGATCGACCGGCTCGAAGAGCTCAACCTCGTTCCCCAGCGCGTGGAATCCGGCTCGTGACGACTTCCCGGGCTCTCCCGACGCTGACGCACCTCGACGAGCTCGAGTCGGAGGCTGTCCACATCTTCCGCGAGGTCGCGGCCGAGCTCGAGCGTCCGGTGCTGCTGTTCTCGGGCGGCAAGGACTCGATCGTCCTGCTCCGGCTCGCCGAGAAGGCGTTCAGGCCGGGCAAGTTCCCGTTCCCGATCATGCACGTCGACACCGGGCACAACTTCGCCGAGGCGATCGAGTACCGCGACCGTCGCGTCGAGGAGCTCGGCGAGCGCCTCGTCGTCGCGTCGGTGCAGGAGTCGATCGACAAGGGACGGGTCGTCGAGGAGACCGGCCCGCGCGCGTCGCGCAACCGGCTGCAGACGACGACGCTGCTCGACGCGATCGAGGAGCACTCGTTCGACGCGGCGATCGGAGGGGCGAGGCGCGACGAGGAGCGGAGCCGCGCGAAGGAGCGGATCTTCTCCTTCCGCGACGACTTCGGCCAGTGGAACCCGCGCGCGCAGCGGCCCGAGCTCTGGAACCTCTACAACACGCGGGTTCGCAAGGGTGAGCACGTCCGCGTCTTCCCGATCTCGAACTGGACCGAGCTCGACGTGTGGCAGTACGTCGCGCGCGAGCAGCTCGAGCTGCCGCCGATCTACTTCGCGCACGAGCGCGAGGTGTTCCGGCGCGACGGGATGCTGTACGCGGTCTCGCCGTACGTCGAGCGCATGGAGGGCGAGGATCCATTCACGACCTCGGTCCGCTTCCGCACCGTCGGCGACATGACGTGCACCGGCGGCGTCGAGTCGCGGGCGGCGACGATCGACGAGGTCGTGGAGGAGATTGCGGCCACGCGCGTCACCGAGCGCGGCGAGACCCGCGCCGACGACCGGTTCAGCGAAGCCGCGATGGAGGACAGGAAGCGCGTTGGCTACTTCTGAGCAGGCGCAGTCGACCGACCTGCTGCGGCTCGTCACGTGCGGCTCCGTCGACGACGGCAAGTCGACCCTGATCGGGCGGCTGCTCTACGACACGAAGCAGATCTTCGTCGACCAGCTGGAGCACATCGAGGACGTCTCGCGCCGCCGCGGCAACGAGTACGTCGACCTCGCCCTGCTGACCGACGGCCTGCGCGCCGAGCGCGAGCAGGGCATCACGATCGACGTCGCCTACCGCTCCTTCGTCACGCCGAGGCGTCGCTTCCAGCTCGCCGACGCGCCCGGACACGTCCAGTACACGCGCAACATGGTGACCGGCGCCTCGACCGCCGAGCTCGGGATCGTGCTCGTCGACGCGCGCCAGGGCGTGGTCGAGCAGACGCGCCGCCACGCGTACATCCTCTCGATCCTCCGGGTGCCTCACGCCGTCGTCGCGATCAACAAGATGGACCTCGTCGACTGGTCGCAGGAGCGGTTCGACGAGATCGCCTCGCACCTCGCCGAGCTGGGCCTGCCGGATCTCGTCGTGATCCCGATCTCGGCGTTGCAGGGAGACAACGTCGTCGACCGCTCGGAGCACATGCCGTGGTACTCGGGGCCGGTGCTACTCGAGCATCTCGAGACCGTCGAGATCTCCTCCGACCGCGACCTCGACAGCCGGCGCTTCCCCGTGCAGTGGGTGATCAGGCCGATGTCCGACGAGCACCACGACTATCGCGGCTACGGCGGTGAGGTCGCGGGTGGCGTCTGGAGCGCGGGCGACGAAGTGGTCGTCCTTCCGGCCGGCGTCAGGACGCAGGTCGAGTCGGTGGAGACAATCGACGGGCCGCTCGAGGCGGCGATCCCGCCGATGGCCGTGACCATCCGGCTCGCCGACGACATCGACGTCTCGCGCGGCGACATGCTGGCCGATCCGGACGACCCGCCCACCGTTGCGCGGGAGCTCGAAGCGCGCGTGTGCTGGATGAGCGAGCGGCCGCTCGAGCCGCGGGCGCGGCTCGCCGTGAAGTCGACGACGCGCTCGGTGCGGGCGATCGCCGAGGAGCTCGTGGCGCGGATCGACGTCCGCACGCTCGAGGACGTTTCGGCGCCGGAGCGGCTCGAGCTGAACGAGATCGGCGTGGTCCGGCTCCGGCTCTCGGAGCCGTTGCTCGTCGACCCGTACGAGGAGAACCGCTTGACCGGCGCCTTCGTGCTGATCGACGAGGCAACGAACGAGACGGTCGGCGCCGGGATGGTCTTGAGCGCTTCATGACCTGGCAGTTCACGCTCACCGGGCTCGGGCTCGGCCTGATCGTGGGACTGACCGGCGTCGGCGGAGGGTCGCTGATGACGCCGATCCTGATCATCGTCTTCGGCTTCAAGCCGAGCTTTGCCGTCGGCACCGACATCTTCCACGGCGCGATCTTCAAGTCGTTCGGCGCGGTCCGGCACCGCCGGCTCAAGACAGTGCACGGCCATCTCGCGTTCTGGCTCTTCGCCGGCTCAGGCCCGCTGGCGATCGCGGGTGTCGCGGTCTCGTACGTGCTTCGCAACTCGATCGCGAACGCGCAGACGCTTCTTGGCTACGCGATCGGCGTGGCGCTCATCGGCGGCGGCGCCGGCTTCCTCGCGAAGTCGTTCGTGAAGGGGGGTGTGCAGCCGAGCCAGGCGCCGTTCATCATGTCCCGCCGCGACAAGCTGATCGCGTTCGGCACCGGCGCTGTGTTCGGCTTCATCGTCGGCATCACGTCGGTCGGCAGCGGCACGTATTTCGGGCTGATGATGGTGCTCGTCTACCCGCTCACGATGCCGCGGATCGTCGGCACGGACATCTTCCACGCCGCCGCGCTCCTCTGGGTGGCGGGCGTCGGACACCTGATCATCGGCGACGTCGACCTCCATGCGACCGCCTGGCTGCTGCTCGGCTCGGTACCGGGGATCCTCATCTCGAGCCGGTACACGGTCAAGGTCCCGGACATGACGATTCGCGGCGGACTCGCCGGGATCCTCATCATCAGCGGCCTCAAGCTGCTCAACGTGCCCGAGGCGAACTGGGTGCTCGGCGGCGGCCTCGTCTTCACCGTCGTGGTCCTGACGATCTACACCGTCAACGTGATGGTGAAGGAGTCGCGCGCCGCGCACGAAGCTCAGGCGACGCGAGCCTGACCGTTCTTCAACTTCGTTAACGAGAGGCCCGTAGAATCGGCGGGCTTTGCAGCGGGTTCTCACGACGGTGACCCTCCTGGGCCTGCTGGTGGCCACTGCTGCCGCCTTTGCGATCACCGAGCACCTGAAGCTGATCAAGAGCCCGCTCTCGGGGGCGCTCCTGTCGGAGCGGCGCGGTCGCGAAGTCCCCAGCGGTCACGTTGTGATCGGGCCGACCTGTAACTGCCCGACGAGCAAGGCGACTCTCCGGGTGAAGCTTCGCCACTCCGACCGGGTGACCGTGACGATCCGGGACTCCTCCGGCCACACGGTGAGGACCATCGCGGCGCACGTCCCCGTGCCGGCCAAGACCGACAAGTTGTTCGTCTGGGACGGCCGGACGGACGCTGGTCGAGTGGCTCCGGACGGCGCCTACTACCCGTCGGTCCAGCTGCCGCGCCAGACGTTCCAGTTCCTCAACAAGATCACCGTCGACACGAAGCCGCCCAAGGTGCTCGTGGCGAAGGCGGTGAAGAAGAATCCCGTCCTCTTCGCCGGCAAGGGCCGCACGGTCGCGATCCGCTACGGGTTCAGCGAAGCTGCGCACGCGCTCGTCTACCTCGGGTCGCGCCTGATCATCCGCAGCCACCTGATCCGGCCGCAGGACAAAGTCAAGTGGGCCGGAACGCTGGGCGGCAGACAGCTGCCGGCCAGCCGCTACGTGCTTTCGATCGGCGCGCAGGACGCCGCCGGCAATGTGACTCCCGCTGCGAAGCGCAAGCACGTGACGATCGTCGTGCGTTACATCCAGCTCTCCCCGCAGCGGCTAACCGTTCGCGCCGGACATCGGCTGACTGTGCACGTCAAGACGGCGGCCAAGCGCTACACCTGGCGGCTCGGCCACCGGCATGGCTCCCATCGGGCCGCAGTCCTGCACCTGCGCGCGCCGACCACGCCGGGTATGTACCGGCTGGTCGTCTCCGAGAACGGCGAGTCCACCACGGCCGTCGTGCAGGTACACGGATGATCGGGCTCGCGGAGCTCGGCGCTCCCATCGCCTGCATCGGCCTCGCCGTCCTGCTGCTCGCGCGAACGCGCCTGAACCGGATCGCGGGACTCGGCTATGCCGGCGTGGGGACGATCCTGCTATGCGCGTCGCTCGCGCCGTCGAGCGCGGCGGAGCTCGGTGGCGCGATCGTGGGCGCGCTCGTGCTCGGCCCGCTCCTCACCTTGCTCTTCCGGCGCGAGCCCTGGCTCATCGCCTTCGCGATGCTCGCCTTCGTCCCGCTGCGGGTCGGTTTCCTCGGCCACCAGCTGCTCGTCCCTCTCTACGCCGTCGCGCTCGGCGCCGCCGGGCTGCTCCTCTGGCAGCTCGTCGAAGGTGACGAGAGGACGCGCGAGCTCGGCATCGCGTCGTGGCCGCTGGCGCTCTACCTCGTCTGGACCGGGCTCTCGGTCTCGTGGAGCGTCGACCTGCACGCGGCGGCGATCGACATGCTCGCCTTCTACGTGCCGTTCACGACCCTCGCCGTCTCGATCGCGCGCCTACCGTGGCGGACCTCGCGGGTCAGGATCCTCTACGGCGAGCTCGTGCTGCTGGCGCTCGTCTTCGCCGTGGTCGGCTTCTACCAGTACAAGACGCGCACGATCTTCGAGAACACCAAGCTGCAGCAGGTCAACACGTTCCAGGCGCTGTTCCGGGTCAACTCGGTCTTCTTCGACCCGTCGATCTACGGCCGCTTCCTCGTGATCGCGCTGGTCGCGACGGCCGTGCTGCTGGTTCGCGGTGCGGTCTCCCGGCGCGTCGGGCTGGCCGCGCTGGCCTTCATCGCAGTGGTCTGGCTCGGGCTCCTCATCTCCTTCTCGCAGTCGAGCTTCGCGGCGCTCTTCGTGGCCGTGTTCGCTCTCGCCGCGATCGTCTGGCGGTGGAAGTCGCTGCTCGCGCTCGCGGCCGTTCTCGTCCTCGTCGCCGGGATCGCCGTGACCCAGCCGAGAGTGGTGCACGCGCTGCGGCACCACACGGTCTCGGGTCTCAAGAAGGCCACGGGCGGGCGGTCGACCCTGATCGCGGTGGGCATCAAGATCGCCAAAGCGCACCCGTCGCACGGCGTCGGCCTCGGCGGCTTCGAGCACGCGTACTCCAAGCGCACCCACCAAACTCCGAAGAAGAGCGCGTCGCACAACACCCCCGTCACCGTTGCTGCAGAGGAGGGCGCGCCGGGCTTCCTTCTCTTCTTCTGGCTCGTCGGGGCGCTGTTTCTCGCCGCCTACCGGCGGATCGACCATCGCACCTACGGGCTCGTGGCTTTGGCCGCCGGGCTGGGCCTGCTGGCGATCTTCGTGCACTCCCTCGCGTACAACGACTTCTTCGAGGATCCCACCACCTGGCTCCTGATCGGCCTGATCGGACTGGTCTCGCCGGTGCGGGTGCGGGCGCGCGACTGGCACCCTGTCGAGACCGAGGAGCCCGTGCCTGAGATGATCGCCGGATGACCGAGCAGTGGCGGAAGGCGCTCGTGCTGGCGCCGCACACCGACGACGGCGAGTTCGGGTGCGGCGGGACGATGGCGCGGCTCGTCGAGGCGGGCTGCGAGGTGCGCTACATCGCGTTCTCGATCGCGACCCGCTCGCTGCCGCCGGGCTTCCCGCCCGACACGCTCGCGCGCGAGGTCGCCGAGGCGACGGCCGAGCTCGGCATTCCCGGCGAGTCGCTGACGGTGCACGACTTCGACGTCCGCACGTTCCCCGAGCGGCGGCAGGACATCCTCGAGCTGCTCGTCGCGTTGTGGGAGGACTGGGCGCCCGACGTCGTCTTCCAGCCGAGCCTCCACGACGTCCACCAGGATCACCGCACGATCGCCGAGGAGGGCCTGCGCGCCTTCAAGCGCACGACGATCCTCGGCTACGAGATCCCGTGGAACAACTTCGACTTCGAGTACCAGTGGTACATGGCGCTCGAGCAGCGGCACGTCGATCTCAAGGTGGCGGCGCTCGAGAAATACGCCTCGCAGCAGCATCGGCGCTACGCGAACGCGGAGTACGTCCGGAACCTGGCGCGCATGCACGGCGTGAACGTGAATCGCGAGTTCGCCGAGGTGTTCCAGGTGTACCGCGTCGTGGCTTGAGCTTCGGCCTCCAGCTGCCGATATGTCCCGGATGGTTCGTGTCGCTTTCGGAATCCCGGTGCTGCTCGTGACCGTCTTCATCGGTCTCTACCTGACCTCGCAGGACGCGAAGCAGAACGCGCAGGTGTCCTCGTCCGGCCAGCAGGCGATCTCGCAGGCCCACTCCGCGACTGCGGGGCTCGACTTCGAGCAGGCCGCGCCTGCGCTGCAGGCGTACTTCGACGAGAACCACACCTACGTCGGCGCGACCCTCCCGCCCGGCTCCGAGGTCGTGCTCGCCGCGGCCACCACGACCGGGTACTGCCTGGAGTCCGGAGACCAGCACGAAGACGGCCCGGGCGGCACCCCGCAGCCCGGCCCCTGCTAGCGCGCCGCGGTCAGACGCCGATCAGAAGGCGCGCCGACAGGGCCAGGAGCGCGCCTGCCAGCAGCCACTGGATCACCGGACCACGGAGCCGGAGCGAGATGTGCGCGCCGAGCTGTGCTCCGCCGACGACGCCAACGGATAGCGCGAGCGTGCGGCGCAGCCCGTGACCGTGGAAGCTGCCACTGAAGATGTGGGTAAGGGTGCCGGTCCCGGCCATGATCGTCAGCACGAAATGCGACGTCGCTGTCGCTATGTGCGTCGGGAACCCGAAGGCGCGTACGAGCAGCGGCACGTGGATGACACCTCCGCCGATGCCGAGAAAGCTGGAGAGGAAGCCGACGCCGAGGCTGTAGACGGCGCCGCGTCTGATCGGGACGTCGTACTCGTAGGTCTCGCCGCTGCGATCGACGAGCGTCCGGTGCTCGAGATGGCCTCGCACCTTGCGTAGCGGCCAGCGTTCGCCGGCGATCAGCCAGACCGCGAGGGAAGCGAGGACGACGCCCATGATCGCGTCGAAGACCCGGCGGGAAACGTCGCCGACGAGGAGGGCGCCTCCGATCGCGCCCGGGACGGTCGCCAGCGAGAAGACGATCCCGCTGCGGTAGTCGATCCGCCGCTGGCGCGCGTAGGCCGCGCTGCCGCTGGCCGCGTTGAAGAAGACGACCGCGAGGCTGATCGACGTCAGCGTCTGTGCCGACTGATGTGGATAGAGCAGAAGCAGGATCGGCGTGAGGATGAAGCCGCCACCCGCGCCGATCACCGTCCCGAAGGCGCCGACTCCGAAGCCGATCAGGATCAGCAGGATGGCGGTCTGGGCTGAAAACGCCACCGACTCGACGTTACCTCGCTCGGTCAGCCGAGCACGGGGTGCGAGCGCCGCCAGAGCGGTGACCGCTGGTACGCCGCCGCGGCCAGGTTCCAGCTTCGGCTGAGCGCGGCGAAGCGCGCGAGCTCGCGCTTTCCGCGTGCGGTGGGATAGCTCGCGCCGGGCTCGAGCAGCTCGTAGCGCCCGCTGCGCAGGACGTCGCCCGCGACCTCCTCGAAGGCCAGCGCGTCCTCGCGGCTCATCTGGCTGCGCCAGTCGCGTAGCCCCGGTGTCGGCGGCTGCGCGAGGTTCCTGTGCTCCGGCAGCGAGGCGACGTCGGAGGTGCCCGGGTAGTCGAGCATCGCCGGCTCCCAGGGCAGCGAGGTGTGCTCGCAGACGCGGCGCAGCTCGCGCTCGGGCGCTGTGACGAGATCCTCGTACCGGAGCTCGAGGTAGCGGCCGCCGACATGTGCGCCGAGCCGCCGGGCGGCGAGGATCTCCGTCCGCCACCGCGCCGCGAACTGCGCGGCAGTGTGCGGCAGTGCCCACGTCTTCTCCGAGAAGCCCTCGGGCAGCGAGAGAAACGAGAGCGCGGCGTCGCGGCCGTCGCGAACCAGATGAACCCAGAGCGCGTCCGGGAACAGACCCTCGAGCAGCGGCAGGTGCTGCATGTAGAGCGGCGTCTTGTCGCCCCAGCGCGGCTTTCCCTCGTGCTCGGCGTACACCTCGAACACTGCGGCGATCGCCTCGCCGGTCGTCATTCCCTCGCGCAACCGGGGACGAACGTCCTCGGGGGATATGCCCCACTCGTAGAGCTGGTAGAAGCGCCCCAGGTCGTCGAGGAAGTCGTCGAGGTTCGGCCGCCGCCCGTGCCTCTGCGCGAGTGGTGTGACGAAGAACGACTCGTACGGGATCGCGATCTCGCTGTTCCGGTCGAGCATCACGCGCAGCAGCGTCCTGCCCGAGCGGCCGACGCCGAGCACGATCACGGGTGGAGCCATCGCCGGAACTAGAGCAGAAGCTCGGCCAGCGTCTGCAGAGCCTCGGGCTGGGTCGTGCCGAGCACGAGCGTCGTGACGGGCGTCTCGCGCCACGCCTCGAGCCGCTCCGCGATCCGCTCCTTCGGACCGACGAACGAGACGGCGTCGACGAGCTCGTCGGGCACCGCGGCGATCGCCTCCCGCTGCTTGCCGGAGAGGTAGAGCTCCTGGACGCGCTCGGCTTCGTCCTCCCAGCCGTAGCGGCGGACGAGCGAGTTGTAGAAGTTGCGGCCCCTCGCGCCCATGCCGCCGACGTAGAGGGCGATGTGCGGCCGCAGCGCGTCGCGGAGAGCGGCCACGTCGTCGCCGACGAGGACGCTCGCGGTCGCCGCGATCTCGAAGTCGGGCGGCGCGGCTGCGAGGCTCGGTCCGAAGGCGTCGCCGAAGCGCTCGGGCGCCACGAAGATCGGGAGCCAGCCGTCGGCGATCTCGGCCGCGAGCGCGACGTTCTTCGGCCCGAGCGCCGCGAGGTAGATCGGGATCTCGGCGCGCAGCGGACGCACCATCAGCTTCAACGGCTTGCCGAGTCCGGTCGCGCCCGGGCCGTCCCACGGGATCCGATAGTGCTCACCCTCGTGCTCGACGACGTCCCGCCGCAGCGCCGCCCGCACGATCTCGACGTACTCGCGCGTCTTCGTCAGCGGCTTCCCCCACGGCTGCCCGTGCCAGCCCTCGACCACCTGCGGCCCCGAGGTGCCGAGGCCCATGAGGAAGCGACCGCCCGAGAGGAGATCGAGCGTCGCCGCGGTCATGGCCGCGTTGCCGGGAGTGCGACCGGGAATCTGCATGATCGCCGAGCCGAGCTTGATCCGCTCGGTCTTCGCCGCGAGCCAGCCGAGCACGCTGACCGCGTCGGTGCCCCAGGCCTCGGCGACCCAGACCGAGTCGAAGCCGAGGCGCTCCGCCTCCTGCACGAGCGGGAAGAGGTCGGCCGGGTTCGTGCCGGGCGGGGCGTAGCCGAGGCTGAGACCGAGCTTCATCGTGCCGACGATCCTACGATGTGTTCGGTGGGCGGGTGGGAGTGGGATCCGAAGACGTACCTCGCCGAGATGGCTGCGGAGATTCCCGGCTACGAGGAGCTGCAAGAGGCAATTGCGGCGGCGACCGCGAACATCAAGGCCGCGCGTGTCCTCGAGCTGGGCACCGGCACGGGCGAGACCGCGCTGCGCGTGCAGGCCGCGCATCCCGCTGCCCGCTGGGTCGGCATCGACGCGAGCGACGCCATGCTCGGGCGCGCACGCGAGCGGCTCCCGGACGCCGACCTGCGGCTCCAGCGGCTGGAGGACGAGCTTCCGTCCGGGCCGTTCGACCTCGTCGTCTCGGCGCTCGCCGTGCACCACCTGGACGGCCCGGGAAAGCGCGACCTGTTCTCGCGCGTCGCCCGCGTGCTGCGGCCCGGCGGCGAATTCGTCCTGGGGGACGTGGTCGTTTCCGCGGCGGGCGAGAAAGGGCCGATCGAGATCGACTGGGTGATGGATACGCCCGACAGCGTCGACGACCAGCTCGCCTGGTTGCGCGACGCGGGCTTCGAGGCAGAGGCCTCCAGCGTTCGCGTCGACCTCGCCGTATTCCGCGCTACGCTCAGCGGCCGATGACGCACCCGGAGCTCGCAGCCGAGCAGGCGTACGTCGACCGCGCCTACGACCAGCTCGACCGCATGCGGTCGACGGTCGCCCGCACCCAGGAGGCGATGGCCACCGAGTGGGCCGCGCTGAACATGGAGGCGTGGGCGAAGCGCCGGATGCGCACGTTCGAGGACGCCGAGCGGGGCCTCGTCTTCGGACGACTCACGCTCGACGGCACGCCGCGCCCGCTCTACGTCGGCCGCCGTTGGGTGCACGACGACGAGCACGAGTCGCTCGTCGTCAACTGGCAGGCGCCGGCCGCGCGGCCCTTCTACACGGCGACGCCGCAGACGCCGCACGGCGTCCAGCAGCGGCGCCGCTTCCGCGCCGAGGGACGCCGGCTCACCGACATCTCCGACGAGGCGCTCGACGGCAGCGCGGTCGAGGGCGCAAGCGTCTCCGACTTCCTGCTCGAGGAGCTGGATCGCAGGCGCGACGTGCGGATGCGCGACATCGTCGCGACCATCCAGTCCGACCAGTACAGGCTGATCACGGCCGAGCCCGAGGGCGCGCTCGTCGTGCAGGGCGGGCCGGGCACCGGGAAGACGGCCGTCGGCCTGCATCGCGCGTCCTGGCTTCTCTATACGCACCGCGAGAAGCTGCGGCGCGTGCTCGTGGTCGGGCCGAACCCCACGTTCATGGACTACGTCTCGCATGTCCTGCCGACGCTCGGCGAGGAGGCGGTCGAGCAGCGGGCCGTCACCGAGCTCGTCGACGGGGTCGAGGTCGCGCGGGAGGAGGAGCCGGACGTCGCGCGCCTCAAGGGCGATCCGCGGCTGCGCGAGGTCGTGGCGCGCGCGGTCGAGATCGCCGTCGTGCCGGCGCCGGAGGAGCTCTACGCGCGGATCGACGGCATCTACGTGCGCGTGCGGGAGCGGGACGTCGCCGCCCTGCTCGAGGAGGCGCTGGAGGCGGGCGATCCGGTGGGACTTGCGCGCGAGCGGTTCCGGATGGCCGTGCTCCGCCGCTTCTACGAGCGCTACGGCGACCTGCTCGGCCCGCAGGCGTTCCGCAGCTTCGAGGAGCTCGAGCGCGCATTGCGGAAGGGCGGCTTCCTCACGCGCTGGCTCGATCGCGTCCTGCCGCTGCCGCAGCCCGAGAAGCTCGTGGCGCGGCTCCTCACCTCGCCTGCCGCGCTCGAGGCCGCGTCGGACGGCGTGCTCGACGCCGACGAGCGGAAGCTTCTGCTGCGCGACCGGCCGCGCCGCGTCTCCGAGCTCCGTTGGAGCGACCAGGACGTGCCGCTGGTCGACGAGGCGCGGGCGCTCCTCGCCGGTGCGCCGCGCTCGTACGGGCATGTGATCGTCGACGAGGCGCAGGATCTCTCGCCGATGCAGCTGCTCGCGATCTCGCGGCGGGCGCTCGACGGCTCGCTCACGATCCTCGGCGACGTCGCGCAGGCGACAGGCCCCGTCGTCTACCGCCGCTGGCAGGAGCTCGAGCCGTATCTGCCCGACGAGGCGCGAGATGGAGATCGAGGAGCTGCGGCACGCCTACCGCGTCCCGGCCGAGATCATGGATTTCGCGCTCCCGCTGCTCGACCGGATCGCGCCGGACGTCGAGCCGCCGCTCGCCTACCGCAAGGGCGGCGACCTGCCGCGGCTCGTGCGGGCCGAGGCGGACGAGGTCCTGGAGACCGCCCTGCGCGAAGCGGTCGCGCTGGAGGACCTCGACGGCCTGCTCGCAGTCATCGTCCCGCGCTCGCTCTCGGTCGACGACTCGTTCCCGTTCCCGATCCTCACTCCGCGGCAGGCGAAGGGCCTCGAGTTCGACCACGTCGTGGTCGTCGAGCCGGCGGCGATCGCCGACGACGGAGACCGCGGCCTCCGCGAGCTCTACGTCGCGCTGACACGCCCGACGAAGACGCTCGTCGTCGTCCACTCGCGCCCGTTGCCCGCGCCGCTGGGCTAGCTTTCGGGCGAGAGCAGGCTGTACCCGTAGCGGCGCACGGGGCGCTCGTACCGGAGCGAGACGAGATCGAGGAAGGCGCGCATCCGCAGGTCGCGCTTCAACTCCTGCCACTGCCGGAAGTACTTCTCGTTCGCTCCCGCCTCGACGGGCTCGCTGGGCGGGATGGGGTCGAGCTCGAGGAAGTCGAAGATCCCGCGCAGCACGCCGTCCGGGTCGCGAACGAGCTGCTCGTAGGTGAGGACGTGCACCCGCTCGAGGTGCTCGCGGTCGACCTCGAACAGGGCATGGCAGCGGAGCCAGTGCTCGAGCATGCGGTCGTAGCGGCGCGTGCCGCGCCATTTCGCCGTCGGCACCGAGACGGGAATCGGGTGCCGGATGATGACGACGAACGCGGCGCCCGGATAGAGCGCCTGCAGGAAGCGCGTCTTGAGCAGGTTCGGCGGCGACTTCTCGAGCAGCACGGGCCGGGAGAGATCCCAGTGCGGCGACCACTCCTCGAAGATCCTCCGCGCGCTCTCCTTCGTGGCGAGCGGCGAGGACTCCGTCAGATGCGACTCGGGCGCGAAGCCGAACCGGCCCGGGCCGCCGTAGACCGCGGCCGCCGGATAGACGGTCTGCAGATGCTGGCCCTCGTCTGCAGGGACTCCGGTGCCCGAGAAGCCGCTGATCTCGGGTTGCGCGGCAAGCAGGCGCGCGAGCAGGGTCGTGCCGCTGCGGTGCAGCCCGGCGAGGAAGACGAATCGATGCTCAGCCACGGCGGGCAATCGTAGTGCTGCCGCCCAACCCGGCCCCGGTCGGTTAGCGTCGGGCCCATGCGCACGCGCATCCTCGGAGAAGGTGGACCGGAGGTCTCGGTCGTCGGCCTCGGCACGAACAACTTCGGTCGCCGCTGCGACTACGACCAGACGCTCGCGGTGATCGACGCCGCAATCGACGCCGGCGTGACCCTCTTCGACACGGCCGACATCTACGGCCAGGGCATGAGCGAGGAGTACATCGGTCGCGCGCTCGAAGGTCGCCGCGACCAGGTCGTGATCGCGACGAAGTTCGGCAGCGAGATGGACGAGCGGCCGGAGGAGCGGCGCGGCAATCCCGACTACATCCGGTGGGCGGTCGAGGGCTCGCTCCGCCGCCTGCGCACCGACGTGATCGACGTCTACCAGATGCACGTTCCCGACCCGGTGACGCCGATCGTCGAGACCCTCGGCGCGCTCAACGACCTCGTGGTGGACGGCAAGGTGCGCTGGATCGGCTCCTCGAACTTCTCGGCGGATCAGATCGAAGCCGCGGAAGAGGTCGCTCGCGGCGCCGGCTTCCACCGCTTCGTCTCGGCGCAGAACCAGTACTCGCTCGCCAGGCGCGAGGTCGAGGACGACGTGCTGCCGGTCTGCGAGAAGCTCGGGATCGGTTTTCTGCCGTACTTCCCGCTCGCGAGCGGCCTGCTCACCGGCAAGTACACGCGTGGCGAGGAGGCGACCGAGGGGCGGCTCGCGGGGCGCGAGATCCCGGACGAGCAGTGGGACCGGGCCGAGGCGCTGCAGAGCTACGCCGACGAGCGCGGACTCTCGCTGCTCGACGTCGCGGTCGGCGGCCTGCTCGCCATGCCTGCCGTGACCTCGGTGATCGCGGGAGCCACGAAGCCGGAGCAGGTGCGTGCGAACGTCGCCGCCAGTGCGTGGGAGCCGAGCGACGCTGACGTGGAGGCGCTGCGGGCGTTGCGCTGATCTCGGACGCGGGCGAGGCCGACGCCGAGGCGCTCCGCGAACTCTTCCGCGAGTACTTCGCCTGGCTCGGGCCCGAGGGGTGGTTCACGGACATCGAGGCCGAGCTCGCCGCGCTTCCCGGCGGATACGAGGCGCTGCTCGCCGCCCGGCTCGGCGGCAAGGTCGCGGGCTGCGTCGCGCTGAAGCGGCTCGCTGACGGCGCATGCGAAATGAAGCGGCTCTACGTCCGCCCTGCGGCGCGCGGCTCCGGCCTCGGTCGCGGGCTCGTCGAGGCGTCGATAGTGCGGGCGCGCGAGCTCGGCTACGCGACGCTGCGGCTCGACACCCTGCCGAGAATGGACGCCGCGCAGGCGCTCTACCTCTCCCTCGGCTTCCGGCCGATCGGGCGTTACAACGACAACCCGATCGGCGGCGTCCTCTTCTTCGAGCTCCGGCTCTAGCAGAGCGAGCTCGGCTCAGTCCTCGCCGTCCTCCAGCTCGGCCATCTCCAGCGCGAACCCGAGGGCGCGAAGGATGTTGCCGGTGGCGGACACGATCTTCGTGGTGCCGACGATCGGCGCGATCGCCGCGAGCACGGCGCGAACGTCGTCCTCGCCGATGCCGATCTCGCCGGCGGCGCCGAGGTTCATCAGGTACGACGCGGGCGGAGCGTCGACGGCGACGAGTGCCGCGATGCGCACGAGCATCGCCGTTTCGGCGTCGAGCGTCGTCGCTTCGAGCGACGCGAGCGTCATCGTCTCGATCAGGTCGAGAACGGGAGTCTCCGGGGGTTGCTCGGACAAGGTCTTCTCCTTTTTGAGGGTGCGACCCGAACGATCTTAGAGTCGCACGGAGCGGCAGGCCCGTTCAGGCCGCCGCGACGTCGCCGAGCCGGTAGCGCAGGTCGTTGAGCCGGTCGTGCCAGTCGTCCGAGAGCGCTGCCACGCACTTCATCGAGCGGCACGCGAGGTCGACGAGCTCCGTCGGCGGGATGCCGTGCTGCTCGGCCCAGGCGCGATCTTCCGGCGAGAGGTCGTCGGGCGGCTCGCCCGACGTCGACGCCACGAGCTCCGCGGCGTGCACCGCGCGCTCGGCCGTCTCCTTATCGGGCTCGTCGCAGGCCGCCGCCAGGGTCTCCTCCAGCGATTTCCAGTCCATCACGGATCGAATTCCACCTGGTCGAAGAAACGAAGCACCGTGTGCCCGGGCCGCACCCGGCTCTGCACGGTGCGCAGCTCCTCGTCGGACACCTCGTCGAGCGCCCGCTTGACGGCGAGCCAGGGGAGGTTGAAGTCCTCCTGGATCATCATCGTCGAGATGCGCGGGTTGATCTCGATCACCTTCTCGCCCATGAACTGGATGCTGAAGAACCACTCGAGGCCGAACTCGGCGACGATGCGCTCCGAGGCCTCGACGAGCTCCGGTGCGTCGAGCGTGACGAAGTACATGCCGAGCCCGCAGCGCACCGACTCGCGGGTGCGCGTCGCCTGCAGGACGATGCGGCTGCCGTCGGCGATGCCGTCGACCGTCCGCTCCGGCTCCGTCAGGAACTCCATCACGAGCAGGTCGAGCCCATCCTCCGGCAGCAACTCGACCGCCTCCTCGAGCCGCATCGCGAGTGCACCCGGGCGCTCGTTGAGGAGCTGGTGCGTGCGGTCGACGCTCGGGTCGAGCACGCGGAAGCCGCGTGAGCCCGAGGAGAAGACCGGCTTGAAGCAGACGGGCCTGTCCGGGTAGCCGAGCTCGCGGGCCGCAGCCTCGACGCCCGCCGCGCCGGTCACGCGGCGGAACTCGGGCGCGCCGACGCCGCTTCGCTGCAGGCCCTCCAACGTCTCGGCCTTGTCGTTCGAGCGCCTCTCCGCGTCGGGGCCGCACACCATCACGGGCACGGGGAACTCGCCGCGCCTCGGCGCGAGGTGGCGCAGGTCGTGCGACGACTCGGGCAGCACGACGTCGACGCCTTCCTGTTCCACGAGCGCCAGCAGCGCGTCGGGGAAGGTCGGATCCGCGCCGGGCGGGACGAGATGGAACGAGTCGCACAGGTGGCGGCCGATCGCGCGCTCGCCCATGTCCACGCCGACGAGGCGCACTTCCCGCTCCCCGTTCTCGCGCAGGGCGCGCAGCAGCCGGGCCGCTCCGGGCGCCCCGCACGCGGTGACGAGGATCGTGGTCATGCCCGGGCGAGTACCCATTGGAAGCGCGCCGGACCCTCGGGCTCCTCGAACTCGACGACCTCGTCCCGCTCGACCGCGAACCCCGCTTCGCGAACGAGGCGCGAGTTGACCTCCGGCGGGAAGCTCGAGAAGAACGTGTCGGCGCCGAGCCACTCGCCCGTCCAGCCCTCGGTGTCGGAGACGCCGAAGGCCGTGAGCAGCCAGCCGTCCGGAGCGAGCCAGCCGTGGATGCGGCCCAGCAGCGGCGCCAACAGGTCGCGCGGGACGTGGTTGAAGACGTAGAACGAGCAGACGGCATCGAAGGAGCCGGCCGGCAGCTCCAGCTCGGTGAAGTCGGCGCAGACGAACTCGGCCTCCGGGATCGCGGCGCGCGCTCGCTCGACCTGGCGCGGGGAGATGTCCACCCCGGTCACGGTGAAGCGCTCGGCAAGCCTCCTCGTCTCGGGCGTTCCGGCGCCGCAACCGAGCTCGAGAACGCGCGCGCCCGGCTCCAGGCGCGACACGAGTTCGTCCTCCCACTCGCGGCGCGGGTCGCCGACGATCTCCTCCCGCCACGCGGCGAAGGTCTCGCCGATTGCGTCGTAGCCGTCGGCGACAATCTGCGTCCGTGGATCCGCCACGCCGCGATGCTACTTCTGGAGCGCCCACTAGACTCGCGGTCGGGTGAAGTTGCGCGTCTCTCGAGGACGCACGGTGCGTCGCGCCGCCGTCCTCGTCGTCACCGGCCTTGCGGTCGCGTACATCGTCTGGCAGATCAACCTGCGCGAGACGTTGCACGTGCTCGCGCACGCGAACGTCGGCTGGTGGCTCCTCTCGTGCGGCATCTGGATCGCCGCGGTCTGGCCGCTCGCGTGGCGCTGGAAGGTCCTGCTCGCCGCGAAAGACGTGCACGAGCGGTTCGGCTGGTGCGTGCGGACGCTCTTCGTCTCCTTCGCGACGGCGCAGGTGCTTCCGACCTCACTCGGCGGCGACGCCTCGCGGATCTACGAGACGTCACGTAAGCACCCGGGCCGCGGCGGTCCGGCCGCCGGCACCGTGCTGCTGGAGCGCGTGCTCGGCGGCTCCGCGACTCTCGTTCTCGCCGCGGTCGGCTTTGCGCTCGCCATCGGTCACTATCCGGTCGGCGGCTACATCTGGCTCGAGCTCGCCTTCGTCGTGCTCACGATCGCCGGCGGGTTCGTCCTCTTCTCGACGCGGCTGCACCCGGTGCTGCAGTTCTTCCGGCCGCTCCTGCGCCGCGTGCGCCTCGAGGAGCCTTTGCGGGCCGCGTATCTCGCCATCCACTCGTTCCGCGGGCGGATCCCGCTGCTCGCGGGCATGTTCGCGATCACGCTCGTCGTGCAGGCCTTCCGGGTGATCGCGATCTGGAGCGCGGGCAAGGCTGTGGGCGTCGACCTCTCGCCGCGGCCGTACTACGTGATGGGGCCGCTGCTCTTCCTCGTCATGCTCGTGCCGTTCACGATCAACGGACTGGCGGTACGGGAGTCGTTCTTCGTCAGCTTCCTCGGTGGACTCGGTGTCTCAGCAGATCAGGCTTTCTCGACCGGGTTCCTGTTCTTCCTCGTCACCCTGGTAACCGCGCTGCCGGGTGCCGTGATCGTCGCCTGGGAGGGAGTGAACCGGGCCGAGCCGAAAGCAGCTCGATGAGGGAACGGCTCGCCTTCCCGCCGCTTCTCGCGGTGGTCGGTGGTGCGGCGTTGCTCGGGATCGCGCGCCTGCTGCCCGAGACCGGTTTCGGCCTCTGGCTCCGGCTCGCCGCCGCGACCGCCGTGCTGCTGTTGCCCGGCGGGCTCGTGGCGCGCTGCCTCGGACAGCGGACGCTGGCGGCCGCGCTCTCCTGGTCGGTCGCGCTCGTCGGCGGCGGGCTGGCGCTCGCCTTCACCCTCGGCGCCTCGCTCGACCTCACCATCGCCTTCGCTCTCGCGGTCGGCGCGGCTGCGCTCGTCGTCCTCGTCGCCGGGCCCGTCGCTTCGGGTGAGGTGGTGCCGCCCCGCGTCTCGCTCGTCCGCCTCGCCGTCGGAGTTGCCGGGCTGATCCTCGGCGGCGCGCTGTGGAAGATCCACGACGTCCTGGCCGGCGACGCCTTCATGCACCTCGGCCGCATCCGCAAGCTCTACGCGCTCCACTCTCTCTCGCTGCACGACGTCGGCGAGTTCCTGCACGGGGGGCTCCACCCCGGCTACGCGTTTCCGCTCTGGCACGGCTGCATGGCGGTCGTCGCGCGCCTCGCAGGCGTCGATCCCACCAGCGTCGTGCTCCACGAGCCGAGCCTGCTCGTTCCGCTTGCCGTGGTGCTCGCCTACGAGATGGGCTGGGCCGTCTTCCGCTCGGTGGGCCTCGCCGTGGCCGTCGTGCTCGGGCAGGTGGCGCTCAGGGTTCTCGCTCAGGGACACGGCGGCATCTACCCGGACCTGTGGCAGCCGGGACAGGCCGCGACTCAGCTCTTCCTGCCCGCGGTCGTCGCCCTGTTCTTCCTCTGCGTGCGCAGGCCGTCGTGGCCGGTCGCGCTCACGCTCGCCGCAGGCTCCGCCGACCTCGCGCTCACCCACCCGACGTACGCGCTCTTCATCGCGATTCCGCTGATCGCGTTCGTCGGCGTGCGCTTGCTGCTCACGCGCGGAGCGCGATCTCCGCAGCGGGATCGTGTCGCTTGTCGCGCTCGGACTGCCGATGGGGCTCGCCTACCTCTGGCTGCGACCGGTCGTCGAGCAGTCGGTCGCGCTTCACCTCGGCTCGCATGGACTCAAGCAGAGCCTCAATCACTACAGGCCCGACCTCGTCGTCCACTCGCTGACGCGGTACACCCTCGCTCCGGCGCGGGTCGACCGGCTGGGCGCGGTCCCGATCGCGGCGCTCGTGGTCACGCCGCTCGCCTTCTTCGCGCGGCGGCGGCGCTGGGCCGCCCTCGTGCTGGGCGGGACGGTGGTCATCCTCGTGCTCGACCTCTCGCCGCTCGTCTTCCCGCATTTCTCGGACGTCGTCTCGCTCTCGCAGTCCCGGCGGGCCGCGGTCTTCATCCCGTACGCGCTCGCGCTGGCGGGCGGCGCTGCGGTGATCGCCGGGCTCTCGCGGCTCCTCGCGCTCGCCCTCGCGCTCGCCGGGGGGATCTGGCTGCAGCTCTCCTATCCCGGCGACTTCGGCCTGACGGCCGCAGCACATCAGCCTGCGCTGCCGGTCTGGATCGGCCTCTACGGCGGCATCGCGGCGATCGTGCTCGGAACCGTCGCCGCGTGGCTGCGCCGCGATCCGTTCCCCAGGGTCGTCGGCCGGCACGGGACGACCGCGGCGCTCGCGGCGCTCCTCTTCGTGCTCCCGGTCTCGGTGCACGGCTTCAGGACGTGGACTGCCGCCGCCACCGTGGACCACCACGCGCTGACGCCGGGGCTGATCCGGTTCCTCCAGCAGAAAGTGCCCGCGCGCTCGGTCGTCTTCGGCGACCTCGAGACGAGCTACCGCGCCGTCGCCTACGCACCGGTCTACGCCGTGACCGTGCCGCCGACGCACGCGGGGAACACGAGGCCGAACCGACTCTTCGCTCGCAGGAAGGCGTGGCTGAAGTTCCGCGCGCATCCGAGTCTGGCGGAGCCTCGCGCCTGGCACGCAGGCTGGATCGTCCTCCGCCGCGACGAGCCCAGGCAGTGGCGCGCGATCGAGCATGTCGTCGGGAGGCCCGTCTACGCCGACAAGGGGTTCCTCGTCTTCAGGCTCCCACTACCGTTGCACCCGTGAAGCTCCTCCTCGTGACCCGCCACTTCCCGCCGGGTGGGGGCGGAGGGATCCAGCGACCGCTCAAGTTCGCGACGCACCTGCCGGCGCTCGGGATCGAGACGCACGTGCTCGCGCCGGATCTCCCCGGCGCGACGCTGAACGACGCGGAGCTCGAGCTGCCGACCCAGGCGTGGATCCACCGAGTGCGCTACGTCGGGCCGCGCGCCGCTCGCCCGTCGGAGGAGCTGGTCGACAAGCAGGGCATCGCGCGCCTCGGTACGCAGGCGGCGCTCATGGGACGCAAGCTGCTCGTCCCCGACGAGAACGTCCCCTGGAGCACGGTCGCGCTGCCGTTCGCGATCCGGCTCGTGCGCCGTGAGGGCATCGACGTCGTGCTCACGACCTCACCGCCGCCGTCGCTCCACCTCCTCGGCGCTGCGGTCAAGCGGACGACCGGCGCGGCCTGGGTCGCCGACCTCAGAGATCCGCTCACCTCGCACCCCCACCGGCGCGGCTACGAGTCTCAGCTCTCGCGGCTGAAGGAGAAGTCCGTCGGCGGCGTGGGGCGGCTCGTCGCGTCGCAGGCCGACGCGATCGTCGCCGCCTCCGACGCGATCGCCGAGGAGATCCGCGCGCTCGAGCCGAAGGGCAAGGTCGTGACGATCGAGAACGGCTGCGACTTCGACGACTTCGCGGGTCTCGAGCATCATCCGAGCGACCGGCTCCGGATCACGCACACGGGCCACTTCCACGGCAAGCGCGACCCGAAGCCGTTTCTCAGAGCCCTCTCAGCGTCGGGCCTCGAAGATGTCGTCGTGCGCTTCGCCGGCGAGTTCAGGGCTGCCGATCGCGAGTTCGTCGAGGAGCTCGGCCTCGGCGACCGGGTCGAGCTGCTCGGCGACGTCTCGCGCCGCCGCTCGCTCGAGCTGCAGCGTGACTCCGAGGCGCTGCTGCTGCTGATCCCGGAGTCCGGCGGCCGCGGCAAGGGCGTGCTGACCGGGAAGATCTTCGAGTACCTCGCAGCGGAGCGGCCGATCCTCGCCGTCGTCCCTCCCGAGGGCGCGGCGGCCCGGCTCGTGCACGACACGGGCGCGGGAATCGTCGTCGGGCCCGACGACGTCGACGCCATACGCGACGCGCTCGTCGACCTGCACCGGCGCTGGCAGGCCGGAAGCCTCGACGGCACGCCGCTCTCGGCCGAGTGGCGCAAACGGCTCTCGCGCGGCGAACGCGTCGAAGAGCTCGCCGACGTCCTCAGGAGCGTTGCGTGAGCGCCGCCACGCTCACCGCCGGCCGCGTCAAGAGCGAGTCGCGCGCGCAGGAGCGCATCGTGACGGGGACTCTTCTTCGCCTCGCTCTTCGTCGCGACGTTCGAGAAGGTGCACTGGAACGTCGCCGGCGAGATCGGGGTCAACGACATCGTGACGATCCTCTTCGTCGTCGCGTACGTGGCGACCGAGCGGGAGCCGCTGCCGAAAACGAGCGCGATCGTCCTCGGCTTCTTCGCGGCCTTTGCCCTCGTCTACCTCGCTGGCTACTGGGACATCGACACGAAGCAGGGGCTCACGCAGTTCGTCAAGGGGATGACCAAGTTCGTCATCCACTTCGCGTTCATCGTCGCGGCGGTCGGCTATCTCGCGCAGCGCGGCGAACGGTTCTTCTGGCGTGCACTCGGCTGGTTCTCGGTCGGCTTCGTGGCGAACGCCGTCTACGGGGTCCTCCAGCTCGGCTCGTCACTGGCCGGCCACAGCCTCGACAACCTGCTGCTCAATCCGCTGACGGGCGGCGCGGCCAGCATCAACATCTACGGCGCAATCGGAGGCCAGAGCATCTACCGGGTCAACGCGCTCACAGGAGATCCGAACCACCTCGGCGTGATGCTGATCGTCCCGCTGCTCATGCTCACGCCCGTCTACCTGCGCCTGCCCCGGAGCGACAGCCTCAAGGTGCCGCTCGCGGTCGCGCTCGCGTTCCTGTTTCTCGTGGACATCGCGACGTTCTCGCGCAGTGGCGGAGTAGGGCTCATCGCCGGCGCCCTCGTGCTCGCGGTGCCGTATAGGCGCTTCTTCCGCTCGAAGCAGTTCCTCTACCCGGTCGGCGCGATTGCGGTCGTGCTCCTCGGAGCGCTCTATACGCGCCGTCACTTCTTCGAGACCTTCCTGCGGCAGCGGGTGTCGACCCAGGGCAGCTCGGCGAATGCGCACTTCGCCGTCTACTCGTTCATCGGCCAGGTCCTCCACATGCATCCACTGCTCGGGCTAGGCCTGAACAACTTCGCCGTCTACTACGAGTTCGTGACCGGGAAGTCGAACTTCGGCGCGCACTCCTACTGGGTCGCCGTGATCGTGGAGTCGGGCCTGCTCGGCCTGATCTTGTGGATCGTCTTCCTCCGCTACGTCTTCCTGCGGCTGCTCGCGGCCCGGCGGCTCGGGCGTCTGCTCGACCGGCTCGGCGACGCAGAAGGCCCGCACGTGCGCCCGCTTGCGTACGGGATGACGGCTGCCCTGGTCGGGACGATCGCCGCGAACTTCTTCTACCTGACGATGCAGTTCTATTACTTCTACGCATTCCTGGCCTTCTGCCTCGCGCTGCCCGTCGTCTTCGGCGGGCGCGCGCTCAGCGAAGATCGAGCTCGACCGTCAGAAAGACCCGATTCGTCTCGGGCCGAGGCTCGCTCAGCAGGCTGAGATCGGGGCGATCGAGGCTGCGGCGCCAGGCGTAGCGCAGGGGCGGGAGTGAGCCTCCCGCCCCCTGAACCGTCGCGCCGCCGTTTCGACGTCGCCGTGGAAGTGGAGCAGCGAGCTCTCAGGCAGCAGCGACGCGAGCTCTCTGCTCGTCCCGAGATCGGGCAAGCCGAGTCGCAGATGCTGCTCGAGGAACGGGTGCGCTCGTCCGCGAGCGGTCTCGTACCACGTGGCCAGCTCGCGCTCGAGCTCCTCGTGGCGCGGTGAGCCGAGCGGCCAGCAGGCGACGACGCGCGAGCGCGCCAGCCGGGCCGGACAGGTTCGGCAGGAGTGCGAGCCGCGGGGAGCTAGACGCGGCGCCGGCCGCGCCAGACGCGCGTCCCGCTGCCGGCGACCAGCAGCAGCGCGGTGCCTGCCAGCACGATGAGGAGTGCCGTCGGGCCGGAGGTGAGATCGAATGCCGAGCCGACAGCGCTCGGCGTGGAGACGGAGCCCGCCTTACTCGCAAACAGGCGCCGGGCACCCGAGGTCTTGAGCAACGCGGTCAGGGTGCTCTTGTCCTTCCCGGCCTTGTTCAGCGCCTTGGTCGTCTGGCTCGAGACGTGATGAACCGTCACGGTGGAGCTCGATTGCGTGCCGGTCGTGCCCGTCGTCGTCGTGGAGGTCTTACCCCCGCCGCCGTTCTGCTGGCACTCCTTGTAGACACTCACCGCAGAGGTTCCGCCGCCGCACGACGCTGCTGCGGCCGGCCCGACGAGAACCGCGGCCGCAATCGCTCCTGCCACCAAGATGGCCGAAAGAAGCCGGTTCAGCCCCACGAACACGGTCGTTACTGTAGCGAGGCTTGGCGACGAGAACCGTAAACGGAAAGCAAAGTCTGATTCGGGACGTTGCCGTGGGAATCGGGGTTGCGGCCACGGTTTTTGCGCTTTCCTACGCCGACGGCGGCTTTGCCCCGACGACCCGCGCCTATGCGGGAATGGCGGCCTGGTGGCTGCTGGGAGTCGGGGCTGCGTTCGGTATTGCGTCCGCCTGGTCGAGCATCGACCGGCTGGCGGCCGTCGCAGTCGGGCTCTTCGCGGCGTTCGCCGTCTGGACCCTGATCTCGGTCAGCTGGGCCGCCGACGCCGAACGCGCGTTCGCGCAGTTCAACCAGGTCGCGCTCTATGTCGCGGTGTTCGCGATCGCGATCGTGCTCGCGCGGCTGATCCCGGCGCGCGTCCTCGTCGGCGGAGTGGCAGTGGCTCTCGTCGGCGTGGCGATCGTCGCGCTCGTCAGCCGCTTCTTCCCCAGCTCCTACGGCGTCGAGCCCGGCGGGGCGATCCTGCAGCAACTCAGCAACGGCCGGCTCAGCTTCCCGCTCGGCTACTGGAACGGGCTCGGGATCGAGGTCGCCCTCGCCTATCCGCTGCTGCTCTCGCTCATGAGCTCCCGGAGGTCGAGGCTCGCGAGCACCCTCGCGGCATTGCCGCTGCCGATCCTCGCGGCCGTCATGTATCTCACCTCGTCGCGCGGCGCCTTCGTCGCGGCCGGGATTGCGGTGGTGATGTTCGTGCTCCTCACGCCGAGACGGTGGACCGCACTCGCCGCGGTGGTCGTCGCAGGCGGCGCGGGTGCCGTGGCCGTCGCCGTGCTGGTTCCGAAGAAGGCTCTCGTCAACGGCGACCTGGGCACCTCGCTCGGGGTGCACCAGGGCCACCACGCGGCTCTCTGGATCGGGATCGCCTGCGTGATCACTGCGCTCGCATGGCTCGGGCTGGCGGAGCTCGGAAAGCGGCTGCCGTCGCCGCCGCAAGTGGTGGGGCAGGTGACCGCCGGCGTGCTCGTCGCCCTTGTCCTCATCGCGATCGTCCTTGCGCATCCGATCCGGCAGTTCGACACGTTCAAGAGCAACGCCGCGGTCGGCCACGCGCACGGCACCGAAACGACCAACCATCTGCTCAACACCTCCGGCAGCGGGCGGTGGCAGTTCTGGACTGCGGCATTCTCCGAGTTCAAGGCGCATCCGTTGAACGGCGGCGGCGCGGGCTCCTGGCTGGCGTGGTGGCTCCGGCATCCCGTCATTCCCGCTTTCACCCAGTACGCGCACTCGCTCTACCTCGAGTCGCTCGCCGAGCTCGGGATCATCGGCCTCCTGCTGATCGGCGCGGCCGTCGTGGTCGCCGTGGTGGGGGCCGTCCGCTCGGCTCTGGCGCTCGAGAGCGCAGAGGTCGCGGCAGCCGCTGCGTGCGGCATCGCGTTCTTCGCCGCCGCCGCGTATGACTGGGTCTGGCAGCTCGCGGGTATGGCGATCGTCGGTGTCGGAATGCTCGGATTCGCCCTCGGGGCCCTTCCCTCCGCCCGCGCAAGCGCGGTGGGACGTCTCGGCGTGCTCCGGCCCGCGATCGCGCTCGTTGCCGTTGCGGCGATCATCCCGCAGTACGTCGTTCTCGCGGCCGGCAGCCACCTGCGCAACAGCCAGGCCGCGTTCCGGGCGAACAACGGGGACACGGCACGGTCGGAAGCCCTTGCGGCCAAGGCGATCGAGCCCTGGGCTGCGAGTCCCTATCTGCAGCTCGGCTTCATCTCGGAGGCGGAGGGCCACTACGCCGACGCGGCGGGCCGGCTGGACGAGGCGATCAGCCGCTCGAGGGACGACTGGAACCTGTGGCTCGTCGCAGCCCGCATCGAGACCGAGCGCGGCAAGATCGCCCTGGCCCGCCGCGACCTCGCCGAGGCGAAGCGCCTCAATCCGACTCATTTCCAGCAGGGGTCTTAAGTGGCGAGCGTCACGTGCCGAAGCTACGGTGTCATTGCCCCATCCGGGCGCGTCCCACCGTTGCCGCATTGGAGGCAGCCGGTTTGAGTGAGCTCGACGTCATCGGCGCCGCACGCACTGCCGCACAGGCAGACGACTTCAGTGTCGACACCGCGTCGACGGTCTACGGTCCAGAACCGCTCCTCCGGCGCATGCTCGCGCTCGCCGATGTGCTGGCGATTGCAGCGGCAGCGGTCGTCGTCGGTTACTGGGGGAGTAGCTCCGGCGCCGCGCTCCTCCTCGTCCTCTCCGTGCCGATCTGGGTCGTCACGGCAAAGATCGCCGGCCTCTACGACCGCGACCATCGCACGCTGCGCCACCTCACGGTGGACGAGCTGCAGTGGCTCGTCGTCTGGACGCTGAGCAGCACCGCGCTCCTGACGCTGCTGCTCACGCCGTTCCCCGCGCTCGACCTGAGCGCCGACGATCGCGTGCTGGTCTGGGCGACGGTGCTCGGACTCGCCTTCGTCTTCCGCGCCGGCATGCGGGCCCTCTGGCGTCGCGTCACTCCGCCGCAGCGCGTGCTCATCGTCGGCGACGGGCCTCTCGCGCAGGCGGTCGTGCGCAAGCTCGAGCTGTTCCCCGACATCCACGCGAGGATCACCGGCCGGATCGAGAGCTGCGACATGCTCGACGAACGCCTGGGCGGGCTCGGCGGCAGGGTCGACCGGATCGTGATCGCGTGCAGCGAGCTCAAGGAGAATCTGCTCGAGACGCTCCTGCCGTTCTGTCGGGCGAACGGAGTGAAGTTGACCGTCGTCCCGCCCACCCGCGGCATGTTCGGGACGGCGACCAACCTCACGCACATCGCCGACCTGCCGCTCCTGGACTACAACACCTGGGACATCTCGCGGATGACGCGGGCGCTGAAGCGCGGCCTCGACCTCCTGCTCGCCGTCCTCGGCCTCGTGCTCACGTCGCCGCTCCTGGTTCTCGTGGCGATTGCGATCGTCATCGACTCGCGCGGGCCGGTCCTGTTCCGGCAAACGCGCGCAGGAGAGGGCGGGCGCCCGTTCCAGATGCTCAAGTTCAGGACGATGGTCCGCAACGCTGAGGCGCTGCTGCCCGAGCTCGTCCGGTTCGAGGAGCTCGATGCGCCGATGTTCAAGCTCAAGGCCGACCCCCGCATCACGCGCGTCGGACGCCTGCTGCGCCGGACGAGCATCGACGAGCTGCCGCAGCTCGTCAACGTGCTCCGCGGCGAGATGGCGATCGTCGGGCCGCGGCCGGAGCAGCTCGACCTCGTCGAGCGTTACGGGCCGGAGGCTCAGTTCCGGCTGCAGGTCAAGCCCGGGATCACGGGCCCGATGCAGGTGTACGGGCGCGGCGAGCTGACCTTCGACGAGCGGCTCGCGGTCGAGCGCGAGTACGTCGAGAACCTGTCGCTGGTGCGCGACATGCGCATCGTCCTGATGACGCTCCCCGCGGTCTTCGGGCGACGCGGCGCGTACTAGCTCGGTGACGGAGTCCTCGTCTCGCTGGCCTCTGCCGGAGGCCAAGGACACGCGGTTCCTCGTCGTCGGCGTCGTCGCCTTCCTCGCGCTCGTGGCCTATCTGGCCGTGGCCTTCGCGACGACACACGCCACGAACGGGCTCCTCCCGAGCGAGGCGAACCACGCCGCTCCCTGGACGCCCTTCGAGTCGAAGCTGACCCCGGTGCAGCGGCCCAGCGGGAAGTACTCCGTCTGGGTCTTCCCGGACACGAAAGGCCCGAGCTACGGCGCCGTGGCCCAGACGGTCGTCCCCGATCCGCCGCGCGGCCGGTATGTGATCGGTCTGTGGCTTAGGGGCGCCCGCCCTGGCGACATCGGCATCGAGGTGAACGAGTTCCGGCCGGGAGTGGCGCGCTACCCGGTGCAGGCGTCGGTGCCCGCCACGCGCCAATGGCACCACTTCACATTCAGCCTGCAGGTGAAGGAAAGCTGGCTGGGGCTCGCCTTGTTCGCCTATCGGTCGGCCAAGGCGCCGCCAAAGACGTGGTTCGCCATCCGCGACGTGACCGCCGCGTACGGCAAGCGCTAGGCCGGCGCCCGGTCGAGGAGCTCGTGCTCGGCGTGCTTCGCGATGCACCGCTCGATCAGCCCGAGATTCTCGCGGGTCCACGCGATGGTCTCGCGAAGCCCGTCTTCGAGATCGGTACGGGCCTCGAAGCCGAGCTCGCGTTGCGCTTTTTCAGGGCTGCCGAAGCGGAGGATCGAGTGATCCCAGGGACGGCGCGGCGCGATCTCGAGCTCCGAGCTCGAGGCGCTCAGGCGGACGATGAGCTCGGCGAGGTCGCGGATCGTCGTCTCGATGCCGCTCGCGAGGTTGTAGACGGCGCCGGGCTCTCCCCGCTCGGCACAGGCGAGCAGCCCACGCGCGACATCCTCGACGTAGACGAAGTCGCGGGAGGCGACGCCGCCGTTGTCGAGCTGCAGCGGCAGGCCCTTCAGCGCGCGGTACACGAACGTCGGCGTCACGTTGCGCCAGACGGTGGCGGGCGTGCCGCGCCAGCGGCCGGCACCGAGGACCTCGCCGGGGCCGTACACGTTCTGAAACCGCGCCCGCACCGTCGGCAGGGCGTGCTGCCGGTGGTAGTAGACGGAGTAGAACTCGCCGACCACCTTCGAGATCTGGTACGGGCTGTCGAGGTCGAGGGGGACGGGCCCGTCCTCCGAGACGGCCTCCGCGCCTTCGTAGACCTCGTGTGGCGCGAGCGTGCACCCCGACGCGGAGTAGACGACCTTGCGGAGTCGCCGAAAGCCCTTCAGCCGCTCGTAGAGCTTCAGGGTCGTGATCAGGTTGTTCTCGTGATCCTCGAGCGGGTTCGCGATCGAGCTCTGGTTCCCGTGGTACGTCGCGAGGTGGTAGACGACGTCGAACTCGTCCTCGAGCGAGGCGAGCACCCCGTCGTCGGCAATCGACGCCTCGAGCAGCTCTACGCGCTCGTCATCCGGCAGATTCTCCCGTTCGCTCGAGAGCAGGTTGTCGACGACGAGTACGCGTTCGGCGCCCTCCGAGAGGAGGAGCCGGACGAGGTTCGAGCCGACGAAGCCGGCGCCGCCGACGACGAGCTGGCGGCTGCCCGTCACCGACCGGCGGGCTTCGATGCGTCGAGCTCCTTCAGATGCGTGTACGTCTCCTCGACGCCGTGCTCGCGGTAGTAGTCGACCGCCTTCGCAACGCCGTCCTCGAGCGGCGTCCTCGCCGACCAGTCGAAGTCCGTCTCGGTCTTCGAGGGGTCGAGGAGGATCGACGGCGCATCGTCGGGGTTCCGCGGACGGACCTCGACGTCGTCCTCGAGCTCGACTCCCATTGCCTTGATGGTCGCGTCGAAGAGCTCCTTGATCGAGACGTCGGAGCCGGAGGAGACGTGGTAGACGCCGCTCTCGCCGCCGCCGTCGATCGCCTTCATCGCCACGTCTGCGAGGTCGTCGACGAACACGAAGTCGCGTCGAGTGTCCATCACGAAGACCGGCTTTCCGGTCGACAGCCGCTGGTAAAAGGTCGGCAGCGGGCCGCTCAGGTTCCGCGGTCCGTAGACGTTCGCGAGGCGGAACGAGACCCAGTCGAGGCCGCTCAGCCGGACGTACCACTCGCCCGCAGTCTTCGAGATCGCGTAGCTCGAGTCTTTCGGGTCGAGCGGGTGGGACAGCGTGATCGGCTGTTCCTGCGGATGCAGCCCGTAGCAGAGCGCCGTCTGGAAGTAGACGAATCGCGAGACCTCCGCGGTCTGCGCTGCGCGGACGACGTTGGCCGTTCCGACCGCGTTCGTCCGGCTGTCCTCGGCCCACGCGTCCGGATCCTTGTACGAGGCCGCCGCGTGGACGACGATCTCGGGCCCGAAGTCCGCGAACACGCGCCCGACGACGTCGTCGTCGGCGATCGTGTCCTCGACGAGCTTCAGGTTGTCGTGCGGGCTGAGCGTGTCGCGACGCGAGGTCGCGAAGTTGTCGATCACGAGCACGTCGTCGCCGCGCTCGAGCAAACGGTCGGTGAGATGCGAGCCGATGAAGCCGGCGCCGCCGGTGATGAGGACTCTGGTCATGGGTCGTTGGCCTCGCTTTGTGGCGCTGTCGTCTGGGCGGCGCGCATCGTACCGCTCACCTTGCGAGCGCCCGCGCGAGTAACGCGCGCGCCGCCGCCGGATCGGTGCGCGCCAGCTCGGCCAGGGCGTCGAAGTCGTAACGGCCGTAGAGGCCGAGCGCGATCCAGCCCCAGCGCGGGTGGCGCGGATAGATCGGGACGAACTGCGCCACGGCGGAGTGGTTCCACGCGACGTTCTCGATCGGCCCGCCGAGCGCTGTCTTGCCGCCGTTCTCCGCGTCCGCCCGGGTCTGGATCACGACCGTCCCCGAGGCGTTGTCGACGTCGAGTGACCACTCCTCGTCACGCCGGATCCGGGCGAGCACGCGCAGGAGGATCACCTCCCGCGCGACGTCGGCGGGCGGGACCGAGACGCGGCCGCGGAGCGACGCGAGCAAGAGCGTGCGGGCCTCGCGCTGCCTCGCCAGCGCTTCGGCGAGCGTGAGCATGTGCGGGACGAGCTGCCGCAGCGGCTTGCCCTCGATCGGCGTTCGGAGAGGCAGCGACGGCCGCCGGGCGAGCGCGAAGGGGAGCGCGACGGTGGTCGTCCGGCGCGTCTGCGCCTCCGCCCGCAGCTGGTCGGCGAGCACCTGCAGATTGTTCCTCCCGCTCAGATAGACCTCCTCGTAGGCGCGCTCGGCCATCGCCTCCACCGTCTCGACGTCGCGGAGCCGCTCGAGCGCCTCGTCGAGGTTCGAGAAGTCACGGCGCACCGGGATGTAGTGGCGCTCCGGCTCGAGGACACCGCTGTACCGCCCCTCCACGAGCACCTGCGCGGTCTTCGTGACCACGGCCTCCAGGTGTCGCGGGCTGATGGCGAAGAAGGCGTAGGAGTCCCACCCGTGCGGCATCTGTGCGTCCACCTCGTCGAAGGTGAGACGAGGCTGGTCGGCGAGCAGCCGGCTGATCCGGCGCTGGATCTCGCCGCGCTCGTCGAGGACGCTCGAGCCGCTCTCGGCGCCGATCACCGCCCGCCCGGAGCCGAGGAAGTTCAGCCACCCGTCGCCGAGCACGGTGTCGTCCGGCCGAGTCGAGATGTCGGTGCTCAGGCCGAGGCGACCGGCGCGGTCCTGCACCGCCTCCGCGATCCGGTGCTTGAGCTGCCCGTGGCTGCCGAACCAGTAGGGCAGCTGCTTGGCGCGATAGACGACGTCGAACTGCCGCTCCGAGTGCGGCGCGATGCGCCCGGCGACCTCGGAGGCGGCCCGCTCGTCGATGAAGCCGGTGAGTGTCTCGTGGAAAGCCAGACGACCCTCGAGCCGCGGGTACAGCGCCTCCCGCTCCTCGGCGCCGAAGCACGAATAGACGCTGGTCGCGCCGAGCTCGAGCAGCCACTCGTCGAGCACTGCCGAGTGGTCGTACTCGTCCTGCGGCAGGGCGACCTTCGGGCAGTCGAGCCGGGCGATCCAGGCAAACCTGCGCCGGTACTGCTCGAAGTCGTAGTTCCAGCGCACGCCGAGGAAGGTCGTGTGCAGGACGCAGAGATCGGGCTGTGTCCATGCGAGCCGTGGCGGAGCCGGGTCGAACGCGTTGCGGTAGAGGACGCGCGTGCCGGGACCGTCGAGGAGGTGCAGGTGCTGGCGGACACCGAGGCGCATCTCCGTCCCTTTCGGGTGCCAGAAGAGGACGAGGACGCGGAGCGGCCGGGTCATTCCACGCCTGCCGCCCACCGCAGCGCCGGCAGGGCGAGCTCGGGGAAGCGCCGGGCGACGGGGGTGAGGGCCGGGAACGTGTGCCTGCCGCCGTCGAGCGTGATCGAGACGCCCGGATGCTCCTTCGAAGCGACGGAAGGGCCGACGGCGGAATGGTCCCAGACGATCCGCTCGAGTGACCCGACGATCGCCGCGTCGAGCGTGACGCCGTTCCGGGATCCGCTCTCGCCGGTCCGGTAGACGAGCGTGCCGCCGTCCTCGAGCTCCAGGCTCGTCGGGGACTCGCGGATCAGCTGCAACCGGTAGAAGTCCTTGAGCAGGAGGTGCAAGGGCGCGTCCGCCCGGGCCTCGGAGCTGCCGAGGTACGCTCGCAGCAGCTTCCGCAGGGCCTCGTCGCCGAGGCCCGCCCGGGCCGTCGCCGTCCAGAGCGCGGTCGTCTCGCGCGGCCTGGACACGACGCGAAGCAGGATCCGCAGCCGAGGATCCAGCTCGTGGACCGGCTCGTCGGGCCGGGGCCGGAACAGAGGCTCGAGCGCCGCGATCACGCCGTCGGGATCCCGGCGTGCGAGCTCCAGGAGCGCGGTGAATCGGTGCGCGCCGCCGACCACGTGGTAGCCGATCTCGAGCGGACGAGAACGGAAGCGAGGCAAAGGCGAGGCTCGGCGCTTCGACAGCGCTGTTGTCCCAGACGATCTCCTCCAGCGGTTCCGGCTCGGATCGCGGCGGACTCGCGCGCTCACGCAGCCCGATCGCGATTCGCGCGCTTCGACGGCGAGGGATGCCAACGAGGGTGAGCCTCCGCTCGCCTCGGAGTCGAGTCTCCGGCAGCACGTCGAACGGCGGCCCGAGGTAGCGCAGCTCGCGCACGTGCGCGGCCGCCGCCGCAGCGAGACGAACGAGGTCGTGCAGCAACCGCTGCCGCCGGCGCGGCTCTTCGCTCTCCGCCTCGCTCCGCGAGCGCCTCGATCTCGGGGAAGCGCTCGATCAGGCGCCGCGCGGTGCGATCGGCCGCGCTGCTGCGAGCCGACGACACCAGCGGCAGGCGCGCCAGGCGCGCCGGCGACCGCAGCTGCTCGGCGGCGACGAGCCTGCGGCGCAGCCTGCGATCCGACCTGGATCGCGGCCGGCGACGCGATCTGCGGCATGCGCGCCTCGATCTCGCGGTCGAATCCCTCGACGAAGGCTCGCAGCGAGTAGCGCCCGGACGCGACGAGATCCGCATGCGCGCGGGATGCGAGCCGCTCGAGCTCCGCGTCGTCGCGGATCTGCGCCACGACCTCATCGAAGTTCGAGAAGTCCTTCTCCAGCGGGATGTAGTGGACGCCGGGTTCGATCACGTCCGAGTAGCGTCCCGCGAAGTTGACCATCGCGGTGCCGAGTGCGGCCGCCTCGAACACTCGCGGCGAGATCGCGTCGATCACGGCGTTCCCCTCGAACGGCGCCAGGATCTCGCGCTCCACCTCCTCGAAGGTCGCCGTGGGATGGGCCGTGAGATAGCCGTCCGGCCGCTCTTCGAGCGAGCCGTCGAAGTCCACGATCGAGGCGCCGCTCTCAGTGCCGAGCGTCGTGCGCGACGAGGCGAGGAACTCGATACCACTCGTCGCCGTAGATCCGGTCCGCCTCCGACCACGAGATGTCGCAGCGGAGGTCGGTTCCCGAAGCACGCGCGAGGAACTCGCGGCCGATCTCGACCTTGTCCTGGCCGAGACGGCCGAGCCAGTACGGGACGCTGCGCCCCCGGTAGACGACCTCCAGCGGGCGGCCGGCGAGCGGCGGGCGCGGCAGGCTCCCGAGCGCCTCGGGCACGTATCCGGTCAGGGTGGGAAGGATGTCGACGCCGGGCAGCCGCGACCCGTAGACGTCCGGCACCGCGCGGGGCGGCACTGAGCTGTAGAGGATGCCGACGCCGAGCTCCCGAATCAGCGCCGTCACCTCGTCGATACGGCGGTACTCGTCCTGGATGAACTGGACCTTCAGGCCCTCGAACGCCGCAAGCTGCTCCCGGAACCCGGCGGCGAGGTGACCCTCGATCAGGATGCTGAGCGAGTAGTGGACGACGACGACGTCATAGTCGTCGAGCCGGAGCAGCCGGCTCCGGCCGATCCCCGGCGGGCTGAAGACGTCGACCCGCTGCCGTGACCAGCGCCGGAAGGCGGCGATGTGCTCGAGGACGTTCGGCGCATGCGCCGGGCTGTCGTCGCAGAGGAGCAGGACTGACAGCCCGCCGCGCATCTACTTCCGGGCGTGGATGTAGAGGTCGAGGCCGAGCACCCGGCCGGCGTTGCCGAGCAGCCGCTCGCGCGGAATCGTGAGCGTGCGGCCGCGGAGCGACGGCGTCAGATCGTCGAAGTTCTGGCTCTGGACCCGGACCTCGGAGAAGGCGCCGAACAGCTCGCGGGCGCCGCCCCGCGAGACGAAGTCGGTGTGCGGGGCGGCTTCGCCGGCTTCGTTGGCGTCATACATCCCCCGCACCTTCTCGGCGGAGCCGTGCCGCGCGCGCCATGCTCGCACCCGCTCGCGGCGCACGACGACCAGCTGCCGAAACGAGTGCGCGTTGTAGAGCATCACGAAGGCGAGGCCGCCGGGGACGAGGACGCGGTGAACCTCACTGACGGCCTGCGGCAGGTCGCCGGTGTGGTGGAGGCAGCCGATCGAGACGACGGCGTCGAACGTCTCGTCGCCCCACGGAAGCTCGAGGGCCGAGGCCTGGACGACTGCCTGGTCGTCCGGCTTGCCGATCCAGCGCAGCCGGTCCCGCAGCATCGCCACCGGCCCCGCCGCGATGTCGGCCCCGTGGTAGCGGGCGCCGCGGCCGGCGAGGATCTGGCCGACCGTGCCGAAGCCGAGGCCGATCTCCAGCACCTCTTTCCCGTCCACCGGAAGGGCGTCGAGATACTGCGCGAGGTAGGGGTAGTACGCCATGTACGCCGCGTCGAACCGTGCGAGCGAGTCCGGCGTGATCTCGGTGATCCCCAGCTCGCGGGCGAGCCCGCTGCCGCAGAGCTCGTCCCAGAACGCGCGGTTCCGTTCGTCGATTGCCTCCTGTCCACTCGTCAGGGCCGATCGCCTCCTTCCAGCGTCCGCTCGAGTAGGGCCCGCGCGGCCGCGTCGTCCGTCCGCGCGTCGCCGAGCGACCTGAACTCGTACGTCCCGTTCGGGCCGACCGAGATCCAGCCCCAGCGCGGCCGACGGGGAAACAGCGGCGCCGCCTCCGCCACCGCGGAATGCTTCCAGACCACGCTCTCGAACGGCTGCTCCAGCCCGACTTCCCGTTTCGACGGAGTGCCCGTGTGCGTCTCGATGGTAAGCGTCCCAGCCACGTTCTCCGCCCTCAACCACCAACCTTCGCGCTCGCCGCCGTCCTGCCGGATTCGGGCGAGAACGCGGAGCAGGACGATCTCCCGCGCAGCGTCGTGAAGGGGAAGTGCCCCGTTCCCGCGTGCCGCGCGGACCAGAAGCCTGCGCGCCTCCGGCTCGCGCGCGAGCCCGTCCAAGAGCGTGAGCGCGAGCGAGAACGGCCGGAGCGCGTCCCTCCCTGCGACCGATTCCGGCAACGTCGGCGTTGGCAGCCGCCTCGCGAGCGCGAACGGCACGGCGACCTTGCGACCACGGCGCGGCGGCTCGGCCAGCAGCTGCTCGGCGAAGTCGCCGAGCGTGTTGCCTCCGCCGAGATAGACGTCGCGATATGCGCGGTCCGTCATCGCCTCGACCGCCTCGTGATCGCGAAGCCGCTCGAGGGCCTCGTCGAGGTTCGAGAAGTCGCGCCGCAGCGGGATGTAATGCGTCTCGGGCTCGAGGACATCGCTGTAGCTCCCTTCGACGAGCAGCTGGACCGTCTTCGTGATCACCGCCTCGAGGTGGCGCGGGCTGATGGCGAAGAAGGAGTATGCGTCCCAGCCGGCCGGCATCTGCGCGTCCACTTCCTCGAACGTCAGGTCGGGCCGCTCGGCGAGGAGCCTGCGGATCCGCCGCTGGATCTCGCCGCGCGGGTCGAGGACGCTCGACCCGCTCTCGCAGCCGATGATCGCCCGCCCGGACATCACGAAGTCGAGCCAGCGCTCGCCGAAGACCGTGTCCTCCCAGCGCGTCGAGATGTCGGTCCGGAAGCCGAGCTCGCGCGCGCGATCCTCGACGATCCCCGCGATCCGGTGCTTGAGCTGGCCGTGGCTGCCGAACCAGTACGGGAGGCGCGGCGCGCGGTAGACGATGTCCCAGGGCCGCTCCGAGTGAGGCAGCATCCGTTCGGCCACGGCGACGGCGGCTTCCTCGTCGACGAAGCCGGTCAGCGTCTCCTCGAACGGCACGAGGTGCTCGAGCTGCGGGTAGAGCGTCGCCCGCCGTTCGGAGCCGAAGCAGGAGTAGACCCTGGTCGCGTCGAGCTCGAGCAGCCACTCTTCGAGCACCTCCGAGTGGTCGTACTCGTCCTGCGGGAGGGCGATCTTCGGACAGTCCAGGTCGGCGACCCAGGCGAAGCGGCTGCGGTAGCGCTCGAAGTCGTCGTTCCAGCGAACGCCGAGGAAGGTCGTGTGCAGGATGCAGAGGTCCGGCGCCGTCCGCCTCAGCCAGGGCGGGACCGGGTCGACGGCGTTGTGGTACAGCGCCTGCCCGCCTCGGCCGTCGAGGACGTGCAGATGCCGGAGGACGGCCAGCCGCATGTCGGTCCCCTTCGGATACCAGTAGAGGACGAGAACCCGGCGCAGGCTCAGCCGGCCTCCATCGCCGCGCTCGGCGCAGCTCGCTGCGTCAGCCCGCGCCGCCAGGCGCCGGAGTCCGACAGCGCGAACCACTCGTTCAGGCTGATCCAGCGCCACAGGGCCCAGGAGTTGTTCTCACCGGCCTGGTGGCGGTGCCAGAGATCCTCGAGGCCGGTCCTGTCGTACCCGTCCAGGTCGACGATCGTGCCGCCGAACAGCCGGTCGTGCGCCCAGTCGCGCAGCGAGCCGCGCAGCCATAGGTCGAGAGGCGCCGCGTAGCCCACCTTGTCCGCCCGCAGCCGGATCTCGGGAGGCAGGATGTCGCGCGTCGCCTGCCGGAGGATGTGCTTCTGCCAGCCGTCGCGGATGAACGCACGGTCCGGCAGCCGGACGCACCAGTCCACGAGCTCGTGGTCGAGGAACGGGAAGCGCGTCTCCCTCGAGAAGGCCATCGCGTTCCGGTCCGCGTAGCGGAGGAGCATGGGCAGCGAGTTGTACTGCAACGCCTCCGCGATCTGGCGGCGCAGGCGCATCCCCGGAACCGCCTCCGGTACGCCCACGTCGTACGGGCCTGCAAACACGCTCGACCGGCTGCGCCACGACCTCGCGAGAACCCTCGGACCGAGGGCGACGTCGTGGTTGAAGCGCCGGAGGCTGTCGGCGTAACCACGGCTGGCCCGGTGGAGCCGGCGGCGGAACAGCACCGTGTCGTAGGCGAGCCGGCCGAACCGCCAGCGGTCCACGAGATCGAGCTGATACGCCGGGAAGTAGAACTGGTAGCCGGCGAGGAGCTCGTCCGCCCCCTGCCCGTCGAGGAGCACGGTCGTCCGGTGCTCGTGGGCGAGTCGCATCACGCACCACTGCAGGTAGATCGAGGCGGAGAGGAACGGCTCCTCCTGGTGCCAGTGGAGCCGCTCGGACTCCTCGATCAGGCCGAGCGGCGTCGGCGTCACGCCGTGCGCGTCCACGCCCGCCCGCTCGACGACGAGATCGATGTACGGGCCTTCCGACAGGGTCGGGTCCATCTGGTCGAAGCGGCCCGAGAAGGTGTTCTGGGTCAGGGTGGGGGTGTGCATCCGCGCCTCGGCGAGCAGGCAGACGATCGTCGACGAGTCGAGGCCGCCGGACAGGCTCGTCCCGACCGCAACGTCCGAGCGGAGGCGCATCCGGACGCTCTGCTCGAGCAACTCGCGGAACCGCTGGACCGCCGCGGCCTCGTCGTAACCGTCCTCGATCGGCCTGTAGTCGGGCGTCCAGTAGCGCCAGCGCCGACGGATCGCCCCGTCGTCGCCGACCACCATCGCGTGCGCGGGCGGCAGCCGGACGACGCCCTCGAACATCGTCTCCTCGCCGTCCTCGTAGAAGTTGCCGCCGATGTAGTCGCGGACGACGGACTCGTTCGGCGAGGCCTGGACGCCCGGGTGCGCGAAGAGAGCTTTCATCTCGGACGCGAACGCGTAGCCGCCGCCCGAGAGCGGCGTGTAGAAGAGCGGTTTCTCGCCGAAGCGGTCGCGTGCGAGGAACAGCTCGCGGCGGCGCCTGTCCCAGAGAGCAAACGCGAACATGCCGTTCAGGCGGGGCAAGCAGTCGACCCCCCACTGTTCGTAGGCGGCGAGCAGCACCTCCGTGTCGCTCTGCGTCACGAAGTTCCGGCCTGCGGCCCGCAGCTCCTCGCGGAGCTCGACGTAGTTGTAGATCTCGCCGTTGTAGACGAGCGCCAGCTCGCCGGACGCGTCGAGCATCGGCTGGTCGGCGTCGTGCGTGAGGTCGATGATGGACAGCCGCCGGTGCCCGAGCCCGACGACCGCCCGCGGCGTCTCGGTCAGCCAGGAGCGCGCCCCGTCGGGGCCGCGGTGGGCGAGCCGGTCGCGCATCGCGTCGAGGATCTCCGGCTCCAGCCGGTCCGAGGAGATGACCGCGACGAATCCGCACATGGGCTAACGGCTCGTCGGGACGAGGGCGGAATCGGCGCTCCGGCGCCCGCTCCCGCCCGCGTCGTCGAAGGATTCGTACAGGTGCTGCAACTTCTGCTCCTGGACAGCCCAGCCGTAGCGGTGCTCCAGCTCGGCGATCTTCTCGCGGGACGGCGCGTACTCGCCCCGCCGGTCGAGCAGCTCCCGCAGTCCGGCGGCGATCGTCTGCGGCGTGCGCTCGTCCATCACGACGCCGACGCCGTGCTCGGTCACGAACCTGCGGAGCTCCACAAGATTCGCCACGGCAACCGGCAGGCCGGCGAACACGCTTTCGAGCAGCTTGTTCGGGAAGCAGAAGTCATAGCTCAGGCACACGTTCTGAATCGGGATCACGCTCGCGTCGGCGTCCTCGAGGAACCCGACGACGTCCTCCGACGGCAGCGGATCGACGAAGTGGAGCCGGTCGGCGACGCCCTCTCTCTCGGCCGCGAGCCGCATGGCCTGCTCCGTCTCCGAGTATCTCCAGCCCACCGTGGCGAGATGGACGCCCGGCAGTCCGGCCAGAGCCTCGACGGCGAGCTCGAGCCCGCGGTCGAGGGTGACGGAGCCGACGTAGACGACCAGGGGGACCTCGGGACCAAGCGACAGCGCCCGGCGCAGGCTCGTCGGCGGCGGCAAGCCTTTACGGGCGTCCGGCGCGTTGAGGAGGACGAGCGGCCTCTCGATCGCGTATTCGTCACGGAGCCAGTCGGCGATGCTGTCGCAGACGGTCACGGCGCAGGAGCGCCGGATCAGCACCGACTCGTAGCGCTCGATCCAGCGCTTCGTCTCGGCCGAGAGCGTGTGGTAGTTCGTGTGGGTCTCGAGCTCGTGCGCGTCGTAGACGAGCTCGGCGCCGGTCCTGGCGGCGGCCACGGCCCCGCCCGAGAGCGTCACGAGGTCGTGGGCGTGCACCACGTCGGGCTGCAGGCTCTCGGCGAGCGGCAGGCACGCCGCGCCGAAGTCGTTGAGGTAGCGCAACGCCTCATGGTGCCCCGGCAGGTCGAGGCGGAGCCGGCCTCGACTGTAGCGGCGCAGCGGCTTTCCGCTCGCGAGCGCCAGGCCGAGGAACGGAAGGCCCGCAAGCGAGGGGGCCGTCCGCGGAACGCCGAACGCGAGCACCGATGCATGCAGGCGCAGCAGGCGGGTGAAGTACTCACGCGACTCTGCAGGCTCCCGGGGAACCGCATGGAAGACGACGCCGTCGTGGGTCTCGGAGGTGGCCGTGCTCTCCTTCGTCCGGCCGATGACGTGGACCTCGTGGCCTGCGTCCGCGAGCGCCGCCGCCTCCCGCCGTGCACGCGAGTCGCTCGCCGCCTCGTTCGCGCTCAGCATGACGACCCGGAGGCTCACTGCACGCGACGTCTGCGGGCGTGATCCCTGAGCCGCCGCGGCACCAGCCTGCGGACCGACCTCGGCACCTTCTCGAACGCCGCCGTCGGGGAGGCGCCGAGCCGTTCGAAGATGCGTGCGCAGCTCGCCACCCACGGCCCGTATCCGAGGTCTCGGAACAGCTCGTCGAGCCGGGTGTGTGCTCCGCGGCCGTCCGGCAGCACGTCGATCAGGGACGCCACGGCCTGCTCGAACTTGCGGTCGTAGTCGTTCACCGCTGCCACCTCGAGGAGCTCGAGCCTCTGGTCGTCGCCGAGGGTCGACCGAGACAGCGAGGCGAAGGAATCCAGGAACCGATCGTCGCCTTCCGCGACGGCGATCGCCGAAGCCAGTCCGGCTAGCGGCTCCATCTGGCTGGCGACCACGGGCAGGCCGGTGGCGGCCATCTCGAGCGCCTTCAACGGGAAGCCGTTGCGGACGAGGAGCCGTTCGCGCCGGTAGGGGATGAAGCCGAGGTCGCTGGAGCGGTAGAGAGCGGCCATCTCGGTGGCTTCCATCCGCTTCAGGTGGAGGACGTTGTCCAGCCTCAGGATGCGTCGCCACGCCTTGGAATCCGTCTCGACGAGCGAGCTCACCGGGCCGGCGAAGACGAGCAGCGTCTGGCCGTTCGCGGCGGCCACTCGCTCGATGAGCTCGAAGTCGAGGCGCTCGTTGATCGTGCCGGCGAACGACGCCACGCGGGCGAACCGCTCGCGCTCGGCCTCGATCCGCGCGCTCCCTGCGCCGTCCGGCAGGTAGTGAGTCGCGTCGCAGCCGTTCGTGACGACCGCGAGGTTCGCGTCGGGCACGCGAGCGTGGATGCCGTCGGCAACGCCCTGGCTCACGGCGACCACGACGTCGCTGAGCAGCAGCAACGCCTCGAGCTCGCGGTAGAAGTCGTCGGAGAGGCCGGTGAAGTCGAAGTAGTTCTCAGTCGCATGGTGCACGCGAGCCGCTGCCGGCAAGGCTGCGGAGAGGCCGGCGAGGCGCGGGTTGTACGACCAGAGCAGCGGCCTCATGTGGCCGCGCTCGCGCATGTGCTGCAGCACGTGCCCGGCCTGGGCGAGCCCGCGCAGCGGGTACGGCGCCTCGGGATTCGCGATCGCGAGGATCTCGCAGTTGGGGATCCCCGACTCGGGCTCGGTCTGCGACGGATCCACTCCCTGGTCACGCGGCTGGACCAGCGTCACCGGAAGCTGCCGAGCCCACCGCCGCGCCCAGTGCCAGCGATTCGACTCGAGCGGCTCGGGCCACCCGTCGAACATCAGGAAGTAGACGGAATCGACCAGCCCGTCGAGCCCCGCGAGAGGCTTCGGCTGCTCGAGCGCCGTGGTCGTGTTCTCGGTCAGGAGGAGATCGCCTCCTGCGGCGGCCGCTCGTCGGCCACGGCGGGCGTCACCGTCCATTGACCCGGATGCCGCACGAGCTCGTTGTGCAGGCGCGGGTTGCCGACCACGTTGAACTCGAAGCTGCGGTCGAAGTAGTCGTAGAACTCCGCGGGCTCCAGATCGTCGGCGTCTAGCGCGGAGTAGAGCCCGACGGACAGGAGGTAGCTGCCGTTTCCGAGCAGGAGATCGCCGAGCTCGAGCCGGGCCGTGACGTGCTCTCCGTCCCGGACGTCGAGAACGGTGGTCGGGCCGACATGCCGGGTCGCGACGACGCCGTCGGCCCTGAACGTCAGCGCGGCGGGGATCAGGGGGAAGACGCCGCTCTCACGCGCCACCACGTCCACGTCGACGATCAGCGGCTCGCCGACCGTGAAGACGGCCCGCTCGGCGCCGCCGGTGTCGAGCAGCCTCACCGATCCGATCATGAGCGAAGCCGTTCCCGCCCAGCGGCTGGCGGCCGCAGTACCGGCGTCCTCGCCGCCGGCCTGGTCTTCCTCCGTGTCGCGCCGTACGGGCAGCTCGACCTCAGTCCAGCTGTCGCTCGCAGGGAGCCTGCCCGAGCCGGCCCGGAACTCACCCCGGAACACGTCGAGCGACGCGGGCCCTCCGGCGCTCCGGTAGCGAACGCGGATCGAGTACGTCGAGTCGGGATAGAGGAACCAGACATTGAACACGGCGATCGCCAGGCTGCTCTCGCCGACCCGCCGGAAGTACGTGCCGTCGGGATCGGCCGCCATCTCGGCCCAACCGCCTCCGCTTTCCGCAAGCTGGAGGTGGGCGGGCTGGCCCCGGTCGGCATCCTGGGCGTTACCGACGTCGATCGTGTCCTCGACCGCCCCGTCGCGGAGGAGCTCGATCGAGGTGACCTCGCAGCCGGCCTCCGCGGTGGTGGCGAGGCGGACGTCGAACGCCGCCGTGTAGCTGTCGCGCTCGAACGCGTCGAAGCCCTTGGTCTTGCGGTTCTTCGCCCGGAGGCGACGGTCGTCGAGGTCGCGCGTGAACCTCTCGTAGGCCTTGACGACCTCGGTCGTCTGTCCGCGCATGACGATCCGGCCGCGGTCGAGCCAGATCGTCTCGTCGCAGAACCGCGCGATCTGGTCGAGCGCGTGGGACACGAGCAGGACCGAGGCCCCCTCGCTGAGCAGCTGCTGCATCCGCGCGGTCGACTTGGCGAAGAAGTACGCGTCGCCGGCGCCCAGGATCTCGTCGATGATCAGGATCTCGGGCCGCACGGTCGTGGCGATCCCGATCCCCAGGCGCGCCTGCATCCCGAGCGAATAGGTCTTGAACGGCTGGTCGAGGAATCGGCCGAGCTCGGTGAAGTCGGCGATGTCCTCGGTTGCGGCCGCGATCTCCTTCCGGCTGAGGCCGAGGAGGCCCAGGGAGGCGTCGATGTTCTCCCGGCCACTGAACTCCGGGTGGAGTCCTGAGCCGACCTCGAGCAACGCCTGGACGGCGCCGTGCACCTCGACTCGACCCTCGGTCGGCGGGAAGTTCTGGGTCACGAGCTTCAGCAGCGTCGACTTCCCGGCTCCGTTCCGCCCGATGATCCCGAGGCGGCCGCCGCGTGGCAGCTCGAAGTCGATCCCCCGCAGCGCCCAGAACTCGTGATGCCGGCCACCGCTCGCGCGCCGCAGCCGGTGCAGCCCGAGTGCGTCCAGAAGGCTGGCCCGGCGCGAGCCGAAGACCTTGTACATCTTGCCGACGTTCTCGAAGCGAACGGCGGTCTCAGACATAGTCGACGATGACTCGCTTCACGCGTGCGAAGAACCACGCGCCCAACACGAAGGTCACGATGCTCATCACGACGAGCACGGTCCCGCGCAGGGGGCTCGGCCACTCGCCGAGCATGATCGTCTGCTGGTACGCGATCACGAAGTACGCGATCGGGTTGAGGTACGAGCAGCGGCTTGAGGGTCGACGGGACCATGCCCGGCGTGTACGCGATCGGCGACGCGACGAGCAGTCGCCATCAGGACACCGTGATCACGTTCTGCAGGTCACGGAACATGACGTTGAGCACCGACAGGATCCAGTTGACGCCCATCAGCCAAGCGATCTTGAGGAGCCACACCAGCGGCAACAGGACGAGCGTCGCGTGCAGCTCGCTCGTGCGCGATGGCGCCGGCGATCACCACCGTGATTCCGGTGGCCATCACCGCCTGCGGCTGAGGCCGGGCTTGATTGGCGTCAGGTCGATCGGGAAGACCGTGTTGTTGAGGACGGCCTTGTTCGTGATCACCGAGGTGACGCCCGGCAGATCGCCTCGGCGCAGACGAGGTACGGGACGAGCCCGGCGAACACGTAGAAGACGTACTGCGCCGCGCTCGAGGTTCGGGACCCTGATCCGGAAGACCTCGATGTAGACCACGCCGTAGACCGCGAGCACCAGGATCGGCGCGAGCATCGCCCAGCCCAGCCCGAGCTGCGAGCCCGCGTGCGCAGCCGAAGATCGTGCTTCGTGACCCGCAGCAGCAGCCGCCAGTGCGTGCGGAGATATCTCGCCGAGCCGAGGCCGCGCGGCGCGGCGGCCGAGCAGTCGGCGCTGCACCCTGCTGGCGACGACTCCTCTCGCCGGCTACTCATCGGTTCGGCGTATACGCCGCCGACGCCGGCGTAGCTGCCCTCGAACTCCGGGTAACCGTCCGCGCCGTCCGTCACTCGGCGGAGGAAGTCCCTGTGCTCGTCGCCGAGGCGGGGCTCCGCGAGCGCGTCGGCGCCCGTATCGCGCCAGAGCTCGAGCTCGATGTCGGCGTAATAGCCGCCGAGGAACTCGATCTCGAACCCGGCTCCGCGCGCCAGCTCGCAGAACTCGGAGGGGCGGAACGCGCGTGAGATCGGGCACTTCGGTCCGTCGGTGTTGCGCGCGAACGCCTCATCGGGGGTGAGCCCGTCGAAGAGGCCCTCCAGGATCCTCCGCGTGTACGCCGTGTAGAGGTGGAAGTAGAGGCTGTCGCGGTTGTAGACCATGATCCGCCCGCGCCCGCCCGGGCGAAGCACTCTCGCCAGCTCGCGCAGGACGAGCTCCGGCGAAGTGGTGTGCTGAATCACCCCGCCGCAGTGGACGTAGTCGACGCTGCCGTCCTCGAGCGGCACTTCCGGGCTCGGCGTCCGAGAGCTGCAGCAGCTCGTAGCGCATCCGGATCGACGCCGTGCAGCTTCACTCGGGATCCGGTGAGACCGAGGGCCTTGTGCGAGATATCGGCGCCCGTCACACGTTGCGCGCCGGTGTGGAGCAGGAACCCGGTGACATCGTCGCCGGGCCCGCAGCCGTAGTCGAGGATCCGCTCGCCGTCGTGTTGTCCCCACAGGTCCATGAGCTCGCGGAAGAGCGGGTACTGGCCGAACCGCCACTCGAGGTACGCCTCCGACTGGTCGGCGGTCTCGAACGGTGACGAGTTGACGGTGTGCCGGTTCCAGTACCGCTCGACCGGCGTCCCGTGGCGGCTCGTGAAGCTGCGGAGAACGCTGTGCATCAGCGGTACTCGACCACCTCGTCGCTCGAGGCCTCGGGCCGGAGCCACGACGCCGACCGGTCGTGGTACGCCTGCTGCCAGAGCTCGAGCGAGAAGAGCCCCCAGAGGTTGCGGCTGAATGCGCCCTCGCTCTCGATCAGGTTGCGGACGTCGAAGTCCGGAGCGAGGTAGGGGCGGCTGCGGGCGTTCTCGCCGGAGAAGACGTCGAGCACGAAGTCGTGCAGCTCGCCGTTGACCCACTCGCCGAGCGGGACGGGGAAGCCCATCTTGTCGCGCCGGTCGACGATCGCGGACGGAAGCGCGTCGCGCATCGCCACCTTGAGCGCGTGCTTCAGGTTGCCCTGCTTGAACTTGACGTCGGCCGGCAGCGTGGCCGCGAACTCGACGACCTCGGTGTCGATGAACGGGACGCGCGACTCGAGCCCGTGCGCCATCGAGACGCGATCCTCGACGTGGAGCAGCGCGGGCAGCAGCGTCTTGAAGTCGAAGTGCGTCATCAGGTCGAAGTACGACTCCTTGCGCACGTTCCCCGCCCGGAAGATCGTCTCGAACGTCTCGAACGGGGAGTAGTCGCCCAGCACGTCCCAGTCGATCGCGCCGCGGAGGTGAGGCGCTCGGTCGATCAGCCGGAAGTACCGAGAGTCGAGATCGGCAAACAGCCCTTCGCGCCAGAACTGCTGCATCAGCGGCTTGTACTCGCGCAGCGTGCCGAGCTGCGGGATGATCGACTCGTAGGTGACGACGAAGTTGCCGTCGTGCATCGTCCCGTCGATCGCCGCCTTGATGCACTGCTCGAAGTACGCGAGCAGGTAGCGCGCGTATCCGCCGAAGATCTCGTCTCCGCCTTGCCCGCCGAGCACGACCTTCATGTGCTGCGAGGCGAGCCGCGAGACCATGTACTGCGGGAACGACCCGGGGCCGGCGACCGGGTAGTCGAGGTGGTAGATGACGTCGCGGATGTTCTCCGCGAAATCGGCGGCGCCGATCGTCTGCTCGTGGAGCCGGAAGCCGCGCTCGTCGGCGAGCAGGCGCGCGTAGCGGGTCTCGTCGTAGCGCTCGCCGTGGGCGAAGCGTCCGGTGAACGCCTGGAAGTCCTGTCCCGCGGCTCCGGCTGCGAGCGCGGTCGTGATGCTCGAGTCGAGGCCGCCCGAGAGATACGCGCCGACCGGGACGTCGGCTCGCAGGTGGAACGCGACCGATTCCTCGACGAGCTCGCGCAGGCGATCGGTCAGCCACCCCTCGCGGTGGTTGAAGTCGGGCTCGTACTCGACTTCCCAGTAGCGCCTCTCGTGCACGGCGCCTTTCCGGATCGTCAGCGTGTGGCCGGGCAGGAGCTCGCGCACGCCTTTGAAGAGCGTCTTGCCGGCGAGGCAGAACTGGAAGGCGAGATAGTCCTTGAGCGCCTCGAGGTCCGTCTCGACCGCCGGCAGGAAGGGGAGTAGCGCCTTCGCCTCGGAGGCGCCGTAGAAAGTCCCGTCATGCAGGGCGAAGGCGAAGGGCTTGATGCCGAACCGGTCGCGCGCGCAGAAGAGCTGCTCCTCGGCCTCGTCCCAGATCGTGAAGGCGAACATGCCGCGCAACCGCTCGACGCAGGCCGGACCCCAGCGGCGGTAGGCGCGCAGCACGACCTCGGTGTCCGAGGTCGTGTGGAACGTCTCCTCGCCGAGCTCGCGCCGCAGCTCGAGGTAGTTGTAGATCTCGCCGTTGTAGGTGATCCAGTTGCCGTCGCCGTCGTGCATCGGCTGCTGGCCGGTCTCGAGGTCGATGATCTCGAGCCGGCGGTGGGCGAAGCCGACGTGCCCGCGGTCGTGCACCCAGGCGCCCTCCCCGTCAGGCCCGCGATGCGCCAACAGCCGGTTCATCAACTCGAGGCCCGGCCCGATCGCTGCGGCCGGCTTCGAATCGAGGTTGAGTATGACTCCGATTCCGCACATGGCCGGCCCGCTCGCCCGCGGGGTCGCCAGTCTAGCGGCGCCGGCCGCCAGGACATGGCTCGCCCGAGGCGGTTCGAGGGAATCTGATGAGAATTTATGAGAACCTGACAAAAGGCGTTGACGAGCGCGTGTCGCTCCAGAGACGATTGACCCCGCTGCGTCCGCAATCCACCACGTCCGTCTCGTGAGAAGGGGGAACTTTGAAGCTCTACTGCGCATCCCTCGGCGTCGTCGCCCTCCTCGTGCTCGCGGCTCTCGCCGTCCCCGCCGCGGAAGCCCTCAACAGCAGGTCGGGGCCTCATTACCCAGTGGCCAAAGGGCCGAGGACCGAAGCCGGCGCGACGGCGAAGACACTCGCTCGAGCCTCGTCGGAGCTCTCTCGACTCGGCCGTCGGATCGGAAGTGGAGCGCTGCACGGCCAGGTGGTGGAGCTCCAGCACACCTTGAAGCAGGCGAGGGCGCAGTTGACCGAGACCCGGGCCGGGCTCCGCACACCGTTGGCGGTCGCCAACGAGCAGGTGAGCCGCGAGGTCAAGTACGCGCAAGGCGGGGTTCCCTATTCCCGTGCGCAGCTCATCGCCGAGGCGGCGATGGACTATGTAGCCGGGCACGTCAGCGATACGGCGTACGGCTATCTCGAAATCGTCCACGGCAAGCTGCCGCGGTCCCGTGCGAACCCGACGCTCGGGGCCCAGGCCGGGATCTGTACAGGTGCGGCGGTGACGTTCGCCACGATCGTCCACCACTTCGGGCTTCCCGTCCGCAGCGTCGACTTCTACTACGACGATCCGGCGCCGGAGGACACGCCCGACGGGCATGTCGCCGTCGAGGTCCAGTACGACGGCGGCTGGCACTTCTTCGACCCCACCTACGGGCAGTTCTGGACCGACTCGGGCGGCAAGGTTCTCTCCCTCAGCGAGGTTCGTGCCGGCCAAGGCTCGGAGCAGAAGAACGTCGCCGCCTTCACGAACGTCTTCGAGGACGCGGTCTTCGGGGACGACGCCTGGTTCATCACCGATCCGACGACGAGGATCGCATACCGCGCGACGAAGCTGATCCGCCCGGGCAGGTGACCGTTCCTACCCGATCTGGACGGCGAGAAGATCGGTCCACCGGATCAGGTTGAGCCAGCGCCACGCAACGGAGTCGAACGGCCTTTGGCCGTCGCGCATCTCCTGCCACCGCTTGCGCGCGTCGGCAACACGGAGGGGTCCGGTCGCGCGCGCCGCGTCGCTGGAGAAGACCTCCTGCACCCACGGCTCGAGGCTGCTGAGCCAGGTGGCCTCCGGAGTGGCGAAGCCGATCTTGTCGCGGCGGTCGAGGATCGGATCGGGGACGAGTCCGCGCAGCGCACGGCGCAGCACGAGCTTGCCGGTTCCGTCTCCCCCGATCAGATAGTCGTCCGGCATCCCGAGCGCGAACTCGGCCAGGGCGGGAGTGAGGAACGGCACCCGGCTCTCGATCGAGGAGGCCATCGAGTTGCGGTCTTCGTAGCGGAGTAGTTCGCGCAGGCCGGTTTGCACGGTGTCGAGTCGGTACTCGCGCAGGCTCCCGTGAGAGGTGCGGCCGGGGTCGGCGAGACGCACCTCGTGCTCCCGAAGCCAGCGTGCGTCGAGCCAGGCGGGTACGAGACGGTGGGGCGTGAGACGGCGGGCGTGCTCTTGAGCGGCCTGCGGAAGCGCATGGCCCGCCGCCCGCGCAAGCATCCCCCCTGGGTTTGCATCGGGCAGGGTCGCGAGCGCACGGAGTAGGCGACCGGTGGTCAGCACGCGGCCACTCGCGAGCAGGCCGGCGATGCGGTCGGCGAGGTAGTGGCGGTAGCCCGCGAAGAGCTCGTCTGCTCCCTGGCCGTCGAGCATCACCTTGATCCCGGCCTCGCCGGCGAGCCGGAAGACCCGATATTGCGCGTAGATGCTCGTCCCGCCGAAGGGCTCGGCCTGAAGCTCGATCAGGCGGTCGAGGTCGGCCAGCAGCTCCTGGGGCGAGGCCCGGACCGTGTGTCCATGTGCATGGGTCTCGCGCGCGACGAGCTCGATCCAGCGTTCCTCGCTGAGCGCCGGATCGTCCGCGACGTAGCTGAACGTGTGGAGGTCGAGGCCCCCGCCGCTCAGCCGGCGCATCGCCGTGACGTTGGCCGAGGAGTCCACTCCGCCCGAGAAGGCGGCACCGACCGGGACGTCGCTGCGAAGGTGGAGACGTACGCTGTCGAGGAAGAGCTCGCGCAGCCGCTCCGCCGCCTCGTCGAGCGAGAGCCCGTCGACAGGCTGAGGCTCGAGGCTCCAGTACCGCCGGTCCGAGATCTGCTGCGGAGAGTCGAGCGGAAGCTCCAGGTAATGCCCCGGCTCCACTTGCCGGACGGAGGCGAACATCGTCTCGCTGCCGTGGTCGGTCCGACCGAAGCGGAGGTAGTCGAAGACGCGCTGCGGGTTGGCCTGCCTGCCCACGCCGGGGAGCTCGAGCAGCGGGGGGATCTCGGAGGCGAAGGCAAGACCTCTGCCGCTCGGCGCGTAGTAGAGCGGCTTGATGCCGAACTGGTCGCGCGCCAGCACGAGCAGGCGCCGGTCGACGTCGACGATCGCGAGCGCGAACATTCCGACCAGCCGCTCGAACGCGCCGGCGCCCCACTCGGCGTATGCCGCGAGCAGCACCTCGGTGTCCGTCCCCGAGACGAAGTTCCTGCCGAGGCGCGCGAGCTCCTCTCGCAGCTCGAGGTAGTTGTAGATCTCGCCGTTGAACGAGAGATGGAAGCGCCCGTCCTGCGTCGACATCGGCTGATGTCCGGCGTCGGAGAGGTCGAGGATCGAAAGCCGTGTGTGGAGGAGCACGACATCGCCTGCGAGGTCGACCGCAGCGGATCCGGTCCGAACCCCGGCCCGATCCAGGGCGAGCCAGCCGCGGTCGTCAGGGCCACGATGGTGGAGGAGCGTGAAGAGCTGCTCCACCCGTGCTGCGCCGAGCAGTCCCGGGTCTGCGTCGACGATGCCGAACAGCCCGCACACCGGCGGCCACGATACTGGCACGATGGCCGACGCGAGGCGCAACGTCCTGCTGATCTCGGGGCACTACCTCGGCTCGAAGCGTCGCGCCGGCTTCCACCATCTCGCGAGTGCGTACTGGAGCCTCGGCTGGGACGTCACCTTCGTCACGGCCGCGATCAGCACGCTCTCGGGGCTGCGCGGCGACTACCGCTTCGCGTATCCGGTGCGCGAGGAGGCGAACCGCCTCGTCCCCGTGCGCGAGCGGCTGACGAGCTACGTCCTGATGACCCGCACCCACCCTGGCAATCTCGGGCTCGGCATTGCGAATCGCCTCTCGCGGCCCTTCTTCGCGCGCTACGCGCACGTCCCGCTCGGGCCGCTCGAGGAGCGGCTTCGCGATGCGGACCTTGTCGTCTTCGAGGGCACGGCCGCGCTGCTCCTCGTCGAGCGGATTCGCGAGCTTGCACCCGGCGCCCGGCTCGTCTACCGCGCATCCGACGACCTTCGCGCGCTCGCCGTCCACCCGCTCATCCTCGAGGCCGAGGCGCGAGCGGTTCCGCTGTTCGATCTCGTGAGTGCGCCCACAGCAGAGATCGCCGACTCGCTCGCGGCGTACGGGCCGGTGGAGGTGCACCCGCCGGGAATCGACAAGGCCGCCTTGGATCGGACGACCCGGTCGCCCTACCGCGACGGCCCGAGTGCCGTGTTCGCCGGCGTCTCGCCGCTCTTCGACTACGAGACCCTTGCCGCGGCCGCGGAGCTCGCCCCGCACGTCTCGTTCCATGTCATCGGCCCTGCGTCCCGGCCCCTACCGGCGAACGTCACATTCCACCCCGAGCTGCCGTTCGACGAGCTCGTTCCGTATCTCCAGCATGCGACCTTCGGCCTGCTGCTCTTTCCGCCGGGCTACGCGAGCCTCGGGCAGGGGAACAAGATCGCGCAGTACTCCTACTGCCGGCTGCCGATCGTCGCGCCGTCCCACCTCGAGGTCGATCGCGCGAACGTCTGCGTCTTCCAGACCGGCGACCGGGAGAGCCTTGCGCAGGCGCTTGCGGAGGCGGAGCGTCTGCCGCACTCTCCCGCCTTCGCTGAGGGAATCATGTCTGCCGAGGAGCTCGCGGCTCTTCTCGCGGGGGCGTCTCCGGAACGACGAAGCGGGTGAATCGCGACCAGCGACCGCCGGTCCAGCCGTCCACGCTCGAGCCGACGACGCCCCAGAAGGCGAGTGCCAGGATGAGGAACTGGACGATCCCCTGGTTGAGCACCCACGTCCGCCACCACTCCGCCATGCAGTAGGCCACCACGAGGCTCGCGAGGAACACGTAGCTCCGGTAGCGGGAGGCATGCCCAGCGATCACGCTGGCAACGAGAACGGCGAACCCGAGCACGGCGAACGCCAGGACCCCGAAGACCCCATAGGACATGGTGAGCACAGAGTTCGTCGTCTGCGAGGTGGGTAGCGCGACGAGCTTCTCGTAGCGCGTCTCGCCACGGCTCACCGAGGCCGGCGTGCTCTTGCTGATGTACGTCGGCACCAGGAACGCGCGGGTGCCGGCGGCGGCGCTCGCAGGTGCCGCGGGCCACTTCGACACGCTGTTGCTCACCGCGACTGCGGCCTGGAAGGGGCTCCCGAGGTAGCGGACCATCTCGTCGACGTTCATCACGAGCGGATTCCGGACGTTGTACGAGCGGTAGAAGTCGGCGCTCCGCGAGTAGCTGAGCAGGCTGAGGCCGAGGAAGAGGGCAACGAGACCGAGGAGCAGCACACCCACGATCCGGCGCGCGCTCACGCGCGCCTCATGCATGTGGCGGGCGGCGAGGCCTGCGACGACGATCGCGGCGATGATGAGCGACGCCCGCGAGGCGATCGCCGCGGCCAGCAGCAGGAGCAGCACATTGAGGATGTGGATCGCCCGAATGTGCCGGCGCCCGAGCTCGAAGACGGCAATCCCTCCGGCGAGACAGGCGGCGTAGCGGAGGGTCTGCGCGCCGGACGAGTACGGCAGGGCGTAGCGGATCGCGTTGAACTGGTGATGGAGGAACGCGGCGGAGAGCGCGTGCGGCGACTTCGCCACGACGTACGCGTAGGAGTACGCCGTGCCGAGCAGGCTGAGGATGCTGAGGAAGACGTAGTAGCTCTCCCACGGCACCTGTTCGGCGCGCTGCAGCACCGGAATTCGCCGGCCGAGAAGGAAGCCGCCGAGGGCCACGCCGAAGAAGAACGCGTACCAGGCGAGCAAGAACAGAGCGCCGTCCGTCGTCCACGGCTCCTTCTGCGCAAAGCCGCGGAGCGGCGCGGGAATCGCCCCTCCCCAGGGGATCGCCCAGGCAAGGAAGCTCAGGCCCGCGGCGACCAGCAGCAGCGTGTGGGGCCGGACAGCTGTCTCGAGAGTGACGTGGGGCCGCACGCGAGCCCGGGCGCTCACCGAGGCGGCCGACATGGCGGTCAGTGTAGAAGCGCTTCGCGATAGACGGCGAGCGTCTGCTCTGCCGTCCTGCGCCAGGAGAACCCGGCGGCCCGCTGCCTGCCGAGTGTGACGAGCCGTTTGCGGAGCTGCTCGTCGGCCGCGACCTCGGCGAGGGCGCCGGCGATGGAGTCGACGTCGTGCGGGTCGCAGTACCTCGCTGCCTCGCCGTAGATCTCCGGGAGGCTTCCGGCGCTCGCGGCCACGACCGGCAATCCCGCGCTCATCGCCTCGAGGCCGGGCAGCCCGAATCCCTCCGAGAAGGAGACGAACACGTAGGCGAGCGCGCCGCCGTACAGGGCCGCGAGCTCGGCGTCGGAGATCCGGCCGGGAAAGACGATGCGTCCGGCGAGGCCGGCCTCGGCGGCGTGCCGTCGGAGCGCCGGGCCGAACTGCTCCTGGTCGCCGGCGAGCACGAGCTTGCGGTCGCCGCCGAGCCGTGCGAACGCGTCGATCAGCCGGTCGAGGTTCTTGTACGGATAGGCGGCTCCGACGTAGAGGAAGAACGGAGCGTCGAGGTCGTGCCGTTCGAGTACCGATGCGTCCGGCTCGACGGCTCCCGGCGGGTCCGCCGCCTCGTAGGTCACAGCCACCTGCGACGGATCGACGCGGAGCTCGCGCACGACCGAGTCGCGCGTGTGCTCCGAGACGGCGAGCAGTCGGCGAGCGTGCTTCGCCTTCGCAAGCTCGACGCGGTAGCCGGCGCGTCGTACCCGGTTCCCGCCTCCGCCGTCGGCGAAGATCGCCGCCCGGTCGAGGTAGTTGAGGTCGTGGATGGTGACCACGAACGGCGTCCTGGTGACGAGCGGCACCGTCAGGTGCGGGTAGTGGACGAGATCGAGCCGCTCGCGGGCGACGAGACGCGGCAGCTGCAGCTGCTCGCGGACGGTGAACCAGGGGATCTCCGCCTCGACCGCCCGGAAGTTCGGTCCCGGCGTCGTGTACGAGGCAAGGCGCTCGCGGCTCAGAAAGAGGACGTACTCGTTCTCGCGATCGATCTGCGCCAGCTCGCGGATCAGCGAGAACGTGTAGCGGCCGATGCCGGCCTGGTCGTTTCGAGCATCGATCCCGATCCTCAGCGGTGCGCTGCTCAACGCTGAACCGGCGACTCGGCCCAGCGGATCGGCCGTCCGCGCGCCTCGACCGAGGTCTCGTCGAGCCAGGCGCGCATCTGCTCGAGGAAGCGGTCGGCCGAGAACTCGAGCGCCCGGCTGCGGAGCGCGTGCCGGTCCCACGAGCGTTGTGCCACCTCTCGAACGGCCGCCTGCAGCTCGCCGAGCTCGGGTCGCTCGATCAGAACTCCGTCGGTTCCGGCGCGCACGATGTCGCGTGCCCCTCCGGCGTCGAGAGCGACGACGGGCGTTCCGGCCGCGAGCGCCTCGACCATCGAGATGCCGAAGTCCTCCTCGCCGACGTGGATGAAGCCCGACGCGCGTCCGTAGAGCGCGGCGAGCTCGTCGCGCGAGACCCAGCCGAGCAGCTCGACGTTCGGCGGCAGCCGCTTCCGCAGCCGCCCTTCGAGCGGGCCGACGCCGACCATCGTCAACCGGTAGGGCAGGCCGCGGAACGCCTCCGCCACGAGCTCCGGCTGCTTGTACGGAACGAGCCGGTGCACCCAGAGGAAGTGGCCGGACTCCTTTTCCTGCGAGTCGTCGAGGTCCGCCACGTCGACCGGCGGATGGATGACCGTCGCGTCGCGGCCGTAGAAGCGGCGGATCCGGTCGCGGACCGCGCCGGAGTTCGCCGCGAACGCGTCCGGCCGTCGCGAAGCTGAAAGGTCGGTCCGGCGCAGGTACCCGCCGAAGAGCCGCAGGCCGAGGGCGCCGCCGCGTCTTGCATCGGTCCGCGGAAGCCAGGCGTAGCGCATCGGCGTGTGGCTGTAGCAGACGAAGAGCGCGTCTTCGCGCGGACGCACGTTGATCGCGCAGGCGTGGGAACTGGCGATGACGAGGTCGTACGCCGAGAGGTCGAGGGACGCGAAGTAGTGCGGCATGTACGGCAGGAGGTACCGCCATCGTCCTCCGTCGTGTCCGACCTGGCGGATGCCCGGGAGCGAGCCGAGCCGCGACTCGCGGACGATGCAGCGTGCGAGCTCTTCCGGGAGGACTTCGCGGGCTGCGGCGAAGGTGAAGATGTCGGGCTGCCGCTCGTCTCGGAAAAGGCCCGAGCGAATGAGATCGACGACTCGCTCGGAGCCGTGCATTCCCTGAAACCAGTCGTGCGCAATCGCCGTAGGTTCGTCGAGCAGCACGAGGCGGAGACGATAACCGACCCCCGAGACATGCCCCTCTGGAGAGAGACTCAAGCTGGTTATTCCAGTCGCCGGTCAACGGGCTAGGATGCGCGAGTTGCGTTTGAGGGTCTCTGAGGGCAAGGCGACGCGTCACCGCCTGTGGCGGTCGGCGCTGGGTCTGGGCATCGTCGCCGCCGTGTGCGCGCTGGCCACGACCGCCGCTGCCTCCACGTTGGGGACGCGGAGCGCGCGCCACGTGGTCACGACACCCGCCACGATCGCGCTGCACACCGCGATCCTCGACTCGCTCTTCAGCAGCAGCAGCCCCGACCGGCAGGAGGGTCTCGACATGGCCCGCGGCGCCGGCGCGACGTATGTCCGGCTGCCGGCGACCTGGAACAACATCGCTCCCTCGTCTCCGGATTCGAGCTTCGTCGCCACGGATCCGACCTCGGCCGGGTATTCGTGGACGCAGCTCGACTCGGTGCTCGCGAACGCCGAAGCGGCGGGCCTGACGCCGATTCTCGACATCACGGCGCCGCCGAACTGGGCAGACACGACGCAGCCGGGCGGCGTCAACGCGGGAACCCCGAGCATCACCGCGCTCGGTCAGTTCGCGACCGCACTGGCGACGCACTACGACGGCAGCGTTCCGGGAACGCCGGTCGTGCACGTGTTCCAGGTCTGGAACGAGCCGAACGTCAGCGTCAACCTCAATCCGGTCGATCCGGCGGTGTACCGGGACATGGTCAACGCCGTTGCCGACTCGGTGCACGCCGTCGATGCGAACAACCTCGTCGTCGCCGGCGGCCTCGACCCGTTCGGTCATCCGCCGAGCAAGAAGCAGAAGTGGTACTCGACGACGCCCATGGATTTCATGCGCTCGCTCCTCTGCCTCTCGGCCGGGAAGGACCCGCACCGCACCTGCAACGCGACGATTCACTTCGACGTCTGGTCACATCACCCGTACACGTTCGGAGGCCCGTTCGGCCACTCGAAGAACCGGGACGACGTCTCGCTCGGCAACATCGGATCGATGCACGCGCTGCTACAGGCGGGCGTCCGGCTGCACAGCGTGATCTCGACGCACCAGGTCCAGTTCTGGGTGACCGAGTTCGGCTGGGACACGAAGCCGCCACGGTCGGGCGCCGCCTCGGTCCCGCTGGCGTCCCGCTGGACTTCCGAGTCGCTGTACCAGATGTGGCGCAACGGCGTGTCCCTCGTGACCTGGTTCCTGATCCAGGATTACCGGAGCCCGAGCAAGTACCAGAGCGGCCTGTACTTCTACGCGCCGACGCTCGCCGCCGCCAAGCCGAAGCCCGTGCTCACCGCCTTCCGCTTCCCGTTCGTCGCCTACCTGGTGGACAACGTCGTCACTATCTGGGGCCGCGACGGGACGAGTGACCAGCAACTCGTGAAGGTCCAGCTTCGGCACGGCACGAAGGGACCGTGGAAGACGGTCGGGCTCGTGCGCGCGAACACGAACGGCATCTTCAAGGCGAACCTGAAGCTGAAGGCGACGAAGACGGACTGGCTCCGCGCCGTCGCTCCCGAGTCCGGAGACTCGCTCGCCTTCTCGCTCATCCGGCCGAAGGATCCGCACGTCGGCCCCTGGGGAACCTGAGCTCGAGCGGCCCGGGCCGCGGGTGTAAGAAGTCCGCAAAGGTCGGCACGGTGATTTCGGATCGCCGCTAGCGTGTCCGCCGATGGGGGTCAGAGTCCGCTACATCGCAGCCGTAGGCGCCGTCGTGTGCCTCGCGGCAACAGCATCTGCGGGCGCCGCAAGCGCGCACGTCGCACAGCACAAGGTGCTGACGCTGACGACCAAGGGAACGGCTCCGCTCGCGACCGCCATCTCCGACCCCTGGCTCTTCAACAGCAGCCAGGAGGAAACGGCGTTCGCCAAGACGCGCGCCGCCGGCGCGAGCTACGTCCGGCTGAACCTGAGCTGGAGCGCGATCGCCCCCGGAAACAAGCCTGACGGCTTCGTACCCACCGATCCGACGTCTCCCGGATATTCGTGGGATAACGCCGACGCCATCGTGGAAAAAGCCGAAGCGGCCGGGCTGACGCCGATCCTCGACATCAGCGACACCCCGGGCTGGGCGTACGCGAAAAAGCCGCAAGGCGTCAACGCCGGGACCCCGAAGGCATCCGCCCTCGGCGAGTTCGCGACGGCGCTCGCGAAGCACTACGACGGCAGTGGGGGCGGAACCTCAGGACAGGGACCGGTCGCGCACGTCTTCCAGGTCTGGAACGAGGTGAACAACAGTCTCTTCCTCGGTCCGGTGAGCGCGACCAACTATCGGGGGATGCTCAACGCCGTCGCCAATGCGGTGCACGCCGTCGACCCGAAGAACGCTGTCATCGCCGGCGACCTCGATCCATTCGGGCATCCGAAGGGCAAGAAGCAGCGATGGAACTCGCAGGCCCCGCTCGCCTTCATGCGCTCGCTGCTCTGCCTCTCGAAGGGTGCGCATCCGCACAAGACCTGCAGCGCGACGACCCACTTCGATGTCTGGTCGCATCACCCGTACACCTTCAACGGACCCTTCGGACACGCGAGGAATCCCGACGACGTCTCGCTCGGCGACCTCCCGAGGATGCGCGCGCTGCTGCGGGCCGGGATCAAGCTCCATCGCGTCGTCTCGACCGATCCGGTCAAGTTCTGGGTGACGGAGTTCAGCTGGGACACGAATCCGCCGCGTCGCCATGCCGCGCCCAGCTCGCTCGCAGCACGCTGGACGGCCGAGGCGCTCTACCAGATGTGGCGGTCCGGCGTCTCTCTCGTGACCTGGTTCGGTTTGCAGGACCGGGGAGGGTCGAGCCAGTACCAGAGCGGTCTTTTCCGCCACTCCGCGTCGCTGAGCAAGGCGAAGGCCAAGCCTGGGCTGACGGCATTCCGCTTCCCCTTCGTCGCCTACCTCAACGGCCGCAGCGTCGGCGTCTGGGGTCGGAACACGACGAGCGACAAACAGGTCGTCACGATCCAGCTTCGCCACGGCTCGAGCGGTGGCTGGAAGACAGTGGCGAAGATCCGCTCGAACTCCTCCGGCATCTTCAAGGGCACCCTCAAGCTTGCGGCGTCCAAGAAGGACTGGCTGCGCGCCTCGGCGCCCGGCTCAGGCTCGTCGCTCGCCTTCTCGCTCACGCGGCCGTCGCCGAAGCTTCGCTACGGCCCCTGGGGCAACTGACCCGACCTCGCCTCTAGCTAGCGTTGGGCCGTGACCGCGGCCGTCGTCCTCTTCTGGGGCTCGCTTGTCGCGCTCGCCTGGACGCACGCGCTGTATCCCGTGACCGTGACCCTCGCGGCGCGCGTTCGGACGCGACGGGTCGCGCTCGACGACGCCTACCTCCCGTCCGTGGCCGTGATCGTGACCGCGTACAACGAGGAGAACGCGATCGAGCGGCGGCTCGAGAACCTGGGCGCGCTCGACTACCCACCCGAGCTGCTGGAGCTCGTCGTCACGTCCGATGCCTCCACCGACCGGACCGAGGAGCTGGCCGAGGCGGCGGGTGCGCGGGTGATCCGGAACCCGCGCGGCGGCAAGGTCGCAGCGCAGGACGCCGCGGTGCGCGCGACGCAGGCCGACGTGGTGGCGTTCTCCGACGCGAACGCGACCTGGGCTCCCGACGCATTGCGCAAGCTCGTGCGCAACCTCGCCGATCCCGGCGTCGCGTACGTGTGCGGGCGACTTCGGCTCGAGGCGCCCGACGGCTCGAACAAGGAAGGCGTCTACTGGCGCTACGAGCTCGTGACGCGCGCCGCGGAGTCGCGGCTCGGCTCGGTCACGGCCGGAAACGGCGCCGTCTACGCACTCCGCCGGTCGGACTACGTCGAGGTCGATCCCCGCTTCGGCCACGACCTCTCGCTGCCCTACCTCATGGTGCAGCGCGGCCGCCGTGCGATCTACGAGCCGGAAGCGCTCGCCTTCGAGCGGCCGACGCCCACAAACGAGTCCGAGTATCGGCGGAAGGTGCGGATGTTCGAGCACTCCTGGCTGATCGTCCTGCGTGGGCGGATGCTCCGCGGCCAGCGTCCCGGCTATCTCGTCGCGCTTCTCTCGCACCGGCATCTCCGTTACGCGAGCGGCCTTCTCCACCTGATCCTGCTGGCGAGCACGCTCGCGCTGTTCCGTCACGGGACGGTCTACGCCGTCGCGCTCGGCCTCCAGCTCGGGCTGTTCGCGGCCGCGATCTTCGGCGTCGGGATCGCCCGGTACTACGTCCTCATCACCTGGGCGACGGTCGTGGCGCTCTGGAACTACCTGCGGCGTGGCGTGCCTGCGACCTGGGCGCCGCAGCGCGAGGAGCTCGCCTGAACCGCGCGGCCGACGTCGCGGTAGCGGGCTCGGCGCTCGTGCTCGCGTCGCCGCTCCTCGCGCTTGCCGCGCTGGCGATCAAGCTCGAGGACCGCGGCCCGGTTCTCTACCGGCAGACCCGAGTCGGCCAAGACGGTGTCGACTTCGAGCTGCTCAAGCTGCGGACGATGGTGGTGGGCGCCGAGACGATGGGGGCGGGCCTCGCGGTCAACCGCGGCGATTCGCGCATCACGCGTACCGGCCGCCTCCTGCGCAAGCTCTCGCTCGACGAGCTGCCCCAACTCTGGAACGTCGTCCGCGGCGAGATGAGCGTGATCGGGCCGCGGCCGACGCTCCGGTATCAGGTCGAGCAGTACGACGAGAGACAGCGCCACCGGCTCGACGTGAAGCCGGGCATCACCGGTTGGGCGCAGGTCAACGGCCGCGCCGAGCTGCCCTGGGCCGACCGGATCGAGCTCGACGTCTGGTACGTCGAGCACCGCTCCGCTTCGCTCGACCTGCGGATCCTCGCGCGGACGCCGCGCGCCCTCTTCGGCGGCACGTACAAGGGCGACACCGGCGGCTGGCACACCTCGTCGTAACCAGCCGGGGCTATCCTCGGAGCCTGTGCCGCCGCTGAACATCCTCGTCACTGGCGCGTGCGGCGTCACGCCGAGAGCCATCGCCCGCTCGCTGCGCGCGAGCCAGGCGTTCGCGGGGGCGACCCTCGTCGGCGCCGATCGCGGCGGCAACTGGTACGGCTTCTACGAAGGTCTGTACGACCGCGTCTACCGCGTCTCGCAGCCGGGCGACCCGGGCTACGCGGAGCTCGTCGCGGACATCTGTGCGCGCGAGAAGATCGACGCGGCGGTCGTCGCGCCCGAGGCCGAGGTGCTGTTCTGGAGCGGCCGCGACTTCCCGGTCCCGACGCTGCTGCCGCCTCCGGGGCTGGTCGAGATCGCGATCAGCAAGGGCAAGCTCTACGAGGCGTTGCGCGAGACGGGGCTCGTGCCGCGGTATCGCATCGCGACGCGCGAAGAGCTGCTCGAGCGACGGGGGCTCGACCTCGACGGCGGCCCGGTCTGGCTCCGCGACTACTCCGAGGCGTCGTCGAGCGGGATCGGCTCGATCCAGGTGACGGAGCCCGAGGAGGCGTACGCGTGGGCGCGCCTCAATCCCGGGATCCCGAGCTACATGGTCGCCGAGCACCTGCCCGGGCGGAACATCGCCTCCACGCTCCTCTTCCACGAGGACGAGCTGCTCAAGGCCGGCTCGTACGAGCGGCTCGAATACTTCATGGGGCATCTCGCCCCCTCGGGCGTGACCGGGAACATCAACCGCGGCCGGCTGCTCAACGACGAGCGGGCACGGGCGCTCGCCGAGCAGGCGGTGCGCTTCGTCGGTCGGCTCACGGGCGAGCCTGCGCACGGCCTCCTCACGGTCGACCTGCGCGAGGACCGCACCGGGGCGCTCAAGGTCACGGAGATCAACGTACGCCATGTCGCAGCGACCTCGGCACTCGCCGCGGGCGGCGCGAACATGGCGGAGGCGCAGGTGCTCGCGACGCTGGGACGGCTCGACGAGATCGGCGAGACCGTGCCGCACTTCCCCGACGACAACGTCATCCTCCGCGACATCGACGGCCCCCCGCTCTGGCTCACCGGATACCGCGAGCTCGTGGTCGGAGAGTACGTCTGATTCGCCGGGCTCTCGTCGCGGCCGCCCTCGTGGCGCTCGCCGCCGGTTGCGGCGGCGGTGGACACCGGCAGACCACGACGACACCGCCCGTCACGCACCCCAAGCCGCCTCCCACCACGACGCACCGGACTCCGGCTCAGCCGGCGAAGCTCGTCGTCACGATCCTCGACGGCGACCTGCGTGAGCGCGTGTCCCGGGCGCACGTGCGGCTCTGGGGGAAGACCGGCACGACCGACCGGCACGGCGTGACGGTCATCACCGCGCCGCGCCGGCGCCTCGTGGTCTCGGTCTCGGCGCACGGCTACTCGCCGCTGAGCGTCCCCCTCGACTTCAAGCACCGCCGCAAGCAGACGCTCCGCATCTACCAGCCCGGCCTGCAATGGCCGCTCTACGGAGCGACCGAGGCGCGAACCCAGGCTCCGCCCCGCATTCACCTGCGCCCGCCGTTCCACGTCGTCTGGAGCCGCGGGCTCAACCGGCTGATCGAGTTCCCGGCCGTCGTCGACGACGGGGTCGCGTACATCGGGAACACCAACTCGACCGTCCACGCGATCTCGATGCGCTCGGGGAAGTTCGACTGGGTGCACAGGACGCCCGGCGGCCCACGCATGGCGTCGTCGCCCGCCGTCGTCGGGGACGAGGTCGTCTACCACACGATCGGCGGCTGGGTCTACGTCCTCGACCGCTCGAACGGCCGCCTGGAGTGGAGCTGGGACGCCGGCTCGCCCATCGAGTCGTCGCCGATCATCGTGAACGGGATCGACTACTTCGGGGACTGGAACGGCGAGATGTACGCGCTCGACCTGCACACGCACAAGCTCCGGTGGAGCCACTATCTCGGCGCGAAGATCACCTCGAGCGCGGCGATCTCGGGCGGCCGCCTCTTCATCGGCGACTACGACGGGCGGCTCTGGGCGCTGTCGCCCGCGAACGGAGCGACGCGGTGGGTCGGCCGGGTGAACGGCAAGATCTACGGGACTCCGGCGGTCGCCGGCGGCCGCGTCTTCGTCCCGTCCGTCGCGTATTCGTTCTGGGCGTTCTCCACGAGCGGACGGTCGCTCTGGCACGTGGCGACCGGCGCGTACGTCTATTCGTCGCCGGCGGTCGCGGACGGCGTCGTCTGCTTCGGCTCGTACAACGGCTACTTCTACGGCGTCTCGGCCGGAAGCGGTCACGTCTTCTGGCGCATCCCGACCGGCGGCCCCATCTCCGGAGCTGCCGTGATCGTCGACGGCGTCGCGTACGCCGGCAGCTTCTCGCATCGGATCATCGGCGTGAACGTCCATACCGGGCGCCGTCTCTTCACCTTCCCGCACGGACAGTTCGTCCCGGTCTCGGGGAACGGGATGCGCCTCCTCTTCAACGGCTTCACGCGCGTCTACGCCGTCGAGCCGCGTCGCCCGCACGGGCACCGGCACAAGCGCTGAATCGGTCTGCTCAAGCCGGTTCCTAAGAACGTCCTCATCCGCGTCGGCTATCGTCGCGACTCGTGTCTGCGCCTGCTCCACCCTCGCGCGGCTTCGATCCCGAGGCCGAGCAGGAAGTCGACTTCGCCCACTACGTCAGGCTGCTGGGCGCTCGTTGGTGGCTGCTCGCCGCCGGCCTCGTCGCGGGAGCCGTGATCGGGTACCTCGTCTCGCTCGGCGGCAACCAGGTCTACCAGGCGACGGCGACGCTCTATCTCGGCCAGCCGTTGTCGCCGCAGGGCAACGCTTCGGTCATCACCCCGGCGGCGAATCCGTCGGCCGTGGGAACCGCAGTCCAGTCGCAGGCCGTGCAGAACACGGTCGCCAACGCCTGCAAGACCAAGGTGTCGACCTTCGGGAAAGGGATCTCGACGGCCGCGATCGCAACCGGCGCGGCGACGAAGAGCGGCGCCGCAGCGGTCAATCCGCTCGTCAAGGTGAGCGTGCAGTCGAAGAAGGGAAAGGTCGCCGCCTGTGCGGCGAACCAGCTGGCGAATCAGGTGGTGAAGAAGATCGCGGTCTATCCGAACGCGACGATCAAGAACCTCGAGGCGCAGCTCTCCCTCGACAACGCGGACATCAAGGCGATCCAGAGCGCCATCGCGAATCCGAGCATCTCCGACACGAACAAGCTGCTCCTGCAGCAGGCGCTGCGCAGCGACCAGCTCGACAAGACCACGAACTCGCAGTTGCTGCTGCTGGCCAAGAACGTCGAGTCGCCGTACGTCTACACGCGCGCCGCTTCGCACAAGGTCACCGCGCGCAGCCGGCGCAACACGGTCGTGATCGGCGCGCTGATCGGCCTCATCATCGGCGCCGTCGCTGCGCTCTTCTGGGATCGCGGCGCAGCGCTCGTTCGCGACTGATCTATAGTCCCCGCCGGGATGAAGCTGGTGGTCGTCATCCCCGCGCTCGACGAGGCGGAGACGTTGCCGCGGGTGCTCGCGGACCTGCCCGCCGAGGTGCCCGGCTTCGACGAGCTGGAGACGATCGTCGTCGACGACGGCTCCAGCGACGGCACCGCGACGATCGCGTTCGAGCACGGCGCGAGCCGGGTCGTGCGGTTCTCGCGGCGGCGCGGGCTGGCCGAGGCGTTCGGAGCCGGGATCGACGCAGCGCTTCGCTCGGGCGCCGACGTGATCGTCACGGTCGACGCCGACAACCAGTACGTCGCGGCCGACATCCCCCTGCTCGTCCTGCCGATCCTCGAAGGCCGCGCCGACATCGTGGTGGGGGAGCGTTACGGGGCCGGCGTCGAGGAGTTCAGCCGCGTGAAGCGCGTTCTGCAGCGCGTCGGCAGCGCAACTGTGCGCGCGGCGTCGCGGACGGACGTGCCCGACACGACGAGCGGCTTCCGCGCGTACACGCGCGAGGCGGCGCTGCGCATCAACGTGCTCGGCCGTTTCACCTACACGCTCGAGTCGCTGATCCAGGCCGGCCGCAGCGGGCTCGCCGTCGACTCGACACCGGTGCGGACGAATCCGGCGGTCCGCAAATCGCGGCTCTTCCGCTCGACGCCCGAGTATCTGGCGCGCAGCGGGACGCAGGTCGCGCGCGCCTACGCGATGTACGCGCCGCTGCGGACGTTCCTCTTCCTCGCCGCGCTCGCCTTCGCCGCCGCACTCGTGATCTTCGCCCGCTTCCTCTTCTACTTCGCCGAGAACGGCTCCGCGGGACACATCCAGTCGCTGATCCTCGGCGGCGTGCTCGCCATGGCGGCATTCCAGGTGGCGGCGATCGGAATCCTCGGCGACCTGCTGAGCGCGAACCGGCGGCTGATCGAGCGCGTCCTCCTGCGGGTGCGGCGCATCGAGCTGGCCCTCGACGAGAAGCCGTACGCGCGCGAGGTCGAGGAAATACTCGAACGCTCGCCTGAGGGGTGACGCGATCCGCGTTCTCGTTCTGACGACCTCGTATCCGGAGGACGAGGACGACATCTCCGGCGGCTTCATCGCCGCGATGGTCGACGCCGTCGGCGCGCGAGGCGTGGACGTGGACGTCATCTCGCCGGCCGACTTCCGCCACCACGGTCTCGCCCGGCCGCCCGGCATTCCGGCGAACGCGCTCCACAAGCCGTGGCGGGCCGTGTTCGTGCCGTCGCTGCTCGCCTCGTTCCGCCGCGCCGCGCGGCGCGCGGCTCGCGACGCCGATCTCGTCCACGCGCACTGGCTCGGCGCGGGCGCGGTTGCAGCGACCCTCGGCAAGCCGTACGTGCTGCAGGTCCACGGCACGGATCTGGTGCTCGGCCTCCGTTTCCCCCGGCTGGCGCGGCCGATCCTCAGCCGGGCGGCCGTGGTCGTCGCGGGGTCGGAGGCGCTGGCGGCGGACGCGCGCACCCTCGGCGCTCGCGAGGTGCGAGTGATCCCCACCGGCGTCGCGATCCCGCCCGAGGTCGTCACGCCCGAGGAGCCGCCTCACATCCTCTTCGTCGGCCGGCTCTCGGAGGAGAAGGGCGTGCTCGAGCTCGCCGAGGCGGCGCGCGACCTGCCGCTCGTCGTGGCCGGCTCCGGGCACCTCGCCTCACGTATATCGGGCGTGGTCGGCCCGGTGCCGCCGCGCGAGCTCGGCGGCTACTACGACCGCGCCGCGGTCGTCGCGGTTCCCTCTCGCCGCGAGGGATACGGCCTCGTCGCGCGCGAGGCGATGGCGCACGGCCGTCCCGTCGTCGCTTCCGCCGTCGGCGGTCTGCTCGAGGCGATCGAGGACGGTGTCAGCGGCGTTCTCGTCCCTGCACTCGACGTTGCGGCGCTCCGGCAAGCGCTCGAGGAGCTGCTCGGCGATCCCGGGCGGCGCGCCCGGCTCGGCGCCGCGGCGCGGGCCTACGCGGTCGAGCATTTCTCCCGCGAGACGGAGGCCGAAGCGCTGCTCGCGGTGTACGCGGAAGTCGCCGGACGCAGCTAGTACACGCGTCCGCAAGGTAAGGCCTCTTCCCTGCGGCGTCTCGCCGCCCGTGGCGGCGTCCTCAGTCGCCCCGATAGAGCCGCTATCGGGGCTCCCTGCGTCCTGGCCACGAACGACGAGCCACTCGCCGGAAAGCGACCGGACTCACAGACGCGTGTACTAGCATCGCGGCGTGGCGACGTCACTCGTGACCGGCGGAGCCGGCTTTCTCGGCTCGCACCTCTGCGACTACCTGCTCGAGCGCGGCCAGCGCGTCATCTGCGTCGACAACCTCGTGAGCGGCTCGCTCGCGAACATCGAGCACATCAATGACGACGCGTTCCGCTTCGTACCGCACGATGTGTCCGAGCCGATCTTCGTAGACGAGCCGGTCGACTTCGTGTTCCACTTCGCGGCTCTCGCGAGCCCGGACGACTACCTCCGGATGCCGCTCGCGTCGCTCAAGGTCGGGTCCTACGGGACACATCACGCGCTCGGTCTCGCGAAGTTCAAGCGGGCCCGCTTCCTGCTCGCCTCGACCAGCGAGGTCTACGGCGACCCGCAGATTCATCCGCAGCCCGAGACGTACTGGGGCCACGTGAACCCGATCGGGCCGCGCGGCGTGTACGACGAAGCGAAGCGTTACGCCGAGGCGCTGACGATGGCGTACCACGGCCAGCAGGGCGTCGACACGGCGATCGTCCGGATCTTCAACACGTACGGCGTCCGGATGCGCCCGAACGACGGCCGCGCCGTCTCGAACTTCGTCCGCCAGGCACTCGCCGAGGAGCCGCTGACCGTGTTCGGCGACGGGTCGCAGACGCGAAGCTTTTGCTACGTCGACGACCTGATCCGGGGCATCGTCCTGCTTGCCGAGAGCGGCGAGCATCTGCCGGTCAACATCGGCAATCCCGACGAGCGGACGCTGCTCGAGCTGGCGGAGATCGTGAAGCGGATCACCGGCTCGTCGAGCGAGATCGTCTTCGAGGCGCTTCGGGTCGACGATCCGATGCAGCGCAAGCCCGACATCACGCGCGCGCAGCAGCTGCTCGGCTGGGAACCCGAGATCTCGCTCGAGGAAGGCCTCTCGCGGCTGCTCCGCGAGCAGGGCCGCGAGCCCGTCCGGGTCTGAAAGAGCACCGCCTGAGCACCGAGCCTCTCCTCGTCCGCACGTTGCGGCGCGAGCCGGCCGAGCGCACGCCGGTCTGGTTCATGCGCCAGGCGGGCCGCTCGCTCCCGGAGTACCGGGCGCTGCGGGAGCGGCACAGCTTCTTCGACATCGCCGGGACGCCCGAGCTCTGCGCCGAGGTGACGCTGCAGCCGGTGCGCCGGCACGGCGTCGACGCCGCCGTGCTCTTCGCCGACATCGTGTCCCCCGTCCTCGGCATGGGTGTCGACGTCGAGCTCGTCGAAGGCGTCGGGCCGGTGGTGGAGGAGCGGATCGACTCGGCCGCCGCGGTCGAGCGGCTGCGGGTCGTTGAGGCCGAGGAGTGGGCGGCGCCGATCCTCGAGGCCGTGCGCCTCGTGCGCGACGAACTCGAGCCGGACCGCGCGCTCGTGGGCTTCTGCGGCGCCCCGTTCACGGTGGCCGGCTACCTCGTCGAAGGTAGACGGAGCCGCGACTTCGTCCGCACCAAGACGCTCATGTACCGCGAGCCCGCCACCTGGCATGCGCTGATGGAGCGGCTCTCGGAACAGTTCGCCCGCTACGTCGCCGCGACGGCGGCCGCGGGCGCAGACGCGATCCAGCTCTTCGACTCCTGGGTCGGTGTGCTCTCCGTGGCGGACTACCGGGAGTTCGTGGCGCCGTACTCGGCGCGCGTGCTCGAGGCTGTAGGCGTGCCGACGATCCACTTCGGCACCGGCACGACGCCGCAGCTGCTCGCAGAGATGGCGCAGGCCGGCGGCAGCGCGCTCGGCGTCGACTGGCGGATCCCGCTCGACGACGCCTGGACGGTGGTGGGGGAGGAGCGTGCCATCCAGGGGAATCTCGAGCCCGCCGTCCTGCTCGGACCGTGGGAGCGGACGGAGTTCGCCGCGTTCGACGTCCTGCGCCGCGCCGGCGGCCGTCCGGGCCACATCTTCAACCTCGGTCACGGCGTCCTGCCGCAAACCGATCCGGACGTCCTGTCGCGGCTCGCGGAGCTCGTCCGTAGCTACGGTCAGTCGTCGTGAAGGCCGCAGTCGTCCTCATGGCGTACGGCTCGCCGGAGCGGCTGGCGGACGTCCCCGCCTACTACTCGGACATCCGCGGTGGCCGCCCGATTGCGCCCGAGAACCTCGCCGATCTCGTCGAGCGATACCGGCGGCTCGGCATCGAGGACTCGTCGCCGCTCAACGCGATCACCGAGCAGACGCGCGCAGCGCTGGAGGCCGAGCTCGAGCTGCCGGTCTTCACCGGGATGAAGCACTGGACTCCGCGGATCGCGGAGGCGGCGGAGCTAGCGGTTTCCAACGGAGCCGACCAGATCGTCGGGCTCGTGCTCGCGCCGCACTACTCGGCCCTGTCGATCGCGGGCTACCGCGATCAGCTCGAGCGTGCGCTCGACGGCCGCGCCGAGCTGCGCTTCGTCGACAGCTGGCACGACGAGCCAGGCTTCGTCGAGCTGCTCGCGGACCGGGTTCGCGGCACCGACAGACACGTCGTCTTCACCGCCCACTCGCTGCCTGCGCGGATCATCCAGGCGGAGGACCCGTACCGCGACCAGCTCCTCGAGACGTCGCGGCTCGTCGCCGAGGCGGCAGGCCTCGGGGAGTGGAGCTTCTCCTTCCAGAGCGAGTCGCCGACCGGCGAGCCGTGGCTCGGGCCGGACATCCTCGATCACCTCGAGTCGCTGCAGCGGCAGGGCGTCGAGCGCGTCCTCGTCTGTCCCGTCGGTTTCGTCTCGGACCATCTGGAGATTCGCTGGGACATCGACGTCGAGGCGCAGGAGAAGGCAGCCGAGCTGGGGATGGATCTCGAGCGGATCGAGATGCCGAACGCCGACCCGCAGTTCGTGAGCACGCTTGGGCTAATCGTGCGCGGGGCGCTGTCGGTACCGTCAGCCGCGTGAGTTCGCGCACCTGCCCAGACTGGCCCGAGCTGATGGAGATCGCCCCCGAGCTCCAGTTCAAGCACTACACCGTCGCCGAGGCGAGGCTCCCCGCGGATGCGCTCATGCAGGTTCCCGAGACCAAGTTGTCGGAGGTCGCGATCTGTTGCGATCTCGACAGCCACGTCTTCTGGGAGAAGCACACCGACCCGAACGTCGCCGACGCGCTGCGCTCGAGCCACTGGTTCGAGGTGCACGACTGGGTCTCCGCCGGCCGCCCCGGCTCGCTCTAGAGTCCTCCTCTCAGAGAGGGACTTCGCTCCAGAGCGGCTCGCCGCGGGTGAAAGCGAGCACGTTGTCCACGAGCAGGCGCGTCATCGCGGCGCGCGTCTCGACCGTCGCGCTCGCGATGTGCGGCGTGAGGACGACGTTCGGCAGTCCCAGCAGGCGCTCCGGCACGCGCGGCTCGTCGGCGAAGACGTCGAGGCCGGCGGAGATCCTGCCGGCGGCGAGCTCCTCCACGAGCGCCTCCTCGTCCACGATCGCTCCGCGCGCCGTGTTGATCAGCGTTGCGCCGTTCCCGAGCAATGCGAGCCGCTCCGCCGACAGGAGGCCTCGCGTCTCGGGGCTCAGCGGCACATGGAGCGAGACGACGTCGCTCGTCGCGAGCAGCTCGTCGAGCGGGAGCCCGCCGCTGCGCCGGTTGAAGACCACGCGCATCCCGAACGCCTCCGCCCGTTTCGCGACCTGTGTGCCGATCCGGCCGAGGCCGACGAGCCCGAGCGTCGAGCCGGCGAGGTCGTGGCCCATCAGCTCGGGACGCGCCCAGCCGCGTTGCCAGCGCTCGTCCCGCACGAAGCGATCCGCCGCGACCACGAGCCGCCGGCAGGCGAGGATCAGCGCCAGCGTGAGGTCGGCGACCGCCGCGTCGAGCGCGCCAGGCGTGTTCGTCACGGCGATTCCGCGCGCACGGCAGGCGGCGACGTCGACGTTGTCGTAGCCCACGCCGTAGTTCGCGACGAGGCGTAGATCGGGCAGGAGCGCAAGCTCGTCCGCGCCGACTGCGACCACGGCTTCGAGCAGGATGTCCACGCCGGGGAGCGGCTCGGGGGGTGGCCACTGTTCGAGCAGCGCCACGTCCGGCAGCTCCTCCCAGGCGGGCCCGGGGAACCGCTGCGTCGCCGCGATCGTCACCGTCGAAGTATCTAGTGTCTCTCCATGCCGACGATCGTGATCCCGTTCGCGGCCGACGGGAAGACGCGCCTTCATCCTGCGGCTCGCATCCGCCGGGCGCTCGCGCAGGCGATGTTCTGCGACGTGCTGGCGGCGTGCGTGCTCGTGGGGAACACGCGCGTGGTGACGACGGACGCGGAAACGGCTGCGATCGCGCGCGAGACGGGAGCAGAAACCGTCGCCGACCCGGGCGGCGGTCAGGGCGCGGCGGTGCAGGCCGGCCTGGAGGGCGTCGAGCCGGGTGGAATCCTGGTCGTCAACGCCGACCTCCCCTGCGTCGTGCCGCACGATCTTCGCTCGCTCCTCGCGGCGACGCCGGCGGGCTGCCTCGGGCTCGTGGAGGCCCTCGACGGGACGACGAACGCCCTCAGCCTTCCGTCCACGGATGCCTTCGCGCCGCTCTATGGGCCGGGCAGTGCCGGCCGCTTCCGCGCTCACGCCGGGTCGCTCGGCCTGGAGGCTGTGTCCGTCGCGGTGCCGAATCTCGCCGACGACGTCGACACGATGGACGATCTCACGCGCCTCCAGCTCCGCGCCGGTCCGCGCACGCAAGCCTGTCTCGTGGAGCTCGAGAGGAGCGTCGCCTGAACGTCACGATCCTCTCGGGAGGCGTCGGCGGCGCCCGCTTCGTCTGCGGCGTGGTCGAAGTCGCGGGTGCGGCCGCCACGAGTGTGATCGGCAACGTCGGCGACGACGTCGAGGTGCTCGGCCTCCACGTCTCGCCCGACCTCGACTCGATCCTCTACGCGCTCGCCGGTCTTGCCGACGAGCGACGAGGCTGGGGCCGCAGCGGCGAGACGTGGCGTGCGCTCGAAACGGTCGGCGAGCTGGGCGGCGAGAGCTGGTTCGCGCTCGGTGACCTCGACCTCGGGCTGCATCTCGTGCGGACGGAGGCGCTGCGCGCGGGCGAGCCGCTCTCGGCCGTGACCACGAGGCTGGCGGAGCGCCTCGGAGTCGGTGCGAGGCTGGTGCCGGCGACCGACGGCCGGTTCCGCACGTGGCTCGACACGCCCGCCGGGACCTTCCCGTTCCAGGAGTGGTTCGTCGCCCGCGGTCACCGCGACGAGGTCGATGCCGTGCGCTTCGAGGGGGAGGACGCCGCGCAGCCGGCTCCCGGTGTGCTCGAGGCAGTCGCGGGCGCGGATCTGATCCTGCTCGCGCCGAGCAACCCGTACGTCTCGGTCGGCCCGATCCTCGCGGTGCGCGAGCTGCGCGAGGCGCTCGCGCAGCGTCGCGTGCCGTGCGTCGCCGTCAGCCCGCTGATCGGCGGCCGCGCGGTGAAGGGGCCGGCGGATCGCATGCTGCAGCGCCTCGCGGGCGGGACATCGCCGAAGCACGTCGCGAGCTGTTATCCGGGACTGATCGACGCGCTGGTGGTCGACGAGGCCGACGCCGACGACCTCGACGGGCTCGGCGACGTCCGGCCAATCGTGACCCGCACGCTGATGAGCGACGGCGACGCGAGCCGTCGGCTTGCGGAGGTCGCGCTGGGAGCTGTTCCCGCATGAGGGTCGCGATCGTCGGGGGAACCGGCGACTTCGGGCTCGCCGTGGCGCGCCTGCTCGTCAGGGCGGGTGACGACGTGGTGATCGGGTCGCGTGACCCTGGGCGCGCCGAGGAGAAGGGGCGCGACGTCGGTGCCGGGGGTGCGGCGAACCACGACGCGGTCGACGGCGTCGACCTCGTCGTCCTTGCGACGAAGGCGGAGGCGACACTCGAGACCGCCGCGTCGCTGGGCGAAGCTCTTCGTCTGACGCCTTTGCTCTGTGTCGCCAGCGAGCTGCACTTCACGCCGGGCGGAGTGCTGCCCTACGCCGAGGCGCGCTCGCTCGCGGAGCGCGCACAGGATCTGGTGGAAGCCCCGGTCGTCGCCGGTCTTCACTCGCTGGCCGCCGGCAAGCTCGTGCACGGCCGCCCCGACGAGGACGCGTTCGTCTGCGGCAACGACGCCGACGCGAAGGCGCTCGCGCTGGATCTGGCCGCGAAGCTCGTCGCCGGCCGCGCGCTCGACGCCGGGCCGCTGGCGAGCGCGCGCGCCCTCGAGGGGCTGACGGCCGTGATCGTCAACCTCAACAAGCGCTACAAGGGACACGCCGGCGTCCGGATCACCGGGCTACCCGACCGGTGAGCGGATTCTCTGTCATGCCGGTCGAGGGGCTGCCGGAGCTGCGCAAGGGAGACGACCTCGCGGCACTCATCGCCGAGCGCGCCGAGCTCGAGGACGGCGACGTGGTCGTCGTCGCGCAGAAGGCGATCTCGAAGGTCGAGGGCTGCGTCGTCGAGCTCGCCGGAGTCGAGCCCTCGGAGCAGGCGCGGGAGCTCGCGGGTGACGAGGCCGACGCGCGCCGGATCCAGGTCATCCTCGACGAATCGGTCGAGCTCGTTCGCGTCCGGCCGCCCCTGATCATCGCCAGGACGCGCCACGGCTACGTCTGCGGCTCGGCTGGCGTCGACGCCTCGAACGCGCCCGCGCCGGAGACGGTCGTCCTCCTTCCGCCCGACCCGGACGCGTCCGCGGCGCGGTTGCGGGAGGAGCTGGGCGAGCGGACGGGAGCCGAGGTGGGCGTCATCGTCACCGACTCGTTCGGCCGGCCCTGGCGCGCCGCGACGACGGACGTCGCGATCGGCGCCGCGGGCGTGGACGTGATCCAGGACCTGATGGGCGAACACGATCCGAACGGCTACGAGCTGCACGCGACCCGGATCGCCGTCGCCGACGAGATCGCCGGCGCGGCCCAGCTCGTCTTCGGCAAGCTCGATCGCGTGCCGGTCGCTCTCGTCCGCGGCCTCGACGTGCGCGGCGAGGGCCGGGGCGCGGACATCGTCATCCCGCCCGAGACGGATCTCTTCCGTTAGAACACGCGCGATGGATGCGATCGAGCAGGCGAACGCCCTTCTCCAGCAGCGCGGCTACGCGGAGCGCGACCTCGCAGTTCACACCGGCCCGCGCGGAAAGGCGCTGCTCAAGGGGAACAAGATCCTCAGCCCGCTCAGCGACGACGCGGAGGTTGTGCTCCGCGTCGTGCAGGAGCTCGTGCCCACCAACGGCGAGCTCGGCGCGAAGATCCTGCGTCCGGCCGAGCTGCGGGCGAAGCTCTAGCGTGGAAGGCACGGTCGAGCTTCGGCGCAGTGACCTCGCCTCGGACCCGCTCGACCAGTTCCGCGACTGGTTCGCCGCGGCCGCGGCCGTGGTCGAGGTGCCCGAGGCGATGGCGCTCGCGACGGCGACCGCGGGCGGAGCACCGTCGGCGCGGATGGTGCTGTTGAAGGGCTACGACAAACGCGGACTCGTCTTCTACTCGCACTACACGTCCCGGAAAGGCCGGGAGCTCGCGGCGAACCCCCTGGCCGCGCTGCTCTTCCACTGGTCGCCGGTCGGCCGTCAGGTGCGGGTGGAGGGGACGGTCGAGCGCGTCTCGGCTGCAGAGTCGGACGCGTACTTCGCGACCCGGCCGCGCGATACGCAGCTCGGAGCGCACGCCTCGCGACAGAGCGAGGTGCTCGTCTCGCGGGAGCACCTCGAGCTGCGGCTCGCAGAGGTCGAGTTCGAAGGCCCCGTTCCCCGGCCGCCGACGTGGGGCGGCTTCCTGCTCGTGCCTGCGGCGTGGGAGTTCTGGCAGCACCGCGACAGCCGCCTGCACGACCGGTTCCGCTACGAGCGCGACGCGTTCGGCGGCTGGCGGGTCGAGCGGTTGTTTCCCTGACGCCCGAGGCTGCCGCGGAGCGCGGCCAGCCGCTCGTCCCACGCCGTGCCGACCGAGACCATCCATTCGACGGCCTGCTCGAGCGGTGCGGGTGTCATCTCGTAGCGCGTCTCGCGGCCTGAGCGCGTCGCCCGGAGCAGGCCGGCTTCCGCGAGGGCGGAGAGCTGCTTCGCCACGGCTTGCCGCGTGACCGGCAGCTCGGCGGCCAGCTCGGTCGCGGTCGCCGTGCCGCGCGCCGCGACGGCTTCGACGAGCGAGCGGCGACCGGCGTCGCCGAGTGCGGCGAAGACGCGGTCTACGCCGCCGCGAGAGCCGTCCACGCCGTCGCGGCTTCCAGCGCCAGCGCGCGCAGCTCGAAGGCGGGAGCGAAGTCCGGCGACGACTCGACGACTCGGACGAGCGTACCGGTCTCGGCGGTCTCGAGCTCGATCGCGACGCTGCCGCCGTCGTCCCAGTCGAGGACGAGCCGCTCCGCCTCCTCGAGCTCGCGCACGACGGCATGGCGCTCGTCGCCGTCGCCCCAGCGGAAGACTCCCTCGCCTCCCGGGCGCGCGTCGAGCTCGACCTCCGACGCGAACCACTCCTCGAGCCGCTCCGGCTCGGTCAGCGCCTGCCACACCTCGTCGGGCGCCTCCGGCACGACGATCTCCCGCTCGACCTTCTCTCGTTCGACTGACATTTGCGCAACCTCCTAGTTGCGTATTAATGTGCAACCGATGAGTAGCGTATCGAATCACCTCGTGCCCATGGTCGTCGAGTCGGACGGCCGCTTCGAGCGTTCGTTCGACATCTTCTCGCGGCTCCTGCGGGAGCGGATCGTCTTCCTCGGCACCGAGGTCGAGGCCTCGGCGGCGAACCTCATCGTCGCGCAGCTCCTCTTCCTCGAGGCGGAGGACCCGGACAAGGACATCCGTTTCTACATCAACTCGCCCGGCGGGGATGTCTACGCGGGAATGGCGATGTACGACGCGATGCAGTTCGTGAAGCCGGACGTGCAGACGTTCTGCATCGGGATGGCGATGTCGATGGGCGCGCTGCTGCTCGCCGGCGGCGCGGCCGGCAAGCGGTTCGTGCTGCCGAACTCGAAGGTGATGATCCACCAGGGCTCCGGCGGGTTCCGCGGGACGCCCGCCGACATCCAGATCGCCGCGCGCGAGATCCTTTCCCTCACGCGTCGCTACGCGGAGGTGATCGCACACCACTCCGGCCGCGATGTCGAGCAGGTCGTGCGCGACATCGACCGCGACCGCTTCCTCGAGCCGGCCGAGGCCGTCGAGTACGGGCTCGCCGACTCGGTCCTCACGTCGCGCGACGGCAACGGCTCCTAGGACGCAGGCCCCTCCCAGCCGACGCTGTCGCCGAGGATCTCGTCGATCCGCGCCAGCGTCTCGGCGTCGAGCTCGACGCCCGAGGCGCCGGCGTTGTCGGAGACCTGCTCGGGCCGGCTCGCGCCGATGATCGCCGAGGCGACGTTCTCCTCTCGCAGCACCCAGGCGAGCGCGAGCTGTGCCATCGAGAGCCCGAGCTCCTCGGCAATCGGACGCAACTGCTGGACGCGTTCGAGGAGCTGGTCGTCGAGCTTGCGAGCCATGAAGCCGCCCATCGAGTCGGAGGTTGCCCGCGTCCCCTCGGGCAGCGGCTCGCCGGGCTTGTACTTCCCCGTCAGGACGCCCTTGCCCGAGGGGCGACCAGACGATCTGGGAGATGCCGAGCTCACGGCAGGCCGGAATCACGTCGCGCTCCGGCCCGCGCCAGAGCATCGAGTACTGCGGCTGGCTCGAGACGAAGTGCTCGACGCCGGCCATCGCCTGCGCCTCGCGGATCTTCTCCACGGGCCATTCGCTGAAGCCGAGGTAGCGCACCTTGCCCTGCCGGACGACCTCGGTCAGCGCCTCCATCGTCTCTTCGAGCGGCGTGTCCCAGTCGTAGCGATGGCACTGGTAGAGGTCGACGTAGTCGGTGCGCAGCCGGCGGAGCGAGGCGTCGAGCTGCGTGAAGACCTGCTCGCGGGACAGGCCGTGGCCGCCGTCGGGCATGTTCCAGAAGAGCTTGGTCGCGAGGACGTACGAGTCGCGGGGGCGGTCGGCGAGCACCTCCCCGAGGAACTCCTCCGCCTGGCCGCGCGAGTACACGTTCGCGGTGTCGATGAAGTCGATCCCGACCTCGAAGGCCTTCGCCACGCACGCCTCGGCCCGCTCGCGTCCGACGCCGCCGCCGTAGGTCAGCCAGGAACCGAGCGAGATCTCGGACACCATCAGATCGCTCGACCCGAGCTGCCTCCGGCGCATGGCCTCGACGCTAACGGTTAGCGTCCGGGCTGTGCCGCAGCTCGACGCGATCGGGATCGTCTCTTCCGACCTCGGTCGGACGCGTGCCTTCTACGCCCTGCTCGGGATCGAGTTCGGCGACGGCGACGACCACGTCGAGGCGGCCATGCCGAACGGGCTCCGCCTGATGGTCGACACCGAGGACGTGCTGCGCAGCTTCCGGCCCGAGTGGACGCGCGAGACCGGCAACCAGCTCGCCCTCGCGTTCGCGTGTGACAGCCCGGCGGAGGTCGACGAGCTCTATGCGCAGGTCGTCGAGGCGGGCTTCGACGGCGAGCAGGAGCCGTGGGACGCGTTCTGGGGCCACCGCTACGCGCAGCTCCGCGACCCGGACGGCGTCGGGGTCGACCTGTTCGCAGCGCTCTGACAGCCGCGCTCGTCTCCGACGAGGTCGAGCTCGCGCCCGACGTGCGTCTCGAGATCCTGCGTCCGCCGAGCCCCGAGGAGCTGATCGACGAGGCGGCGTTCGACGAGGAGGAGTTCCTGCCGTACTGGGCGGAGCTGTGGCCCAGCGGGCTCGCGCTCGCCCGGCATGTCGCGGCTCGCAAGGTGCGCGGCCTTCGCGTCCTCGAGCTCGGCTGTGGTCTCGGACTCCCGGCGCTCGCCGCTGCTCTGCGCGGCGCCGAGGTGCTCGCGACCGACTGGGCGGAGGACGCGATCGAGCTGCTGCGGCAGAACGCCGAGCGCAACGGCGTCTTCCTGCGTGTCGCACGCGTGCGCTGGAGCGAGCCGGAGCCGCTGCTTCGCGCCGCGCCGTGGGATCTCGTCCTCGGCGCGGACCTGCTCTACGAGGCGCGGAACGCGGAGCAGCTCGCCGAGCTCCTCCCGACCCTCGGCGGCGAAGTTCTCCTGGCCGAACCCGGTCGGCCGTACGCGAAGGAGTTCCTCGAGCACTTCAAGGCCGAGCCGGTGGGCGAGCGGATCTACCGGCTGGCGGCGCCCTGATCATGAGACCGAGCACCACTTCCGGAGTGGGAATCGACGGTGCGTCGCCCACCGCGGTGACCGCGGTCCCGACCGCGAAGAACTCGATCACGTGCGCGCCCCAGCCGTGGCTCCGCTCGACCAGTTGGACGCCGACGATCCCTTCCGCCTGCAGCTGCTTCGCCTCGCTCTGCATCCGCTCCATCGCCAGCTCGCGGGCGTCGTAGAGCGCCTGGGTGAAGTTCTGGCAGCTCGACGTTCTGGCCGACGTTCTTCATCGCCTTCCACATCGACTGGTGAGCGACGTGGTAGACGCACGAGCCCATGACCAGGCCGAGAGGCCGATGGCCGCTCTTCAGCAGCGTCCAGAAGTCCTGCCCCGACAGGTCGCTCGTGAACGGCCGTCCGTTCGGCGCGCGATGCAGGACGCCGTCGCGGTGCTTGATCGCGGTTCCGATCGCGATGAACTCGGCCATGTCCGGGCCCCACTCGTAGCGGCCGACGTCGAGCCGGACGCCCACCACGCCGTCCGCTCCGAGCTGGTCGGCTTCCTCTTCCATCCGCGTCATCGCCAGTCGCGGGCGTTGTACATCGCCTGGGAGAGCACCTCCATCTCCTGGCTCTGGTTGAAGCGGGATTGCTGAAAACCGATGTGGTAGATGCAGGAGCCGACCACGAATCCGAGCGGCTCGAACCCGGCCTCCTTGACCAGCAGGAACTCGTTGACCGAGAGGTCGCTCGTGAACAGGTGGTCGCTGCGTAGCTCTGCGATGCGCTCCTGGCCATGTTCGGTCAGGCCTTCGGTCGATTGCGGGTCGTAGCTCATGACACTCCCTTCGCGGTGCGCGGAATCAGCCGCTCAGCAGTTTCTCAAGCGCGAGGCGTCCGCGTTCGCTGCGGTCTGCCTCGGCTACCACCTCGGCTGCCAGTGAGTCGATCCATTCGTCCAGGCCAAGCTCGTCGCTTTTCAGGGTGATTCCGCGCACCACCGACGACCGACGTGCGGAGAGCCTCCCGTCGTCGTGCGCCAGCTCGTAGCGACCGTCGCCGAGCTCGACGCTGATCTCGCGCACGCTCCCCTTCCCGAGCATGCCGGCCCGCCGCACACGGCAGCGGCCGGGGAACGATTGGTCGAGCTTCGCTGCCAGAGACTCGACGAAGACGCGCAGGTCGGCGGAGTCTGCGCGCAACGAAGCCGCGACCAGATCGAAGTTCGGCGCTTCGCTCACTGCGCAGATCGTAGGCGCTCGCTAGCCTGCTGAGTCGTGCTCGCCGCCCTCGCCCTCAGCATCTCGCTCGCCGTCGCGCCGAAGCCGCACATCATCTGGAAGCCGATTCCATACGGACCGAAACGGAAGGCCGAGATGGCCGCCTACGCCGAGAAGCACTACGGCATCGACTCCTGGCGCCTCCACCCCAAGGTGATCGTCGAGCACTACACGGCCAGCAACAGCTTCTCGGCCGCGTGGAACACGTTCGCCGCCGACACGCCCGATCCGGAGCTCGGCGAGCTGCCCGGGACGTGCGCGCACTTCATCGTCGACCGGAACGGCCGCATCTACCAGCTCGTCCCCCTCGACGTCATGTGCCGGCACACCGTCGGGCTCAACTACGTCGCGATCGGGATCGAGCACGTCGGCACTTCCGACGCCGAGATTCTCCACGACCCGAGGCAGATCCGCGCTTCGCTGGAGCTGACCGCCTGGCTCGCCGACCGCTTCCACATCAAGATCCGGAACGTGATCGGCCACAACGAGAGCCTCTCGAGCCCGTACCACAAGGAGCTGTACAAGCCTTGGGCGCATCAGACACACGCCGATTGGAACCACGCCGACATGGATGTCTACCGGGCGAAGCTCCGTGCCCTTCTCAACGCGGACCAGCGAAGTTAGGATCCGCACAATGCCGCGCTACATGATCATCCGCAGCTTCGAGGTCGGCGAGGACCAGATGCCTGACGTCGGCCGTCGCTCTCGTGCGCTCACCGAGGACGATTTCCCGGAGATCACCTGGGAGCACAGCCATGTGGTCGTCGACGACGAGGGGCTCGTCCACACCTACTGCGTGTACGAGGCGCCGAACGAAGAAGCCGTCCTCGCCCACGGGCAGAAGCTCGGCAAGCACACGATCGACGCGCTTCACGAGATAGCCGGCGACGTCACGCCCGCGGACTTTCCACCTCTCGACTAGGTCTCGCCGCTCCCGAGCCCCAGCAGGCGGGCGTCGTCCGTATGGAGATACATCTGCTGCGCGACGGCGAGCCGCCCCCGCAGGAAGCGGACCTGTGCGACGTCTTCGGCAGGCGTCATCTCGAGCGCCTCCTTGTACAGCGTCACGGCGTACTCCTTCGCCCAGCCGCGCTCGGCCTCCTCGGCCGCCGCGACGAAGTGCTTAGCCGCGTGCTCGAGCTCGCCGGCGCCGCGCCAGTGGCGGGCCAGCGCCGCTCCGGCTTCGCCGACCTCGGGGGTCGATTCCTCGATGAACTCCGCGATGTGGCGGTGGCCGTCGCGGCGGCGGGCGCGCGGCTGGAGCGCGTATGCGACGTCGCGAATCAGGACGTGCTTGAACGACCACTGCGCGTCTCCCTCGATCCGCGACACGGCTTCGCGCTTGATCAGGTCGCGCCGCTCGAGGGCGGCGAGCGCCTCGCCGAGCCTGTCGGGGTCGCGCGCAAGACGCTGGAGGGCGCCGAGCCAGAAGATCCGGCCCACGATCGACGCATCGAGGATGACGTCTCGCTCCTCGAACGGCAGCGCGTCGAGGCGCGCCGCCACCAGGCCGCGAACCGTCGTCGGGAGTGTGTCCGCCTGCCCAGGGCCGAGCTCGCTCAGCACGGCGGCCAGCTGCTCGATGAAGAGCGGATTCCCCTCCGCGGCTTCCGCCACGCGGGCCGCCTCTCTCTCGGCGCCGAGCAGATGGAGCGCGAGCTGCGCGGCGTCCGCGGTGGCGAGCGGCTCGAGGGGGAGCGTCTGATACGCGACCATGCCGCCGCCCCAGGTCGGCCGGATGTCGAGCAGGTCCGGCCGGGCGAGCGTCAGCAGCAGTATCGGCAGGTCGTGCAGGCGTGCGGCCAGGAGCTCGATCAGGTCGAGCAGGACCGGATCGGCCCAGTGGATGTCTTCGAAGACGAAGGCCGTCCCCTCGTCGCGGGCCACCGCCTCGATGAAGACGCGAACGGACTGGAAGAGGCTGTCGCGATCGGGCGTCGAGTGCGTCTCGAAGCCGAGCAGGATCGCGAGATGGTCGGCGACCGTCTCGGCCTGCTCCGGCCCCACCAGCCGGGTCACGGAGGCGCGCAGCTTGGCTACGGCGATGTCGACGCCGTCGCTGTCGTAGATGCCGGCTAGATCCTTCACCTGCATCGCGAACGCTCCGTATGCGCTTCGCTCGCGATAGGGGAGGCAGCGGCCGCGGACGACCCGAACGCCGCGCGACGCGATTCTCTCGGTGAACTCCGCCGCAAGCCTCGACTTGCCGACCCCGGGCGGCCCGAGGACGGTGACGAGATGCGGGCGGCGCTCGAGCTCGACGCGCTCCCACGTGGCGTCGAGCACGTCGGCCTCCCGGGTGCGTCCCACGAACGGCGTGCTCGAGAGATCGCGCTCGCCGACCGCCGAGGCGGTTGCCACGGCGCGCCAGGCCGCGATCGGCTCTGTCTTCCCCTTCGCGGCGATGGCCTCGACCGGCTCGTAGTCGATCGCGTCGCGGGTGGCTCGGTAGGTCTCCTCGCCCACGACGATCTCGCCCACGGGGGCGTGCTGCTGCAGGCGCGACGAGGTATTGACGACGTCGCCGGCGACCATCGCTTCGCCGAGCGCCGGCCGAGCTGACAGCGTCACGACCGCCTCGCCGGTGTTGACCGCGCCGCGAATGCGAAGCTCGAGCTCGGGCCGTTCGAGGTTGAGCGCGACCACCGCCTCGCGCACGGCGAGCGCAGCGCGGACAGCGCGCTCGGGATCGTCGCCGTGGGCGATCGGCGCCCCGAAGACGGCCATGACTGCGTCGCCGACGAACTTCTCCACGACTCCGCCGAAGGACGCCAGTTCGTCGCGCACCGTGCTGTGGTACGGGGTGAGGATCGCGCGCACGTCCTCCGGGTCGAGCCGTTCGGAGCGGGAGGTGAAGCCGACAAGGTCGACGAAGACCACGCTGACGATCCGCCGCTCTTCGCGGTGCGGTGCATCCGTCGTCTCGAGAGCCGCGCCGCAGGCGAGGCAGAAGCGGGCGATCTCGGGATTCTCCTGGCCGCACGCGCGGCAGGTGGCCATTTCCCCATTCTGGCGGCGTTCCACTTGCATGGCAATGGATTCGGACTAGCGTCGTTTGCGGATTGCCGCGAAACCGGGTCAGCGGAGGACGAACCTCGCCTTGACGGCCACGTTGCCGTTCGGTGTGACCGTGCAGCTGTGCCTGCCCTTGCAGGCGCCCGACCAGCCCGCGAACGTCGAGCCCTTGGCGGGCTTCGCCCTCAGAGTCACCCGCGTTCCGTCGGCATAGCTGTGGCTGCAGGTCTTGCCGCAGGCGATCCCGCTCGGCGAACTGGTCACCTTGCCTTTGCCCTTGCCCGACCTCGTGACCAGGATCGTGTTGAGGAACGTCTTGGCGGCCGCCTTCGCGAACGACGTCACGTCGGCTGCGCCGAAGTCCTGGACATAGGCGGAGCGGAACGTCGTCGATCCTCCGGCGGGGACGGTTCCCGTTTGGTGCAGCGTGAGCTCGCTCTGGAAGCTCTGGACGAGGGTGAACGTCGCGGCGCCTGCCGGCCGGTCGTAGACGATGGCGCCCTGGCCGGTCCCGGTGTCGCCGTCCGCCGCGCCGTGCATGCGGACGAAGATCGTGCCGCCCGACGAGGGCAGCGAGACGCTGTCGCCGGCGGGGTGCGTCGAGAAACCCGTCTGGCCGGGGAACTCGTACTCGAGCTGCGTCGAGTCACCGCTCGCTCCCCAGAAGTGCTGGCTGTCGTCCCACAGTAGGTCGAGCGAGTGGGTCTTGCCGTCGGTGCTCTCGAACGAGTCTCTGATGGAGCTGATGTGACCGTCGTGGCTCTGGCTGACCGTGCGGTCGTCGGTGACCCCGGCGGAGTCGAACGACGAGCAGCTGATCACGTTCGGCGGATACGTCGCCTCGCGGCACTCGACGAGGGGATCCGTCTCGTCGATCACCACGTTGCCGGTCGCCTCGTCGACGGTGTAGGTGTCGGTCAGCGACGGCAGGCCCGTGGCGTTCGGGTCGATCTGACCCGCCGAGAACGGGTCGTAGGCGTTCGTGCCGTCGATCTGAAGCTCCGAGCGCGTCGGCGCGGTGACCGAGTTCGAGCTGAAGAGAGCCGAGGCGCAGAAGAAGGTCGTCGTGGTCTGCGCGAACGTCGAGTCGTACAGGTAGCCGTCGGTGAGGCCGCAGCCACCGAGCGCGTTGTAGTCGAACGCGGCCGTCTTCTGCTGGGCGTCGAGGTAGTAGCCGACCACCTTTCCCGTGTTCGGTCCGACGGCGACAGGCTCCGAGCCGCGCTCACCGACTCCGACCACCGGCCCGGCAAACGGCGTCAGGTCGGACGGCTTGGTGCCCGCCGGGACGGCTCGCAGCCGGCAGGTCAGATCGAGTGGCTGATCGAGGTTGGCATTCGGGATCGAGAACGAGCCGGTCGGGCTGAGAGGCACGTTGCGGGCGACGGTCACGACCGATCCGTCCCAGTAACAGTTCACGTCGACGGTGTCGGTCGTGCCGTTCTGGCCCCTCGTCGTCCCCGAGATCGCAAACGTCTGCGTCTTGGCGTCCTGGTCGGCGATGAAGAAGGACGGATTCGCCGGCGTCGTGATCTTCGACGATGTGATCACCGCGTGTGCAGCAGGAGCAGCGAGGCCGCCGAGAACGAGCCCGCTCGCGCACGTCGCTACGGCCAGGCTGGCCCTTGCCATCGTCACGGAACAAGAGTGCCCGACGGCGCAAGAGCCGGAAAGGGGCCCGATCGCGGGCCCCTTGATCCGACGAGGTCTGCTGCTAGCTAGGAGCAGCCGGTGTTCGTGCCGCAGTCGCGGCACGTGTAACAGCTGCCCGTGCGAACCATCCTGCCGCCGCAGCGGGCGCACTCGACGGCGTCTTCCCACGAGTTGAAGAGCGCCGTCTGGCCGGGCGGCGGCGCCTCGGCCGGGTCCGCCGTCGCAGCCGCTTCGCCGTTCGCGTACCGCTCGGCCATCCGCGCTTTCACCTCGGGCGAAAGGATCCCCGCCTCTTCCTGCTGCTCGGGCGTCAGGAACCGCTTGCCGAACCAGCGGAAGATGTAGTCGACGATCGACTTCGCGGTGCGGATGTCGGCGTCGTTCGTCAGGCCGCTCGGCTCGAAGCGCATGTGGCTGAGCTTCGAGACGTAGACCTCGGGCGGCACGCCGTACTGGAGGCCCATCGAGACGGCGAGACAGAGCGAGTTCATCAGGCCCGCCATCGTCGTGCCGTCTTTCGCGATGTCGACGAAGATGTCGCCCGGGCTGCCGTCGTCGTAGAGCCCGACGTGGATATATCCCTCGTGGTCTCCGACCTGGAACTTGCGCCCGACCTCGGTGCGGTCGAGCGGCAGGCGCTTCCGCTCGTGCACCTGGATCGGCGGCGTCGCGACCGCGGTCTGGCCGTCCTTGCCGGAGCTCGAGAGCGGCTGCGCGACCTTGCAGTTGTCGCGGTAGATCGCGACCGCCTTGACGCCGAGCTTCCAGGCGTCGACGTAGAGATCCACCACGTCCTCGATGGTGGACTCCTCGGGCATGTTCACCGTCTTCGAGATCGCGCCGGAGATGAACGGCTGGACCGCTCCCATCATGCGGACGTGCCCGAGATAGTGGATCGCCCGCTCGCCGACGGCGCAGTCGAAGATCGGGTAGTGCTCGGTCTTCACGTAGGGCGCGCCGACCACGCCGTTCCGCTCGTCGACGAAGGCGACGACTTCCTCGGTCTCGCGCGGCGCATAGCCGAGCCGCTCGAGTGCCATCGGCACGGTCTTGTTGACGATCGTGATCTCGCCGCCGCCGACGAGCTTCTTCGACTTGACGAGCGAGAAGTCGGGCTCGACGCCGGTCGTGTCGCAATCCATCATGAAGCTGATCGTCCCGGTCGGCGCGAGCACGGTCGACTGCGCGTTGCGGAAGCCGTGGATCTCGCCGAGGTCGAGCGCGTCGTCCCACGCCTTGCGGCAGTGGCCGAGCAGGTCAGCGGGAACCGAGTCGGCGTGCTCGATGTTGCCGACTGCGGCCCGGTGCTTCGCGATCACGCCGATCATCGGCGCCCGGTTGGTCTGGTAGCCGTCGAACGGCCCCATCCGCGCCGCGATCTCCGCCGACTTGCGGTAGGCGCGGCCCGTCATGAGACCGGTGATCGCCGCCGCGTAGGCACGCCCCTCGTCGGAGTCGTACGGCAGCCCGCGCGCCATCAGGAGCGCGCCGAGGTTGGCGTAGCCGAGGCCGAGCTGGCGGAACCGCTTCGCGTTCCGCCCGATCTCGGGCGTCGGATAGGACGAGTAGCCGACGAGGATCTCCTGGGCGAGGAAGACGACGTCGACCGCGTGCTCGAACGCATCGACGTCGAGCTCGCCGTCCTCGCGCCGGAACTTCATCAGGTTGAGCGAGGCGAGGTTGCAGGCCGAGTCGTCGATCGACATGTACTCCGAGCACGGGTTCGAGGCGTTGATGCGGCTCGTGTTCGGCAGCGTGTGCCACGAGTTGATCGTCGTGTCGTACTGGACGCCCGGATCCGCGCACTCCCACGCGGCCGCTGCGATCTGGCGCAGCAGGTCGCGCGCGTCGACTGACGCGAGAACGGTTCCGTCGGTGCGGGCCGCAAGATTGAACTCGTCGCCCTTCGTCGCGGCCTCCATGAAGGCGTCCGAGACGCGGACCGAGTTGTTCGCGTTCTGGTACTGGATCGAGGCCCAGTCGGGCGAGTCGAGCGACATGTCGTAGCCGGCCTGCTCGAGGACCCGGGCCTTCTTCTCCTCCTTGGCCTTGCACCAGATGAACTCCTCGATGTCGGGATGGTCGACGTCGAGGACGACCATCTTCGCCGCTCGCCGGGTCTTGCCGCCCGACTTGATCGTGCCGGCGGAAGCGTCGGCGCCTCGCATGAACGAGACGGGCCCGGAGGCGTAGCCGCCCTTCGAGAGCTGCTCCTTCGACGAGCGCAGCCGTGAGAGGTTGACGCCCGAGCCGGAGCCGCCGCGGAAGATGACGCCTTCGCGCCGGATCCAGTCGAGGATCGACTCCATCGAGTCGTCGATCGAGAGGATGAAGCACGCGGAGCACTGCGGTGTGGCCTCGAAGCCGACGTTGAACCAGACCGGGCTGTTGAAGGAGGCGTACTGGTTGACGAGGATCGCCTTCAGCTCTGCCTCGAACGCCTCGGCCTCGTCGGTGTCGGCGAAGTAGCCGCCCTCCTTGCCCCAGGCGACGACGGTGTCGACGACGCGGCCGATCATCTGCTTCACGCTCGACTCGCGCTCGGGCGACGAGAGCCGGCCGCGGAAGTACTTCTGCGCGACGATGTTCGTCGCCGTCTGCGACCAGAACTTCGGGAACTCCACGCCGCGCTGCTCGAAGGCGGGGCCGTCGCGGCCGGGGATGATCGCGTCGCGCGTCTCCCACTCGATCTCGTCGAACGGGTCGCGGCCCGGGATCGTGAAGAAGCGCTTCACGCCGAGCCGGGCGCCCTCCTCGACGACCGTGTTGACGACCTCCGCGGTCGTCGTTTCGCTGCTCTGAGCCTGCTCGACGCTTGCCATTCTTCCCCTCCCGGAACTCTAGTCGCGAAGCCATTTTCACCGCACCGCCGGCACGCGAGGCTCCGACGGGGAACGGGACCGTAGACCCCGCATCGGACGGAACCGAGTCCGGCCCGAGGGGCGGCTTCGGAGGCTAGTTCGCGCCGAGGATCACGACGAGCGGAACGTGCGCGTACGCGGGCGCGACCCGGCCGTCGAGCGGCGCGACCGTTGCGATCCGGGCGTCCTTGCCGAGCCGTTCGGCCTCTCGCTGCCAGCCCGGCCTGAAGAGGACGAGCGAGCGTGCGTAGGCGAGGTTCGGCGCGTCGGCGGGGATGGCGTGGCGGTAGCCGGCGCCGAGGAGCCTCGTCGCCGTCGTTCCTGCGGCCCCTTCGACGCCGTCGCCGTTGAGGACGAGGACGGAGGTGCCCGAGCGCGGCCGTAGCGGCGTCGGCGGCGTGGCCTTGCCGGCCTGGCCGTTCTTCGCCACCGGACGTGCCGCCTGCTCGCGGAAGGCGAGCGCGAGCCCGCCCGCCACCAGCAGCGCGACCGCGAACAGCAGCCCCGCGAGCACGAACGCGCGCCGCGGCAGGGGACGAGTGAACGGTTGCGCGTGCTCCACGGACCGTCTCGGTTCGTCCTGCGCGCGGCTGCTCCTCCTCGCACGGGTGGGCCGCGTATCGTGGCGGCTCGTGTTCGTGACCTTCGAGGGAGCCGACGGCTCGGGGAAATCGACGCAGGCGGAGCTCCTGCGCGCGGCGCTCGCGGCCGAAGGCCGCGACGTAGTGCGCACACGCGAGCCGGGCGGCACCGAGCTCGGCGAGGGTGTGCGTGCGCTCGTCCTCGACGGGCCCGGCGATGGGTGCCTGGGCCGAAGCGGCGCTGTTCGCTGCGTCGCGGGCCCAGCACGTCGAGGAGGTGATCCGGCCCGCGCTCGAGCGCGGAGCCGACGTTATTTCCGACCGCTATATCGACTCGTCGCTCGCCTACCAGGGCATCGCGCGTGGGCTCGGGGTCGACGCTGTGTTGGACCTCAATCTCGCAGTGACGGGAGGATTGCTCCCCGACGTCACGTTCCTTCTCCTACTCGACCCCGACGTCGCCATCGGCCGGCAGGAGGAGCCCGACCGGCTCGAGCGAGAGGGACTGCAGCTGCAGGCGAAGGTCGATGCCGCCTACCGCGAGCTGGCCGAGCGATTCCCGGAGAGAATCGTCACGATCGACGCGACCGGCCGGCCCGAAGAGATCGCAAAGGAGGTACGTGAGCGGCTTCGAGACCGTTCCTGAGCAGCACGAGGCGAAGCGGCTGCTGGCGGCTGCGCTCCAAGACGGCCCGGCACACGCCTATCTCTTCCACGGCCCGGCCGGAGTGGGGAAGCGCGAGCTCGCGCGGCGCTTCGCGGCCGAGCTGCTCGGCGACCACGCGCGCGTCGAGCGCGGCATCCACCCCGACCTCTACCTGCTCGAGCCGCTCGGGGAGCAGATCCGGATCGACGACGTCCGCGAGTTGCGGCGCGACCTGCACATGCGCCCCTTCGAGGCCGAGCGGCGCGTCTACCTCGTCTTCGGGGCCGACTCGCTGAACGAGGACGCCGCCGACGCGCTGCTCAAGGATCTCGAGGAGCCTCCGCCGTACGCGGTGGTCGTCCTCGTCGCCGAGCGCATCGGTCCGTTGCCCGAGACGATCCGCTCGCGCTGCCAGCTCGTGCCCTTCCGTCGGCTGTCCGAGCCCACTGTCCGGGAAGCGCTTCGCGCGCACGCGCCCGAGCTCGGCGAGGAGGAGCTGACGACGCTCGCGCGCGTCGCCGGCGGACGTCTCGGCCGCGCGCTCCAGCTTCTCGACCCGGCCGCCGCTCGCCGCCGTGAGGCCCTGATCGAGGTCGCGCGCGCCGTCTACAACGACCCGGCGTTCGAGCCGGCCGACGGCGCCGAGGCGCTGCTCGCGGGAATCGCCGAGCGTGGGGCGGAGGCCAAGGAGGCAGCCGAGGTACAGGTCGAATCGCTCGAGTTGACCGGACGGGAGGCCGAGCAGCGCGTGCGGCGCGCCCAGCGCGGCGCCGAGCGCGAGGAGCTGCTCGCACAGCTCGAGGAGCTCGAGTCGTGGTACCGAGATCTCGTCGTCGTCGCCGCGGGAGCAGAAGCGGCTGCGGTTCATGTCGACCTGCATCGAGGAGCTGCGGCAGGACGCGACCCTCGAGCGGATGCACGCCGCCGAAGAAGCGTGCGAGCTCGTCCGCGCGGGCTGGCGGGAGGCGGAGGAGCTGCAGGTCTCGACGCCGCTCGCACTCGAGGCGCTCCTGATCCGGCTGCGCACCGAACTCGGAGCCTCAGTGACGGTTGTGTAGGCGCATTCGCGCCATCAAGCGGCGAGCGCAACCTGTCGATACGTGGCTTCAGCATCATGGAAGCTGCGGCTGGTCATACCCGCGGTCACGCGGTCGTTCGTGTTTGGCAGGCGGCGCTCGTCGCGGGCCTGATCGTGCTCGGGCTTCACTACGTCGCCCATTACTCCCACGGTGGGCCTCGCCTGTACGAGACGTGGTTCTACGAGGGGCTCGAGCTGGTTGCCGCTCTCGGCTGCCTGGCGCGCGCCTGCTTCGTCCGCGCCGAGCGCTCCGCCTGGTTCTTCATCGGCGCCGCCTTGCTGGCGACGACCTGCGGCGACATCCTCTACGACTTCTGGTACGGCGGCGATCCGCCCTTCCCGTCTCTCGCCGACGTCGCCTACCTCGTCTTCTACCCGCTGCTCTACGTCGGGATCGTGCTGCTGATCCGCCGGCGCCTCTCGACCTTCAGCGCGAGCCTCTGGCTCGACGGGCTCATGGCTGCCACGGCGGCCGGCGCGCTCGGGTCGGTGGTCCTGGTCGATGCCGTCGTCAAGTCCACGCACGGAAGCCCGCTCGTCGTGGTCACGAACCTCGCCTATCCGATCGGCGACGTGCTCCTGCTCGCGCTCGTCGTCTTCGTCTTCTCGGTCACACGCTGGCAACCGGGCCGAGCGTGGGCGTTGATCGCCGCCGGGCTGCTGCTGAACACCATCGGCGACGCGGTCTACCTCTACCAGACGGCGGTCGGCTCGTACGTCGAGGGGACGTACCTCGATCTCGTCTGGCCGCTCTCGCTCGTTCTCGTCGCGGTCGCTGCCTGGCAGCGTCCCGGCCGAGTACCGCGCGTCGAGCTTCACAGCCGCGCGCTGCTCGGCACGCCGTTCGTGTGCGGCCTGACGGCCACCGGTCTGCTCGTCGCAGCGTCTCAGGTGCAGGTGCACCCGATCGCGCTCTTTCTCGCGAGCGCGACGATCGTGCTCGTTCTGGCGAGGACGGCGCTGAGCTTCTGGGAGAACGCCCAGCTGCTCGAGGCCAGCCGGAAGGAGGCCCTGACCGACGCACTCACCGGGCTGGCCAACCGGCGCAAGCTCCTTCTCGACCTCGAGGCCGAGCTCGAGCGCGCGCAGGGTGGCGAGCAGCGGATGCTCGCGCTCTTCGATCTCAACGGCTTCAAGACCTACAACGACACCTTCGGCCATCCTGCCGGGGACGCTCTGCTCACGCGCCTCGCGGGGAACCTTGCCACTGCCGTGCCGCCGGGCGGCACTGCATACCGGATGGGAGGCGACGAGTTCTGCGTGCTTCTGCCGGCGTCCGAGTCGCAGCTGCATCAGGCCGGCGAGGCTCTCTGCGAGAGCGGCGAGGGCTTCAGCGTGACGAGCGCCTACGGCGCGGCCGTGATCCCGGATGACGCGACGACGGTCTCGGCGGCTCTGAGCGTGGCCGACCACCGGCTGTACGCGCACAAGGAGCTGCTGGCCGAGACGCAGCGCGGGACGGCGCACGAGCCGCTGTTGCGCACGCTCGCCGAGCGGGAGCCGGAGCTCCGGGCCCACGTCGCCGATGTCTCGTCGCTCGCGGTTCGGGTGGGCGAGCGGATCGGCTTGGGGCTCGACGAGCTGGAGGAGCTACGGCTCGCCGCCGAGCTCCACGATGTCGGCAAGCTCGCGATCCCCGACGTCGTCCTGCAGAAGGCCGGATCGCTCGATCCGACGGAATGGGGCTTCATCCACTCCCACACCCTGATCGGCCAGCGGATCCTCAGCGCGGCACCGGGATTGCGGCCGGTCGGTGTGATCGTCCGCTCGACCCACGAGAACTGGGACGGCACCGGGTATCCCGACGGGCTCGCCGGCGATGCGATCCCGCTCACTGCTCGCATCATCGCCGTCTGCGACGCCTACTCGGCGATCACGAGCGACCGTCCGTATCGCGCGGCTCGCACTCCCCGCGAAGCGGTGGCCGAGCTCCGCCGCTGTGCCGGGATTCAGTTCGACGCCGAGGTCGTGGAGCTGCTGTGCGCCGTGCTCGCCGAAGAGGACGAACACGCGCCGACGCTGGCCGTCGGCGGCTAGGCGCGAAAACGACGAAGGGCCGGGATCACCGGCCCTTCGCGATGTCTGGGTTAGACCTCTCTACCTAGGCTGCGAAGACGAGCTCGTCGCCCAGCGCGAGCTGGAGCCGCGCCAGAGCGTCGCTCTCGAGCTGGCGGACGCGCTCGCGCGTCAGGCCCAGCTCCTTGCCGATCGTCTCCAGCGAGGCGGGCTCGGAGTCGAAGCCGAAGCGAAGCTCGATGATGCGCCGCTGCCGGTCGGGCAGGTCGGCGACCGCGCGCTGGACGCGCTGCCGGCGAACCGACTCGACCGCCTCCTCGGCGGGATCGACCGTCGACTCGTCGGCGAACAGGTCGCCGAGCTCCGAGTCGCCGTCCGAGCCGAGGCCCTGGTTCAGGGAGACCGAGTCGACCGCGTCGAGAGCCTCCACGACGTGCTCGAGCTTGAGCCGCGTGGCCTGGGCGAGTTCCTCCGCCGTCGCCTCGCGACCCAGCTTCGCCTGCAGCTCGGCCGAAGCGCGATTGAGCTTGATGCGGCGCTCCTGGACGTGCACCGGGATGCGGATCGTCTTCGACTGGTTCGCGACCGCGCGCTGGCAGGCCTGACGGATCCACCAGGTCGCGTAGGTCGAGAACTTGTAGCCCTTGCGCCAGTCGAACTTCTCGGCGGCGCGGTTGAGGCCGATCACGCCCTCCTGGATCAGGTCGAGAAGCGGCACGTCGTGGCCCTGGTAGCGCTTCGCGATCGAGACGACCAGGCGCAGGTTGGAGTTGATCATCTTCTCCTTGGCTGCGAGGTCACCACGCTCGATGCGCTTTGCAAGCGCAACCTCGTCCGCGGCCGTGAGCAGCTTGTGGCGGCCCGCCGCATCCATGAAGAGCTGCAGCGGATCGAGCGTGCCCGTGACCGGCGCGGCTGCCACCGGACGCGTCTCCTCGGGCGTCTCGTCGCGCACGATGACGTCGCGCTCTTCGAGCGCGGCACGGAGCGCGGTGAGGTCGTCCTCGGTGAGCTCGTGCTCGTCGGCGAGTGCCTGGATGTCCTTCTCCTCGACGAAACCGCGCTCGGCGGACTCCTCGAGCAGGCGCTCGACAGGCGAGAGGTCGTGCAGGTGAATGGTGTCGCTCAGTGTTATTCCTTTCGCTCTTGATGGGCTGCCGGTTTCGGCGCCCCGGGCGGCGTCATCTGACTTGAGTTCTCGGCTTCGCCGCCCTTCGAGTTATAGAACGACGTTGCCCCGAAGTCCATTCCCAAACCGGGTGTTTTTCTATTTCCGAACAAAGTCTCATTCCCTGCTTATGCAGGAAATTCACCGCTCGACGCTGCGCCCTGAGATCTCGTCGAGGCTGATGCGCAGAACGACCACGTTCGGACCGAGCGGGCGCGGCTCCGCGGGGCGGCCCGCCGTGCGTGCGAATCGCTCCCGCATCAGTGCGAGCGCGGGCTCGATCTCCTCGCCGGCGAGCTCCTCGCACGTGCCGTCTGCGATCACGCTGCGCCAGCTGCCCTTGCCGTCGGCGTCGTACTCGTCCACTTCGACACAAATCCGCGGGTTTTCGCGCAGCATCGCCGTCTTGCGGCCCTCGGTAGTGACCGCGACGACTGCGCCGTCCTCGTAGGCGTAGATGAGCGGCACGACGTACGTCACGCCGTCTGCGTGACAGCCGAGGCGCGCGATCCGCTGCTCGCGCAGGAACTCCTCGACCTCGCGAGGCGAAAGCTCGCGCGGAGTTCCTCTGCCGCCGCCGGAACCGTTCATACCGTGTTCAGCGTAGACATGCTGAAATTGTGGTGATGCGTGCCTGGATCCTGACGATGCTCGCGGTGGTCGTCGTTGCTGCCGGGTGTGCCGCGGCCGCTCTTCTGGCGTGGCCCGCCGGAGCCGTCGGCGCGTCGCCGAGCGGGCTTGCCTCCGTCTCCCTGCCCGGTTTCTCCGGCCGAATCGAGCACGTCTCGGTGACCGGCCCCGACGGGAAGACGCTCCCGTACGTGCTGCGCGGGGACACGGTCTGGCCGCGTGCGAGGCTCGCCGCCGGCGAGCGCGTGACGGTGACGGTCGACGTGCGACGGCCGGGCTGGATCGGCTGGCTCGTCGGTGGCCGGGTCGAGCGCACGTTCACCCTCCAGACGCCCGTTGCCCAGATTCGCTCGACCATGCTTCGGCCGAAGCGCGGCAGCACGGTCACTGTTCGCTTCGCCGAGCCGGTCGCGAGGGTCCGGGTCGGCAGCGCCAGGCATCGCAAAGTGGGCGGGCAAAGCGTCGTTCCGCTCGGGATCGTGGCTTCGGGCGCCGCGACCGCCGGCACCACGACCGTCGCGGCAGCCGCACGGCCGTGGGAGAGGCTGTCGGAGCCCGCTCGCGTCTCGTGGTTCGTCCCGGGGACCGGGACGCGAGTCGTCTCGGATCCTGCCGCCGGCAGCCGCATCTTCCCCGTCACGCCGCTGACCCTGACGTTCGCCCAACCGGTGTCCGAGGTGCTCGGCTCGCATCTGCCGGTGCTCGAGCCTGCCCAGCCGGGCCGCTGGGAGCAGGTCGACTCGAACACGCTGTCCTTCCGGCCTGCTGGTCTCGGCTTCGGGCTCGGCGGCACGGTCGATGTGCGGCTTCCGGGCCAGACGCTCGGCTGGCAGGTGGCCTCGGGGTCGACGCTGCGACTCCAGGAGCTCCTCGCCCGGCTCGGGTATCTCCCGCTCGACTGGACCCAGGCCGGCGACCCGCCGCCGACGCGTGCGTCCGAAGTTGCGGCCGCAGTCAGGGCGCCCCACGGCACGTTCTCCTGGCGGTATCCGGAGACACCTGCGTCGCTCGAGACGCTCTGGCACGCGGGCGCTTGGAACGTCGTCACCCAGGGCGCCGTGATGCGATTCGAGGAAGAGCACGGAATGACGACCGACGGCGTCGCCGGCCCGCAGGTCTGGCGCGCGTTGATGCACGACGACCTCGCCGGCCATCGCTCCGACGCGGGCTACAGCTACGTCTTCGTCCACGAGAGCGTGCCGCAGTCGCTCAGCCTCTGGCACGACGGTCGCATCATCCTCACCTCGCCCGGCAACACCGGAATCGCATCCGCGCCGACGGCCCAGGGCACGTGGCCCGTGTTCGAGCACATCCCGACCGGCACGATGAGCGGCACGAACCCCGACGGCACGCACTACCACGACCCGGGAATCCGCTGGATCAGCTACTTCCACGGAGGTGACGCGCTGCACGAGTTCCCACGCGCCTCGTTCGGGACGCCGCAGAGCCTCGGCTGTGTCGAACTGCCCGAGGAGGCTGCGGCCCAGGTCTGGCCCTACACACCGGTCGGGACACTCGTCACGATCGAGTCCTGAGCGCCCGTCAGGCCTGCGTAAAGCCCATGCCGCGAGACGCCGTTTGCGTTGGTAACACGGCAGAATCGGCGAGGTGATCGGTGTGAGGGGTCTCACCGGATTGGCCGTCGCCGTCGTGGCGCTGTTCGCCGTGACCGGAGCTGCGGCTGCCCGCTCACCGCATCTTCGGCCCGTTCCCGGCCAGGCTGGCCGCTCTCACGGCGGTGACGAAGGCAGTCTCTGCCGGCCGTCTGACCCCTTCGGTCGCCAAGGCCGACCGTGGCGTGATCGCGCAGGCCGTGCATCTCGTGCGCGTGCTCCCGCAGTCGCGCGGCCGGCACATCGAGGTCGCCCTCGAGCAGGTGGGAGCTCTCGGCGGGGGTCTGACCAGCCCGCGCGCGGTGGCGGTGTTCGGTCAGCTGCAGGCGAACGACGCGTACTTCGCGCGGCACGGCGTCCCGGCGGGCGGACTCGACATCACGGCTGCGGACGGGGTCGTCTACCGCTACTTCGCCGGCCGCTGCTTCGAGTTCCATCCGCTCGCCGAGTTCGGCGCGCTCAACGCCCGGGTCGCCGCCAAGGACGTCACCGGCACGGAGCGGCTGGCGAACGCGTTGCTGGCGCGCGCGGTCGCGCGGCCGGGTGGCGGGCGCGCCTGGGAGTACTACTTCCCCTTCGGCGGCGGCCGCGCACCGTGGACGTCGGGGATGGCCCAGTCGGTCGCGGCGCAGGCGTTCGCGCGAGCCGCTTCGCTCCTGCCCGACGACGCCCCTGCGCTGACGCAAGAGGCGACGGCGGCGTTCAAGGCGGTTCCCACGCTGACGACGAAAGTCGCCGCGGGACCCTGGATCCGCCTCTACTCCTTCAGCTCGCTGGCGGTTCTGAACGCGCAGCTGCAGTCGGTGCTCTCACTCCAGACGTACGCGACGGCGACGGACGACGCGACGGCGGCGACGCTCGCCTCGCAGCTGGAGCAGTCGGCCGCGGCGAGCGTGTCTCGCTTCGACACGGGCTACTGGACGTACTACTCGCTCGGCGGCGCGCCCACGCCGCTCTCGTACCAGAAGTTCATCGTCCAGCTGTTGCAGAAGCTCGCGCCGCAGGATCCGCGTTTCGCGGAGGCGGCTGCCAGCTTTGCGGCGTACCTCAAGCAGCCGCCTGCGTTCAAGCTCGCGAATACGTCCCCTGGGGCGCTTCGCTTCTGGCTCTCGAAGCCGTCCCTCGTGACCGTGTCGACGCCGTCGGGCCTGGGACGCTCGCTGCGCCTGAACCTTCTCGCCGGCTGGCACACGCTTCGCTGGAACGACGCCCAAGCGCGCCGGGTTCTACGCCGTTCACGTGACCGCGGTCGACTTTGCGGGCAACCGTGCCTCGTTCGCCGCCCTCCCGGTCGTCCGGGCGTCGGCGAGCACGTCGTCCGGTTCGTCCACCGGTTCGGGAGCGGGCGGAGTGGCTGCGTCGTCCCAGTTCGCCGTCGGGATCGGGATCGACGACTCCGGCCAGGGGGCTCTTGCAGCCTCGCTCGGCGTGAGCCTCGTCCGCCGGACGGTCAGCTGGCAGTCCGGCCAGACCGCGCCGGATCCGGCCACGCTGCAGTCGCTGCAAGGTCTGCCCTCGGGGACGGGGCTCGTGCTCGACCTCGACGCCTCCGATCTGCCGACCGGCGACGCCGGTCGCACGGCGCTGGCCGACTACGCAGCGTCTCTGGCCCGGCAGACGCCGGCGTTGCGCGATCTCGTGCTCACGCCGGCCCCGGAGCGCTCGGACGCGGCGGGCTACGCCGACGCGCTCGCGGCGGTCCAGACCGGGGTCAGTTCCGTGACGACCGAGGTGGCGGTCGGGCCGTTCCTCGACGGGTCGACGGCCAATCCGCAGCTCACCACGGTCGCGGTGGCGCGCGAGCTCGCAGAGGACAAGGTCTCGCCCGAGCTCGTCGCGTTCCTGCCGGCGCCGGTTCCGGCTGCCGGAGCGTGGGCCGTCGGCGATCTGGGGAGCCTCGAGTCGGCGCTCACCCAGGGCCTCGGGAAGGCACCGCCTGTCCTGCTCGACGCCGTCCCAAGCTCGACGACCGATGTCGCTCCTGCAGCGCAGGCATCGACCTATGCCTCGGCGATCGAGGCAGCCTCGTGCCTGCCGGACGTCAGCGGAGTCTTCCTCGACCGGCTGGTCGACGGCGGCGCGACGTCAGAGCCGGCAACCGGGCTCTACGACGCCGGCGGTCAGCCGAAGCCGTCGGCCGCCGCCGTCAAGCAGGCGATAGGAACCGTCGCGCGCGGCGCCGTCGTCTGTCCCGGACTGGCGGCCCCGGTCACCCCGACCACCCTCACGTTCCCCGCGCAGCTGTCGAGCACGGCGGCGGCCTCCGTCACGCTGGGCTGCAGCCGCGACTGCCTCTACCTCGTCACGCTCGACCGCGCGAACGGCAGACCGATCGTCGCGCGGCGCGGCGGACTCGACGGAGGCGCCGCCGCGCAGACCATCACGCTTCCTAAGCGGAAGCTTCCGGACGGCGGCTACCGCCTCGACGTCCGGCTCGTCAGCCGCGTCGACCCCGGTGCCGTTACGCGCGTGCGGAGTGGTTTGCTCGAGGTCGGCTGACTGGCAGCGGGGCTGACTCCTAGCATCGGGGCTGACTAGCATCGGGGCATGGCCGAGCCGATCGCAGAGCTACGGGAGGTCGTGGCGCAGAGCCCGCCGGCTCCCGTGAGATGGACCCCTATCTGGCGAAGGTCCGCGACCGCGCCTACGCGGTGGTCGACTGGGACATCGAGGAGCTCAAGGAGGCGGGCTTCTCGGAGGACGAGATCTTCGAGCAGACGGTCGCGGTCGCGATCGCCGAAGGCCTGCGCAGGCTCGACCGCGCGGCGGAGGTGATCCGATGAGGCTCGCCGTGCTCGACGCCGGTCACGCCGAGCCCGAGGCGGAGATGCTCGCCATGATCCGCGAGCGCACGGGCAATGAGCCGCTGGGCGTGATCAAGACACTGCTCTACCGTCCCGAGCTCTTCGGCGAGCCGTTCTCCGAGGCCCTCGAGGTCGCGATGCGCGGGCCGTCCGAGTGGAGCACCGGCGAGCGCGAGCTCTTCGCCGGCTTCACCTCGCTGCTGCGGCAGTGCCCGTTCTGAGCGGGTTCCCACGGCGCGGTCGCGTCGTACGCGCTCGGCGAGGAGGTCTGGAATGCGGTCGTTGCCGACTGGCGGACCGCACCCGTGCGGCCCGAGCTGCACGCGGCTCTGGCCTTCATCGAGGTTCTGACGCAGCGGCCCGACGAGCTCACCGAGGCCGACGCAGAGGCTGCGTACGCGGCCGGCGTCTCGCGTGGGGCACTGCGCGACGCGGCGACCGTGAGCTCGCTCTTCAGCATGATCACGCGGCTCGCCGACTCCTTCGGCTGGGACGTGCCGAGCTGGGACCGGACGATTGCTCGAGCACCGGCCATGCTCGAAGGCGGCTACTCGTTCGCCGCGATGCGGCAGCGCTAGCCGTCCTAGCCCCAGGAGGTCTCGGTCACCGGCCGCAGGGCCGTCTCGAGGATCCGCAGATGACGCGGACGCTCGAGCGTGAAGACCACCACTTCTGCCACGTCGTCGGCGCTCATCATCCCCGCGAGGGCCTCCGGCGGACGGCCGCGCCCCTCGTCGAGTGCGAAGTCGGTCGCGACGCCGCCCGGGCAGACGTTCGTGCAGCGGATGCCGTGCTCGCGGAGCTCGTGGTCGAGCGCGCGCGTCAGCCCGACCTGCCCGAACTTCGACGCGCAGTAGACCGCCTCGTACGGAAGGCCGCGTCTTCCCGCCTCCGAAGCGAGCGTCACGACGTCGCCCTCGCGCCCGAGCATGTGCGGTAGCGCCGCTCGGATGGCGTAGACGGTGCCTTTGAGGTTGACGTCGAGCATCTCGTCGAGGTGCTCGCGCGAGAGGTCGAGGAAGGGCCCGTAGGCGCCGACACCCGCGTTCGCCACGACGATGTCGATGCCGCCGAAACGCTCGGCGGTCGCGTCGCAAAGCTCGACGAGCGCGTCGAGGTCGCGGACGTCGCTGGGGCGAGCGAGGGCGCGTTCGAGCCCGAGGTCGCTGCCGCTGCGGGACGCCAGCCCGAGGTTGCAGCCACGGTCGTGGAGCATGTGTGCGACCGCGGCGCCGATGCCGCGGCTCGCTCCGGTGATCACGGCGGTCTTACCGTTCAGGTCGGTCACTGTTCCTCCAGAGGTCTGAGGGTGGGGTAGAGGCGGCGGAAGCGCCGGTAGCCGTCGTCGTAGTTCCACTCCGGCTCGATGCGACGGCGCGTGCGCACACAGCGCGCAACCGCGTCGTCGGCGTCCGCGAAGACGCCCGCGCGGATGCCCGCGAGGAGCGCAGCGCCGAACGCGGAGCCCTCCTCCGACTCGGTCGTCTCGAGCGGCAGGCCGAGCACGGAGGCGAGGATCCTGAGCCAGAGGTCGCTGCGCGCGCCGCCGCCCGAGACGCGGCCGCTCTCGGGGCGAGCGCCGAGCTCGCGCAGGAGCTCGAGCGAGTCGCGCAGTCCGTAGGCGACGCCCTCCAGCATCGCGCGCCAGAGCGCGCCACGGTCGTGGCGAGCCGAGAGGCCCGTGAACGCGCCGCGCGCGTGGGGATCCGGATGGGGTGTTCGCTCGCCGGCGAGATACGGCGCGAACAGCAGCCCCTCGCTCCCGGCCGGCCAGCGTTCCGCCTCCTGCTCGAGCTCGTTGAGATCTGCGGCAAGTACGCCGCGCAGCCAGGCTGCCGAGCCCGCCGCGCTCAGCATCACGCCCATCGCGTGCCACGTGTCGGGGACGGCATGGCAGAAGGCGTGCAGTCGCGCCTCGGGGTCGTGCGCGTAGGAGGGAAGGGCTGCGAAGACGACGCCCGACGTACCGAGGACGACCGAGACCGGGCCCGGGTGCGAGATGCCGACCCCGAGCGCCGCCGCTGCCTGGTCGCCGGCTCCGGCGATCTCGGTCGACTCGTGAGCGGGCGGCAGCCACTCGAGCGGGATCTCGAGCGCAGCGCAGACCTCCTCCGACCAGGCGCGCCGGCGCACGTCGAAGAGAAGCGTCCCCGATGCATCAGCGACGTCGACCGCGAGCTCCCCGGTGAGGCGCAGCCGGACGTAGTCCTTGGGTAGCAGCACGTGCCGGATCCGGCCGTAGAGCTCGGGCTCGTGGCGGCGCAGCCAGAGGAGCTTCGGTGCCGTGAACCCGGTCAGCGCGCGATTGCCGGTCAGCTCGACGAGCCGGTCGAAGCCGACTCGCTCCTCGATCTCCTCGCACTCGGCCGCGGTGCGCTGGTCGTTCCAGAGGATCGCGGGCCGCAGGACGTGCCGCTCCGCGTCGAGGACGACGAGCCCGTGCATCTGGCCCGACAGGCCGATGGGTCCGTCCGGCAGCCGCGCGAGCACGTCCTCGGCGGCACGCCACCAGTCCTCGGGATCCTGCTCGGCCCACTCGGGCTGCGGCCGGGAGAGCGGATAGTCGGCGCTCGCCGTCGCGAGAACGTGCCCCTCCTCGTCGATCGCGAGCCCCTTGACCGCCGAGGTGCCCACGTCGAGGCCGACGAGGGGCACGGCTTCTTCTACGCCTGGGCGCCGAGCGCGGCGTAGACGAGCTCGTAGGCGCGGACGGCGTCCTTCGCCTGCTGCGCTCGCCGCAGCTCGGCCTCGTCGATCTTGGCCGCGACCCCGTCGATGAAGCGCCACTGCAGAACGGATCGCTTCACGGCGCCGACGGCGTCCTCGGTGTATGGATAGAGATCGAAGCCGAGCCGTTCGCCGTGCTCCCCGTAGCCGGCGCGGCGGAGCTCGAGCGCGAGCTCCAGGGTCTCCATGAAGGCCGTCGCGCCGACCATGTTGTCGTCGTCGAACGTGCCCCAGCCGGAGTTCGCGTGCTGATGGCCGAGCAGCCCTTCGGCAGCCAGAAGCGCGGCGTACTCGGCGAGGTTCTCGCCGTTCATGATCAGGTGCTGCCAGTCCATGTTGACCTTGACGTTCGTGATCCCACGGGTCCGAAGGGTGTGGATCACGTGCAGCGTCATGCCGACGTTGCGCATGAGGATCTTCATCGCCGGCTCGGAGTTCTTGTGCTCGAGGAACACGGTGACGCCGCGCTCCGCCGCGTGCACTGCGGCCTCGCCGACGCCGTCGATGAAGCGCGACCACGACTGGGCGTACGGCGTCTGGAACGGGTAGTTGTAGCCCTCGATCCCCGGCCAGATGATGATGCTGCGCGCCGACGTCCGCCGCCAGGTCGATCGCTTCGCGCGTGAGCCGCAACGCCGCGTCGCGCGTGGCGTCGTCGGGCGAGCAGAAGGCCCCCTTGCCGAAGCGCGGGTCGAGGTGGAGGCCGCTGGCGATGCAGTAGATGCCGTGCCCGTCCAGCGCGCCGCGAACGGCGTCGAGATTCTCGGGCGACAGCTCCTGCGGGTAGTGGAACTCGTAGTCGTCGATCAGGTCGCCGAGCCCCTCGACCGCGGTGTGGACCTTCTCGGTGGTCGAGATTCCCGCGAGCTCCGGCTTGTATCCGCCGGGGTTGAAGCGCGTCGCCATCCCCCCGAACGCCCAGATCCCAAGACTTGTCTTCATAAGGCGACCCTATCTTGTGCCGTTGTCGTAGGGAATCAGTGGATTCGTCGTCTTCCCCCCTGCAAACGGGGGCGATACGATGGGGCGATGATCGAGTTCCACCTCGACCAGCAGTCCGGGGTCGCGACCTATCTGCAGATCGTGCGGCAGGTGAAGGACGCGCTCCGGCTCGGCACGCTCGACGTCGGTGACCAGCTGCCGACGGTGCGAGAGGTCGTCGCGGATCTCGCGGTCAACCCGAACACGGTCGCGAAGGCGTATCGCGACCTCGAGCGCGAGGGACTGGTCGTCGCGCGGCAGGGGCGCGGCACGTTCGTCGCCTGCACGCTCGCGCCGGCCTCGCTGCACCACTACGCCGAGCTGCGCCGGGAGCTCGAGCGCTGGCTCGCGTCCGCCCGCGTCGCCGGACTCGACGAAGAGAGCATTCGCGCGCTCGTCTCCACCACGCTGCGGGAGTCGCTGGCCCGTCGCGTGGCATGAGCTCGCCGCCTCTCGTCGCAGACGGTCTGGGGAAGCGCTTTCGTCGCGACTGGGCGCTGCGCGACCTGACGCTCACGATCCCGAAAGGCGCGGTCGTCGGGCTGGCCGGTCCGAACGCGGCGGGAAAGTCGACGCTCCTCTCCCTCGCGGCGGGCGTGCTCGCGCCGAGCGAGGGATCGATCTCGGTGCTCGGAGACGATCCGCTCCGAACACCGGAGATCCTCGGAGAGGTCGGCTACGTCGCGCAGGGCGCACCGCTCTATCGGTCCTTTCGAGTTGGGGACACGATCGAGTTCGCGCGCCGCACGAACTCACGCTGGGATCGAGAGATCGCGGTGGAGCTGCTCACGCGCATCGACTCGCGCACGAAGGTGGGAGCGCTCTCGGCCGGCGAACGCGCCCGGCTCGCGCTTGCGCTGGCGCTCGGCAAGCGGCCGCGGCTCGTCCTGCTCGACGAGCCGTTCGCGAGCCTCGATCCCCTCGCCGCCCGCGAGCTGCTGCAGCTGCTGATGGACGGCGTCGCCGAGCTCGGAGCGACCGTCGTCGTCGCCTCGCACGTCGTGGCGGACATCCAGCGCGTCTGTGACCACATCGTCTTGCTGACCGGCGGCTGCGTGCGTCTCGAGGGAGACGTCGAGGAGCTGCTCGAGTCCCACCGGCTGTTGACCGGCCCGCGGCGGCCGCTCGGCTCGATTCGCGGCGTACGCGAGGTGGTTCGCGAGCGATACAGCGGTCGCCAGCTGACGATGCTCGTCACCACCGACGGCCCGATCGTCGATCCCTCCTGGACCGTCGATCCCGTCAGCCTCGAGGAGCTGCTGCTCGCCTACATGGCGCCCGAACGCATGCCCACGGTGCGGAAGATGGAGAGGGTCGCGCTGCGATGGCATGGG
>CAVOMI010000003.1:0-13810 GCA_963696975.1 uncultured Actinomycetes bacterium | reverse complement strand
TCATCGTCGGTTGACATGTGACCTTTTGGTCACGTACGATCGAGGGGTGGACGACGACCAGGTCTTCAAGGCGCTCGCCGACGCGACCCGGCGCCATCTCCTCGACCGGCTCTTCGAGCGCGATGGCCGCACGCTCACGGAACTCGAGTCCGAGCTCGAGATGACCCGCTTCGGCGTCATGAAGCACCTACGGGTGCTCGAGGACGCCGGGCTCGTCGTCACCCGCCGGGACGGCCGGGAGAAGCTCCACTTCCTGAACCCGGTGCCGATCCGGCTGATCCACGACCGGTGGATCGACAAGTACACCGAGCACCGCGTTGCGGCGCTCGCGGATCTCAAGCACGAACTGGAGGACACCGCATGACCACGCTCACCGCACAGACCACCCAGGTGTACTCCGTCTTCATCCGCGCCACCCCGGAGCAGATCTGGGACGCGATCACGAAGCCGGAGTTCACCGAGCAGTACTTCTTCGGCGCCCGCATCGAGGTACGCGATGGGCGCCGCTTCTCGGCCATCAACGACACCGAGTGGAATGAGGAGCTGCTCGAAGAGGATCCGCCGCACAAGCTCGTGCACGGCTGGATCTCGGCCTACGACTCCGAGATGGCTGCGGAGACGGAGAGCCGCGTCACCTGGGAGATCGAGCCCCAGGACGGCGGCATCACCAAGCTCACGGTCGTCCACGACCAGCTCGAGGGCGCGCCGAAGACGGCCGAGAGCGTCTCCGGCGGCTGGATGTACGTGCTCAGCGGCCTGAAGACGCTGCTCGAGACGGGCAAGCCGCTGGCGGGCTAGAACCGGTTCCCGAGACTGCGGTCGCCGGCAGCGATGAGTTTCCGGCGGCCGCCCAGTCTCTCACTTCGAGGCCGATAGGCTGACGAAGAATTCCGCGAACGCTGAGGAGCGCATCGAATGTCGAAAACACTGCTGACCGTCGCCACGCGCAAGGGCACCTTCATTCTCGAGAGCGACGACCGCCGCGACTGGAAGCTGCGCGGCCCCTATTGCGAGGCGTGGCCCGTCTACCACGCCATCTACGACCCGACCACCGGCGAGATCTACGCCGCCGCTGCGAGCGAGTGGCACGGCTCCACCGTCTGGCGCAGCGGCGACCTCGGGGAGACCTGGGAGCAGTCGAGCGAGGGCCTCTCCTACGGCGACGACGACGGGCGCAAGATCTCCAAGATCTCGACACTCGCGCGCGCGGGCGACCGCCTGCTCGCCGGGGTCGAGGCGCCGGGGATCTTCGAGAGCCGCGACAACGGCAAGACGTGGTCGCTCCTCTCGACCCTGTCGGGCCAGCACGGCAGCGAGGCCTGGGACGATCCCGCCAACCAGCCGCCGGGGCATCTCGGGATCTCGAACTTCGTCACCGAGCCGGACTCCTCGGACAGCTTCTTTGCGGTCGTGCAGGGAGTCGGTGCCTTCGAGACGGAAGACGGCGGCTCGTCGTGGACGCCGCGGAACAAGGGCCTGCGGCGCGACTGGCCCGCCGACTACGAGGACGTCGGCTTCTGCGTGCACAAGCTCGTCCGTTCGGCCGACCCGCAGCGTATGTACCAGCAGAACCACGTCGGCATGCACCGCTCCGACGACTCCGGCCAGTCATGGAACGAGATCACCGAGGGCTTGCCCGGCGACTTCGGCTTCGCGGCGGCGGCGCATCCGCACGACCGCGAGACGTTCTACGTCATCCCGGTCGACGGCGGCCACGACCGCACGATGCACGACGGCAAGGCCGCGGTCTGGCGCACACGCGACGGCGGCTCGAGCTGGCAGGACATGCGCAAGGGGCTGCCGCAGGAGAACGCGCGTATCGGCGTCCTGCGCCAGGGGATGGCGGTGGACAAGCACGACGTCCCCGGCGTCTATTTCGGCACGAGCACGGGCCAGATCTTCGCCAGCGCCGACGAGGGCGACTCGTGGAGCCAGATCGCGAGCTACCTGCCCTCGATCTCCTCGGTCGACGTGGCGATTCTCGATTGACGTGGCCGATGTCAGGCTTCCCGGAACGCTGAGGCCGCTCTTTCCCGGACTACCGCGCCGGGTCGAGGTCGACGCCGCGACAGTGCTCGCGGCGATCGACTCGCTCGAGACGCAGTGGCCCGGCCTGCGAGACCGAATCGTCGAGGAGGGGCCGGCACTGCGCCGGCACCTCCACGTCTACGTCGACGGTGAACGTGCCGGCCTGGACACGCCGGTCGCGGAGCGCTCGCGCCTCGACGTGATCGCCGCGATCAGCGGCGGCTAGCCCGTCGGCGAGACCTTCACCCTCGTGCGGTACCCGCTCTGGCTCTCGATCACGCGCGAGTCGGCCGCTCGAAGACGACGAGCACGGCGAGCTGTTCGTACCCGACGAAGCGGTGCTCGGCGCCTGCCGGAACGAAGACCGCCTGGCCTTCGTGCAAGTCGACGCGTTCAGTCTCGACCTCCAGCGCCCCGCTTCCTTCGAGGACGACGTACACCTCGTCGTCCTCATGCGGCTGCTGGCGGTCGGGCTCCGGGGCTACGAGCACGTAGACACCGAGCTCGAGACCCGGCGACTCGTGGACGATCTCGTAGCCTCCGCCCGACTCTCGCAGGCGCTCGACGGCGTCCCGTGTGTCGAAGGCGCGCATGGGTCGACGTTACCGCTACCAGCTCTTCGTGCGGTGGGCAGGAGCGCGCTCCGTCACGCGGACCCTTGCGTCGACGGCGAGGCAGCGGTCGGGTAGCGCGAGCACGGGATTCAGGTCGAGCTCCGCGACTTCCGGCAGGTCGTCGACCAGAAGCGAAAGGCGCAGGAGGAGATCGACGAGCGCAGCCTCGTCGGCGGGAGGCGTGCCTCTGAAGCCGGCCACGAGACGGCCCGCCTTGCCCGAGCGAACGAGCTCCTTCGCATCGAGGTCGGTGAGTGGCGCGAGCCTGAACTGCGCCTCGCCGATCAGCTCGGCGAGGACGCCGCCGGGGCCGAACGCCACGAGGGGGCCGAAGACTGGATCCTGGACCGCGCCGGCCAGCAGCTCGGCGCCGCCCTGCACGAACGGCTGCAGGAGCACTGGCGTCCCGATCCGCTCCGCGGCCGCAAGGACGGCCGCCTCGTCGCCGAGGTCGAGAGCGATTCCGCCGTGCTCGGTCTTGTGCGCGCCCGGAGTCGCGGTCTTGAGCACGACCGGGAAGCCGAGCTCTCGCGCCGCCTCCACGGCCTCCTCGGTCGTCGTCGCCACGCGCTCGGGAACGAGCGGGATGCGGTACGCCTCGAGCAGGCGACGTGCCTGCTCGGTATCGAGCCAGCCGCCGCCGGTTGCCATGGCCTGGGCGACGACCGCCTGCGCCTCTTCGCGGTCGCAGTCGAGCTCGGGCGTTGTCCCGGCCGGCCGTCGCAGCCACTCGCCGCGCTCGGCCGCACGTCCCAGCGCGCGGGCTGCCGCCTCGGGATACGCGAACGCGGGAACCTCGGCGGCGCTGCGCAAGCTCACCGGTCCGCCCTTCGCGCTGACGAAGGTGCACAGCACGGGCTTGTCGACCGCGGTGGCGGCCGCGCGGCTGATTGCCGCCCCGACCTCCTCCTCGTTCGTCCCGACAGTGGGGACGAAGAGAGCGATCACGGCGTCGAACGCGGGGTCGGCGAGCACCGGAGGAAGCGCGGCCGCGAAGCTCTCGGCTGTCGCGCCGCCGAGCAGGTCGATCGGGTTGGCGCTCGACCCTTCGGCCGGCATGACCTCGGCGAGCGCCGCCCGTGTCGCGTCGCTCGGTGAGGGCAGCTCGAGCCCGGCGGACTCGCACGCGTCGGCCGCGAGGATCCCGAGCCCGCCGGCGTTCGTGACGAGCGCGACTCGCCGGCCCCGCGGCACGGGTTGCGCCGACAGCAGCGCCGCGACGTCGATCAGCTCGTCGAGCGTTCGCGCCCGGATCACGCCCGCCTGCCGGAAGAGGGCGTCGACGGCGACATCCGAACCGGCGAGCGCTGCGGTGTGCGAGCCGGCTGCACGACTACCTGCTCCCGTGCTTCCGCCTTTCAGCGCGAGGATCGGCTTGCGGCGCGCGAGCCGCCGCGCGATGCGAGAGAACGCGCGAGGGTTGCCGAACGACTCGAGGTACAGGACGACCATCTCGGTGTCGTCGTCGTCCTCCCACCACTCGAGCAGGTCGTTCGACGAGACGTCGGCCTTGTTGCCGACGGACACGAACGAGGTGACTCCAAGGCCGTTCGCCTCCGCACGCTCGAGCAGCGCCAGACCGAGCGCGCCGCTCTGAGAGGAGAAGCCGATCTTGCCGGGCGGGAAGCTGCGCGGCGCGAAGGTGGCGTTGAGGCGAACAGCGGAGGACGCAATTCCGAGGCAGTTCGGGCCGAGCAGGCGTGCACCGTGCTCGCGGGCGAGCGCCAGGAGCCGCTCCTGCCGCTCGGTTCCCTCGGCGCCCGTCTCGGCGAAGCCGGCGGAGATGACGACGAGCGCGCGAACGCCGGCGGCGAGCGCATCCTCGGCCGCGCCGAGCACGTTCTCTCCCGGCACGCAGATGACAGCCAGGTCGACGTCCTCCGCGATCTCCCCCACCGCGCCGTAACCGTGCACACCGGCGACGGAATCGCCGCTGCGATTGACCGGGTAGACGGACCCGGCGAAGTCGGCGGAGAGGATGTTGCGGAAGAGCTCGCCACCGATCGAGCCGCGGCGCTTCGAAGCGCCCACGACCGCAACCGAGCGCGGCCGGAAGAAGGGCTCGAGCGAAGCGCGCACCGCGGCGTGGTCGCGGGTCGCGACCTGTTCGCGATACCCGCTGGTCGGCGCGATCGGGAACCTGATCTCGACCTCGCCGCCTTCGCCCGCGCGCGTCACGGCGAAGCCGGCGTCGCGGAAGACAGCGAGCATCGTGGCGTTCTCGTGCATCACCTCCGCGACGAACTCCTCGACCCCGGCCTCGGCCGCCCGCGCCGCGAGCTGCTCGAGCAGGCGCGTGCCGATCCCCCGCCTCTGGTAGCCGTCGCCGACTGCGAACGCGACCTCCGCGGCGCGCGGGTCGCGTAGCCGGACCCAGTTCGCAAGCGCGACCACGCGGCCGTCGAGCGATCCGAGCAACGATCCTCGCTCCTGCCAGTCCGGCTCGAGCACGGGCTCGACGAGCGTGGGGCCGACGGCAGGGAAGCCGTGGAAGCGCAGGTAGAGGCTGTGCTCCGAGAGGCCGGAGAAGAACTCGAGCAGCGCATCGGCGTCCTCCGCGACGGGTGGCCTCAGCCGGAGCGTCGAGCCGTCGCGGAGGATGACGTCGGTCGCGCCGACCATGTCCGCCGTCGCGCTCATGCGGCTGCCGCACGCTCGTGCGCCTCGACACTCGGCCGAACCACGAGGACGGGGCACGGGGCCGAGTGGACGAGCCCGGTCGAGACGCTGCCGGAGACGAGTCTCCGCGCGGCTCCCCAGCCGTGCGAACCGACGACGATCAACTGCACGGCGTACTCGCTCGCCATGCGGCAGATCTCGTCGACGATCTGCCCGTCGAGGGTGACGGTCGTGCAGCGCACGCCCTTCGCCTCCGCGAGCTCGGCGATCGAGGCCACGAGCTCCTCGACCCGCTCGCGCTCGGCCTCCCTCACCTCTGCGACGACGTTCGAATAGCCGTAGGCGCTGTAGCCGACCGCGGGCAGCGGCGCATGCGCGACGGAGACGACCAGCAGCGGAGCCTCGAGGCGCAGCGCCAGCTTGAACGCGTCTCTCTGCGCCTCCTCGGCCGAAGGCGAGCCGTCCGTGGCGAAGAGAATCGGTCTGGAACTGGTCATCTCGGTCGGCTCCTTGATTGTCGGGTCGGGCACTTCCTCCCAGGCTCGCTCACCGGGCCCGTGATACACGAACGCTTTCATCTCGCGCCTCGAGTCTCACCCTACGCCGCGCAGGCGCCATCGGCGGCGACCCGGAACGGCACTGCGGGTTTTCCGTAGCCGGCCCCGAACAAGTGAGGGCCGCCGTGTGGCGGTCCTCACTGTCCTGCGGTGGGAGTCGGGGCGTTTAGGCCACGGGCACCGCGGGAGCGTTGGGCTTGGAGTGGTGGAGGAAGCCGAGTGCGGTTTCGGGGTTGCGGAGTGCTCCGCCGATGGCGAGGATCGCGAACCCGAAGCCGGTGAGTAGGAGGGCGATTCCGACCACGATCCCGAACAGGCCGAGTTGTGAGGCCATGTAGCTCATGTTGAGTGCGTCGGTGAGCGCGGTCTCGGAGATCCAGACCTGGCGTGGCCCGTTTTGCACGGGTTGCTTGGTGGTGGGGTCGATTGCGGCGTACTGGGTGTTGTCGGTGCCGCCGCCGGCCATCAGCTGCGACTTGGGTGTGCCGGGCTTGGCCTGGTAGATGCCCATCTGGGCGTAGGTGTAGCCGCCGGTCGCCTCGAGCGCGTGGATGTGCATGTACTCGGCCATCGCGCGAGCCTTGGCACCGCTGTTGATTGTCTGGTTGGCGATGCTCATCGTCGGCCACTGCTTGACCGCCGAGGCGACGCCGGACTTCTGGGCTTCGGCTTTGATCGCCGAGGGCGTCATGTCGGATCCCGCCACGATGTACTCGTGCGAGAGGCTGTTGTTGACCGTGTTCCTGCCCTGCACGCCCATCGCGATCGCGACGACGCCGAACACGATGAGGACGGCCGCTGCGACCAGCCCTCCAATTTCGAATGCCTTACGCATGTCCCGACTCCTTTCCGAACCGTGGAACTTCATTGCGGCCCAGTCTCGGCCGCCCAACCACCCAGGCCATCCGGGCGAGCACCGAGCCGGGCGGCGGATCTTCCTCGTCGTGCCTGCGGAAAATCCCGGATCGCTCAGGCTGAGGCGAACGTCTCGCCGGGGCCGAGGCCGGCCGCGACCGCCCGGGCGATGTCGAGCGTCGAGATGACGCCGACCGGGAAACGGGAGGCGTCGTCGGTGACCGCGAGATGCGCGACCCCGTACTGCGACATCAGGCTCCCTGCCTCGCCGAGCGTGCTGCCGGCGCCGACCGTGACGAGCGGCGTCACAGCTGCCGCTCCCGCCGTCAGCTCGTCGAGATCGAGTTGCGCGGCCGCCACGAGGTCGAGGTCGGAGACGATCCCCCACACATGCGGTGCGTCGTCGTCATCCACCCGCTGGAAGACGAACACGGCGTGAATGCTGTGCGTGGTCATGATGCGTGCCACGACGCGAAGCGGCGTCTCGGGCGGGCAACTGATCACCCCGCGGCTCATCGCGGCGGCGACCGTCGCGGTCTCGAACGCGACCGGGAACTCGTCGCGACGATGCTGAGCGTCGACCATGGTTTCGATCGTCGCCGGAGCTGGCTGAAAACGCGTCGGGAAAACTACTGAACCGCCTACGCGGTTGGTACGCAGCGAAACGGCTCAAGAGCACCGCCCCAGAGGCCGATTAAGGGGACATGCGGATCGTGGAGCAGAAACCACGGGCCGGCGCTTCGAGCCGCCCCGAGCAGCCGCCGCTGCGCATCGCCGCGCCTCCACCGCGCCTGTCGGTCGTCGTTCCGCTCCTGAACGAGGCGGCGACGCTCAACGCGCTCTACGACGAGGTTCACGTGGCACTCGAGCCCGCCGGCGTCGAGTGGGAGATCGTCTACGTCGACGACGGATCGACCGACGGCTCCTACCGCGAGCTCGTCCGCCTGCACGAGGCTCACTCGAACGTGCGCGTCGTGCGCCTGCGCCGCCGCTTCGGCAAGGCCGCCGCCCTGGCCGCCGGCTTCGACGCAGCCGCCGGCGAGGTGATCGTGACGATCGACGCCGACCTCCAGGACGACCCCGCCGAGATCCCGAACCTGCTGGCGAAGCTCGACGAGGGCTACGACCTCGTCTCCGGCTGGAAGCGCGACCGGCGCGATCCGCTCAGCCGTCGCGTCTTCTCGAAGATCTACAACCGCGCCACGGCGATCGTGACGGGCGTTCGCCTGCACGACATGAACTGCGGCCTGAAAGCGTACCGCGCCGAGGTGCTGAGGGACGTACAGATTTACGGCGAGCTCCACCGCTTCGTGCCCGTCCTCGCCCACCACCTCGGCTACAGCGCCACCGAGATCCCGGTCAGCCACCGGCCGCGCGAGAACGGACGCTCGCGCTACGGGCTCGAGCGTTACGTCCGCGGCTTCTTCGACCTGCTCACCGTCGCCTTCATGGGCCGCTACCGCTACCGCCCGCTGCACCTGTTCGGCGGGATCGGCCTGTTGCTCGGCGGAACCGGCTTCGCGATCCTCCTCTATCTCACCGCGATCAAGCTCGGCGGCGCGGGGATCGGGGATCGGCCACTGCTGATGCTCGGGATCCTGCTCCTCGTCGTCGGGATCCAGTCGTTCTCGCTCGGCCTCGTCGGCGAGATGCTCACGAGCCAGCACGAGGAGAAGGCGCGCGGAGAGCGCCGCTACGTGCGGGACACGCTCCGCTGACCGGCACGCCCTTGTCCGCGGCCGAGACCGACGCACGCACGTCCGCCGGAGAGCTCCAGGAGCTCCGGGGGTGCTTCGCGCGCGCGACCGCGCTGGTCAGCCCGGGCGCGATGGTCTACTCCGCCTCCGGGCTCTTCGCGCTTCTCTTTGCCGCGGCGGCCGCCGTCGAGTTCCGCGCCTTCCAGGGCCAGCGCCTCGACCTCGGCGACATGACGCAGACGGTGTGGGCAACCGCTCACGGCCACTTCCTGCGCGTGACGGCCGAGAACGGACACGAGTTCGTGCGGCTCGGAGTCCACGTCGACCCGTTCCTCGCATTGCTCGCGCCGTTCTGGTGGATCTGGCCGAGCCCGCTGATGCTGCTCGTCGTCCAGGCGCTCGCCGTCGCCTCGGGCGCTCTCCCCGTGTACTGGCTCGCCCGCAAGCGGCTCGGGGACGGACGCGCAGCGGCGGGCTTCGCGGCCGTGTACCTCATCTACCCGGCGACGGAGTTCAATGCCCTCACCAACTCGGGGCCGCACGCGGTCAGCTTCGCGGTACCGCTGATCCTGTTCGCGATCTGGTTCCTCGACAACGACCGCCTCGTGCCGTTCGGGATCACGGCGCTGCTCGCCGCCACGACGAAGGAGGAGATCCCGCTCGCCGTCGGCTGTCTCGGGATCTGGTACGCGGTCACGCACGGCCGGCGGCTCGTCGGCGCGGCGATCCTCGCGCTCGGGCTCACGGCGACGCTCGTCGACTTCCTCGTCGTCATCCCGCACTTCGCGCGCTCGGGCTCGGACCCGTTCGCGCAGCGCTATTCGGCGGTCGGCGGGACTCCCGGCGGGATCGGCCACACGCTCCTCACGCACCCCGGAGCGCTGATCGCGGAAGCCACCGGCTCAGGCAAGCCGCACTTCCTGTTGCTGCTGCTCCTGCCGGTTGCGGGCCTCTGCCTGCTCGAGCCGTTGCTGCTGCTCGGCGCCGTGCCGGACCTCGCCATCGACCTTCTCTCCTCCCGGCCCCAGCAGACGATGCTCGGCTACCAGTACACGGCCGGGATCGTGCCGTTCGTGATCGCTGCCGCCGTGTTCGGCGCGGCGCGGATCAAAGGGCGGGTCGCCCCCTCCCGCCTCGCCGCCTACGTCGTCGTGCTCACGGCGGCCTTCGCAGGAACGCACACACCGCTCACGACCGCCTACCACCAACTTCCCGCCGCTCGCGGCTCGAACCCGCTGCGCGAGGCCAAGGCGCGCGCCCTGTCGCTCGTGCCCGCCGGCGTCCCGGTCTCGGCGACCAACCAGTTCGGCGGCTACCTCTCGAACCGCCGCTTCATCTCGATCTTCCCGAGGCTCGGCAAGGCAGAGTGGGTCATCGTCGACCGCAACGATCCCGACTACGGGATCGCCGGCAATTCCTCGGCCGCCCTGCAACGGCTGCAGACGAGCCCGGACTGGCGCATCGTCTACGCGTCACACGGCCTGACGGTGCTGCAGAAGCGCAGGTAGCAGCCGGCGGCTACATGCCCATCGCGTGATACCCGCCGTCGACGTACAGCGTCGTACCCGTGATGTTGCCCGCGCCGTCGCCGAGCATGAACGCGCCGGCGGCGCCGACGTCGTCGGCACTGATGTGCCGATGCAGCGGCGAGCGCTCTTCGACGATGTCTTCCATCGTCGTGAAGCCGGCGATCGAGCGGGCGGCGAGGGTGCGCACCGGCCCGGCTGAGATCGCGTTCACGCGGATGTTCTTCTCGCCGAGATCCCAGGCGAGGTAGCGGACGCAGGCGTCGAGCGTCGCCTTCGCGACGCCCATGACGTTGTAGTGCGGCACCGCGCGCTCGCCGCCGAGGTACGTCATCGTCAGGATCGACCCGCCCCCGGCCTGCTGCATCAGCGGCTCGGCAGCCCGGGCGCACGCGACGAGCGAGTACGCGCTCACGTCGATTGCGAGCCAGAAGCGGTCGCGCGGCGTGTCCGTGAAACGGCCCTCGAGGTCTTCTGCTGCGGCGAAGGCGACGGAATGGACGAGCAGGTCGAGCTCGCCGCCGAACGCCTCCCCCACCTCGCCGAAGACCCGCGCCACGTCCTCGTCCGAGCGGACGTCGCATTCGGTCACGAGCGGCGCGTCGACCGAGGACGCGAGATCGCGCACCGTCGATTCGATTCGCTCGCCCTGATATGTGAAGGCCAGGCTCGCGCCGCCGGCCGCGAGCTCGCGCGCGATCGCCCACGCTATCGAGCGGCGGTTCGCCACGCCCAGTACGAGCCCACGTTTGCCTTCGAAAGGTACGGCCATTCCCCGCGATCCTAGGAGGTCTTGGTGGGACGGTGCTCGCCGGAGCGTCGTGATTGGCGTCGTGAGGCACGAACGCAGGGAGCGTCGCTAGGCATGTCCTATCGACGCGACCGAGGACGCAGCAGCCGGCGAAGCCGGCCGACGAGCGAAGCGAGGAGCCGCGGCGCCAAGTGCGGCGCGCCGGCAAGCAACCGTTTCGCCAAGGCCTCCTGGATAGCCTGTCCACCGTGGGCAGGGTCTCGGTCGTCACGGGCGCCTCCTCGGGCATCGGCGCCGAAATCGCCCGCCGGCTCTCCGCCCGAGGCGATCTCTGCATTCTGCTCGCGCGCCGGGCCGACCGCCTGCAGGCAATGGCCGAGGAGCTCGGCGGCGAGGCCGAGGTCTGCGACGTCTCCGACCGCGCGGCAGTCGAGTCCGTCGCCGTACGCATTCTCGAGCGGCATCCCAAGATCGACGTCCTCGTCAACAACGCCGGCATCCCTGGGAGGACGCGCTTCCTCGACGGCGACCCCGAGGTCATCGAACGGCTGATCCGGATCAACTATCTCGGCGGCATCTGGTGTCTCCGCGCCTTCCTGCCCGGCCTTCGCGCCGCCGCGCCGTCGGACGTCGTGAACATCGTCTCGGTCTCGGGTGTTGTGGCCGGCCCGCCCAGCGGTCCCTACTCGGCCTCGAAGCACGCGCAGCTGGCGTTCTCGCGCACGGCCGCCGCCGAGCTCCGCAGCGAGGGGATCCGGGTGCACACGGTGAAGCCGGGCTTCACCGAGACGGAGGGCTTTCCGCAGTCCTGGCTCCCGTCACCTGTGCAACGGGTGGTGATCCGGCCCGAGGACGTCGCGACGCACGTTCTTCGCTCGCTCGAAGAGGGCCGCGGCGAGACGACCGTCCCCTGGTTCTACGGGCCGATCGCCCCGCTCCAGGATGCGATGCCCAATCTCTTCACGCGTGTCCTTGGTCGTACGCCGAAAGCTCCCTAGACTGGACACATGGTGGAGCAAGGGCATCACCCGACGATCGCTGACGTGATCGCCGTCGCGGAATTCCGGTCCGCGTTACGCCACTTCCTGCGGCGGAGCGAGAAGATCGCGCGCCAGTCGGGACTCACGCCGCAGCGCTACACGCTGCTGATGATGATCAAGGGGGCTCCCGCCGGTGGCGAGCAATCCACCGTGACGGAGCTGGCAGACCGGATGCAGCTTGCACAAAGCACCGTGACCGAACTCGTGCGCCGCGCCGAGAGCGCGGGGCTGATCGAACGTGAGCAGTCCCAGCGGGACGCGCGGGTCGCCCACCTGCGCCTGACGCCAGAAGGGGAGCGGCGTCTGATGCTTTCGTTCACCGAGCTCGAGCAGGAGCGCGCGCAGCTGCGAGACGCGTTCGCGAATCTCGAGGGCGGAGTCACCGGCCTCTAGGGCCGCGTGAGGAGATACCAGCCGACCCTCGCGTCGAGTACGCCGGGGTCGGCTCTCGCAAGCGCTTTGGCGCTGGCGCGTCGGGCGCCCTCGCAGCCGGCGAGGTCGAGATACGCGGCGAGATCGCGCTGTTCGTTTTCGCGGCGCTCCTTCACGAGCAAGAGTCCCTGCGCTGCGAAGAGCCCTCGCAGCTCGGCGTCTGTGAGGAGACGAGCATGGGAAGGGTCCCGTGTCGTCTCGAACTCGTGCAATGCGGCAGCCTCGGTGGGATCGTCCGGCGCGAGCTGGTCGACGACGAGCACGCGGCCGCCCGGCCGTGTCACGCGTGCAAGCTCGGCGACGACGCGCTCGGGCCGCGCGACGTGATGGAGCGTCCGCTGGGTGCCGGAGAGGTCGAATTCGGCGTTCGGGAATCGCAGCGCCTCTCCATCTCCTTCGACGAACTGCGTGTTCGGCAGAGCGCGCGCCCGCGCGAGCTCGAGGAGCTCGGGCACAGGGTCGATCCCGACGACCTCGCGCACGAGCGGTGCGAGCGCAAGCGCCAGCGCGCCGGCTCCGGTGCCGACGTCGAGAGCGCGCTCGTCACCGAGCGGATCGACGAAGTCGCGCACTTCTTCGGCGAGGCACCCCGCGCGGCGATCCTGGCGGGCGGCGATGCGCTCCGCCGTCCGCGCGAACCGCTCAGTCGGTGACGACACGGCGTGCGCGAGCCGGGTCGGAGTTGATCCCGCAGGCGATCTCGTAGCCGATCGTCTCGGCGACCTGGGCGTGGCGCTCGATCAGCAGGCCGTCGCCGACGATCGTGACCGGCGCCCCGACCGCCAGCTCGCGGTCGAGCTCGACGGCGACCGCATCCATCGAGACGGTGCCGACGACCTTTCGCGCCTCGCCGTCCACGAGCACCTCGGTACCGGTCATGTCGCGTCGGAACCCGTCGGCGTAGCCGACCGGCACGGTCCCGATCCAGGTCGGCCCTTCCGCGACGAATCGCCGGCCGTAGCCGGTGCTCTCGCCCGGCTGCAGGAGACGCACCTGCGCGATCCGGCTCCGCCACGAAAGCGCGGGCCGCAACCCGTCGTCGGCCGGATCGGTGTTGAAGGGGGAGATCCCGTACAGCGCGATCCCGCAGCGGGCCGCGTCGAGACGGGCGTCGGGCAACCGGAACGCCGCCGCGCTGTTCGCGACGTGGCGCGTGAGCTGCGAGTAGTGCTCCGTGGCCTCTCGGAAGCGCTCGACCTGCTGCTGCGCGAAGTCCGGATCGGAGTCGGCCGTCGCGAGATGGCTCATCAGCCCCACGACGTTCGCGGGCGGCTCCGGCAGCTCGGCGAACCCCCAGCGGCCCATGCCGGTGTCGAGCTTCAGGTGCACCGGGATGCCGTCGGGGATCTCGCCGCCGGAGATCACGAGCTCGAGCCGCGCCTCACGCGCTTCGGCCACGTCCTCCGTCGGGCACAGCACGAGGATCCGCGCCTCCGGCAGCCCGCGGCGCAGCTCGACGGCTTCGGCGACCGTGACGACGCAGAGAGCCGAAGCGCCCGCATCGAGCGCCGCCCCTGCGACGTCCGTCGCGCCGTGGCCGTAGCCGTTCGCCTTCACGACGGCCCAGAGCTCACGCCCGTCGAGCACGTCGAGCAGCCGCCGAGCGTTGTGGCGAACCGCGCCGAGGTCGATCGTGATCTCGCTGCGGTGCATGCGCCTAGTCTCGCGCCAGCGCCCGCGGCAGCGCCTCG
>CAVOMI010000002.1:0-30113 GCA_963696975.1 uncultured Actinomycetes bacterium | reverse complement strand
GAACCAGTGACCCCCAGCTTGTCGAGCTGGTGCTCTCCCAACTGAGCTAACCGCCCCGGTCGCGGGATAGTAGCCCCTCAGCCGACCGTCAGGAACCCGTTGCGGCCGGCGTGCTTCTCCGCGTACATAGCCGCGTCCGCTCGCGCCAGCAGCGTTCCGATCTCCGTCTCGCCCTCCTGCAGCGAGCCCACTCCGATCGAGACGCCGACCTCGAGCGGCCCGTCGCTCGTCGAAAGCGGATGGTCGGCGAGCCAGGCCTGGATCCGGCCGGCGACCGCAACCGCTCCTTTCTCGTCCGTCTCAGGCAGCAGGACGAGGAACTCGTCGCCGCCGAAGCGGGCACAGAGGTCATACGCGCGCAGCTCGGAGTGGAACGCCGCGGCGACGGCCGCGATCGCGGCGTCGCCCTCGAGGTGGCCGAGCGTGTTGTTGATCTCCCGGAGATCGTCGACGTCGCACAACAGCACGGACAGCGCCTGTCCGAGGCGCCGCGCGCGGGCGAACTCGTTGCGCGCCGGCTGGTCGATCCCACGCGAGTTGAGGAGCCCTGTCTTGTGGTCTGTCAAGGCTTGCTCACGTAGTGTCGGCAGCGCCAGCGCCCGCTGGATCAGGACGAGCGGCAGCGCGACGACGACCGCGAGCGCCCACGAATGCAGGAGCATGAAGGCGATCGCGACGCCCACCGCGCCGACTACGCCGTCCTGGATCAGGCTGTCGACCGTGAAGAGTCCGCTCGCCGCGGCGCTGTGGCCGCGGGCCAGCCGCAGCATCCGGGCGAGCATCGCGTGGTTGACGAGCACGAAGGTCAGGGCGGCGGACAAAGCGACGAGCACAGCCGACGGCGTCGCCGCAGCGGTCACGTGCACACCGTTCCGGGCGAACACCGCCCGCATCGACCACGCAGCGAGCGCGCTCAGTACGACGTTCGCGATGTTGAAGCTCTGAACGAACCACGGATAGCGCTGGCGCAGCCACTCGGGCACGTGCTGGGCCGCGCAGACGACGACCACGAGCTCCGGCGGCAGCACGAGCGCGGCCGCGACCGAGAAGGCGGTTCCCGTATGGAACACCTGGTTTCCCGGCGTGCGCGACGCAAAAAGCTGCGCGACGGAGCCCCCCACGAGCACCGCGGCGAAGAGCCCCCAGCGGACGTCTCCCAGCGGCGCCGTGGTCGTGACGGCCGCCGCTCCGACGGCAGCGGCAAGCGAGACGTAGAGGAAGCTGCGCGCCGCCGCCGGCAGTCCGACGGCCGGTGCTCGCCTGAGACGCTCGGTGTAGGAGACGGCGCTCACGCCGCCACCTCCGGCGCGAGCGTCAGCCGGCCGAGCTTCCTTGTGCCGACCGCGCGCTCGAGCGCGTCGACGCACATGCCGCAGAAGTCGGTGTCACGGCCGGCCCGGATCTCCTCGAGTGCCTCCTCGAAGCTGCGGCCGTCGCGGTAGAGGCGCTTCGTCGTCATCGCGTCGAGCGAGTCGGCGACGTGGATGATCCTCGCCGAGAGCGGGATCTCGTCGCCGATCAGGCCCTTGGGATAGCCGCGGCCGTCCATCCGCTCGTGGTGGAAGCGGATGCCCGGGACGACCTCGTCGAGATAGCCGAGTCGCTCGATGATCCGTGCGCCCTCTTCCGGGTGGCTGCGCATGACGACCCACTCGGCCGCCGTGAGTGGGCCTTCCTTGAGCAGGACGGCGTCGGGCACGCCGATCTTGCCGATGTCGTGCAGCAGCGCCGCCTGCTCGACGACGAGCAGCTCGGCGCCCGTGATTCCGAGCTCCTGCGCGATGATCGTGGCCGAGGCCGCGACGCGCCGCGAATGGCCGGCCGTGTACGTGTCGCGCGCGTCGACCGTGGCCGAGAGCGCTTCGAGGGCGGCGGTCGAACGCTCGATCACGGCGCGATGGGCTTCCTCGAGCGCGACGTTCTGGCGGCCGATCACCTCGCCCGCCTCCTCCAGGCGCAGCACGGCGCGCTGCGTGAAATGGATCAGGAAGAGCGGCGCGAGAGCGAGCGCGACCAGGCCCAGGCTGTGCGTCCAAAGGACGGCGACCGGCACGGCCATCAGCGCGAGGACGAGCTCGATCGTCACGTCCTCCCCGTCGAGGAGCCCGGTCCCGCGCGGTGTTAGGCCGGGGCCGAGATAGAGCATCGGCAGCAGCAGGGCGCGGTTCACGAACACGAAAGCGACCGCCGCACAAGCGCCGGCCGCCGCCTCACGGCCGGGGGACGCCGGGAAGCCGATCGCGTTGCCGACGGCCCACGCGGCAATCCCCGACAGCACGTAGTTCGCAATGTTGAACGTCTGGGCGTACCACTTGTAGCGCTGCTTGAACCAGTCGGGCACGCAGGTGATGACGACGAGCAGGATCATCAACTCGGGCGGCAGCAGCAACGCGCCGGCGACGATGAAGACGATCGCCGGATGGAAGACGCGCCGGCGGTTGAGGTGGAAGGAAAGGAGCTGCGACAGCGATGCCAGCAGCGCGAGCGTCGCGAAGCGGCGCCAGTCGACCGCGTGCACGTGGTCGGCGGCGACGAAGATCCCACTCGCCGCAGGGACGACGACGGCCGCCCAATACAACCAGGCGGCCGGAGTAAGCCCACCGATGTGCGTCTCGCGCAACCGCAACGCACGCCGGGGAGCCCGGATGGCGGCGGTACTCATGGGTTGTCGGCCACGACGTCGGCCGAGGCCGCCAAGCCCCACGCAGCCGATCTCCAGGCGGCCACGGGCACGGCCGAGACCGCCTGCGCCTTGCTGCGCACTCCCGAGCTCTGGAAGACGCGGTTCGGGCTCGTGTGCGCGGCCGGAAGCAGCCGGGGTGAGACGTACGCACTCGACGATGCGTGCGTCGAAGAGTTCCCCATGGCGGACGCGGCAAGAAGGGCGGCGCAAGCGGTGCCGATGAGCACCGGGAGAAGGCGCCGACTCTTCGGGGGAGGGGGAAGCCGCAGAGGCCGCATGGGGAGTGCGCACCGTAGGGGCGCCCTTCGGGTCCGGCCTCCCTCAAAAGCGGTAGGACCGTCAGGTTCACTCAGTTAAGGGAGTGAATCGTACAGCGGACGAGTTGCTCAGAAGATCTCGAGGCACCAGGGGAGCGGGCGCCAGGCGAACAGCGCGTCCGCCCGCGCGACAGCTCCGTCGCGCAACTCCTGCACGCGCAGCCCCTCACGGAGCTGCGTGAACGAGACGGCTCCGAGGTAGGCGGAGCCGAGCGCAGACGCGTCGAGCGCGAGATCGGGCTCCTCCTCGGTGCGCTCGCAGACGCCGTGCTCGAGCTTCCAGCGTCCGTCGTTCCACTCGCACACCGCGTCGCGAACCTCGAGCACGAGCGGCCCGCCCTCGCCGTACGCGCGGCCCGAGAGCGCGGCCGGGACGTCGACGAGGCGCACCCACAAGCCGTCGCCCATCCGGTAGCGCGCCCTGCGCGGCAAGCCGAGGAGCAGGAAGAGTGGATGGTCCGGGGGCGCGAACGGCACCTCGGCCACCGCCATCCAGTCGACGTCGAGCAGGAACCGCCAGATCGCGGCCGTCGCCTGCGGGGTGACGCCGAGCGCCTCGCGCACGACGAGCCGCGACGCCGGCAGGCCACCGTCGAACGCGAAATGCGTCCGGTAGATCGCATATCCCTGCGGCGTGCCGTCGAGCTCGAGCACGACGAAGCGGCGCGGCGCGTCGGCCTCGTGCTCGGGCAGACGCAGCTGGCGGTCGTTCCACCACCCCTCGCTTCGCGACGGCATCCCGGGCCGTTCGCGCCGCACCGCGTCGTAGATCGGCGGGAACAGCTCGCGCGCCTGCTCGGGCGTGACGAAGCGCGTCGTACCGCGCAGCTCGAGCGGCTCCGCGAACGCGTCCCACTCGTGCGGCACCTTCAGCTCGCCTGCCCAGGAGGCAATGCCGTAGCCGAAGCGGGCGTAGATCGTCTCCTCGGAGGCCCACAGCGCCGCGATCGGCTCGCCTCGTTCGTGAATGTCGCGCAGCTGAGCGTCCATCATCGAGCGCAGGACGCCGCGGCGGCGATGCGTCGGATGGACGCCGACGGCGGTCACGCCCGCACACGGCAGCGAGCCGCCCGGGACGGAGAGCTCGAACGGGAACGCGCCCGCGCCGCCGACGATCTGGCCGTCCTCGAAGGCCGCGTGCATGCGCTCGTGCGGCAGCGTCCGGGTGAAGAGCTCGAGCAGCTCCTCGCTCGGCGGCGGGTTGAAGTACTGGCCGATCGCGCCGACCGCGCGGCCGTACTCGTCCTGGTCGGCTGTGGGACGAACCTCGAACACGACCGCGAGCCTAGAGCTTCTCGAGCGGCGCGTAGTCGAGCATGAGCTTCCGCTCGCTGCCGTCGTCCGCGAAGCGCACGGTGATGAGGCCGCCCGGCTCGATCTGCACCACGACACCCTCACCGAGCGTCGAGTGGCGCACCGAGTCGCCTGTGGAGAGGTCCGGCACGTCCTCAAGCGGTGCGATCCGGCTCCTTCGCGGCGCGTTGTAGCCCGACCACGACGCCGGCCGCAGCCGCTCGCGCTCGACGTGCCCGTCGGGCAGCTCGTCGAGGAAGCGCGACGGCAGGTTGTGGTCGCGCATCCCGCGAAGCATCCGCGACGACGCATGCAGCAGGGTCAGCCGCTCCCGCGCCCGGGTCATGCCGACGTAGCAGAGCCGCCGCTCCTCCTCGACCCCCTGCTCCTCGATCGAGCGCGAGTGCGGGAAGATCCCCTCCTCCATCCCGATCAGGTAGACGGCGCGGAACTCGAGGCCCTTCGCGTTGTGGATGGTCATGAGCGTGACGAGCGAGGTGTCGCCGCGCATCGCGTCCTGGTCGGCGTAGAGCGAGATCTCCTGGAGGAACGCCGAGAGCGTCGTGTCTTCGGCCTGCTCGCGCCACTCACGTGCGACCGAGACGAGCTCCTCGAGGTTCTCGAGGCGGCCCTCCGCCTCGATCGTCCGCTCGGCCTCGAGCGACTCGCGGTAGCCGCTGCGCGCGAGCACCTCCTCGATCAGCTCCGGCACCTCGAGCTCCTGCGCCGCCGACATGAGCGACTCGATCGTGCCGCGGAACGCCTTCAGCGCCTTCTGCGGCGCCGCGCCGACCCCGGCCGGCTGCGCCTCGGCCGTCGCCTCCCAGAGCGAGATCTCCCGCTGGTCGGCCCAGGTCTGCAGCCGCGCGAGGCTCGTGTCGCCGATGCCACGACGCGGCCGGTTGGCGGCGCGCAGCAGCGAGACGCCGTCGTACGGGTTGTCGAGCACCTGGAGGTACGCGACGAGGTCCTTGATCTCGGCGCGCTCGTAGAAGCGCGGGCCGCCGATCACCTGATACGCGATGCCCTGCCGCACGAGGACGTCCTCGAGCACGCGGCTCTGCGCGTTCGTCCGGTAGAAGACCGCGACCTCGCTCCCCGAGAAGCCCTCCTCGACGAGCAGCGCGATCTCGGCTGCGACGTAGCGCGCCTCGGCGTGCTCGTCCTCCACCTCCACCACGCGCACCGGGTCGCCGTCGCCGAGCTCCGACCAGAGGTTCTTCTCCTTGCGCTCGCGGTTGTGGCTGATCACGCCGTTCGCGGCGTCGAGGATGTGCTGGGTCGAGCGGTAGTTCTGCTCGAGCGCGATCGAGTACGAGCCCGGGAAGTCGTGCTCGAACTCGAGGACGTTGCGGATGTCGGCTCCGCGGAACCCGTAGATCGACTGGTCCGGATCGCCTACGGCGAAGACGTTCTGATGCTTCTCGGCCAGCAACTGCAGCAGGCGGTACTGCGCGTGGTTCGTGTCCTGATACTCGTCGACGAGGATGTAGCGAAAGGCGTCCTGCCACTTGGTGCGTGCCTCGGGGAAGCGCTCGAGCACGTCGACGGTGAGAAAGAGCATGTCGTCGAAGTCGACGGCGTTCGAGGCGAAGAGGCGCTTCTGGTAGAGGTCGTACACCTCGGCGACCGTCTGGTCGTAGAAGCTCGCGACCCGGTCCGTGTACTCCTCGGGGCTGACGAGCGTGTTCTTCGCGTTCGAGATCTGCGAGTGGATTCCGCGTGGCGTGAAGCGCTTCGGGTCGCGCTCGAGCTCCTCGAGACACCGCTTGACGAGCCGGATCTGGTCGGCGCCGTCGTAGATCGTGAAGTTCGAGCGGTACCCGAGCCGCTGCGCCTCTCGCCGCAGGATCCGGCCGCACGCCGAGTGGAACGTCATCACCCAGGCGGCGCGCGCGGGCGGGCCGACGAGGTCTCCGACGCGCTCGCGCATCTCCCCCGCCGCCTTGTTCGTGAACGTGATCGCAAGGATCTCGGGCGGCTTGACCCCGACCGCGCCGAGCAGGTGCGCGATGCGGCGCGTGAGGACGCGGGTCTTGCCCGAGCCGGCGCCGGCGACGACGAGAACCGGACCTTCGGTGTGGAGGACGGCCTCGCGCTGCGCCGGATTCAGGTCGGAGAGGTAGGTCTCGGGCGTCGTCGCGGCCATCGCTCGATCGTAGCCGGGCGGGAGGCGGCCGAAGCCGCCGCCTCGAACCCCACCGGCTACGCCCTAGTTGACGTGGACGAGCCGACGTGCGCGAGCTGGCGCGGCTACGCCTGCAGCGCTTACGCTCGGGGCATGCGACTCGCGCTCATGATCGAGGGGCAGGAGGGCGTGACCTGGCCGGACTGGTGCGCGCTCGCCGACGCCTGCGAGGAGCACGGCGTCGAGACCCTCTTCCGCTCGGATCACTACATCTCGCAGGGCGACGAGGCCCACAACGTCGCTCACGACGCGTGGACGACGATCACCGCGCTCGCCGCGAGAACCTCGACGCTGCGCTTCGGCACGCTCGTCTCCCCCGCCACCTTCCGCGCGCCCGCGCTGCTCGCGAACGCGGCCGCGACCGCCGACCACGTCTCGGGCGGGCGGATCGAGCTCGGGCTCGGCGCCGGCTGGATGGAGCGCGAGCACCGGGCATACGGCTTCCCGTTCCCCGAAACGTCGGCGCGGGTCGAGATGCTCGCCGAGCAGATCGAGATCGTCCATCGCCTCTGGACCGACGAGCGCGTCGACTTCCGCGGCCGGCACTACACGCTCGAGGACGCGCCCGCGCAACCGAAGCCCGTGCAGCAGCCGAGGCCGCCTCTGCTCGTCGGCGGCAGCGGAGGCCGCGGCACCGTCGAGCCCGCGCTCCGCTTCGCCGACGAGTACAACACGCCGTTCGTCTCACCCGACGAGGCAGCGGCGATCCGCGAGAAGACGCTGCCGCTCCGCTTCAGCGTCATGACCGGCTTCCTCGTCGGGACGACACACGAAGAGATGCGGGAGCGAGCGCACGCGCTCTACGCGCGTCGCGCCCGGGAGCAGTCGTTCGACGACTGGCTGGCCGCCTACTCCGAGCGCTGCGTCGTCGGCTCGCTCGAGGAGGTGGCCGAACGGCTGCGCGGCTACGAGCACGCCGGCTGTGACCGCGTGATGCTCCAGCACCTCCTCCACACGGATCTCGAGCCCGTGCGGCTGCTCGGTCGCGAGCTCGCTCCGGTTCTGGCGTAGTCGTCCGGCGCGTTCGGGACGATCCGGGCCGTGGAGCCCGACACCGGCCGCATGGAGGCGTTCAGCGACGGAGTGTTCGCGATCGCCGCGACCTTGCTCGTGCTGGAGTTCTCGGTCACCGCCTCCGGCGGAGATCTCGGCCGCCAGCTTCTCCACCTCTGGCCGTCATATCTCGCCTACGTGACGAGCTTCCTCACGATCGGAATCATCTGGATGAACCACCATCACACGGTCTCGCTGATGGCGCGCACCGACCGGACGATGCTCTTCCTCAACAACCTGCTCCTACTGACGGTCGCGTTTCTGCCCTTTCCGACCAAGCTCGTCGCCCAGCACCTCCACGAGGAGGCCGCCGCACTGACGTACGCCGCGACGTTCGTCTTGATGTCGGTGATCTACAACACCTGGTGGAGGTATGCCTCCGGCGGCCGGCGACTGATCGCCGAGAGCGTGTCCGACTCGGAGCTGCGTGCCGTCTCTCGTGCCTTCGATCCCGGGGTGCCGATGTACATGGCAGTTTTCGTCGTTGCCTTCTTCAGCCCGTTCGCAGCCGTCCTCATGACGTTCGCAATCGCGGCCTTCTACCTGCCGTCAGCCGCGCTCTTCGATCGCTGACTCGACCCAGGAGGACGCTTCCGCGAGCGCAGCGGCGTCCCGCGACTTGAGGACGATCTCGACCGTGAAGCCGCCGGAGCCGAAGCTCGGGTAGGAGCCGACGAGGACGCTCGGCCAGCGCTCGACTGTCTCGGCGAGCGTCGAGGCGATCACGCTCTCGTACGTCCGGTAGACGCGGCGCCAGGACTCGATCGGGCTGCCGCGACGGAACTCCTCCTCGATCGACGAGAACATCGCCTCCATCTCCGACGGGAGGCCGGGCAGGACGTAGACGTTCTCGATCACGAAGCCCGGCGCCCCGCCGAGCGGGTTCGCGAGCGGCCGGCTGCCCTGCGGCAGGTTCGCCCAGCGCGCCGCATACTCGGGATCTCGCGTGAACCGGGCGCGCAGGTCGGCGGCCACCTCCGGCACCTCCTCCTGTGCAGCTCCGAACGCGGCGGCGATCGCCTCGCGTGTCAGGTCGTCGGGCGTGCCGCCGAGGCCGCCTGTCAGAAGGAGGAAGTCGACGCGCGGCGCCTCGGAGCGAACGAAGGCTCCGATTGCGTCGATCTCGTCCGGCACCGCCGCCGTGAGGCGTACCTCGACCCCGAGCGGAGCCAGCCGTCGCGCAAGCCACGACGCGTTCGTGTTCGGCACATCGCCCGAGACGAGCTCGTTCCCGATCGTGAGAATCGCCGCGGTTCCGCTCACAAGTCGATGGTACGGCCGGGCGCGAAGGCCTCCAGGAAGCGGCGGTCGTGCGTGACGAGGATCACGGTTCCGTCGTAGCCGGCGAGCCCGCGCTCGAGCTCCTCGATCGCCTCGACGTCGAGATGGTTGGTCGGCTCGTCGAGGACAAGGCAGTTGACGCCCCGGGCCGTGAGCAGCGCAAGTCCGGCGCGAGTGCGCTCGCCCGGCGAGAGCGACGCCGCCGGACGCAGGACGTCGTCCGCGCCGAGGCCGAACTTCGCGAGCAGGGTGCGAGCGGATCCCTCCTCGAAGTCGCCGAAGATCTCGAGCAGCGTCTGCGGTCCGCTCAGCCTGGCGCGGTCCTGCTCGAGCTCGCCCACGACGACGCCCGGGCCGATCCAGCGTGTGCCGGCCGCGAGCGGACGCCGGCCGAGAAGCGCGTCGAGCAGCGTCGTCTTGCCGCTGCCGTTCGGCCCGGCGATCGCGACGCGGTCGCCCCAGCCGACCGCGAGGTCGAGCGGCCCGAGGCGGAACTTGCCGCGTTCGACGACGGCGTCCTCGAGACGAACGGCGATCTCGCCGCTGCGCGCGGGCGGTGCGAGCGAAAGCTGGAGCTCCCACGGCTCGTACGGCTTCTCCACGGTCTCGACCCGGGCGAGCTTCGCACCGTAGGTCCGCTTCACGTCCTTCGACTTCTTCTTCTTGCGGCCCTGGCCGTAACCGCGGCGCTCCCACTCCGCCATGCGGCGCTGCTGATCCTCGATGCGGCGGCGCTCGGCGACCGACGACTCCCAGCGGCGGTAGTGGCGCTCGCGCCGCCGCTCGCGCTCTGCTTCGTAGTCGCTCCAGCCGCCGCTGTACTCCGTCGTGCCCCGCGTCCACTCGTCGAGCTCGACGATGCGCGTGACGGTGCGGTCGAGAAAGGCGCGGTCGTGAGAGACGACGACGGCCGCGCCGGAATGCGACGCGAGCGAGCGCTCGAGCCACGCGAGCCCGGCGAAGTCGAGGTCGTTGGTCGGCTCGTCGAGCAGGAGCACGTCGAAGCTTCCGCGCAGGACGGCTGAGAGGGCGGCCCGCGTCTCCTGCCCGCCGGACCGCTTTCCGTTGCCGCCGCGCTCCTGCGCGAGGTAACCGACGGCGAGCGACGGCGGGGTGCGGCGGATGCGCCCGGCGTCGGGCTCCTCCAGCCCTGCGAGCAGGCGAAGCAGCGTCGACTTGCCCGCGCCGTTCGGACCGACGAGCCCGATCCGGGCGCGCGGTGGCACGACAACGCTGACGTCCTCGAGAACGACCTCGGCTCCGTACGACTTCGAGACGCCGGCCGCGACGAGCGAGCCGGCAAGGCGAGACATGCGCAACGACCTCCAACGAGTTGGAACGACAGGGTCGGATGAGACGGTCAGTTGCGCATAGACGGCGCAAGGGCGCCGCCGGCGACTCTAGCGGTCCCGCACCGGCAGGACGAAGACGCCGGCCTCGTCCTCGACGATGCGGACGTTGGCCCCGTAGTGAGCCGCGACCGTCGGCGCCGAGAGGACCTCCGTCGCGGTTCCCTCGGCGACGACCGAGCCGCCGTCGAGCAGGACGAGGCGCTCGGCGTACTGGCCCGCGAGCGTGAGGTCGTGCATCGTCGTCACCACCGTCAACCCGTCGCGGCGCAGCTCGTCGACGAGCTCGAGCACGAGCTGCTGGCGGCCGAGGTCGAGCGCCGTGGTGGGCTCGTCGAGCAGCAGCACGGGCGCCTCCTGCGCCAGTGCGCGTGCGAGCACGGCCCGCTGCAGCTCACCGCCGCTGAGAGAGCCGAGCGGACGCTGCGCGAAGCTCTCGAGCTCGAGCCGCTTCAGCGCGTCCGCGGCCGCCTCGCGGTCGCGCCGCCCTTCGCCACCGAGATACGAGATGTGAGGCGTGCGGCCGAGGAGGACGTACTCGGCGACCGTGAGCGCCGCGGGCGTCTCGGGCTTCTGCGGGACGAACGCGACGAGCCGCGCGACTGCGCGGCGGCCCAGCCCGCGTGCGTCCCGGCCGTCGATGAGGACCTCGCCGTCGTAGTCCGCGAGGCCGGCGAGCGCGCGCAGCGCGGAGGTCTTGCCGGCGCCGTTCGGCCCGATCAGCGCCGTCCAGCCTCCGCTCTCGGCGCGCAGCGAGAGCTCGCGGACCGCCGCGACCGGCCCGAAGCGCACCCACAGGTCGCGCGTCTCGATCAACGGCGACTCCGAGACGTCCGCAGGACGACGGCGAAGAACGGGGCGCCGAGGAACGCCGTGACGACGCCGATGGGAAGCTCGGCCGGCGACACGATCGTCCGCGCGACGACGTCCGTGAGGACGAGGAAGCCCGCACCTGCGAGAAGCGAGAGCGGCACGACCGCGCGGTAGCTCGTCGACAGGAGCAGCCGGATCGTGTGCGGGACGATGATCCCGACGAAGGCGATCAGCCCGCTCACCGACACCGCCGCGGCGGTGCCGAGCGTGGCGGCGACGACGATCGTCAGCCGCGCCCGCCCGACGTCGATCCCGAGGCTCGCCGCCTCGTCGTCGCCGAGGCTGAGGACGTCGAGTACCCGTCGGTGCAGCACGAGCACGAGCGAGCTCACCGCGATGTACGGGGCGCAGATCGCGACGTCGTGCCACGTCGCGGTCGAGAAGCCGCCGAGCAGCCACGCGTAGACGTTCTGCAGCTGCTGCGTGTGCTGCTGCTGCACGAACGTCTGCACGGCCGCCGTGAAGGTCGCCATCGTCACGCCGGCGAGGATGAGGGCGCCCGTCATCTGCGTGGCCCCGGCCGAGCGGCCGAGCGCGTACGTGACGACGACCGCGAGGAGGGCGCCGGCGAACGCGGCGAGCGGCACCGTGTAGTTGCTTCCGGTCGCCGCCGCGGTCGCGTAGACGATCGCGAGCGTCGCGCCCAGCCCGGCTCCGCCTGCGACCCCGAGCAGATACGGGTCGCAGAGCGGGTTACGGAACACGCCCTGATACGACGCGCCTGCGACCGCCAGCATCCCACCGACCAGCGCCGCGAGCACCACGCGCGGGGCGCGCAGCTGCCAGAGCACGGCGCGGTCGACCGCGCCGAGGGGCTGGTGGACGTGGAGGAACGGGACGTACGAGAGCGCCGAGCGGACGATCTCGCCGAGGCCGATGTGCACCGGGCCGACCGCGAGGCCAACGGCTACCGAAGCGACGAGGAACGCCCCTGTGAGCAGACCGGCACGGAGGCTGACACCCCGCGCCTCGACACGGGGTGTCGGTACCGGTGCAACCTCGACTCTTCCGGCCGCGGAGGCCATCAGCTCCGCTTCGCGATGCGCGCCACGGTCCGGGCGAACTGCACGATCCGCGGCCCCCAGCGCGAGGCGACGTCGTCGTCGGCCTCCACCACGCGATGGTGCTGAACCGCCGAGATCGTGCTCCAGCCCGGACGTGCGGCAACCGTCGCATAGTCCTGCTGGCAGCATTTCGTGTCGGCGAGGACGATGATCTGCGGGTTGTTCGCGACGATGTACTCGCCCGAGAGCTGCGGGTAGCCGCCGGACGTCCCGCCCGCCGCGTCGGCGATGTCCCGGAAGCCGAACAGCTTGTAGATGCTGCCGATGAACGTCGACGACGTCGCCGAGTAGTACGTCGGGTCGAGCTCGTGGTAGAGGCGCAGGTGGCGGCGTGATTTCGGGACGCTCTTCACGATCGCCGCCAGATTCGCCTTCATCGAGTGCACCACGGCCTTCGCGCCGCGGCTGTGACCCGTGAGACGGCCGAGCCCGAGGATCTCCTTGTACGCCTGCCCGAGGTTGTCCGCGGCCGCCTCGTTGACGACCTTGATCCCGAGCTTCCGCAGTTGCGACCCGAAGTTGCCGGGGTCGTAGGAGATGACGACGAGGTCGGGGTGGTAGTTCGCGACGGCCTCGACGTTCGGCGTGAAGCCGGAGAGGCTGGTGTGCGGCGCGCGCTGCGGGTAGTTCGAGTCCTGGTCGACGGCGACGACCTGCTTGCCGGCGCCGATCGCGAACAGATCCTCGGTCACGGTCGGCGAGAGCGAGACGATCCGGTGCGGGAACGTGTGCCCGGCGTGCTCAGGCAGGGTCTGCGCCCGCTGGTGGGCCGCCGCCGAGAGGGAGACGACGACGAGCGCTGCCGCGAGAGCCGCGACAACAGCAAGGGAACGATGGAACACGAATCCTCCTTCCGCGAGGGGTTCGGGGTTTGCGGCGGGCAGCAGGTCTTCTGACTCGGGGCTCCCTCCTCCGCCGCCTTCCCGGGCCCTGAGACCCAGTGACGTCGTGGCGAAAGAGCATCTCCCCTCACAGCGGCGGGACCGTCCCGGACTTGCACCGGAGTTCCCTCACTGCTCGCCGGTATGTGGCGGGAATCTAGCATCGCTCTCCGTGACCGGCCGCCTGGCGATCGCTCTCGACCTCGACGGTGTCCTCGCCGACACGCGGCCGTTGTGGGACGCGTGGCTCGAAGATGCGGCACGGCGGGCCCGAGTCGAGCTCGACGTACCGGCGGACCGGGAGGCCGCGGCCGTCGTGCTCGACGAGGCTCTCGGCGACTGGCGCCCTCTGCTGACGCGGTTCGCGGCGGACCGGGCGCCGCTCTGGATCCGTCCCCGTCCCGACACGAACGCCGCGCTGCGGCGACTGAAGGCGGCTGGCGCGCGGATCGGAGTCTTCAGCGACGCGCCGCGGGAGCTGGCCGAGCTCGCCCTCGCGCACGCGGGCGCGGCGCGTCAGGTGGAGCTCATCGGCACGCTCCCCGAGGTGGAGGCGGCTCTCGGCGCCGCGACGGTCGTGGTGCGGTCGCGGGAGGAGCTGGCCGCGGTCCCACTACGATGAGCGGGTGGACCACGACCTCTCAGACCGGCGTTTCGACCTGATCCTCGAGCGGCTCGACCGCATCGCGGACGAGCTCGCGAAAACGAACAAGCGGCTCGACAACGACGAGAACTTCCTGCGTATCTCGCGCGAGCTCGCGACGCTGAACGAGTCGCTGCAGGCGCTCGCCTACGCGGCCCTCGGCCAGCAAGCGCCTCAGGTCCGCCGCCGGCGTTCCGCCTAGGAGCTGCGCCAGATGTCGAGCACGCCGCTCGTGGCGTGGTCGTTCGCGTTGCCCTCCGGCAGCGCGACGCGGCCGTCGATCGCGATCGGGCTGTTCCAGTGGCCAGGGCCCGCAGAAAGCGTCGTGACGAGCTTCCCGCTCGCCGGGTCGTAGACGTTCAGCCCGCCGTTCGGGTCGTAGACATAGAGCAGGCCGCCCGCAAGCACCGGGCTGGTTCCTCCCCTGCCGACGCGCCAGGCCGAGTGCAGCCGCCCGCCGCGCAGCGCCCAGGCCTGTGTCGCGCCGCCGTCGGCGGCGATCAGCCAGATGCGCTTCCCGCTCCGCCAGACCGCGGGCGCCGTGAACAGGTCCGTGCCCGACGGCGTCGAGACGATCTGGAGCTCGTGCCCCTTGTGCGGCTTGGTGCCCCGGATCCGCGCGAGCGAGAGGAGCCGGATCTTCCCGTCCTTGCCTCCCTCCGCGATGAGCTTCGGCGTGAGGTAGACGGGTGAGGTCGAGCCAAGATCGAGATCTTCGGTGTTCAGCTTTGCCGTGTTCGTCGGCGTGTAGTTGCCGATCAGCTTCGCCTGCGGAGACAGGACGAGCACCGCGTCGCCCCAGTTCGAGTGGCCGTTCCACGGTGCGTTGCCCGTCGCCACGAGAAGGTTCCCGCTGCCGGGAACGACGACGGCGCCCGCCCGTCCCCAGATCGCGGAGTCGCTCGCCCCGCAGGTGGGCGGGTCCTGGATGTGGTGACGGGCCGAGCAGAGCGAGTTCCAGACGTGCAGGATCCGGCCGTTTCCGGCGGCGATGACGACGACATGACCCTGGTACGGCGGCGTGTCGCCGATGTAGCCGCCCGTGGTGGCGATGACGTGGCCCCGGTCGACGTTGAGCGACGACGCGATCTTCTCGAACGACGGCAGCACCGTGATCGAGCGGCGCCAGGCGACGTGCCCGGTCGCGACCGACAGCTTCTGGATCTTCCCGTCCGGTGACGCGGCGTAGATCCACTTGCGGTTCGGGTCGGCGACCGGCGTCGCCGTCGTGATCTGCGCCGTGCCCGCCAGGTGGGAGTAGCCGGGCGGCGTCCAGCGCCAGAGAATCTTTCCGTCCGCCACGTCGATCGCGAGCGTGATCCCGTACGTCGTCGTCGCGAAGAACGCGTCGTGCGTCGCGCCGCCGATCGAGACGCCGTGCAGGTAGATCGCCGACGAGTCGACCGTGCCGGGCAGATGGACCTGCTGGCGAGCGAGCGAGCCGACGTTCGCGGCCGTGATCCCGGTCGCATTCGGGTCGTCGTTCGAGCGCCGCGCGTCCCAGCCGAAGCGCGTCCAGTCGCCGCTGGAGCTCGCGACGGTCTTCTGCGCACCGGCGACCCCGCGGGTCGCGCCGCTACCGCAGGCGGCCAGCAACGCCGCGGCGACGAGGAGCAGAGCTAGCGACGAAGCAGAACGCGACGTAGCTCGTCCTCCTTGCCCGGCTCGAGGATGGCTAGCACCTGGTCGCCCGCCTCGAGGACCGTCGACCCGACGGCGATCTCGGCGCGACCGCCGCGCATGACGGAGATGAGCCGCGAGCCTTCGGGCAGCGAGAGCGCCTCGATCGTCCGCCCCGCGGCCGGCGCGTCGTCGTTGATCTGCACCTCGACGATCTCGAGGTTCTCGCCGCGCAGCTCGAGCAGGTGGATGAGGTCGTGCTCGGGCACCTCGTGCTCGACGAGCGCCATCACGCTCGAGGTCGCGCAGATGGTGGGCGCGATCCCCAGCAGGTCGAAGTGCGCCTGGTTGCGCGGGTCGTTCACGCGCGCGATCACCTTCGGCACCCCGTACTTCTCGCGGGCGATCTGACCGACGATCATGTTGTCTTCGTCGTCCCCCGTCAGCGCGAGGACGATGTCGGGCGGCCGCGCGATTCCCGCCCGCTCGAGCACGAAGAGCTCCGTCGCGTCGCCGCGCTGCACTTGATGCTCGAACTCGTTCTCGAGCTGCTCGAAGCGGTCGCGCTTCTGCTCGATCAACGTCACCTCGTTCCCGAGCCGGAGGAGCGAGCGGGTGACGTTCGCGCCGATCTTGCCGCCGCCGGCGACGATGACGTACATCAGACCGGCTCCGCGGTGGGTTCCGCTTCCGCGTCCGTCCGCGCCTCAGGGATCGCGCACGTCCGCGCGGCGTCCATCAGCCGGTCGATGGCCACGCTCGTCGGGCACACCGTGTCGAGACCCCGCTCCTGGTAGAAGCGGGCGCGCGCCGGATCGAGGACGCGCACGACGACGCAGCGGACGTCGAAGCGCTTCTGCGCGACCTGGCCGATGACGATGTTCGTGTTGTCGCCGTCGGTGGCGACAACGACGGCGTCGGCGTCCTCGATGCCGGCCTCACGCAGGAGGTCGGCGTCCATGCCGTGCCCGACGATGAACGTGCCGGGCCAGCTCTCCCCGAGCCGGCCGAGCGCGTCCTCGTTCTCGTCGACGACGGTCACGTCCCAGCCCTCCTGGTGGAGCTGTTGCGCGACCGACGAGCCGACGCGGCCGCAGCCGATGACGAGCGCATTGAGCACGCGCGGAGCGTAGCGCGCGGACGGGGGTGCTCAAGCCTCCTCGAACACCCCCTGCGGGAACGCCAGGACGAGCACCTCGGCGCGCGCGTGGCGCAGCACGTAGTCGACGGTTGGCGAGAAGAAGCGCGTCTGGCGCCGCCAGCGCGGCGAGGAGCCGAGCACGATGAGGTCGGCACCGCTCTCGCCCGCCGCCTGGACGATCGCCTCGCCGATCGAGCGCGCCCGGAGCGCACGGCCCTCGACCTCGACACCTTGCTCGGACCCGAGGGCGGCCGCCGCCGCCAGGGAGGCGGCCGCGCGCTCCTCCTCGTCGAACAGCTCCGCGTCGAGCTGCCGGCCGAGCGGAACGCGAATCACGTGCACCGCCTCGACAGCGGCGGAGCGATCCCGGGCGAGCTTGACGGCGGTCGCGACCATCTCCTCGCCGATCTCGCCGAGCTTCATCGGCACGAGGATCTTCGAGAACTCCGGCTGCGCCGGCGCGCCCTTGCCCGCCACCGGGCCGGTTGCGATCAGAACGCGGCAGGGCGCCGCACGCAGCAGCAGCAGGATCTCGCGCGAGAAGGCACGCCGGAACCCGCGCTGCGACTCGACGGGAGCCCCCACGACGAGCAGCTCGGCGCGGTGTTCGGCCGCGATGCGAGCGATGTCGTCGCCGGTCTGCCCGGGCCGTGTGCGGACGATCTCCTGACGGATCGTCGGGCCGCGCGCGCCCACGGCTCGGACGGCCGCCTCGAGACGCTCCTCCAGCTCGAGACGTTCGCGGTCGAAATGCGCGTCGAGCGGGAGCTCGCGCTCGATGACGAGCGGCGCGACGACGACCACGCGCGCGCCACGATCCGCCGCGAGGCGGCACGCCAGCGCGAGCGCGTGCTCGGTCTCCTCCAGGTCGAGCAGGGGCACGACGATGCTGCGGTACGCGATCGAGCCCGTCCAGCGCGCGAGGCGCCGCGCCCGCTGCGGCAGCGACCTCGGATCCGGCAGCTTGAGCCTCATCGGAGCAGCTGGTAGGGAACAGATGCCAGAACGACGTGCCGCTCGAAGAGCAGGAGCCGCTTGACGTAGAGCGCGCGCTGGTTGTGGAGCAACCGGCGCCAGCCGCGCGTGATCAGCTCGGGCATGAGCACGAGCACCGCGACGTCCGGGTCCGCGGTGATGTCGCGCAGGTAGTGGAGGAGCGGCGCCCCGATGTCCCGGTACGGCGCCTCCTCGACGTGGAGCGGAATGCGTGGCGCGTGCTGTGCCCATTCCGAGCGGATCGCGTGGGCGTCCTCCGAGCTGAAGGCGAAATTCACCGCCTGGGTGTCCATCACCTGGAGCGTGCTCGCGTAGTTCACGGCGCGCATGGTCGCGGCGGTGACGTTGGACACGAGCACGCGCACGACCAGACGCCTCGGCAACGTCCGCCCCGACTCCCGCAACACCGGCACGTCGGCGACGACGACGCTGGGCTCGGAGAGCAGCCGGAGCTTCAACGCCAACTCCCGGCGGTGGCGAAACTGCTCGAGGAGCGAAGGGCGCTCGAACAACTCCGGCAGGACCAGCGTGACGAAGTCGGACTCGCTGCGCGGTTGCCGCCAGACCTGGTCGAGCACCGCCGTGGTCAGGCTCTCCCCCTCGTAGACCTCGAGATGCGGCGCGCCGTTGCTGAGCCGGAACCAGCGCGGGCGGATACCGGGATCGGAGCCTCGGACCGGGACGTGCATCGCACGGAAGCCCTCGGGCGAGATCTTCTCGGCGACCCAGACGGCCGCGTCGGTTGCGTCGTCGAGCGCCTCGACCACCACGATCGTCGTGTTCCGCGCCACCGGAGCCGCCGCCACGGCCGCCGCCCCGGCTGCGAGCCGCCGCTGAATGCTGTCGTAGTGGCGCCGCACGCCGTAGAAGGCGAGCACCATCGTCGGGACGGCGATCGTCACGATCCACGCCCCTTCCTGGAACTTCGTCAGGATCACGACGATCGCGACCACACCGGTCGCGGCTGCTCCGACGCCGTTGATCGCAGCTCGCCACCGCCACCCGTCGCCGTGCGTTCGCTGCCAGTAGCGGACCATGCCCGCCTGCGACAGCGTGAACGCCGTGAACACGCCGACGACGTAGAGGTGAATCAGGTTGTTGACGTTCGCGTGGTAGATCCAGATGAGGAACGCGGCCGCGCCGGCCAGGAGGACGACGCCGTTCGAGTAGACGAGCCGATCGCCCAGGTTCGTGAACTGGCGGGCAATGAACCGATCCTTCGCCAGGAGCGCCGACAGCCGCGGGAAGCCCTGGAACGACGTGTTCGCCGCGAGGATGAGGATGGCGAAGGTGAAGATCTGGACGACCCAGAAGAGGAACGAGCCTGGAGAGCCGGCCGGGAAGACCGCACGGGCGACCTGCGAGACCACAGAAACGCTCGTGCTCGGGCGCGCGTGCGTCGCGACGGCGAGATACGAGACGCCGATGAACATGGTGATGGCGACGATCCCGAGCACGCCGAGCGTCCGCGCCGCGTTCTTCGACTGCGGCCGCTTGAAGGCGTTGACCCCGTTCGCGATCGCCTCGACGCCGGTGAGCGCGCTCGCGCCCGAGGAGAACGCCTTCAGGATCAGGAAGATGGAGATAGCGGCCGTTCCGGGAGGGATCGCATGCGGAGTGACAGCACGCGGGCAACCGGTCGTCGCGCACTTCGTGACCCCCGTGCCGATCGCGATGAGCATCGAAACGATGAAGATGTACGTCGGGAGCGCGAACGCGAGGCCCGACTCCCGGACACCACGGAGGTTGATGAGCATGATCAGCCCCACCGCCATGAGCGAGAGCTCCGTGTTGTAGTGGTCGAGCGACGGGGCGGCGGAGGTGATGGCGAGGACACCCGACGAGACCGAGACCGCGACCGTGAGGACGTAGTCGACGAGCAACGCGGCAGCGGCGATGAGGCTGGGCAGCGTGCCGAGGTTCTCCCGGGCGACGACGTAGGCCCCACCGGAGACCTCGTAGGCGCGGACGGTCTGCCTGTACGACGTGATCACGATTGCCATCAGCACCGCCACCGCGATCGAGATCGGCAGCGCCAGATGCAACGCGTGCAACGACACGGTGAGCAGCACGACCATCGCGGCCTCGGTGGCGTAGGCCACGGACGAGATCGCGTCGGCGGCGAAGATCGGCAACGCCAGCGGAATGGGCAGCAGCTCGCCCTCGAGCTGGTGCGAGCGCATCGGCCGGCCGAGCAGGAAGCGGCGAACCCCCCGCTCGGGCTCGAGGGGGCTCTGCTGAGGCTCCCTCACCGCGGGCTCCGCCACGCGCACAGATTAAGTGGCCGGCCTGCGGGAGGTGGAGCCTACGCTGCGGCGGAGGGAACCGGCTTGAGCAGTACGGTCTCGCTCGGCGCGTGTTCGAGGATCCACGTCACGTCTTTCAACGTGAAGCCGCCGTTTCCGCCGTTGGGGGCCGGCGCCACGATCCGGTCGAAGCGCTCGACGTCCCAGAGCCGCCGCAGCGCGTGAGTTGAGCTGCGCCCCTTCTCGATCCGCGCGTCGACAGGCACTCCGGCGCGGACGGCCGCATGCTCGACGGCCTCGAGCAGCGGGAGCGCGACCGCGACGTCGTCGCGAAGAGGCGAATCCTCAGCATAGCGCAGCGGGACGAGCAGGAGATAGGCGGGGACGAGAGTGGCACTCTCCGCCTGTGCGATCCTGATCGCGGCCTCGAGCACGGTCGGGTCGAGCGTGCCGCCGGTGAACGGGACGAGGATTCGGCGCGACGAGCCGGCTCGGGGCCGGCGGAACCGGACGCCGCTGCGGACGACGAGGGCGGCCGCAAGGACTGCGGCGAGAGCGCCGAGAGCTATGACGGCGGCGATCATTCCGTCAGCCGGTCCCGGTCGGCCCTGTTTGCGACGACGCGGATGTCGAGCCCCGGCAGTTCGCGCACCATCCGCGACAGAAGCGAGCCGCCGAAGATCTCGCGGCGGCGCGACTCGTCGGGCGTACCGACGAAGATGTAGGTCGAGCCGCGCTGGACGGCGACGCGCCGGACTGTCACGACGAGGTCGTCACCCTCCTCCTCGAGGAAGTGCGCCCCGAGGATCCCGGCGAGGCGGCGCAGAGCAGCGAGCTGCGTCGCCTCCTCGTCGGTCGGCGGCCGACCCGGCGGTCGCACCCAGACCGCATCCATCTCGGTGCCGAGTCTCTGCGCGGAGCGCCACGCACGGCGCATGATTCGCTGCGATTTCGGCTGCGGCTCGATGAGGGCGAGCACGCGTTCGGCGACCGCCTGCTGGCTGAGCGGCTCGAGGGTTCGAGCGACGCGCCGCGCCTCCACGTCCTCCGCCACCTCGCGCAGCGCGAGCTCGCGCAGCACGGCGAGCTTGTCTGTACGGAAGAAGTTCTCGAGCGCGACCTGCGCCCGCTCCTTCGGGTAGATCTTGCCGGCCCGAAGCCTCTCCTGGAGCTCCTCCGGCGACAGGTCGACGAGCACGACCTCGTCGGCCTCGTCGAGGATCCGGTCGGGGAAGGTCTCACGCACGCGGCTTTCGGTGAGCTCGAAGATCGCGTCGTTGAGGCTCTCGACGTGCTGGACGTTGACGGTCGAGATGACGTCGATGCCGGCGTCGAGCACCTCCTCGATGTCCTGCCAGCGCTTCTCGTTCCGCATCTCGGAAGCGTTCGTGTGGGCAAGCTCGTCGATGAGCGCAAGCTTGGGGGCGCGGCGGATCACCGCATCGACGTCCATCTCCTCGAGCTCGAGCGTGCCCTGCTGGGCACGCCGGCGGGGGACGACCTCGAGGCCCTCGGCGAGGGCCGTCGTCTCGGGACGGTCATGCGGCTCGAGGTAGCCGATCACGACGTCCCGTCCCTCCTCATGCGCCTGCCGGCCTTCGAGGAGCATCCGGTACGTCTTGCCCACTCCCGCCGCCATCCCCAGGAGGATCCGATAATGGCCGCGGGCAGCCAGAGGCTCACGCCCCGAAGACGTTGTGGATGATGAGGTCGATCAGCTTGATGCCGACGAAGGGCAGGATCATCCCGCCGAGACCGTAGATCAGCAGGTTGCGACGCAGGAGAGCCGTGGCGCCGATTGCCCGGTATTTGACGCCGCGCAGGGCGAGCGGAACGAGCGCAGGGATGATCAGAGCGTTGAAGATGATGGCGGACACGATCGCGCTCTGCGGGTCGCCCAGGTGCATGATGTTGAGCGCGTTCAGCGGCCCGCGCTCGCCCGGCTTCGAGGCGTAGGTGAACGCGAACATCGCCGGCAGGATCGCGAAGTACTTCGCAACGTCGTTCGCGATCGAGAACGTCGTCAGCGCTCCGCGCGTGATCAGGAGCTGTTTGCCCACCTCCACGATCTCGATCAGCTTGGTCGGGTTCGAGTCGAGGTCGACCATGTTCCCCGCCTCCTTGGCGGCGGTCGTCCCGGTGTTCATGGCGACGCCGACGTCGGACTGCGCCAGCGCGGGAGCGTCGTTCGTGCCGTCGCCGGTCATGGCGACCATGCGCCCGTTCGCCTGCTCGTCCTTGATCAGCGCGAGCTTCGCCTCCGGGGTCGCCTCGGCGAGGAAGTCGTCGACGCCGGCCTCCTGCGCGATCACGGAGGCGGTCACGCGGTTGTCGCCGGTGATCATCACCGTGCGAATCCCCATCCGGCGGAGCTCGTCGAAGCGCTCGTTCATGCCGCCCTTGACGATGTCCTTGAGATGGATGACCCCGAGCGCGAAGTTGTCGCGTGCCACCACGAGCGGGGTCCCACCCTGCTCGGCGACCTGCTGGACCGCCGTGTCGATCTCGGCCGGCGCGCGGCCGCCGTTCTCGGCGATGAACGCCTTGACTGCGTCGGCTGCCCCCTTGCGGATCATCGTGCCGTTCTGGTTCACACCGCTCATGCGCGTGGTCGCGCTGAAGGGAACGAACTCGTGCTCTCCCAGCTCGCGCTCGCGCAGGTTGAAGCGTTCCTTCGCGAGCACGACGATCGACCGTCCTTCGGGTGTCTCGTCGGCGAGAGAAGCCAGCTGCGCAACCTCTGCCAGCTCACGCTCGTCGACGCCGGGCGCCGGGATGAACTCGGAAGCCTGCCGGTTGCCGAGCGTGATCGTGCCGGTCTTGTCGAGCAGGAGCACGTCGACGTCGCCCGAGGCCTCGACGGCTCGACCCGACATGGCCAGGACGTTCCGCTGCACGAGCCGGTCCATCCCGGCGATTCCGATCGCCGAGAGCAGCGCGCCGATCGTCGTCGGGATCAGTGCTACGAGGAGCGCGATGAGGACGGTCTCCGAAGTCGCAGTGCCCGCGTAGAGGGCATACGGCCGCAGCGTCACCACTGCGGCGAGGAAGGTGATCGTCAGGCCGGCGAGCAGGATGTTGAGCGCGATCTCGTTCGGCGTCTTGCGCCGCTCGGCGCCCTCGACGAGCGCGATCATCCGGTCGAGGAAGGACCTCCCCGGCTCCTGGGTGACCTCGATCACGAGCCGGTCCGAGAGGAGCTTCGTGCCACCCGTGACGGCCGAGCGATCGCCTCCGGCCTCGCGGATCACCGGTGCGGACTCGCCGGTGATCGCGGACTCGTCGACCGAGCCGACGCCCTCGACGATGTCGCCGTCGGCGGGGATGATCATTCCCGCCTCGACTACCACGACGTCGCCCCTCTGAAGGTCGGGCGCCGCCACCTCCTCGAGGTGGCCGTCGCGCGACCGGCGTAGTGCCGTGGTCGTCGTCCGCGTCGCGCGCAGCGCGTTCGCCTGCGCCTTGCCACGACCCTCGGCAATCGCCTCGGCGAAGTTCGCGAAGAGGACGGTCAGCCAGAGCCAGATGGCGATCACGCCGACGAACCAGAGCTGGCTGTCGTGCCCCTGGACGAGGTCCTTGAAGAAGATCACCGTCGTGATGACGCTGCCGAGCTCGACGATGAACATCACCGGGTTCTTCAGCTGCAGCCGCGGGTTGAGCTTCGGGAACGAGTCCCAGATCGCCTGAATGACGAGCTCGCGGGAGAAGACGCTCGCGCGCCTCCTCGGTGCGGCGGGCAGTTCCGGGGTCGCGGCCGACACTACTTCCCTCCCTGCTTGTCGATTGCGAGGTTGAGCTCGAGAACGTTGACTCCGGGCTCGCCCAGGAAGTGCAGCGAGCGGCCGTCGGTGTTCTCCTTGATCAAGGTCTGGACGGTCGTGAGCGGCAGGTGCCGGACGGCCGCCACACGACGCGCCTGCAGGTTCGCGTAGGCGATCGAGATCTCCGGGTCGATGCCCGATCCCGAAGGAACGACGGCGTCGACCGGGATGTCGTGGATCGTCAGCCCGGGGTTGTAGGGGCCCTCGAGCTTGAGGACCGCCTTCGCGTTCGCCTGAACGAGCTTTGCGAGCGCCGGATTCGTCGGGCCGAGGTTGGAGAAGGTCGTGAAGGCGGGGTTGTACGCGGGCGAGGTAGCCGACGGCCGCTCGTGGAAGTAGCCGGGGAACGAGAAATCCTGCGCGGCCAGTGACGAGCCGACGACCTTATTGCCCCGTTCGACCAGGCTTCCGTTCGCCTGGTGCGGGAGCGCGACCTGCGCGAAGCCGGTCATCAGCGCCGGGTAGCCGAAGCCGAGCACGACCGTGAACACCACGATCCCGAGCACCGAGGCGAGCAGTGCGCGGAGCATCAGTGCATCAGCCCTTCCACGATCGGCCCGAGCGTGAGCGCGGGCAGGATCATCAGACCTGCAGTGAGCGCGATGACCCCGAGGAGCAAGATCCCGAAGGTCGCGCCGTCAGTGCGGAACGTCCCGGCCGAGGCGGGGACGACCTTCTTCGCCGCGAGCGAGCCGCCGATCGCGAGCCCGGCGAGCAGCGGGAAGAAGCGGCCGAAGTAGAGCGCGACTGTCCCGAACGTCGTCGAGAACGTCGTCGCGCCGTAGCCGGCGAACGCACTGCCGTTGTTGTTCGACTGGGACGTGTACGCGTAGAGCGTCTCGCTGAAGCCATGCGCACCGGGGTTGAAGATGGACGCGAGCCCGGCCGGCGTCGCGATCGCGACGGCCGTCATGACGAGCACCATCGTCGGGACGAAGAGCGCACCGACTGCCGCGAGTTTCATCTCTCTCGCCTCGATCTTCTTCCCGAGCCATTCCGGCGTCCGTCCGACCATCAGACCCGCCACGAAGACCGCAATCAGGATGTAGAAGACCAGTCCGTACAGGCCCGAGCCCACGCCGCCCGGTTCGACCTCGCCGAGGAACATGTTCACCAGAGGCACAGCTCCGCCGGCGGGCGTGAGGGCGTCGTGACCGCCGTTGACCGACCCGTTGGACACGTCGGTCGTCGCCGTGGCCCAAAGCGCCGTGTTGGCGATCCCGAAGCGGACCTCCTTGTCGGTCATGTTGCCGCCGGACTGGCTTGCGCTCTGTGTGATGTTCACGCCGGAGTGGCGGAGCACGGCGGAACCGTGCTGCTCCGCTGGGAACGCAATCGAGACCCCGATCGCGAAGATCGAGAAGCAGACGGCGTAGAGCACCCAGGCGTGCCGGCGCGCGAGCACCATCCGGCCGAACATCACCACCTGCGCGAACGGGATCAGCAGGATCGCGAGCACCTCGAGGAAGTTCGAGACCGGTGTCGGGTTCTCGAAGGGGACGGCCGAGTTCGAGTCGTAGTAGCCGCCGCCGTTCGTCCCCAGCTGCTTGATCGAGATCATCGACGCCACGGGGCCGCGCGCGATCGTCTGGTGCGCGCCCTGCAGCGTCGTTGCCGTCACGTGCCCGTGGAAGGTCTGCGGGACTCCCTGCGAGATCAGGACGATCGCGAGCACGATCGCAAGCGGCAGCAGGATGTAGACGATCGAGCGGTAGAGGTCGCGCCAGAAGTTGCCAAGGCCGACGCCGCCGCCGCGACGGGCAATCCCGCGAATGACCGCCGCGACGACCGCCAGCCCAACCCCTGCGGACACGAACTGCTGCACCGCCAGCCCCGCCATCTGGCTTAGGTACGACATCGTCGCCTCGCCCGCGTAGTACTGCCAGTTCGTGTTCGTGACGAAGCTCGCCGTCGTGTTGAGCGCCACCGTCCAGGGCACGGCCGGCAGGTGATCGGGGTTGAGGAACAGGTGCCCCTGCAGCCGCAGCAACCCGTAGAGGAAAACGCTGAAGGCGATCGTGAAGACGATCACCGACCGCGCATACTGCTTCCAGTTCTGGTCGGTGGCTGCGTCACGCCCGAGCAGGCGGAGGAAGCCACGCTCGATCACGTCGCCCTGCTCGCGGGTGTAGACGCGCGCCATCCAGATGCCCAGCGGGTAGCTGAGCGCGATGAGGACAGCTGCGTAGACGAGGATCTGGGCTGTGCCCTGTCCCATCAGAGGCGCTCCCCGCGAATCAGCGCGTAGACGAGGTACACCAGCACCGCAAGCGAGATGGCGAGACCCACGGCGTCACCCGCAGACATCAGATCCGCTCCAGTGCCCAGTGCAGGACGAAAATCACTGCGAAACAGGCGCCCATGATCAACAACGCGTAGAGGTCGTCCACTTCCTCGACGCTACGGCGACGGCGCTTAAGGCGGCCTTAGGGTTTCGGGCTTCGGCCTGACGATTTCCTGAAGGCGCTCAGGACGGCTCGACGAGCCGGTAGCCGGCGCCGGTCTCCGTCAGGAGGTAGCGCGGGTGCGCGCGGTCCGGTTCGATCTTGCGGCGGAGCTGCGAGACGTTCACCTGGAGGAGATTGGCCGCGTCCGTATAGCCCGGCCCCCAGACCTCTTGCAGAAGCTGCCGCTGTGTGAGCAGCTTGCCGACGTTGAGCGCGAGGACTCGCAGGAGGTCGAACTGGTGCGGCGTGAGGTGGACCGGCTCCCCCGCCATCCGCACCTCCCGCTTCCGCAGGTCGACCACGAGCCCCCCCACCTCGATCACCGGCTCCCCGCTCGGAGCGGTGCGGCGGAGGACGGCGCGCAGGCGGGCCAGCAGCTCGTCGATCCCGACCGGCTTCGTCACGTAGTCGTCGGCGCCGGCGTCGAGCGCCGCGACCTTCTCCCGCTCCTCGCCGACTGCCGAGAGGACGATGATCGGTGCGCTGCTCCAGCTGCGGAGCTCGCGGGCGACTTCGGTTCCGCTCCCGTCCGGTAGTACGAGGTCGAGCACGACGGCCTCGGGCGGCCGCAGCGCCGCCGCCGCCAGCGCGGCCTCGACGGTCTCCGCGGTGTCGACCTCGTAGCCGGCGCCGCGAAGGCTCGTCCGCAACGCGCGCAGGATTTGGGGCTCGTCGTCGACGACGAGAACGCGCGCCCCTCTCACGCGGGAACCTCCATGCGAGCACCACGCGCGACCGGCAGGGCGAGCACGAACGTTGCACCCTGACCGGCGTGCGATTCGACCCAGACCTTGCCGCCGTTCGCCTCGGCGAAGCCACGCGCGATCGCCAGACCGAGGCCGGCGCCGCGCGTCGGCACGCGCAGCGAGCCTCGCTGGAAGGGCTCGAAGATCCGGTCGGCCTCGCCGGACGGGATTCCCGGCCCGTGGTCGACGACGCGCACCAGCACGTCCGAACCGGCCGCCCGCACCTGTACCCGAACAGGCTCGTCGAGGGGCGAGTAACGCAGCGCGTTCTCGACGAGATTCGCCACGACACGCTCAGCCTGGTGGAGGTCGGCATGGACGAGCAGCAAGTCGTCCTCCGGAAGCAGGACCTCCACGCGACTCCCCCCCTCGACGTCGTCGAGCGCCTGCAGAACGAGATCGTCGACGGGCCAGTCGCCCGGCTCGGGAGCCGCCGCCCCCGCCTGCAGACGCGAGAGGTCGAGCAGGTTGCGGACGATGCGGTCGAGCCGCTCGGCCTCGCCGAGGATCGTCTCGGAAAGCTCGCGTCGATCCTCGGCCGCGAGCGAAAGCTCGCCGTGGGCGAGGGCGCCGGCCGACGTGAGGATCGCCATCAGCGGCGACCGCAAGTCGTGGCTGACCGCGCGCAGCACCGCCGTCTTCATCGCGTCGCTCCGGCGCAGCGCCTCGGCCTCGAGCGCCTCCTCCGCGAGCCGCTCGCGCTCCGCAGTCACCTCGCGCAGCGACTCGAGGGCCGCCTCGGCCTCTTCTGCGCGCCGCCGCGAACGGGCTGCGAGCTCGCTGACGACGACGGCAGTGACGACGAAGACCAGCAGCGCGAACCAGTTGCGATCGTCCTGGATCGTGAGCGTGTAGAGCGGCGGCAGGAAGAAGAAGTTGAAGGCGAGCATGCTCCCGATCGCCGTCCCGATGCCGTATGCGAGCCCCCACGCGACGGCGACCGGGATGATCGCGAGCAGGTACAGCACCGCGAGGCTGAGCACGGGCACATGGCCCTTCAACAGCTCGATTGCGCCCGTGACGAGCGCCAGCGCGCCCGCGGAGGCCGCCACCCGGGTGAGCGTTCTCACCCGGGCAACGGTACTCCCCTAGCCGTGAATCGAGACGAGGAGCGGGATGAGCAGGATCGCGACGATGTTCGTGATCTTGATCATCGGGTTGATCGCAGGACCGGCCGTGTCCTTGTACGGGTCGCCGACCGTGTCGCCCGTCACCGCGGCCGCGTGGGCCTCGGAGCCCTTGCCGCCGTAGAGGCCGTCCTCGATCAGCTTCTTCGCGTTGTCCCAGGCCCCGCCGCCCGCCGTCATCGCGATCGCGAGGAAGAGACCCGTCACGATCGTCCCGATCAGCAGGCCGCCGAGCATCTTCACGCTGATCAGGCCCACCACGATCGGGAACAGGATCGGCACGATCGCCGGCGCGATCATCGAACGGATCGCCGAGCCCGTGACGATGTCGATCGCCGGGCCGTACTCCGGCCGCTCGGTACCCTCCATGATCCCCGGGTGCTCGCGGAACTGGCGGCGCACCTCCTCGACGACCTCGCCGCCGACGCGGCCGACAGCCTGCATGGCGAGCGAAGCGAAGAGGAACGGCATCAGGCCGCCGATCAAGAGACCGGCGATCACCCAGGCGTCGTTGAGCTGGAAGATCGTCGGCAAGCCGTGCTGCGCCAGCCCGTCGGAATACGACCCGAAGAGGACGAGAGCGGCAAGCGCGGCGGAGCCGATCGCGTAACCCTTCGTCACGGCCTTCGTCGTGTTGCCGACCGCGTCGAGCGGGTCGGTGATCGCGCGCACTTCGGGCGGAAGGTCCGCCATCTCGGCGATGCCGCCGGCGTTGTCGGTGACCGGGCCGTAGGCGTCGAGCGCGACGATCAGGCCGGTCATCGAGAGCTGCGCCATCACGGCGACGCCGATCCCGAACAGGCCCGCGAAGTGGTTGGCGAGCAGGATCCCGATCGCGATCACGATCACAGGCAGCGCCGTCGCCTGCATCCCGATCGCGAGGCCCTCGATGATGTTCGTGGCGTGGCCGGTCTGCGAGGCGCGCGCGATCGACTTGACCGGGTTCCAGCGCGTGCCCGTGTAGAACTCGGTGATCCCGACGAGCAGCGCAGTGATCGCCAGGCCGATCAGCGCCGAGCCGTAGAGGTCGCCGAAGGAGTAGGTGTGGAAGAAGACGGTGCCGAGGGAGTTGTTCACCGGCTGCCCGACGAACGCCTTCGTGATGGGGATGAAGAGGAGCGCCGAGATGACCGTCGCGACGATGACCGCGCGGTAGAGCGCGTTCATGATGTTGCCGCCCTCACGGACGCGCGCGAACTGGACGCCGATGATCGAGGCGATGATCGAGACGCCGCCGATCGCGAGCGGATAGAGCCACAGGCTCTTGCCCAGGTGCGACGCGGTGGTGACGCCGAGCAGCATCACGGCGACCGCGGTGACGGCGTAGGTCTCGAACAGGTCGGCGGCCATGCCGGCGCAGTCGCCGACGTTGTCGCCGACGTTGTCCGCGATCACGGCGGGGTTGCGCGGGTCGTCCTCCGGGATCCCGGCCTCGATCTTGCCGACGAGGTCTGCGCCGACGTCCGCGGCCTTCGTGTAGATGCCGCCGCCGAGCCGCGCGAAGACGGAGATGAGCGAGCCGCCGAACGCGAGACCGACGAGGTGATTGATGGCCTGCTGCGGGCTGTCCCCGATCCACGCGGTGAGGATCCCGTAGTACCCCGCGACGCCGAACAGGCCGAGCCCGACCACCAGGAGTCCGGTGACCGAGCCGGCGCGGAACGCGACGTTGAGCGCCGGCGACAGCCCGTGCCGCGCAGCCTCCGCCGTTCGCACGTTCGAGCGCACCGCGACGTTCATCCCGATGAAGCCGGCCGCGGCCGACAGGACCGCGCCGATGAGGAAGCCGATCGCCGTGGCCCAACCGAGCGAGTGGTAGAAGCCGAGCAGCAGGAACGGCACGATCGCGACGATCGCGATCGTCTGGTACTGGCGGCGCAGGTACGCGGCAGCGCCCTCCTGCACGGCGTGCGCGATCTCCTGCATCCGCTCGTTGCCGGCCGGCTGCCGCAGCAGCCAGAACGTGAGGTAGATGCCGTAAAGGACTGCTGCGCCGGCGCAAAGCAGCGCGAACAGCACGGCGTGATCCATGAACCAGCTCATCAGGTAGGGCTCCCTCCGGGGCGTTACAAAGTCAACGCCGAGAGACCCCGGCGCGGCCTGGTTTTTACCACACGCGCCGGATTGGCCGTCTCACGAAGTGGGCGTACGGAGGTGCCAGCGGACCTGTTCGGAGAAGATCTCCCGCCTGCTTGCGCCCTCTTCGTGGCGCGCGATCTGACGTTCCGCGGCGTTTCGCTCCGGGATGGCGAGCCACTCCGCCGCGCCGAGCTCCTCCGCGACCGGCCGCACCCACTCGACGAGCGCCTCGAGGTGGGCGCGCGCAGGCATCGGCTCCAGT
>CAVOMI010000001.1:0-26661 GCA_963696975.1 uncultured Actinomycetes bacterium | reverse complement strand
AGCGCGGACTGCGCCTCGGGTACCGGGCGCGTCAACCCAGGCCGAGGATGTCGGCCCAGGGGCGAATCGCAGCCACCCGGGCCGTTCCGGCGACGACGAATGGGTCTCCCGCCGCGAACTCCTCCGCGTCCTGGCGTGTTCGAACAACGGCCATCGTCTCCATCGGCTCGCCCGGCCGGTCGAGGAACGCGCCCGCCATCAGCAGACGTCCCTCGGCATGCCAGCGTCTCGCCCGCGCCATGTGCTCTTCCAGCGGCTCGCGCGGAACCTGATCGAGCGACGTGTAGTCGACATGGATGACGACAACGTGGAATGGAGCTTCCATCGGCGCCATGCGTCAGCCTGCGACCGCCTCGAGCACCCGCTCGGGGATGTCGAAGTTGGCGTACACCTCCTGCACGTCGTCGTTCTCCTCGAGCTGGTCGATCAGGCGCAGGATCTTCTTCGCCTCGTTCTCGTCCTCGACCGCGACCGTCGTCTTCGGCAGCATCGTCAGCTCGGCCGACTCGATCTCGAAGCCCGCGCCCGCGACCGCCTCGCGAACCGCGGCGAGCTGCTCACCGGCTGAGAGAACCTCGTAGGAGGAGCCGTCCAGGGAAACATCGTCGGCGCCGCCCTCGGCCGCGGCCAACATGAGCTCGTCCTCGTCGGTGCCGTCCGCCGGAACGAGCACCAGCCCGCGCCGCTCGAACAGCCACGCGACCGAGCCCGGGGTGCCGAGGTTGCCGTCGTTCTTGTCGAAGGTGTGCCTGACCTCGCCCGCCGTCCGGTTGCGGTTGTCGGTCAGCGACTCGACGATCACGGCGACGCCCGCGGGGCCATAGCCCTCGTAGACCACCGTCTCGTAGGCGGCGGAGTCGGCGTCGGTGCCCGCGCCCTTCGCGATCGCGCGGTCGATGTTGTCCTTCGGCATCGACGCGGCCTTTGCCTTCTCGACCGCGTTCTGGAGCGAGAGGTTCGCAGCCGGGTCGGGTCCCCCTTCCTTGGCCGCGACGATGATCGCGCGGGTCAGCTTGGAGAAGAGCTTGCCGCGCTTCGCGTCGGCCGCGCCCTTCTTGTGCTTGATCGACGACCACTTGCTATGCCCGGACATGTCCCACCTCCCTGACCAGGTTCAGGAACCGCTCGTGCACGCGCGTGTCGTCGGTCAGCTCCGGGTGGAAGGCGGCGACGAGGAGCCTGCCCTCGCGCGCCAGCACCGGGTGGCCGTCGACCTCGGCGAGCACCTCGACGTCCGGTCCCGCCTCTTCGAGCCACGGCGCACGGATGAAGACCGCGCGCAGGGGCTCGTCTCCGTCCCCCACGTCGAGATCCGCCTCGAAGCTCCGCACCTGGCGGCCGAACGCGTTGCGCCGGGTCGCGTAATCGCCGAGTCCGAGGTGGTCGCGGTCGAGGACGATCATCCCCGCGCACGTCCCCAAGATCGGCCCCTCGAACTCGCGCACGGCGTCGTCGAGGCCGTACAGCCGCATCAGCCGGCCGATCGTGGTCGACTCGCCGCCTGGGATGATCAGGCCGTCGAGCCCGTCGAGCTGCTCGGGCAGGCGAATCTCCACCGGCTCGGCACCGAGGCGCCGCAGCACAGCCGCGTGCTCGCGGAAGTTCCCCTGCAGGGCCAGAACACCGATCCTGAGCGGCTTCGCCATGCTTCGATGGTAACGAGGCTCAGGCGGCGGGCGACACGGCTGGCGCAGCGGTCGCCGAGCGCCGGCCGACGAGGCCGAGCAGGACGAGCCAGAGGCCGAGAAGCCCGAACGCGAGCGCCCACGACCAGGAGGCGACCGAAGGCGCGGCACGTCCGAGCGAGTGGCAGACCTGCCCGGTCAGCGTGCTCGTGCACTCTTGTCCGCCCCCGCCGCCGAGACCGACCGTCCCTTCCACGAGTGAGGTCGGCGAGCCGCCGACGAAGTGGATCGTCGCCGCGAAGAACCCGATCGTGGCGAGCACCGCCCAACTCGACCGTCTCGTCACGTAGGCGATCCCGACGAAGACGAAGGCCACTGCCGAGATGAGCGCCCAGTCGAACGTGCTCGTGTGCCACCAGTGAAGAAGCGGCACGCCGATCAGCAAGCCCCCGACGAAGTGCAGCCAGAACGCAGCAGGCGCGCGGCTGACGCTGCCCGCGAGCAGATAGAGGAGGCCGATCGCGAGCGACACGATGTACGTCCACGTGCCGCCGTTCGAGATGAAGTCGGTGACGAAGACCCAGCCGACGACGGTGGAGATGAGCGCGATGAACGGGAAGCCCGAACGCACCATCTCGGCACCGGCCGCCACAAGGATGAGGAACTCGAGCGAGAGGTGCGCGAGCGACCAGCCGCCGAAGGCCGAGCTCCAGTTGTGGAGCCAGCCGAACCACCACCACGCAAGACCGAGGAAGGCTCCCCAGGCGATCACCGACACGAAGCTGAAGATCCCGGCGGCGACCCAGCGCCCCCGCAGGCGCATCGCTTCGGCCATCAACCGCAGCACGACGACCATCAGCAGCGCCCAGCCGGTCAGCGCGCCCTTGCCGAAGTGGCCGTTCAGGTACGTCAGCGCGAGCACCACCGCGCCGAGGACGGTCAGCCCGCCCGTGTAGACGAGGAACGACGAGGTCTTCCAGACCGGCTTGCGCGGATGCATCGCGGGCGGATCATCCGCTCCGCGTCGGACGGAATACGAGTTCTTAGAGCCGGAGCGGCTACCAGCCGCGCGTCTCGAGCAACTCGCTCGGGTCGAGCGACTGCGTCGATATGCCGACCATCGGCTCGCCGAGGCCGGCCGAGACGCGGGCGAGGATCTCCGGATCGCGGAAGTGCGTCGTCGCCTCGACGATCGCCTTCGCGCGCCGCTCCGGGTCGCCCGACTTGAAGATGCCGGAGCCGACGAAGACGCCGTCGGCGCCGAGCTGCATGCACAGGGATGCGTCGGCGGGGGTCGCGATGCCGCCGGCGGTGAAGGTCACGACCGGGAGCTTTCCGTTCTCGGCGACCCATTTGACGAGCTCGTACGGGGCGCGCAGCTCCTTCGCCTCCGCGTACAGCTCCTCCTCGCGCAGCGCACCGAGCCGGCGGATGTGGCCGAAGACGGAGCGCATGTGAGTGACCGCGTTGACGATGTCGCCGGTGCCTGCCTCGCCCTTCGTGCGGATCATCGCCGCACCCTCCGCGATGCGACGCAGCGCCTCGCCGAGGTTCGTGCAGCCGCAGACGAAGGGGACGGTGAACTGCCACTTGTCGACGTGGTGCTCGAGGTCGGCGGGCGTCAGCACCTCCGACTCGTCGATGTAGTCGATCTCGAGCGCCTGCAGGATCTGCGCCTCGGCGAAGTGGCCGATCCGGCACTTCGCCATGACCGGGATCGAAACCGCTTCCTGGATCTCCTGGATCTTGTCGGGGTCGGACATGCGCGCGACGCCGCCGTCGCGGCGGATGTCGGCCGGGACGCGCTCGAGCGCCATGACGGCGCACGCGCCCGCCTCCTCGGCGATCTTCGCCTGCTCGGCGTCGACGACGTCCATGATCACGCCGCCTTTCAGCATCTCGGCGAGACCGCTCTTGACCCGCATCGTCCCGTACTCGGCCATCGGCGTGAGTGTAGCCAGGAGCGACCTGATAGAAGAGCCTCATGAAGCCGTGGTCGCGGGAGCCGGTCGGGCGCTTCGAGGAGCTCGAGATCGAGAGCGAGCTGCTGCGCGACAACCCGCTCGGCGATCCGCACGTCCGGCCACTCTGGGTCTATCTGCCGCCGGCCTACGACGCCGAGCCGGATCGCCGCTTCCCTTCGATCTACCTGATCCAGGGCATGACGGGGCAGCTCGACATGTGGCGGAACCGCACCGCCTTCCGTCCGAGCACGCCCGAGCGGATCGACGCGCTGTTCGCGGAGGACGACTGCCCGCCGGCGATCGTCGTGTTCGTCGATGCCTGGACGTCGTACGGCGGCTCGCAGTTCATCGACTCGCCCGGGACCGGACGCTACGGCGAGTACCTCTGCGAGGAGTGCGTCTCGTTCGTCGACGAGCGATACCGGACGCTTCCCGAGGCCGCGCACCGCGGACTGACCGGCAAGTCGAGCGGCGGCTACGGCGCCATGGTCGTGCCGATGCTGCGGCCCGATGTGTTCGGCGGGCTCGCGACGCACTCCGGCGACGCGCTCTTCGAGCTCTGCTACCTGCCCGAGTTCCGCGACACGGCACGAATCCTGCGGGACGAGTTCGACGGCTCGTACGAGCGCTTCTGGGAGGACTTCCGCTCACGGCCGGCGTTCACGAAGAGCTTCGACCACATCCTGCTCAACACGTACGCCATGGCGGCGTGCTACTCGGCGAACGAGGACGGCTCGGTCGACCTGCCGTTCGACACCGCGACCGGGATGCTGCGCGACGACGTCTGGCAGCGCTGGCTCGCGTGGGACCCGGTGCGGATGGTGCGCCGCCACGCCGAGGCGCTCCGCAGCCAGCGCGCGATCTACATCGACGCCGGCAAGCGTGACGAGTGGTTCCTCGACCTCGGCGCCGACGCGTTCAGGCGCGAGCTCGAGGCGCTGGGAATCACCGACGTCTTCTTCGAGCTCTTCGACGCCGGTCACGGCGGGATCGAGTACCGGTACCCGCTCGCGATCCGCTACCTGGCCGAACGCCTGCAGTAGCGCGGCTCGGCGCCCTAGCCGGCTCCGGCGTTTCTGCGGTCGACGACCCAGCCGAAGCCGCACGCCAGCACGGCGAGGACGATGAGCGCTGCCAGGAAGCCCCAGGCGAAGATCGCCTTGGCGAAGAGGGCCAGGAAGATGAAGAGCACGATTCCCCCGAGCACGAGGAGCCCCGCCATCTTGAACCAGAACTTCGCGCCGGGACCATCCATCAGGCGTACCACGATCGCGCCCCGGGTCACGGGCGGCATCACCCGCTCGGGGTGAACCATTGCGGGCTCAGCCGGGGCCGGTGTGACGGTTGCGAGCCTCGGCGACGTATCACGCCAGGATGCGGCGTGCACTCCTCCCGGCGAGCGCGCCTGTCCTCGTCGTCACCGCCTGCGGCGCCGGTCCGCAACACCGGCGCCGCGGGTGACGCAACCACTGCGCTGATCTACCGAGGGCTGCGGCCAACTTCTCCGGATGCGCCCGGTGCGGGACGCGCGGAGAATCGGGCTGCCTGCCTCCACGCAGCCCATTCGGTGTGCGCGAGTAGGGATGTAAGGAGGCGAAATGGATATCTCTCGGCGGCGGCTCTGGGTCGCTCTCGGCGCCATGGTCCTCGGATCCTCGATTGTGCTCTCGGGGCTCGCCGGCGGAGCGCCTCGTCCGGAGTCGTCAACCCGAAACCCGGTATCTGGGCGCTGACGATCACCGAAGGTGGCTCCGGCTCGGGCGCGAGCGGCGGCTTCCACGTCGACAACGTCGCCTTCTCGGTGTCCTCGAACCACGCGAAGGTCTCGCGCTTCGGCTTCTCGTTCGCGTTCAGTGGGCCGATCAAGCCCCCGGACGGCGTCTGCCACGGCAGTGGGATGAGCGCGGCGACGAAGAGCTCGGCGATCAAGAAGCGCAGATTCTCGACGGCGTCGAGCACGCCCTGGACGGGGGCCGGAAGTGCCACGTACCACGGAATGTTCGACTCCGCGCGGCGGGCGCACGGCACTGCGGTGTTCGAGGTCTTCATCAGCGGCGCCGGCTGCCAGCTCTCCGGCGCCGTGAGGACCGCGACGGTCCAGTGGAGCGCAAAGCGTTGAACCGGCGAGCTCACGTTGCCGCCGCCGACAGCGACCTCGAACGAGGGAGTTCGCCGCGGAGCTTGCGGCAGGTTTCGGCGGAAAGTCTTTGCGCTCCCTGCCCGGCGTCGGAAGAGCCCGCTTATCGCAGTCGCGGCTGCTGCCGACACATACAGCAGTAGTTGCCGTCAGCAAGTCAGGGGGTTCGAGAATGAGCCGCACACGTCGGGTTCTCGTCATCGACGACGACCGGCTGCTCTGCGAGTTGGTGCGAACGACGTTCGAGCTCGAGGGGTTCGAGGTGGACGTCGCGTACGACGTGATCGAGGCCGAGCGCGCGCTCGTCGAATGCCGCCCGGACGCGATTCTGCTCGATATCGGCCTGCCGGGAATCGATGGGATCTTCTACCTCGAGCGGCTGCGCGAGACGCCGCAGACGAGCCGGCTCCCGATCGTCGCGATCAGCGGCTCCGAGGAGGCCGGACGCTCGGCAAGGACGGCCGGGGCGGAGGCGTTCCTGCGCAAGCCGTTCAGCCCGCTCGAACTGATCGCACTCGTCACACCTCTCATACCGGACAGCCCCGATCTGGTCGACACCCGCCACGACGTCGTCGACGTGGCCGACCTCAACCGGCTGATCGAGATCGGCCGCCGCCAGCACCAACTGCTGACCGAGGCCTACGCCCAGACCGTCGCCGTGCTCGCCTCGGCGCTCGAATCTCGGGACTTCGGTACGAGCCGGCACTCGCACCGGGTGACGTCGTACGCCACGAGGCTCACGCTCGAGGTCGCCCCGCGCCTGCTCGACGACCCGAGCCTCGAATGGGGCTTCCTTCTGCACGACGTCGGCAAGATCGGGATCCCCGACGGGATCCTGCTCAAGCCCGGCCGCCTCACCGCGACCGAACGCCGGCGGATGCAGGAGCACGCCGAGCTCGGCGAGCGGCTGCTCGCACACGTGCCGCTTCTCAACCAGGAAGGCGCGCGCGTCATCCGCTCCCACCACGAGCGGTGGGACGGGAACGGGTACCCAGACAGGCTCTCCGAGGAGAGCATCCCGCTCGGCGCGCGGATCTTCGCCGTCGTCGACTCGCTCGACGCCATGACCGACCAGCGGCCGTATCGCGCACCGGTCAGCTGGGACGCGGCCGCGGAGGAGATCCACCGCTGCCGCGGCGGCCAGTTCGACCCCGATGTCGTCGACGGCTTCGAGGCCTGCGAGCCGGAGCTCTACCGCCTCCACGAGGCCGAGCTCGCCGCCTAGGGAGGAAGTCGACGGGGAGGGCGGCGCAGCGCCGCCCTCCCCGCGTCAGAGGTTCAGCGAGTGTGGCCGGTCCAGAGCCGCAGGCGACTGACGCCCGCGCGACCCGTTCCGTGCTTCAGCCCGCTGGCGCTGAGGCACGACGGATTGACCTCCTGGAGGTCCGCGGTCGGGCTCGCCGCGTTGACGTCGAGCGCACTCCTGGTGGTCATGGTCGTCGGCGTGGCGCCCGCATTGCCGAAGTAGAAGCCCGTGGTGGCGGTGCCGAACTGGCTCACCGGCAGTACCACGATGTTGCCCTTCGTGTCGAGGTAACAGGTCCCGACGATGTCCGCGAGTGCGATGGTCAGCTTCTTCACCGCAGTCTCGTCCTTCTTCAGCGCCGCAACCTGCTTCTTGAGCACATTGAACTGCTTCGCCGACGGTGCCTTGGCCTGCCGCGAGGCCGGTGATGCGGCCACGTACATGGCCGCCGCGACGACCGCGACCCCGACGAAGATCAGGAAACGCTGCATCTATTCCCTCCTTGTGGCCCCCCGCCACGCGCGGGGAATGCAATGACTGAACATCTACTTCGCGGCCCTGTCAATTCCTGGGCAGGCCCGACCGGGTGGCGCTACGACGTCGGAAGTCCGACGGGGCAGGCTACCCCGGTTCCGCCGAGACCGCAGTATCCGTTGGGGTTCTTCGCGAGGTACTGCTGGTGGTACGACTCGGCGTAGTAGAACGGCCCCGCCTCGGCGATCTCCGTCGTGATCTCGCCGTAGCCGGCGCGGGTCAGCTCCGTCTGGAACATGTCGCGCGACGCCTCCGTGGCAGCGCGCTGCGCGTCGTTCACCCAGTAGATCGCCGAGCGGTACTGGGTGCCCTGGTCGTTGCCCTGGCGCATCCCCTGCGTCGGGTCGTGGTTCTCCCAGAAGAGGCGCAGCACACCCTCGAGCGAGAGGACCGCCGGGTCGAAGACGACGAGCACGGCCTCGGTGTGGCCGGTGCGCCCGCTGCACACCTCTTCGTAGGTGGGATTCGGCGTGTAGCCGCCCGCGTAGCCGACCGCCGTCGTGTAGACGCCGTCGGCCCGCCAGAACACGCGCTCGGCGCCCCAGAAGCAGCCCATCCCGACCACGAGCTGCTCCATGCCCTCCGGGAACGGCGGCTGGAGCGGCGTGCCGAGGACCTCGTGCCGGTCGGGAACCTGCAGCGGCGTCTCGCGTCCGGGGAGCGCGTCTTCCGGCTTGACCTGCTCGGTTTTCTTCGTGAAGAGGAACATGGTCCCAGCTTACGCGGAGCCCTCCTCCTGACCGAGCTCCTCGGCGACGGAACCTTCGATCTCCCGCTCGGCGCGCTTCCGCAACTCGCCCTCCTTGCGCCGCGTCCAGACGACGAAGGCGACGAGGATCACAACCGACCCGATCCCGATCGCGACGTCGATCGACGTGCTCAGCTTCTTCAGGGTCGCCCCGAACACGTAGTACACGACTCCGTAGAGCGTCGCCCAGACGATTCCGCCCGCGGCGTTGAAGACGAGGAAGCGACGCCATTCCATGTGGTTCGCGCCGGCGAGGAACGCTGCCCACGTGCGGAGGATCGAGACGAAGCGGCCCCAGAACACGACCTTGCCGCCGTGACGCCGGAAGAGCCAGATTCCGATCTTGAGCCGGCCTTCGTGCAGGTGGACCTTGTGGCCGTGGCGCAGGAGCAGCTTCGCGCCGCCGTACCGGCCGATCGAGTAGCCGATGTTGTCGCCGATGATCGCCGCGGCAGCCGCGACCGCCACGATCGCCCCGATCTCGAGCTTGTGGGTCGTCCCTGCGTAGAGCGCCGCCGCGATCAGCGCCGTCTCGCCCGGAACGGGCAAGCCGATGCTCTCGAGCATCACGAGCAGGAAGACCACGAGGTAGCCGTAGGACTCCAGCCACGTGTTGATCGTGTCCGTGGAGACGAAGAAGGCGACCGTCACGCCTGCATCCTCACCACACGCTCACCAAATACCGCTACGTTCAAGCCATGATCGAGGCGCGCAATCTCACGAAGGACTACGGATCGAAGCGCGCGGTCGACGGGCTCAGCTTCACCGTACGTCCGGGCATCGTGACCGGCTTCCTCGGCCCGAACGGCTCGGGCAAGTCGACGACGATGCGCCTGATCCTCGGCCTCGACGCCCCGAACCGAGGCGACGTGACCGTCAACGGACGCCATTACCGCGACCACGCCGCGCCGCTGCACGAGGTCGGCGCGCTGCTCGAGGCGCGTTCCGTTCACACCGGCCGCTCGGCGTACAACCACCTGCTCGCGCTCGCGCAGACGCACGGAATTCCCAAGCGGCGCGTCACCGACGTGATCGACCTCGTCGGCCTGCACGAGGTCGCACGCAAGCGCAGCGGCCAGTTCTCCCTCGGCATGGGCCAGCGGCTCGGCATCGCCCAGGCGCTGCTCGGCGACCCGAAGACGGTGATGCTCGACGAGCCGGTCAACGGCCTCGACCCGGAAGGCATCCACTGGGTCCGCAACCTCCTCAAGGGTCTCGCCGCCGAAGGCCGCACCGTCTTCGTCTCGTCCCACCTCATGAGCGAGATGGCGCTCACGGCCGACCATCTGATCGTGATCGGACGCGGCAAGCTGATCGCCGACACCAGCGTCGACGACTTCGTCGCACGCGCCTCGCAGAAGGTCGTGCTCGTCCGGTCGCCCGAGCTCGAGCGGCTGCGGGTGGAGCTGGCCGGTCCGGGCATCTCCTTCGACGCCGGCGAGCGCGGCGCGCTCGAAGTGCACGGGCTGACCGCGGAGCAGGTCGGCGACGCCGCCGCGGCCGCCGGGGTCGCGCTCCACGAGCTGACGCCGCAGCAGGCCTCGCTCGAGGAGGCGTTCATGAACCTCACGCGCGACGACGTCGAGTTCGCGGCCGAGCTGGAGCAGGTGATCGCGTGAGCGCCGTGACGCCGAACGTGCGGGTTCCGCGCCTCGAGACCACCGGCCGGGTCGCGTTCCATCGTGTCCTCCTCTCGGAGTGGACGAAGCTCCGCTCGGTGCGGTCGACCCTGTGGTCGCTCGGTGTCGGGATCCTGCTCACGATCCTCTTCCCCGTCCTCTTCTCGTTCGTCACCCGGTCGCACTGGAGCTCGATGTCTCCCTCGGATCGCGCGGGGCGGCATCCGCTCGACATCGCGCTCGCCGGCGTCAACGTCGCGCAGCTCGCGATCGCCGTACTGGGCGTCCTGCTGATCAGCGCGGAGTACTCGACCGGCTCGATCCGCTCGACGTTCACGGCCGTGCCGAAGCGCCTGCCCGTGCTCTGGGCCAAGCTCCTCGACTACGCGGTCGTGTCCCTCGTCCTCATCGTGCCTGCCGTGCTCATCAGCTTCTTCGCAAGCCAGGCGATCCTGAGCAGCATCCCGCAGCTCCAGATCTCGTTCTCGGATCCCGGCGTCGCGCGAGCGGTGCTCGGCGGCGCACTCTACGTAATGCTCGTCGGGGTCTTCGCGCTCGCGATCGGCGCGATCGTGCGGAACACGGCCGGCGGCATCGCGGCCTTCGCGGCGATCTTCTTCGTCCTGCCGCCGCTGATGTTCACGCTCCCGACGAGCTGGAACAACGCCATCACCCAGTACCTGCCGAGTGAGGCGGGACGGCAGATCTTCGCGCTCCATCACGCAGCACACACGCTGAGACCGCTCACGGGCGGGCTCGTCTTCGCCGCGTACTGCGGCGCCGCGATCCTGATCGCCGCGGTGCTGCTCGTCCGCCGGGACGTCTGACGCCCGGCCCGTAGACGCTCCTGCCACCATGAGGGCGTGAGCGCCGACGAATCGCGTACCGGTCGCGTCCTCACCGACGCCGTCGCCATCGGATCCGCAGCGGCCAGCGCCTTTGCCCGCTGGCTGACGGTCGCGCTCGGAGGTGAGGAACGGACCCGCGTCATCATCATCCTGGCCGCGATCCTCGGCCTGAGCGGCGCCGATGCCGCCACGGTCGGCGCGTCCGCGAGCGAGCTCCGCTCGGGCCTGCACATCACCAATACGGACATCGGCCTGCTCGTCGCGGTCAGCTCCCTCGTCGGAGCGGTGGCGACGCTGCCGTTCGGCGTTCTCGCCGACCGCGTCACACGGACGCGCGTGCTCGGCTTCACCATCGTCCTCTGGGGCTTCGCGATGCTCTGGAGTGCGACCGCCGCGAACTTCCAGCACCTGCTGTGGGCGCGCCTCTTCCTCGGTGCCGTCACCGCCTCGGCCGGCCCAATGGTCGCGTCGCTCGTCGGTGACTGGTTCGGGAGCTGGGAACGCGGACGGATCTACGGCACCATCCTCGCGGGCGAATACGTCGGCGCCGGCATCGGATTCGCGGTGACCGGCAACATCGCCGCTCTCTCCTGGCGAGCCGCGTTCGTCATCCTCGCGCTGCCGGCCTTCGTGCTCGCGGTCGTCGTGTGGCGCCTGCGCGAGCCCGAGCGCGGAGGCAAGGGAGTGCTCGCCCACGACTCGGAGCCGCCGCCGGTCCTGGAGCCCAACGAGACGACGGCCGAGACCGACGCGCAACGGCTCGCGCGTGAGCACGGCGTCGTGCCGGACCCCGAGCTCGTCATCGACCCGGGTACGGCGCGGCGCATGGGGCTCGTGAGCGCGACCCGCTACGTGCTGCGTGTGCGCACGAACGTCGTGCTGATCGCAGCGAGCGTCTGCGGCTACTACTTCCTCGCCGGCCTGCAGACGTTCGGCCTCGAGTTCTCGAAGGAGCAGTACGGGATCGACCAGGCGCTCGCGAGCTCGCTCCTGCTCGTGGTGGGACTCGGTTCGCTCGCCGGCGTCCTGGCCGGAGGCCAGCTTGGCGACCGGCTGCTCAAGCGTGGACTGCTGAATGCGCGCGTCCTGACGCCGGCCATCGCGGCTGCGCTCACGACCGCGCTGTTCGTGCCGGCGCTGCTCACACGCGGAGCGGTGACCGCCGTGCCGTATCTCGTCGCGGCCGCCTTCTTCCTCGGCATGCAGAACCCGCCGCTCGATGCAGCGCGGCTCGACATCATGCCGCCGCTGCTCTGGGGGCGTGCCGAGGCGGTGCGGACGATGTTGCGCTCGCTGGCGATGGCCCTCGCGCCGCTCCTGTTTGGCGCTGTTTCCGACTACGTCTTCGGCGGCGGCCGCTCGGGTCTGCAGTGGACGTTCATCGTCATGATCCTCCCGCTCGGCGCCAGCTCGTGGCTGCTGTTCAAGGGTCTGCGCACGTATCCGGCCGACGTCGCCACCGCTGCTGCGAGCGCGAGTGACGCGCCCGGCTACCCTCAGTTCAAGGATCACTGGGGTCTTTGATGAGCAGCGGCGACATCTTTCTCGTTCTTTCCGCCTTCCTGGCGAGCGGAGTCGAGTTCGTGGAGGCGCTGACGATCGTCCTCGCCGCCGGGCTGGCCCGCGGCTGGAGGTCGTCGCTCGCGGGCCTCGGCGCGGCGACGGTCGTGCTCGCAGGGGTTGTCGCCGTGCTCGGCCCGGCGCTGACGAAGATCCCGCTCAACGGGCTCCGGCTCGTGGTGGGCGGGCTGCTGCTCGTCTTCGGCCTGCAGTGGCTGCGCAAGGCGATCCTGCGCGCGAGCGGCTACAAGGCGCTGCACGACGAGGATGAGATCTTCTCGCGGGAGCTGGCCGAGGCCCAAGGAGCCGCTCACGTCGAGCGCGCGGGAGTCGACTGGTACGGGTTCACGCTCTCCTTCAAGGGCGTGCTCCTCGAAGGGCTCGAGGTCGTGTTCATCGTCCTCACCTTCGGCAGCGCGCAGGGCTCGATCCCGCTCGCGGCCGCGGGCGCGGCCGGCGCGCTCGTGCTGGTAGCGGGTGTCGGCATCGCGGTGCGCGCCCCGCTCGCCCGGGTTCCCGAGAACGCCATGAAGTTCGCGGTCGGCGTGATGCTGACCACATTCGGGATCTTCTGGTCGGTCGAGGGCGCAGGCGCGGACTGGCCCGGCTCGGACGCCGCGATCCTCGGCGTGCTCGCCTTCGTCCTGCTCTGGTCGTTCCTGCTCGTGCGGCTCTTGCGGCGCGAGCGGCTCGAGGCGGTGCCGGCGTGAAGCGGCTCGCGGCGTTCGGCCGTTTCTGGTGGGACTTCGTGATCGGCGACGACTGGCTCGTCGCGGTCCTCGTCGTGATCGGGATCGGCGCAACCGCGATCCTCGCCGCCGCGGATGTCACGGCGTGGTGGCTGCTGCCCGTCGCCGTTCCGGCGATCCTCTGGCTCTCGCTGCGGCGGGCGATACGCTCGGCCTGACCGGCGGGCCCGTAGCTCAGCTGGTTAGAGCAGCGGACTCATAATCCGTTGGTCCCTGGTTCGAATCCAGGCGGGCCCATGTTGTTTTGCTTCGTCCGCTCCCGCAGGATCCACTGAGGGTGTGGTGCTTCCACCCGCCGGTCGGGTAACGATTCCCGCAGAATGGCGTCCGCGATGAAGGTTTTCCAGCACGAGACGCGCCTGCGCACCGCCGGCGGGCTCACCGTCACCGACATCACCGAGGACGTGCAGAACGCGGTACGCGAGAGCGGCGTGACCGACGGAATCGTCTGCATCTACTCGCCACACACGACCTGTTGCGTACGCGTGAACGAGCTGGAGAGCGGCTTCCTCGAGGACTTCTGCGACCTGCTGCGCCGGCTCGTGCCGAGCGACGGCTACTACGCGCACGACGACTGGGACCGGCGCACCGAGAACATCTGCCCCGAGGACATGGACCAGGGCAACGGCCACTCGCACTGCATGGCGATGCTCCTGGGCACCGCCGGCGAGTCGGTGCCCGTGCGCGACGGCGAGCTTCAGCTCGGCACGTGGCAGCGCGTCCTCTTCATCGAGCTCGACCGCGAGCGCGACCGGCGCTGGCTCGTCCAGGTCGTCGGCGCCTAGCTAGCTGCCGAGCCCGGCCGCGTCGATCCCGCCCGCGGCGGTCCGGGCGACGCCCCTGACGTCGCCGGTGTCGATCGGGCCCTGTGCGCCCAGGAAGATGAACTCGGCCAGATTGCCGCTGGAGAAGACCACGAGGCCCGTGCTGAGGGACGAGCCCTCCGTGACGCTTCCCTGGGCTCCGTCGCCGAGGCTGCCCAGGTCGAGGGCGGTACTGCCTTCGGCAGCGAGCGCGGCTGCGTGCTCGAAGTCGGCGAAGAAGCTCGCCTCGTTGGCCGCCGGGTACCACTCGATCTCCTGGTCGAGCGCGTAAAACTGGCCTGCCGGGAGCATGAAGACGCTGTAGTCCGAGATCGCAGCCGGGTCGACGACGTAGCCCTTGTTCACGGTCGCCTTGCCGGCGAGATCGGTCTTGCGCAGCGCGAGCACCGAGAGATCCGGGCCGCCCGAAGGCGGTCCGGCCTTGAGCTTCGGCAGCTTGGCGGCGTTCCCGTGCAGCCGTCCCTCGAGCGCGAGCCGAAGCCCGGCGTCGAGCCTGGTCGCGAGCTGCGGCGCCGGCGTCTCGGCCGTCGCCGCCGACCCGGCCGTGACGATGACGTCGAGGACGTAGCGCCCGTCGGCGACCTGCTCGTCGAGGCCCGAGACGGGAGCGATGTTCGACGCGCCGTAGCTCGTGAGATAGGCGAAGTTCTTCGTCTTGCCGACGACCGGGACCTGCACGGGGACGTTCACGACCGAGAAGCCGGGCTGGTTGAGCGTGCTGAGCTCCGCGTCTTCCCTCTTCCAGAAGGCGAGAGCCCTCCTCGCGTCGGCCGCGGTCTTGTACCGGTCGACCTCCGTGCGCACGTCGGTGAGGCCGGCCGCGCCGGTGAACGCGTTTCCGTATTCGAGCGCGTAGCCGCCGAGGCGACCGAGCTTCTTGAGGATGCCGGGCGTCGCGTCGGGCGCATGCGATGCCGCGGAGGCGTTCGAGACGGGTCCCGAGTCGCGCGCGAGCGAGAGCCCGGCCGCCTCCGGGCCGAGCGCCGAACGCTGCAGCGGGACGAGCGCAAGCTTCACGCTGTGCGAACGGCCGGCAGACGCGGTCGGAGCGAGAACGGCCGCGGCGAGCGCGGCGCAGAGCAAGACCTTCGTCAATGGAATCCCGCGTCGAGACGCTTCGCCGCCGCCTGGGCCAGGCTCTGCACGCTCGACCCGGCGAACTCCGAAGTGCTGGCACCGAGGAGAAACTCGAGATACGCGCCGTGCGCCAACGTGACGACCGTTTCGTACGCCTTGTGGCCGCTCACCGACGCCTGGAAGGTGACGCCGCGTGCGTTGTCGCCCACACTGCTGAGGTCTACCGGAGTCGGCTTCGCTTTCCCCAGACCGGCGAGGACACCGCTCATCGCTATGGAGCCGAAGTACTCGACCTCGAGCGCGCTGTCGCCGACGATCATCTGCTGTGACATGAGGGCGAAGGGGCCTGCCGGCGCCATCGTCAGGTCGTAGACCGACAACGCATTCGGGTCGAGCGCGTTCTGCGGACTCAGATACCCCTTGTGGACGATCGTCGCGCCGCCGAGGTCGGTCTTCCTGAGCACCAGCGCTGCGGGCTTCGGCCCGTGCGGCGGCGGACCCGGCTTCAGCGGCCGCAGCAGTGCGACCGGCTTCGCCCGCAGGTGGCCCGAACCGGCCAGCTGCAACCGCCGCTGCAACGCGCGGGCGAGCCCGGGCACGAGCTGGGCGGCGGCTGCGGTCGATCCGGCCGAGACAGTCACCTCGAGGAGGTACTGACCGTCTTGGAGCTCGGCGTCGATCCCGCGAACCGGCGGCAGGCCCTGGATAGCGAATGTTCCGCCGTACACCCAGTGAGGTCCCGGGATCCCCGACAGCCCCAGCTTCTTGACCGATAGGTCGATTCCGAGCTTCTTCACAAACGCGTTGTCAAGCTCCTGGCGACGCCAGAAGTCGAGGCCCTTGCGCGCCTCCGCGACGGTGCGGTACTGCTCGATCTCGGTCTGGATCTGGCGAATCCCGGGGGCAGCACCGAACTCGTTCCCGTAGTCGAGCATGTATCCGCTCACGCGCCCGAGACGCGTCAGCGTCTTGGCGGTCACGTTGCCGGACGCGTTGCTCGCCTCCTTCGCGTTGGACGTGACGCCCGAGTCGCGGGCCAGCGGCAACGGGCGGCCGGCCGCGCCGAGTGCCGACTTCGGGAGAGGCACGAGCGCGAGCTCGACCTGCGACGTACTGCGGGCGGACGCTGCAGCCGGCACTAGCGTCGCCGCGACGAGCACTCCGCCGAGCAGAAGCTTCTTCACCGGACTCCCCTGGTCAGTGGCCGTTGATCGAGAAGTGCATGTAGTCCTTCGTGGAGCCGACCCACGAGCCGCCCCAGCCCCACCCGATCGAGGCGAAGGCCCGGCGCACGGCCGGCGTGACCATCCCGGGCCGGACGTTCGACCGCTTCAGATACGACAGCGCGGTCTTGTCGCGCGTCATGCCGCAGCCGACGTACGGGTTCTCGCGCGGGTCGACATCGACCGCCTCGCCGAAGGCGTGCATCGACCAGTTGTGCGTGGTCGAGCTGCTGCTGCACGGTGACGCCGCCGCAGCGCGGCACTCGAACGACGCGGTGACGTCGCCGTTCTGGTGGGGATGCGGGCCGTACATCGAGGCGAAGGAGCCGTCCCGGATCGGGAACCGAATCCCGTAGAGCGTGGCGAAGACCGTCGAGAGCGGCTGCGCGACCCGCGCGTTGACCACGATCTGGCCGAGGTGGGTCTTGTGGTCGAAACCGTAGTAGCGGTAGGTGAGAAGGCGCAGCTGTGACATCCAGACCGGGCAGCCGCGATGCCACTCGCCCGCGGCCTCGATCTCGTGCCGCTGCGTAGCCGTCAGCCGGGCGACACCGGTCGCCTGCGGCTCGGCGTGCGCGGTCGCGGCCGTGACCGACAGGCCGGAGGCGAGCAGGAGGATCGCGACGTACTTCATACGCCGGCCATGGTGCCAGCGATTCCTCCGAGCGGGAGGGCTACGCCGTGGCGCAGCCCTCCCGCTCCCCTCGGAGGATGTGACTAGAAGCCGCCGACGCCGTTCGGCGTGCCGACGCCGGTCGGCCCGTCGTAGCCCGGCTCGGCCGTGCAGAGGTAGCCGCAGACCGTGTCGGGGGTGAAGTTCGACCCGTCGGTGATGTCGTGGAAGCTCGACAGATGCCTGTACGGGTACGAGCCGTACACGACGGACTTCGCGTTACCGGCGAGCGCGTACACGCTCGCGATCACCGGGGAGGCGATGCTCGTGCCGGCGACGACGCCCCAGCCGCCGATCTCCGGCGACGAGTCGTAGATCGCGACGTTGTCGGCGACCGCCGAGACGTCGGCCACCGTGCGGCCCGAGCAGCCCGCATCGTGCTGCCACGCCGGCTTCGGCTCCCAGAGCGAGCAGCCGCTGCCGGTTCCCTGCGCCTCGTTCGGCACTGTGCCGGGCAGGAGACTCCCCCACACGCTCTCGTCGAAGCCGCGCGGCGATGCCGCATCCGGCGTCAGCTCGGTCCCTCCCACCGCCGTCACGTACGGCGACGCGGCCGGCCACACCGTCCCGTAGTCCTGATCGCCCGCGGAGGCGGTGATCGCGACGCCGGGATGGTCGTAGTAGTGGTCGAAGAAGGTCTGGTCCGGCTCCGGCCCCGCCGAGCCGTAGCTGTTCGAGACCTCGGTCGCGCCGAGGTTGACCGCCGTGTCGACCGCCGCCCCGAGATCCGAGTGCTGCACCGGGTTGGACATCACGGTCGTCTCGTCGGCCGAGTTCGCCTCGACGAGCAGGATGTGGCAGTTCGGGCAGATCGCCGACACCATCTCGGTGTCGAGCGCGATCTCCGGCTCCCAGTCCGGGTTGGCGAGCGGCGGATAGTTCCCCTGCTCGCCGTCCTGGTTCACCTTCTTGAAGCAGCCGTTCGCGGTCGTGCAGGGCGGGATGCCGTAGTACGCGCGGTACGTGTTGAGGTCGGACTCGATGGTCGGGTCGTCGTACGCGTCGACGAGCGCGACGGTCTGTCCCTTGCCGCGGGTCGCGGCCGCCGAGGCGAGGTTGTACGCGGCGCGCAGGTCACTCGGGCCGAGGCCGTCGTGCGACGCGGTCGCGTTCGGGACGATCGGGAGATCGACGCGAAGCGCCGACATGCAGCGAAGGGCGCCGGTAGTGCAGAACGGCTTGAGCACCGGGCCGGTCGAGCCCGTCGCGGCCCCGGAACGTGGGACGGCGACCGCGCCGAGCACCGCAACGGCGCCGAGGCTGACGAGCAAGAGGATCCGTCTCATGAGGAACACACTCCCAGCAGGTCGTCGTCGGTGGGTCCGCCGGAGTCGACGGGCTCGAGCGGCCCGTTGGTCACGCCCTCACGCACATACGTCGCACCGGAGGGACGCGAGAGCGTCGAGCCGGCGGCCACGCCCGGGAAGTCCGAGAGCGGCGCGTCGACCTCGACGGTCCCGTTCGGACCAGGCACGAGCGTGCCTGTGTCGACGTGCTCCTGCAGGTACTTGTTCTCGAGCGTGAGGCGCACGAGCTCGCCGTCATACGCGTTCACGACTCCTCCGGGCTCGACGGCGAGCTGGGTGAAGTACTGGTTCCCGCCGAAGGTGAAGACCATCTGGTAGTCGTTCTCGCCCCCGCCGGTCGGGATCGTGGTCGAGAGGTTGTCGATCGTCAGGATCGTCCGCAGCGTCTGCCCGTCGGGCGAGAGGACGATGCGGCCGCCGAGGATGTCGAGCTGCGGATCCGTGCCCGGTGCGCCGAGCGACTCGCCCTCGAGCGAGTAGGAGTCGTCGCCGGCCGGGTCGGTGAAGAGCGAGCCGCAGGTCGTCGACGGGCTCGTCACGACGGGAGCCGCCGGCGTGTTGTGCGTCGGGGTGAGGCGGCCCGTGAGGTCCTGCATGATCTGCGTGATCTCGGGCGTCCCCCAGCCGCTCGTGTTGTCGTAACCGGGCTTCGCGGGATACGGCTGGTTGTCGCCGATTGTGACGTCGTAGAAGTCGCGGCCCCCCGACGACTCCGCGAGCGGGTAGATCTTGTAGTTCGCGAAGCCGAGCCCCTTGGCGGGAGCGGCGGCCTGGATCCGCGTCCAGACGCCGAGCCACAGCGGCGAGGAGAGGCTCGTCCCGGCGCCTTGCGAGTCGGCTCCGCTGTCGTCGTTGATCTCCAGGCCGTTGCCCGTCGCGACGTCGCCCGAGATCACGGCCACGTCGGGTGTCGAGCGGCAGATCGGCCCGGCCGCGCCGGCGACCGGCACGTACGGGTTGCCGTTCGGGTCGAAGAGGCAGTTCGTCGAGGCGACGCCCTGCTGGTAGCTGCCCGCGGGCTCGCCCGTCGAGTTGCCGCCGCCGGTGAACTCCCACGCCGTCTCGGCAAGACGATGCTCGGGCGTGTTGCCGTCTCCCGTCAGATCGGTGCCGCCGACCGCGACCGCCCACGGGCTGACCGACGGCCACTCGAGCCCCGGGTAGCCCTGCGTCGCGACGCCGTTCGTGCTCTCCGGGAGAATCGGGCACGAGGAGCCGGTGTCGCCCGTGGACGAGAAGAGCGTGCGACCCTCGATGACCCCCTGCTCGAGGATCTTGTCGCCTGGGACCTCCATGCCGTCAGCGAGGACCGCGTTCGCGTTGCCGACGTTCTCGCACTCGCCGAAAGAGGCGCTGCCCTGGGGCGGGCCGTTCCTGTCGTTGACCCAGCCGGTGAACGCGGCGAGCGAGTCGGTGTCGGTGTTGTGGTGCGCGAAGTAGAGCGTCTCGCCCTTCACGTCCGGCGCCATGCCGGTCGACGCCTGCGTGTCGAGCTCCCACTCCTCGGTCGCACCGTCGCCACTCGTATCGGGCGTCGACGTGTCACCGAAGTGCTTGACCGTGATCGGGACGCCGGGCAGGCCCCACTCGGCCTCGAAGGAGCGCAGATCCGGGATCACCGGGTCGGTGACGCCCCAGCCGAAGATCGCCATCGTCTGGCCGTTACCCATGTTCGTCGAGGGCGCGTCGTAGATCGACCAGAGGTCTTTGATGCTGAGCAGCCCCGTCTTCGGGACGTTGCCGCTCGGCACGGTTGCGGCCGTCGTCTGCGTCGTGCCTGTCGCCTGCACGCGCGGGATCGAGAGCGTGTTCCAGTTGTTCAGGCCGAGCACGTCGGAGATCCCGAGCGAGGCCGGCACAGTCGGAGCGACCGTGTTCGCGTAGAAGCTCCTGCCGCCGGCCCTGTACATGTCGAGCGGCGTGCTGAACGCCGTTTCGACCTGGGCCGCCGTGCCGCTGGCGAGCACGTAGTCCGTCGCGCCTTCGATCGGTGTCACCGTCAAGCCGGAGCCTTGGAGCCAGGATTCCGCAGCCTGGAAGCTCGCCGCCGGCACCCCGAACTGGGCGTTGAACGTGTCGGGATCGAGGTAGTTGCCGTAGTTGGGGCTCTTCGGGTCGTACAGCTGCTTGGCGTACGCATCCTCGGCAGCCTGGTTCGGGTTCGCGAGGAAGACGCCCAGCGTCACCGTCTGCGTCCCGGGAACCTGCCCGGTCGGCGTCGCGAGGGCGAGGTTGTGGACGACGTCGTTCGAGAGCTTCGTGGTGGCACCGCTAGCCGCATGGGCGGGGTTGCCTGCGCCGAATAGGGCCGCGCAACCCACTGCCGCGAGCGCGAGAAGCACTCGGCGCGGGTGTGGACCCCGATGGCCTGCTGGCATCGGATTCTCCTCCGACGGATTGATGGCTGGGAAATGCAGCGCAGGCCTTTTGCCATCGCTTTGCAATTCTCTAACCTCTTTGTCCCGATTGACTAATCAGTCAATATTCGGGCAGCAATTGACTGACGAATCAATCGGCGCACACGCAGAGAGCCGAGCCTGGCTACGCGGCTGCGGTGACGGCCGTCTCGACGACGGCGGTGTTGCGAGTCGCCTTGGCCTTGCGTACGAGCCGGCTCGCCGCCTCGAGAGCCTCCTGGCCGGGGCGTGATTCGTCGAGCAGCACCGCGCCCACCGAGCCGGTGATCGTGCGAGGCCGCCCGTCGATCGCAAAGGGCCGCGTCGCGAGGAGCAGCCGGAGGCGCTCAGCGAAGTCGGCGAGCTCGGCCTGCTCCACGTGCGGCGCGAGCACGACGAACTCCTCCCCACCCCAGCGGAAGACGAGGTCGGTGGCGCGCAGGTGGTCGCGCAGCCGCTCGTGGACGTCCACGAGCAGCCGGTCGCCGGCGGCGTACCCGTAGGTGTCGTTGACCGTCTTGAAGCGGTCGAGATCGAGGAAGCAGACCGCCGCCGTCCGTCCGCCTCGCCTGATCCGTGCCTGCTCCGCGTTGAGCGCTTCCGCGAGCGCGTACCGGTTCGGCGCGCTCGTCAACGCATCGACCCGCGCACGCGAGCGCTCCGCCGCGATGGCCTGCTCGAGGCGAAGCCGCAGTCGGTTCGCCCAGGCGGCGCACAGCAGCAGCCCGGCGGCAAGAGCGAGTGCGAGCCCCGGCGCCGTCTGGAAGAGGTAGACGAACGCGACGAGGAGCGGCGCCGGCAGGAACCAGGAGACCGCGAGCGGTCGCCAGGCGGCGCGTAGCTCCTGGCGCAGCCTGGCGCCGCGCCCGAGCGCGCGCAGCACGAGCCTCCCGTTCAGCGCGAACCCGGTCAGCAGACCGGCTGCCACGACGACCACCGCGCCCGAGACGCCGCCGGGTGAGAACCGATCGCCGGCCACTCCGATCGCGAGGCCCTGCAGCGCACCCGCGCACGCGCAGACGATGCGCTTTCGCCGAGGCTCCCCGGTCGGGAACAGCTCGGTCGCGGCGCCTGCGGCAGCGCCGACGAGCGGGCCGCTCGCGAGTGCGGCGGCGACGAGGAACGGTCCGGCGAGCGACACGCGCGTGCGCCGGCCGACGCGGAGATCGAGCTGCTCCGCGAAGGCGGTCAGGGCGACGAGGACGATCGCGGCCGGCATGCGGACATTTGCACCGCCGGTCCGGCCATTCCTCTCACCCGAACGAGGGAAGCTCGCGCACTACGGGCCGAGCAGGAAGCGCGCGACCGCCTGCCGGCCGACGTTGCTCACCGCGCGCGACTGCACCGAGTGTCCCGCGCCCGGCACGACGACGAGCTTTCCGTGCGGCGTCAGGGCGAGCTGCTGGCGAGCCCAGGTGAGCTGCGTCGACAGGTCGTGGTTGCCCTCCACCATCAGCGTCGGCACGAGGAGCTTGCCGTCGGCCCGCGGCGTCGGCCTGGCCGGCGCCCACGGAAGGCACTGCCGCACGAACCCGTTGCCCGAGGCCGTCCGGCGGTCGAACGGATAGAGCTGCTTCGCCGGGATCCGCGCGACTGCGGCTCGGAGCTTCGCGGCGCGGCCGGCGAGCGGCGCGGCCGAGCTGCCCCACGGAAACCGCCAGTCCGCACAGAGCGTGCTCGCGTGCAGACCCTGGTCGAGCTCGGGAGCGGTCGTCGCCCGCTGGTAGTGCGACGCGGCTGCGAGGAACGCGTCGAGCCGCTTTCGGTTGCCGCGGGCGGCCGCGTGGAGGGCGGACGGCACGTTCCAGTACCTGCGGTAGGTGGGGTCGGCGATGCTGTCGAAGGTCAGCGCGTCGAACAGCTGCGGCCCGAGGTGGTCGCGGCGCACGACCGTCGCGAGGTCGGCCACGCAGCCGTTGCCGCAGATGGAGTGAAACACGCGCCGCGCCGCCGCGAACCCGTTGACGCCCAGGTCGGTCTCCCCCACCTGCGGCACGACCGAGTCGAGCACGAGCTTCGAGACGTGCGACGGATGAGCCAGCCCGTAGCGCTCGCCGACGTACGTGCCGTACGAAATCCCGTCGAGTGACCACTTGTCGACGCCGAGCGCCTGCCGTAGATCCTCCAGGTCCGCGACCGTGTCGTCCGTGCCGAAGAACTGCCGGTGCGACCCGAGCTTGCTCGCGCAGGAGCGAACCGCTTGCGCACTCGGCGGCGTGAGATCCGAGCTCCCCATCTGGCGCTGCAGCGCCCGGCAGTCGAGCGCGCCGGCACCCGTCCCGCGCTGGTCGAACACGACGATGCGGTACTGATTGCGCTCCGCCGAGAGCGCCTTCGAGACGTAGCCGTCGAGAATCGGCAGCCCCGGCTGCCCCGGCCCGCCCGAGAGCACGAGCAGCACCCCGTGCGGCGCGTGCACGTTGCCGCCCATCCCGACGTGGAGGTGCAGGGTTCCCCGCGCGGGATGCGCCCGATCGAGCGGGACGTCGAGCGTCCCGCACGTGTACCCGGCCTCCGCACACGGATGGAGGTCGTGCAGCCCGGAGGTCCGGGCCGACGCCGACCCGGCGAGGGCGACTGCGGCGGCAAGCAGCGGCAAGAGAAAAGAGGCCCGCATCTCTCTATGGACGCAAGGAACGGGCCACTAGTTGGCCGGCTCCCGCAACGAGGAACCTATGCTCGGACGGGTGTGGACGATCGACGACGTAGCCGACCAGTCCGGTCGCACGGCTGTGGTCACCGGCGCGAACGCGGGAATCGGCCTGGAAACGGCGCGGACGCTCGCGGCGCGAGGCGCCACGGTCGTCCTCGCCTGCCGGGACGTCGCCAAGGGAGAGGCGGCGGCAGAGCGGATCACGGCCGCCTCCGGCGTGCCGCGCGCCGAGCTGCGCGTCGTTCGGCTCGACCTCGCCTCACTCGCGTCTGTGCAGGCCGCCGCCGACGAGATCCGCGCGAGCGTCCCGCGTCTCGACCTCCTGATCAACAACGCGGGAGTGATGGACATCCCGTTCGCCCGCAGCGAGGACGGCGTCGAGCTCACCTTCGCCGTCAACCACCTCGGCCACTTCGCGCTGACGGGCCTGCTGCTCGCGCAGCTGCTCGCGACGCCCGGCTCGCGCGTCGTCACGGTCAGCAGCGTCGCCCACCGGCGCGGCGTACTCGACCTCGAGACGCTCGAGTCGGAGGAGGGATACAGGCCGGGTGACGCCTACGCTCGCTCGAAGCTCGCCAACCTCCTCTTCGCCTACGAGCTGCAACGTCGGCTGGATGCCGCCGGCGCCGGGACGATCTCGCTCGCGGCACATCCGGGCATCGCCCGCACCGAGCTCTACCGGACGAGCTCACGGTTCGAGCGGGCGCTGCTCTCGCCACGCCTACGTGCACTCACTTCCTGGCTCGCCCAGAGCGCGGAGGCCGGCGCGCTGCCCACCCTCCGCGCGGCCCTCGATCCCGGCGCCCGAGGCGGGGAGTACTACGGGCCGAACGGCGGGAAGGAGTACGTCGGCCAACCGGTGCGTGTCGACTCGATCCCGAGCTCGCACGACGGCTCGGCCCAACTGCGCCTGTGGCAGGTGTCGGAGGAGCTGAGCGGGATCACGTATCCGCTTCCGGCCGCCTGAGACAGACGTCTGTCGCTGGGTTACTGGGCGAACTAGGGGCCGCGGGTGATCATGATCGGTTCGGTCACGATCGTCGTCCCTTTCGTCTGGCTGGTGGTCATGGAGGCGACCGACGGCCGCGTGCCGACCTTATTGCTGAACACGTCGAAGGGCAGCGTCACCATGCCTCCCGGAACCGACCCGCTGAGAACCGGCCGGTACTCCGAGCTGTCGGCCGGAGCGGACGAGAGGTTGATGCCGCTCGAGCCGTCACGGTTCTCCGTGCCCCAGTTCATCGCGGAGCCCGGATCGCCGGCCGCGGCATTCGCCGTGCCGTACGAGACGGTCAACTGCTCGCCGCCCGTGTACCGGATCCAGATCTCGCCGGAATGGGTCGTCGAGTGCTGAAGTTCTGGACCGACTCGAAGTCGATCACGATCCAGGCCTGGCCGCCGCCCGCGAGGGTGTTGACGAGGATCACGTTCGACCCCGGCGTCCCCACCGAAAGCGGAGGCGTCCCGCCCGTCGTGTTCAGATCGGTCCAGAACGGGGCGATGACGTTGTTCGGCCTCGCCGCGTTCGGGAACGTCTGCGGGAAGAAGTTCACGTCGGCCCCCGTCCCACCGCCGATCACGATGTAGCCGTTCGAGACGACGCCGATCTTCGAGTACGTCTCGCCGCCGAACTGGAATGCCGGCACGTTGACGTTCGTGATTTCGTCGTGGGCTCCGGGGATGGTTCTCCGACAGCGCCTGCGGTGCCGATGCCGGGCTGAGAGATCCAGTCCACTGCACGCCGTCCTCAGAGTGAGCGTCGTGCACCTCGCGAACCCGCAGTTGTGCAGCATCGGCATGCGAACCGCTATGACCGGTTTCGCGACGTGCGTAAACCAGCAGAGGCTCCGCCTTCGGCAGGATGGAACCTGATGGCATTCGTCGATCTGAGGGCTTTCGTCCGGGCGAACCTCCCGGAGCCGCCCGCCCGCGTGCTGGAGGTCGGCGCGGGCGCTGGTCAGCTCGCTCGTGCGTTACGCGCGGGAGGGTACGACGTGCAGGCGATCGACCCGAAGTCGGACTCCGACGACGTCCGCGCCGTCGCGCTCGCCGACCTCGACGAGCCCGCAGGCTCGTACGGAGCAGCGGTGGCGGTCGTCTCGCTCCACCACGTCGACCCGCTCGAAGCTTCGTGCCGCCGCCTCGGCGAGCTGGTCGAGCCCGGCGGGACGCTCGTCGTCGACGAGTTCGACGTCGCCGCATTCGATGTGGGCGCGGCCTCGTGGTGGCTAGAGCAGCGCCGCGCGCTCGGCGAGCCGCAGCCGAAGACGGCCGCTGAGCTGGTCGCGGAGCACCGCGAGCACCTCCATCCGCTCGCACGGATCCTCGCCGCTCTCGAACCGCACTTCGAGTTCGGGCCGCCGGTGCGCGGCGCCTGGCTGCATCGCTGGAATCTCGGCGAGTCGTTGCGCGCAGTCGAAGAAGAGGCCATCGCCCGCGGTCTTCTGCGTGCGACCGGTGCGCGCCTGGTCGGCCGTCGCCGCGGCTGACTCAAGACCGCGCCGAGTCGTCACGCCCCAGCGCGCGGTTGCTAGATGCCGAGGATCTGCTTCTTCTTGGCCGCGAACTCTTCTTCGGTGATGAGGCCCTGTTCCTTCATCGCCGCGTACTTCTGGATCTCGGCGGCATCGTCGGTCTCGGCCGGCGCGGCCGGAGCCGGTGCGGCTACCTGCTGCGGGGCTTGCTGTTGTGCAGCGGCCTGGCTTTGCTGGGCACTCTTGGCGCCCATGTGCGCCGCCCCGCCCACCACGACTGCTGTACCGATCAGTCCCGGACCTCTACGTCCTCTCATTTCGGGCTCCCTCTCTCTTGTTGTTACGCCTGAGCTTCTTCCAGCGCCCACTCGCGCGCTGCCTGGACGATGTCATGCGGGATCCGCTCGAACGCCACCATGACTCCGCCCGCATCGCGGATCGCCTGCGCAACCTTGCGGGCCCACACGTTCTCCCAGACCAGAACAGCCGCCGAGAAATTCGGCTCGAGGTTCTGACCGATCGCCAGCAGCTCCTCATCGTTGAAGAGCCCCTGCACCTCCATGTCGAGCGCGTCCAGCGCCTCCTGCACGTCCGGGTCGAGCTCGGTGACCTCGAGCGTGAAGATCTCCCCGTTCTCGTCCTTGCCGACGAACGCCGTATCGATGATTCGAACCGTGCCCGCCTCAACGAGATCTTCGAGCGCAGGCACGATCTCACCCTTGAACTGGTTCCCCGGGAACGCAACTACCACGTAATCGACGGGTCCGATCTCTTCCATCCGGTTCTCTCTTCCTGTCGATATCAGCCTCTCGCAGTCCGCATGCTGCTTGCGACTGCTCCACGTCGTGCGGCTCCGCGCCCCCGCGCAACCAAGGCTGTTCGCAGCCAAGGCTATTCGGCCGGCGCCGGCGGCCGCATCGACCGTTTGGGGTGATGAGCGCGCAGGCTGCCGTCGAGCTGGAGGGTCAGTGTCCCTCCCGAAAACGGCAGGTGCAGGAAAAGTG